>SCOI01000002.1 GCA_005503085.1 Burkholderiales bacterium C2 | reverse complement strand
GGCGACTCCTTGTGGCCGGCTGCGAACATCCGCCTCGGCCGTGGAATCAGATTGGGATCTGAATAGGATCACGAGCCGAACGACCGCTCGCCGTCGTGGCGGCGTACTGGCGCTGCCGGCCAGCAGCGGTCATTTACCTATGACCGATTCAGGGCGCTCTGGACAAGGCAAGCGGCTCGACGCCAGCGTCCCTACGTAGTACGAGGTGCTGGCGTTGCTCGCCTCTTCACGATTCAGAGTAGCGTCGCCAGCCAATGGCCAGTTCCGGCCACTGCATCCCAAAAACAGTGGATGTCACGGATCCAGGCGCCCGCTAGCGTCGGTTGTTGAAACTAAGGGGAGGGCGGAATGGCGCACGGAAATGGTGACGTGGACGTACAAGCCAGGAGGACAGACCTGCCGCGTCTCAGCCAATGGGCCCTCGCGGCTGTGTTTGCCACCTCCATGGCCGGCTGTGCCACCACGGACCGACCCTATGTCTTCGCCGAGCAGGGACTGACTGCGCCGACCGGAGCGTCGGCGGCCCTGACCGCCGCCTCTGCGCCCAACCTCAAGACGGCCATCGCGCATGCCCGCGAGGCCCAGCGCCAGTGGGGTGAATCCGCGCGCGGGGAGTCGGACCGCAAGCGCGGGGTCAGCGCGGGCCTGATCGGCCTGTCCGCCATCGCCCTGCTCAAGGGCGTGACCAACCCCAATGCGCGGGATCTTGCGGGAATAGGCGCGGTCAGCGCCGGACTGTTTGCCTGGGGCAACACCATGACCTCCAGCGCCCGCAATGCCATCTACCGCGAGGGCATCGCCACGCTGGCCTGCGCGGTGGAGTCCGTGGTGCCTTACGACAGCCCGAATTGGAGCGGCAGCGGCGATGAAACGATAGACAAGCTGCTGGCCAAGGCCCAAGCCGCGGAATCCAAGCTGGACGAGTGGATAGACCGGTTGAAGCCGCAGAACGAGGTGCGGACGAGGAACATTCCCGCACAGCCATTGCCGGCCAACTGCGCGCCGCTCAAGCAACCCGTCTGCACGGCCGCCGTGCCGGGCAGCCCGCAGGCCGCCATCTGTGAAGCGCTCAAGCCCAAATGCGCGGCGCGCGCCGCCAGCACCGTGGACGAGAAGCCCGACCCGTCCTTGTCTGCGCTGATGCAGGTGGCCGTGAAGGAGAAAGGCGAACTCACCAGGACCATAGACCGGACCATCCAGCTGCAGGGCCGCGCGGACAGCGCGGGCAACTGGCTGTGGCGAACCGGCGTGGAGGTGGAGCAGCGCGTGCGGGACGGCATAGAGAAGACCGAGCCGGACCTGGCCACGGTGCTGTCCGTGTCCCAGGCGTTGAAGTCGCCACCGGTCGCCGCGCCCGCCGCTTCCGCCCCCAGCCCCGCCGAGGCCGCGAAGGATGCCGAGGCGCACTCCAAGCGGCAACCCAGGCAGGGCGACGCCGTGCGGGCCGCGCCGGCGGGCATGGATGAACTGCAGAAGAGCGTGGACGCGAGCCAGCAGGCGCGCCGCGCCATAGACCGGCGCAACCGCGTGCTGGATGCCGCGCTGTCCCTGGCGCGCACCGAGAACTGCCGCCGTGTGCTGCCGCTGAGCTTTGATGGCGCGGGCACGGGTGCGCCGGCCGGCAACGGCACCCCGGCGGCCAACACCAGCGCGGCCCCGCCGGTGACGGGGCAGCCCACGGGCGGCGGCGCGCCCGACACCGGCGTGCGCACGCCCCCGCAGACCAGCGGCTGACCGCCATGGCCTGGGCCAGCATCTGCAACAACAGCCATGGCGACGGGGCCGGCAGCCTGGGCGCGCTGGTGCGCGAGCGCGACGGCAGCGGACGGGTCTTCGCCGTCACGGCGGCCCATGTGCTGGCCACCAACCCGCAGGCCGCCTTGAATGATGAGGTGCAGATCGTCTGCAACCTGGGTGCCGCGCCGGTGCTGGGCCAGTTGTGCGACTGGCTGCCCCGCTTCGACAGCAGCGCCGCCAGCGACATGGACATCGCCATTTCCACGCTGGGACCGGACGCCTGCCAGGCCTTGTCCACGGTGCCCGACCTGCTGCCGGCGGGCCTGGCCCAGCCCGCGCTGGGTGCGGACGTGTTCCTGCGGCGCGAGGGCGGCCAGGTGCGCGGCACCATGCTGGGCTATGTGTCGTGCTGGGTGAGGGCGGGGCAGAACCACCCGCAGCGCTACTTCATCCACGACGCCGTGTGCTACCACCTGGACGACGCCAGCGTGCACGGCAACAGCGGCGCGCCCGTGTGGGACCAGCATGAACGCCTGGTGGCCATCCACATCGGCGCCACGCCACCGGGGACGGCCGGCAATGCGCTGGGCGTACCCATCCAGCGCATCCTGGACCGGTGGTCGCTGGAGCTGGTCAGCCGGGGCTTCCAGCCATCCGCGCAGCCTCCCCTGCTGCCGGCCGTGCACCGCGTGGTCGCCACCGGAGAGGCGGCGCCCGCTGCGGCCGATGCCGCCACCGGCGACGACACCAACGTGCTCATCCGTACCGTCTATGGCGAGGCGCGCGGGGAGCCGGAGGACGGCATGGCCGCGGTGGCGCATGTGGTCCTCAATCGCGTCAGGGCGCAGCGCTATTGGGGGCGAACGATCACGGCGGTGTGCCTGAAGCCCTACCAGTTCAGCTGCTGGAACGCCAACGACCCCAACCGCGCCAAGCTGCTGGAACTGCAGGCCGGAGACGCGCGGCTGCAGCAGGTGGCCCAGGTGGTGCAGCGGGTGCAGGGCCATGCCTATCCCGACCCCACCGATGGCGCCACCCACTATCACAACCGCTGGATGGCGCGGCCGCCACGCTGGGTCCAGGGGCGTCCGCCTTGCCGCGTCATCGGCAACCACGCGTTCTACAAGAACATCGACTGAGGGGAACGCGCATGGACTCACGCATGCTGGACGTCGCGATCGGGCTGGCGCTGGTTTTCGCCCTGTTCGGCCTGCTGGTCACCGCCATCCACGAGGCCCTGGCGCAGGCGATGAAGTCGCGCGGCAAGACGCTGCGGGTGGCGGTGGTGTCCCTGCTCGGCGACAACGCCGAGATGGCGGACAAGCTGATGAAGCACCCGCTGCTGGTCTCCATGGTGGAGGGCGATGCCAAGTCCCGGCTGCGGCCGTCCTACCTCTCGGCCGACGTGTTCGTCAGTGCCCTCATCAGCCAGCTCGCCAAGGACTACCTGCCGGGCGAGGACAAGCCGCCCACGCCGGGCGAGTTCGTCACCCGGCTGGCGGTGAAGCTGCCCGCCAACCTGGCCGACAGCTTCAAGTCCCTGCTGCCTGGCACCGAGACCGACTGGCCGGCGTTCGAGAAGCGCCTGTGCGCCTGGTTCGACGCGGTGGGAGAGCGCGCCACCGGCTGGTACAAGCGCAAGACCCAGCGCGACATGCTGCTCATCGGCACCGTGGCCGCCGCGCTGCTCAACATCAACCCCATCGTCATCGGCCCCAGGCTGTGGGATGACGACGTGCTGCGGCAGTCGCTGGTCACGGCGGGGGAACAGGCGAGCAAGGCCTACAGCGATGCGCTGCAGAAGGGGGCGCCCGGCGATCCGGCCGTCGCGGCCTCGGCGGTGGAGGCTGGCGCGGCCGCGGGCGTGCGCTCGTTGGGGGCGGAGCCGGGCGGCTCCGGCGCTCCGGCATCCAAGGTGCTGGCGACGGCCGAATCCGCCAAGGTGGAGAAGATGCTGGCGGAGCTGAAGCAGCAACTGACGGGCGCCGCGGCTGTTTCTGCGAGCGCGGGCGGCGATTCCCTCGTGGCGCTGCTCCAGGCGCTGGACGGCATGGGCAAGCTGGTGAAGGCCCTGGATGCGGCGCGGCTGTCCGGCGATGGCTCGCTGGAGCGGCAGCGCCAGATCACTCAGGCGAAGCTGGACCTCGACGCCGAACTCACGGCCCTGCGTGCCCTGTCCGCGACGGCGGCGGCCCAGCCCCTGGCCGCCGGCCTGTCCGTGAAGATGGACGACCTCAAGACCGCCGTTGCCGCTGAACTCGAGGCCCGCCATGAGGCCCGGCGTCCCCGGCAGCCGCCGGGCAAGTGCGACAAGGCGGGCTCGCCGGAGGCCGCTGCCCTTTGCCAGCGCATGAACGAACTGAACTCGCTGCAGGTGGCCGGCCTGCCGGTGGGGTGGTCGCCGCCTTACCTGCCCAATGTGGTCCAGGCTTCCAGCTGCAAGCGGGTGGAGTGGACACGCGAACGCCTGGCCCAGGAAATCAGGAACGCCAAGGAGGAGCCGGACGAATCCGAGGCGGGGCGTTGTTCCGGCCTGGGGCTGCTGACCAATCCCAACATCTGGTTCGCCTTTGCCGGATGGCTGCTGATGGGGCTGGCCGGAACGCTGGGCGCCACCTTCTGGTTCGACCTGCTGACGCGCTTCATCAAGCTGCGTGGGGCCGGCGGCAAGCCGGAGCCGGCCGCCTCTTCGTCGGGCGCCGCGGGGGCCGCCCCGGGGGCGACCGCGGCCGGCGCCCCCGCACCAGCGGGCCCTGGTGGCGTCATGGCCAGGCCTGCGTCCGACGCGCCGCCGCCGCGCACGCCCGCGTCCAGCGACGTGCTCAACCTGGCGGAGGCGGGCCTGACCACGGCCGAGGTCGAGGAAGTGCAGCGCCGCCTGAACACCACCGCATCGGGCTACTTCAACCAGGCCACCCGCGACGCCATCGCCCTGTGGCAGCGTGGCCGCCAGGAGACCGAGACCGGCGAGCTGACCGCCGCGCAGATCCTGGAGTTGCTGGGCAGGCCGCCCTCGGGCGATGGAGAAGGCTATGTCGGCTAGCCCGGTGACGGTCCAGGCCTTCCCAGCGCCGCGCGAGGCGGTGGTGACGGTGAAGCTGAACTTGCGCGCGGAACCCTCGCGCCTGTCCGTGCTGCGCCGCCGCGCCACGCCCGAGCAGGTCTTGCGGGTCTCTCGCCTGGTGGAAGGCGAGGAGTACCTGGGCGAGAACGGCTGGTTCCAGGAGGACGGCACCGGCCTCTACTTCTGGTCCGGCGGCGCCCGCCTGCGTGAGTCTGCATCCCCGGCCGCCACGGTCGCCACGGCCTCCATGCGGGTGAACCGCCGCGCCGACGGCACCATACGCCCGCTGACCAACCGCGAGATCGAACAGGTCTATGGGCCTCTCAGCTACGCCGAGAGCGGCAATGGCGCGGTCACCATCACCGATCCCGCCTGGAAGCAGCATCTGCAGGCCTTCAAGCCCAAGTGCCTGGAGGACCTGGGCCACCGCTTCCTGCAAGTACACACGCGGGCCTTCCCGGCGTTTGACCGTGTCTTCGCCGCCATCCACCAGAAGGGGCTGGACGAGCGCATCCTGAGCTGTGGCGGCACCTACGTCCCTCGCCACAAAGGCTGGGACCCCAAGCGCGAACTGAGTTCCCACAGCTGGGGCATTGCCATCGACCTGAACGTGGCCTGGAACGGCTATGGCGTGGAGCCCGCGCTGCTGGGCCGGCCCGGCTGCCTGCGTGAACTGGTGGAGTTCTTCGCCGCTGAGGGCTTTGCCTGGGGAGGGCATTTCAGCGGCAAGGACCGCGACGGCATGCATTTCGAGCTAGCGCGAATGGATGTCTAGTCAGCATCTGAAATCGCCTCCCCTAATCGCTCTGAGGATGCCCGTCGACGTGTGCTCTGCGCAGTAGGCTCAATTCAGGCTGTGTTCGCGCCTGACAGGCAGCTTTGCGGCGACGAGATCTGGTCAACGCATGTCGCCTGTGGGTCGGCACCGCCCGGCCGCCGAAGGCCGGACCGGCCGTTCAAGATCCGACAGGGCCCGCACCTTGTCGAGTACCCGGTCTCGGATGTGCAGCGGTCATACAGGTCGCCGTCGGTCGAATGACCCGTGCCGGTCGGCGTCGCCGCTCAGGCCGCCGAGCGCGAATGACTCTGACCAGCCTGGACCAGTCGCCTGCCAGATCGGTCTACGCATTCGCTCACGGCGAACAGCACATCGCATCAGCGATCTCTAGGCTTCGCGGCATCGCTTGACAGACCGGCTGCCACTTCGACGAGGGAGACTATCCGCGATGCTTTGGTTCCGAGCGGCTTTGCCAGCTTCACGAGCGTAGTCAACGTTGGCTGGCGCTCGCCTCGCTCCAGCATGCTGATGAAGTTGCGCTCCAACTCAGCTTCGAAGCCAAGTTGCTCCTGCGTCAGGCCCGCCTTCTTGCGCAAGGCGCGCAGGACACTTCCAAATGCGATTGCAAGATCCAAAAATCTCTCCAACTATGGTTGGAGAAATTGGGCTGGTTTGGTACCATTTTGTCCGCCAACCATAGTTGGAATTGTTCGGTTGGCAGATCTCTCTTTTACGGGAGCACGCGATGAGCAACGTGTGGATCGATGTGACTCATTGGCATCGCTGGCGCCGTTCCGTGGGGCGTTGCGGTTTCGTGCGTGGCCCGGGTGATTTCACGGCAAGAGCAGTGGCTCAGGTTTCCCAAGCCGTTGAAAGTGGTGCGCCCAGCGTTGCGCCTTGTCGTTTTTCGTACGGCCGGCTTTGTACCGCCCGGCCTTTGACGCTGGGAGGGTTTCAGCATGAAGAAGCATCTACCGCCGGTCTTCTCACGCATCCGAGATGCATTGCGGCGACGCGGCAGCTCGACGCAGGATGCGGAAGACATCGTCCAGGAAGCCTGGGTGCGGTTGGCCCGCTACGAGCGCGAGCAGGTCGTCGACAAGCCCGAGGCCTTCCTGATGCAGACCGCGCTGAACCTGGCGATCGATGAGCACCGGGGCCGGGTCACCCACGGCGAGCAGGTCGTGCTTGAAGAGGTGATCCTGGTCGATGAGTCCCCGCCCGTCGAGGCCGTGGTGCTGGGCCGTGAGCGACTGGCGCGGCTGCACTATTGCTTGGGGCGCCTGACCGAGAGGAGCCGGGACATCTTCCTGGCCCACCGCCTGGACGGGCTGACCTACCGGGAGATCGCCGATCAGCACGGCCTGAGCATCAGCACGGTGGAGAAGCACATCGCCAAGGCTACGATGCAGCTCATCACCGGGATGCAGGACTGGCGAACGTGATTGGCGCAGACGGGCGGGACGGGCAGCGGGACGAGCAAAACGAAGGGCAGGGGGCCGAGCCCGTCGTCACGCGAGAGATTGCGGCCGAGGCATCGGTCTGGATCGCCCGGCTGCACGGGCCGGATCGATCACATCACATGGAACGCGAATGCCGCGCCTGGCAGGCCCGCTCGGCAGCGCACCGGCTGGCGTTCGAGCGCGGGACGGATCTGTGGATGGAGGCGGCGGGCGTGGACCGAGCCGCCGTGGCTCGGGCAGCGGCGGCAAGCAGGCCCGAGGACCAAGGTGGGGAAGAGCAGGGCGCCAGCCCCGCGAATGCTGGCAACAGGGGATGGGCCTGGCCGCGCCCCTGGGCGCTCGCTCTGTCGCTCACAGCGACGGTCCTCGTGGTCGGTGTGCTGGTGGGCCAGCCCTGGCGCGACATCGACAGCTACGACACCGGCATCGGTGAGCAGCGCTTGGTGATCCTGAAGGACGGCACCCGGATGTCGCTGAACACCTCGACCCGGGTGAAGGTGGAACTCGACCAGACACAGCGCCGCGTGCGCGTGGAAGGCGGAGAGGCGTTCTTCGAGGTGGCCAAGGAGGTGAGCCGGCCCTTTGTCGTGCAGGCCGCCGGTACGGAAGTCACCGCCACCGGGACGGCCTTCGTGGTGAGGCTGACACCGGCTGTTGCCGGCGTGCGTGAGGCGCTTGACGTCACGCTGGTGGAAGGCCAGGTGGTGGTGCGCGAGGCCGAGCGCCGTGCCCAGACTTCCAAGATCGTGCCGCCCATCGTGATGGCGGCCGGCGAGCGGCTGCGCGTGCGAGGCGATCAAGGCACGAGTGGCGGCGTTACGGCTGCACCCGCACAGCCCCAGCGGGACCGGCCGCGCATGGACCAGGTGCTGGCCTGGAAGCGCGGCGAGGCGGTCTTCGACAACGCGTCGCTGCCGCAAGCGCTGGCCGAGATGAACCGCTACAGCGAGACGCCCATCATCGCGGACCCCAGCCTGGCGGCGCTGCGGATCAGCGGCCTGTTCAAGACCGGCGACAGCGCGGGCTTTGCGCAGGCGGTGGCCAAATTGCACGACTTGCGGGTGCGAGAACTTCCGGATCGGCTGGAGCTGCTGCCGAGGTAGTCCAGGCGGCCCGTACCCGTGCCAGGGGAGCGCGGGCCTCATCCTTCCCGCTGGCGCGGCAAGGGGCCCGCTTGCCGAACTGGCTTGCCAGATCGGCACCCCTGTCACCCGCCACGCCCGAAGCCGGGCCGCCTGGGTGCTGATCGCCACGGCTCCACCGGCGCGCCATGCCAGCGTGCGTGTCACGCCGGCCTCAGAGTCGCCGGGGCATTCAGCGCCCCAGCCATTGCACCAGGATCGTGAGCATGGAGGCCAGGGCGGCGGCCGACGCATGCGTCGCCCAGGGGACCCAGCGCTCGGCGCGCTGCTGGGTCAGCTGGTGGAGGAGGCCTCGCAGGTTGTTCAGGACGACCTGCTGCTCCCTCATGGTGGCGCCGATCTGGTCCTGGAAGGCCTGCTGCGCCGCCGCAGCCAGGGCTCCGTATAGCTGTACCCCCACCTGCTTCGAGGAGGCTTGCAAGTGGGTCTGCAGATCCTGTACGGCCTGGTTCTTGGCGCGCTCTGAGATGGCCGTCAACCGGGCTTCGAAGCCGGCCAGGGTCTGGTGCAGCTGGGCGTCGCTTTTGCGCAAGGCCTGGCCGGTCTTCAGCATCTCCGGTGCCAAGGCTTCGACCTGGTTGATCAGTCGGGCCACCTCGCCGATGGCCTCGATGATCAGCGCCTCGCGGGCGGTGGACGTGCTCATCATGCCCTCCGTCTTGCTGCAGCGGACGCGGCGTCCGAGCGAGGCCGGCGAGAGGCGAATAGATCTACCTGGTCGCTGGGTGCCTGTTGGCCCAACTCCACCAGCTCCAGCGCAGCGAAGCATGCGTCAAGCTCCGGGACGACGCCCTGGGCGAGTCGCTGGGTGGCGAGCTTTTGCACCAAGGCCATCTGCTCGGCGGGGTTGTCGGCGCTGACGATCGCGGCTTTGTAGTCGGTAGTGTCGGCGGCCAGCTCGATCAGAGAGCAGTCGGTGCCCCGCACCCGCGCATAGACCTCGTTGTAGGGCAGGCAGGCGCCCAGGCGCGGCTGCACGACGCCGTAGGTAGCGCAGAAGGCCAGCAAGGTCTCGAAGACACGCTCGACCGGCTCGTCTTCCTCCAGCCGGTTGAAGACCAGCCGAAGCCGCTCCGGGGGCACGCCGATGCGCGCCAGCTCCGCCAGCGTGGCGGCGGTGTCCTGCTGCTGTTTGCGGTCGGGTACCGTGGGCACGATGAAGGCGTCGAAGTCGGTGTGGCTGCCCTTGTAGCGGCGCATCACACCCAGCAGCTCCTCGACATTGCTGGCGCCGACATCGACGACCAGGTCGGGCACCGTCAGCAGAGCGTCCTGCAGCTGGGCGAATTGACGGCCCCGGATCGTGATCGCGGGGCTGTCTTGGGCGTTGATGCTCTCGACGGCGATGACCTGGCAGCCGGGGATGCGTGCGGCCAGGAGGTGGCGGGCGACAGTGCTCTTGCCGACGTTGCCCGAGAAGTTGATGACAGCGAGTTTCATGGGTTGTCCTTGTGGGGGTGCAGCAGGCGGCTGGGGTGGGCGGTGAAGAAGGCTTCGGCGGCGGCGCGGGTGTGCTCGACGAGCGGTGCGGCCGGCAGGCCTTCATCTGGCGGCGGGGTCTGAGGCGGCGCGCGCGGGAGTGGTACCACCTGAGAAGGCCGCAGGGGCGACAACGGCGAGCCGGCCGCCGAGGGTGAAGGTGAGGGCACCGCGTGGTCTGGCGTCACGATCGAGCGCCGCTGGGGCAAGGGGATCTGGGGCGGACGTTGGCGCAGCCGGCGCACCTCGCGCCGCAGGGCGCTGGTGCTGACCAAGACGCCGACATCGGCCAGCGCTTCGCGGATGGCCTCGTAGGTGTAGCCAGCGCTGCGCAGCCGGGCAATGTCGGCGCTGTAGCGGGCGGCTTTGCGGTCAATGCGACCGGGCGGGCGTTTGGGTTGCAGCTCCACGGCAATGCTCGCGGTGGTGATGCAACAAACTTAGGCGCGGTTCGGGCGCGGACGCGTGCTGAATTCTGCGAAAAATCAGCACCTTTGAGGCTGCTCTGGGGCGGCTGCAGAGTGGGTCTGCGGCGAGGGCGGCGGCTTTGCGGTGGGTCTGTGGCGGCTCTGCTGCTGATGCCGGCGCCTGGCGGGCGACTGTGCGTCGCCTATGCTGCGCTAGACGCGCAGTTATCCGAATCGAAGGAATACAAAAGACACTTAGTGCAGGATAGGCTGGGCGCCAGTAATCGGATGCCACCTCAGAACTGGGGTCGTCACTCCCCCGCTGGTTGCGGGCGCCTGGTAAGCCATGCGGACCAACTGTGGGCCGAGCATGTGAGGCCATCTGGCTGGCGAGCGACTTCCCGCTCGCCAGCAGACCGGGCTCACTTCACGCTCTTGTCCAGGAAGGCTCGAATGGCTGTGCCGATCTCCGCACCATGGGTCTCGAGTGCTAGATGGCCCGTGTCATAGAAACGGATGTCAGCGGTCGGGATGTCTCGCTTCCAGGCCTCCGCACCGGCAGGCAGGAAGAACGGATCGTTCTTGCCCCAGACAGCCAGTAGCGGTGGTTGGTACTTGCGGAAGTAGGCTTGGAACTCCGGGTACTTCGCAACGTTTGACTTGTAGTCCAGCAGCAGATCAAGTTGCACCTCGGCATTGCCAGGGCGCGCCACCAGGAAGCTCTCCAGCTCAATGGCATCTGGCGCCACCAGACTTTGATCGCGAACCCCCTCGAGGTACTGCCACTTGATGGACGCTGGCGTGGGGAACTCGTGCAACGCATCTCGGTTGGCCTTCGAGGGCTCTTTCCAATACTTCTGAATCGGGGCCCAGCCCTTGCCAAGTCCCTCCTCATAGGCGTTTCCGTTCTGGGAAATGATCGCGGTAATGCGTGAAGGGTGCGCCACCGCTAGGCGCCATCCCACTGGCGCGCCGTAGTCGAAGACCTGCATTGCATAGCGCTCCATCTTGAGTTGCTCAGTGAACTGCCCGATGGTCTTGGCAAGTTGGTCGAAGGTGTAGGCGTACTTCCCACGCGCTGGTGCTTCCGTGAAGCCGAACCCGGGCAAGTCGGGCGCTATGACGTGATATTTGTCCGCGAGCATCGGGATGAGGCCGCGATACATGAAGGACGAAGCGGCATATCCATGAAGGAGCAGCACCTTGGGGGCGTTGCGGTTGCCTGCCTCTCGATAGAACACCTTTACATCCCCCACCTGTTCGAAACGGTGCCGGACCTGCAGGTCTGCCGCCTGGGCGGCGACAGTCAACGTCATTGCCGCGATACCTACCGCCGCAGCGGTCTTGCTAGATGCCATAGTACAAACTCCATGTAACCAATAAAAGTACATTTATAGGTTACATCAGTACAATGTAACCTGTCAAATCTATTGTTTAGGTTACATTGCGGGCATGCCAGAGACATCGCAACCCACATCCAGCGCGCCGCTCATTGGTGACAACCTCGCGCTCGACTTCATCAACACTCGGTACGGAACCGGCAACGAATTGCGCGAATGCCTGGTCGATGACGCCAGCGTCGTTGCTTGGCTGAAGCAGGTCAGCTTGCTTCCTGATGAGTTCAGGGGCGCGCCTAGCGGCTTGCTAACACTTGCGCTAGAACTGCGTGAGAGCGCAAGGTTGTTGGTAAATGCAGCGAAGGCCCAGGAGGCTGCGGACGCCTGCGTCGTCAATCGAGTGCTAGAGGCTGGTCGTGCCGGGAGAGAACTGATATGGGACAACTCCAGCAAGGTTTTTCGGGCAGCCACGCAGCGTCGTGACGACGCCCCTGCGAGTCTGCTCGAGCCAGTCGCGCGGGCATTGGTCGATCTGCTGACGAACACAACACTGGACCGCGTGCGGCAATGCGAGGCGCATGACTGCACGCTCATGTTTCATGACGTGACGAAGTCGCACCGCCGACGTTGGTGCAGCATGGCTTTGTGCGGCAATCGGATGAAAGTGGCGGCATTTCGACTGAGGAAAAAGACCGATTAGTTCGGTGCAACGTTCTTCAGTCCAGCTGTTTCGGGCCTCGCGTTCATTGACCGCTTTTGGCGCTGGAGAGCTCGCCGGCTCGGGCAAACTGACCGGGCGATACCTCGTCTTGCAGCACGTCCCAGTGCTCGGCGAGCAAGCCGCCTTCGATGCGGAAGATGTCCACCACCACTTGCGGCTTAGGGCCCCAGCCGCGGATGCGGCCGTGGATGGCCACGTAGTCGCCTTCGGCGATCAGCAGACCCGGCTCATAGAACACGTCGCTCGAGAGCTGCGCAACCAGGTCTTCTAGCGCTTGGCGCCCCTGCGGGATACCTGGGTTGTGCTGAATATAGTCAGCCGAGTAGTACCGTGCGACAGCGGACGGATCGCGTTTCTGAAAGAGTGCCGTCATCGCGTTGAGCACTAGGGTTTTGTTTTGTTCAGGGGTGTTTTTCATCATGAGTTTCCTTCTTCAACAATATTCATTTCGCCGTGCATACGCAAAAACGTGCCGTCGGGCAGAGTAGCGTGCGAGCAGATTGTGTTTTTCACAAAATCTTCCACATGAACGACTGTTGCGCCGCTGCTTTCGGTCCAACTGACTAGGAATATCCCGGTCCGAATGCAATCTGCGGCCATGTTCACTACTTCGGTTTTGGCATAGATGCCGTTGTCGATGTGAAACTGCATCTTGCTGTTGGGGAGCGTGGTCAGCCGTGCTGAAAACTCCTTGAAGGTCACATCGAAAACCAATCCTGTTGGATATTGGTCAGCGAGTGCCAGTGAACCGCTCTGATTCATAGATCTCCCTTTCGGGGGTAGTAGAGAGAGGCGTCCCAGGCCGCTTGCTGCCCGGGGTCGGTTGCATAGGCGCTCAGTTTCACCACGGTGCATCTCATGTCCACTGTCTGAAGCTGCGGTGGGTAGTCTCGTTTTGTTCCGCCGCGGCTTGAATGACCGGTGGGCCGGCCTCGAAGCTGGAAAACGGGCGGGCCAGTGCACCACCGACCGCAAGCATCAAGCTTGCACACGGCCCGGGCCTGCTCTCAGGTGTACTCGTGCTCGTTTAGGTGCCCTGGAGCCGCGCAGACATGCTGGCCTCGCGCTCCCGCGCCCTGGGTATGCCGTCCGCACTGAGCGTGCCGCAGGCGCACGGTGTTGCGCCACTACCGACTTCACTGGCTGCGGCGCTATCAGCGCGGCTCTGGGCACCTCTGCCTGGTCAAACGCGTGATCGGTTTGAACTACTGCCAGCAAGAACGGTCAGTGACCGGCGCGACCTCCATCGGCACCATTCTCTTCGTCGGCCAACGGTGCCGCGCTCGGTTTGAACCTCATGAGACGGTGCTGAAGAAGGCTGCGATTGCAAACCTTCCGGCGCCTCTCGATGGGCGCTTGCCAGTGCCGCGTGAGTGCCAGGGCCGACATTCCTCAACGGCGTCCATGCGCTTTTTTTCTTACTGGAGCTCCACACATGACCAAGACCGGCCTGCAAGCGCTTTTGCGCCCCCAAGACAGCATCATGGTGCTGATCGACCACCAGCCTTACCAGTTCGCCAACCTGCACAGCCACGAGCCCATGCTCGTCTCCAACAACGTGGTGGGTCTGGCCAAGGCGGCTAAGGTCTACAACGTGCCCACGATCCTGACGACGGTCCTGGAGGAACGCGGCGGCCACCTCATCAAGGCGCTGCAGGACGTCTATCCGGAGCAAAAGCCAATCGATCGCACGTTCATCAACACCTGGGAAGACCCGGCCGTCACGGACATCGTCAAGAAGAGCGGCCGCAAGCAGCTGATCCTAGCTGCGCTGTGGACGGAGGTGTGCCTGGCCATGCCGACCATTCAGGCGCTGGGCGAGGGCTATGACGTGTTCATCGTGACCGACGCCTCAGGCGGGGTGTCGGCGGAAGCCCATGAGATGGCTGTTCGCCGCATGGTGCAAGCAGGCGCGGTGCCCATCACTTGGATGGCAGTGTGCGCCGAATGGCAACGCGACTGGGCCCGGGCCGATACGGCTGCGGCCTTTACCGACGTACTGCGCGATCACGGCGGCTCCAGCGGCATCGCTTACGCATGGGAAGTGCAACTGCTGTCGGCGTCTCAAGCCGCCAAGTAAGCAGCCCTAGTTGATGGCTCTTCGTCTCGAAAGCCATTCTGTGGACGCGGCCGCGCGGGAGCAGTTGCTCAGCGCGGCCAAAGCCGCTGCCAAGTTGCAAGCTTCGGGAGTTGCGGGGAGTAGATCGTTGCAAACAATGCAGGAGACGCGATGAACCAGATCACCACAAACCTAGCGGACCCGGGCGAGCTCGCAAGCGCTGACGCTGTGCAGATAGCTTTGTCCGCAGTCGAGCTGAGCCCGCGCCGCGTCGCGCTTCGCACGCGAGGCGACACGCACGGTCCCGTTACCCGGCTGATGAGCCCGTCGGATCTGGGCCATGTGCTCAAGCCGTTCGTGTTTCTGGACCTGTTCGACCTGAACCTGCACGACCCAAGGTCTCAGTTCTCGATCCACCCACATTCGGGCTTGGCAACGATCACAGTCATCACCGACGGAAACCTGCGCTTTGACGATCCGGTTGATGGATCGGGTCACATCGGTTTCGGCGGCTTCGAGTGGATGCGCGCCGGGGCAGGCGTGTGGCATGGCAAAGAACTTTCGGCCGGCACGTCGCAGCGTGCACGCGGTTTTCAGCTGTGGATGGCCCTGCGGCCCGAACTCGAGCACGAGTCGGTGGATAGCCAGTACGTTGAGGCCAAGGACGTGCCGACTGCAGGTCCCGCCTGCGTCATCCTGGGCTCCTACGAAGGCCAAAGCAGCCCGGCCCGGTCGCCAGAGGGCGTGACCTACCTGATGGTGTCGCTACCGGCCGGGGCACAGTGGACCTTCAAGCCCGGGCGGGGTCACACCGTTGCTTGGCTTGCCGTGGCGAGCGGCGAGCTTGCTGGCCGGACCGCGGCAGATGCGGGAGAGCTTGTCATCTTTGAGGCCGGTGAGCAGATCATCAGCCTGCAAGCCGGCCTGGATGGGCCGGCCGTGTTCGTTATCGGCAGTGCCGTGGAGCATCCGTTCGATCTCCATTTGGGCTACTACTCGGTTCACACGTCCGCGCAGTCCCTGCAAACGGGAGAGGCGAACATCGAGCGCCTGCGCAAGCTGTTGGTGGCAGCGGGAGACCGACGAACAGCAGGTGGGACTGTCCCTGTCTTCAAGGAATAGCGCGCTTGGTGCAATGTCATGACAGCCAGACCCGCTAGAAACGCCATGGTTGCAGGGCCGCTCTCAGCTCAGGCGGTCAAGGCGCCAAGCGCCAGGACTGGCTTGCGTGAGCTTGCGAAAAGTTCGGCCGAAGTGGACCGTGTCGGCGAAGCCGGTTGCTTGCGCAATCTCGTCAAGCGACCGGTTCGTCTCCAGCATCATGCACTTGGCGCGTTCAATACGGGCGTGCAGCTGCCACTGGTAAGGAGCAAGTCCGGTGGACGCCTTGAAGGCTCGACAGTAATGCGAAGAGGACAGGCCGGCCAAACCTGCCAGCGTTGCAAGTTCCACGCGGTTGGGCATTTGCGAGTCCAGAAAGCTCATGGCGTCCTTGAGCTGCATGCTGGACAAGCCAGCGAAGCCGGCCGAGCTCTTGCTGGATTTGGAGGCACGGCTGATCA
The DNA here is from genome assembly GCA_005503085.1 of Burkholderiales bacterium C2. Classification (GTDB taxonomy): domain Bacteria; phylum Pseudomonadota; class Gammaproteobacteria; order Burkholderiales; family Burkholderiaceae_C; genus Roseateles_E. The sequence continues at coordinate 381,530 of SCOI01000002.1, read as the reverse complement.
AGCGACTGGCAATGGCGGTGATCAAGGAGTCGCCGTAGAGTTGCACGGACGGATCCGGATCTTCAATCACTTCGGCCAGCAGACGCACCAGGTGCCAAATGCGGTCGTCCGTGAAACGAAGCTTTGGAACACTGGCCAGATCTACATCGCTTTTGATCTGAAGTTGCTCAGCAAATGGTTCCAGGTCCAGCGTGATATGCACATCCTTGGCATATAGCACATCAGCGCTGTACCCCCAAATCTCAATACCGGCTGGCATAAAACTCATATCACGAGGCCGCGATTCATAAGGGCAAGCGAGTCGCGGATTTTCTCGTGGCTCGCACCGATATTTGCTAACCTCTTCGACGATAACACTCAATCGTGTTTTGTTGCTGTGAGGCAGGCGGTGCAAAACCTCGCCGGTGCAGTTGTATTCAGTGACTTCGACGAGAACTCCACTCCAGTTGCGCTGAGCTTTGCTGGCTAATAGATTCTCGGGAATTTCGGGTGCGGACATGGCTTGCTCACTTTCGGCACAATTTGCGGTGCCCATATGTAACTCACATCCAAGTTTGCTCAAGCGTAAACCCCAACTCAGATTTAACTAATATGTCGTCTTCTATTGAATCTGCCGAAAATCTAGTGGTTCAGACCACTTTTACGCGTTCCTGGAACGGCGTGCGAGTGGAGGTGACTGAATATGGCGGCACTGGGCCAATTTCGGTTAGGTTACCTCACGAAGACGTGCCGCGCTTGGGGGTTATTTTGGAGGAGGCCGGCGGTAGACCCGTCGAACCGCGCTTCGCGCAGAGCAAACCTTGCCCGATCACACACCGCCCGAGAGACATGCACTACAGCCCTGCGGGCATGGAGCTATGGGCGCACAGCGAAGATCTGCGCTACGCCAAGGACGTCAACATCTGCTTTGATATGGCCAGCTTGTCCCAGCAGCTCGAAGCAAGCCAGATCGCCACGCTCGGTGCAGCTCCACGGTTGCGCTTCACCGATGACCGCGTTTGGCACCTGGTCAAGCTTCTGGCCGAGACAGTGCAGGATATGGATCCCAGCTCGCAGTTGTACGGCGACTCATTGGCGCTTGCCATCGCGGCGCAGCTGTTTCGTGAAAGCGGGCCGGTGGGTAAAGTCGCGCGTGGGCTCTCAACGCTACAGCTCAAAGACGCGATCGATCTGCTCCAAGCGCAGATGCCGAGCCGGGTGGATCTGACCACGCTGGCTGAGCTCGCCGGCGTCTCGCCGTCGCACTATTGCAGAGCCTTCAAGACGTCGACGGGCTTGGCGCCCTATCAGTGGCAGCTCAACGCGCGGATCGAGCGGGCCAAGTGTCTCTTGGTAAGCACGAACGCCACGCTTGAGGACATTGCGGAGGCCACCGGCTTTGCCGACGCGGTGCACTTCGGCCGCACGTTCCGAAAGCTCGTGGGCGCGTCGCCCGCAGCATGGCGTTCCGACCGCCTAGCCTGAGGCGAAGCAGCTGCGCGCAATTTCGGGCTGTCAGCTGCAAGAGCGAACAGTGACCTAGGCAGCCCGGCCCGCCAAACTCCTTTTCATCGACTCAATAGTTGCACCGCTACCGGACACGGCTCAAGCCGCGAGTGCCGCAGAACATTTCGTTCAACTTGGTCTGAAAAGGAATTCGGTATGAACACTGATCTCTTCACAAGCGCTGCGCTCGCCACCGCGGTCATCGGCTTCATGATTCAGACGCTGGTGCCGGCCGAGCCGCAAGCCTTGGCCGCGCCGAGCCAGGCTGGCAACTTCTCCTGCGACGAGAAGATCGAGGCGCAGCGCTTGAAAGTGCCGAGCGCGCTAGGCCTGAACACGCGCTTTTGCGAAACGCCTGCGGGGCAGCAGTCACTCGGCTGGTTGACGACAATTACCTTGGCCGGCGTTTGGGTCCATGACAGAAGGCATCTTGCTCAATGGCCGCTCCAAGGCTACGGCTGACCAGAACAAAGCTAGCTGGCTTATGCAAGCCGTTCAGCGCGTGCGCCGGATGACCTAGAGCTCAGCCGCCAGGCGCTTTGCAAGATCCTTGATGGCCTGCTCGTTGCGACGGTAGTACGACCACTTACCGGACCGCTTGACGGTGACCAACCCGACGCCGGCCAAGTCGGTGAGGTACTTGGAGGTAGTCGAGACGGCGAGCTTCTGCCCGGCCTGAATGGACGACACACAAACGCCATCCACGAGAGGGTCGCCCTCATCCTGGGGGGGAAAGCTCGAGGGGCTTTTGAGCTTGCGAAGAATGTCCATTCGCTGCTCGTTGGCCAGTACCTCCAGCACACGAATAAGCGGGACTTCGAAGGTCATCAGACAGCCGACACTGCGCAAAAGAGTGCAAACGCACCACCAATGGCTCGGCGTGCGACGAAATTCACTCTAGCATGCGCCTGCAGATGTTGCAGCCAGAGGGGTTCTGGTGGAGGCGTGGTTGAACTGACTGCGGCCGAGCCGTTCACGCTCTCGGCTTTCAGGCAGATGATGCCGTCTTGGTCAGCAAAGTGAACTGCGACGTGCTCCGCGAGTGCGTTGATCGCAGCTCATGTTGGAAAGGCATTGCTCATCGCTCTGCGCCACGGCGAGATGCGATTTGGGCTGTTCAAACCTACTGTGCCCATTCAAGCACTGCGGCGCAGACGTCGGACCCAACGCACCGCGATCAGTTCAGTCTGCGGACAGCAGGAATGGTCAGTGACGGAAGGTGGCCTAGGTGAAAAACTTCACCTGTCCATCGCGCCAAATCTTGTTCCGGTAGACCTTGGCGGGGTGTTCAAGCTGACGGTGCTGCGCAGCTTTCTGGCGGAATGCCCTACGCAGAAGCCAGTCTCGAATCTTCCAGCACTAGCAGCAACGTTCGGGTTAAGCGGAGCCATGTTGAAGTTCCCTCGATGAGTGCATGGGCTTTTTGTGCAATCGACAGTTCGCAAAACGTCGATGTGAAAATGGCTGCGTCTTGAGGGATGTCTCTCGGATAACCCAGCTCACTCAACTCAACCAACCTGAGAAAAGTCACATGAAAGCTATTGTCCTGACCGCCTTCGGCGGCATCGAGAACCTGCAGCTGCAGGAAGTGCCCGTGCCCAGCGTTGACGCCGGCGAGCTCCTCGTGCGCGTTCGCGCCACGTCCATCAACCCTCTGGACTATCAGATCCGGCGCGGCGACTACCCGGACTACGTGCCGCTGCCCGCCATCACCGGCCATGACGTGTCGGGCGTCGTCGAGCGGGTGGGCGCGGGTGTCACGGAGTTCAAGCCTGGCGACGAGGTGTTCTACACGCCCAAGATCTTCGGGCCCAAGGGTGGTAGCTACGCCGAGTACAACGTGGTGCCGCAAGAGTTGGTGACGCACAAGCCGGCCAACCTGTCCCACTCGGAAGCCGCAGCAATCACTCTGACGGGCGGTACCGCGTGGGAGGCGCTCGTCACCCGCGCACGACTCCAGCCGGGTGAGTCGGTCCTCATTCACGGCGGCGCTGGCGGCGTCGGCACGATCGCCATCCAGCTCGCGAAGGCCATGGGCGCGCGCGTGTTCACGACATGCCGCGCCGAGCAAGCCGAATTCGTCACCTCGCTCGGCGCGGACGCGACGATCGACTACGAGCGCAGCGACTACGTCGAGGAGATCGCCCGACTGACCGGCGGTGGCGGTGTCAACGTCGTGCTCGACACGATTGGCGGTAAGACACTGGAGCGCTCTCCCCACGTCCTCGCAGATGGTGGCCGCGTCGTGACCTTGGTCGACATCGCAACGCCGCAGAACCTGGTTGCTGCCTGGGGCGTGAACGCCGAGTACCACTTCGTGTTCACACGCCAGAACCGAGGCAAGCTGCTCGCGCTGAAGGCGCTTCTCGAGCGCGGGCAGATCCGGCCCATCATCGGCGCCACCTTCCCCCTCAAGGAGATCGGGGCAGCGCATGCCGCGTTGGAGCAGGGCCGTGTTAACGGCAGCTCCCTGCGCGGCAAGGTGGTCATCGAGGTGAGCTGAAGCCAGGGGTGATCATGCCGAACTCCAGTGTTCAACAGCTTGATCGGAGGTCTGCCGCGCAGCCCTCTGATCTTTCGCGGCACCCTGGCTGGCGTCGAACCTTCCGCAAAGGAGGCATGTCGCTGGGGTTCTTCTTTCCCATCGAGGCGTACGAGGGGGACAAACCTCGCCTGGAGCAACCGCAAGTTCTGGCGCGCAGCGCGGACCAGGCTGGCTATGCTGCCCTGTGGGTGAGGGACGTGCCCATCCGAGATCCGCACTTCGGTGATGTCGGGCAGATGATCGACCCCTGGGTCTTCGCGGCCTGGATCGCAGCGCAGACGACCGACATCGCCATTGGTACTGGCAGTGTCATCCTGCCCCTACGCTCCTCTTTGGATCTGGCTAAAGCAAGCGCATCGCTCGACTTCGTGTCAGGGGGGCGTTTGTTGTTCGGCACCGCGACGGGTGATCGGCCTTCGGAGTTCCCTCTCTACGGCAAGGATCACGCTGGGCGTGGTGCCGCCTTCCGGCAAACGCTGGAAGAGATCTCTGACCTCTACCAGAACGGTGGCCCCTTGAACCTCGCCAGACAGCTGTCAGGTGTCCCCCTCGAGCTCCTACCGCAGCCCCCGTTTGGAAGGGTTCCACTTCTGGTGACAGGCTTTGCGCAGCAGCCGCTGGAGTGGATTGCCAAGCATGCTGACGGCTGGATGACCTACCCGCGGGACATCGCGGCGCAGGCCAAGGTTGTCTCCAGCTGGAATTCGGCCGTCCATGTGGCGTGCGGCCCGGAACGCTACAAACCGGTGATGCAGTCGCTGTACATCGATCTGCTGCCCGAAGCGGACGCTGCCCCGCGCCCCATGCATCTGGGATTCAAGATCGGGCGCAACGCCTTGATCGCGCTTCTGTCGCGCTACCAAGCCATTGGTATCGCTCACACGGCGTTCAACCTGAAGTACAGCAGCCGGCCCGCATCCTCGGTCATGGACGAGCTCATGGAGTACGTCTTGCCGAACTTTCGCATCGATAACCACTGACATGAAGGAAGGACTCGCATGCTCGCGGGTCGATTGCAGATATGAAAGCCATCGTTTCCATACGCCACGCACCGGGCACAGCAGCCGAGCTCATCGAGCAAGAAGTGCCGGACCCGGTGATCAAGGCCCACGACCTCCTGGTCAGGCCGCTGGCAACTGCCTCAAATCCGGTTGACTACAAGGTCAAGGATTCCACCGAGCCGGGCCTCGCACCCAGGATCCTGGGGTGGGACGCCGTGGGCGAGGTGCTCGGCTGCGGAACTGCGGTCATCGGATTCCGTCCCGGAGACCTCGTCTGGTACGCCGGTGATATCAACCGGCCAGGGGCCTACGCGGAGTTGCAGGCGGTCGACAGCCGTATCGCCGCGCGGGCTCCAAGCAGGATTGATCCGATAGACGCAGCGTCCCTTCCGCTGACTGTGCTGACGGCATGGGAGCTGCTCATTGAGCGATTCCGAGTGCCGGAAGAAGGTCAGGGTGCGCCTGGCACGCTGCTCATCATTGGTGGTGCCGGCGGGGTTGGTTCAGCACTCATCCAAATCGCTCGAGCGCTCACGAACGTCAAAGTCATCGTCACCGCATCGAGGCCGGAGAGCGTGCACTGGGTTAGCAAACTTGGCGCACACCATGTCATCGATTTTGCCCGGTCGTGGCCAGAGCAGCTGAGCGCCATGGGCGTGCCGCAGGTTGACTACATCGCCAGTCTCACGGCCAGCGACGAGCATCTTCTGTCTGCAGCTCAGGTCATCAAGCCCTTCGGCTCGTACGGCTTGATCGACGATCCGAAGTCACTGGATATCTCCGTCTTCAAGCGCAAGAGCGTGTCGATCCATTGGGAACTGATGTTCACCAAGACGCTGTTCGAAGGCGAGGACCTGAACTCTCAGGGGCAGATTCTTCACCGGGTCAGTGAGTTGGTAGACCTGCGTCAGATCCGTTCGACGCGCCTTGGCAGCGTTCTGGAACTCTCTGCCTCGTCTTTGCAGCAAAGCCTGGACAGCCACCAAAGAGGCAGCGCTCGTGGAAAGCAGGTCTTCTCCAGACCCAAGCACTGGCGCTGACCCCAGAAACCTCTCAGATCACTAGAACGCCATGAACAGCAAGTTCGAACACCTGCAAGCCGTCTTGTCCCACCATGAATCAGCCCTGGCGCGGGAGGACGCCGCTGGCGTTGCCAGTGCATACGACCCGAGCGCCATTCTCATCGTCAACGGTGAAACGTTCGTCGGCCGCGACGCGATCCAGAGTTTCTACGAGAGGTTGATGAAGCAGTTGCCGAAGGCCTCTTGGGCGACTGATCGCGCGTGCTTCGCGGAAGACATGGCCTACGTGGAGTGGTCGTGTCGTGCGGAACGTTCACGGGTCCCACAGGGAGTGGATTCGTTCGTTGTTGGACCGTCGGGCATCGAGCGCCAGACGGCCTGGTTCAGCGTGATCTCAATCGGCTGAACAAGCCGGGCTGACCAGCTCTCCATTCGTTCACTAAAAGGGATGTGCCTCGCGGTGAAGCGCGGGCGTGCGTCCTCTGCTCGACTGCTGCTGACGGCAGCGGTCAGCAACCCAACTCAAAGGAATTCATCATGAAAGATCTGACTGTGATTGCCCTTTCCCTTCTGGCTGCCGGCGCAGCGCTGGCCGATGGTGGCAGTTCTGCCGACACCGGCCGCGAAGCCGTCATCGCGGCTCGCAAGACTATCAAGGTGACCGCGCCTCAGACCAGCCGCGAGGAAGTCGTGGCGGACCTGCTGCGGGCTATCCAGACTGGCGAGCTGCGGGACTTGGACCGAAGGGGGTATCGTCCCAAGCGCCCGGAAGGTTCCACACGCAGCCGCGCCGAGGTCGTTGCCGAACTGGCTCGGGCCCGCGCAACGGGCGAACTTGACCTTGTCAACGGTGAGCACTCGGACTATGCGCACCTGGCCTCGGTCAAGCAGCAGTCGGCCGAACTGGTGGCCGGGCAGCCGAATCCAGCGCAGTGAAAGCAAGAGTCGGGTGTGTGTCGTGCAACTTGGCCAGCTCCGCCAGCGTCTTCTCGCCGCGAATGGCATCCAGCGCCACCTTGGCCCGAACGCCGGTGAGTGATTCCGGCGGGGCCGTCTGCTCATGGACTCGTCTCCTTGCCGTCCCGCACCGCAGGACACCTCATTGGACCGAGTTTCCACTCACCACCGTGGCCACCTCTACTCGACATCCAGGAAGTAGGGGTCCTTGAATACCTGGGCGCTGGCGATCTCGCTGCGCTCGAAGGCCTTGCGTTCGATCTGGCGGCGCAGCTCACGCACGCTCCAAGCCTGCTCGGCGCACTGCGCGGCGTAGAACTGCCGGGCCGGGGCGCTCTTGAGAGGCAGCAGCCCCAGGATATGGCTCCAGCTCAATTGTCGCGACAGCGTTGCGACAATCTCGGCCTCGAGAAAGGCCTGGGTAAACGGGCGCATGCGCTGCAGGTTCTTGGACTCGAAGCCACGGCCGAATTCGCTGGCTAGCTGCGTACCCAGCTCGCTGACGATGCGCGCGCCGTAGGCGGCGCGTTTACCTTTTAACAGCTCGGCCTGGATGCGCTACCCACGGTCCAGTACAGGCGGGTCAGCACGGCGTTGACCGCGCCGGCCAGGCGCTGGCGGCTGCTGGCGATCAGCGCACGGAGCTCGGCGTGGAGGCCGGCGGCCAGGGATGTTGGCACCGGCTGGGTCACGCTTGGCCCTCCTCGCCGGCTCCCGATGCGGCCTTGGTGCGCGGAGCCGTGTCTCTCACAAGCTGTGAGAGGAAGTCCGGCGACGTGTAGCTCTCATGCATCTGGCGCATGCGCCATTGGTTCATCGCCGAGAAGCCGGTCGCGCCGGGGAAGGATCGCTTCAGGTCGCTGGAAAGCCGCTCGACAACACTGTCGCCCCAGCCTTACATGGCCTGCTTTTCGCGAATGGCGGCGCCGATGTCCCAGTACAAGCCCACCAGTTCCGAGTTGACGGCACGCGCCGCAGTGGGTCGTGCAGATGTGATGCGCGTCTTGAGGTCGGCGACAAAAGCGCCGTCGTCGAAGGCGAGGGTGCTATTGGGTGGCATCGATGCAATGTAGGACTGTCGATTGGTGCGAGTCTGGTTAGCGCGTCGTACGCAGACCCGCTGAAGCCGTTTCGCGCCGAGGCTTGGCGGTCTTGGACCCCGTTGCCGCGCCGGTGAGCTCATCCGCCAGCAGCTCGAGCGCCTCACGTTTCTCCAGCATGTAGTCGTGCCCATCGTAGTGCCGCGCTTGGATGCCAGTAAGCCCATGCGATTGAACGTGCCCGCGAATTTCGCGGCTGATGCGGTTCGCAGCCAACAGCGTCTCTACGCCTGATCGAACGCGCTTGAGCTGAAAACCTTCAATCGCATCACCGACAGCCTGCGCTGCCCAGCCCGACAAGGTCGTGCCTGAGATTGGCTTGACGCCCTTCGTCGTGGAGAAGACATGGTCGCCGACGCGCTCGAACCCCTGCAGGTCGCGCACGGCAGGCTTGATGATGGGCACTGTGTGTGCTCGTGGACCTCGCCCTGGGCGGCCCTTGGTGTCATGGATCGTGATTGAGTCGGCGCGTACGTCCGCCCAGCGCAGACGCACGAGCTGCTCAATGCGTTGGCCGCCGGTGAGCAGGTGCATGCGCAGGCAACGGCCGCGCAGCCCCGGCAGCTTCTCGATCAACTGCCAGTAGGTGCGGAGTTCATCGGCGCTCAGCGGACGCTTGTCCGCGCCGTCGAAGCGCCCATCGCGGCGCGTCTGAGCTGCCGGGTTGGTCTGAACGGCGTAGGCCTTGAATGCGACCGGAATCGACGCTGTCACGCGCACATCGACGGCGCACTGGAAGGCCGCCCGCAGATAGGCGCGGAGCTTGTTCGATGTGCGCCCCTTGCCCTGCTCAGTCAGCCGTCGCAGCATGTCGATCACCTGGTCCTGGGTGATTTCGCTTGCCGGCGTCTGGGCCAGCGCTGGCCAGGCTTTCACCACATGCAGATCGAAGAGGTTCTTCGCCTCGCGGGCGCTGATACGGCCTTGGTTCGCCTGGTGCTTGACGTAATCATCAAGCAGCTTGCCCAGCGAATGCGTGGCCCGGGTCGCCGCAGCCTCCTTGTCGGCCACATACTGCCGGCGCTCAATGGCCTTGGCCTCCTTGAGACCACCGATGCCTTGAAGCTTCGTATGCTTGAGAGACAGCTGGCGGCACCGTTCGCGGGCGGCAGCGACGCTCAAGCCACGTGATGTCGGCTCCAGCTTCTTGGGCGGCGACACCGGGTCGTAGGGACCGAGCGGCTCGCGGTGCGTGCGGCCCTCGTTTGCGTAACGCCAGTAGAACTGGACCGCGCCCGTACTCAATCTGCGCGCCTGCAAGGAGCCGCCTTGCTCCAACTTCTCGATCGTGATGAAGGCTCCGGCGGGCAGCGCCAGAAGCTGTTTTGGCAGCGCCAAAGACGCTGGTGCCAGTCCGCTCATTTTTGTCCTCCAATTTCCTGGTGCCAGTCTGGTGCCAGTTTCAGAGGGGATGCTAAGAGATCGCCTGGAACGGCGGTAGACGTAACCTATTGATTTATAAGGATATGCTCGTCCCGGAAAATCTCGCAAAATCCCGGTTTGAAGTTCTCATAATCCTTTGGTCGCAGGTTCAAGTCCTGCACGGCCTACCAAAAATTATGTTTGAGAATCAAGGGCTTGCGTATGCAGGCCCTTGCTGTTTCTAGCCCGGACAGCGTCTTGGGATATGTTCGGGGCAAGTAAACGGGGCTGCCCAAGCCTCAGACATCAGCGCCGGCTGCAGGTCCTGGTCACCGCGCTGCCGGCCGGCGAGTCGGTCCGGTCGCCGCATGGCAGGGTTTGTCCTATGAGGGAGGTGTGCTTGTCGCGAGTTGTCCATGGGTACCCAGCAGCCCCTGAGTCCATATGAACTTGCTCGAGATCTACCACCGCCGCAGCAAGGCACTGGAGCGTTATGTCCGGCGCCTGCTGGGCAATGGGGCGGACGCGGCCGATGTCTCCCAGGAGGCCTTTCTGCGCGTCTATGCGGCCGAGTTGGGCGGGCAGACGCCGGTCAGCGAGGCGCTGCTCTACACGGTGGCGCGCAATCTGGCGCTCAGCGAACTGCGCAAGCGGACAACGCGCGCCACCGACGCGATCGCCGATATGGATGCGCTCGGCGCGATCGCGCCCGGCGCCAGTCCCGAGGCCCAGATGGAGGAGCGCCAGTTGATCGAGGCCGTAGAGCTGGCGATGCAGCGCATGGCACCCAAATGCCTGGAAGCCTTCCAGCTGCGCAAGCTGGAGAACCTGTCGCATGCCGAAATAGGCGCACGCATGAGCATTTCCAACAAGACCGTGGAGCGACACATCACGCGCGCGCTGCAACTCTGCCATGAAGCCCTGGCCGAGCACGAGGCGGGCGGGCGACGTCCGGCGGTTCGTGCGGGAGGGCAGCAGCCATGACGCGCAATGTGATGAATTTCGAGCGCACGCCGCAGGCCGAAGAGCAGGCGCGCTCATGGGTCGTGCGCATAGACGCGAGCCCGCTCGGTGCCGAGGAGCGTCAACAACTGCATGAGTGGCTGGCAGAAGATCCCAATCACCCGCGCCTCTTGGACGAGCATGCGTTGCTGTGGGCCACGGCCAGCCGGGCCAGGTTCCCTGCTGCGGAGCCGTCCGCCACCCGCGTTGCCGCGCCCAGCTTCGTCGGTTCGCGGCCCCGCTGGGCCTGGGTGTTTGGTGCGCTGGGGGGGCTGGGCAGTGTGGCCTTGGCGAGCCTGCTTTGGCTGAACAGCCCCTGGTCGCCGTCCGTGGAAGATGGCCGCTCGATGGCTGCGACCTACAAAACCGCCGTCGGCGAACCTCGCCCGGTGCCGCTGCCCGACGGCTCGCGCACCGAGCTCAATGCCGCCTCCACCCTGCGTGTCGCCTACAGCCCCGAGCGTCGGCGCGTCGTGCTGGAACGCGGCGAGGGCCTGTTCGAGGTGGCCAAGGACCGCAGCCGTCCCTTCGAGGTCGTTGCGGGCGACACCGTCGTGCGCGCGGTGGGCACGCGCTTCCTGGTGCAACGCCATGCCAATGGCAGCGCCGAAATCACCGTCTACGAGGGGGTGGTCGAGGTGACGCGGGCGAATGCCGTGGCGGCACGCAATGGTGCACAGCCACTGCGACTGGGCGTCGGGCAGGTGGCGGTGAGCGCGGAGCGGCATGTGCTGCTGGCGCAGGCCGAACCGCAGGCGATGGGGCGCAAGCTCGCCTGGCAGCAGGGCCGCCTCGAATTCGATCGCACGCCGCTCGCCGAGGCCCTGGAGGAGGTCAACCGCTACAGCCTGGTGCCGATCCGGCTCGGCGATGCCACCTTGCGCGAGGTGCTGGTCTCGGGCGCCTTCTCGACCCAGGACATCCCGGTCTTTCTGCGCAGCCTTGAGCAGGGCTTCGGCCTGCGCGCGGAACGCTCGGCCGACAGCTGGGTGCTGAGCCGCGCCGAGCCGCGCTGAATCGCGCTGATGCTCGCGAGCCCGGGTTTGCCCTCGTGGGGGAAGGCTCCCCTGGCGCGTTGATACCAGCATCGACAAACCCAGCGGCCCGAGGCTGCACATGCTGGAGATTCAATTGCCAAGCCCTTCGCATCTGCTTCGCCCCGTCACCCTCGCCGTCGCGATGGCGCTCGCCAGCCTGGGCTCGCCCGCCCAGGTTGTGCCGGCGCCGGCACCGGCCGCGCAGCCGCAGTCATTGGACATTCCCGCGCTGCCCGCGCCCGAGGCGCTGCAGCGTCTGATCGGGTTCACGCAGCTGCAGCTGATCTATGCGCCGGACCTGGTGCGCGGCATCACGACGCGGCCCATCAAGGGCATGTTCACGCCGAAGGAGGCCCTGGCACGGATGCTGGAAGGCACGGGTCTGAGGTCCATAGAGACGGGACCGAATGCCGCCACGATTCGCCCATCCAGCCCGGCTCCCGAGCGGGCGGGCGCGGCCGACGCGGTGCAGGCGCTGGACTCGGTGGTGGTCAGCGCGACGCGGCGTCGCGAGCCCGTGCGCGACGTGCCGATGCAGGTGAACATCCTCGGTGGCGAGCAGCTCAACCGCAAGGGCGCAAAGAGCCTGCAGGACTACCTGGCCAACGAGGCGGGTGCCGATGTCAAGAGCACCGGTGGGGCGGGTCTTGGGGGCTTGAGCCTGCGCGGCGTCAGCACGGGCAACCAGACCATCGCGACGGTCGGCGTGTATGTGGACGAGGTGGCCTTCGGCTCCAGCACGGCCTTCGCCGGCGGCGCGCAGATGTCGCTCGACATGGCCATGCTGGACCTCCACCACATCGAGCTGCTGCGCGGGCCGCAGGGCACGCTGTACGGCGCCGGCGCGATGGGCGGGCTGCTGAAGTATGTGACCAACGAGCCCGACACCTACGAGCTCTCGGGCAAGCTCAGCCTGGGCGCCTCGACGACCAAGGGCGGAGGGGCCGGCCATACCGTCGGCGCGGTGGTCAACGTGCCGCTGAAGGAAGATGTGGCCGGTCTGCGCCTGTCGGTCTTTCGTGACCGTGCCGGCGGCAGCGTCGATGCGGTGGGCGGCATCCAGCGCAGCAATATCGACGGCGGCGACACCACCGGCGCCCGTGCCTCGCTGCTGATCACGCCCAGCAGCCGCGTCAAGCTGCGCTTCACCGCCACCACGCAGAAGATCGAGCGTGGCGGCCCCGACTTCGTCGACTACGACCCCACCACTGGCCGGCCGGCCAAGGGCGATATGAAGCGTGCCGAGTCCGCGGCCGAGCCGTATCGGGTCAAGATCGATCTGCTCTCGGCCGATCTGGAGTACGACTTCGGCTGGGCTCGCTTCAATTCCATCACCTCGCGACAGAAACTGGGTTCCAACATCACGCTCGACCTGAGCTCGGCCTATGTACCCCTGCTCGCCGGTTTTGGCATGAAGCTCGGCAGCACGCCGGGCACCATCCGGCCGGGCGTCGACAAGACCACGCAGGAGTTTCGCCTGACCTCCCGCTCCGACCGGCGCTTCGAGTGGCTGGCTGGTCTTTACTACGATTACGAGGAAAGCAACAACCGGCAGGACGTCCGCAGCACGCTGCCCGACGGCTCGCCCGGTCCGGAGCTGCTGGCGGTCGCGATGCCGGCCGACTACCGCGAGCTGGCGCTGTACGGTGATCTGACCTGGAAGTTCGAGAGCGGCCTGTCGCTGACCGGCGGGCTGCGGGTGGCCCGCAACAAGCAGCGCTACGGCCAGGAGGTCGACGGCATGTTGGGCGGCGGCGTGCCGGCGATGAGCGGTGACTCCAAGGACAGCAGCACGACCTGGCTGCTGACGGCGGGCTACGCGCTGAGTCCGGTCAGCTCGGTCTATGTCCGCGCCGCGTCCGGCTACCGCCCCGGTGGTCCGAATGCCGTGCTCTACGACCTCACGAGCGGGCTGCCCACCGCACCGCCAAGCTTCAAACCGGACGGGCTGACCAGCGTCGAGGCCGGCTACAAGGCCGATCTGCTCGACAAGCGGCTGTCGGTCGAGGCCTCGGTATTCGACATCCGCTGGCGCGATCTGCAGCAGCTGATGCCGGTCAACGGCCTGTCGGTGATCGTCAACGCCGGGGCCGCCCATGTAAGGGGCGCCGAGCTGGTGCTCAGCTACCGCCCCGACGAGCAATGGACGCTGGCGGCCAATGCCTCCGCGCTGGACGCGGTGCTCAGCGAGGATGCGGCCGGTCTCGGTGGGTCCAAGGGAGATCGCCTGCCCAGCAGCGCCCGCTTCTCGGCCGGCCTCAGCGCCAGCTATGCCTTCGTGCTGGCCGGCCATCCCAGCTATGTCGGCGTGACCCATCGCTATGTCGGCCAGCGCAACAGCGGCTTCGAGGGCAGCACGGGCTTGCCGCTGTACCGCTTGCCAGCCTATTCGATGACCGATCTGCAGGCCGGCATCGACTTCAAGCGCTTCAGCCTCGCGCTGTTCGCACGCAATCTGTTCGACAAGCGCGCCCAGCTGGCGTCGCAGAGCACCGTGCAGGCCCTGGGCGGCCCGGCCTGGGTGTCGGTGGCGAGACCGCGCACCCTCGGCGCGACGCTGACCCTGCCTTTCTGATCTCCCCGGGCTTCGGCCCCCCTTGATCGGGTTCACATCCATGAAAACCTCTGCTATGCCTGTGCATGGCCTGGCCGCGCCTTCGCCTGGCGCCGCCGCCGACCCACGCACCGGTCTCTCTGCCGCGTATGGCGTGCTGATCCTGATCGTCGCGACGGTGTTCGCCGCGATCGACCGGCAGATCCTGGTGCTGCTGGCCGAGCCGATGCGAGCGTCGCTGGGCCTGTCGGACACCAAGCTCGGGCTGCTGCAAGGCGTGGCCATCACCTTGTTCGCCGGCCTGGCGGCCGTGCCTATCGGCTGGCTGGCCGACCGCTTCGGGCGTCGCAGCCTGCTCGCCATCAGCGTGCTGGTCTGGGCCACGGCCACTGCGGCCTGCGGGCTGGCCGGCGACTTCCAGGCGCTGTTCCTGGCCGCTATCGGCCTGGGCATCGGCGAGGCCGGCCTGGCGCCCATCATCTATGGCCTGATCCCCGACGTCGTGCCGGAGCGCCGCCGCGTGCTGGCCAATGGCATTTACGCGCTGGCCGCCATTCTCGGCACCGGTCTGGGTTTGGCGCTCAGCGGCGGCCTGATGCACGGCTTGGACGATCTGCGTCCGCTGCTGCCGGCGGGCCTGCGGGGATTGGAGTCCTGGCGGCTGGCCTTTCTGGCGGTGGCCGCACCCGGCCCGCTGGTGGCGCTGGCCGTGCTGCTGATACGCGTGCGCCGCACGCCGGCTTCTGCGACTGATCTGGGCGCGGCGCCGGCCGCGAGCGTGCGGGCCTATCTGAACGGCCAGTCGCTGACGGCCCTGGGCGTCTTCGGCAGCGCCGGCCTGGCGGCGCTGGGGTTGGCCGCGGTCGGCAACTGGGTGCCGGTGATCGCCGCGCGCAGCTTCGGCGCCTCGGCGGCCGAGGTCGGCCAGGGCATCGGCGCGGCCTATCTGCTGGGCACGCTGGCCGGCGCCGCAGCCGGCGCGGTGGCCGTGAAGCGGCTGCGCCGGCGCCTCGGCGTGGCCACGCCGGTCCGTGTGATCGCACTGGGCATGGGCATCGCGGCCTTGGGATCGGGCCTGCTGCTGTTCACCGACAGCGTGCTGCAGATCTATCTGCTGTTTGGCGTGCAGGTGGCCGCTCTGATTGCCGGCAGCGTGCTGGCGCCGACCATGCTGCAAGACATGACCCCGGCCCCGCTGCGCTCGCGTGTCATTGCCCTGGGCACCGTGGTCTCGGTAGGCCTGTCGGCCCTGAGTCCGGTGCTGGTGGGCCTGTTGTCCGATGCCTTGCAACCCGAGCCGAGAGGCCTGCTGATTTCCGTGGCGCTGGTCTGCACCGTCGCCATGGGCCTGGGCGCGGTGCTGATGCACTGCGTCGAAGCGGCCTTCGTCCGCACCGTCACCACTTTCCATCCCGAACTGAACCGGAGTCACTCATGAGCGAAGCAACAAGCAGTCCCAAGACCGAAGAGACCAAGAAGACCGGCGTGGCCGCCTTGGACGATCTGTTCCAGGGCGTCAATCGCAGCGATGCGCCGGGCCTGGTGGTGGGTGTGGCTCAGCAGGGCAAGACGGTCTACCGGCGCGGCTTCGGCCTGGCCAGCGTGGAGCTGGGAGTGGCCAACACTGCCTGGACCCGCATGCGCATCGGCTCCACCAGCAAGCACTTCACCTGCCTGGCCGTGCTGCTGCTTGCCGAGGACGGCAAGCTCGATGTGGACGCCAGCGTGCGCAGCTATATCCCCGAACTGCCGCTGCTGGAAGGCGAGCCGACGCTGCGCCAGCTGATGACGCACACCGGCGGCTACCGCTGTTATCTGGATGTCGGTTTCCTGTCCGACGGCATGGCCATCAAGCCCAAGGGCGTGGCCCTGACCACCCAGCTGCGCCAGAGCGGCATCAATTTCCGGCCCGGCGAGAAGATGATGTATTGCAACGGCGGCTACCACCTGCTGTCGGTGGTGATCGATCGTGTCAGCGGCATGCCTTTCGAGCAATTCCTGCAGCAGCGCATCTTCGCGCCGCTGGCGATGCTGGACACCGTCTCGGCCCCCAGCGATCTCGAGATCCACCGCGGCATGGCCACGCTGCATGTGGCCACGCCGGACGGGGGCTGGCGTCGTGGCATCTTCCCGACCGAGGAGGTGCGGGGCGAGGGCGCGATGATCTCCACGCTGGACGATATGCTGGTCTGGCTGGCCCATCTGCGCGCGGCCGAGAAGAAGGTGGGCAATGCCGACAGCTGGCGCCAGATGCTGCAGACCACCAGGCTCAACAACGGCACGGTCAACCCCTATGCGCTGGGCCTGATGCGGCACGACTACCGTGGCGTCGAGGTGATCCACCATGCCGGTGGCGTGATCGGCGGCACTTGCCAGATGCTGACCGTGCCCAGCCAGGCGCTGGACATCGTCATCATCACCAACGGCGCGCAGGTCAACGCGGTCCAGCTGGCCAACAAGATCATCGACGCGATGGCCGGCGAGGCGCTGGTGGCCGAGCCGCCGGCCAAGGCGGCGGCCGAGCGTTTCAAGACCATGCTGGGAACGCGCTACCACTCGCCCACCTCGGGCCTGGTGTTCGGCTTCGAGGAGGCGCCGGAGGGGCGGCTGGGCCTGGCCTTTCTGAACGGCCCGCCGGTGGTGCTGAAGGAACAGGGTCAGACCTTGATGCTTGGCTTCGAGGATATGGCGATAGGCCCGCTGGCGCTGCAGACTGCGGATCTGGCCCTTGCTGGCGCCGAGCCACCGGCGGCGCTGGCCTTCAGCGAAGCGGGCAATACCGAGCGCTTCGAACGCCTGCCAGCCACGCCGCCGGCGCTGGCCGAGGCGGGCGCGTCCCTGGCGGGCCGCTACCGCGCGCCGGACCTGGACGCCGAGGCCCGCATCGCCTTCGACGCCGAGGGCAAGACGCTGCAGCTGGAGGTCTTCGGCGCCTATGGCACCAATGTGATGGTGCTGAGTCCCTGGTCCGCCGAGGTGTTCGGCTGGCATGTCGCGGACACCCACCTGCCGCTGCGCGGCGTGCTGAGCATCGAACGGGGGGCCGGTGGCGCGGTCGAAGCCTTCCGCGTCAACACCCCGCGCACCCGCCAGATGCGTTTCGAGCGCCTGGCTCGTTGATCAAAGGACTGCCATGAAATTCTTTGTTGCCCAGCTCTCCACCGAGACCAACACCTTTGCTGCTGCGCCGACCGGCCGCGGCAGCTTCGAGGAGTACGGCATCTACCGCGGCGACGCCAGCACGCGTGACCCCGAGTCCTCGGGCGCCTTCCTGCGCTTCATGCGCGACATGCTGGAAGGCGAGGGCCACCAGATGGTCGAGAGCCTGTGCGCCTTCGCCCAGCCGGCCGGCCGCACGGTGCGCAGTGTCTACGAGGATTTGCGCGATCAGATCCTGGCCGACCTGCGCGCGGCATTGCCGGTCGACGCGGTGCAGCTGGCCCTGCATGGCGCGATGGCGGCTGAGGGCTATGACGATTGCGAGGGCGACCTGATGGCCCGGGTGCGCGAGATCATCGGCCCCGACGTGCCCTTCGGTGTGGAGCTGGACTTGCACTGCCATTTCACCGAGCTGATGCGCAGCTCGGCCGACGCCATCATCGCCTTCAAGGAATATCCGCACATCGACGGCGAGCTGCGCGCCCGCGAGCTCTATGCGATCCTGCGCGCCACGGCGGCAGGAAAGGTACGGCCGCGCACCGCGGTGTTCGACTGCCGCATGGTGGGCCTGTGGCACACGACGCGCGAGCCGATGAGCGGCTTCGTCAAGCGCATGCAGTCTTTCGAGGGACGCGACGGCGTGCTCTCGGTCTCGCTGGGCCATGGCTTTCCCTGGGGCGATGTGCCGGAATCGGGCGCCAAGCTCTGGGTCGTCACCGACAACGACCTGCCCAAGGCGGCCGCCCTGGCCGAGCAACTGGGCCGCGAGTTCTGGGAACTGCGCGAGCAGACCGGCGGCAACCATCTGCCACTGGATGCGGCGCTGGACCAGGCGCTTACCGTCTTGGCACAGCAGGGCGGGCCGGTGGTGCTGGGCGATGTGGCCGACAACCCCGGCGGCGGCGCGCCCGGCGACTCGACCTTCATCCTGCGCCGGCTGATCGAACGCGGCATCGGCAATGTGGTGCTGGGTGCCTTCTGGGACCTGGGGGCGATCCAGCTCTGCAAGGACGCCGGCGTCGGCGCCAGCCTCGCGCTGCGCGTCGGCGGCAAAGTGGGGCCCAGCTCGGGCGAGCCGGTGGACCTGCCGGTGCGGGTGCGCGCCGTCGTCGAGGGCCACTCGCAGGGCGGCCTTGGCATGGGTCGGGCGCCGCTGGGCACGGCCGTCTGGGTCGAGGCGGCCAACGATGTCCACCTGCTGCTGGCCTCGGTGCGCAGCCAGGTCTTCGCCATCGATGCCTTCACCGGCCTGGGGCTGAGTCTGGCCGACAAGCAGCTGGTCATCGTGAAGTCGACGCAACACTTCCACGCCGACTTCGCGCCGATCGCCAAGGCGGTGATCTATGTCGCCACGCCCGGCGCCATCACGCCGGACTTCGCCGCCATCCCCTACCAGCACCGCGACCTGAACTACTGGCCGCGGGTGAGCCAGCCTCATTCGTGATGGCACAGGAAATCCTGGTGCTCGGTGCCGGCATGGTCGGCACTTGCACCGCGCTGGAACTGCAGCTGCGCGGGCATCACGTCACTCTGCTGGATCGCCGCTCGCCCGGGCAGGAGGCGTCGTACGGCAACGCCGGCGTGATCCAGCGCGAGGCGGTGGAGCCCTATGCAATGCCGCGCGACTGGCAAAGCTTGCTGTCGGTGGCCTTGCGGCGCGGGCTGGATGTGAACTACCACCTGGGCGGCCTGCTGTGCGCCTGGCCGCAGCTGCTGCGCTACTGGCAGGCCTCGGCGCCGGCCCGGCACCGTGTCATCGGCCGCGAATATGCCGGCCTGATCGCCCACTGCACCGACGAGCATGCGCGGCTGATGGCCCTGGCTGGCGCCGAAGACCTGCTGCGGCGCGAGGGCCTGCGCCTGCTGTATCGCAGCGAGCGGGCCTTCGATCGGGCCCTGCTCGATTCGCAGCGCCTGGCGCAAGACTACGGCATCCGGTTTGCACCGCTGGATGGGCAAGCCCTGGCCGCGGCGGAGCCGGCCTTCCGCGTCCCGCTGGCCGGCGCCGTGCATTGGCTGGAGTCCTGGAGCATCAGCGACCCCGGCGCCCTGGTCGAGCGCTATGCGAACCTGTTCCTGCGGCGTGGCGGGCGCATCGTGCGGGGCGATGCCGACAGCCTGGGTCCGAGCGCTGCGGGCTGGTCGGTCCAGACCAGCGAAGGCCTTGTGCAAGCCGGGCAGGCCGTGCTGGCCCTGGGGGCCTGGATGGGCCCGCAGGCACGACGGCTGGGCTACCGGTGGCCGCTCTTCGTCAAGCGCGGCTACCACCGCCACTATGTCGGCGGCGCCACGGTGCAGGTGCCGACGCTCGACGCCGAGCGCGGCTATGTGCTGGCGCCGCAGCGGCAGGGCCTGCGCCTCACCAGCGGCGCCGAGATCGCGCGCCAGCACGCACCGCCGACACCGCGCCAGCTCGAGGGCGCGGAAGCCGAGGCCCGCCAGTTGCTGGACCTGGGCCAGGCGGTGGAGCAGGAGGCCTGGATGGGCAGCCGGCCCTGCTGCGCCGATATGAAACCCCTCATCGGCGCGGCACCCCGACACCGCGGGCTCTGGGTCAACTGCGGCCATGGCCACCAGGGCTTCACGCTGGGCCCGGCCAGCGCCAGGCTGCTGGCCGATCTGATGGAGGGGGCAAGGCCCTACACGGAAGCCAAGGCGTTTTCGCCGATGAGATTCGGTATCTGAACCGGACTGAGCGTGCCGCCCGGCAGGCGGGCGGCATGAAGCCCGCCTCAGCGGCCCGCGATGCTCAGCACGCCCGGCTTTGCAGCCAGTGCCTGGCTTGCCTGTGCGTCCTCTTCCGAGACGAAGGCGACCTGGAACCTGAAGCGTTGGCCGGTGTAGGCGTCGAGGCAGTCGAGCTGCCTGACCGCGCGGCGCAGCGCACTGCGATAGACACGCGGGCCGCCCTTGGTCTGGAGCTCGGCGATGCCTTGCGGCCCTATGCTGAGTTCCACTTCGGTGACGCCGTACTCGCCATACATCATCACCTTGGTTGCGAGGGCCTCGCCGAGCTCTGCGGTGATGCTGGGGCAGCTGCGGCCGATGTCGTAGCGCACCGGCGCGCTGCCGGTGATCTCCACACGGTCGGGGCTCTGGGCCAGTGCTGCCGCGCCGGCCGCCGTCATCAGCAGGCCGCTCAAGAGCTGTGCGGCGCGATGTTGTCGGATCTTGTTCATGTTCATCTCCCGGACTGAAGAAAAAAGAAAACTTGAGGTCTGTGGCGCCGCTGCCGGGCTGGTCCCGCCATGCAATCGCCACGTTTCAAGACTAGAAGCCGGGAGTCGCCGGGGCCTGGGCGGGCACCGTCAGTTTTCGCGCCAGCGCCGGGCCGCGCGACTTGCCAAGCTAGGGAGATGGCGGCAGCAGGCCCTCGCGGCGTGCCAGGGCCAGGGCCTGGTTGCGGTCGGCCACGGACAGCTTGGCCAGCATCGCGGAGACATGGTGTTCCACCGTGCGCTGCGACAGCCCCAGGCGCTTGCCGATCTCGGTATTGCGCAGACCTGCGCCTATCAGATCCAGCATCTGTTGCTCGCGGGCAGTCAGTCCAAAGCGGTGCTGGCGGGCCTCGCGATAAGGGCCGCGCGCGCGGCGCGGCAGGCCGGCCTGCAGGCCGAGCCGGCGCGCCAGCCGGCGCACCCCGGCCACGCCGGCCAGATGCCCGCCGGCCTCGAAGAGCTGCAGCGCGCGGGCCAGGCATTGCGCAGCCGGCGGCCCCTGCTGCAGCTCGGCGCAGCGCAGCAGGGCCAGCGCGGCTTCCGGCGCCGCGTCCAGCGCCAGCCAGGCTTCGGCGGCGGCCGCCGGGTCGCCGCGCAGTTCCAGACCCCAGGGCAAGGCCGCGCAATGTTGCAGGCCGGGAGCGAGGCCCGCGCGCAGGCGCCAGACGGCCGCTTCGCCGGCCGACCAGCAGACGGCGTTCACGGTATCCAGGCCGTCGAGCCGGGCCAGCGCGGCGCGGCATGCGGCCTCATCGCCGGCCAGCCAGGCCTGCTCGGCCTGCGCCGCCACCACGGCGACCAGGCGCTCGGCGCCGCCGCCGGCGTGGGCCAGCGTCAGGGCCTGATCGAGCAGGGCGCTGGCGTCCGGCGCGGCCAGGCGCATGCGCACCCGTGCCATCACGGTCAGCGCCGGCAGCCGCATCACGGCGGTCAGGCGCGGCAGCGCCAGCACCGCGCCGGCCAGTTCCTCGGCTTCTGCCAGCCGACCCTGCTCCATGCGCAGCTGCGCCAGCCAGCCCTCCAGGTAGTGGGTCCAGGCGTCCAGATCGTGCTGCCGGTCAAAGGCCAGCCCCGCCTGCAGCAACGGCTCCGCGCGCTTGAAGTCCTTGAACACCACCGCATGCTCGCTGGCATTGGTGTAGACGCGGGCCGCATGTTCGTCATAGCCATGAGTCAGCGCCAGGGCCAGGCTGCGCTGCAGTCGCTCATGACCCTCGGGACGGCCGTCGAACAGCTCGGCGGTACCGACCGAGTTCAGCGCATGGCACAGCACCTCGGGCTGTTCCAGCCTCTCGGCCAGGATCACCGCGCGCAGGCCCCAGCTGATGGCCAGTTCGGCATGGTCCTGCAGCATGTGCAACTGGGCGCGCAGCGCATAGGCCCAGGCCAGCTCGAGACCGGCCGGCACACTCTCCAGCACCGTCACCGCCTCCTCGGCATAGCGCTCGGCCAGCGCGCCCTCGCCTCGATACCAATACAGCCGCGACAGCCAGCGCAGGTTGTCGCCGACCCGATCGCTGCGGCCAAGCGTGCGCCAGAGCTCGACGGCCTGATGCCGCGCCGCGATGACTTGCTCATCGATCAGCGACAAGCCGGTTTCGTATGACCAGTCCTGCAGCAGGCTGGCGCGCTGCTCGATGCTGGCCTCGACCGAGACGCGCAGCGCCTGCTCCAGATGCTTGGCGGCCTCGCGATGCGCGCCCAGTCCGGCAGCCTCGCGCGCCGCCTGCGGCGCCAGTGCCAGGATCTGGGCCGTATCAGCGGCCTGGCAGGCATGGTGCAGCCGCTGCGACAGCGCCACCGGCCGGCTGCCGGCCGGCGGCCGGGACAGCAGCTGCAGCAACTCGGCATGCAAGGCCCGGCGCCGCACCGCCGGCACCGCTTCGGCCGTGGCCCGGCGAGCCAGCGCATGCCGGAAGCTCAGGCCGGTATCGCTGGGCACCAGCAGGCCGCGCGCCACGCAGCGGTCCAGCGCGGCCTCCAGCGCTGCCGGCAACCATGCTTGCAGCAGCCAGGCCGGCGCTTCGCCGGGCAACTGGCTGAGCCGGTCGAGCAGCTCGCGCTCGTCGGCGTCCAGCCGGCTCAGGCGCGCGCGCACCGCGTCGCGGACCGAGCTGGGCACACCCTGGCCGGCGTCGGCCAGGCCGCTGCCCAGCACCTCGGTGACATAGAAGGGATTGCCGCCGGTGGCCTCGTGCAGGCCGTCGCAGGGCCGGCCGGCACGCGCCGCCAGCGCCGCGACGGCAGCGCCCGACAGCGGCTCCAGCGCCAGGCGTTGCAGGCTGGCCCCGGGCAGGTCGGCCAGCACCTGGCACAGCGGATGGGGGTCTATGACCTCCTCGGCGCGGTAGCTGAGCACCATCGCGCAGGGCCAGGCGGTCAGCCGGCGTCCCAGGAATCTGAGCAGGTCCAGCGTGCCCTCGTCGGCCCAGTGCACGTCCTCGAAGACCAGCAGGCAGGGGCGCGGCGGCCGGCTCAGCCGCTCCTGCAGCCAGCCGAACAGGCGCGCCGCCGGAGCACCCGTGTCCAGCAGGTCCAGCAGAGGCTGGGCCTGACTCCCCAGCCTCAGGGCCATGTCACGCAGCGGCCCCAGGGGGCGTGGCGAGAACAGGTCGTCGCAGCTGCCCCACCAGAGTTCGCTGCCGCCATCGAGCTCGCGCGCCCAGTGCCGCAGCAGGCTGGACTTGCCCAGTCCGGCCTCGCCGGTCAACAGCAGGATGCCGCCCTGACCCGCGCCGGCCCGCTGCTGCAACTGCCGCAGGCATAGCAGGGCCGGCTCGCGCTCCAGCAAGTCGGTGGCATAGGTCGACAGGGTCATGCAGGCCTTGGTACGCTGTGTGGCGGGCCTGGAAAACATAGGCAGGGCGGGTGTCAAAAACCAGCCCTGTACCTGCTTTGTGGCGAGGCCTGTCGTCAGAATTAGGTAGCCCCTGGGTCGCCCGGCGACCCCCAATGGAGGCCGGAGACATGGACAACAAGGATCTCGAGCGCCTGCCCTGCGTCAAGCAGGGCCTGTGGTTTCATGGCGGAGTCAGCGCCTGCCATGTCCGCATCGTGCACCACCACCTGCTCATGGGCAGCGGCGATGACGACGACCCGCCCGAACTCGCGCGCGATCGCGTCGCCGACTGCTACTACGTGCTCTTCGACCTGCCCCACGCCGACTGGCACAACGGCGGCGCCGCGCTGTCGCTGCGCGAGGCGGTCTTCATGGCACAGCGCCGGCTCGGGCCCATGCTCAGCTGGAGCGATTGAGCCGGGGCGCCGGCAGCCCCTAGACTGCCCGGATGCCCCATGCCGTTTCCCGCCTGCGTGCCGCCTGCCTGGCGCACAGCAGCAACCGCCCTCATCTCGATCGCGGCACACCCCGCAAAGAGCGCTGTGCGCGCTGCCGCCTGATTCCCAGCCACTGCATGTGTGCGTTGCGGCCGCAGCTGGTGGTACCGCCGCGCGCGGCGCTGTGCCTGATCATGGCCGAGTTCGAGCCGCTCAAGCCCAGCAACACCGGCTGGCTGGTGGCCGATGTGCTTCCGCAGACCCACGCTTTCGCCTGGTCCCGCGTCGCGGTCGACCCGGCGCTGCCGGCCCTGCTGGCCGATCCGCAGTGGCAGCCCTATCTGGTGTTTCCCGGCGAGTTCGTGGCGGCGCCCGAGCGGGTGGTCAGCGAGCCCGCGCCGCCGTCGTCCGACGGGCGCCGCCCGCTGTTCGTGCTGCTGGACGGCACCTGGTCCGAGGCGCGCAAGATCTTCCGCAAAAGCCCTTATCTGGACCGCCTGCCGGTGCTGAGCCTGAGGCCCGAGCAGCTCTCGCGCTATCGCCTGCGCCGCTCCAGCCACGAGCATCATTTCTGCACCTCCGAAGTGGCCGCGCTATGCCTGGCCCTGGCCGGCGATTTGCACGCCGCGCAGACGCTGGAGGCCTATCTGGATGTGTTCAGCGCCCGCTACCTGAGCGCGCGACAGAGCGTGCCGCCGGATCCGCAGGACGCAGCCCACCAG
The DNA here is from genome assembly GCA_005503085.1 of Burkholderiales bacterium C2. Taxonomy (GTDB): domain Bacteria; phylum Pseudomonadota; class Gammaproteobacteria; order Burkholderiales; family Burkholderiaceae_C; genus Roseateles_E. The sequence continues at coordinate 357,090 of SCOI01000002.1, read as the reverse complement.
CGGCTGCGCGACCTGGCCGCGCCCCCGCGCTGAGGGCCGCAGGCCTCAGTGCGACATCAGCACCGGCACCGTCATCGCGTCCAGCAGCCCGCGTGTGGCTCCGCCCAGCACCAACTCAGTCCAGCGCGAGTGGCCATAGGCGCCCATCACGATCAGGTCGGCGTCCTGATCGGTCGCGCGCGACAGCAGGGCCTCGGCCACACCGATCTCGCTGCGTTCCTCGCGGGCCTCGGCGGCCACGCCCTGCCAGGCCAGCCATTGCTGCAGCGCCGCCAGCCGTGGCCGCAGGTCTTCATCCTCCAGACTCTCACGCCAGCTCAGCAGCTGCACGCTTTGCGCCTGACGCAGCAGCGGCAGGGCATCGTTGAGGGCGCGTGCGGCCTCGCGGCTGTCATCCCATGCCACCAGCGCGCGTTGGCCCAGGGTCTTGACGCTGGCCGCATAGGGCAGCAGCAGGGTGGGGCGGGCGCTGTGCAAAAGGACCTGCTCGAGCACGGCGCGCGCCTGGCTGTGGCCGGGCCTGTCGGGGTCGGGCTGGCTCATCAGCAGCAGGTCCGAGCAATGGGCATGGCGCACCAGCGAGGACGCGCTGTCCGCCGGGTCGACGATCACCTCGCAGGAGCGCAGACCAGCGGCGGCACAGGCGGCGCGAAACAGCGCGGCGGCCTGGTCGGCCTGCTGCTGCAGCAGCTCCCAGGCCATGGTGTTGAACTCGGCCAGCGCCGCGCCGGCCTCGGGAACCACCGGAAAATTCAGCAGCCCGGTGGGCGCCAGGCCGACCAGATGGCATTCCATGCGCTGCGCCAGCGCGATGGCCTGTCGACTGCGCTCGGTGCATTGCGGGGTCTGATCCAGGTGGATGAGAAGGCTGCGATAGCTCATCGGGGGGCCCTGCGATGGATGGTGCCGGTGCAGGCCAGTCTAGGCATTGCGGCCGCGTGAGCCTTGAGCCAGATCAATCAAACCGGCGGAATCTCATCGCCCATCTTGATCAGGCCCTTGGCGACGAAGCGCTTGAAATCGCCCAGCGGTATCGCCGCCGAGCCATGGGTCTCGCCGTCGACCCAGCTCAGCGTGGCGTCGGCTCGGGTGGTCTGGACCTCGATCGGCCCCTTGCGTATCACGATGCTGGGGCCGTCGCCTTCGCGGTACTCGACCTTGCCGGTGATGAGGGCGGTCTGTGTCATGAGCGTCTCCAGGTTTGCCGTGAACAGGGCTCAGCATCGTCCCCGCAGCGCTCGCCGCGAAGCGGACGGCCCCGCCTGCGGCTGTAGCCCTTGTCCTACCCGAGCGGCGCCCGGACCGGTTCTTCTCGCTTAATGCACGCTTAATCGCCAGCCCCGAGCATCCGCTCCCATACCGACCCGCCGCCCCTGGCGGGTTTGCGAAGGAGTGAACTTGCTGAGCGCTGCCTGTTGTTTCCCGCCCCCGTGCTCCGACACCCGAACGTCGGCTGCGGCGCCCCTCGCGGCAGGCTCGCGTCTGCGGCTGCATCGGCCCGGCGAGCCCGGCCGCAAGGCCGTCGAGGCCTTCATCGCCACCATCTATGCCCAGCGCTTCGGCGCCACGCTGCGGCAGTTCGCGCCGCTGCTGCTGAGCCTGTGCGATGAAAGCGGCGAGCACATCGTCGCGGCCGCCGGCTACCGGCCCGCCAGCGAGACGCTGTTCCTGGAGCGTTATCTGGCGGCGCCTATCGAGCAGCTGCTGGCCCGCCAGGCCGGCGCGGCGACGCCGGCACGCGGGCGCATCGTCGAGGTCGGCCATCTGGCCGCGGCCCGCTCCGGCGAGGGCCGGCGCCTGATCATGCTGATGGGACCGCATCTGGCCGAGCAGGGTTTCGAGTGGGTGGTCAGCACACTGACCACCGAGCTGCGCCATCTGTTCCTGCGCATCGGCGTCACGCCGCTGGCCCTGGGCTTGGCCGACCCGGCCGTACTGGAGCCCGACGAGGCGCGGCTGTGGGGCAGCTATTACGAACACCGCCCAGTCGTGCTGGCCGGCCATCTGCCGCAGGCGCTGCAGCAGCTGGCCCGTCGTCGTGCAGATCGTGCAGCCAGGGAGGCCTCATGAGCGGGCTGCTGCTGGGGCCTGGCGCCGCGCTGGAGGATGGGCGCCAGACCTGGGCCCGCGAGGCGCTGGAGAGCGCCGCCCATGGCCTGGCGCGCCGCCTCCGGGCCGAGGGCACGCGCGTGCTGGCCACCCTGATGGACAACTCGCCGGCCTGGGTCATTGCCGACCTGGCCGCAGCGCTGGCCGAGGTGGTCCATGTGCCGCTGCCGCTGTTCTTCACGCCCGAGCAGCTGGGCCATGCGCTGCAGGCGGCCGCGGTCGACACGCTGCTGGCGCCCGCCGCGCTGGCCGCGCGCTGGCCGCAAGCACCGGCCCAGCCGTGTGAACTCGCCGCTCAGGCCCTGGTCTGCCTGCGTTTGCCGGCGGCGCCGCTGACCCTGCCGGCCGGCACGGCCAAGATCACCTTCACCTCCGGCAGTACCGGCGCGCCCAAGGGCGTCTGCCTCGATGGCGCGGCGTTGCAGCGGGTCGCGGCCGGTCTGGTGCAGGCGATGGCGCCGCTGGACATCCGCCGCCATCTCTGCGCGCTGCCCTTCGCGGTGCTGCTGGAGAACATCGCCGGCCTGATGGCGCCGCTGCGGCGCGGCGCCAGCTGCGTCGTGCTGCCACTGGCCGAGCTGGGGCTGACGGGCTCATCGAGCTTCGATGCGGCGCGCTTTCATGCCGCCGTCGTCGCGCAGCGGCCCGACAGCCTGATCCTGCTGCCGCAGATGCTGCGCGCCTGGGCGGGTTATCTGTCGCGCAGCGGCCAGCGCGCGCCGGCCTCGCTGAAGCTGGTGGCCGTCGGCGGCGCGGCGGTCGGCGCCAGGCTGCTGGACGATGCCCAAGCGCTGGGCATTCCGGCGTACGAGGGCTACGGCCTGTCGGAGGCGGCCTCGGTGCAGACCTTGAACCTGCCCGGCGCCGACCGTCCCGGCAGCGCCGGCCGGCCGCTGCCGCATGCGCGGCTGCGCGTCGCGGCGGACGGCGAGATCGAGGTGGCCGGCAGCCTGTTCGCCGGCTATCTGCGCGATCCGACGCCGGTGCCCGAGTGGTGGCCCAGCGGCGATCTGGGCCATATCGACGCCGACGGCTTCGTCCACATCAGCGGCCGCAAGAAACACCTGCTGATCACCGCGTTTGGCCGCAATGTCTCGCCCGAGTGGGTGGAGACCGCGCTGCGCGGGGAGCCGGCGATCGCCCAGGCGGTGGTCTTCGGCGACGGGCAAGCGGCGCTCAGCGCGGTGCTGTGGCCGCTGCAGACCGCTGCCGAGGAAGCCGACGAAGCCGAGCTGCAGGCCGCCGTCGATGCCGCCAACACCCGGTTGCCCGACTACGCCCGCATCCGGTCCTGGGTGCGCGCCCGCGCCGCCTTCTGCCCCGAGACCGGCCTGGCCACCGCCAACGGCCGGCCGCAACGCCCCGCCATCTGGGACCGCCATGCCGACGCGCTGGCCTGTCCCGCTTGATTGATCCACCGCTTGCCCCATCGCTTCAAGGACTTGTCACCGATGTCTTTCCATACCCAGCTGCTGGCCCAGACTGCCGATGCCCGCCAGGCCCTGCTCGGCACGCCCATCATCCAGGGCTGCCTGCGCGGCGAGGTCTCGCTGCCCAGCTATATCGCCTTCCTGACCGAGGCCTACCACCATGTGCGCCACACGGTGCCGCTGCTGCGCGCCTGCAAGGCCGCACTGCCCGAGCGCAATCGCTGGCTGGAAGGGCCGCTGGACGAGTACATCGAGGAAGAGCAGGGCCATGACGAATGGATACTCAACGACATCAAGGCCTGCGGCGGCGATGCCGAGGCGGTGCGCCACGGCAGGCCCGGCGCGGCCACCGAGCTGATGGTGGCCTATGCCTACGACACCATCGCCCGCGTCAATCCGCTGGGATTCTTCGGCATGGTGCTGGTGCTGGAGGGCACCAGCGTCTCGCTGGCCCTGATGGCGGCCGACCAGATCCAGCAGCCGCTGGGCCTGCCCGATGCCGCCTTCAGCTATCTGCGCTCGCACGGCACGCTGGACCGGGAGCACATCCAGCACTTCGAGCTGCTGATGGCGCAGATCGAGGACCCGCAGGACCAGGCCGACATCATCCATGCGGCGCGCGTGTTCTTCCGCCTCTACGGCGATGTGTTTCGCAGCCTGCCGCTGCCCAAGCCGCAAGCCGCCGAGGCCCTGGCATGAAGGCCGCTCAAGCCCGTGTGCTGCTGACCGGGGCCTGCGGCGGCATCGGCCGCGCGGTGGCCGACAGCCTGCTGCAGGCCGGCGCCGCGCTGCTGCTGGTGGGCCGCTCGCCGGCCCGGCTGGCCGCCCAGGTTCATGAGCTGGGCCAGCGCCATGGCGTTGAGCCGGCGCGGCTGCGCTGGGTGGCCACCGATCTGGCCCAGGCAGAGCGCCTGCGGCCGCTGGCCGAGATCGCGGCCGACTGGGGCTGCAATGTGCTGGTGCATGGCGCCGGCGCGCCCAGCTTCGGCCGGCTCGAAACCCTGGAGCCCACTGCGATACGCCAGTTGCTGGACATCAATCTGCTCGCACCGATGCTGCTGAGCCAGGCCCTGCTGCCGCATCTGCGCTGCCAGCCGCGCGCGCAAATCATCTGCATCGGCTCGGCACTGGGGCGGTTGGGTCTGCCGGGCTTTTCTGCCTACAGCGCCAGCAAGTTCGGCCTGCGCGGCTTTGCCGAGGCGCTGCGCCGCGAGCTGGGCGACAGCCGGGTGCGGGTGCAGTACCTGGGCCCGCGCAGCACCCGCACCGAGTTCAACAACGCCGGCGTGCAGGCCTATAACCGCGCCACCGGCACCGCGATGGACGCGCCCGAGCGGGTTGCCCAGGCCCTGCTGCGCCTGCTGGAGAGCGAGGGCGCCGAGCGCTTCATCGGCTTTCCCGAAACACTGGCGGTCCGGCTCAACGGCCTGGCCGGCCCGCTGCTGGACGGCGCCTTCACCAAACACCGCCGCAGCCTGCCGCCGCTGCTGCAACAACCGTCCCCGGACGGCGCCCCTGCGACCCTCACCTGCTGACAAGGACCCATCCATGAAGATTTCATTGCACCTGAGCATGCTGCTTGCTTTGGCTGGCGCACCGATGGCCCAGGCCGCCGCTGTCGACGACGCCGTCACCGAGATCCAGCACGACTGGGAGGTGATCCGCTACCAGACCCCGGCGGCCGAGCGCGAGAAGCGCTTCGAGGCCCTGGCCGCCAAGGCCCACAAGCTCAGCGAGAGCTTTGCCGGCCGCAGCGAGCCGCTGGTCTGGGAGGGCATCGTCGTCAGCTCCTGGGCTGGTGAGAAGGGCGGCCTCGGTGCGCTGGGCCTGGTCAAGCAGGCCAAGGCGCTGTATGAAGCGGCGATACAGATCGACGGCAATGCGCTGGACGGCTCGGCCTACAACAGCCTGGGCGTGCTGTACTACAAGGTGCCGGGCTGGCCGATCGCTTTTGGCGACAAGGCCAAGGCGCGCGAGCTGCTGCAAAAGGCGCTGGCGCTGAATCCCAAGGGCATAGACCCCAATTTCTTCTATGCCGAATACCTGATCGAGACCAGGCAGCCGGCCGAGGCGCAGACCTATCTGGAGCGCGCGCTGCAGGCGCCGGCCCGGCCCGGCCGCCAGATCGCCGACACCGGCCGGCGCGAGGAGGCGCGGGCTCTGCTCGAAAAGACCAAGTCCCGCTAAGCCTGGCTGAGCCCGGCTAGGCCCGGCTCAGCACGGCCCGGAAGCCGCGCCCGTCGGCGCCGGCGCCGAACGCCAGCTTCAGCCGGTGCAGCGCGGCGATGCGCTGCGCGATGGACAGGCCCAGGCCGCTGCCGCTCTCCGCCTGGCCCTCGCTGCGGTGGAAGCGTTCGCCCAGGCGCGCCAGTTGCTCGGCCGTCAGCGGCTCGCCCGCGTTCTCGACGCTGAGCCGCCCGGGCTCGAAGCGCAGCGTGGCCGTCGTGCCCGGCGGCGCGTAGCGCAGCGCGTTGTCCAGCAGATTGCGCAGCAGCACCATCATCAGCTGCTCGTCGCCCAGCAGCGGCAGCGCATGCTCGCCCGGCGCCGGCCAGTCGCAGGCCAGCTCGATGCGGCGGCGCTCGGCCAGCGGCAGGCAGTCGCTGATCACCTGCTCGACGATGATCGGCCAGTGCAGCTCGCTGCTGTGGCCCAGGCCGGCGCTGGCCTCCAGGCGCGAGAGCGCCAGCATCTGGGTGACCAGGCGGTCCATGCGCTCCAGCCCGGCACCCAGCTTGGCCTCGGCGGCGGCGCGCTCCTCGGCGCTGGCCGAGCGGCGCACGACATCCCATTGCGCGCGCAGCACGGCCAGCGGCGTGCGCAGCTCATGGGCGGCATCGGCGGTGAAACGGCGCTCGCGCGCCAGCATGGAATCGATGCGCTCGAACAGGCCGTTCATTGCCCCCACCAGCGGCTTCAGCTCGGCCGGCGCATGGCTTTGCGGCACCGGCTGCAGATCATTCGGGCCGCGGCCCTGCAGCTCGGCGGTCAGCTGGTGCACCGGAGCCAGCGCCCGCCGCACCGCCCAGGCCATCGCCAGCAGCAGCACCGGCAGCACCAGCAGCCAGGGCCCGAGCTGGCTGGCGGTGAGGTCGAACACCAGCTCGTCGCGTTCATAGGCCTTCTGCCCGGCTGCCACCAGCCATTGCCCGCCGGCCGATTGCAGGTAGTAGACCCGCCAGGGCTCGGCCTCCAGCGTCAGGTCGACGAAACCCGCCGCCTCGGCACGGCGCGGCAGCTGCACACCCTCGCGGTCGGACAGCAGCAGCTGGCCGCCGGCATCCCAGACCGCGATGGCCAGATCGCGCACATCGGCTTCGCCGGCATCGGCCGCGCCTTCTGCTGGTGCTGCGGGCACCCGCTCGCCCGGCTGGGTCGAACTCAGCGTCGCCTGCACCTGGCGGGCCAGGCGGATCATCTCGGTATCGAAGAGCTCGTTGACCTCATGCCGGGCCCTGTCCACCGAGATGAACAGCGCCACGCCCCAGACCAGCGGCGCACACATCAGCAGATAGAGCAGCAGCCGCCGCTGCAAGCTCATTGGGCCTCCTCGGCCGCGCCCAGCGCATAGCCGACGCCGCGCACGGTGCGCACGATGGCCGGGTCGATCTTGCGGCGCAGATGGTGGATATGCACCTCCAGCGCATTGCCCTCGGGCTCGCCGCCGCTCCAGTCGTAGAGCTTGTCCTTCAGATGCTCCTTGCTCAGCACGCGCTGCGGGTGGGCCATCAAGACCTCCAGCAGCGCCATCTCGCGCCCGGTCAGCTCGACGGGCTGGCCGCGCCAGCGCACCTGCTTGGTCGCCGGGTCATAGGCCAGCGCGCCATGCTGCCAGACCGATTGGGCCCGGCCGGCCGAGCGCCGCAGCATCGCGCGCAGCCGCGCGGCCAGCTCGTCGATCGTGATGGGCTTGACCAGATAGTCGTCGGCGCCAGCGTCCAGCCCGGCGATGCGCTGCTCCACCGCGTCGCGTGCCGTCAGTATCAGCACCGGCAGCGCCAGCCCCGAGGCGCGCCAGCGCGCCAGCCACTGCATGCCATCGCCGCCGGGCAGGCCCAGGTCCAGCACCATCGCGTCATAGGGCGCACCGGCCAGCGCGGCGCCGGCGCTGGCGCCATCCCGGAACCAGTCGACCGCATGGCCCAGCTGACGCAGGCCGCTGGCCAGGGCATCGCCCAGCTGGGCATCATCTTCAACGACGAGTAGGCGCATGGCTGCCTATGCTAGGCCCTTCTGAGCCGCAGATACTGCCAGCGCGCCAGGCCGGCCATCACCGGCAGGGACAGCTCAACCGTCTCCTCCAGCGCCGAGACCAGGGCCAGCACCGAGGCCGAGCTGGCGATGCCGAAGTCCTCGGCCAGCACGTTGATCGAGCGGTCCAGCACCTTGCTGATGGCCATCGTGACGAAGAACAGCGCGATGCTGCAGGCCACCGGCTCGCGCGCCTTCAGACGCTGCCACAGCGCCTGGCCATGCCGGCGCAGCAGGTCGATGGCGGCCGCGGCGATCAGCGCCAGGATCACGAAGGCGACGATCTTCTGATGCAGCGGTGCGTCGCGCAGATAGAAGCTGACCTTGAGCACGCTGGTGCCGGTCCAGTGCTTGTGCAGGTCCATCTCGCGCGCGCCGGCCGCGGCCAGCATCACCGACAGCGCCAGCGTCGTGCGCCACTCGCCCGCCGCGCGCGGACTCAACCACAGCGCGGCAGCCAGCAAGAAGTAGAGGATCTCGGTCATGCCCTCGATCGGGCCGCCCTCGCGCATCACATGCATGACCTGGGGCGGCGCCAGGCTCAGCCAGAGCAGCACCGCCAACAGGGCGGCCAGCAGCGGGGCGGGCAGGGTCAGCCATCTGGAGCTCGGCAGGCTGGCTTGTGGTGTGGCGGAGGGGGCGGTGAGTCTGTCCATTGATGGCGTGGTGGATACCGGCCGGAGAGTGTTTCTCTCGTGATTTTGCGGGTTTTCCCGGCAGCGCGCTGAGATGGGGGCTTGCATGCGTTGCTGTTTGTGAGTGTTGTCGGCGCTGTCTGACACGGCTTCGCGAGCTTGGCTGATTCTTGTCGACCGCCTCGCCGCGCACACTGCTTCCATCCCTTACAGGAGTCCAGCATGAACAAAATCAACAGACACAGTCTTCTCTCCACTCTGGCCATCGCCACGCTGGCGCTCAGCCTCAGCGCCTGTGCCGGCATGAGCAAGCGCGAGGCCAATACCGCGGTCGGTGCGGTGGTCGGCGGGGTGGTCGGTGCGGCCGCCACCGGCGGCAGCACCGTGGGCACGGTCGGCGGCGCGGTGGTTGGCGGCGCCATCGGCAATGAGTTGAGCAAGAAGAAGTAAGCGCTGATCAGTCCAAGGCGGCCCAAGCAACAGGAGGATCCCATGAGTTTCAGTGATTTCCCTCAAGCCCTGTGGGCCCCGCAGGCGCCGCTTGAGCCGGTCGATGCGGCCGCTCTTGAGCTGGGCTACGAAGTGGCTTTCCCGTTTCTGTACGACACGACCGAGGCTGTCAGCCAGCCGCCGGTCCAGCAATAAAACCTAAGGAGAACTCTGATGATCATGTCTACCCGTGCAATCGTTATTTCATTGGCAACTGCTCTGTCCCTGGTGGCCCTGCAGGGCTGCGCCGTCAGCCGTGGCCAGTCCACGGTCGGCGCCTATATCGATGACTCGGCCATCACGACGGCGGTGAAGGCGAAGTTTGTCGAGAGCAAGCAGGTCGACGCGGCCGCGATCAGCGTCGAGACGCTCAACGGCACCGTGATGCTGTCGGGCTTTGCGAAGAGCCAGAACGAGCGTGCGATGGCCGAGTCGCTGGCGCGCGGCGTCAGCGGCGTCAAGCAGGTCAAGAACGAGTTGTCTGTGCGATCCTGAGCCCCCAAGGGACCGCAGCCTCGGCCACCCGTCGCGAGTACGCGCCGGGTGGCTTTTTTTTAGCACGCACCATCCTCCGATCGGATCCTGATGAAGCTGCGCCTGCCTCTGATCGGTCTGGCCCTGTGTGCCGGCGGCTTTGCCGTCGGTGAGAGCCTGGGCTGGCCCTGGCTGGCCGCGCCGCTGGCGCAGATGCTGTCGCAGCGCCTGGGCCGCGAAGTCCGTTTCGCGTCGGCCACTGAGGGCGGGGCCGTGCTGCAGCTGCGCCTGCTCGGCGGCCTGCGCCTGCGGGCCGACCATCTGCTGATCGCCGGTCCCGCCTGGCGGGCGCAGACGCCGACCCTGCGCGCCGAGGCGGTGGAGCTGCGCCTGCGCTACTGGGATCTGTGGGACTGGCGCGGCAGCGGCAGCCTGCGCGTGCGCTCGCTGCAGGCCCGCTCGGCCGACCTCGATCTGTGGCGCGACCCGCAGGGCCGCGCCAGCTGGACGCTGCAGACCGGAGCGCAATCCAGCGAGGGCGCGGCCTTGCTGCAGTTCGAGCAGCTGCGGCTGGGCGGCGGACGCATCTTGCTGAATGACCGACCGCGCCGCCTCAGCGCGACGATCGACTTTGCGATCGCCGATCGGGATGGCCGCGACGGTGGTCTGTTTGCCACCGCCCATGGCGAGTATCTGGGTCGCCCCTTGCAGGCCTGGCTGGACACGGCCTCGCCGCTGCCCTGGGTCAATGCCGGCGGCGGGGCGGCGGTGCCGCTGCGCCTGCAGCTGAGAGCGGGCGCGACGTCGCTGGATTTCGAGGGTTCGCTGCGCGAGCTGCTGGGCCTGCAAGGCCTGGCCGGCAGCTACCGCCTCGCCGGGCCTTCGCTGTCGGCCATCGGCGATGCGCTGGGCCTGACCCTGCCCAGCACCGCCGCGTTCAAGTTCCAAGGTCGTCTGGCCCGTGAAGGCCCGCGCTGGCAGGTCGAGGTGGAGCAGGCCGTGCTGGGACGCAGCCGCTTGAACGGCAGTTTCGTGCTGCAGGAGGCGGGCGGGCGTCCGGCCTTGAGCGGGCGCCTCGGCGGTGAAGCCTTGTGGCTGGCCGATCTGGGGCCGGCGATCGGCGTGCCGGTCGAGCCCGGCCCCCGCACGGCCGGTGATCGCGTGCTGCCCAGACGGCAATTCGATCTGCCCTCGCTGCGGGCGATGGATGCCGATGTGAAGATCGATCTGCAACGCATCGAGCTCGGCAGCGCGCTGGCCGATACGCTGGCGCCGGCCCGCGCACGGCTGCTGCTGCAGGACGGGGTGCTGAGCTTGCAGGATCTGCAGGCCGGCACCTCGCACGGCCGCCTGGCCGGCGCCATCAGGCTGGACGGGCGCGCCGCGCTGGCGCTGTGGCAGACCGAGCTGAACTGGGCCGAGGTCGATCTCGCGCATTGGCTGCGCCAGAGCCGCACGCCGGGCCAGCCGGCCTGGATCAGCGGCCAGATGCGCGGCCGGCTCAAGCTCAACGGCCAGGGGCGCTCGACCGCCGAGCTGCTGGCCAGCGCCCGCGGCCGCGTCACCGCGACGCTGTCGCAGGGTGCGATCTCGCACCTGGCCGTCGAGGCTGCCGGTGTCGATCTGGCTCAGGGCCTGGGCCTGCTGCTGCGCGGCGACAGCGCGCTGCCGCTGCATTGCGCGCTGGCCGATCTGGATGTGTCCGAGGGTCAGGTCGTGCCACGCGCGCTGGTGCTCGATACCGAGGACTCGACGCTGTGGATGGAGGGACGCCTGTCGCTGGCCAGCGAGCAGCTGGATCTGCGCCTGCGGGTGGCACCGAAGGATTTCAGCCCGCTGTCGCTGCGCACGCCGGTGCAGATCAGCGGCAGTCTTGCCGATCCGCAGTGGCAGTTGCAGGCCCAGCCGCTGATGCGCCGGCTGGTGCCGGCCGTGCTGCTGGGCCTGATCAATCCCCTGGCTGCGCTGCTGCCCCTGATGGACAGCGGCAATAGCGCCGCCGATCAGCAGATGCTGCAGGCCTGCCGACGGCTGCTGGAGCGGGCCCGGCCGCGGCTTTGAGGCGCGCGGCCGCGCTCACAGCATCGAGAAGGCCAGCACGGGGCAGGGCAGCACGCGCGACAAGCGCTCGGCATCGGCGTGCAGCGCAATCATGCGCACCCTGCGCGACATGATCTGCAGCCGGGCCTCATCGACATGTCCGCGCAGATGGGTCAGCGACAGCCGGGTGTCGAACTGCTGCATCAGGCGCAGATGGGTGGCCAGGCTGGCCTCGAAGGAACGACGGTCCTGGCAGGGCGCGCACTCGAAGACGGCGACGAGGCCGGCATCGTCGGCTGCGTTGGTGTCGGCCAGGCTCAACAGATCCCGGCACAGGGCGCGGGCGCTGCCCGCATCGCCCAGGCATTGGTAGAGCCGGATCTGCCATTGGGTCGGCAGCAGCCAGGGCGCGTCGGCCCCGGCTTCGCTGACCCGTTCACGCAGATAGCTCTGCATGGCCGGGCTCAGACCGTCCAGGCGGGTGGCCTGGCTGATGTCGGCAAGGGCTTGCATGGTGGCCGGCTCCCTCCGGGATTGCGGGCTCACTCAGCCACGCGATTCGATGCTCAGCTGGTTGTCGACGCTGATCACACCCTTGACCGCAGCGGCCAGCTGGGTGGCACGCTCGCGCGCGTCAGCGGTGGGGGCCGTGCCCTTCAGCGCGACCCGGCCTTCGCGCGTGTCGACATTGATCTTCAAGGCACTGAGCTGAGCGTCCTTGGCCAGCTCGGCATTGACGCTGGCGGTGATGGCCGCGTCGCCCAGGCCGGTCTCGACCTTGTCCATCGCAGCGCCGCCGGCGGTCTTGGCATCGCGGGCCATCTCCTCGGCCTTGGCCTTGGCCTGTTCGGCGCTCTGCTCGGCCTGGCTGATGGCGCCGTCGACCTTCTGGCCGACCGTCGGTTCATCGGGCTTGGGTTGGCAGGCGATCAGGGCCAGGGCCGACAGGCTGACACCTGCATAAATGGCCAGCTGTTGTGTCGTGGTTTTCATCGTGAGCTCCTTGGGTGTGATGACAGTGAACGGGTTCAGCCTCGACGCATCAGGCCGATCACGAAGCTGACCAGGGCCATGATCACGAAGACGAAGAACAGCACCTTGGCGATGCCGACGGCACCGGCGGCAATGCCACCGAAGCCGAACACAGCGGCCACCAGGGCGATCAGAAAGAAGACAACGGCGTAGTGCAGCATGAGCGGGGCTCCTAGTGAAGATTTGATGGCTTCACTATAGGAATCCGGTCATGCGCGGCCCAGCAGCGCAGCGCCCGTGCGGCTGTGAGGCGGCGGCGGACGCTTTTGTAGGCGCGGTCCTACAGGGGCGCGGCGGGCGGCGAGGCGGGGAGAGGCAGGCTGGCGCTGAGTACCGTGCCCTTGCCGCGCACCGAGCTGATCATCAGCTGGCCGCCTTCGGCCGCGACCCGGTAGCGCATGCCCAGCAAGCCATGCGAGGAGAGCGTCTGCTGCTGGGTGTCGAAGCCCTGGCCGTTGTCGCGCACCTCGATCAGCGCGCGGCCGTCGCGGTTCAGCAGCCTGACCTGGATCTCGCTGGCGTTCGCGTACTTGGCGATATTGGTGAAGGCTTCCTGGACCAGGCGGTAGAGGGTCAGCTCGGCGCGCGGCGACAGCGGCACGGCCTCGAGCTCGGTCAGCACCGGCACTTCCAGCCGCTCGCTGAACTCGCGGACCTGGATCTCCAGCGCCGGCAGCAGGCCCAGATGGGTCAGCGAGGAGGGGCGCAGATCCTCGATGATGCGGCGCTTCAGCGCGATGCCGCTGTTGAGCGCCTCGTTCAGATGGCTCAGCCGCTCCTGCAGCTCGGGTGGCAGCTTGGGTTTGATGCGGGCGGCGTCGAGCTTGGCGGCGGTCAGCAGCGCGCCGAGCTCGTCATGCAGCTCGCGGGCCAGCCGGCTGCGCTCGTCCTCGCGGGCGCTCTGCAGATGGGTGGCCAGCTGGGTCAGCTCCTCGGTGCGGCGATGGACCTCGCTCTCCAGCAGATCGCGCTCGGCCTTGACGGCCTCGGCCAGCGCCAGCCTTTGCCGGGACAGCGCGCGGCTCTGGCGCAGATACATCGCCAGGGCCAGCAGGCTCAGCGCGGTCATCGCGGCCACGCCGATGCGGTTCTGCAGCAGCGCGTTGACGACCTCACGCAGCCCCGCGCCGACGCGCAGGTTCTCGCGGTGCATCAGCTCCTCGGCGCGCGCACGTATCAGCTCCATCTGGTCGCGGCCGATGCCGGCCTGTATCAGCTCCAGCGCGCTATCGGCGCGGCCGCGTTCCTGGCGTTCCAGCACCTCGGCCAGCTCGCCCATCTTGGCGCCCACCGCCTGTTCGAGCTGCGTGAGCAAGGCCAGGGCCGGTTCGTCCTGCAGCTGCGTGTAGTGGGCGCGTAGGCTCTTCATCGCGCGGCCGAGGTCCTCGTTGGCCTCCTCGTAGGGACCCAGATACTCGCGCCGGCGGGTCAGCAGATAGCCGCGCTGGGCCGATTCGGCATCGGTGGCGCGCAGCTTGATGTTGTAGATCATCAGCCGCGCGCGGCCCATCTCGGTCAGCTCGGTCAGCGTGCCGCGCGCCTTCACATAGCTGCCCTCGCTGATGCTGATCATCAGCGCGGCGGCCAGCACCGCCAGCGGAAAGACGTAGGCGCTGCGTTGCAGTCGCTCCAGCAAGGCAAATTGATCGGCATGCATGACCTAAACTCTCTCTGTGTTCATCTCAAGACGACGCGCGCCGTTGCAGCCATCATGATCCGTGTTGCCATCGTTGATGACCATGCCATTGTCCGCGCCGGCCTGCGCCAGTATCTGGCCGAGCAGGTCGACATCAGTGTCACCGGCGAAGCCGCCAACGGGCGCGAGGCGCTCGATCTGGTGCGCGCCGGAGAGATCGATGTGCTGATCATGGACCTGTCGATGCCCGAGCATGGCGGCGTCGATGCGCTGGCCGCGATCAAGGCGCGCGCGCCCGAGCTGCCGGTGCTGATACTGAGCGGTTTCCCCGAAAGCCATTACGCCACCACCTTGCTGCGCCAGGGCGCCAGCGGTTATCTGAACAAGGAATGCGATCCCGAGGACATCGTGCTGGCCATACGCACGGTGGCGCGCGGCCGCAAGTACATCACGCCGGCGGTGGCCGAACTGCTGGCCGAGGGCCTGGGCGGCGATCACGACAAGCCTGCCCACGAGCAGCTGTCGGAGCGCGAGCTGCAGGTCTTTCTGCGCCTGGCCCAGGGCGAGACGGTCGGCCAGATGGCCGAGCTGATGTGTCTGAGCGTCAAGACGGTCAGCACCTACCGGGCCCGCGTGATGGAGAAGATGAAGCTGGCCTCGAACAGCGATCTGACCTACTACGCACTCAAGAATGGCTTGATTCAATAGTCCGGCAGTAGTCGACCAGCTCGTCGATCTCGCTGGATTTGTCGAACACCCGGTCGGCCCCCATCGCCAGGCAGCGGCGCCGGATGTCGACGGTGGCGTAATTGCTCAGCACCACGCGCTTGGCGGCCGCGCCCTTCTTGCCGGCCGTGGCCAGCACGCCCATGCCCGAGCCGCTCTTGAGGAACAGGTCGATCAGGATCAGGTCGCATTGGTGCTCGGGCTGGTCCAGCCATTCGAGCGCATCGTGTTCGTTGTCCGCCCAGCCCAGCACCTGCAGCGGCAGCATTTCCTCCAGCGTGGCTATCAACTCGGCCCGGATCGTGGGACTGTCTTCGACCAAAAAACAGCGGAGGGCGGACATGACGGCGGGGGGCGGGCAGGCAAGCATGGGATGGCGCGATTATCTTGAAGCCTCCCGGCCTTGTCTCCCGGCGCGCGGCGGGTGTCGCGGTAGGACGACGCCTACAAAATCACGCGCGCCCAAGAAAAAGCCCACCCGCAAGGGGTGGGCTGTGCTGACAAGCCGAGTGGCTTAGAAGCTGTGGCGGATGCCGGCGACGACCTCGGTCAGATCGCGGTCCGAGGCGCTGGTCAGACCCGAGGACAGCGAACCGGCGGCGCGGTTGGCATAGCCGACGCCATCGTTCTTGAACTGGGTCAGCGAGGAGTACAGCGCGGTGCGCTTGGACAGGTCGTACTGGTAGCCGACGCCGAAGGCCTGGGTCTTGCCATCGGCCAGCCTGCCGTCGTTCTTGCTCTGGACGTACTGGGTCTTGAGCAGGTGCGAGCCGAGGCGGTAGCTGGCGCCCAGCCAGTAGCCGGTGCCATCCCGGTCGGCGCTGCTGCGGTCGTTGATCTGCATCACGCCGCCGTTGAAGCGGTAGCTGCCCATATCGTAGGCGGCCGCAGCCGAGACGGTACGGATGTTCTGGCCGATCACATCGGCCTTGTCGTCCACCAGGGACAGCATCGCATCGAAGCCGTTCTTGGTGTAGCGGCCGTAGATGTCGGCGATGCGGTTGTCGGTGGTGCCACCGGCCACCTCACCGGCGCCGTACAAGGCACCGGCGCTGAAGCCGTCGTAGTTCTGCGATTCGAACTTGACCGAGTTGTTGACACGGGCCGGGCCGCCGTTGCCGGTGGCCGTGTTGTTGCTGCCGCGCACCGGCTCATAGCCGCCGAAGCCGCCGATCACCGCGGTCGAGGCGCCGGTGTTGTTGTTGGAGAACTGGCTGAAGTCGCTGGTCAGCGCGTAGACGCTGCCGTACTGGCGGCCCAGCGAGACCTTGCCGTAGGGCGTGGCCAGGCCGACAAAGGCCTGACGGCCCCAGAAGGCGCCTTGGCCATTGGTGCCGTCGTCCAGATTGACACCGGACTCCAGCGTGAAGAAGGCGCGCAAACCGCCGCCCAGGTCTTCGGTGCCGCGGATGCCGAAGCGCGAGCCGTTCAGGCCGCCGGACTGCACACGGCTCAGCGTGGAGGCGCCATCCAGCACCTGCACATTGGCGTCGACCACGCCATACAGCGTGACCTGGCTGCTGCCGCTGTTCGATTGGGCGAAGGTCATCGAGCTGGCGGCCAGGGCCAGGGCGGAGAAGGCAAAAGTCTTGTACTTCATGAACTCGTCTTTCGATGTTGGGAGGCCACCGGATGGATGTGACCACCGATGCTCGGGTGTCCCTCGACACCGTTGCATAGGGCAACAGATCCGGGCGCGGACCGAGATCAAAAGAGCGGGTTCGTGGAATGCAGCGTTGCGGAATCAGGGTTAATCGCGGGCTTGAAATCGGCCGCGGCGCCAGGGGTGAACGCCCTGCGCACAAAACCGTGCCATTACGGCAGCATGTGCAGCTGATGGCCGAGCTTCTCGCGCTTGGTCTTCAGATAGCGGCCGCTTTCCTCGTTGGATTCGACCTCATGGCCCTCACGGGCGATCACGGCAATGCCCAGCTCGTTGAGTGCGGCCACCTTGAAGGGGTTGTTGCTCATCAAACGCACCGACTGCACGCCGAGGTCGCGCAGGATGTCGGCCGCCGCGTCGAAGCGCCGGCTGTCGATCGGCAGGCCCAGGGCCAGATTGGCCTCCACCGTGTCCAGCCCCTTGTCCTGCAGCGCGTAGGCGCGCAGCTTCTGGCCCAGGCCGATGCCGCGCCCCTCATGGCCGCGCAGATAGATCACGACGCCGCCCTCGGCCTCGATACGCTGCAGCGCCAGCGCCAGCTGCTCGCCGCAGTCGCAGCGCAGGGAGCCCAGGATGTCGCCGGTAAAGCATTCCGAGTGCATGCGCAGCAGCACCTCGGGCCGCGCCACATCGCCCTTGACGATCACCACATGCTCATCCGGATGGTCGGCCGCCTGGTAGACATGGACGACGAACTCGCCATGCTTGGTGGGCAGGCGGGCGCTGGAGATGCGCTGCACCTTGGCGGGCAGGAGGGCAGGGGATTCGGAGGGCAGGGTCACGCTGAGCAGGTCTTGTTGGGCGGCGGGCCGGGCGGCACGCAGGGCAGATATGGTAGCGCCGCGCGGGAATGCAAGGTTTCAATAGCGCAGCGACAAGCCGGCCTCGCGGTCCTGCGCGCGGGCACTGGCCATCAGCTCTTTCTTGGTATCCAGGATATGGACCTCCAGCAGAGCGGCCACCTGGTCTGCATCGCCGGCCCGAGCCGCCTCGACGATGCGGTAGTGATCCTCCTGCGGCCTGTCCTTGCCGGTGGCGCGCGACATTGCCACATGGGTGTAGCGGTCGGTGTTGAGGCAGAACTCCTCGATCAGGCGCAGCAGCCGCTTGTTATTGGCAGGGGCGGACAGCGCCAGATGGAAGCGCCGGTTGTGCTCGGCCCACTCCGGGATCGACTGCGATTCCGAGTAGGCCTTCAGGATGGCCTCCATGGCCGCGAAGTCGCGCTCCACCATCTGCGGCACCGCCAGCCGCGCCGCATGGCATTCCAGTGCCACCCGGATGTCCAGCAACTCGCAGATCTGTTCGACGCTCATGCCGGCCACCACCGCGCCGCGGTTGAGCTGGTGGGCGACCAGGCCCTCGGCTTCCAACTGGCGCAGCGCCTCGCGCACCGGGATGCGGCTGGCGTTGAAGCGGGTGGCCAGCGCGTCCTGGCGCAACTGGGTGCCGGTGGGCAGGGCGCCGCTGACGATCTCTTGTCTCAGTTGTTCGCGAATCGCCTCATGCAGGGCCTTCGCTTCTTTTCTGGCTGCCATCGGTGTCCCGTCCCGCAACTCGCGTAAACGCTATTGTGCAACAGGATCCATTGATTCTATTATTGGATCCAATATGTAATTGTTTGGATAAATAAACAGATGACAAGAATCGATTGCGCACTGGGCGCCCCTGGCTATCGGGCCGTCAATGAGACGGTGCTGGGCTATGCGCCGGGCTCGGCCGAGCGCGCCGCGCTGCAGGCCGAGTTGCTGACCCAGTCGCGGCAGATGCAGGACATTCCGCTGGTGATCGGTGGACGCGAGATACGTACCAGTGCACGGGTCGAGATCCGCAGCCCGCACGATCACGGGCAGTGCTTGGCGCAGGTCGCACAGGCGGGCGAATCGCAGACGCGCGAAGCGATTGCCGCCGCGGCTGCCGCACAGCGCGACTGGTCGCAGTGGAGTCTTGAGGAGCGCTCGCGCGTGTTCCTGAAGGCCGCCGACCTGCTGGCCGGCCCCTGGCGTCAGCGCCTCAACGCCGCGACCATGCTGGGTCAGAGCAAGACCGCCCAGCAGGCCGAGATCGACGCCGCCTGCGAGCTGATCGACTTCCTGCGCTTCAATGTGCAGTTCGCCCACGAGATCGCGGCCATGCAACCCGTCTCCACGCCGGGCCTGCGCAACAGCAGCGACTACCGTCCGCTGGAGGGTTTCGTCTACGCGGTCACGCCTTTCAACTTCACCGCCATCGGCGGCAATCTGGCCACCGCGCCGGCGCTGATGGGCAATGCCGTGCTGTGGAAGCCTTCGGCCACTGCGGCGCTGTCCAATTACCTGTTCCTGCAACTGCTGGAAGAGGCCGGCCTGCCGCCGGGCGTGATCAACTTCCTGCCCGGCGATGCGCAGCAGATCAGCGCGGTGGCCTTGGCCAGCGAGCATTTCGCCGGCCTGCATTTCACCGGCTCGACGGCCGTGTTCGACCAGCTGTGGCTGCAGACCGCCCAGAATCTGCCGAACTACCGCGCCTATCCGCGTCTGGTCGGCGAGACCGGCGGCAAGGACTTCGTGCTGGCCCATGCCTCGGCCGATGTCGAGGCGCTGGCCGTCGCGCTGCTGCGCGGCGCCTATGAGTACCAGGGCCAGAAATGCAGTGCCGCCTCGCGTGCCTACATCCCGGCCTCGCTGTGGCCGCGGGTCAAGGAGCGCCTGCTGGACCTGATCGCCTCGGTGCGCGTCGGCGATGTCAGCGACTTCGGCAACTTCATGGGCGCGGTGATCGACCGCCGCGCTTTCGAGCGCGTGACCGCGGCCATCGACGCGGCCCGCGACGATGCCCAGGCCAAGGTCCTGAGCCCGGGTCGGGCCGATGATCGCGTCGGCTTCTTCATCCCGCCGACCTTGATCCAGGTGCTTGATGCCGGCCACCGCCTGATGAGCACCGAGCTGTTCGGCCCGGTGCTGGCGGTGCATGTCTATGCCGATGCGCAATGGGACGAGGTGCTGCAACTGGTCGACCGCACCAGTCCCTATGCGCTGACCGGCGCGGTGTTCGCACAGGAGCGCGGGGCGCTGGTGCAGGCGGCTCAGGTCCTGCGCCAGGCCGCCGGCAACTTCTATCTGAACGACAAGCCCACCGGCGCGGTGGTCGGCCAGCAGCCCTTTGGCGGCGCGCGCCGCAGCGGCACCAATGACAAGGCCGGCTCGGCGCTGAACCTGCTGCGCTGGACCTCGCCACGCACGGTCAAGGAGACCTTCGTGCCGGCACTCGACCACCGCTATCCGCATATGCAAGCGGGCTGATTCCCATCCCCACCCACCTCACCACCGGAGATCGACGATGAAACTTCGTATGACCAGCCTCGCCCTGCTGGCGCTGATCGGCAGCGCCGTTCAGGCGCAGGACACCATCCAGATGGGCGCCGTGCTCTCGCTGACCGGCTCCAACGCCACCGTGGGCGAGGACGTGCGCCGTGCCGTGGCCCTGGCTGCCGACAAGGTCAATGCCTCGGGCGGCGTGCTCGGCAAGAAGTTCAATGTCATCGTCGAGGACTCGGGCGGCAACCCGACCACGGCGCTGAACTCGGCGCGCAAGCTGGTCAGCGTCGACAAGGTGCCGGTCGTGATCGGCGAGTACTCGTCGGGCATCACGCTGCCCATGGCCCAGTACCTGGTCAAGGAGGGCGTCACCCACATCAATATCGCCAGCACCAGCGTCAAGATCCGCGAGCTCGGCGCGACTTCCTTCAACCTGATCGGCCTGGAGAACCTGGGCAACAAGTTCTCGGCCGCCGACACCTGGGCACTGGGCTATCGCAAGGTCGCGATGCTGGCGCCCAACAATGCCTACGGCCAGGGCGTTGCGCACGGCTTCAAGGAAGAGTTCACCAAGCTGGGCGGCCAGATCGTCAGCGAGGTGCTCTACACCCAGGGCCAGAGCACCTACCGCCGCGAGCTGCAGCAGATGTCGCGCGCCGAGCCCGACGCCTATATCTACACCGCCTATGGCCAGGAGTCCGCGGTGCTGAACCGCGAAGCCTTCGAGCTGGGCCTGCGCGCCAAGCCCTGGTACGCCATCCTCTTGAGCATGAGCTTGTCCGACACGCCGGCCGCCGTGGCCCAGGGGCAGCTGGGCATGGAAGTCGGCAATGTCTATGGCGAGGCTGGCCGGGCCTACCAGGCCGCCTTCAATGCCAAGTACAAGGAAGGCACCAAGACCTCCTACACCGGCTATGCCTATGACGCCGTGCTGATGACGGCCGCCGCGATGAACAAGGCCAGGTCGACCGAGCCGGCCGCCGTGCAGGCGGCGCTGAAGGAACTGGGCAAGGGCGGCTATGTGGGCGTCACCGGCCCCATCGTGTTTGATGACCAGCGCCAGCGCATCGATCCGCCCTACGCGAAGCTGAAATACGACGGGAAAGTCGTCCCCCGCTGATAGATCGCCCCGGTCCCGGCGCCAGCCGGGGCCGGGTCTTGCCCCTCGCTGTACGCCCCCTCCTCATGCTTCAATTTCTCGTCGACACGCTGCTGCGTGCCTCCGACCTGGCGCTGATCGCCCTCGGTCTGAGCATGGTCTACGGGCTGGTCAAGTTCCCCAATATCGCCCATGTGCAGTACGCGATGTTGGGGGCCTATATGACCTTCGCCCTGCAGACCGCCGGCCTGCCTCTGGTGGCCGCCATCCTCGTCTCCTGCCTGCTGACTGGGGTGCTGACCCTGCTGCTGCACCTGCTGGTGTTCCGCCGCCTGCTGCGCGCCGGTCCGGCCATCACGATGATAGGCTCGCTGGCCGTGGCCATGCTGATCATCGCCTTCATGCAGGGCCTGGCGGGCTCCTTCCCGCGCATGTTCAATCTGCCGCTGGCCGCCCCCTGGGTGCTGCTGGACGCGCGCATCACGCCGCTGCAGGCGATGACGGTAGCCACCAGTCTGACCGTGCTGCTGGTCTTCACGCTGCTGCTGTTCTGCACCCGCACGGGCCGCGCACTGCGCGCGCTGGCCAGCAATGCGCCGCTGGCCGCCGCCTCGGGCCTGGATGCCGAGGGTCTGACCCGAGCGGTCAACTTCAGCAGCGGCGCGATCGCGGCCCTGGGCGGCAGCATGCTGGCGCTGTCGACCGGTGCCCACATCAATCTGGGCCACGACCTGCTGCTGCCGGTGTTCGCCGCCGCCATTCTCGGTGGCCTGGGCAATCCGATGGGGGCGGTGGCCGGCGCCGTGCTGATCGCGCTGACCGAGACCGCGGTGACGAATATCAACTTCGGCCCGCTGCTGGCTGTGTTCGGTGGCCAGGGCATGGTCTTCATGCCGGTCTCCTATATCAGCGCCGCCTCCTTCCTGATCCTGCTGCTGGCCCTGCTGTTCAAGCCCTACGGCCTGTTCGACCGTGAGGTGCGCCGTGTTTGATTTCCTCGTTTCCTCACTGACGGTGGCCGGCATCTACGGCCTGATGGCCCTGGGCCTGAACCTGCAGGCCGGCTATGCCGGGCTCTTGAACTTTGGTCATATCGCCTTTGCGGGCCTGGGCGCCTACGCCACCGGCATCGCGATCCAGGCCGGCTACTCGCCGCTGCTCGGCGCAGCGCTGGGCGTGGCCCTGGCCTGCACACTGGGCTGCTGCGTCGCGCGGCTGGGCAAGCAGCTGGGCTCGGACTACTGGGGCATTGCCACGCTGGCGATCGCCGAGATCCTGCGCACCGTGGCCACCAACGAGGGCTGGCTGACCGGCGGCGCCCAGGGCATCAGCGCGATCCCTTCGTTGTTCGACGCCTGGGCGCGTCCCTGGAGCGCGCTGGGCTTCCTCGGCCTGGTGCTCGTGGCCCTGGCTGCCGCCGCGCTGGCCTGCAGCCGGGTCGGCAACGGCCGTTTCGGCCGGGCCCTGCGCCTGATGCGCGAGGAGCCGCAGCTGGCCGCCTGCATGGGCTATGACCTGAAGTCGCTGAAGACCCGCGCCATCCTGGCCGGGGCCGCGCTGACGGCCCTGGCCGGCTCGCTCTATGCGCACTACATGAGCTTTGTCGGGCCCGACTACATGCTGGCTTCCGAGACCTTTCTGCTCTGGACCATGCTGATGATAGGCGGCCTGGGCAACACGGCCGGCGTGCTGGTCGGCGTGCTGCTGGTGCAGGCGGCCTATGCGGCCGTGCCCTTCGCCAAGGACTATTTCCAACTCGACTCCGATGTCTCGGGCGCGCTGCGCCTGGGCCTGATCGGCCTCATCCTGCTGGCCTGCCTGCTGTGGCGCAGCGAGGGCCTCGTCCGCGAGAAATTGCGCAAGATCCCATGAGCAGTCCCATTCTTGATGTGAAATCCGTCGCCAAGGCCTTTGGCGGCAACCAAGTGCTGCAGGACGTCAGCTTCAGCATCCAGCCCGGCGAGATCGTCGGCCTGCTGGGCCCCAACGGCTCGGGCAAGAGCACGCTGCTGAACACCATCACCGGCTTCGAGGCCATCGACGCGGGTCAGGTCTTGCTGCAGGGCCGCGCGATCGGGCGCCTGCCGGCGCACCGGATCGTCGCGGCCGGCGTCGGCCGCACCTTCCAGCTGCCGGCCATGCCGAAGAAGATGTCGGTGATCGAGGTCGCGATGGCCGCCGCGACCACGCAGCACGGCTTCTGGGCCACCCTGCTGGGCAGCCCCGCCTCGAAGGCGGCCGAGACGGCGGCGCGCGAGAAGGCCACGGCCCTGCTCGACGAGCTGCTGCTGACCCCCGTACGTGATCTGCCGGCCGCGGCCCTGTCCGGCGGGCAGAAGAAGCTGCTGGGCATCGTCTGCGCGCTGATGGGCGAGCCGCGGCTGCTGATGCTGGACGAGCCGACCGCCGGCGTGCACCCGAACCTGCGCAACGACATCGTGGCCGCGCTGAAGCGGCTCAACCGGCAGGGCATGACCCTGGTGATCGTCGAGCACGATATGCACTTCATCCGCGAGGTCTGCTCGCGCTGCATCGTGCTGGACCGCGGCCACATCGTCGCCAGCTGCAAGCCCGCCGAGCTGGCGTCCAACGAGCGTGTGCTGCAGGCCTATCTGGGCGGCGGTGCCGCGCATACCGTCAAGCAAAAGGAGGCGGCTTAAATGATCGTCGTCGACAACGTCATCGCCGGCTACACGCCCGAGGTGGACATCCTGCGCGGCATGAGCGTGCACGCCGATAGCAGGGAAATCGTCACGCTGCTGGGCCCCAACGGCTGCGGCAAGAGTACCTTGCTGAAGACCATCGCCGGCTACCTGACGCCGCGCAGCGGCCGGGTGCTGCTGGAGGGTCGGGATGTGTCGGCCATGCCGGTGCACCGCAAGATCCAGCGTGCCGGCCTTGGCTTTGTGCCGCAGACCGAGAACGTGTTCGCGGCGCTGAGCGTGCGCGAGAACCTGCAGGTCGGCGGCCATCACCTGGCCGAGCGCCAGGTGGGCGCGCGCATCGAGGAGCTGTGTGCGCTCTATCCTGTGCTCTCGCGCAAGATCGCCGCGCCGGCCGCCTCGCTGTCGGGCGGCGAGCGCCAGATCCTGGCGCTGGCGCGGGCGCTGATGCCGCGTCCGCGCATGCTGCTGCTTGATGAACCCTCGGCCGGTCTGTCGCCGAAGATGCTGCAGGAGGTCTTCGAGGCCATCGTCCAGGTGCGTGCCAAGGAGGGTGTGGCCATCCTGATGGTGGAGCAGAACGCGATGGAGGCGTTGCGCATCTCGGACCGTGCCTATGTGCTGTCGATGGGCACGGTGGCCCTGACCGGCGCCGCCCGTCAGCTGATCAGCGACCCGCAGGTGCGCGAGCTCTATCTGGGCGGCCGCGCGGCCTGAGCGGCGGGGCGATCGCTGGTGCGATGAGCGCGCCTGATCGCTGCTTGGTTCGGCCGGTATCGGCAAGAATGGCCCGACCCATGGAACCAGCCAACACCCGAGCACCACTGGCCAGCGCTCCCGGCGAGCCTGCGGCCGAGCTTCCCGCTCTTGCCATCGCCTGCCTGTCGCTGGCCGCCTTCGGCAGCGGGGTGGCCCTGCGCGTCAACGATGCCTTGCTGCCGCGGCTCGCGCAGGAGTTCACCGTCGGCCTGGGCCAGGCCGCGCAGGTGATCAGCCTGTTCTCGATCGCCTATGGCCTGTCGCAGCTGGTGTTCGGGCCGCTGGGCGACCGCTATGGCAAGTACCGGGTGATCGCCTGGGCGACACTGGCCTGCGGCGCCACCTCGCTGCTGTGTGCACTGGCTGGCGGCTTCGAGTGGCTGCTGTTCGCGCGGGTGCTGGCCGGGGCCACGGCGGCGGCCATCATCCCGCTGTCCATGGCCTGGATCGGCGATGTGGTGGCCTATGAGCGGCGCCAGCCGGTGCTGGCGCGCTTTCTGATCGGCCAGATCGTCGGGCTCTCGGCAGGCGTCTGGCTGGGTGGTTTCGCGGCCGACCATCTGAGCTGGCGCACGCCTTTCTTCATGCTGGCAGGCCTGTTCGTACTGATCAGCGCGGCGCTGTGGCGTGTCAACCGCCAGCTGCCGGCGCACGCCCGTCAGATGCGGCCGGCCGAGGGCTCGCAGCTGCGCCGCATGATCGACGACTTCTCGCACATCCTGGGCCTGCCCTGGGCGCGCGTGGTCCTGCTGACGGTGTTTCTGGAGGGGCTGTTCCTCTACGGCCCCTTCGCCTTCATCGCCTCGCATCTGCACGGGCATTTCGGGCTGTCGCTGTCGCTGGCCGGCTCCTTGGTGATGCTGTTCGGCCTGGGCGGCTTTGTGTTCGCGCTGGGCTCGGCGCGGCTGGTCAAGGGACTGGGCGAGGTGGGGCTGGCGCGCTGGGGCGGCGGCCTGCTGTTCATCGCCTTGCTGAGCCTGGCGCTGACGCCGGCCTGGTGGGTGGCGGCGCCGGCCTGCCTGCTGGCAGGCCTGGGCTTTTACATGCTGCACAACACCTTGCAGCTCAATGCCACACAGATGGCGCCGGCGCAGCGCGGCGCTGCGGTGTCGGCCTTTGCCTCCTGCTTCTTCCTCGGCCAGTCGGCCGGTGTCGGCGTTGCCGGGCTGGCGGTCGAGCGCTTCGGCTCGGCCTGGGTCATGGGCCTGGGGGCCGCCGGCGTGCTGGCCGTGGCCTGGGTGTTCGCGGGTCGGCGTGAGCGCCGCGCCCACTGAAGGGGGCTGCGGACTCGTCAGTGCCGGCGGCGCGCGTCCAGGCTCAGCGCGCCCGCGCCATGCGCGGCCAGCACCAGCAGGCCGCCGGCCAGCGCGATGTTCTTCATGAACAGCAGCTGCTGCATCATCTGCTGCTCGGCGGGCAGGGCCCAGAAGGCATGGAATAGGAAGCTGGCCACCAGCGTGAAGCCGGCCAGCGCCAGCGCAGCCCAGCGCGTCTGGAAGCCGACGATCAGGGCCAGGCCGGCCAGCAGCTCGAAAGCGCCGACGGCCAGGGCCAGCAGGTGGTTGGCGGGCAGGCCGGAGCTGGCCATATAGGCGGCGGTGCCGGCCGGGTTGGCCAGCTTGCCGGGACCGGCGAGCACAAAGATCAGGGCCAGCAGCACGCGGCCGGCCAGGCTCAGCGCGGATGTCAGGGTGGCGGGCATCGTTCCAATCTCCTGCGTTTGATAGGAGCGCCAAGCATACGTTGCGCCTGGCCGTCAGCGGCCCTGCAAAAACCCAAGCTGGATGAAACGAGCGCAGCCAAGCGCTGCCAAGAGCGGCAGGGCTCAGCTCCTGGCGGCCCCGCTGATCACCGGGGCGCGGGTCACCCGGGTCTTGCCACCGGTGGTGACCAGGATCACCGACTCACCGGGGTTCAGGGTTTCATTGCCCTTGGCCTGGACGATGGCGCGGCGCTCGCCGTTGCGCAGCTGGACCAGGATCTCGACCGCCTCTTCCTTGGTGACATTGCGCTCGATCGCATTGCCCAGTGCCGCACCGGCCACCGCGCCGAGCACGCCGACGATCTGACCCTCGCGCCGGCCGCCGACATTGGAGCCGGCAATCGCGCCGACCACGCCACCGGCGACGCCGCCGACACCGCTTTGCGAGCCATCAACCGTGACCGGGCGCACCGACAGCACGGTGCCGTCCTGGACCTGGGACATGCGCTGGGCATCGCCGCGTTGCACCACATCGGGGCTGGTGGTCGAACAGGCGGCCAGGGTCACCACGGCGGCGGCAATCAACAACTTCTTCATCACGGTCTCCTCGGGGCAGATCTGAGCCCAACGGTCCGTATTGTGAAGCGGTTGACCGGCGGGCGCCGGCGATGCAACAAGTCTTTACTCAGGCATGCAGCCGGCTGGAGCGGGGCACGCTGGCCAGCAGGAACTCCATCTGGTCGGCCAGGATGCGGCGGCCGCGCAGAATCATGTCCTCGTGCAGGCTGGGCACATAGGGCAGGTAGAGCAGGCTCATATTGGCCTCCTCGGGCAGGCGGCTGCCCTTGCGGCCATTGCAGCCGCGGCAGGCGGTGATGCAGTTCATCCAGCTGTCGCGGCCGCCGCGCGAGGTCGGGATGATGTGTTCGCGGGTCAGGTCGTCGGCGTGGTGGCTGTGGCCGCAGTAGGCGCAGACATAGCGGTCGCGCACGAAGAGCTTGGGATTGGACAGCGCCGGCGCCGAGCGCCAGGCGCGGCTGGGCACGGCCCCGCGCACCGCGATGATGGGGTGGACCTCGATGCGCGACTGCAGGCCGGTGCGGCGCTGCAGGCCTCCGCGCATCACATGACAGGGGTTGCCCAGAGTCCAGGCCACGCCGTCGCTGGCATAGATCACGGCGGCCTCCTTGGTCGTGATCCAGGCTTGCGGCCGGCCGGAGACATCCAGTTGAAGAACATCCACAGCATTGACCTCCTGGCCGCAGCGTACTGCAAGAGTGCGTACTGACTCAAGTGCTGAAGCCCCGCAGACAGGCGCTGTGCGCCGGCGGCCACAGCGTCAACGGCCTGACATCTGCGCGACCCAGACTGGCGGGCTGGCGTGAACTTCTAGGCGGGCGGCTCTAGAAATCGCCACGAATACTTGCACGGCCTTCTGTCGATTTCTGCAAAATAGAACGACCGTTCGTTTTATTATTCGGCTTTCCAGCGAATTCCACAGAGTCCCCACGCACCGTGTCCGCCCTGCCCAGCCCCAAGCCCACCGACGGCGACGAGATGCCTCGCCGCAGCGTGCGCTCCCTGCAAAAAGGCCAGCAGACCCGCGCCGCCATCCTGGAGGCGGCCCTGGGCCTGGCCTCGCATATGGGGCTGGAGGGCTTGTCGATCGGCGCGCTCGCCGACGTCACCAAGATGAGCAAGTCCGGCGTGTTCGCCCATTTCGGCTCGCGCGAGGAGTTGCAGATCGCGGTGGTGATGGAATATCACGCCAAGTTCGAGGAAGAGGTGTTCTTCACCGCGATCCGCGAGCCGCGCGGCCTGCCGCGGCTGCGCGCGCTCTACGAGCACTGGGTGCGCCGGGTCTCGGTGGAAATCGACTCGGGCTGCATCTATATCAGCGGCGCGGTCGAGTTCGACGACCGGCCCGGCCCGGTGCGCGACGCCCTGGTCAGCATGGTCAAGGCCTGGCACGCGGCGCTGCACAAGGCCATCGTGCTGGCGCTGGACGCCGGCCATCTGCGCGCCGATGCCGATGTGGAACAGATCTTGTTTGAACTGCACGGGCTGATCCTGTCCCTGCACCACGATGCGCGCTTTCTGCGCCGACCCGGCGCGCTGGAGCGTGCCGGCGTCGGCTTCGAGCGCATCGTGAATTTCTATGCCACGCCCGAAGGCCTGCAGGCCGCCGGCAGCAAATCCGCGGCGGCCGCCGCCAAGAAGACCGGCAAGCGGCCCCAGACCTGAACCCGTTCTGAATTGAATCGAAACCGAGGAGTTAGACATGCCCCAGTACAACCCACCGCTGCGCGACATGAAGTTCGTGATGCACGAGCTGCTGAACGTGGTCGATGAGCTCAAGATGCTGCCGGCCCATGCCGACATCGACGCTGACACCATCAATGCGGTGCTGGAAGAGGGTGGCAAGTTCGCGGCGGAGGTGATCGCGCCGCTGAACCTGTCGGGCGACGCCGAGGGTTGCACCCTGGACAAGAGCACCCATGAGGTGACCACGCCCAAGGGCTTCAAGCAAGCCTACAAGCAGTACGTCGAGGGCGGCTGGCCGGCGCTGGGCTGTGATCCCGAGTACGGCGGCCAGGGTCTGCCGGTGATCGTGAACCAGGGCTTCTACGAGATGCTGAACGGGGCCAACCAGGCCTGGACCATGTACCCGGGCCTGAGCCATGGCGCCTACGAGGCCCTGCATGCCCATGGCACGCCCGAGCAGAAGGCCACCTATCTGCCCAAGCTGACCAGCGGCGAGTGGACCGGCACCATGTGCCTGACCGAGCCGCATTGCGGCACCGATCTGGGTCTGCTGCGCACCAAGGCCGAACCGCAGGCCGACGGCACGTACAAGATCACCGGCCAGAAAATCTTCATCTCGGCCGGCGAGCATGACATGGCCGACAACATCATCCACCTGGTGCTGGCCCGCCTGCCGGAGGCGCCCGAGGGCTCCAAGGGCATCTCGCTGTTCGTGGTGCCGAAGTTCAAGGTCAATGCCGATGGCAGCCTGGGCGAGCGCAACCCGGTCTATTGCGGCGGCCTGGAGCACAAGATGGGCATCCACGGCAATGCCACCGCACAGATCGTGCTGGACGGGGCCGTCGGCACCCTGGTCGGTCAGCCCAACAAGGGCCTGGCCGCGATGTTCGTGATGATGAACGCCGCCCGCCTGGGCGTGGGCAACCAGTCGCTGGGCCTGACCGAGGTGGCCTACCAGAACGCCGTGGCCTACGCCAAGGACCGCATCCAGATGCGTGCGCTGAGCGGCCCGAAGGCGCTGGACAAGCCGGCCGACCCCATCATCGTGCACCCCGATGTGCGCAAGATGCTGCTGACCGCGCGCGCCTATGCCGAGGGCGGCCGCGCGCTGAACACCTATGTGGGCCTGCAGCTGGACAAGGCGCTGAGCTCGGACGACGAGGACGAGCGCAAGGAATGCGAGGCCGAGGTCGCGCTGCTGACCCCCATCATCAAGGCCTTCATCACCGACAACGGCTGGATCGCCACCTCGCACTGCCTGCAGGTCTTCGGCGGCCATGGCTTCATCCACGAGTGGGGCATGGAGCAATATGTGCGCGATGCCCGCATCAACATGATCTATGAAGGCACCAACACGATCCAGTCGCTGGACCTGCTGGGCCGCAAGATCCTGTCCAACAACGGCGCCACGCTGAAGAAGTTCGGCAAGAAGATTGCCGCCTTCGTCGAGGAAGAGGGCACGAACGAGGCGATGCAGGAGTTCATCAACCCGCTGGCCGATATTGGCGACAAGGTCACCAAGCTGACCACCGAGATCGGCATGAAGGCCTTTGGCAACCCCGACGAGGTGGGTGCCGCAGCGGTGGACTATCTGCGCGTCGTCGGCCATCTGACCTTTGCCTACTTCTTCGCCCGCATGGCCAAGATCGCGCTGGAGAAAAAGGACTCGGGCGACCCGTTCTACACCGCCAAGCTCTCGACGGCGCGCTTCTATTTTGCGAAGCTGCTGCCCGAGACCGCTTCGCTGATCCGCACCGCGCGCGCCGGCCTGAACCCGCTGATGGAGATGGACGAAGCGCTGTTCTGATTTTCTTGATTTCAATAACGCCATAAAGGAGACACCATGAAATCGCTTGTTGCTGCCACCATCCTGAGCCTGCTCTCGGGCATCGCCCTGGCCCAAGCCACGCCCAGCGGGCTGTGGAAGACCATCGATGACAAGACCAAGCAGGAGAAATCGCTGGTGCGCATCAGCGAGAGCGCCGGTGTCTTCAGCGCCAAGATCGAGAAGATCGTCGATCCCGCCAAGCAGGAGTCCAAATGCGACAAATGCGCCGACGACCGCAAGGACCAGCCCCTGATCGGCCTGACCATTGTTCGCAACGTCAAGAAGAACGCCGACGATGCCGAGTTGTGGGACGGCGGCGAGATCCTCGATCCCAATGACGGCAAGATCTACAAGGTCCGCATCAAGCCCATCGAGGGCGGCAAGAAGCTGGAAGTGCGCGGCTATGTCGGCATGCCCATGCTGGGCCGCACCCAGACCTGGATTCGCGTCGAGTGAGCCGCAGCGCCCTCGATGCCCATTTTTCTGAAGGAATGCAAACCATGAGTCGATTCCAAGTTCGCAAAGTCGCCGTGCTCGGCGCTGGCGTGATGGGCGCGCAGATCGCTGCGCACCTGGTCAACGTCAAGGTGCCGGTCGTGCTGTTCGACCTGCCGGCCAAGGAAGGTGCCAAGAACGGCATCGTCAGCAAGGCCGTCGAGGGCCTGAAGAAGCTCAAGCCCGCGCCGCTGGCCGTGCCGGAGAACGCCGCGCTGATCCAGCAGGCCAACTACGAGGAGCATCTGGAGCTGCTGAAGGATTGCGACCTGATCATTGAGGCCATCGCCGAGCGCATGGACTGGAAGCTCGATCTCTACACCAAGATCGCTCCCTTCATCGCCCCGCACGCGATCGTCGCGTCCAACACCTCGGGCCTGTCGATCACCAAGCTCAGCGAAGTGCTGCCCGAAGAAATCAAGCCGCGTTTCTGCGGCATCCATTTCTTCAACCCGCCGCGCTATATGTACCTGGTCGAGCTGATCAACACGCCGACCACCCGTCCGGAAGTCATCGACCAGCTGGAGAGCTTCGTCACCACCGCCGTCGGCAAGGGCGTGGTGCGCGCCAACGACACGCCCAATTTCGTCGCCAACCGCGTCGGCATCGCCGGCATGATGGCCACGATGATCGAGGCCGAGAAGTTCGGCTTGTCGGTCGACGTGGTCGACGACCTGACCGGCAAGAAGCTGGGCCGCGCCTCCAGCGGCACCTTCCGCACCGCCGACGTCGTGGGCCTGGACACCATGGCCCATGTCGTCAAGACCATGCAGGACAACCTGAAGGACGACCCCTTCTACAGCACCTATGCCACGCCCAAGGTGCTGGCCGCGCTGATCGAGAAGGGCGCGCTGGGCCAGAAGACCGGTGCCGGCTTCTACAAAAAGGTCGGCAAGGACATCCAGCGCCTGGACTTCGCCACTGGTGAGTACGTCGCCGGCGGCAAGAAGGCCGACGACATCGTCGCCCGCATGCTGAAGAAGCCCGCCGCCGACCGCATCAAGCTGCTGCGCGAGTCGAGCAACCCGCAGGCGCAGTTCCTGTGGTCCATCCTGCGCGACAGCTTCCACTACGCCGCCGTGCATCTGAACACCGTGGCCGATACCGCGCGCGAAATCGACTTCGCGATGCGCTGGGGCTTCGGCAGCAGCCAAGGCCCGTTCGAGCTGTGGCAGGCCGCCGGCTGGAAGCAGGTGGCCGAGTGGATCTCCGCCGACATCGCCGAGGGCAAGACCCTGTCCAGCGCTCCGCTGCCCGCCTGGGTCAGCGAGGGCCCGGTGGCCGAGAACGGCGGCGTGCACAGCGCGCAAGGCTCCTGGAGTGCGGCCGAGGCCAAGTTCAAGCCGCGCGCCAAGCTGCCGGTCTATCAGCGCCAGGCCTTCCCCGAGTCCCTGGTGGGCGAGGGCGCGGCCGAGCCGCTGAAGGTGGGTACCGAGGAGTTCAAGAACGAAGAGATCCGCGTCTGGAGCCTGGACGGCGAAGTGCTGATCGCCTCGATCACCGCCAAGCTGCACCTGATCAGCCCGACAGTGACCGAGGGCCTGCTGAAGGCCGTCGAGATCGCCGAGGCGAAGTACAAGGGCCTGGTGATCTGGAGCCCGGACGATGTGTTCTCGGCCGGCGCCAACCTCGAAGCGCTGATGCCCGTCTTCATGAAGTCGGGTGCCAAGGGCATCGCGCCGGAAGAGAAGAAGCTGCAGGACATGATGCTGCGCATCCGCTACGCCAATGTGCCGGTGGTCGCCGCGATGCGCGGCCTGGCGCTGGGCGGCGGTGCCGAGCTGGCCGTGCATTGCGCTCGCCGTGTCGCGCATATGGAAAGCTATGTGGGCCTGGTGGAAGTGGGCGTCGGCCTGATCCCCGGCGGCGGCGGTCTGACCTATATCGCCCGCCGTGCGGCCGAGATGGCCAAGGCTGGCAATGCAGACGCGGACATCTTCGCCTTCCTGAAGGACGGTTTCACGACCGCCGCCACTGCCAAGGTCGCGACCTCGGCGCTGGAAGCGAAGAAGAACGGCTTCCTGCTGGACAGCGATATCGTCGTGCCGAACAAGGACGAGCTGCTGCACGTCGCCTCCAGCCAGGCCAAGTCCATGTTCGAGTCGGGCTACCGTCCGCCGCTGAAGGCGCTATTCCCGGTGGCCGGCCGTTCGGGCATCGCCACCATCAAGGGCCAGCTGGCCAATATGCGCGATGGCGGCTTCATCAGCGCCCACGACTATCACCTGGCGGCCCTGATTGCCGATGTGGTCTGCGGCGGCGAGGTGGAAGCCGGTTCGCTGGTCGACGAGGAATACCTGATGTCGCTGGAGCGCAAGCACTTCTGCAGCTTGCTGGAGCACCCCAAGACCCAGGAACGCATCATGGGCATGCTGCAGACCGGCAAGCCCGTGCGCAACTAAGGAACACCGATCATGAGCAAGCAAGTTCAAGAAGCCTATATCTGCGCCGCCACCCGCCTGCCCATCGGCAAGTCGGGCCGGGGTTACTACAAGAACACCCGTCCGGACGAGATGCTGAGCCGCGCCATCCAGGCCGCCTTGGCCCAGGTGCCAGGTCTTGACCCCAAGGTGATTGAGGACGCCATCATCGGCTGCTCCTTCCCCGAGGGCGAGCAGGGCATGAATATCGCCCGCGTCGCGGCCGTGCTGAGCGGCCTGCCCAACACGGTCGGCGGCGTCACGGTCAACCGCTACTGCGCCTCGGGCATCACCGCGCTGGCGATGGCGGCCGACCGCATCCGCATCGGCGAATCGGAGGTGATGATCGCCGGCGGCGTCGAGTCGATGAGCATGGTGCCCATGGGCGGCAACAAGCCCAGCCTGCCGCCCGCGATCTTCGAGCGCGACGAGAACATCGGCCTGGCCTATGGCATGGGCCTGACCGCCGAGAAGGTGGCCGCGCAGTGGAAGATCAGCCGCGAGGCCCAGGACGAGTTCGCGCTGGAATCGCACCGCCGCGCGCTGGCCGCCATCGAGGCCGGCCATTTCAAGGACGAGATGACGCCCTTCGAAGTGATCGATCGCTCGCCGAATCTGGCTAATCCGGATCAGGGTTCGGTCAATGTGAAGAAGCGCATCGTCGACACCGACGAAGGCCCGCGCAAGGACACCTCGCCCGAAGGCCTGGCCAAGCTCAAGCCGGTGTTCGCCGCCAAGGGCAGCGTCACCGCCGGTAACAGCTCGCAGACCTCGGACGGCGCCGGCGCGCTGATCGTCGCCTCGGAAGCCGCGGTCAAGCGCTTCGGCCTGACCCCGCTGGCCCGTTTCGTCAGCTTCGCGGTGCGCGGCGTGCCGCCCGAGATCATGGGCATCGGCCCGATCGAGGCCATCCCGGCCGCGCTGAAGCTGGCCGGCATCTCGGCCCAGGACCTGGGCTGGATCGAGCTGAACGAGGCCTTCGCTGCCCAGTCGCTGGCCGTGCTGAACGATCTGGACAGCAAGGGCATCGTGCTGGACCGCAGCAAGGTCAACCCCAACGGTGGCGCGATTGCGCTGGGCCATCCGCTGGGCGCTACCGGTGCGATCCGCGCCGCCTCGGTGATCCATGGCCTGCGCCGCACCGGCGCCAAGTACGGCATGGTGACCATGTGCGTCGGCGCCGGCCAGGGTGCGGCCGGCATCATCGAACGCCTGTAAGCGTTCCTGACAAGCGCGGCCTCGGCCGCGCTTTCGCTTGGGAGTTCCGCAGCATGACGATCAGCTTCCGCGCCGGCGACGGCTTTGAACTGAAGGGCCATCTGTATGGCGATGCGGCCACGGCCAAGGCCGGCCTGCTGATCGCACCGGCCATGGGCGTGGAGCAGCGCTATTACGCCGACTTCGCCCACTGGATGGCGGCCCAGGGCTGGCTGGTGCTGAGCTTCGACTATCGCGGCATGGGCGCTTCGCGGCCGGCCGAGATGCGGCGCTCGCTGAAGGGCCTGGACGCGGACATCCGCACCTGGGCCGAGCGCGATGCTGCCGCCGCGCTGGATGAGTTGTCGCGCCGCCTGGGCAGCGAGACGACACCGATCCACTGGCTGGGCCACAGCCTGGGCGGCCAGATTCTCGGCCTGCTGCCCAATCGCGAGCGTGTCAGCCGCGCCATCACCGTCGGCTGCGGCAGCGGCTACTGGCGCGAGAACTCGGCGGGCCTGAGGCGCTATGTCTGGTGGCTCTGGTATGTGGTCGTGCCGCTCGCCCTGCCGCTGTTCGGCTATTTCCCGGGCCGCAAGCTGCGCAAGGTGGGCGATCTGCCGCGCGGCGTGATGGCGCAGTGGCGGCGCTGGTGCCTGGACCCCGGCTACATGATGGGCGAGGGCGGCGAGGCGCTGCGTGCCCATTACGCCGCGCTGCGCACGCCGATGTTGTCGCTGGCCTTCACCGACGACGAGTTCATGTCCCGCCGCAACACCGAATCGCTGCACGGCTTCTATGCCGGCGCCAGCCCCGAGCTGCGCCGCATCGCACCCAAGGATGTCGGCGCGCGCCGCATCGGCCATTTCGGTTTCTTCCGCAAGCACTTCGAGGCCAGCCTGTGGCCGCAGGTGCCGGCCTGGCTGATATGAAGCGCCGCCATCTGCTGCTGGCGTCCGCCTCGCCGCTGCTGCTGAGCGGCTGCGCCGGCGAGTTCTCGCCCGGCTTCAGCAGCTGGCAGCAGGCCCGCGAGTCGGTGCTGGAGCTGATGTTGCGCCAGCACCATCTGGCGCACGAGCGCTGGAGCCTGCCGCAGCTGCTGCAGCATCTGGCGCAAAGCATCGAGTTCTCGATCCAGGGCTATCCCGAAGCCAGGAGCGCGCTGTTCCAGCAGACGCTGGGCCGAGCTGCCTTCGCGGTGTTCGACGCCCGTGGCCAGATGAGCCACGATCTCGCCGAGCCGATTCCCGGCGCGCCCGCGCTCGATCCCGAGCCAAGCCTGAAGATCGCGGTGCAACGCCTGCTGGACGCGATGCAGGCCTTCAGCGCGCACAAGGGCCAGTTCAAGCCACATTTCGCCTATGGCCAATTGGACCGCGCCGAATACCAGCGCGCCCACCTGATGCACCTGGCCAACCACTGGACCCAGGTGCAGGCGCTCACGGCCACGGCCCGGGCCGCCGCGAACCCCGACAATCACATCCATTCCAAGGAGACCCCGACATGACCATCAAGACCGCCATCGTCAACGGCGTGGCCAGCATCGAAATCGCCCGCCCCGAGAAGAAGAACGCGCTGACCTCGGACATGTACCAGCAGATGGCCGATGCGATCAACGCGGCCGCCACGGCCGGCGAGGTGCGCGCCGTGCTGATTTACGGCCAACCCGGCATCTTCACCTCGGGCAACGATCTCGAGGACTTCATGGCCCGTCCGCGCTCGGGCGAGGACGCCCCGGTGTTCCAGTTCATGCGCGCGCTGCTGGGCTGCGACAAGCCGGTGATTGCCGCCGTGACCGGCGGTGCCATCGGCATCGGCACCACCATGCTCTTGCACTGCGATTTCGTCTTCGTTGCCGACGACGCCCGCCTGGCCATGCCCTTCGTCAGCCTGGGCCTGGTGCCCGAGTTCGCCTCCAGCCTGCTCGTGCCGCAGCTGATGGGCAACCGCCGCGCGGCCGAGAAGCTGCTGCTGGGCGACCCCTTCACCGGCGAGCAGGCGGTCGAGTGCGGCATTGCCAATGCGGTGCTGCCGGCCGGCGAGGTCGTCAACCATGCGCGCCGCGTGGCCGAGCGCTTCAACAAGCTGGCCCCCAGCGCGGTGCGTGAGAGCAAGCGTCTGATGCGCGCGCCGCAGGCCGAGGCCGTGCTGGCGACGATCAAGACCGAAGCCGAGATCTTCGGCGCCCGCCTGCGCAGCCCTGAGGCGATGGAAGCCTTCCAGGCCTTCTTCCAGAAGCGCCAGCCGGACTTCAGCAAGTTCGAGTAAGCCCTCGGCATGTTGCAGCTCGCGCCGTTCGTGCGGTTGGCGCTGGCGCCGCTGCTGCTGTGGCAGGGCGCGCGCGTGCGGCGCCAGGCCCAGCGCCTGCCCGAGGCCGAGGGCCAGCGGGCTGGCGTGACCGGCGAGGGCCTGCTGGTGCTGCGCCTGCTGATCGTCGGCGATTCGTCCGCCGCCGGTGTCGGCGCGCCGAGCCAGGATGAGGCGCTGGCCGGCCATCTGAGCCGGGCCCTGGCGCGGCGCCTGGGCGGCATGGTGCGCTGGCAGGTGCTGGCCCGCAGCGGCCACACGACGGCCAATGCGCTCGAGCATCTGCGCGTCAGCGAGATCTTCCCGGCCGATGTGGTGGTGACGGCGCTGGGCGTCAATGATGTGGTCGGCCAGCTCTCGCCCCGGCGCTGGTTGCAGCAGCTCGACCAGATCGATGACCTGCTGCAGCAGCGCGCCGCCGCGCCGCGTTTCACGCTGCACAGCGCGGTGCCGCCGATGCACAGCTTTCCGCTGCTGCCGCAGCCGCTGCGCTGGCTGATGGGGGCCCAGGCCCTGCGCATGAACCGCGCGCTGGGCCGCCACCTGCTGGCCCAGCCCCGGCGCGGCATGCAGGCCCTGCCGGCCCATCTGCATGGCAAGGCCGCCGTGCGCCTGATGGCGCGCGACGGCTTCCACCCCAACCCGGCCGGCTATGCGGCCTGGGCCGAGGCGCTGGCGGAGCGGCTGGTGAGGGAGTGGGGAAAGCCGCCGCGCCGCTAGGCTCCGCCGGCCGGCAGGCGCCGCATGCGCTGGATGTCGCGCTGCGGCGGGGCGCCGAACAAGCGGCTGTAGTCGCGGCTGAACTGCGAGGCGCTCTCGTAGCCCACGCGCGCGGCCGTGCTGCCGGCGTCCAGCGCCTGGTTCAGCATCAAGAGCCGCGCCTCCTGCAGGCGCAGCTGCTTCTGGTACTGCAGCGGGCTCATGCCGGCGAGGTTGCGAAAGTGCAGCCGGAAGGTCGAGGGGCTCATATGCACCCGCGCGGCCAGCTCGTCCATCAGCACATCGTGGACGAAGTTCTGTTTCAGCCAGGCCATGGCCTGCGCGATCTGATGGCTGGGCGAGCCCGCCGCCACCAGCTGCCGCAGATAGGGACCATGCGGGCCGCTCAGCAGTCGCACCAGGATCTCCTGCTGTATCAGCGGCGCCAGGCTGGCGCACAGCTGAGGCTCGTCTTGCAACTGCAGCAGGCGGACCATCGCATCGAGCAGCGGCTGGTCCAGCGGGCTCAGCGAGACGGCGCCGGGGGCTTGGTCGCGCGGCAGCGCCGGCAGTTCCATCTGAGCGGCCAACTGCAGGATGTGGCGGGCATCGAGCTTGAGCATCAGGCCCAGAAAAGGCTCGGCCAGGTCGGCCCGGGTGATCTGGGCGAGCACCGGCAGATCCACGGTCGTCAGCAGGGACTGGCCCGGACCGAGGCTCATCACCTGTTCGCCGAGCGTCACCTGCTTCGCGCCCTGTGCGATGACGGCCAGGCCCAGCTCGTAGAAGCAGGGCAGGGGATCGCTCCTGGCGCTGAGCCTGTGGACGCTCAGCGCGGCCACAGCGCTTGGGTGACTGCCGTCAGTTCGGGCAATCTTGCCGATCTCCTGGGCCAGGCGGGCAATGGTCATGGGCGGGGTGTTGTGCAGCAGAGGGGTCGAGGCTAAGCCACTGTAGCGCCGGCGCGAGCGGCAGCTGACGGATCCGGCGACGGAACATCGAAATTGGCAAGACAAGCGTCGGAACGGGCAAGCGCTGCCGACGCCGGGCGCGGACACTGGCCGCCATTCCCTACCGATGGAGCCCCAGCGATGAGCACCCTCAATGTCAATGGCCGCGATCACGCGGTCGACGCCGATCCCGGCACCCCGATACTCTGGGCCCTGCGCGACACGCTGGGCATGACCGGCACCAAGTTCGGCTGCGGCGCGGCGCTGTGCGGCGCCTGCACCGTGCATCTGGACGGCCAGGCCATCCGCGCCTGCGTGACGCCGATCTCGGCGGCCGAGGGCAAGAAGATCCGCACCATCGAGGCCACCACCAATGGCAGCGACAAGGTCGGCGCGGCGGTGCATGCGGCCTGGGTCAAGCACGATGTCGCGCAGTGCGGTTACTGCCAGAGCGGCCAGATCATGAGCGCGACGGCTTTTCTGAAGTCGCTGCCGAAAGGCAAGAAGCCCACGGCCGCCGAGATCGACGGCGCGATGGCCGGCAATATCTGCCGCTGTGGCACCTATGCCCGCATCCGTGCCGCGGTGGCCGATGCCGCCAAGACCCTGGCCTGAAGGAGCGCCACCATGCTGACCCACATGCCCGAAATGCCGCGCGCGCTGCAAGACCTGCTGGAACGCGACGCTGCCGACGAATCTACCCTCGCGCTGCCGCGCCGCAGCTTTCTGAAGCTCGCCGGCGCCGGTGGCCTGGCGCTCGGTGCCTACCCGCTGCTGGCCAGCGCGCAAGCCCCCGCCGCGGCCGGGCTCAAGCCGACACAGCAACCCTCGGCCTTTGTGCAGATCGCGCCCAATGGCGAGGTCACGGTCACCATCAATCGGCTGGAGTTCGGCCAGGGTGTGCAGACCGGCCTGCCGATGATTCTGGCCGAGGAGCTGGACGCCGACTGGCGGCTGGTGCGCAGCCGAAACGGTTCCAGCGACCCGGCCTACCTCGACCCGTTGTTCGGCCTGCACATGACCGGCGGCTCGAATTCGATCAAGAACAGCTACACGCAGTACCGCGAGCTCGGCGCCCGCGCACGAGCCATGCTGCTGAGCGCCGCCGCCGTGCGCTGGAATGTCGATGTGGCCACGCTGCGCACCCAGGCCGGCCAGGTGATTGCCGCGGACGGCCGCAAACTGGGTTATGGCGCGCTGGCCGAGGCCGCGATGGCGCTGCCGGTGCCCGAGCAGGTCACGCTGAAGAACCCCAAGGACTTCCGCCTGATCGGCCGTGCGACGACGCGGCTGGACGCGCGCGCCAAGAGCAGCGGCCGGCAGGACTTCGGCATCGACACCCGGCTGCCCGGCCAGCTGACTGCCGTGGTCGCACACCCACCGGTGTTCGGCGCCCGGCTGCGCTCGCTGGACGACAGCGCGGCACGCGCGATCAAGGGCGTCAAGGCGGTGCTGCGCATCCCGGTGGACCAGGGCGGCGAGGGTGTGGCCGTGGTGGCCGAGGGCTACTGGCCGGCCCGGCAGGGGCGCGAGGCGCTGAAGCTGGACTGGGACACCAGCACCGTCGAGAAGGTCAACAGCGAAAAGCTGCTGGCCCAGTACCGCGAACTGGCCGGCAAGCCAGGCTCGCTGGCCTTTGATGCCGATATGGCGCCGCTGGCCACGGCCCCTCGCCAGCTGGAGGCCGAGTTCGTCTTCCCCTACCTGGCCCATGCGCCGATGGAGCCGCTGAACTGCACGGTCAGCCTCGGCAAGGATCGCGCCGAGCTGTGGGTCGGCACGCAGTGCCCGGGCCTGGACGCGGCCGCGGCCGCCGGCGTGCTGGGCCTGAAGCCCGAGCAGGTGACGATGCAGGTGCAGATGGCCGGCGGCGGCTTCGGCCGGCGCTTCGTCGGCTCCAGCGACTATGTGGTCGAGGCCTGCCAGATTGCCAAGGCCGCCCGCGCCGCCGGGCTGGACGCGCCGATCCGCACGCTTTGGAGCCGTGAGGACGACATCAAGGGCGGCTACTACCGGCCCATGCATCTGCACCGCGCCCGCATCGGCTTCGACGAGCGCGGCAATGTCTTGGCCTGGGACCATGTGCTGGTCGGCCAGTCCATCACGACGGGCACCGTGTTCGGCCAGTTCATGGTCAAGAATGGCATCGACGGCACGGCCACCGAGGGCTTGCGCGAGCCCTATCCGCTGCCGATGCGGCTGACGGTGCATCATCCCAAGGTGAACGTGCCGGTGCTGTGGTGGCGCAGCGTGGGCTCGACCCACACCGCCTATGTGATGGAGACCCTGCTCGACGAGATCGCCCGTGCGACCAAGCAGGACCCGGTGGCCTACCGCCTGCGCCTGATTGGCGACAAGCACCCACGCCACCGCGCC
Organism: Burkholderiales bacterium C2; assembly: GCA_005503085.1. GTDB lineage: Bacteria > Pseudomonadota > Gammaproteobacteria > Burkholderiales > Burkholderiaceae_C > Roseateles_E. The sequence continues at coordinate 316,549 of SCOI01000002.1, read as the reverse complement.
GCGCTGCAGCTGGCGGTCGAGAAGAGCGGCTATGGCAAGAAGCAGTTACCCAGCGGCCGCGCCTGGGGCGTCGCGGTGCATGAGTCCTTCAGCACCGTGGTGGCCTATGTGGTGGAGGCCTCGCTGAAAGACGGACAGCCGCTGCTGAACCGCGTCACCGCCGGCGTGCACTGCAATCTGGCGGTCAACCCGCGCAGCATCGAGGCCCAGGTGCAGGGCGCGGCGCTGATGGGCTTGTCGATGTGCCTGCCGGGTGCTGCGATCACGCTGAAGGACGGCGTGGTCGAGCAGAGCAATTTCGGCGACTTCGCGGTGCCGCGCATCACCGACATGCCGCAGATCGCCGTCCATGTGGTGCCCAGCGCCGAGCCGCCCACCGGCATGGGCGAGCCGGGCCTGCCGCCGCTGGCCCCGGCCTTTGCCAACGCGATCACGCGCCTGACGGGCAAGCCGCTGCGCGAGCTGCCCTTCAAGCTGGCCTGAGCCTGATTCAGATCACATTGAGTTCCAGATAGGGGCGGTCCGCCGCGATGCGATTGGGTGTCAGCGGGCTCAGGTCCAGGCTGCGGTACTCGCCGTGCGCGATCCACTCGGCCAGGCCGCGGCCGACACCCGGCGCGTGCTGCAGGCCGTGGCCCGAGAAGCCGCAGGCCAAGAGCAGGTTGGGGCAGGCGTCGAGCGGGCCGACCAGGCCGTTGTGGTCGAAGGCATTCATCTCGTAGTAGCCGGCCCAGGCGCGCTGCGGGCGCAGGCTCTCGAAGCCGGGCACGCGCGCGGCCAGCGCCGGCCAGAGCCGCTCTTCGAACAGCCCGGGCTCGGGGTCCAGCGGCAGGCCGTCGGCGTCCTCGCCCAGCGGCGGACCGCCGCAGATGAACTGGCCTTCACCCTCGGGCCGGAACCAAAGCCCCGAGGGATCGATCACCAGCGGGCAGTCGGCGGCCGGCTCGGGCGTGCGAAAGGCATAGACGCTGCGGCGCTTGCCGCTGACCGGCACGGCCAGGCCGGCGGTGGCGGCCAGCGCGCCGGACCAGGCGCCGCAGGCCAGCACATAGAGATCGGCGTGCAGCTGCTGGTCGGTATCGGTCTCGACACCGATCAGGGCGCCGCTGGCGTCGCGCCGCAGCGCCAGCGCCTCGCCCTTCAGATACTGCACGCCCAGGGCCTGGGCCTGGCGCTTCAAGGCCTGCAGCAGGCCCCAGCCGTCGAACCAGCCCTCGCCGCTGCGGCCCCAGGAGCCCAGGGCCAGGTCTTGCGTGGCCAGCCAGGGCCAGCGCTCGCTCAGCTGCGTCGGGGAAAGCAGGGCGATGTCGGCGCCATGGGCGGTCTGCAGCGCATGCAGCTCGCGCAAATCAGGGGCACCGGCCGGGCTGGCCAGATAGAGATAGCCGCGCTCGACCAAGCCGGCGCCGGCCGCGCGCAGCACTTGCAGGCCGTACTGCGACAGCGCGATATTCAGCGGGGTCGAGAACTGCTGGCGTATCGATGCGGCGGACAGGGCCGAGGAGGCCTGCGCATAGCTCGGGTCGCGCTCCAGCACGAAGATCTCGAAACCCGGCTCGGCGCCCAGATGGGCGGCGATGGCGCTGCCGATGGCGCCGCCGCCGAGGATCAGGACCCTGGTTTTCACACCTGTTCGGCAAACACCCGGGGCTTGCCGTCGCGGTCGATCGCCACATAGGTCAGGTTCGCCTCGGTGACCTTGACCACCTGCGGGTTGGCCGGGTTGCGCTCGGCCACCACCTCGACATGCACCGTGATCGAGGTGCGGCCGATGCGCTTGACCTGGGCATAAAAGCTCAGCAGGTCGCCGACCGAGACCGGCTGCTTGAAGATGAACTCGTTGACCGCCACCGTCGCGACCCGGCCGCGCGAGACCCGGCTGGGCAGCACCGAGCCTGCCAGGTCGACCTGGGCCATGATCCAGCCGCCGAAGATATCGCCGTTGGCATTGGCATCGGCCGGCATCGGCATCACACGCAGCACCAGCTCGCGCGGCATGCCGGGCTGGCTGCTGGGGGTGGCGTTGTTTTCAGGGGAAGGGCTTGAAGCGTGGCTCATGATGCATACCTGGGAAAATTGGACTGATTGTCGGCGACCGTCCGATGTCCAGCAAAAAACATGCGCACAAGCCTCTCGACCCCGGCCGTCAGCCCCGAGCCCGCCGCCGCACCGGCCCCGCCCCGCTCCGACTGGGCGACGATTGCCAAGCTGCTGCCCTATCTGTGGCGCTACCGCTGGCGCGTGGGCCTGGCGCTGGGCTTTATGCTGGGCGCCAAGCTCAGCAATGTCGGCGTGCCGCTGCTGCTCAAGCAACTGGTCGACAGCCTGTCGCTGAAGCCCGGCGATCCGCAGGCCCTGCTGGTGCTGCCGCTGGGCCTGCTGCTGGCCTATGGCGCGCTGCGCCTGATGACCTCGCTGTTCACCGAGTTGCGCGAGCTGATCTTCGCCAAGGCCACCGAGGGCACGGCGCGCAGCATCTCGCTGCAGGTGTTCCGCCATCTGCATGATCTGAGCCTGCGCTTTCATCTGGAGCGCCAGACCGGCGGCATGACGCGCGATATCGAGCGTGGCACCCGGGCCGTGCATTCGCTGATCTCGTACTCGCTCTACAGCATCGTGCCGACCCTGATCGAGGTGACCCTGGTGCTGGGCCTGCTGGCCGTCAAATACGACATCTGGTTTGCCGGCATCACGATCGCGGCCCTCGTGCTTTATGTCAGCTTCACCGTGCTGGTGACCGAGTGGCGCACCAAGTTCCGCAAGCAGCTCAACGAGCTCGACTCGGTGGCGCACAGCAAGGCGATCGACTCGCTGCTGAACTACGAGACGGTCAAGTACTTCAACAACGAGGACTTCGAGTCGCGCCGCTATGACGAAAGCCTGGAGAAGCTGCGCCGCGCGCAGCTGAAGTCGCAGTCGACGCTGTCGCTGCTGAATACCGGCCAGCAGCTGATCATCGCGACCGCGCTGGTCGCGATGCTGTGGCGCGCCACCCAGGGCGTGGTGTCGGGCACCATGACTCTCGGGGATCTGGTGATGGTCAATGCCTTCATGATCCAGCTCTACATCCCCTTGAATTTTCTCGGCGTGATCTACCGCGAGATCAAGCAGAGCCTGACCGATCTGGACAAGATGTTCACGCTGCTGGAGCGCGACCGCGAGGTGGCCGACGCGCCTGGCGCGCCGGAGCTGCGCATCGTGGGTGCGGCGGTGCGTTTCGAGAACGTCAGCTTCGCCTACGAGGCCGCGCGGCCCATCCTGAAGAACCTCAGCTTCGAGATCCCGGCCGGCAAGAAGGTGGCCGTGGTCGGCCCCAGCGGCTCGGGCAAGAGCACGCTGGCGCGCCTGCTCTATCGTTTCTATGACCTCGACGCCGGCCGCATCCTGATCGACGATCAGGATGTACGCGGCGTGAGCCAGGGCTCGCTGCGCCGCGCGATCGGCATCGTGCCGCAGGACACGGTGCTGTTCAACGACACGGTGGCCTACAACATCGCCTATGGCCGGCCCGGCGCCTCGCGCGAGGAGGTCGAGGGGGCGGCCCGAGCCGCCCATATCCACGACTTCATCGCGGCCACGCCCAAGGGCTACGAAACCATGGTGGGCGAGCGCGGGCTCAAGCTCAGCGGCGGCGAGAAGCAGCGCGTCGCGATCGCCCGCACCCTGCTGAAGAACCCGCCCATCCTGATCTTCGATGAGGCGACCTCGGCGCTGGACTCGCGCAATGAGCGCGCGATCCAGGCCGAGTTGGAGGCGGTGGGCCAGAACAAGACGGTGCTGGTGATCGCGCACCGGCTCTCCACCGTGGTCGATGCGCACGAGATCCTGGTGATGGAGCAGGGCGTCATCATCGAGCGCGGCCATCACGAGGACCTGTTGGCGCGCGGCGGGCGCTATGCGCAGATGTGGCGGCTGCAGCAGTCCGGCGCTGCCGAGCCGCCGGCCTGAATGCAGACAAGCCGCCGGGTGGCGGCTTGCGGATGATTGCGGGGCTGCGCTCAGGCGCGCTGGCGGCGCCGCGTGCCCAGCAGGGCCGCGCCGAAGCCGGCCGCGACCAGGGCCAGGCTGGCCGGCTCGGGCACATCGACGGGCGGCTGTGCGGCACCGAACACCATGTCATCGAAGAACATGGTCCGGTTGCCGCCCTGGAACACCACCGAGTAGGCCTTGCCCTCGAAATCGGTGCGGATGTCGCGCCAGGTGCACAGCGAGAAGGCACCGCAGTTCTCCTGCGCGACATTGCTCAGATTGAACTCGCGCAGCAGCTTGCCCTGGCCATCGAGCCCGTCGAAGATGCGCAGCGAACCCGAGCTCTGGTTGGTGAGGTAGCTCAGGCTCAGCAGGTCCTCGAAGCCGTCCTTGATATTGACCCAGAACGCGGCGGCGGCGGGCAGGTCCGGATCGAGGTCGACCAGGCCCAGCACGGTGTCGCCGGACGGGCGATTGCCGATATTGCTGTAGGAGCCCTTGTCGCCGGCCAGCACCGCGTTGAAGAAGAAGTTGACGCCCTGGCCCGAGTACTGGTCGCGCATCAAGGTGTTGTCGGCCTGGCCCAGGCCATCGAACGTGAGCTTGATGGGGCCGGCGGCCGCGCCTGCCGCGCTCGCGACCAGGGAAATTGCCGCCAGTGCTTTGATGAGCCTCATGGGGTGCTCCGCTTCGATGGTGTTGGGGACGCCAAGCTTCGAGGACTACGCGCCCGAATGTACTCAAGCCTTGTTACATTGTGTCGTCACACCCCCCTTTACCTAGGGGGGTGAGAACCTCAAACGGGGGGCCTGCGACGCAGGGCTACACTGGGCAGTGTGGAAACCAAATGGCTTGAAGATTTCGTCAGTCTGGCCGAGACCCGCAGCTTTTCGCGCTCGGCTCAGCACAGGCATGTGACTCAACCGGCGTTCTCGCGCCGCATCCAGGCGCTGGAGGCCTGGGCCGGGGTCGACCTGGTGGACCGCAGCTCCTACCCGACCCGGCTGACCGCCGCCGGCGAGACCTTGCTGGGCCAGGCCGTCGAGATGCTGGGCAGCCTGCAGGCCACCCGCAATATGCTGCGCAGCCACCAGGCGGTGGGGCAGGACATGATCGAGTTCGCGGTGCCGCACTCGCTGGCCTTCAGCTTCTTTCCGCATTGGCTGATGGACTTGCGCCAGCGCTTTGGCGCGGTCAAGAGCCGGCTCAATGCGCTGAATGTGCACGACGCGATGATGCAGCTCAGCGAGGGCAACTGCGATCTGCTGATCGTCTATCACCACCCCAGCCAGCCGCTGCAGCTCGACCCCGAGCGCTACGAGATGGCCTCGCTGGGGCACGAGACCCTGGCCGCCTATGCCAAGGCCGATGCCCAGGGGCGGCCGCTGTTTGCGCTGCCCGGGCATCCGGGTCAGAAGATCCCGTTCCTCAGCTATGCCTCCGGGGCCTATCTGGGCCGGCTGGTCGAGCTGGTCGTCAAGGACTCGCCGACGGCACTGAACCTCGATTCGATTTACGAGACCGATATGGCCGAGGGCCTGAAGGCGATGGCGCTGGAAGGCCATGGCATGGCTTTCCTGCCGGCCAGCTCGGTCAAGAAGGAACTCAAAGCCAAACGTCTGGTGCAGGCCACCGCGCCGGGCTCGTATGAGCTGAGCATGGAGCTGCGCATCTACCGCGAACGGCCCGAGGCGGCGCGGCGCAGCAAGCCGGTGGCGCTGGCGCTGTGGGATTACCTGACGCAGCGGAGCTGAGGGCAAGGAACTAGGAAAAACCCTGAAGCCTCATGTGTGTGCTGCATAACCGTGCGTGCATTCGGCATTGGGCGATCAGCGAACGCACCGTTAGAGTCCGGCCCTTCATCAGCGTGCTCGGCAAATAGTGGCTCAAATCTTGCTGCAAATGCGGCAGGAGGGCGGATATGCGTGAAACTCCGTACCCGGCGCTCGGCCGGTCCGTGATCTGCTTGGCGTTCTCGTAATGATTCTGAAAGAGGAGCTTCCATGAAAAAGACATTGCTTGTGTTGGCCGTCGTTGCCGGTTTTTCCCTGTCGGCCCAGGCCGATACGCTGAAGAAGATCAAGGACAGTGGCGCCGTCACGATGGGTGTGCGCGAGTCCTCCGGCGCGCTGTCCTACACGCTGGGCGATGGCAAGTTTGTCGGCTACCACGTCGAGATCTGCCACAAGGTGCTGGCCGATGTGCAGAAGTCCCTGGGCCTGGCCAAGCTGGACGTCAAGTACCAGCCGGTGACCTCGCAAAACCGCATCCCGCTGGTGCAGAACGGCACCGTCGACATCGAGTGCGGCTCGACCACCAATAACGCGGCGCGCCAGAAGGATGTGGCCTTCGCCGTCACCACCTTCGTCGAGGAAGTGCGCATCGCCGTCAAGGCCAATTCGGGCATCAACTCGATCGCCCAGCTCAATGGCAAGAACGTCGCCACCACCACCGGCACCACCTCGGTCCAGACCCTGCGCAAGAACGAGCGCGCCACCGGTGTGGACTTCAAGGAAGTGTTCGGCAAGGACCACGCCGACAGCTTCCTGCTGCTGGAGTCGGGCCGTGCCGACGCCTTCGTGATGGACGGCGCCATCCTGGCCGGCAATATTGCCAAGGCCAAGAACCCGGCCGACTTCAAGCTGGTCGGCGATGTGCTGTCGGTCGAGCCGATCGCGATCATGATCCGCAAGGATGACCCGGCCTTCAAGAAGGCGGTGGACGACAGCATCAAGGCGATGATGAAGTCCGGCGAGCTGGCCAAGCTGTGGACCAAGTGGTTCGAGCAACCGATCCCGCCGTCCAACACCAAGGTCGGCATGCCGGTCAATGACAACACCAAGGCGGCCTGGGCCAACCCCAATGACAAGCCGATGGAAGACTACGCGAAGAAGTAAACGCAAGGCCTGAGGGCATCAACACGGGGCCGCTCGGCGCAGTTCGGGCGGCCTCGATTTTTTGACGGAGGTAGCGGTGGCTACATGGGATTGGCAGGTGTTCTGCAAGGACACCATTGATGGGGAAATGGTGCCGCGCTGCTTCGGCAGCGGCGGCAGCATCACCTACCTGGACTGGCTGTTGTCGGCCTGGGGATGGACGCTCAGCGTGGCCGTGCTGGCCCTGATCGTGGCTCTGGTGGTCGGCTCGCTGATGGGCATTCTGCGCACCACGCCGAGCAAAGGACTGGTGGCTCTGGGCAATGCCTGGACCGAGCTGTTCCGCAACATCCCGCTGCTGGTCCAGGTCTTTCTCTGGTACCACGTGCTGCCTTCGCTGTTCACACCGCTGCGTGAGGTGCCCAGTTTCATCCTGGTGGTGTTCGCGCTGGGCTTTTTCACCTCGGCGCGGATCGCCGAGCAGGTCAAGGCCGGCATCCAGAGCCTGCCCACCGGCCAGCGCTATGCCGGCCTGGCAATGGGCTTCACGCTGCCGCAGACCTACCGCTATGTGCTGCTGCCGATGGCGTTTCGCATCGTCATTCCGCCGCTGACCAGCGAGAGCATGAATATCGTCAAGAACTCCTCGGTGGCCTTCGCGGTGTCGATCGCCGAGCTGACCATGTTCGCGATGCAGGCTCAGGAGGAAACCTCGCGCGGCATCGAGGTCTATCTGGCCGTGACCGGCCTGTACTTCGTCTCGGCCTTCGCCATCAACCGCATCGCGCTCTTCATCGAGCAGCGCGTTCAGGTGCCCGGCATCCTCGGAGGTGGCCGATGAGAACTGTTAGCCCCCACGTCACTTCGTTCCTGCCCCCCGAGGGGGCGCTCGCCTCCCTTGGGGCGGCCCTGCGGGAGGCTCAATGAATCTCGACTTTTCCTTCCTCGACTGGAGCGTCGTCTCCAGCTTCATCCTCAAGGGCCTGATCTTCAGCGTCGAGCTGACGCTGATCGCCACCTTTGGCGGCATCGTGCTGGGCACCTTGCTGGCGCTGATGCGCTTGTCGGGCAAGAAGTGGCTGGTGCTGCCGGCCGCCTTCTATGTCAACACGCTGCGCTCGATCCCGTTGGTGATGGTGATCCTGTGGTTCTTCCTGCTGATCCCTGCGGCCTTCTATGCTGCGGTCGGCGGCGAGTGGGGTTCCAGCAACCGCGCCGAGCTGTCGGCCATCATCACCTTCACGGTGTTCGAGGCCGCCTACTTCTCGGAGATCATGCGCGCCGGCATCCAGAGCGTCCCCAAGGGGCAGGTGTATGCCGGCTATGCGATGGGCATGAGCTATCGCCAGACCATGCAACTGGTGGTGCTGCCCCAGGCCTTCCGCAATATGCTGCCGGTGCTGATGACACAGACCATCATCCTGTTCCAGGACACCTCGCTGGTCTATGCAATCGGCGCCTACGATCTACTGAAGGGCTTCGAGATCGCCGGCAAGAACTTCAACCGGCCCGTCGAGACCTATCTGGTGGCTGCCGTCGTCTACTTCGTGATCTGTTTCAGCCTGTCGATGCTGGTGCGTCGCCTGCAGAAGAAGATCGCCATCATTCGCTAGAAAGCTTTGGCCATGATTGATATCAAGAACATCTCCAAGTGGTACGGCCCCTTCCAGGTGCTGACCGACTGCAGCACGACGATCAAGAAGGGCGATGTGGTCGTGGTCTGCGGCCCTTCGGGCTCGGGCAAGTCCACGCTGATCAAGACCGTCAACGCGCTGGAGCCTATCCAGAAGGGCGACATCGTCGTCGACGGCATCTCGATCTCCGACCCCAAGACCGACCTGCCCAAGCTGCGGGCCCGGGTCGGCATGGTGTTTCAGAATTTCGAGCTGTTCCCGCACCTGTCGATCACCGAGAACCTCACCATTGCGCAGATCAAGGTGCTGGGCCGCAGCCTCGACGACGCCAAGGCCCGCGGCCTGAAGATGCTGGACCGCGTGGGCCTGATCGCCCAGAAGGACAAGCACCCCGGCCAGCTGTCGGGCGGTCAGCAACAGCGGGTCGCGATCGCGCGCGCGCTGTCCATGGACCCTATCGTGATGCTGTTCGACGAGCCGACCTCGGCGCTGGACCCCGAGATGGTCGGCGAGGTGCTGGACGTGATGGTGCAGCTGGCCAACGAGGGCATGACGATGATGTGCGTGACCCATGAGATGGGTTTTGCCAAGAAGGTCAGCGATCGCGTGATCTTCATGGATGCCGGCAAGATCGTCGAGGACTGCAGCAAGGACGATTTCTTCGGCAAGCCCGAGGAGCGCTCGCCGCGCGCCAAGGACTTCCTGGCGAAGATACTTCAGCACTGAAAACAAGGGGCGCTCGAAGCGCCCCTTGTTGCATGAGCTCAGGGCTCGATCGCAGCCCCGACCACCGCCTCGCCGCCGGCCACCGTACCGATCAGCGTCGCGCGGCCGCTGGCCAGATCGACCCGGTACCAGCTCGACAGCTTGCCGCGCGTGACGGCCGAGTAGGCGGCGTTCGATACATCCGAGATGTCCAGCGTCGCCCGCTCGAAGGTGCCCAGGCCCAGCGAGCCGACCGTGTAGAGCCGGCCACTATTGGGTGACACCATCGGCGTCACGCCTTCCTTCGTGCCCTGGTGCACCAGCGTGCCCAGCTTGCCGTCCAGCGCGTAGTTGGTCGTGATCTTCTCGTTGTCCTTGTTGTAGGTGTAGCCGGCCGCGACCAGGGCGGCCGCCTTGCCGGCGTTCGCGTCGGCGGCGTCATAGGCCAGCCGGCCGTCGAACTGCAGGCCCGGCTGGTCCGCATTGCCGTCGACCACCGCGCCGGTGTCCGGGTGCAGGCGCAGATTGAAGCCGGCGTCGTTGACGACGCGGATGCGGTCCACCGTCGGGTTGAAGTCGAAGCCCCATTCGGTGGCCCCCTCGCGCGGCAGGGCCACCGGCGTGCCGATGCGGCTGGCGCTGCCGTCGGCGGTGTTGATGCGGTAGAGCTGGCCGCTGTCGCCCAGCGCGAACAGCTGGCCCTTGGCGACCCGGTAGTCAATGCCCAGCAGCCGCTCCTCGGCGGCCAGGCCGCTCAGTGCCTTGCTGCTGAGGATCTTCTGCGGCTGGCCGGCGTTGAACTGGATCAGCTTGTTGCTCGCGGTCACCGCATAAATCATCTCCTTGGCCGGCGGCCCGATGGTTTCGGTGCTGGCGCAGGCGGCCAGCAGGGCGGCGGCGATCAGGGACAGGGCGTGACGGGACATGGCTTCTCCGTGCTGTGAGGGTCATCGATTGTTGGTGAGCGCCGGCGCCGCTGTCCAGGGAATTGCGGGGGCTTCATGCGGGAATTCCACCGGGCCACGGGTGCGACAATGCCGGCCCATGAGTACCGCCACCCCCACCCAGCTGAGCCTGATTCGCCCCGACGACTGGCATGTGCACCTGCGCGATGAGGCCGCGATGCAGAGCGTCGTGCCGCACACCGCGCGCCAGTTCGCCCGTGCCATCGTGATGCCCAATCTGCGCCCGCCGATCACGACGGCCGCCCAGGCCCAGGCCTACCGAGAGCGCATCCTCGCGGCCGTGCCCGAGGGCCTGAAGTTCGAGCCGCTGATGACGCTGTACCTGACCGACCTGACCCCGGTCGACGAGATCAAGCGCGCCAAGGACGCCGGCGTGGTCGCGCTCAAGCTCTACCCGGCCGGCGCCACGACCAATAGCGATGCCGGTGTCACCGACATCAAGAAGACCTACAAGACGCTGGAGGCGATGCAGCGCGAGGGCCTCCTGCTGCTGGTGCACGGCGAGGTGACCGACCCGGACATCGATGTGTTCGACCGCGAGGCCGTCTTCATCGACCGCGTGATGACGCCGCTGCGGGCCGACATGCCCGAGCTGAAGGTGGTGTTCGAGCACATCACGACCAAGGAGGCCGCACAGTACGTGCACAGCGCCGATGCCTACACGGCCGCGACCCTGACGCCCCAGCATCTGCTCTACAACCGCAATGCCATCTTCACCGGCGGCCTGCGCCCGCACTACTACTGCCTGCCGGTGCTCAAGCGCGAGGAGCACCGCCTGGCCCTGATACGGGCCGCGACCTCGGGCAGCACGAAGTTCTTCCTCGGCACCGACAGCGCGCCGCACGCCTCGGTGATGAAGGAGAACTCGGTCTGCGGCGCCGGCTGCTTCACCGCGATGAGCGCGCTGGAGCTTTATGCCGAGGCCTTCGAGGCGATGGGCGCGCTCGACAAGCTGGAGGCCTTCGCCAGCTTCAATGGCGCCGACTTCTACGGCCTGCCGCGCAATACCGAGCGCGTCACGCTGCTCAAGCAGGACTGGACCCTGCCCGACAGCGTGCCCTTCGGCGAGGCGCGGCTCAAGCCGCTGCGCGGCGGCGAGGCGCTGGGCTGGAAACTGCTCTGACCGCGCGGCCTCCTGGCTGCAAACCGGCTAGCATGGCCGGCGACGCAACGAGGAGGGAACAGACTTGCGCAAACTCTTGATCGTGGCCGGACTGCTGCTGCAGACCCTGGCCCAGCCGCTGCTGGCCCAGCCGCAGCCGGTGCCCGCAGCTCCGGCAGCGGCCGCCAGCGCGCCGGCCGCGGCGGTCTCGGCCACCGCCCGGCGCATCTACGAGCGGGCCCGTGGCCAGCTGCTGCAGATCCGCACCCTGCTGAAGAATCAGGACAGCCAGGCCTCGGTCGGCTCGGGCTTTCTGGTCAGCGAGGACGGCCATGTGATCACCAACTACCATGTGATCAGCCAGGCCGCGCTGGAGCCCGAGCGCTACCGCCTGCGCTATGCCGGCACGGAGGGCCAGGCGGGCGAGCTGGAGCTGCTGGACTTCGATGTGCGGCGCGACCTGGCGCTGCTGCGCGTGGTCGGCGCCGGGCTGAAGAATGCCGGCGCGCTGCGCTTTCGCCCGCTGGACCAGCCGCTGTCCAAGGGCGACCGCATCTACTCGATGGGCAACCCGCACGACGTGGCCTTCGCTGTCGTCGAGGGCACCTACAACGGCCTGGTCGAGCGCAGCTTCGATGCGCTGATTTACTACTCGGGCAGCATCAACTCGGGCATGAGCGGCGGCCCGGTGCTGGACGAGGAGGGCCGGGTCGTCGGCATCAATGTCTCGGCGATGTTCTTCGCCCAGCAGATGAGCTTTCTGGTGCCGGCCGAGTTCGCGCTGCGCCTGTTCGAGCGCAGCCGTGCGAGCAAGCCGCTGGCCGGCCCGGCCTGGCCGCGCTTGCGCGAGCAGCTGATGGCCTATCAGGACGAGCTGGTGACCCGCTTCATCGCCCAGCCCTGGCGCGGCGCCGACCATGCACGCTACCGCCTGCCGGTGCCTCAGGAGCAGTTCATGCGCTGCTGGGGGCGGGGCACGCCGGCCGACAGCAAGGGCCTGGACTTCCAGCGCTCGCAATGCCGGATGGAGCATGCGGTCTTCATCAATGGCGCGCTGCAGACCGGCTACCTGGACATCTCGCACGAGGCCTACGACGGCGCCAAGCTCGGTGCGCTGCGTTTTGCCAAGCAGTACTCGGGCAGCTTTCGCAACGAGAACCTGGGCCGCTCCAACAAGCAGCGCACCGCGCCGCATTGCCGCGAGGAGTTCATCCAGAAGGACGTCAAGGAGGGACCGCCGCTGCGCGCGGTGATCTGCCTGAGCGCCTACCGCAAGCTGGCCGGCCTGCATGATTTGAGCGTGCTGGTGACCACGGTGGATGGCGCCACCGAGGGCGCGCTGGGCCGTTTCGATGCCCGCGGCATCAGCTTTGACAACGCGCTCAAGCTGAGCGCCCATTACCTCGGAGGCTTCGGATGGACGCGCGCGCAGCAGTGATCGAGGTGCTGGGCCGCGATGGCCAGGTACGCGCCACGCACAAGCTGCAGGCCTGGCCGGTCTCGATCGGCCGCTCGCCGGACTGCGACATCGTGCTGGACGACAGCCATCTGGCCGCCACCCATGCCCGGCTGAGCCTGGACGAGGCCGGTGGTCCGCAGCTGGCCCTGCTGCCCAGCCTCAACGGCGGCCAGCTCGGCCGGAGTCGGCTGGCGGCCGGCGAGTCGGTAGCCCTGGGGGCCGGCGCGGTATTCCAGCTCGGCGCCACCCAGCTGCGCCTGCGCCGCAGCAGTGACGCGCTGGCGCCTGAGCAGCCGCTGCTGCTGGCCGCCGGCGCGCCGCCGCTGCGCTGGCTGGCGGGGCTGATGCTGCTGTGGCTGGGCGCGTTGTGGCTGGACCAGTGGAGCTCGCTGAACCCGAGCTCGCCGTGGATCGACTATGCCGCCGCCGTGCTGATGCCGCTGGGTCTGCTGCTGAGCTGGGCCGCGCTCTGGGCCTTGGTGACCCAGCTGTTCCAGCACCGCTTCCCCTTCGCCAGCCATCTGTGGCGGGCCCTGGTCGGCGTGGCGCTGATGAGCCTGGTGGGCGCGCTGCTGCCGCTGCTGGCCTATGCCTTCTCGCTGCGCCAACTGCTGCCGCTGGAAGGGCTGATCCTGCCGCTGGGGCTGGCAGGCCTTGTGTACTGGCATGGCAGCCTAGTCTGGCCGCGCGGTCGGCGTGCGCTGGCCTGGGGGGTGATGGGTTTTCTGGTCTGCTCGCAGGCCCTGCTGGTGGCCAGACGGCTGGATCAGCAGCACTGGTTCGGCCCGCCGTACTTGAGCGCGCTGCCGCCGCCGGCGCTGCGCCTGGTCGCGCCCAAGCCGCCCGAAGCGCTGATCGATTCGCTGCGTCCGCTGGAGGCCGAGCTGGCCCGCCAGGCCAAGAAGGACGACGAGGAGCTGGCCGAAGACGGCGAGGACTGAAACGCGCGCAGCCTTTCAGGCCAGCGTGCGCAGCGCCAGCTCCTGCATCGCATCGGCCGCCGCCGATGCGCGCGAGGCCCGGCTGCGCAGCAGGGCCACGGCCATCGTGGGCAGCGGCGGCAGGCCCTGTTTGTCGCCGAGGATCTGCAGGCCCGGCGGCACGCTGCAGCGCGTCAGCACGGCCACCGCCAGCCCGCTCTCGACCGCCGCCAGCTGGCCCGCCAGGCTGGCGCTGTGATAGACGATGCGGTAGCCGCGCCGCTGCGCGTTCAGTGCCGCCAGCGCATCGCGGCGCGCCATGCTGCCGCTTTCATAGACGGCCACCGGCAGCGGCTCGCGCCGCCAGGCCTCGTGCTGCGCGGCCCCGACCCAGACCAGGGGTTCGTCGAACAGATGGGTGCCGCGGCCGGGCTTGTCCTGCGAGACCAGGGCCAGATCGAGCTCGCCGCGCTGCACTTGCGGGATCAGCGCGGTCGACTGCTCGCAGACCAGCTCGATCTCGACCCCGGCATGGCGGTTCGCGAAGCTGCGCAGCAGCGGCGTCAGATAGCCAGCCGCATAGTCGTCGGGGACGCCGAAGCGCAGCCGTCCGCCCAGCTGCGGGCCGTTCAGCGCGGTCAGTGCCTCGCTATGCAGCTCCAGCATGCGGCGCGCAAAACCCAGCAGCTCCTGGCCGCTCGGAGTCAGTTCCAAATGGCGCGGGCCGCGCAGCAGCACCGGCCGACCGACGGCCTCTTCCAGCTTCTGCAGCTGCATGCTGACGGCCGATTGCGAGCGGTGCAGCAGCGGTGCGGCGGCCGATAGCGAGCCAGCATCGACCACCGCGACGAAGGCGCGCAGCCAGTCCAGTTGCAGATCCCGCATCGCTCGCTCCAGCTATTCGATAAGCGAATGGTAGCCAGCAAAACTATCCGCTTCACAGGATTTCCCGGCTGGCCGAGCATCGCGGCATGCCTGCATCGACATTCGCTCCCGCACCGACGGCCTCCAGCGAAGAACGCCAGGGCCAGGCCCTGATGCTGGCCGGCGGCCTGCTGCTGGGCACGCTGGGCGTGTTTCTGGAGGAGGCCGGCCAGGATCCGCTGACGGCGGTCTGGTTCCGCTGTGCCTTCGGCGTCCTGGCGCTGCTGGTCTGGGGTCTGGCCAGCGCTCGCCTGGGCGAGCTGCGGCTGGCGCGGCGCGGCCTGCTGGCCGCCGTCGCGGCCGGCCTGCTGATGCAGGTCAACTGGGGGCTGTTCTTCGCGGCGATCGAGCGCAGCTCGATCGCGGTGGCCACCGTGGTCTTCCATGTGCAGCCGCTGCTGGTGATGGCCTTTGGCGTGCTGTTCCTGCGCGAGCCCTTCAGCCGCCGCCAGGGCGCGGCCGCGCTCATCGCGCTGCTGGGGCTGGCGCTGGCCACCGGCCTGCTGGACCAATGGCGGGAGATTGACTCCGCCTATGGCTGGGGCCTGCTGATGTGCTTCGGCGGCTCGTTCAGCTATGCCGCCGTGACCCTGATCGCGAAATCGGTGCGCGGGGTCAGTTCTTTCGCGCTGGCCTGGTGGCAGTGCGCGGTCGGCAGCGTGGTGCTGCTGGCCTGGCCGCTGACGCAGGGCTGGCCGGCCTGGGGTGCGGCCTGGGGCTGGCTGGCCGGTCTGGGCCTGATACACACCGGCCTGGCCTATGTGCTGCTCTATGCCGGCATCAACCGGCTGCCGGCCGGCCGCATCGCGCTGCTGCAGTTCGTCTATCCGGCGGCGGCGGTGCTGGTCGACTGCGCCGTCTACGGACGCGCCTTGAGCCCGTTGCAGCTGCTGGGCGTCGCGATGATGGCGGGCGCGATCGCGAGCCTGAAGCGATGAACGATAATGCGGTCGTGAAGCAAGCCAGACCGCCGCTGGCCCGATCAGGGAAACCTGGGGCTGGAGGAAGGTCCGGACTGCATAGAGCGGCGTAGCAGCTAACGGCTGTCCGGCGTGAGCCGAGGATCAGAGCAACAGAGACGAGTCGATCAAACGTGCGGGGTGCTAAGCCCTGCGGGACCATGAGCGCAGCCCATGGGATCGGGTGAAACGGGCAATCTCTACGCGCAGCAACACCAAGTAGGCCAGTATCGAGGCGGCTCGCTGAGCTGGCGGGTAGGTGGCACCGAGCCGGGCAGTGATGCCCGGCCCAGAGGAATGGCGGTCACAGGACCAAAGCCCGCAAGGGTCAGGTCTTGCACAGAATCCGGCCTATCGGCTTGCTTCACTCTTTTGCTTGGCTGCAGGCAAGTTGAATCCTTGCAGCAGTGGCAGCGCTATGACGATGGGGCCAGTCGTTTTTTGAGGTCGAGAAACGGGCGCTCAATCAGCATATGCATCAGCTGCGCCATGGCCAGCGAAATTGCCACGTAGATAGGCAGGAAGACGAAGAACTTCCCGCCTAGAGGTCTGGTCAGTTCGATCGACAGTCCAATCAGTGGAATGTGGATCAGGTACAGGCTGTAGGAAATGCGCCCCAGCCAGCGCGGTACTGCTGACCCGAGAACGCGAGGCGCGCCGTTGAAGATGGCTGCACCGACGAGCAAGGCCATCACCAACCCGATGCCGACGGGTCGCAGTACCGCCGCAATCATGCCGAGATGATCCAGAAGCTCATGGGAGAGCATGAGTGCGAGCAGGGTCAGGGCGCCAATCCAAAACCAGATACGTGCGCGATCAGGGGTTAGCCAATCGACACGCAGCGCTTCGAGCCGTGCCAGCAGTACGCCGAAGAACAGACCATCCAGACAAGCGTGAAATGGACTTCGGTAGAGCTTGAAGAACTCCGGATAGCTGCTTGCTGGATCGCTGACAAGTACCGTCAAAAAACGTGCGACCGGCCCGAGAATTAATATGGCGATCAGTATCAGTACTTGGGTTTCAATGCGGCGGTATTTGATTGCAAAAGGCAAGACAATCGGTGCGAGAAGATAGAATTTTTCTTCCACACCTAGTGACCAAAATGCAATCACTATGTCTGATGGTAAATAGTCCTGTAGGAACAGCAAATGATAGAAAATCCGCCACCCCATGTTTGTGTTGCTGACATCATAGAATGGAATAAAAAAAGCAAGTGCTAGAGAAAATATATAAACTGGCAGGATGCGCAGTGAGCGGCGTGTCAGATATGTACGCCATGAGAAAACTTGGTTGGAAAAAAATGGCCGAGCAATCAGGAATCCAGAGAGAATAAAAAACAGATCGACTCCGATCCAACCATTGAGCATGAATACGGCTGCAGCAGTAGGGAGGTCGCCAACCTGTTCTCCGAGGTAGGCCGCGTGGCGCAATACAACCAGCGTGATGGCAAGCCCACGGAGTCCATCCAGTGCAGGTATCTGCCGCATCAGCTCTTGGCCGCGTTCTTACGCTTCCAAATAATACTGTCCACGATGTAGTGATGGAAGTTGATGGTCATCGAGAATAAGATCACCAATGCAATTGCCTGTGTGCCTGCATCGGTGCCTAAGAGCTTGAGTTCATTTTCAATCAGCGCCGACCCATCGATGATAGCGGTGTAAACGGCGGTCGTGATCAGCAAGCACAAGCCGAAATAGATGCTGGCGCGAGTCAGACCTGGTTGCGACAGCCAGGAGATGATCGGACCGTCTGGCGTCACTCCAGCACTGAAACGCTGACGGTTATGCATCCATACAAAGGTCAAGTATTGGGCGTTGTGCCAAACGTTGACCATCAGCCAGCCAAGGGTGATATCGTCGATCAAAATATAGGCGCAAGCAAATACGATGAAGTGTGACGCCATATACAGTGTGTGACCGACTGGCAGTTCGCCGCGCCGCCAAGCCCGCAGTCGAGTGAGTATCCAGTGGCACACAAGGGTTGCACTAGCGAGGCCAGCTAGTTGGACGACCCAAAGAGACACTGCTGGCATCCAAACAGGCATCCATAGAAAAGTGTCTGAGTTTTGGTGGCAGCGGTGCAGGATTCCCCAGATAGGTACCGACCATAGCGTGATTTCTGCTACACGTTGATTGTCCCAGGGCATGGTTCCGGCGCGATGGCGGTAGCGCTGCGCAATACCCCAGCTTTGACGAACATAATGAAACCATTGCCAGAAAAAATAGAGCGTCACGATGGCGATCACGCCATGGAGCTTGCCGAGCAAAGCAGTGGCGATTAACACGCCGGGAAACAACAACCAGATCAACGCGAAGTTGTGACGCCGATCACTGGCTGTGCCGGCCAGCTTGGTAAAGGTTGCAATCACATGGTGATAACCAAGCAGCCACAGATCGGCCATGACCAGCATCTGAAGGTACGCAGGGTCCAGCCCCGCACAAATAGCGACCAAAGCGGCGACCAGGGTGATACCGACGACCAAGCCCAGGTCAAAGGTTCGATTTTCCAGCCACCCTGCCGTCAGCGGCGGCGCGGCCATGACCTTGCTCATGTCTTGTCATCCTGTGTTCGTCGCGGGCATGGCCAATGTAGGCCGAATGCGGGGAGCGGTGACGCGTCGGCTCAGAGTTTCGGTGAATAATTTCCGCTGCTGCCAGTGTCCTAGTACATCGGGCACTTCGCGACGCAGGAACGTAGGCCGCAGATCGCGGCCGAGAACGTCAATTGAAGGGGCCAGTCAGGTCTTGCTGGTCAGCAGCGCCTCGATGGTCTGCTGCACGGCCAGCGCCTCGGCATAGCCGGGCAGGCTGTGCGAGCGGCCCTCGATCAGCGCCACCCATTGGTCCAGCTGGTCGGCCTGGCTGCTGGCTCGCAGCGCGTCGGACGAACCCAGCGGCTGCCAGCCCTCGCTGCGGCGCTGCTGGGTCACGCCGAACCACTCGCGCAGCTCGATCTCGCCCTCGCTGGCGCGCCACAGCATGCGGTTGTGATCGGGCACCGGCACGTCGCTGGCCACCCGGGCGGCGATGCGGATGGGCACGCCGGCCGCTTCGAGCCGGGCGTTCAAGGCGGTCTCGGCGCTGCGGCCGTCGGCGGGGTAATCGACGTGGCTGTCCAGCACCTCGGCATGGCCCAGCACGCGCTGCAGCACGAAGACGAAGTGCGACAGCACCTCGCGGGTGAAGCCGCCTTCCTCGCGCTCGGCCAGCCAGGCGCCGGCACCGGCCTGCCAGGGACGCGGCCAGGCGGCGAAGGCCACCTCGAGTTCGACCGAGCTCAGCGGGCCCAGCGGCAGCCTGGAGGCCGCGCCGAAGGCCAGTTGCAGCGCGCCCAGGCCCGGCGCCGAAGCCAGCGAGAAATTCACCGCAGCGCGCTGCTTCTCGCGGGCGATGCGGGCGATGGCCTCCTGTGCGGCGGGGAAGTCCACCGTCAGCGGCTTCTCGCAGAACACCGCCAGGCCGGCATCGAAGGCCAGATGCGACAGGCTCATGTGCGCAGCGGGCGGTGTCGCGATATAGAGGCTGTGCAGGCCGGGTGTGGCGATCAGCTGCTCCGCACTGGCCGCAGCCTGTAGCTGCGGGTAGGCGGCCAGGGTCTGGGCCACGGCCGCCGGATTGGCATCCCAGACCCAGGCGGCGCGCAGCCGCTGGTGGGTGGCCAGACGGGCCAGCATGCGCTGGCCCATCACGCCCAGGCCGATGATGCCGATGTTCAAGGGTTCCGTCATTGTTCCGTCATGCCATAGCCACAGGAGTGCCGAGTTTAGAGGGCGCCGCTACACTGCGGCACTGCCCATCAGACCTGCCGACCGAGCGGGCGTGTAGCGCACAAAACCCCGATGAATCCCGATGCCAGCACCCTTTGGCGCGCACCGCGCTGGGCTCTTGCCGTCCTGCTGGCCTGTCTGGGCATGGTGGGGCCGTTCTCGATCGACACCTATCTGCCGGCCTTCTCCGGCATCGCGCAGGCGCTGAATGCGACGCCGGTCGAGATGCAGCAGACCCTGTCCAGCTATCTGCTGGGCTTTGCGGTGATGAATCTGTTCCATGGCGCGCTGTCCGACAGCTTCGGCCGCCGCCCGGTGGTGCTGTGGGGCATGGTGGTGTTCACCCTGGCCTCGCTGGGCTGTGCGCTGGCCGGCACGATAGGCCAGCTGGTGTTCTGGCGCACCGTGCAGGGCATGTCCGCCGGTGCCGGCGTGGTGGTCTCGCGGGCCATCATCCGCGATATGTTCCCGCCCTCAGAGGCGCAGCGGGTGATGTCCCAGGTGACGATCTTCTTCGGCATCGCGCCGGCGATCGCGCCGATGGTGGGCGGCTTCCTGTTTGTCCACGCCGACTGGCACTCGATCTTCTGGTTCCTGGTGCTGATCGGCGCGGCCCTGGTGGTGGCGAACTGGCGGCTGCTGCCCGAGACCCTGCATCAGGACCAGAAGCAGCCTTTCCATGTCGGCTCGCTGATGCGCGGCTACCGGCAGATGTGCACCAACCGGCGCTTTCTGCTCCTGGCCCTGGCCAGCGGCATTCCGTTCAACGGCATGTTTCTCTATGTGCTGGCGGCCCCGGTCTTTCTCGGCGAACATCTGCATCTGGCGCCGACCCAGTTCTTCTGGTTCTTCTGCTTCTCGATCGGCGGCATCATGGGCGGGGCCTGGATGAGCGGCCGGCTGGCCGGCAAGATCAAGCCGCGCCACCAGATCCGCCATGGCTTCGTCATCATGCTGCTGGTTTCGGTGCTGAACGTGACGCTGAACCTGCTGCTGAAGCCCAGCCCCTTCTGGGCTCTGCCGGTGATCGCGGTCTTTGCCTTCGGCTGGGCGCTGATGGTGCCGGTCGTGACGCTGATGGTGCTGGACCAGGCGCCGGACCGGCGCGGCATGGCTTCCTCGCTGCAGGCCTGCATCGGCAGCGCGGCCAACGGCCTGGTGGCCGGTGTCGTCGTGCCGCTGGTGATGCACTCGACCGTGGCGCTGGCGCTGGCCTCGATGTGCATGATGGGCATAGGCCTGGTGGCCTGGATCAAGGTCAAGCCGCAAATGTACTGACGCGGCTCAAGAGCCGCGTCGCTCGGCCGATGATGACGGGGTAGGGGGCCGCATGGGCGGCGCCGGAAGAAATCATGTTGTCATCGATACGGGCGCTTTCGCCCGGCCATGCCTGTCTGTTGATGCTGCTGTTCGTCGCCTCGGCCGCCGTGGCCCAGGGCAGGCCGGCGGCCATGAGCACCAGCAAAGCGCCGAAGCCGCCGGTGGCGGCGGCCGTGGTCGAGCCGGCGGCCGGCGACGAGTCGGCCGAGGTGCTGCGCCAGCGACTGGCCGAACGCCTGACGTCGAAGACCGAGCCCATCGCCCCGCCCAAGGCACGCAGCCGGGTCGACGAACGTGGCAGCAGGCCCGCGCCGGCCAAGCCGGCCGCGCAGATCCACTGGGCCTATGGCGGCGAAGGTGCGCCCGAGCATTGGGGCGGGCTCAAGCCCGAGTACCGCCTCTGCGCCATCGGCACGCGCCAGAGCCCGATCGACATCCGCGACGGCATCCGCGTCGATCTGGAACCCATCCAGTTCGACTACAAGCCCAGCGGCTTCGCGGTGCTGGACACCGGCCACACGGTGCAGGTCAATATCGCGCCGGGCAACTTCCTGCAGGTGATGGGGCGGCGCTTCGAGCTGCAGCAGTTCCATTTCCACCGGCCCAGCGAGGAACGCATCAATGGCCGCCAGTTCGATATGGTGGCCCATCTGGTGCACAAGGACGCCGAGGACCGGCTCGCGGTGCTGGCCGTGCTGCTGGAGCGCGGCCCCATCCATCAGGCGCTGGTGCAGACCGTCTGGAACAATCTGCCGCTGGAAAAACATGAGGCACAGCCGGGGCCGGGCATGCTGGACCTGCTGCAGCTGCTGCCCGAGGATCGCGCCTACTACACCTATATGGGCTCGCTGACGACGCCGCCCTGCAGCGAGGGCGTGCTGTGGATGGTGATGCGCCAGCCGGTGCAGCTGTCGGGCGAGCAGATCGAGATCTTTGCCAAGCTCTACCCGATGAATGCCCGCCCGCTGCAAAAGGATTCGGGCCGGCTGATCAAGCAGAGCCGCTAGCCCTCAGTTCGTCGGCGTGGCCTGCCTGCTGAGCCACAGCCGCAAGGTGGCGAACAGCTGCTCGGCCACCACCGGCTTGGCCACATGGTCGTTCATGCCGGCGTCCAGGCAGCGCTGGCGCTCCTCGGCAAAGGCATTGGCCGTCATCGCCAGGATGGGCAGATCGCGGCCGCGGGCGCTGCGGCGTATCGTGCGGGTCGCGTCCAGCCCGTCCATCACGGGCATCTGCACATCCATCAGCACCAGCGCATAGTCCTGCCGCTCCACCATGTCCACCGCCTGCTGGCCGTCCTCGGCCACATCGACCTGCAGACCGGCGCTGGACAGCAGGGCCACCGCGACCTCCTGATTGACCGCGTTGTCCTCGGCCAGCAGCACGCGGGTGCCGGCAAAGGACTTCTGCAGCTCCTGCGCCACCTGGTTGCGGCTCAGCGGCAGCGGCAGCCGGACCCGGCCCTCGAACTTCTCGACCAGCACGGTGAACCAGAACAGGCTGCCGGCCCCCGGCGCGCTCTCGACCCCGACCTCGCCATGCATCAGCCGGGCCAGGCGCCGACAGATCGCCAGGCCCAGGCCGGTGCCGCCATAGCGGCGCGTGGTCGAGCTGTCGGCCTGCTCGAAGTCCTGGAACAGGCGCTGCTGCACGTCCTCGGCGATGCCGATGCCGCTGTCACGCACCTCGAAGCGCAGCTGCACCGAGTTGCCGGACTCCTGGGCCACCTTGGCACTCAGGCGCACAAAGCCCTGGTCGGTGAACTTGACCGCATTGCCGGCAAAGTTCAGCAGCACTTCGGCGATGCGCTGCGCATCGCCCAGCAGCGGGCGGGCCGCCAGCGCCGGGTCGAGCTCGAGCTCGACCTTCAACCGTTTCTCGGCCGCGCGCTGCGCCAGCATGCTGGAGATGCCGTCCATCACCTGGCCGACCGTGAACTCGGCGCGGTCCAGCTGCAGCTTGCCGGCCTCGATCTTGGAGAAGTCCAGCACATTGTTGATGACGCTGAGCAGATGCTCGGCGGCGTCGGCCACCTTGCGCAGCCGCTCCTGCTGCTCGGGCTCGACGACATCGCGCCGCACCAGATAGGTCAGGCCGATGATGGCATTCATCGGCGTGCGGATCTCGTGGCTCATATTGGCCAGGAAGGCGCTCTTGGCCAGGCTGGCCGCCTGGGCGGCCTGGGTGGCCTCGGCCAGCTCGGCGGTGCGCGCCTGCACCAGCTCTTCCAGATGATGGCGGTAGCGCTCCAGCTCCAGCGCATCGCGGCGCTGGCGCGAGATATCGGTCAGAAAGCCGTGCCAGAGCACGCCGGAGCCGTCCTGGCCTTCTTCGCGCTGCGCGATCGCATTGCCGTAGAGCCAGCGCTCGCTGCCGTCGGGGTGGTGGGTGCGGAACTCCTGCTGCCAGGGCGTCAGGTGGCGGGCCGAGGCCAGCAGCGAGTCCATCACCGGCTTGCGGTCTTCGGCATGGAGCTGCTCGAACCAGGCGCTGGCGTCCTCGGCCAGTTCGTTGGCGCTGAGGCGGAAGTAGTCCTTGACCGCCTCGCTGACATAGGCGAACGCGAACTCGCCGTTGCCGCGCAGGCGCAGCTGGTAGACCACGCCCGGCACGGTTTCGGCCATGCCGCGCAGCCGGTTGATCAGGTCGCGCTGCGACTCGAACTGCTGCTGCAGCGCGTCGCGCATATGTTCCAGATGACCGCCCAGGCGGCCGATCTCGTCATCGCGCTCGCGCTTGAGCCGGGCCGCGAAACGCCCGGCCGCCAGATCATTGGCGAAGCCTCCGAGCTCGCGCAGCGGCCGCATCACGCGGGAGTTCAAGAGCGCCAGGATCAGGGCCAGCGAGATCAGCAGCTGGCCGCCGACGGTGGCGCCGTAGAGCCAGCGCTGGCGCGCCAGCGCGGCGCTGGCCAGATGGTCGTCCAGCTCGATCTGGATATGGCCGATGCGGGCGCTGCCGCGATAGATCTCGCGCTCGCCCTGGTAGAGCTGGCCCTTCTGGCGCTCCGGGAAGCGCATCTCGATGAAGGGCACGCCCTGCGAGGCATCGCTGACCCGCACCCGCACCACCTCGGGCGACTTCATGATGGCCGACACCACTTCGCGGGCGGCCACCGCATCCAGGTTCCACAGCAGCTCGGGCAGGCTGGAGGCCAGCACATCGAGCTTGGCCTGCAACTCGCGCTGCTGGATCTGCTCGGCCTGCTGCGGTTCGCGCAGGCCGATCAGGATGCCGCCGATGATCAGCGCCGGCAGCAGCAGGCCGATGCTGGCGCCCGTTGCAATGGCGACAAACAGCGAGCTGGAAGCTTTGCGGCTCAATATGACCTCGGACACGTCCTGTGCAGGGATGCGTCCGACTGTAACCCCGGCTCAAGCGCGCGATAGCCGGATCTGGACCGGCAAAACGCTACAAACTGCACATCGGCTGCGGCCGACGCCCGTTTCAGGCGGCGCGCCTGAGCTGGGCGCGCCCGCCCCGGGTGTGGCGGAACAGGTCCTTGGGATCGTCGGCCGGCGGCACCAGCTCGACCTCCTGGCCGATGCCGAGCTCCTGGGCCAGGCGGTAGACCAGGCGCAGCGCCGTGTAGTCCTCCAGCGCGAAGCCCACCGAGTCGAACACCGTCACCTGCTCGCGACTCTGGCGCCCTTCGGCACTGCCGGCCAGCACCCGCCACAGATCGACCACCGGATGCTCGGCCGGCAGCTGCTGGATATCGCCTTCGATGCGGGTCTGCGGCTCGTACTCGACGAAGATGCGCGCCGCGCGCAGCACATCGGCATGCAGCTCGGTCTTGCCGGGGCAGTCGCCGCCGACGCCGTTGATGTGCATGCCGGGCTCGATCATCTCGGGGCTGATGATGGTGGCGCGGGTCTTGTCGGCCGTCACCGTCGTGACGATGTCGGCGCCGCGCACCGCCTCGGCCACCGAGGCCGCACGGCGGACCTTCAGCGCCGGGAAGGCGGCCAGATTGCGCTCCAGCTTGGCGGTGGCGGCCGGGTCGATGTCGTAGGCGACGATCTCGCTGATGCCCAGCTGGGTGTGGAAGGCCAGGGCCTGGAACTCGCTTTGCGCGCCGTTGCCGATCAGGGCCATGCGGCGCGAGTCGGGCCGGGCCAGCGCCTTGGCGGCCATCGCCGAGGTGGCGGCGGTGCGCAGCGCCGTGGTCAGCGTCAGCTCGGACAGCAGCAGCGGATAGCCGCTGGCCACATCGGCCAGCACGCCGAAGGCCATCACCGTGTACATGCCGCGGCTGGTGTTGACCGGATGACCGTTGACGTATTTGAAGGCATAGCGATGGGCATCGGCCACCGGCATCAGCTCGATCACGCCCTGGGCGGAATGGCTGGCCACGCGGGCCGACTTGTCGAAATCCTCCCAGCGCAGAAAGTCTTCGCGCAAGGCCTCGCTGAGCTCGGCCATCAGCGCGGCGACGCCACGTCGTTGCAACAGCTGGGTCAGGGCGGGTACGTCTACAAAGCGTGTCATCGAAAGTCTCCGGGCGCGGGCTGGCGTTTTTGCTGGCCGCTTTGCGCAAATTCTGAAGAGGAGTGCAGCTAACGAAAAGATGGCAAAGCGACCAATTTGTCCGGTTTGCTAGACAAAGTGTCAGCATAAAATTGGCGTTATGGCCAATATCGATGACACCGACCGCGAATTGATCGCCTTGCTGCGCGACAACGCCCGCCTGCCTGTCGTCGCGCTGGCCCGCCAGCTGCGGGTGGCGCGGGCGACGGTCCAGAACCGCATCGCCCGGCTGGAGCGCGAGGGGGTGATCGTCGGCTACAGCGTGCGCCTGCGGCCCGCCGCCGAGGCCCAGCGCATCCGCGCGCTGATGAGCATCGCGGTCGAGGGCAACCGCGCCGCCGAGGTGCTGCGCGAGCTGCGCGGCCATCCCAATGTGGCGGCCCTGCACAGCACCAACGGGCGCTGGGATCTGGTCGCCGAGCTGCGCTCCGACACCTTGGAAGAGTTCGACCGGGTGCTCAGCGGCGTGCGCCTGATCGAGGGCATCGCGCACACCGAGACCAGCATCCTCTTGTCCACGCACAAGGTCTGAAGGCGGGGCGCGTGACCGAGTTCACGCGCTAACTGGTGTTTACCCTTGGTTCCGGGGCCTGGCCTGCCTACACTCGTGCGCTTTGCGCCCAGCCCCCGGAGCCCCATGCTGAAGACCATCAAAAGCCGCCTGATCGCGATCTGCATCCTGATCGTGATTGCCGCCATCGGCGTGGCGACCCTGGCCAGTTATCTGAGTGTCAGCGGCCATGCTCAGCGCCAGGTGTTGGCCCAGCTGAACGATCTTGGCGAGGCCCATGCCGGCACGATGGGAGCCTGGGTCAAGGCGCAGAAGGACATCGTCAGTGCGCTGACGCCGGCCGCCGCGCTGGACAGCCCCCAGCCCATGCTGGAGCAGGCCTTGAAGTCCGGCCGCCTGGACCTGGCCTATCTGGGCAGCGCCGACAAGCGCATGGTCTCGGTGCCGGATCGCCAGCGCCCGGCCGAGTACGACCCGACCGCGCGTCCCTGGTACAAGCTGGCCGAGGCCAGCGACGCGGCGGTGATCACCGCGCCCTATATCGCCTCGTCGAGCAAGAAGCTGGTGGTCAGCTTCGCGATGGCCATCAAGGCCGGTGGCAGCACCCGCGCGGTGGCCGGCACCGATGTGGCACTGGACGATGTGATCGCGACCCTGAAGTCGATCAAGCCGACGCCCAGCGGCTTTGCCTTCCTGGTCGAGCCGGGCGGCAAGATCGTCGCCCACCCGGACGCCGCGCTGACGCTCAAGCCGGTGGCCGAGCTGTCGGCCGCGCTGAGCCCGGCCCTGCTGGCCCGCGCTGCCGGCGCCGAGCTGGTCGAGGCCGAAATCGGCGCACAGGACTTCTTCCTGAAGGCCACCCGCGTGCCCGGCACCGACTGGACCCTGGTGACCGCTGCCGAGCGCGGCGAGGCGCTGGCCGCGCTGAGCGATCTGCTGGCCACCGCCGGTGTGGCCCTGGTCGCGGTGGCGGTGGTCGCGGCGCTGCTGTCGGCGCTGGCCATCGGCGTGATGCTCAAGGGCCTGGCCGGCGTGCGCGATGCGATGGACGAGATCGGCTCCGGCAATGGCGACCTGACCCAGCGTCTGCTCGCCCGCGGCGAGGACGAGATCGCCGACATCGCCCGCTCCTTCAATCTCTTTGTCGCCAAGATCGACACGGTGATGCGCGAGGTGCGCGCCACCAGCGAAGACATGGCGGTGGCGGCGCGCCAGATCGCCTCGGGCAACCAGGACCTGAGCCAGCGCACCGAGGAGACCGCCAGCAATCTGCAGCAGACCGCCAGCTCGATGGAGGAGCTGACCAGCACCGTGCGCCACAGCGCCGATGCCGCCGCCAGCGCCAACCAGCTGGCCGCCACCGCCTCGGGCGTGGCCCAGCGCGGCGGCGCCGTGGTGGGCCAGGTGGTCAGCACGATGGAGCAGATCAACGGCGCCAGCCGCCGCATCGCCGACATCATCGGCACCATCGATGGCATCGCCTTCCAGACAAATATCCTGGCGTTGAATGCGGCGGTCGAGGCGGCGCGTGCCGGCGAGCAGGGCCGTGGCTTCGCGGTCGTGGCCAGCGAGGTGCGGGCGCTGGCGCAGCGCTCGGCCGGCGCCGCGCGCGAGATCAAGACCCTGATCGGCGCCAGCGTCGAGCAGGTCGAGGCCGGCTCGCGCCTGGTCAGCGAGGCCGGCGGCACGATGGGCG
The DNA here is from genome assembly GCA_005503085.1 of Burkholderiales bacterium C2. GTDB lineage: Bacteria > Pseudomonadota > Gammaproteobacteria > Burkholderiales > Burkholderiaceae_C > Roseateles_E. Next base: position 289,213 of record SCOI01000002.1, on the reverse strand, counting down.
AGATCGTCGCCAGCGTCGGCCAGGTCACGTCCATCATGGCCGAGATCAGCGGCGCGACGCGCGAGCAGAGCCAGGGCATCGAGCAGGTCAACACCGCCGTCGCCCAGCTCGACCAGATGACGCAGCAGAACGCATCGCTGGTCGAGGAGTCCGCCGCCGCGGCCGAGAGCCTGAAGGAGCAGGCCAACAAGCTGGCCGAGATCGTCGCCGCCTTCAAGGTCAGCGCGCAGCCGGCCTGAGGCCGCGTCAGCCGAGCGCCGGCTCCGCCTGGCGCGCCAGCCAGTCGCCCGCCGCGGCGGCCGACAGTGGTTTGCTGAACAGAAAGCCCTGCAGCTCGTTGCAGCCGGCGGCGCGTGCGGCCTCGGCCTGGGCCTGGGTTTCGATGCCCTCGGCCACCACCTTGAGGTCCAGCACGGCGGCCAGCTGGCAGATCGCTCGCACCACCGCGCTGGCGGTGCGCTGCGGCATCGGCTCGATCAGGCTGCGGTCGATCTTGACCGCGTCCAGCGGCATGCTGCGCAGCAGGTTCAGCGAGGAGAAGCCGGTGCCGAAGTCATCCAGCGCGACCTTGATGCCCAGCTCGTTGAGCCGGCTGATGCGCTCGCGGGCCTGGTCGGCGTCGCGCACCGCGGCGGTCTCGGTGATCTCCAAGGTCAGCAGCGCGGCCGGCAGATCGAAGGCCTGCAAGGTGCGGGCGACAAAGGCCGGGAAGCTCGGGTCGTGCAGCTGCAGCGGCGAGACATTGACGGCCACCGGCAGGACCAGCCGCCCGTCGGCGCGCCAGTCGCGGAGCTGACGGCAGGCCTGCTGCAGCAGCATCGCGCCCAGCGGCACGATCAGGCCGGTGCGCTCGGCCGCCGGAATGAAATCGGCCGGGCTGACCACGCCATGGCCGGGTCGGTGCCAGCGCACCAGGGCCTCGAAGCTCAGCAGCTCGCCGCCGGCGGCGGCGATCTTGGGCTGGTAGACCAGCTCGAACTCGGCATTCTTCAGCCCGGCGCGCATCGCCTGCTCGGCCAGCATGGTCGCGCTGCTGCTGCGCCTGCTGCTGGCCTCGTCGGCCCAGCGTTCGGCGCTGCCGGGCTCCTGCTTGGCCTCGTGCATCGCGGCGCTGGCCTCGCGCAGCAGGCCCTCGGGGTCGCCGGCGGTGTGCGGGAAGCGGGCCACGCCGATCGAGGCGTCGATATAGATCTCGCGAGCGTCGACCGCGAAGGGCCGCGCCAGCCGCGCGCGCAGGCGCCGTGTCAGCTCGTGCAGCAGGGCCGGCTCGGCGCCGGCCGTGACCAGCAGCGCGAACTCGTCCTCGCCCAGATGCATGGTCTGGGCCTGCGGCGCGAACTCGGCCTGCAGCAGCGCGCCGAACTCGCGCAGCAGCGCATCGCCGGTGGCATGGCCATAGGCCTCGTTGAGCAGCGTGAAACGGTCCAGGTCCAGCCAGATCAGGCCGAAGGGGCGGCCCTCGGCGCACAGCTCGCGCAGGCGCTGCTGCAGCGCGCTGCGATTGGGCAGGCCGGTGACCGGGTCGTGGGTGGCCTGGTGCAGCAGGGCCTGGGTGGCGTTGTAGCGCTCGGTGTCGTCGCTGATCACCAGATGCTCGGCCGGCCCGTCGGCCCAGTCGATGCGCCAGGACGAGAACATCAGCCGCATCAGGCTGCCGTCGCTGCGCCGGCGCTCGCCTTCCCAGTGCGCATGGGGCAGCTCGCCGCTGATGATGGCGCGCCGGCGCTGCAGAGCCGCCGCACGCAGGCTTGCCGGCTGCTGCTGCTGGTAGCGCTTGAATTCGGCCAGGCTGGCGACGCCGTAGAGCTCGAGCAGGGCCGCGTTGGCATAGAGCGGCTCGTCCTCGCGGGCCACCAGCACGCCCTGGTGCGAATGCTCGGTCATGTAATGCAGCTGGGTGCGCAGGCCGCGCGACTCCAGGCTGCTGCGCCGCAGCGCCGCATGCAGCAGGCTGATGCCCAGCAACATGCGCAGCGCCGCGCCTATGCTGGACTGCAGGCCCAAGGCGGCCTCGCCGCCGAGCGCGAAATTGAACTGGTTCAGGCCGATCAGTACCAGGCTCAGGCCGGCCAGGCGCTCGGCCTTGCCATGCGGCCAGAGCCAGCGCAGTGCGGCCAGACCCAGCAAGGTGTTCAGCGTGGCGCCGCTGCCCTGGGCCACCGCGATGCTCTGGTCCAGCAGTGCACCGAGCAGGCCCAGCAGGCCCAGGCCCAGCACCGTGGCCTGCCGCCAGCTCAGCGGGCGGCCAACCAGGTCGCGCAGACCGGCCACCATCATCAGCATGCTCAGCGCGCCCGACGCCGCGAGGCCGAGGCCGCCGAGGCTGTGGATCAGGCCCTCGCCCTGGCGCCACAGCAGATAGGCCGGCGTGGCCAGGCCCTGGGCCAGAAAGCTCGCGCCCAGCAGCCGGTTGAAGCCCTGACTGCGTTCACGCGACCAGGCCAGCCACAGCGCGAGGCCGAGTATCAGATTGACCGAGAGGTTGAACGCGAGCGCGTAGATCACGAAGGGCGGGGGCGCTTGCACGGGGCCAGCGACAGGTCGCGAAGATGGTTACATCTTAGGCCGGGGCTGGGCGGCCCCGGCCGGCCAAACTGCGCATTTATGCCGCCTCTGGCGACCTCCAAAGGGGGAGGTCGCGTTCAGCCGGCGCTGATTCGCTGGCTCAAATGGGCCAGCGCCTCCTCGACCTGATCGACCAGCACCAGGCACAGATCACCCGGCTGCAGCCGCGCCAGCGCGGTGTCGATCGCGACGAACTCGCCGCGGATCTCCTGCACATGGCGGGTGCGGGTCGCGCCCTCCAGGCCCTGGCGCAGCAGCGCCAGCACCTCGCCGTCTTCGCGGCCGCGCTGGCAGGCGTCCTGGAACAGCAGCACCTCATCGAAGGCCTGGCCGAGGATCTGGGTCTGGGCGCGGATGTCCTCGTCGCGCCGGTCACCGGCGCCGCTGATCACGACCGAGCGGGTCTTGGCCGGCAGCGCATCGACGGCCGCCACCAGCGCGCGCATCGCGTCGGCGTTGTGGCCATAGTCGGCCACAACGGTGGCACCGCGATAGTCCATCACATTGAAGCGCCCCGGCACATTGTCGGCATCGTTGCTGAAGCTGGCGACGCCGCGCCGTATCGTGTCCCAGTCCAGGCCGACGCCCCAGCCGGCCGCCACGGCCGCCATTGCGTTCTCGACCTGGAAGGGGATGGTGCCGCCGCGGGTGAAGGGAATGTCGCGCAGCGGCAGGGTCTCGCGCCAGGAGCCCTGGGCCGCGACCAGCTGGTCGCCGTCCAGATAGACGCAGCGCTTGCCCTGGGCACGGTGCGTGGCCATCAGCGGGTGATGGCGGTCGGCCGCGAAGAAGATGATCTGGCCCGGGCAGACCGGGGCCATCGCGGCCACCACCGGGTCGGCCGCGTTCAGCACCGCATAGCCGCTGGGCGCGACGTTCTGCACGATCACGCGCTTGACCAGGGCCAGCTCCTCGACGGTGTTGAGGAAGTTCATGCCCAGGTGGTCGCCCTCGCCGAGATTGGTGACCACCGCCACCTGGCAGCGGTCGAAACCCAGGCCCTCGCGCAGCACACCGCCGCGCGCGGTCTCGAACACCGCCGCCTCGACGTCCGGATGCATCAGCACATTGCGGGCGCTCTTCGGGCCCGAGCAGTCGCCGCTGTCGATCTGGCGGCCGTCGACATAGACGCCGTCGGTATTGGTCATGCCGACCTTCAGCCCGCAGGTCGCGAACAGATGGGCGATCAGCCGCGTTACCGTGGTCTTGCCATTGGTGCCGGTGACGGCGACCACCGGGATACGGCCGTCCTCGCTCTTGTGGCCATGACCGTAGAGGTGGGCGATGATGGCCTCGCCGACCGGGCGGCCCTTGCCGTAGCTGGGGCTCAGATGCATGCGCAGACCCGGCGCGGCATTGACCTCGACGACGCCGCCGCTTTGCTCCTCCAGCGGCTGCAGCACGCTCTCGGCCACCACATCGACGCCGCAGACATGCAGGCCGACGACCTGGGCTGCGGCCACCGCGCGCGCCGCCACCTCGGGATGCACGTCATCGGTGACATCGGTGGCGGTGCCGCCGGTCGACAGATTGGCGTTGTTGCGCAGGATCACGCGGCGGCCCTTCTCGGGCACCGACTCGGGGGTCAGGTCTTGCAGCGCCAGGCGCGCGACCGCGATGTCATCGAAGCGGATCTTGGTCAGCGAGGTGGCATGGCCGTCGCCGCGCTTGGGGTCGGCGTTGACCTTGTCGACCAGCTGCTTGACGGTCAGCACCCCGTCGCCGATCACATGTGGCGGGTCGCGGCGCGCGGCGGCGATCAGCTTGTCGCCGATCACCAGCAGGCGGTAGTCGCTGCCGGGCAGGAATTTCTCGACCATCACCTGGCCGATCTCGTCGGCGGCCTTGTAGGCGATCTCCATATGCTCGCGGCTGGCGACGTTGACCGTCACGCCCTTGCCCTGGTTGCCGTCCTGGGGCTTGACCACCACCGGCAGCCCGACCTCCAGCGCGGCGGCCCAGGCGTCGTCGACGCTGTCGACCGGGCGGCCGATCGGCACCGGCACGCCGGCCGATTGCAGCAGGCGCTTGCTGAGGTCCTTGTCCTGCGCGATCGATTCGGAGACGGCGCTGGTCGCGTCGACCTCGGCGGCCCAGATGCGGCGCTGCTTGGCGCCCCAGCCGAACTGCACCAGGCTGCCCTGGGTCAGGCGGCGGTAGGGGATGCCACGGGCCACCGCCGCATCGACGATGGAGCCAGTCGACGGGCCCAGGCGCACTTCCTCGTCGAGTTCGCGCAACTGGGCCAGCGTCGCATCGATGTCAAAGCCAGTGTTGGCCAGCGCGGCCTGCAGCAGCCGGACGGCGGCGTCGAAAGCCATGCGGCCGACATCCTCCTCGCTGTACTCGACCACCACCTGGTAGGTGCCGGGCTCGCCGGTGGCATGGGTGTGGCTGAAGGTCACCGGGCAGCCGGCCTGGGCCTGCAGCGCCAGCGCCGCCTGCTCCAGCAGCTGGGCCAGCGGCAGCGGCAGCTCGGGCGCGCCGCGCGAGCGCAGCGCGCCGATGCCGGGGAACAAGGCGCGCAGGCGCGCCTCGAAGCCGGCCTGGTCGGCGATCTGCCGTTCGGCGTCGCCGCAGCTGACCACGGCTTCGATGGCCGTGTGACGGCTCCACATATTCGGGCCGCGCAGGGCGCGGATGCGAGAGACTTCCATAGGGGGCTTCTTGCTTCTGGAGTGCTGTTAGACCGACTCGGGCACGAAAGTGTCCAGGCCGGCCGAGATCAGTTCGGGCGAGATGTTCAGCGCCCAGGCGGTGGCGACGGCGGCCAGCGCGGTGGCCGCGTCCAGCGGCTGGCCGGCGGCCGCAAAGCGCGCCAGCAAGGCCTCGACATTGGCGCCGGCGGTTTCCGACAGGCCTTGGGCCAGCATCGCGGCGCCGTCGCGCAGGAACACGGTGCGGCTGCCGGCGGCGCGCTGCTCGGCCAGCGTGGCGGCGTCCAGCGCATAGAACAGCACATCGCCGTCGCTGAGGCGGGCCATATCGAGCAGCCTGGGCTCGTCGGCATTGAGCACCGCGACACCGTCGGACAGCACCACATCGACCTGGGTGCGCAGCACCTTGAAGAGCTGGTCCTCGTCGCGCACATCGAAGTCGTCGAGGCTGCCCAGGCCACCCATATCGGTGACCAGGCCGACCTGGCAGCGGTCATAGGCCAGGCCGTCGCGCAGGATGGCGGCGGCATTGTTCTCGATCACCACCGCGTCGACGCCGCGGTTCATCAGCAGGCGGTGGGCGGCGCTCCAATGGGCCGAGTCGGACTTCTCGACGCGGCGGTTGCCGAGGAACAGGCCCTGGCCGCAGGCCAGGCCGACCGAGCGCCCGTTCAGGTGCAGCAGCCAGGCCACCAGTCGGGCGATCTGGGCGCCACCGCGCGAGCCGGCCACGCCGATGATGGGGATGCGGCCGTTCTCTTCGGCTGCGAACAGATGGTCGATGATGGCCTGTCCGACCGGCTGCGGGCTGCCCGAGGCCGGCTTCAGATGCATCAGCAGGCCCGGGCCGGCATTGACCTCGACGATGGCGCCGCCGGTCTCGGCCAGCGGCTTGGCGATGTCCTCGGTCACCAGGTCGACGCCGGCGATGTCCAGGCCTATGGTGCGGGCCGCCAGCGAGACGGCATGGGCCACCTCGGGGTGGACCTCGGCCGTGCAGTCGATCGCGACATTGCCGTTGCGCTGTATCAGCACCCGCTGGCCGGCCGCCGGCACCGCCTCGGGCGAGACGCCCTGGCGCTGCAGGTCCAGCAGCACGACCGGGTCGTCGCTGATGTCGATGCGGTTGAGCGGGAAGTCCTCGGTCAGGCCGCGGCGCGGGTCCGTATTGATCTGCAGATCGATCAGCTCGACCACCGTATGCTGGCCGTCGCCGCTGATCCAGGCCTCCTCGCCGCGCGCGGCCGCGACCACCTGGCCGCCGACCACCAGCAGGCGGTGCTCCATGCCCCGGATATAGGGCTCGACCAGCACCTCCGAGCCTTCCTTGTCGGCGACGTGGAAGGCCGCCTCGATGTCGGCGCGCTCGCGCAGGTCCAGGGTCACGCCGCGGCCATGGTTGCCGTCCGAGGGCTTGACGACGACCGGGAAACCGATGTCCTGGGCCGCTTCCCAGGCGGCCTCGGCGCTCTTGACGGTGGCGCCCTCGGGCACCGGCACGCCGACCGCCTTCAGCAGGGTCTTGGTCAGGTCCTTGTCGCCGGCGATGCCTTCGGCGATCGCGCTGGTCATGTCGGTCTCGGCGGTCCAGATGCGGCGCTGGCGCGCGCCATGGCCCAGCTGCACCAGATTGCCCTCGTTCAGGCGGATGTGCGGGATGCGGCGGTCGGTGGCGGCGGCGACGATGGCGGCGGTCGACGGGCCCAGATAGCAGTCGTCCAGCTTGTCGCGCACCCGGGCCACGGCGGCCGGCACCTCGAAGGGCTGCTCGTTGATGGTCGCCATCAGCAAGGCATGACCCTCGGCCAGCGCGGCGCGGGCGACCTGCTCGTCGCGGGCCCGGAACACCATGCGGTAGACCCCGGTCTTGGAGGTGCTGCGGGTCTGGCCGAAGCCGGTCGGCATGCCGGACAGGTTCAGCAGCTCGATGACGATGTGCTCCAGCACATGGCCCATCCAGGTGCCCTCGGTCAGGCGCTGCAGAAAGCCGCCGCGCTCGCCGACGCCGCAGTGGTGTTCGATCAGGGCCGGCAACCGCTCGGTGAGCCGCTCGGTGAAGCCGGGCAGCAGGTTGGAGGGGTAGTCTTCCAGCTCGCCCAGGTCCAGCCAGACCTCCAGGACCGGGCGGTAGGTCCACATATTCGGGCCGCGCAGATAGTTGACGCGCAGGAGCTTGATATCGGATTTAGGACTCATAAGGGCGGGGCCGAGGCCGGCCAAAAGCGGTAGCTGGGGTGTGACGATGCGAGATTGTGCGCCCGGCGCGCACCGGACGGTGTGGCGTGCAGCCAGCACCGGGTTTCATGCCGGCAGTTGTCTTTCGGCGAGAATTCGGGGTTCAATACAGCGCGCGGGCCGCCTCAAGAGCGCTTCTCGAAAAACATCACAATGCAGCATCATCATCCCGCCGACGCCCCCGAGCACCCCCAATGGGCCGCCTTGCAGGCGCGTCTTTCAGACGCTGAGAACGCGGCGGCGGTGCTGGAGGTTGACCTGGACTCCGCCGGGCGCTTCAACCGGGGCCTGTTGGTCCTGACCGAGCGCCGCCTGCTGGCCTGGGATCCGGCCACGGCCGCCTGGAGCGAATGGGCGCTGCGGCCGGATCTGGCGATGCGCATCTCCGACCATGCCGGCGTCGGCAGCCTGGAGCTGGTGGACGGCAGCCAGCGCCTGGCGCTGTGGCGCTTCACGCTGCAGATCAATCTGCAGGCGCAGCGCTGGCACGAGGCTTTCGAGCGCCGCGATGAGCCGGCCCGGCCGGACGCCGAGGAGCTGAGCTTCTGCCCCAGCTGCAAGGCGCCGCTGCCGCCCGAGAGTGAGGAATGCCCGACCTGCGCGCGCGAGCTGCACACCCCCCCGTCGACCTGGGTGCTGCTGCGGTTGTGGCGTTTCGCCAAGCCCTACCAGGGTCAGCTCTTGCTCGGGTTCGCGCTGATGCTGGGCTCGACCGCCGCGACCCTGGTGGCCCCCTATCTGACCATGCCGCTGATGGACAAGGTGCTGATCCCCTTCCAGCAGGGCCAGCGCATCGATCCCTGGGTGGTCGGCCTCTATCTGAGCGGCCTGCTGGGTGCCGGCCTGGTGTCCTGGCTGCTGGGCTGGGCCAAGACCTATATCCTGGCCCTGGTGTCCGAGCGCATCGCCGCCGACCTGCGCACCACCACCTTCGACCACCTGCTGAGCCTGTCGCTGGAGTACTTCGGCAACAAGCGCACCGGCGACCTGATGAGCCGCATCGGCAGCGAGACCGACCGGCTCAGCGTCTTCCTGTCCCTGCATGCGCTGGACTTCATTACCGATGTGCTGATGCTGGTGATGACGGCCACCATCCTGTTCTCGATCAACCCCTGGCTGGCGCTGGCGACCCTGCTGCCGCTGCCCTTCATCGCCTGGATGATCCATCTGGTGCGCGACCGGCTGCGCACCGGCTTCGAGAAGATCGACCGGGTCTGGGGCGAGGTCACCAGCGTGCTGGCCGACACCATTCCCGGCATCCGCGTCGTCAAGGCCTTCGCGCAGGAAAAGCGCGAGGCCCAGCGCTTCCACCAGGCCAATGCCCACAATCTGGCCGTCAATGACAAGCTCAACAAGACCTGGAGCCTGTTCACCCCGACCGTCTCGCTGCTGACCGAGATCGGCCTGCTGGTGGTCTGGGGCTTCGGCATCTATCTGGTAGCCGGCGGCGACATCACGGTGGGGGTGCTGACCGCCTTCATTGCCTATATCGGCCGCTTCTACGGCCGCATGGACTCGATGAGCCGCATCGTCTCGGTGACGCAGAAGGCCGCCGCCGGCGCCAAGCGCATCTTCGACATCATCGACCATCAGTCCAACGTGCCCGAGCCCAGCAATCCGCAGCCGCTGGGCGCGGTCAAGGGCGGCATCCAAATCGAGGACATCGGCTTTCGCTACGGCAACCGTGCGGTGATCCGCGGCCTGAGCCTGGACATCAAGCCCGGCGAGATGATCGGTCTGGTCGGCCACAGCGGCTCGGGCAAGAGCACCCTGGTGAACCTGATCTGCCGCTTCTACGATGTCACCGAGGGGGCGATCAAGGTCGATGGCACCGATCTGCGCCGCATCGGCGTGGCCGACTACCGCCGCCATATCGGTCTGGTGCTGCAGGAACCCTTTCTGTTCTTCGGCACCATCGCCGAGAACATCGCCTACGGCAAGCCCGATGCGAGCCGCGAAGAGATCGTCGCGGCCGCCCGCGCCGCCCATGCGCACGAGTTCATCCTGCGCCTGGCCCAGGGCTATGACTCGCTGGTCGGCGAGCGCGGCCAGGGCCTGTCGGGCGGCGAGCGCCAGCGCATCTCGATTGCCCGCGCCTTGCTGATCAACCCGCGCATCCTGATCCTCGACGAGGCCACCTCCTCGGTCGATACCGAGACCGAGAAGGAGATCCAGAAGGCGCTGGACAATCTGGTGCAGGGCCGCACGACGATCGCCATCGCCCACCGGCTCTCGACCCTGCGCAAGGCCGACCGGCTGGTCGTGATGGACCGCGGCCAGGTGGTCGAGGTCGGGCCGCACGAGGAGCTGATGGCCAAGCAGGGCTATTACTGGCGTCTCTACGAGGCCCAGGCGCGCCGCGTCGATGCGGATGACGAGCAGCCGGCCCTGCTGCCCAACCCCAATGCCCATACGGTGCAAGCATGAGCCGCTACCGCCAACTCTTACGCAATGCCTTCGGGCGCCTGGTGCTGATCGACGCCGAGGGTGTCGAGCATGTCGGCGTCAACCCGGTGCGTGCCCACCCGATCTCTGCACCCGATGAAGGTGTGTCGCTGCTGGGCGCCGATGGCCACGAGCTGGCCTGGATTGACCGGCTTTCGGCGCTGCCGGCGCCCGAGCGCGAACTGCTGGAGGCCGAGTTCGCCGGCCGCGAGTTCATGCCGACGGTGCAGGCCATCATGGCGGTTTCGACCTTCTCGACCCCCAGCCAGTGGACAGTGCAGACCGAGCGCGGTCAGACCCAGTTCATCCTGAAGACCGAGGAAGACATCCGCCGCCTCGACGAGGGCCGGCTGCTGATCGCCAGCAGCCACGGCATCCAGTTCCTGGTGCCGGACCGCTTCGCGCTGGATCGGGGCTCCAGACGGATGCTGGAGCGCTTCCTCTGATCAGGCCGCCGAGGCCGGCAGACCGAAGACGCGGTCGAAGGCCAGGTTGAAGAGGAAGGTGTAGATCAGGAAGAAGACGATCAGGCCGAAGTCCAGCAGCAGGGCCTGCCACAGCGAGATCTCCAGCCACCAGGCGAACAGCGGCACCAGCATCACGATCAGGCCGGCCTCGAAGCCCAGGGCATGGGCGATGCGCCGCGCCAGGCTGCGGCCGCGCCGGGTCTGGCGGGCCTCCCAGGCCTCGAACAGATGCGTGTAGGCCAGGTTCCAGGCCAGCGCGATGGCCGAGGAGGCGAGCGCGGCGATACCGGCATGGGCCAGCGCGCTGCCGGCCAGCAGGGCCAGGCCGGCGCTGGTCAGGCCGACCGCAAACAGCTCGTAGAGCGACACATAGACCAGCCGGCGCTTGATGCCTTGCATGAAAAATCCTGTTCTGAAGCGGGGATTGCCGGCATCGTATGGAATGAGAACTGATAGACAAAGTCGACAGCTGTCAGATTTTCTGACAAATTGCGGCCATGGCTCTGCATAGCGACAACCTGCTGCTCTTCCTGGCCGTGCTGGACCAGGGTTCGTTTTCGGCGGCGGCGCGGGCGCTGGGCCGAGTGCCGTCGGCGGTCAGCATGGCGGTGGCCCAGATGGAGGCCGAGCTGGACCTGCGCCTGTTCGAGCGCAGCACCCGCGAGCTGCGGCCCACCGAGGAAGCCAGGGCGCTGGAGCCGCAGGCGCGCCAGCTGGTCGCCCGGCTGGCGCAGCTGCAAGCCCATGCGCTGGCCCTGCACCAGGGCCTGGAGCGGCGCCTGACCCTGGCGATCGCGCCCGAGCTGCTGTCGGCGGCCTGGAGCGAGGCCCTGGCCCGGCTGGCCGAGGAGTTTCCGGCGCTGGAGGTGGACGTGCTGTCGGCGCCGCAGGCGGCGGTGCTGCGCATGCTGCACGCCGGCGAGATCGATCTGGCCCTGGTCTTCGAGCGGGTCGGCTTCGACGAGCGCGAGAGCTTCCAGGAGCTGGGCAGCGAGCGCCTGGTCGCGGTGATGGCGCCGCAGCATCCGCTGGCCGGCCAGCGCCTGCGCCAGGACCAATGGGCCGAGCTGCGCCAGATCGCGGTGGCCCGGCGTGACGCCGGCGCAGCCGACGACCCGCGGGTGCTGGTCTCGCGCCGGCTCTGGCGTACCGACAGCCATCTGGCCACGCTGAGCCTGGTGCAGGCGGGCCTGGGCTGGGCCTTTTTGCCGCAGCGCATGGTGGATCCGCTGCTGGCGGCCGGCAGCTTGTTGCAGATCGAGTTCGAGAACATGAGCAACGAGGTGCGGCTCTGGGTCGATGTGGTCTGGCGCCGCGACCGGCCGCTGGGCCTGGGCGCGCGGCGCTTCATCGCGCTGATGCATCCAGCGCGCCAAGGGTAAGCACCTAGGTAAAGCTGCAACAGGGCAAGCCGCGCCGATTCTCACTAGAATTGACGTTTACGTAAACGTAACCTAAGCCGGGTCTGCAAGGCCGGCCGTACCATCAGCAGGCTTGATGGTCCGAAGCACTGAAAAACCAAGGAGACCTCCATGACGAATCTGCCCGGCCTGAATTTCCAACTCGGCGAGGACATCGATGCGCTGCGCGACGCGGTGCGCGACTTTGCCCAAGCCGAGATCGCTCCGCGTGCCGCCGAGATCGACCATTCGGACCAGTTTCCGATGGACCTGTGGCGCAAGATGGGCGATCTGGGCGTGCTGGGCATCACCGTCGGCGAGGAGTATGGCGGCGCGAATATGGGCTATCTGGCCCACATGATCGCGATGGAAGAGATCAGCCGCGCCAGTGCCTCGGTGGGTCTCTCCTATGGCGCGCACAGCAATCTGTGCGTGAACCAGATCAAGCGCAACGGCAATGCGGCGCAGAAGGCCAAATACCTGCCCAAGCTGATCAGCGGCGAGCATGTCGGTGCGCTGGCGATGAGCGAGCCGGGCGCCGGCTCCGACGTGCTGAGCATGAAGTTGAAAGCCGAGGACAAGGGCGGCTACTACCTGCTCAACGGCAACAAGATGTGGATCACCAACGGCCCCGACGCCGACACCCTGGTGGTCTACGCCAAGAGCGAGCCCGAACTGGGCGCGCGCGGCGTGACCGCCTTCCTGATCGAGAAGGGTATGCCCGGTTTCTCGATCGCGCAAAAGCTCGACAAGCTGGGCATGCGCGGCAGCCACACCGGCGAGCTGGTGTTCCAGAACGTGGAGGTGCCGGCCGAGAACGTGCTGGGAGCGGTCAACGGCGGCGCCAAGGTGCTGATGTCGGGCCTGGACTATGAGCGCGCGGTGCTGACCGGCGGCCCGCTGGGCATCATGCAAAGCGTGATGGACAACGTGATTCCCTATATCCACGACCGCAAGCAGTTCGGCCAGAGCATCGGCGAGTTCCAGCTGATCCAGGGCAAGGTCGCCGATATGTACACGGTGCTGCAGGCCGGCCGCAGCTTCGCCTACACGGTGGCCAAGAACCTCGACCTCCTGGGCGCCGAGCATGTGCGCCAGGTCCGCAAGGACTGCGCCTCGGTGATTCTGTGGACCGCCGAGAAGGCCACCTGGATGGCCGGCGAGGGCGTGCAGATCTTCGGCGGCAATGGCTATATCAACGAGTACCCGCTGGGCCGGTTGTGGCGCGATGCCAAGCTCTACGAGATCGGTGCCGGCACCTCCGAGATTCGCCGCATGCTGATTGGCCGCGAGCTGTTCGCGGAGACGATGTAAATGAAGCCTTTGCACCTGAATACGCCGCTGCTGCGCGCCGCGCCGGGCCAGTTCTCGCACCCCGAGGTCTGGCTGAAGATGGATGCGCTGCAGCCCAGCGGCAGCTTCAAGCTGCGCGGCGTCGGGCGGCTGGTGCGCAAGGCGGCGCAGGACGGTGCCAAGGAAATCGTCTGTGCCTCGGGCGGCAATGCCGGCTTCGCGGCCGCCTATGCCGGTCAGGCCCTGGGGCTGACCGTCACCATCGTGCTGCCCGAGACCAGCAGCGCCGCGGTGCAAAGCCTGATCGAGGCGCGCGGCGCCACGGTGCTGCGCCATGGCGCGGTCTGGGATGCGAGCAATGAGTTTGCCCAGGCGCTGGCGGCCGAGCGTGGCGCCACCTATGTCCATCCCTTCGACCACTCGCTGCTGTGGGAGGGCCATGCCAGCCTGATCGACGAGGTGCTGGACCAGGGTCTGGATTTCGACGCGGTGGTCACCGCGGTGGGCGGCGGCGGCCTGTTCGCCGGCATCGTCCAGGGCCTGCGCCGCCACGGCCTGAATGACATCCCGGTGATCGCGGTGGAAACCGAGGGCGCGGCCAGCCTGCACGAGAGCCTGAAAGCCGGCAAGGCCGTGACCTTGCCGGCCATCACCTCGATCGCGACCTCGCTGGGCGCGCGCCGCGTCGCCGACGAGGCGCTGCGCCTGGCCCAGCTGCATCCCACCCACAGCCTGCTGGTCAGCGATGCCCAGGCCTGCGGCGCGGCGGCGCGGCTGGCCGAGCAGATGCGGGTGATGGTGGAGCCGGCCTGCGGTGCGGCGCTGGCGGCGGTGGATGTGCACCCCGAGCTGTTCGCCCGTTTCAAGAGACCCCTGGTGGAAGTCTGTGGCGGCGTGGCCGTCAGCCTCGAGAAGCTGCAGGCGTGGACAATGTCGGTATGAACAACGATCTGCAAGACCTGCTGGGCAATAACAAGCGCTGGGCCGCCGAGACGGAACAGCGCGAACCGGGCTTTTTCTCGCGGCTGCTGAAGCAGCAGACGCCGCAATACCTGTGGATAGGCTGCGCCGACAGCCGGGTGCCAGCCAATGAGCTGGTCGACCTGCTGCCCGGCGAGCTCTTCGTGCATCGCAATGTCGCCAATGTCGTCGTGCACTCCGACCTGAACTGCCTGTCGGTGATGCAGTTCGCGGTGGACCATCTGAAGGTCAAGCACATCATCGTGGTGGGCCACAGCAACTGCGGCGGCGTCAAGGCCGCACTGATCGATGCACGCGTGGGCCTGGTGTCCAACTGGATACGCCATGTGCAGGATGTGCGCAACGATCACCAGGAGTGGATAGACAGCCTGCCCGAGGCCCGCCGCGTCGACGCGCTGTGCGAGCTGAATGTGCTGGCACAGGCGCGCAATGCCTGCCAGACCACGGTGGTGCAGGATGCCTGGGCGCGCGGCCAGGAGATCGTTGTCCATGGCTGGGTCTATGGCCTGCACAACGGCCTGCTGGAGGATCTGCAGATCACGGCCGCCCATCACGACGATGTCGGCCCGGCCTACAAGCGCGCGCTGGCTGCGGTCAAGCAGCGCTACAGCCAGGCCTAGGCGGCGGCCCGATGTTCCCGCAGAAGCTGACCGACTCCCGCGCGTTCGAGATCGCGCAGGCCTTGTTGGGCGGCTTCAACCGACATTACCGGCTGTTCCGCGCCACCAGCGCCACGGCCAAGCAGCGTTTCGAGCGCGCTGACTGGCATGGCCAGCAGCGTGCCCAGCGCGAGCGCATCGAGTTCTATGACAAGCGGGTCGATGAGGCGGTGGGCCTGCTGGAGGAGCGCTTCAAGGCCAGCGCGCTGCCGATGGAGGTCTGGCAGCAGGTCAAGCTGCACTATATCGGCCTGCTGACCGACCATCACCAGCCGGAGCTGGCCGAGACCTTCTTCAACTCGGTCTGCACCCGCATCCTGCACCACGCCTACTTCCACAACGACTTCATCTTCGTGCGGCCGGCCGTCTCGACCGAGTACATCGAGAACGAGGAGCCGGCCGCCAAGCCGACCTACCGCGCCTACTACCCGAGCAAGCCGACGCTGCACGAGACCCTGTGCCGGGTGGTCACCAACTTCCAGCTCGATCTGGAGTTCGAGGACCTGGGCCGTGACATCGACTGGGTCCTGCACGCGATGCAGCGCGAGCTGGGCGAGTTCCGCTGGCGCACCAATTTCCAGATCCAGGTGCTGAGCTCGCTGTTCTATCGCAACAAGGGCGCCTATCTGGTCGGCAAGATCATCAACGGCTTCACCGAGACGCCGTTCGCGCTGCCCATCCTGCACAAGGAAGGGCGATCTGGCTTGCTTTATATCGACGCGGCGCTGTTCGGCGAGGACGATTTGCTGATGCTGTTCAGCTTTGCTCGCGCCTATTTCATGGTGGACATGGAAGTGCCCAGCGCCTATGTGCAGTTCCTGCGCTCGATGATGCCCAGAAAGCCGCGCGCCGAGATCTACAGCGCGCTGGGCCTGCAAAAGCACGGCAAGAACCTGTTCTACCGCGACTTCCTCTACCACCTGCGCCACTCCAGCGACAAGTTCCGCATCGCGCCCGGCATCAAGGGCATGGTGATGCTGGTGTTCGACCTGCCCAGCTATCCCTTTGTCTTCAAGCTGATCAAGGATTTCTTCCCGCCGCAGAAGGAGAACACCAGCCGTGAGCTGATCCAGCACAAATACCTGCTGGTGAAGACCCACGACCGGGTTGGGCGCATGGCCGACACCTTGGAATACTCCAACGTCGCCTTCCCGCGCCAGCGCTTCGACGACGAGCTGCTCAAGGAGCTGAAGCACTTCTGCCCCAGCCTGATCGAAGAGAGCGGCGAGGACCTGGTGCTGCGCCATGTCTATATCGAGCGCCGCATGGTGCCGCTGAATATCTATCTGCAGGAGGCCACGCCGGCCCAGCTGGAGCATGCGGTGATCGAGTATGGTCATGCGATCAAGGACCTGGTGGCTGCCAATATCTTCCCTGGCGACATGCTGTGGAAGAACTTCGGCGTGACCCGCCATGGCAAGGTCGTGTTCTACGACTACGACGAGATCGAGTACCTCAGCGATTGCAACTTCCGCTCTGTGCCGGCGCCACGCAATGAGGAGGAAGAGATGTCCGGCGAGGTCTGGTACTCCGTCGGCCCGCGCGATGTCTTCCCCGAGACCTTCGGCCCCTTTCTGCTGGGCCACCCCGGTGTGCGCGAGCATTTCATGCGCCACCATGCCGATCTGCTGGACGCCGAGTTCTGGCAGCAGCACAAGGCCCGCATCCAGGCCGGCCATGTGCACGACGTCTTTCCCTACGACGCCCACAAGCGCTTCTATGCCCGCGCCGCCTCATCCACCCCGCTTCACCCCGTCGATGGCGCCGCGCTGATGGCCGACGCCCATCACGATCTTCCCGTTCAGTAAAGGAGACCCACCATGTCCGATTCCATCGTCATCGTTTCCGCCGCCCGCACGCCCATCGGTGGCCTGCTGGGTGATTTCGCCTCGCTGCAGGCCTGGGAGTTGGCCGCCGTCGCGATCCAGGCGGCGGTCGAGCGGGCTGGCGTGCCCGGCGACGCGATCAACGAGGCCTTCATCGGCAACTGCCTGATGGCGGGCCAGGGCCAGGCCCCGGCGCGCCAGGCGGTGCTGAAGGCCGGCCTGCCGCAGTCGGTCGGCGCGGTCACGCTGTCCAAGATGTGCGGCGCCGGCATGCGCGCGACGATGTTCGCCCACGACACGCTGAAGGCCGAGAGCGCCGACATCCTGATCGCCGGCGGCATGGAATCGATGACCAACGCGCCGCACCTGATGTTCGCGCGCAAGGGCGTCAAGTACGGTGCCGCCCAGATGTATGACCATATGGCGCTGGACGGCCTGGAAGACGCCTACCAGCGCGGCAAGGCCATGGGTGTGTTCGCCGAGCAGTGTGTCGACAAATACGCCTTCACCCGCGAGGCCCAGGACGCCTTCGCGATCGCCTCGACCGAGCGCGCCAAGCGCGCCAACGAGGACGGCAGCTTCGCCTGGGAAATCGCGCCGGTGACGGTAGCCGGCCGGGGTGGCGACACCGTGATCAACCGCGATGAGCAGCCCTTCAAGGCCAAGCTCGACAAGATCGCCGGCCTCAAGCCCGCGTTCAAGAAGGACGGCACCATCACCGCCGCCACCTCCTCGTCGATCTCCGACGGCGCCGCCGCGCTGGTGCTGATGCGCGAGAGCACCGCCAACCGCCTGGGCGTCAAGCCGGTGGCCCGCATCGTCGGCACCGCCGTGCATGCCAATGCGCCCGAGTGGTTCACCACCGCGCCGGTCGGCGCGATCCAGAAGCTGCTGGTCAAGAACGGCTGGGACGCCAAGAGCGTCGATCTGTGGGAGGTCAACGAGGCCTTTGCCGCCGTCACGATGGCCGCGATGGCCGAGTTCAAGCTGCCGCACGAGATCGTCAACGTCAACGGCGGCGCCTGCGCGCTGGGCCACCCGATCGGCGCCTCCGGTGCCCGCATCATCGTCACGTTGCTGGGCGCGCTGCGCCATCGTGGCCTCAAGCGCGGCGTCGCGGCGCTGTGCATCGGCGGCGGTGAAGCGACGGCCGTCGGCGTGGAGCTGATCTAAGCCATGGCGCAGATCCTGATCATCGGGGCCTCGCGCGGCATCGGCCTGGAGTTCGTCCGTCAGTACCGCGCCGCTGGTGATCGGGTGGTGGCCACCGCGCGCAGCGAGGAGGCGCTGGCCGCCTTGCGCGAGCTGGGCGCCACCGCGCTGAAGCTCGATGTCGCCGACACGGCCAGCGCCTCGGGCCTGGCCTGGCAGATCGACGGCCACCAGTTCGACACGGTGGTGCTCAATGCCGGCGTCTACGGCCCGCGCCAGCTGGGCCTGGACACACCGAGCGAGGCCGATTTCGACACGGTGATGCACACCAATGTGCTGGGCGCGATGCGCGTGCTGCCGCAGTTGCAGGACGCGCTGGCGCCCGGCGCCCGCATCGGCTTCCTGTCCTCGCGCATGGGCTCGATCGGCCTGCGCACCGCCCATGCCGGCTGGCTCTACCGGGCCTCGAAGGCGGCGCTCAACTCGGTGATGAAGGACGCCTCGCTGGCCTTGGCCGGCAAGGCCACGCTGTGCAGCTTCCATCCCGGCTGGGTGCGCACCGAGATGGGCGGCGAGGGCGCGGATATCGATGCCGCCACCAGCGTGGCCGGCATGCGCGCGGTGCTGGCCGGCCTGCAGTCGCAAGACAGCGGCAGCTTCTTCAACTACGACGGCCAGCCTCTGGCCTGGTGACCCCCATGATCCTCTCCGAAGACCACCGTGCCGTGCAGGACGCCGTGCGCGCCTATGTGCAAGACCAGATCGCGCCCAAGGCGGCCGAATGGGACAAGAGCCATCATTTCCCGGCCGCCGAGCTGAAGGGCTTGGCCGAGCTGGGCTGCTACGGCGTGGCCGTACCGACCGAGTACGACGGCGCCGGCCTGGACTATCTGGCGCTGTCCATCATCCTGGAGGAGATCGGTGCCGGTGACGGTGCGACCTCGACCGTGGTCAGCGTCAACAACTGCCCGGTCTGCTCCATCCTGATGGGCTTTGGCAACGAGGACCAGAAGCAGCGCTTCCTGAAGCCGCTGGCGCGCGGCGCGATGCTGGGCGCCTTCTGCCTGACCGAGCCCCATGTCGGCTCGGAGGCCGGCGGGCTGAAGACCACGGCCGTCCGCGACGGCGACGACTATGTGCTGAACGGCGTCAAGCAGTTCATCACCAGCGGCAAGAACGGCGATGTGGCCATCGTGATGGCGGTCACCGACAAGGCCGCCGGCAAGAAGGGCATCAGCGCCTTTCTGGTGCCGACCATCACGCCCGGCTACACGGTGGCCCGCATCGAAGACAAGATGGGTCAGCACGCCAGCGATACCGCGCAGATCCTGTTCGAGAACTGCCGCGTGCCGGCCACCAACCGGCTGGGCGAGGAGGGCCAGGGCCTGAAGATCGCGCTGTCGGGCCTGGAGGGCGGCCGCATCGGCATCGCCAGCCAGGCGGTGGGCATGGCGCGTGCCGCCTTCGAGGCCGCGCTGAAGTACAGCAAGGACCGCGTCTCCTTCGGCCAGCCCATCTTCAACCACCAGGCCATCCAGTTCAAGCTGGCCGAGATGGCCACCCAGATCGAGGCCGCGCGCCAGCTGATCCACCATGCCGCCAGCCTGAAGGACGCTGGCCAGCCCTGCCTGAAGGAGGCGGCGATGGCCAAGCTCTTCGCCACCGAGATGGCCGAGCGGGTCTGCTCCGACGCGATCCAGGTGCATGGCGGCTATGGCTACGTCAGCGACTTCCCGGTCGAGCGCATCTACCGCGATGTGCGGGTCTGCCAGATCTACGAGGGCACGTCCGAGGTGCAGAAGATACTGATCGGGCGCGCATTGGGCTGAGGCGGCGAAGTTTTTCGCAAGCCGGCCGTGCCTGGGCTAGAGTGCCGAGCAGATCAGCTCTGCGGCCGGCGTCCCCCATGCTCAAACTCGATGGCATTGCCAGCTTTGTCGCCGTCGTCGAGGCGGGCTCGATCAGCGCGGCCGGCCGCCGCCTGCATCTGTCCAAGTCGGTGGTCAGCGAGCGCCTGGCCGAGCTGGAGCGCCAGCTCGGAGCCAGCCTCTTGCATCGCACCACCCGCAAGCTGAGCCTGACCGAGGACGGCTCGGCCTTTCTGCACAAGGCCTCGCGCATCATGCGCGAGGTTGAGGAGGCCGCCGCCGAGATGGCCGAGCGCCGCGGCAGCCTGATCGGGCCGATGCGGATTTCGGCACCGGTGACCTTTGGCCGCCTGCACCTGGGGCCGGCGCTATATCCCTTTTTGCTGCGGCACCCGGGCATCGAGCTGAGCCTGGAGCTGGACGATCGGCGCGTCGATGCGGCCGCCGATGGCTTCGATGCGGTGATACGCCATGGCGTGCTGGAGGACTCTCGCCTGGTGGCCTGGCAGCTGGCACAGAGCCGGCGCCGCTTGGTGGCCGCGCCGGCCTATCTGGAACGCGCCGGTGTGCCGGCCAGCCTGGACGAGCTGGCCGTGCACCGTGGCATCTTCTATACCAACCGCGGCATCGCCGACTGGCGCTTCGAGAGCGGCGATGCGCGGCCCGTGGTGGCGCTGCGCGTCAACAACGGCGACATGATGCGCGACGCCGCCGTGGCCGGACTTGGCCTGGCCCTGCTGCCCGGCTTCATCGTCGGCGAGGCGCTGAAATCTGGCCTGCTGCGCGAGATCGCGCTGGGCCGACCGGCCGCGGCCGAATCCGTGTACATCGCCCATCCCGAGGGTCGGCGCGCCTCGGCCAAGCTGCGCGCGCTGGCCGACTGCCTGCGGGCAGCCTTCGGCAGCCCGCCCTACTGGGAGGCCTGAGAGCGTTCAGCTGCGGGTGATCGAGACGCCGCCATCGACCAGGGAGGCGGTGCCGGTGACGAAGGAAGCATCGTCCGAGGCCAGGTACAGCACCGAGCGCGCCAGCTCTTCCGGCGTGGCGACGCGCTTGAGCGCGTGCAGATTGCTCACGAAGGACTGCGCCTCAGCTGTGCTGTTCTTGTCGCGGTACATATCGGTGTCGACCGCACCCGGCAGCACCGCATTGACCCGCACCTGCTGCGGTCCGTACTCGGCAGCCAGCGCCTGGGTCAGGCCGATCAGGCCGGACTTGCTGGCCGCATAGGCGGCCATGCCGGGGAAGGCGAAGGTATGGCCGACGAAGGTCGATGTGAAGATCACCGAGCCGCCACCGTTCTTCAGCATCTGCGCGATCTGGTGCTTGGCGCCCAGGAAGGCGCCGCTCAGGTTGATGGCCAGCGTGTCTGTCCAGCCCGGCTCCGAGACCTCGGTGCTGGGGCCGCCCTCGCCGAGGGTGCCGGCGTTGTTGAAGGCGATGTCGAGCCTGCCGTAGCGCTCGACGGCCAGCGCCACCAGGGCCTGGGCATAGGCTTCCGAGCGCACATCGCCGGCCAGCGCGACGGCCTCGCCGCCGGCTGCGATGATCTGCGCGACGAGCTGATCGAGCTCGGCCTGGCGGCGGGCGCCGACGATCAGCTTGGCGCCTTCTGCGGCGAAGAGCAGGGCGGTGGCGTGGCCGATGCCCGAGCTGGCGCCGGTGATGAGGGCGACTTTTCCTGACAAGCGATGCATGGTGTTTGCTCCTGTGATGAGGCTGTGTTGAACCGTGATCACAGTGTGGGAGCGGGACCGTTTTTGCAGAAGCCGCCAGGACGCGGAACTGCTGTCCGGCGCAAGCGAACAATCGAGGCCGCTCGATCCGCTGTGGGCATCGGCGCGCCGCCCGGCGCTGACCGACGCCCGCTGGGCTCAGCCGGCCGACACCTCGATGCGCCTTGGCTGCGCATGGGCCTGCTTGGGGATGCGCAGCGTCAGCACGCCGTCCTTGATGCTGGCGTCGATCTTGGCGCTGTCGAGCTCTCGGCTCAGTGTGAAGCTGCGCCGGTAGCGCGGGACGCGCAGCTCGGCGTAGACGGCCTCCAGACCCTCGGGCGTGGCCGGCTGCACGCTGCCTTCGATCAGCAGCGCGTCGCCCTCGACCCGGATCTCGAGCCGCTCGCGCGGCACGCCCGGCATATCGGCCAGCAGGGTGATGCCGGCCTCGTCCTCGAAGACATCGACCGCCGGTTGCACCGCGCGTTCCTGCTCCTGGGAAGAGGCGCTGCTTGGGGTGTTGTTCTTGCTCATGATGGGGGCTCCTGTGTCTGCTTACTGCACGGTGATGCGGCGGGCCTGCGCCGATTCGCGGCGCGCGATGCTGATCTGCAGCACACCGTCCCGATAGCTGGCCTTGACCCGATCGGGGTCGACATCGTCCGGCAGCGCGACCGCCCGATTGAAACGGCCGGTCGCCCGTTCCCGGGTGTAGACATGCAGCTTGGCCGGCCGGTCCTCGGGCACGCCCGAGGCGCGCTCGCCGCTGATGCGCAGCACGCCGCGGTCCAGCGTGACCTCGATGCGCTGGGCGTCCAGCCCCGGCGCGAAGGCGTAGACCTCGATGCTGCCCGGCGTGCGGCCGATATTGATGGCCGGTCCCGAACCCTGGGCGACCGAGCGGATGCTGCTGGGCAGAGCGCTGGTGGCGCCGTCAAGATCGCGGCGCAGCCGCTCGAACGGGCCGAACCAGTGGGCAGGGTGATTCAACAACATGGATTCATACATGGCGACATCCTCCTTGTCATGGGTGGCTTGGCACCGGCCGGCGCTTGTCGGCGACCGGTCCGCTGCCTGACATAGGAGCGCCGTCCCGGCTTTCAAGAGGCCGGGCTCGCGGCCCGGGCTCAGGCGGCGGCGTCGCCGCAGACCCGCTGCACGGTGTCGCGCAGGCAGCGGTGCGCCGGGTCGCGCTCGAAGCGCGGATGCCAGGACTGGCTGATCTGGACCTGACCGGTCGACCAGGGCAGCTCCAGCGTCCGGATCGCCAGGCCGCGCGCGGCGGCCCAGCGCGCGGCGCGCAGCGACACCGTGGCCAGCAGCTCCGATTCGGCCGCCAGCCGCAGCGCCGGCATCATGCTGGGCACGACCAGCACCACCTCGCGGCGCAGCCCCTGCTCGGCCAGCAGCCGGTCGACCGGCCCCTGAGCGCGGCCGCGACGCGACACCGCGATGTGCGCCGCGGCGGCGAAGGCGGCCGCGCTCAGCGGGGCGCCGAGCAGGGCATGGCCCTCGCGCAGCACGACCACGAAGCGGTCGCTGAACAAGGCCCTGACCCGGATCTCGGGCCCGCTCGGGCCCAGCAGGCCGATGTCCAGGTCGACCGCCCCGTCGCGCAACGCGCCGACATCCTCGGCCCCCTCCGGCATGAAGCGCAGGCTGATGCCCGGCGCTTGCGCGCGCATCGCCGCTAGCAAGGGGGCGGCGAACAGCTCGGCAACCGTCTCCGAGCAGCGGATGCCGAAGCTGCGCGCGCTCGTGGCCAGCGCCGCCGCATCGTCGTGCAACAGCCCCTGGGCCTGTTCGATCAGCTGGCGCAGCTGCGGCCGCAAGGCCTCGGCGCGCGGCGTCGGCACCAGCGCGCGGCCGGCCCGCACCAGCACCGGATCACCCAGCACATGACGGATGCGCGCCAGCGTGCGGCTCATGGCGGGCGGGCTCAGATTCATGCGCTCGGCCGCACGGGTCACGCTGGCCTCGCTGAGCAGGGCGTCGAGCGCCACCAAGAGGTTCAGATCGATGGATTGCATGGCGCGCAACAAGGTATGAGCAAGAACGCACTGTACCCGAGGTAGCCGCAAAACTAGTATGAAGACCGGCGCTGAGAGATATTGGTGCCGAATATATGCGGTGGTTTGGCTGATGGTTTTCGGCTGCGCTTCCAATTGTTTTATTTGCAGCCGTGGTATCGGTTGAATATTTACTCAGTGAATCCTATGAAACTCTCTAAAACCTCATTGTCAAGCGCCGCCGTGCTGGTTTTTCTGGGGCTCGGGGGCTGCGCCAGCATTCCGGCGCCCAGTGTGCCGGAAGCCCAGTTTGCCGAGCTGTCCTGCAGCGCGCTGCGCGCCGAAATCAGCCAGGCCGAAGAAACCCGCAGGATTGCTGAGGAGGCGCGTCGTAATTCCTGGCAGGTGATATTGCCGATTCTTGTGGTGGTGCGTTATCGCCATGCCGATAATGCCGCCGATGCGGCCGGGGAGCGCGCCGAACTGCTCGGCAGGACGCTGCAGCAAAAACAGTGTGGGGAGCCGCAGCGTGCGGTTTCTTGAGATGGTTGCGGGCGCGCGGCGCCATATCAGGCGGCGGCTGCAAGGCCTGCGCCACCGCGGCCCGCCGGCCCGCGCCCAGGCCTGGCCGGGCCGGCTGCTGCACGGGCTCAGCGTGCCGCTGGTGGTCTATGCGCTGATACGCAACGGCGACGCCACCGGCTCGCTGTTCAAGCCGGCCGAGCTGCGCGAGGAACTCTGGGTCGGTGGCCTGCTGGGCCTGCTGCTGAGCGCGCGCCTGGCCTGGAATCGCTGGGGCGATGGCGGCTCGCGCCTGCCGGGCGACGGGCCGGCCTGGGAGCGGCGGTTGGCGCGCTGGGCGCATCGGGCGATCTACGGCCTGCTGGCCTATCTGATCGCCTCGGGCTTTGCGATCGCCTGGCTGCGCCCGGGTGCGCGGATCGATCCGGCCGCGCTGTTCTTCGCCAGTGACAGCCTGGCGCTGAACATCGCGCTCGACAGTCATGCGGCGGCCGGCAATCTGCTGATGGGGCTGCTGGCGCTGCATATCGCCGCGGCCTTCTGGCATCTGCTGCTGCGGCGTGATGGCGTGTGGCAGTCGATGCTGGGCGGGCCGTTCAGCGGTCGTCGCCGGCCAAGGCCTCCTGCACAAACCTGACCAGCGCCCGCGCGGTCTCCGACGCACCGGGCGCCGGCAGGCTCAGCGCCTGCACCCATTCGCCCTCGGGCACCAGCAGGCGCCAGCCCGGCAGCAGGTCGACCAGCGCGTCGCCGGCCGGCACGCAGAAGTCCGGTGCCGGCACGACGCCGGCACCATGGCGGGCCAGCGCCAGCAGCGACTCTATGTCCGAGCCCCAGGCACTGGCCTGCAGCATCGGCTCGCAGCGCTGGCCTTGCGGCCCCAGCCACAGGCTGGCGCGCGGGTCTTCATGCTGGCCCAAGAGCAGGCAGGGCAGGGCGGCGATCTGCTCGGGCGTCTCGAGCCGCAGATGCGGCAGGCCGTAGAGCCGCACCGCAAAGCGCAGCAGCGGCTGCGCCACCCAGTCCTCGGGCGGGCGGTCGGTGATGCGAAAAGCCAGGTCCAGCCCCTCGCGCAAGAGGTCGACGCGCCGGTCGGTGAACAGCAACTCGTAGCGCAGCGCCGGATGCAGGGCCTGGAAACGGGCCAGCAGCGGCGCCAGCAGGTGGCGGCCGAAGCTGGTGGTGGCGCTGATGCGCAAGGTGCCACCGAGCTGGCCACGCTGATGCTTGAGCGCCATGCGCGCGGCCTCGGCGGCCTCGCGCACCGCCTTGGCCCGCGCATGCAGGCGCCGGCCGGAATCGGTCAGCGCCAGGCTGCGCGTGCTGCGCACGAACAGCGCGACGCCCACCGCCGCCTCGATCGCCGCGACCCGGCGGCTGACCGCCGCCCGCGTCAGGCCCAGCTGGCGCGCGGCCTCGGCAAAGCTGCCGGCATGGACGATGCGGGCGAACAGCTCCAGCGCATTGGCATCGAGCGCGCTCTCGCGCCCGGGCTTGCGCATCGACGTCGGGTTGCGGTCTTTTGTCAACTTCATGGAAGCAATGTGATGAGTCTTGCTGATCTAGTCAATGAATTATTGCCAACCTAGACTCGATCCATGCCTCAAACCCTCACGCTCCACACCCCCGCGCTGGCCGCCGCCACCCCCGCTGCCGAGCCCTCGGTGCGCCAACGCACGCTGCAGCTGCGCTGCGCCGATGGCCGTTTGCTGGCCGCCACCTGGTTCGAGCCGGCCGGCGCGCCGCGCGCGATCGCGCTGATCAGCCCGGCCACGGCGGTGGCGCGCGGCTTTTATCGCGGCTTCGGCGAGTGGCTGGCGCAGCGCGGCTATGCCGTGCTCAGCTATGACTACCGCGGCATCGGCGACTCGTTGCAGGGACCGCTGCGCCAGGAGCGCGCCCGGCTGCGCGACTGGGCCCAGCTGGACATGGGCGCGGCGCTGCGGGCGGTGCAGCGCCGCCGCCGGGTGGAGCAGGAGGCCCAGGGCCGCGCGCTGGGCCTGCTGCTGGTGGGCCATTCCTTCGGCGGCAATGCGATCGGGCTGGCGCCCGACTACGAGCAGGCCGATGCCATCCTGGGCGTGGCGGCACAGGCGGCCGACTGGCGCTTCTGGAGCGGCATCCACAAGGCCAAGGCCTGGCTGTTTTTCCACGCGATGCTGCCGGCCGCCGGCCATCTGCTGGGCCACGCGCCCGGCTGGCTGATGGGAGCGCGGCGCGCCGAGGGCCTGCCCAAGGGGGCGGCGCTGGAGTGGGCGGCCTGGGGCCGGCGGCGCGGCTTCATGTTCAGCGACCCCAGCCTGCAGGCCGAGCTGGGCTACCACCGCTTCACCGGGCCGGTGCATCTGTGGAACATCAGCGACGACCCGGTGTTCGGCCCGGCCCCGGCGGTCGATGCGCTGGCCGCGCGCTTCAGCACCGCCCAGGTTCAGCGCCACACGCTGGCGCCGGCCGATGTGGGCTTGGAAAGCCTGGGCCATTTCGCCGCCTTCCGCCGCGAACTCGGGCCGCGCATCTGGCCACGGCTGCTGGCGCCGGTGGAGGCGGCGACGCCGCTGCTGGCCGCAGGCTGCTAGAGCCCGCCCTGCGTCAGCTTGGCCGGGTCCAGCAGCTGCTCCAGCTCGGCGCGTGAGAGCTCGGTCAGCTCGGCCGCCACGTCGATGACCGGCCGGCCCTGCTTGTAGGCCTGCTTGGCGATCTCGGCGGCCTTCAGATAGCCGATCACCGGGTTCAGCGCCGTGACCAGGATGGGGTTGCGCGACAGCGCCTGCTGCAGGCCCGGGGCATTGACCTTGAAGCTGGCGATCGCGCGCTCGCCCAGCAGCGCGCTGGTCTTGGCCAGCAGATGCAGGCTGTCCAGCAGATTGTGGGCCACCAGCGGCAGCATCACATTGAGCTCGAAGTTGCCGCTCTGCCCGGCAATCGTGATCGCCGCGTCATGGCCGATCACCTGGGCCGCCGCCATCGCGACCGCCTCCGGGATCACCGGGTTGACCTTGCCGGGCATGATGGACGAGCCGGGCTGCAGCGCCTCCAGTTCGATCTCGGCCAGGCCGGCCAGCGGGCCGGAGTTCATCCAGCGCAGGTCGTTGGCGATCTTCATCAGGCTCACCGCCAGGCCCTTGAGCGCGCCGGACAGGGCCACGGCCGTGTCCTGCGAGCCCATCGCGGCGAAGAAGTCGGGCGCGGTTGTGAAGCTCAGGCCGGTCAGGCTGCTGAGCTCGGTGCAGAAGCGAGCGGCGAAGTCGGGATGGGCGTTGATGCCGGTGCCCACCGCCGTGCCGCCCTGGGCCAGCGCCTGAACACGCGGCTGCAGGCCTTGCAGCTGGGCGATCTGCGCCTCGATCTGCGCGGCCCAGCCGTCCAGCACCTGGGACAGGCGCACCGGCATCGCGTCCATCAGATGGGTGCGGCCGGTCTTGATATGGTGGCCGTCGCTGGCGCTCTTGGCGCGCAGCGCGTCGAGCAGGCCGCCCAGCGCCGGTAGCAGCTCGTTGTGCAGCGCCAGTGCCGCGCTGATGTGCAGGGCCGAGGGAATCGAGTCGTTGCTGCTCTGGCCGGCGTTGACATGGTCGTTCGCGCTGACCGCCTTGCCGAGCTTGCGCCCGGCCAGCGTGGCCAACACCTCGTTGGCGTTCATATTGCTGCTGGTGCCCGAGCCGGTCTGGAACACATCGACCGGGAAATGGCGCATCAGGTCGGCATCGGCCAGCAGCTCGACGCCCGACATCTCGATCGCCTCGCCGATCTCGGCCGGCAGCTGGCCCAGCGCGACATTGGCGCGCGCGGCGGCCAGCTTGACCTGCAGCAGCGCCGCGATGAAGCGCGCCGGCATCGGCCCGCTGATCTGGAAGTTCTGCACCGCGCGCTGGGTCTGCGCGCCGTAGAGGGCGTCGGCAGGCACCTGCATCTCGCCCATGCTGTCTTTCTCGATACGGAAGTGGCTCACCGCTGGACTCCTTTGTGCTCAGAGGCGCCTACCTTACACCCCCGGCCGCAGAGCCCGGCCGCCGCCGCTGGCACGCAAGCTGCTTGATCCCTGTCATAGAGAGTAGAAGCGTTCACCGCCTGTGCATCCCTGGTGCACAGCGGCCGGAAATTGCTCTCGAAGTGCCCCAAGGCCGTGCGCCGAGGGGAGGTTTGTCACTTCGAGTTGCGAGGCGCTTGTGCTCACCACCCGTCAGGCGGTCTTCCGCCGTTTCTGGCATGCCTGCATGCCGCTGGCCGAGCTGCAGGATGGCCCCCGGCCCTTCACGCTGCTGGGCGAAAACATCGTTCTCTTCCTCGACGCGCAGGGCCGCCCGGCCGCGCTGAAGGACCGCTGCTGCCACCGCACGGCCAGGCTCAGCAAGGGCTGGTGCACGCCCGAGGGCCATCTGCAGTGCGGCTACCACGGCTGGGTCTACGACCGCAGCGGCCGCGTCGTGCGCATCCCGCAGTACCCGGCCGACAAGACCATCCCGGCCGACTATTGCACGCCGGCCTATCACTGCACGGCCCGCTATGGCTATGCCTGGGTGGCGCTGGAGGACCCGATCGCCGAGATTCCGGCCGTGCCCGAGTTCGAGGACCCGGCCTACCGCACCATCTTCCAGTTCCATGAGCGCTGGGCCACCAGCCCGCTGCGGGCGCTGGAAAACTCCTTCGACAACTCGCACTTTTCCTTTGTGCACCGCGCCACCTTCGGCGTCGCCGACCAGCCCAGGCCCAGCCGCTACGAGCTGGTCGACACCGAGACCGGCTTCTATGCCGAGACCGTGATTCCGGCGGCCAACCCGGAGCGCTTCAGGCGCATCAGCGGCGTCGCCGACGCGGTGACGACGCGCCATATGCGCAATGCCTATTTCCTGCCTTTCGCGCGACGCCTGGACATCGAGTACCCCTCGGGCATCCGCCACATCATCATCAACAGCTTCACGCCGATCGATGACGGCCACATCCAGCTGTGCCAGTGGCTGTTCCGCAATGACAGCGAGGCCGACTGCCCGGCCCAGCTGCTGATCGACTTCGACGCCGAGATCACCCGCGAGGACAAGGACATCCTCGAATCGACCGATCCCGACGCGCTGGTCGACACGCGCCGGCGCGGCATCGAGTACTCGATGGAGTCCGACCGCCCCGGCATGCTGATACGCAAGAAGCTGATGGAACTGCTGAGCCGCCACGGCGAGCAGGAAATCCATCGCGGCGCCATTCCCATCCACCCCGCTTGAGAGGAATCACCATGATGCAAAGACGCTCCCTGCTGAGCCTTGGCGCCGGCGCGCTGGCCACACCGTTTGTGCGTGCCCAGAACCGGCCACTGACCCGGCTCAAGTTCACGCTGGATTTCCGTATCAGCGGACAGACCGCGCCCTTCTTCCTCGCGCAGAGCAAGGGCTACTTCCGCGATGAGGGCCTGGATGTGCAGATCGATGTCGGCGCCGGCTCGGTGGCCTCGATCACCCGCGTGGCCAGCGGTGCCTACGACCTGGGCTTCGGCGACATCAGCGCGCTGATCGAGTTCAATGCCAACAACCCCGGCACGCCGCTGGTGCAGGCGGTCTACCAGTACTACAACCGCGCGCCCTTCGTGATCGTCGGCCGCAAGGACCGCGGCATCACCAGCGACTTCCGCAGCCTGGCCGGCAAGCGTATCGCCGCGGCGGCGGTCGAGGCCACACGCCGCGCCTGGCCGATGGCCGCGCGCAAGCTGGGGGTCAGAAACGAGCTGTTCGACTGGGTCACGACCGACTTCAGCCAGCGCGACAACGTCATCGTGCGCGGCGACGCCGATGGCGCCACCTACTTCCACGACTCGGCCGTGTCGCTGTTCCAGCGCATGCCGGCCGAGCAGCTGTCTGTGCTGTCCTATGCGCAGGCCGGGGTCGATCTCTATGGCAACGCCGTGCTGGCATCGAGCCGGCTGATCATCGAGCGGCCGCAGCTGGTGGCCGGCTTTGTGCGGGCCTGCAACCGCGCCATCGTCGAGACCCTGGCCGACCCGCTGCCGGCGATTGCCGCCGTCAAGCAGCGCGAGCCGATGATCGACGAGCGCGTCGAGCTGGCGCGCTGGCGCATCACGGCCGGCTATGTGGCGGCGGCCGACACGCGCGGCCATGGCCTGGGCGATGTGCGCAAGCTGCTGGTCGAACGCCAGGTCGACGAGGTGGTCGGCGTCTACGGCCTGAAGAGCACGACCAGCGCCGATGCGCTCTACCACCTGGGCTTTCTGCCGCCCAAGCGCGAGCGCGAGGTCAAGGCATGAGCAGCACGCTCGACGATGCTCTCTACCTGCGCCAGGCGATCCGGCTTTCGGCCCTCGGCCGCGAGCGTGGCAACCGGCCCTTCGGCGCCCTCATCGTCGCGGCCGACGGCGCGCTGCTGGCCGAGGCCTGGTGCGACAGCTCGGAAAGCGGCGACTGCACCGGCCATGCCGAGGTCAACGCGCTGCGCCGGGCCAGCCCGATGCACGCGCGCGAGCGCCTGGCGGCGGCGACGCTGTACTCCTCGGCCGAGCCCTGTGTGATGTGCGCCGGCGCGATCTTCTGGTCCGGCATCCGCCGGGTCGTGTTCGGCATCGACGCGGTGGCGCTGCGCGCGTTTCGTGGCGAGGTGGCCGAGCAGCGCGATGCCGAGCTGTCCTGCCGCGATGTGTTCGCCGCCTCGCCCCATGCGATCGAATGCTTCGGTCCGCTGCTGGGCGATGAGGCGGCCGAGGTGCACCGGGGATTCTGGCGGCGCTGAGCGCTGATCGCTCGCAGGGGCTACGCGGCGTTTCCATGCCGCGTTTCTGGCAGTTCGTCGCATCGCGCTGTCCCGACTCGGCGTGCCACCGCACAGTGGCCACCAAGGAGTGACAGCGATATGGCCGAGAAAAGACCGCAATGGAATCGCCTGAGCCAGGGCGAGCTGGAGCGCCAGCGGGCCCGGCTGCGGGCCAAGGCCCGCCAGCTGGCCGAGCGCCTGAAGCAACGCGAGCGCGCGCTGGGGCAAGGCGGCGCTGCCGACCGGGGGCTGCGCCAGATGCGCGAGCATATCGAGGGCATGGAGCAGGCCGCCCTGGCCCTGCATCACCGCGCCCGCAGTCGCGGCGGCTGAAGCGGGCGGCGATGAAGCGGGCGGCGAGGTCGTCGGTACGGATCCTGTTTCGTCCATCGCCCCGGCTGTTTCGTCCGACGGCTTGTGACAGCCTGGAGCGCGGTTTCTATGCTGCGCCCCAGCTCGAAACCAGCCAGGAGACACCATGCCCCGCCACCAGCTCACGATCAACGGCCAGAACCGCCGCATCGATGTCGATCACGCCGACACCCCCTTGCTCTGGGCGCTGCGCGACGAGCTGCAGCTCTGCGGCAGCAAGTACGGCTGCGGCAAGGGCCTGTGCGGCGCCTGTACCGTCCATGTGGATGGCCAGGCCATGCGCAGCTGCCAGCTGCCGGTGTCAGGTCTTGCCGGCCGCAAGATCACCACGATAGAGGGCCTCGATGCCCGGGGCCAGCACCCGCTGCAGCAGGCCTGGGTGGCCCATGATGTGGCCCAGTGCGGCTACTGCCAGGCCGGCCAGATCATGCAGGCCGCGGCCCTGCTGAAGGCCAATCCCCGCCCCAGCGACGCCGAGATCGACGCCGCCATGGCCGGCAATCTGTGCCGTTGCGGCACCCAGCTGCGCATCCGCGCGGCGATCAAGTCGGTGGCCGGGAGGGTGGCATGAGCGCCGCACTGGTGCTGGACCGGCGCGGCTTCCTGCGCTTGACGACGCTGGCCGGCGGCGGGCTGATGCTGGGCTTTGCCTCTGATCAGGCCGAGGCGGCCACGCCGCACAGCTTTGCCCCGAACGCCTTCATCACGATCACGCCGGCCGGTCTGATCACGCTGATGGCCAAGAACCCCGACATGGGCCAGGGCGTCAAGACCAGCCTGCCGATGTTGCTGGCCGAGGAGCTGGATGTGGGCCTGGACCAGGTGCGCATCGTGCAGGCCGGCTACGACGCCCGCATGGCCGATCA
Organism: Burkholderiales bacterium C2; assembly: GCA_005503085.1. GTDB lineage: Bacteria > Pseudomonadota > Gammaproteobacteria > Burkholderiales > Burkholderiaceae_C > Roseateles_E. The sequence goes on along the minus strand of SCOI01000002.1, from coordinate 257,431 downwards.
GGGCTCGGGCGGCAGCGAGTCCATCCCGAACGCCTGGGAGCCGCTGCGCCGCGCTGGCGCAGCAGCCCGGCTGGTGCTGATCCAGGCGGCCGCGCGGCGCTGGGCGGTGCCGGCGGCCGAGCTGCGCACCGAGCGGGGTCAGGTCTTGCATGAAGCCAGCGGTCGGTGTGCCGGCTATGGCGAGCTGGCCGATGCGGCGGCGCGCCTGCCGCTGCCGGCGCCCGACAGCATCAAGCTCAAGCCGCGCTCGGAGTTCAAGCTGCTGGGCCAGCGCCATGCGAATGTGGACGGCGCAGGCTTCGCGCGCGGCGCGCCGCTGTTCTGCATGGATCAGCAGCGAGCCGGCCAGCTCTATGCGATGGTGGAGAAATGCCCGGTGTTCGGCGGTATGGCGCGCAGCGCCAATCTGGCGGAGATCAAGCGCCTGCCCGGCGTGCGGGATGCCTTCATCGTCGAGGGCAGTGCCGAGCCGCTGCGCCGCAGTGCGGACCGCAGTCACCATGGGCTGCAGCCTTTTGTGGCCATCGTCGCGAGCAGCAGCTGGGCGGTCATCAAGGCGCGCCGTGCGCTCAAGGTCGATTGGGATACCGGCGCTTATGGACAGCACGGCAGTGCCGGCTACCGCGAGCAGGCGCTGGCCGCGCTGCAGCGGCCCGGCGAGGTCTGGCGCAATGACGGCGACAGCGCCGCCGCGCTGGCCCAGGCGGCCCGGCGGGTCGAGGCCTTCTACGAGTTCCCGCTGCTGGCCCACTGCACGATGGAGCCCATGAGCTGCCTGGCCGAGCCGCTGCCGGATGGCGGCCTGGCGCTAACCACGCCCAGCCAGTTTCCCGACCTGGTGCCGGTGGTGCTGCACAAGGTGCTGGGCGTGCCGGTCGACAAGATACGGGTGACGATTCCGCGCCTGGGCGGCGGCTTCGGCCGGCGTTTCGAGCTGGACTTCGTGCTGGAGGCGGCCGCGATCGCGCTGCGGGTGGGCAAGCCCATCAAGCTGTTCTACAGCCGCGAGGACGATATGCGGCATGACTTCTACCGACCGCACGGCTGGCAGCGCATGCGGGCCGGGCTCGATGCCCAGGGCCGCGTCACGGCCTGGGAGACCTACAGCCTGCGCCATGCCTTCCGCGACCCGGTCACGCCCAAGCTGCGCGCCAGCCTGTTTCCGGCCCGCTTCGTGCCGAACTACCGGGTCGAGGCGGCGGTGGTGGACAGCCATGTGCCCGACGGCCCCTACCGCTCGCCGGGCGCCAACAGTCTGGCCTTCGTGACCGAGAGCTTTGTCGACGAGCTGGCCCATGCGGCCCAGCAGGACCCGCTGGCCTTTCGATTGGCGCTATGGGGCGAGGACCGCGAGCTGAAGGCGCCGGACTTCGATGTCGGCCGCATCAAGGCGGTGCTGCGGCTGGCCGCCGAGAAGGCCGGCTGGGGCCAGGTCTTGCCCAAGGGGCGGGGCATGGGGATCGCTGCCTACTGGGCGCATAGGGGCTATGTTGCCCATGTGGTCGAGGTCGCGGTCAGCCCGGCCGGCGAGCTGAAGGTGCTGCGCGTGGTCTCGGCGGTCGACGTCGGGCCCATCGTCAACCGCAGCGGCGCCGAGCAGCAGGTGCAGGGCTCGGTGATCGATGCGCTCTCCAGCACCCTGCACCAGCGCATCACACTGGAGGCGGGGGCGGTGGTGCAGGGCAATTTCGACGACAACCCGCAGATCCGCATGCCCGAGGTGCCCGAGCGCATCGAGGTGCACTTCATCGAGCGCGACATCCCGCCCACCGGTCTGGGCGAGCCGGCCCTGCCGCCGCTGCCGCCGGCGCTGTGCAATGCCATCTTCGCAGCCTGCGGCAAGCGCATCCGCAGCCTGCCGCTGCGGGGTCAGGACTTGTCATGGTCAGGCGTCTAGAATCCTCGCTTCATTCGGTGAGGAAACCCCATGACGACGAACGCGCTTTTTGACGAGAACGAGGGCGTGGCCCTGCGCCTGGTAGGCATCATCGTGGCCCTGGTGGTGGCGCTGGTCATCGGCTTCGGCGTGCACAAGAGCCGCAGCATGGCCAAGCCGGCACCACAGCCGGCGGCCGTGCTGGTCGAAGAGGATGTGGCCGCGATCCTGGTCGAGAACGGTGTCGTCAAGTTCTTCTTCGCCAGCGCCAGCGCCGAACTGGCCGGTGGCGCCAACGAGGCACTGGTTCAGCTGACCCAGGCACTGGCTGAAGGCAAGACGCTGGTGGTCAGCGGCTACCACGACGCCAGTGGCGACGCGGCGCTGAATGCCGAGCTGGCCAAGCAGCGCGCGCTGGCCGTGCGCGAGGCGCTGCTGAGCCTGGGCGTGGCCGAGGGCCGTATCGAGCTGAGCAAGCCCGAGCTGGCCACCGGCAGCGGCAGCCCGCGCCAGGCGCGCCGGGTCGAGGTGCTGCTGCGCTGAGCGCTGCACAGGCCCGCGACAGACCGGCCCGAGGGCCGGTTTTTTTGCGTCTGTGCGCTCCGTAGCGCCCGCCGTCATCAAGCCTTCATGTATTTGCGTTTGATCAAAAAATGTCGCTATGATCGCGATGAATGAAAATTCACGATCAATCGTGATGCATTCATCCGTGATCCTTCCACCCGACTCCCAGGCAGGCAGATGGCGACCTTCCCCGGCAATCCCTCGATGGCCCAGCGCATTGCGCGGGCGATGCCCTCGCTGACGCGTTCGCATGCCCGGGTGGCCGAGTACGTGCTGGCCCATCCGCTGAAGGTCGCGACGATGCCGATCGACGAGCTGGCCGAGACCGTCGGCGTGTCGGTGGCCACCGCCAACCGCTTCGCGCGGGCGCTGGCCTTCGAGGGCTATCCGCAGTTCCGGGCCGCGCTGGTGCTGGGCTTCGAGACCGCGCTGGCGCCGGTCGAGAAGCTGCGCAGCAGGCTGGAGAGCCCGGCCACGGTGGCCGATGTGTTCGACAGCGCGCTGGCCGATATGGCCGGCAATATCGAGGCCACACGCGCGGCCCTCGATGTGCAGAGCTGCACCCAGGCCGTCGAGGCAATCCTGAAGGCGCGCCGCATCGCCATCGTCGGCTACGGCGCCAGCAGCTGGCTGGGCGGCCTGCTGCAGCGCAGCCTGGAGCTGTACTGCGACAACGTGCAGCTGCTGGCCAGCATCGAAAGCTCGTCCTATGCGGCGCGCCGGCTAGGCCGGCTGACGAGCGAGGACCTGGTGATCGCGATCAGCTTCCCGCGCTATTTCTCCGACACCGTGATGCTGGCCGGCCGGGTCCGCGCCGCTGGTGTGCCGTTGCTGGCACTGACCGACAGCCCGGCCTCGCCGCTGGCGCCGCTGGCCTCGGTAGCCCTGTATGCCCAGACCCACAGCCAGTATTTCGCCAACTCCGAGGCCGGCGTGCTGGTGCTGATCGAGGCCTTGTGCAGCGCCGTCGCGCACAGCGCCAAGGGCTCGCTGCAGGCCGCCACCCAGCTGACCGAATCGGTGCTGCCCTGGCTGGAAGGCAGCCATGCCAGCAAGCTGCGCGCGACCGCCTCCGCCCCCATCAAGACAAAGAAGAAAGCCGCCAAGTGAGCACCGCATCCATGAGCCCGAAAGCCACCATCGCCATCCACGGCGGTGCCGGCACCCTGAGCCGCAACAACATCAGCCCTGCCCAGGAGGCCGCCTATCACGAGGCCCTGGCCGCCATCCTGCGCGCCGGCCAGCAAGTGCTGGCCGAGGGCGGCACGGCGCTGGACGCGGTCAGCGTGGCGGTCGACCTGCTGGAAGACTGCCCGCTGTTCAATGCCGGCCACGGCGCGGTGTTCACCAGTGCCGAGACCCATGAGCTGGACGCCGCCGTGATGGACGGCGCCACGCTGAAGGCCGGCGCCATCGCCTGCGTCAGCCATATCAAGCGCCCGCTGCGTGCCGCCCGCGCGGTGATGGAGCACAGCGAGCATGTGCTGCTGGTCGGCGCCGGCGCCGAGGCCTTTGCCAAGGGGCTGGGCCTGGAGATGGTCAGCCCCGACTATTTCTCGACCGTCGCGCGCCGCGAGCAGCTGCACCGCGCGCAGGCCAGTTCGGTGACCGTGCTGGACCATGATGGCGCTGCGGACAGCGCGGCGCCGCTGGACGAGAGCCGCAAGTTCGGCACTGTCGGCGCCGTCGCCCTGGATACGCACGGCAATCTGGCCGCTGCCACCTCGACCGGCGGCATGACCAACAAGCGGCCCGGCCGCGTCGGCGATTCGCCGCTGATCGGCGCCGGCACCTATGCCGACAACCGCACGGCCGCCGTGTCCTGCACCGGCACCGGCGAGATGTTCATCCGTGCCGCCACCGCCTACGAGCTCTGCGCCCGCATGGCCTATGGCGGCCAGTCGCTGGAGGCCGCTGCCGAGGCTGCGGTGATGCAGTCGCTGTCGGCGATAGCGGGCCGTGGCGGCCTGATCGCCGTCGATGCGCAGGGCCATGTCAGCCTGCCTTTCAACACCGAGGGCATGTACCGCGGCCAGATGCGGGTCGGCGATGCCGAGCCGCAAACAGCGATCTTCCGCTGAACCTTCTCGAGTCAGTCTTCTGCTATGTCCACCTCCGTGCTCGAAGCCCCCGCCAAGTCCAGCGCCCTGATCCTGCCCGAGCAGCGCGTCGTCTCCGTCAACGACCTGTCGGTGCGTTTCTCGACCTCCGAGCGCACGGTGGATGCGGTCAAGAACCTCAGCTTCCATGTCGACCGCGGCGAGACCCTGGCCATCGTCGGCGAATCGGGTTCGGGCAAGTCGGTCACCTCGCTGGCGCTGATGCGCCTCGTCGAGCATGGCGGTGGCCGCATCATCAACGGCAGCATGGCCTTCCGCCGCCGCAACGGTGAGATCCTGGACCTGGCGACGGCACGCGACGCGACGATGCGCAGCATCCGCGGCGCCGACATCGCGATGATCTTCCAGGAGCCGATGACCTCGCTGAACCCGGTGTTCACCGCCGGCGACCAGATCGCCGAGGCCATCCAGGAGCACCAGGGCAAGAGCGCCGCCGCCTCGCGCGCGGAGGCGCTGCGCATGCTGGAGCTGGTGCGCATCCCCGAGGCCCGCAATGTGCTGGACCGCTACCCGCACCAGCTCTCGGGCGGCATGCGCCAGCGCGTGATGATCGCGATGGCGCTGAGTTGCAAGCCGGCACTGCTGATTGCCGACGAGCCGACCACCGCGCTGGACGTGACCATCCAGGCGCAGATCCTGCAGCTGATCCGCGAGCTGCAGCAGGAAATGCAGATGGGCGTGGTCTTCATCACGCACGATATGGGTGTGGTGGCCGAGGTGGCCGACCGGGTGCTGGTGATGTACCGGGGCGACAAGGTCGAGGAGGGCGCCTCCGAGGCGCTGTTCGCTGCGCCGCAGCACCGCTACACCAAGGCCCTGCTGTCGGCCGTGCCGCGCCTGGGCGCGATGCAGGGCTTGGACCTGCCGCTGAAGTTCGAGCTCTTGCGCACCGATGACAGCGCGCCGGCCGAGCCGGCGCGGCCGCAGGACACGGTCAAGGCCGAGGCCGAGCCCATCCTGCGCGTCAAGAACCTCGTGACCCGCTTCGATATGCGCAGCGGCCTGATGAGCCGGGTGACGCGCCGCGTCCATGCGGTCGAGCAGGTCAGCTTCGAGCTGCGCCCCGGCGAGACCCTGGCCCTGGTCGGCGAGTCGGGCTGCGGCAAGTCGACCACCGGCCGCTCGCTGCTGCGCCTGGTCGAGAGCCAGAGCGGCGCGATCGAGTTCGGCGGCCAGAACATCCGCGAGCTGCCCACCGCCGCGCTGCAAACCCTGCGCCGCAATATCCAGTTCATCTTCCAGGATCCGTTCGCCTCGCTGGACCCGCGGGTCACGGTGGGCTTCTCCATCATGGAGCCGCTGCTGGTGCACAAGATCGCCTCGGGCGCAGAGGCCCAGGCCCGGGTCGACTGGCTGATGCAGAAGGTCGGCCTGACGCCCGAGCAGGCGCAGCGCTACCCGCACGAGTTCTCCGGCGGTCAGCGCCAGCGCATCGCGATCGCGCGCGCGCTGGCGCTGAATCCAAAGGTGGTGATCGCCGATGAGGCGGTGTCGGCGCTGGATGTGTCCATCCAGGCGCAGATCGTCAACCTGATGCTGGATCTGCAGCGCGAGCTGGGCATCGCCTTCCTCTTCATCTCGCATGACATGGCCGTGGTCGAGCGGGTCAGCCACCGGGTCGCAGTGATGTACCTCGGCCAGATCGTCGAGATCGGGCCGCGCCGCGCGATCTTCGAGAACCCGCAGCACCCCTATACCCGCAAGCTGATGGCGGCGGTACCTGTGGCCGACCCGACGCGGCGCAGCCGCAGCCGCGAGCTGCTCAGCGGCGAGATTCCCAGCCCGGTGCGCCAGGTCGGCGACGAGCCGGTGGTGGCGCCGCTGGTCGAGGTCTCGCCCGGCCATTTCGTCGCACGCCACAGCGTCGGCGTGTACTGAATCGAATTGACTTTCCTTCCCCTCTACCCCACAGGAGTCTTGCCTTGATGACGAATATCTCCCGTATGAGCGCGCTCGGCCGCTGCTTCCTCGCCGCCGGCCTGTTGAGCGCCGGCGCCTCGGCCCTGGCCGCCAAGGATGTGGTGCTGGCCATCGGCGGCCAGCCCGAGACCCTGGATCCCTACCAGACCAACACCACGCTGACCACGGCGGTCACCAAGTCCTTCTACCAGGGCCTGTTCGAGTTCGACAAGGACCTGAAGGTGCGCAATGTGCTGGCGCTGAGCCACACCGTCTCCAAGGACGGTCTGGTCTATGAGTTCAAGCTGCGCCCCGGTGTCAAGTTCCACGACGGCAGCGACTTCAATGCCGAGGCGGTCAAGATCACCTTGGACCGGGTGATGAACCCGGAGAACAAGCTGGCCCGCTTCAACCAGTTCAACCGCATCGATAAGGTCGAGGCCACCGGCCCGCTCACCGTGCGCATCACCCTGAAGGAGCCTTTCGGCCCCTTCATCAACTCGCTGGCCCATGCCTCGGCCGCGATGATCTCGCCCACCGCGCTGAAGAAGTACGGCAACAAGGACATTGCCTTCAACCCGGTCGGCACCGGTCCTTTTGTCTTTGTCGAGTGGAAGCAGACCGACTTCGTCAAGGGCAAGAAGTTCGACGGCTACTGGAACAAGGGCTATCCGAAGGTGGACAGCATCACCTGGAAGCCGGTGCTGGAGAACAACACCCGCGCCGCGATGCTGCAGACCGGCGAGGCCGACTTCGCCTCGCCGCTGCCCTACGAGCAGGCCGCCGCGCTGGAGAAGAACGCCAAGCTGAAGGTGACGACGGCGCCGTCCATCATCACCCGCTACCTCAGCTTCAATATGCTGCAGAAGCCCTTCGACAATCTGAAGGTGCGCCAGGCCATCAACTACGCGATCAACAAGGAAGCGCTGGCCAAGGTCGCGTTCAACGGCTATGCGGTGCCGGCCGAGGGCTATGTGCCCAATGGCGTGCTGTACGCCCACAAGATGGCCCCCTGGCCCTATGACCCGAAGAAGGCCCGCGAACTGTTGAAGGAAGCCGGCTACGCCAACGGCTTCGAGTCGGTGATCTGGAGCGCCTACACGACCACCACCGCGCAGAAGACCATCCAGTTCCTGCAGCAGCAGCTGGCCCAGGTCGGCATCAAGGTGCAGGTCCAGGCCCTGGAGCCCGGCCAGCGCGTCGAGTGGGTGCAGAACGCGCCGGACCCGAAGACCGCCAAGGTGCGCATGTATTACGCCGGCTGGTCCTCGTCGACCGGCGAGGCCGACTGGGCCCTGCGTCCGCTGCTGTCCACCGAAGCCTGGCCGCCCAAGCTGAACAACGCCTCCTACTACAGCAGCCCGGTGGTCGATGAGGCCATCGCCAAGGCCCTGAAGTCGGTGGACGATGGCGAGAAGGCGCAGTTCTATCGCACCGCCCAGGAGCAGCTGATGAAGGACGCGCCCTGGGCGCCCCTGGTCACCGAGAAGAACCTGTACGCGACGGCCAAGCGCCTGTCCGGCATCTTCGTGATGCCTGACGGCAATATCAACTCGACCGAGATCGCGGTCTCCGAGTAAGCGCCGTGCCCTGCCCGCGCCGCATCGTGTGATGGGGCGCGGGCCTTCTCTCTGACTGGCCTTTGCCATCATGCTGAACTATTTCTTGAAACGGCTGCTGGGGCTGATCCCCACCTTGCTGATCGTCGCGGTGCTGGTCTTCCTGTTCGTGCACATGCTGCCCGGCGACCCGGCGCGGCTGGCGGCCGGCCAGGATGCCGACGAGCAGACCGTGGCCCTGGTGCGCCAGGAGCTGGGCCTGGACAAGCCGCTGCATGAGCAGTTCGTCAGCTACTTCGGCCATATGCTGACCGGCGAGTTCGGCACCTCGATGCGCACGCGCCGCCCGGTCGCCACCGAGATCGCCGAGCGCTTCATGCCCACGCTGCTGCTGACCGTCAGCAGCATGGCCTGGGCCGTCATCTTCGGCATGACCATAGGCATCGTCTCGGCCGTCTATCGCAATCAGTGGCCGGACCGGCTGGGCATGACCATCGCGGTCTCGGGCATCTCCTTCCCGGCCTTCGCCCTGGGCATGCTCTTGATGCAGATCTTCTCGGTCCAGCTGGGCTGGCTGCCGACGGTGGGCGCCGACAGCTGGAAGCACTACATCCTGCCCTCGCTGACCCTGGGCGCGGCGGTGGCGGCGGTGATGGCGCGCTTCACCCGCGCCTCCTTTGTCGAGGTGATCCAGGAAGACTTTGTACGCACCGCGCGGGCCAAGGGCCTGAACGAGCGCAAGGTCATCGCCAAGCATTGCCTGCGCAATGCGCTGATCCCGGTGGTCACGATGATGGGCCTGCAGTTCGGCTTCCTGCTGGGCGGCTCCATCGTCGTCGAGGCCGTCTTCAACTGGCCGGGCCTGGGCCGTCTGCTGGTCGACTCGGTGACCCAGCGCGACTACCCGGTGATCCAGACCCTGGTGCTGCTGTTCTCGCTGGAATTCATCCTGATCAATCTGATCGTGGATCTGCTCTATGGCTATATCAATCCGACCATCCGCTACAAGTGATATGAGCACCACGACCTCCATCCCCAGCGCCGAAGGCGTGCGCACGCCCTGGACCGAGTTCTGGCGCAAGTTCCGCAAGCAGCATGTGGCGATGGCCGCGCTGGTCTTCGTCGCGCTCCTGATCCTGGTGGCGCTGTTCGCACCCTGGATCGCGCCTTACGACGCCGAGAACTTCTTCGACTACGAGCGGCTCAACGAAGGCCCGTCGGCCGTGCACTGGCTGGGCGTGGACCCGCTGGGACGCGATATCTTCAGCCGCATCCTGCTGGGCGCGCGCATCTCGCTGGCCACCGGCTTTCTGTCGGTCGCGATTGGCGGCCTGATCGGCACGGCCCTGGGCCTGCTCGCCGGCTATTACGAGGGCTGGTGGGACCGCATCGTGATGCGCATCTCGGACGTGCTGTTCGCCTTCCCCGGCATCCTGCTGGCGCTGGGCGTGGTCGCGATCCTGGGCAGCAGCATGATCAACGTCGTGGTCGCGGTCTCGGTGTTCAGCGTGCCGGCCTTTGCCCGCCTGGTGCGCGGCAACACGCTGGTGCTCAAGCAGATGACTTATGTCGAGGCGGTGCGCAGCATTGGCGCCAACGACTGGACCATCATCGTGCGCCACATCCTGCCGGGCACGATCTCGTCCATCGTCGTCTATTTCACGATGCGCCTGGGCACCTCCATCATCACGGCCGCCAGCCTTTCTTTCCTCGGCATGGGCGCGCAGCCACCGACGCCCGAGTGGGGCGCGATGCTCAACGAGGCCCGTGCCGACATGGTCAACGCACCGCATGTCGCGCTGTTCCCTAGCCTGGCGATCTTCCTGACCGTGCTCGCCTTCAATCTGCTGGGCGACGGCCTGCGCGACGCGCTCGACCCGAAGATCGACCGCAAGTGATATGAAGCAAGCGCCCCGCATCGGCACGCTGCCGTCCGGCCCGCTGGACGCGATCAGCGATGTGGCCGGCGTCACGGTCGGCCATTGCACGCGGGCGGACGGTGATCTGCAGACCGGCGTCACCGTCGTGCGACCGCATCAGAGTGACCCCTTCCGCGAGCGCGTGCCGGCCGCAGCGGCGGTGATCAACGGCTTCGGCAAGAGCATAGGCCTGGTGCAGGTCGAGGAGCTCGGTGTGCTGGAGACGCCAATCGCGCTGACCAATACCTTCTCGGTCGCGGCGGTGGCGCAGGCGCAGATCCGCGCCTGCATCGCCGCCAATCCCGAGACCGGCCGGCGCCTGCCCACCGTCAACCCGCTGGTGTTCGAGTGCAATGACGGCTATCTGAACGACATCCAGCGCCTGGCCATCACCGAGCAACACTATCTACAGGCACTGGCGGCAGCCGATGTGCGATTCGAGCAGGGCTCGGTGGGCGCCGGGCGCGGCATGTCCAGCTTCGGCCTGAAGGGCGGCATCGGCAGCGCCTCGCGCTGCTGCGGCAAGTACCGGGTCGGCGCGCTGGTGCTGGCCAACTACGGCCGACCCGAACAGCTGACCGTGGCCGGTCAAGTCCTCGGTGACCTGCAGGCCGGTGCCCAGACTCAGGCTGATAGCGGCCCCGAGAAGGGTTCCATCATCATGCTGCTGGCCACCGATGCGCCGCTGGACGCGCGCCAGCTGCGCCGCCTGGCCTTGCGAGCCGGTGCCGGCCTCGCGCGTACCGGCTCGGTGTTCGGCCACGGCAGCGGCGACATCGCGCTGGCCTTCTCGACCGCCTACACCCTGCCGCAGGATCCGCTGCGGCCCATGCCCGCCGTCGCGCTGCTGCACGACGCGCGTCTGGACGAGCTGTTCCAGGCCGCGGCCGACAGTACCGAGCAGGCCATCCTGCATGCCTTGTTCCGCGCCGAGGCCGTCACCGGCCGCGCCGGCCACTACCGCGCGGCCCTGTCCGATCTGCTGAAGACACGCCCATGAAAATCCTGATCTCCACCGATATCGAGGGCGTCGCCGGCGTCTTCCATCCCGAGCAGACCCGCGCCGGCAATACCGAGTACGAGCGCGCCCGCCGGCTGATGACGGACGAGGCCAATGCGGCCATCGCCGGCGCCTTCGAGGCGGGTGCTAGCGATGTGCTGGTCAACGATTCGCACGGCGGTTTCCGCAATCTGCTGCCCGATCTGCTCGATGCACGCGCGCAGGCGGTGCTGGGCAAGCCTCGCTATCTGAGCATGGTGGCCGGGGTCGAGGAGGCGGGGGTCACGGCCGTCTGCATGATCGGCTATCACGGCCGCGCGCAAGGCCCGGGCGTGCTGGCCCACACGATCAACAGCTTCGCCTTCGCCCGTGTGTTCTTCAACGAGCAGGAGCTCGGCGAGATGGGCATCTATGGCGCGCTGGCCGGCGAGTACGGCGTGCCGGTCGCGATGGCCAGCGGCGACGATGTCTTTGTCGCCGAGCACCGCGCGCTATTCCCCGACACGGTCTTCGTGCAGACCAAGCGTGCCCACGGCTTCAGCACGGGCGTCAGCCTGTCGCCCAGCGCGGCCTGCGCGGCGATACGCGAGGGCGTCAAGAGCGCGCTGGCGCAGCCCAAGGCCAAGCCCTTCGTGATCAGCGGCCCCGTCACGGTGCGCCTGCAGACCCAGAGCACGGCGCTGGCCGATCTGTTCTGCCAATGGCCGACGCTGCGCCGCCTGGGCGGCGACGAACTGGCCTTCGAGGCCCCGACCGTCGAGGCGGCGGTGCGCATGCTCAACAGCCTGTCGGCGATGTCGAGCATGCTGCGCTGAGCGAGGTCACAGCTCCGCCACGCCCTTCACCCGTTCCACCGGCTTGTTCGAGACGATCTGCACCGGAGCCGCAGTGACCCGGCCGTGGAAGCGGTCCAGCAGCTCCTTCTGCTGCGCCCGCACCGTCACGACATTGGCCAGCTTGACATGGCCGTAGCCGCGGATGGACTCCGGCAGCCGGGCCAGCTTGACGGCCAGCTCCAGCTTGTCGGCGCTGAGCGTGGCCAGCAGCTCGTCGATCAAGGCCTCATAGTCGCTGATCAGCTGGCGCTCCAGGCGGCGCTCCTCGGTCTTGCCGAAAACATCCAGCGGCGTGCCGCGCAAGCCCTTGAGCTTGGCCATGAGCTTCAAGGCCTTGAAGGTCCACGAGCCCAGCTCGACTTTCTTTGCGCGTCCATCGGGGCCAGGTTTTGACAGCAGCGGCGGTGCCATATGGAAGGACAGACGCTCCCAGTTGTCGAACTGGGCGCGCATGCTGGCTTCGAACTTGCCGTCGGTGTAGAGGCGGGCCACCTCCCACTCGTCCTTGATGGCCAGCAGCTTGGCGTAGTAGCGGGCGACGGCCTTGGCTAAGCGCTCGGCCTTGCCGGCTTCGCCCAGGGTCGCCTCGGCCGCACGCACCTTGTCGACCAGGGCCAGATAGCGCTGTGCATAGGCGGCGTCCTGATAGGCCGTCAGATGGGCGACGCGGCGTGCGATCAGGCCTTCGGGGCCATCGAGCTTGTCCTGGCCCAGCAGCAGCTGCACCGGCTGGGCGCGCTCGCCGCCCAGGCGCTTGATCGCGTCCGGCGCGGCGATGGCCAGGCGGCCCAGCGCGAAGGCGGTCTTGTTGCCTTCGACCGCGACTCCGTTCAGCTCGATCGCGCGCATCAGCGCCGCTTCGCTGAGCGGGATCAGGCCGCGCTGATAACAGGCGCCCAGCATGATGATGTTGCTGGGCATGGTGTCGCCCATCAGCTGCTGCGCGATGGCCTGGGCGTCGATGGTGGACAAGAGCGCGTCGTCATTGACGGCATGGCGCATCTTGGCCAGCAGGGACTCGCCCTGCAGATTCGCATCGGGGTTGCGCACAAAGGCCGCGGTCGGCAGCTCATGCGTGTTGGCCAGGATCACGGTGCGGCCCGGCTTGACGGTGCCCAGCGCGTCGGGGCTGGCGCCGACCACCATATCGCAGGCCAAGAGCACATCGGCCTGCTGGGTGTCGATGCGAACCTGGTTCAGCAGATCCTGGGTCGGCGCCAGGCGCACGAAGCTCAGCACCGAGCCGCCCTTTTGCGCGAAACCCATGAAGTCCAGCACCGAGGCCTGCTTGCCTTCCAGATGGGCCGCCATGCTGACCAGCGCCCCGACCGTGACGACGCCTGTGCCGCCGACGCCGGTGACCAGCAGGTCGAAGGGCCCGGTCCAGTCCCAGGCGGCGGGCGTGCCGATGGCGGCGATCTCGCGGGCCAGGTCTTGCGCCGTGTATCCAGCGCCGACCTTCTTCTTCAGCTGCGCGCCATGCACCGAGACAAAGCTGGGGCAAAAGCCATTGACGCAGGAAAAGTCCTTGTTGCAGCTCGATTGCTCGATCGCTCGCTTGCGGCCGAAGTCGGTCTCGACCGGCACGACCGACAGGCAGTTTGAGGCCTGGCCGCAGTCGCCGCAGCCCTCGCAGACCTGCTCGTTGATGAAGATGCGCTTCGGCGGATCGGGGAATTCCTTCTTCTTGCGGCGGCGGCGCTTCTCGGCGGCACAGGTCTGGTCATAGATCAGCACGGTGACGCCCTCTATGTCTCGAAGCTCGCGCTGGACCTTGTCCATCTCGCTGCGATCAAAGAAGCTGGTGCCGGCCGGGAACAGCCCGTGATGACCCTCGTATTTGCCGATCTCGTCGGAGACGACGACCAGGCGCTTGACGCCCTCGGCCTCGACCTGGCGCGCGATCTGCGGCACGCTGGTCTGGCCGTCGACCGGCTGACCGCCGGTCATCGCGACCGCATCGTTGTAGAGGATCTTGTAGGTGATATTGGTTTTCGCGGCGATGGCCTGGCGGATCGCCAGATAGCCGGAGTGATAGTAGGTGCCGTCGCCGAGGTTCTGGAACACATGCTTCTCGGTCGTGAAGCGCGAGGCCGCCGCCCAGTCCACGCCCTCGGCGCCCATCTGTATCAGGCCCGAGGTGCCGCGCTCCATCCAGCTGGCCATGAAGTGGCAGCCGATGCCGGCGAGAGCCCTGGAGCCTTCTGGCAGTTTGGTGCTGGTGTTGTGCGGGCAGCCGGAGCAGAAGTAGGGCTGGCGCCGCACGCCGTCGGCCGCATTGCTGAGCAGGCAGGGGGTCAGGAAATCGACCACCAGATGGCGGCGGTCCAGCGCCGGGTTCAAGCGCGCCAGCCATTCGGCCACGGTGGACATGATGCGCGAGGGGCGCAGCTCGCCAAGGCTGGAGAGCACGGCCGCGCCATGCTCGTCGGTCTTGCCGATCACATGGGGGCGTTGCGCGTCGGGCAGGTGGTAGAGCAGCTCCTTGATCTGGCGCTCGACCACCGGGGCCTTTTCCTCGATCACCAGCATATCGGTGAGCCCCTGGGCGAACTCGGCCATGCGCGTGGTCTCCAGCGGGTAGACCAGGCCCACCTTGTAGACCCGCACGCCGGCCGCGGCCAGCGCATTCGGGTCCAGGTCCAGGCGGCGCAGCACCTCCATGAAGTCGTAGTGCGCCTTGCCCACCGTGACGATGCCCAGGGTGGCGCTGGGGCTGGCGACGATGTGCTTGTCGATGGAGTTCAGCTTGCTGAAGGCGCGCACCGCGGCCAGCTTATGCTCCAGGCGCGACTCCAGCTCCAGCGAGGGCAGGTCGACGCTGCGGATGTGCAGGTTGGTTGCGGGCTGGTGATCGACGGGCAGCTCGAAGTCCAGCGGCACGCTGTCCAGATCGACGGTCATGCCGGACTCGACCACCTCGGAGATGGCCTTGAAGCCGACCCAGGCGCCGGAGAAGCGCGAGAGCGCCCAGCCGTAGAGGCCGAACTCCAGGTACTCGGCGACATTGGCCGGATGCACCAGCGGCATGCTCCAGGCCTGCAGGGCCAGATCGCTCTGGTGCGGGGTGCTGGACGAGACGCAGCCATGGTCGTCCCCGCAGACCACCAGCACACCGCCCTGGCTGGAGCTGCCGTAGACATTGCCATGCTTGAGCGCGTCGCCGGAGCGGTCGACGCCCGGCCCCTTGCCGTACCACATCGCGAACACGCCATCGACGGTGCGCTTGGGGTCCAGCGCGACGCGTTGCACGCCGAGGCAGGCGGTGGCGGCCAGGTCTTCGTTGATCGCGGGCAGGAAGTTGACCTGCGCGGCGTCAAGGAACTTCTTGGCCTTCCAGAGCTGCTGGTCCACCATGCCCAGCGGGCTGCCGCGGTAGCCGGAGACGAAGCCGGCGGTCTTCAGCCCGGCACGCTCGTCCAGCGCCTTCTGCGCCAGCAGCAGCCGCACCAGGGCCTGGGTGCCGGTCATGAAGACCTGGCCGCTCTTGGCGCCGAGATTGTCGGAGAGCTTGTAGTCGCGCAGCGCCGGTGATGGCGCAATGAGGTCGGTGCTGGGCATGGTTT
Source organism: Burkholderiales bacterium C2 (assembly GCA_005503085.1). Lineage (GTDB taxonomy): Bacteria > Pseudomonadota > Gammaproteobacteria > Burkholderiales > Burkholderiaceae_C > Roseateles_E. The sequence continues at coordinate 242,092 of SCOI01000002.1, read as the reverse complement.
CTGTCTCCTGGCGGCTCTGGTACTTTGAGGCTTGGGGGGAGATTCTTGGTCAGCGGCCCAAGTGTTTGTTCCTCTCTTTGCTACTGTCAAGCCGACCAATGAGAGAATTCAACTCAAAGGTGGCTGAAATGGAAATTGAACGTTTCGATCGGGCGACAAAGCAGATTCTCGAGGCGCTGCAGGCCGATGGCCGGCAGAGCACCCAGCAGCTGGCGGAGAAAGTCGGGCTGTCGGCCACGCCGGTGTGGCGGCGGGTCAAGGAGCTGGAAGACAGCGGCGTGATACGCCGCCATGTGGCCCTGGTGGACCGCGAGAAGCTCGGGCTCAATATCTGCGTGCTGGCCAATGTCAGCCTGGTGCGGCACAGCGAGGGCGCGGTCGAGAACTTCGAGCGCCTGGTGCGCGCCAGCCGCGAGATCATCGAATGCCACGGCATCACCGGCGAGGCCGACTATGTGATCAAGGTCGTGGTGCCGGACATGAAGGCCTACGACCAGTTCCTGCAGTCGCAGATATTCAAGGTGCCTGGGGTGGCCAGCGTGCGCAGCAATGTGGTGCTGCGCGAGGTCAAGTACGAGACGGCCTTGCCGGTGGATTGATCCACCCCCGAAGCGCACAGCGCCTGGGGGGTGTTTGTCCGTCAGTGCCGGAAGTGACGCACGCCCGTGAACACCATCGCAACGCCGCGCTCATTGGCGGCGGCGATCACTTCCTCGTCGCGCATGCTGCCGCCCGGCTGGATCACGCAGGAGGCGCCGGCATCGGCCAGCACATCGAGGCCGTCGCGGAAGGGGAAGAAAGCGTCGCTGGCGACCACCGAGCCCGTCAGGCTCAGGCCGGCGTTCTCGGCCTTGATGGCGGCGATGCGGGCGCTGTCGATGCGGCTCATCTGGCCGGCGCCGACGCCCAGCGTCATGCCGCCGGCGCAGAACACGATGGCATTGCTCTTGACGTACTGGCCCACGGTCCAGGCGAACATCAGGTCATCGAGCTGCTGGGCCGTCGGCTGCAGGGTGGTGACGACCTTCAGATCGGCCTTCTGCAGGAAATGGTTGTCGGCGCTCTGGATCAGGATGCCGGAACCGACCCGCTTGCTGTCCATCGCATTGCGGCCTTGGCTCCAGGGTGTGGTGCCACCGGTGGGCAGCGCGATCTGCAGCAGGCGCACATTGGCCTTGGGTGCAAAGATCGCCAGCGCTTCCTCGGTGAAGCCGGGCGCCATCAGCACCTCGACGAACTGCTTGACGACCAGCTCGGCCGCCGCCTTGTCGACCACCTGGTTGAAGGCAATGATGCCGCCGAAGGCGCTGGTCGGGTCGGTCTTGAAAGCCTTGGCATAGGCCTCGGCGGCCGTGGCCGCGACGGCCACACCGCAGGGGTTGGCATGCTTGACGATCACGCAGGCGGGCAGCTCGAAGCTCTTCACGCACTCCCAGGCCGCATCGGCGTCGGCGATATTGTTGTAGCTGAGTTCCTTGCCCTGCAGCTGCTTGCCCGTCACCAGCGAGCCGGGGGCGGGATGCAGATCGCGGTACAGCGCTGCGCTCTGGTGCGAGTTCTCGCCATAGCGCAGGTCCTGCACCTTGACGAAGCTGCTGTTCATCTGGGCCGGGAAGGCCGAGAGCGTGCCGTCCTCGGCCAGCGCGCTCAGATGGTTGCTGATCGCGGCGTCGTACTGGGCAATGCGGTTGAAGGCGGCCACCGAGCAGGCAAAGCGGGTCTTGTCGCTGGTCTTGCCCTCGGCCTTGAGCTCGGCCAGCACGCCCGCATACTGCGAGGCGTCGGTCAGCACCGTGACGTCCTTCCAGTTCTTGGCCGCGCTGCGCACCATGGCCGGGCCGCCGATGTCGATGTTCTCGATCGCGTCTTCCAGCGTGCAGCCGGGCTTGGCAACGGTGGCCTCGAACGGATAGAGGTTGACGGCCAGGATGTCGATGGTGTCAATGCCGTGGGCCTGAATCGCGGCGACATGCTCGGGCAGGTCGCGGCGCGCCAGCAGGCCGCCATGGATCTTCGGGTGCAAGGTCTTGACGCGGCCGTCCAGCATCTCGGGGAAGCCGGTGTGCTCGGCCACCTCGGTGACGGGCAGGCCGGCGTCGGCCAGCAGTTTGGCGGTGCCGCCGGTGGACAGCAGCTTGACGTTCAAGGCATGCAGCGCTTGGGCGAATTCCAGGATGCCGGTCTTGTCGGACACCGAGATCAGGGCGGTCAGATGGGTCATGGTGAGGCTCGGGAGGGGAAATTAGAGGAGCTTGTGCTCGGTCAGCTTGCGGCGCAGCGTGTTGCGGTTGATGCCCAGCCATTCGGCGGCCTTGCTCTGGTTGCCGTCGGCCTGTTTCATCACGACATCCAGCAGCGGCTTCTCGACCAGGCCGATCAGCATCTCGTACATCGAGTGCGGGGTCTCGCCGTCCAGATCGCGGAAATAGACTTCCAGGTTCTCGCGCACGCAGGCGTCAATCGGTTTCGGGGTCATGCCTGCAGCCTCAGTTCTTGTTCGTCGTTGGCGGCCGCGAGCACCGGCAGCCTGTCATAGCGGGTGGCGAGCTCGTCCAGCCAGTCGCCGAGGGCGCTGACCTGGGCTTCGCAGCTCTCCAGGAGATTCATTTCTTGGCGGAACGCTTCGCCGCCGGGCAGGCCGCGCAGGGCCCAGCCGATGTGCTTGCGCGCGGTGCGCATGCCGGTCAGCTCGCCGTACAGGCTGTAGTGGTCCTGCAGATGCTCCAGCAGCCAGTCGCGGGCCTGCAGCACCTCGGGCGCCGGCAACTCCTCGCCGGTGGCCAGGTAGTGGGCGATCTCGCGGAAGATCCAGGGCCGGCCCTGGGCCGCGCGGCCAATCATCAGCGCATCGGCGCCGGTGTAGGCCAGCACCTGCTTGGCCTTTTGCGGCGAGTCGATATCGCCGTTGGCGACCACCGGGATGTGCAGCGCGGCCTTGACGGCGGCAATCGTGTCGTACTCGGCCAGGCCCTTGTAGCCCTGCTCGCGGGTGCGGCCGTGCACCGTCACCATCGCGACGCCGGCGCTCTCGGCGGCACGGGCGATGCTCAGCGCATTGCGCTCGCTGTCGCACCAACCGGTGCGCATCTTCAAGGTCACCGGTACGCCCTGCGGGGCGGCTGCGGCCACCACCGCGCTGATGATCTGCAGCGCCAGCGCCTCGTCCTGCATCAGGGCCGAGCCGGCCCATTTGTTGCAGACCTTCTTGGCCGGGCAACCCATATTGATGTCGATGATCTGGGCGCCACGGTCGATGTTGTAGGCGGCGGCCTCGGCCATCATCGCCGCATCGGTGCCGGCGATCTGCACCGCGATCGGCGCGGCCTCGCCCTCATGATTGGCGCGGCGCGAGGTCTTCAGGCTGTTCCACAGATCCTTGCGCGAGGTCACCATCTCGCTGACCGCATAGCCCGCGCCCAGGCGCCGGCAAAGCTGGCGAAACGGCCGGTCTGTGACGCCTGCCATCGGCGCGACGAACAGCTTGTTCGGCAAGGCGTAAGGGCCGATGTGCATAAAGGTGGGGGGAGGTTCTGCTCAAAAAAGAGGCAGAAGTATACCTCCGCCGTCCTTGCCATGACCGGCCGGCGCGACCGGCGCTACTGATTCTGGCGCCGCCAGAGCTGGATATTCTTCTCGACCAGGGCATTCATCACACCCTGGCGTGCCAGCTTGTACATCGCGCGCGCAATCCGCCCGCGCATCTCGCCGCTGTTGCAGGCCGAGCGATGCGACAGGGTCAGGTAGAGGTTCTCGTTGGCCACCGCCGGCGTCAGCGCCTTCATGTCGGCGATATTCATCTTGGCCAGATAGGCGGCGGCCGGGCTGTCCTCATAGACCAGGTAGTCGGCCCGCGAGCGTTGCAGCATCTGGATGGCCTGCTCCAGGCTGGCCACCTGGCTGATCTTCAGGCTCTCCTTGGCATAGCGGTCGAACTCTTCGCCGAAGCTGTTGTTGATCACGGTCACGCCCTGCAGCGCGGCCAGATCGCTCCAGCGCCGGTAGTTCAGTTTGCTACCCTCGCGGGTCCAGACCACCGAGCGGGTCTCGCGGAAGGCCGGGTGGAAATAGTCCATGTACTCGGTGCGTGGCAGCGTGAAGAAGGCGCCGGCGATCAGATCGATGCGCCCGGCCCGCGACTCCTCCTGCACCCGGCCCCAGGGGCCGATATAGCGCACCTCGATGGGCAGGCCCAGTTCCTTGCCCAGCATCTGCATCAGCTCGCTGTTGGCGCCGATCAGGCGCGACTCGTCCTCGGGATCGCGCCACAGATAGGGTGGGTACTGCGGATTGCCGGAGGCCAGCAGCTGCTTGCAGCTCTCGTTGGCATTGACCTCGCGCGCAGCGAACAAGGCCGTCACAAGGGCGAGCAGCAGCATCGACACCCGCCGGTGGCAGGTATCGGATGCACGCGGCAGGGTGGAGAACATGGCCTTCATCGATCCTCAACGACAGGGTCCGCAGCGCTGCCCGCATCGGCGGGCGGGTCGGGTCTTGTTGACCTTTCTATCACAGACGCGCGGACGGCATCCCTGTTGCGAGTCTGCAATGGCGGCCATCATCCCGCAAGCCGACGATTACCCCTGTTTGCATGCATCGGTGCGCTGGGCGCCCTGGATAATCGCTGCATGGAAATCTGGATGCAAGAGCTGATGGCCGCCTTGCTGGCGGCGCTGGCCCTGCCCAAGGTCGGCCTGTCGGCGATCTTCATCATCGCGCTGGTGTCGGCCACCCTGCTGCCTATGGGCTCGGAGCCGGCGGTGTTCGGCCTGGTCAAGCTCAACCCCGAGATGTTCTGGCCGGCCGTGCTGGTGGCCACCGCCGGCAACACCGTCGGCGGCGCGATCAGCTGGTGGATGGGCTTTGGTGCCGAGCGGCTTTACGAACGGGCCGCGCACCACCCGCCGGCGCGAGCCCGCGCGCTGCAATGGCTGGAACGCTTTGGCGCCAAGGCCTGCCTGCTGAGCTGGCTGCCCCTGGTCGGCGACCCGCTGTGCGCGGTGGCCGGCTGGCTGCGGTTGCCGTTCTGGCCCTGCCTGTTCTATATGGCGATCGGCAAATTCGGCCGCTACTTCGTCATGACGGCGGCCCTGCTCTGGGTGTTTCCCTGACAATGCCTGCGGCGCCCACCGGCACCGCCTTGACCCACCAGCCCTATCCGACATCATGAGCACCACCACCGCCTACGACGATCTGCGCCAGCGCCACCAGCGCCTGCACCACCTGGCCCATCTGCAAGCCATCGCCTCCTGGGACCAGTCGGCCAATATGCCGGCCAAGGGCAATGAGGCGCGCTCGCTGGCGTTGGCCGAGATGGGCGGGCTGATGCACCAGCTGGCCACCGAGCCGGCGCTCAAGAGCCTGCTGGATGCGGCGGCCAGCGAGCCGCTGGACGAGCTGCAGCGCGCCAATCTGCGCGAGATGCGGCGTGCCTGGCTGAGCTCGAACGCCTTGCCTCAGTCCCTGGTCGAGGCCAAGAGCCTGGCGATCTCGCGCTGCGAGCATGCCTGGCGCAGCCAGCGTCCGGCCAATGACTGGGCCGGCTATCTGGAGAATCTGCGCGAGGTCGTGCGCCTGGCCCGCCAGGAAGCGCAGCTGCTGGCCGACAGCAGCGGCCTGGGTCGCTATGACGCCTTGATGGACCAGTACGAGCCCGGCATGCGCGCGGCCGAGGTGGACCGCGTGTTCGGTGAGCTGCGCCAGTGGCTGCCGGGCCTGATACGCGCGGTGCAGGCCAAGCAGGCCGGCGAGACGGTGCTGCAGCCCGAGGGGCCGTTCCCGACCGCGGCCCAGCGCGCGCTGGGCCAGGACGCCATGCGGCTGATGGGCTTTGACTTCGAGGCCGGCCGGCTCGACGAGAGCGCCCATCCCTTCTGCGGCGGTGTGCCCGAGGATGTGCGCATGACCACGCGCTACCGCGAGGACAGCTTTCTGCCCAGCCTGACCGGCACCATCCACGAGACCGGCCACGGCCGCTACGAGCAGAACCTGCCGCGCGAGTGGCTGGGCCAGCCGGTGGCGCGGGCGCGCTCGATGGGCTTGCATGAAAGCCAGAGCCTGTCCTTCGAGATGCAGCTGGGCAGCCATCCGGCTTTCGCCGGCCTCCTGAGCCCGCTGGTCAGCCGCCATCTGGGCGAGCAGCCGGCGTTTGCGCCGCAGAACCTGAACCGTCTGCTGACGCGGGTCGCGCCGGGCTATATCCGCGTCGATGCCGACGAGGTCACCTATCCGGCCCACATCATCCTGCGCTACGAGATCGAGCGCGCGCTGATCGAAGGGCAGATCGAGTGCGAGGACATCCCGGCGCTGTGGGACGCCAAGATGATGGAGTTGCTGGGCCTGGACACGCGCGGCAACTACCGCAACGGGCCGATGCAGGATGTGCACTGGGGCGCCGGCCTGTTTGGCTACTTCCCCTGCTACACGCTGGGCGCGATGTATGCGGCGCAATGGTTCGCGACCATGCGACGCGCCATGCCCGAGCTCGACACCCGCATCGCTGCCGGCGACCTGGTCCCGGTGTTCGACTGGCTCAACACCCATATCTGGAGCCAGGGCAGCCGCTGGGAGACGCCCGAGCTGGTGCGGCGCGCCAGCGGCGAGACCCTGAACCCGGCCCATTTCAAGGCCCACCTCGAGTCGCGCTATCTGGGCTGAGGTCCGGGCTGAAACGCACAAGGGCGCCGAGGCGCCCTTGTTTTTGAGAAGGCGCTGTGGTCTCTACCCCGCAGCGCGTCCCACCAAAAAATCTTACTGTTGTGCGCGGCGGCGGCGTGCCACCAGGGCCATCGCGCCCAGGCCGGCCAGCATCAGCGCATAGCTCTCGGGCTCGGGCACGGCGCTGGTGACCGAGACGCGGTCCAGCGAGCTGCCCAGCGAGTCGCTGGTGCCCAGGGCTTCGAAGCGCAGCACCATGCTGGAGCCGCTGGCCTGCACCAGGGCACTGCCGGTCTGCCATTGATGGTTGCCGCTGATCAGGGCCTGCGCATCGGCGGTGCCCGAGGCGTCGCCGAAGCTCCAGGCCAGTCCATTGCTGGCGGCGGCCACGCCGGCGCGGTTCGAGTAGGCAAACTCCAGCGAATACCACTGGCCGGCCACCGTGGCGATGGTCTGGCTGATCCAGCTGTTGCCGGTGGTGTCGAGCTCGACAAAGTTGCTGCCGTCCAGCGCGCTGCCGGCGATGTTGTTGCGCAGCTCGACGCCGCGGGCGCCGGCGCTCCAGCCGGTCAGGCTGCTGTAGTTCGACCATTGGCCGTTGGCCTTGATCTCGGCTTCGAAGCTGCCGTTGTTGACCAGATTGACCGGCGATGCCAGGGCCAGCAGGGGGCTGGCGAGCAGGGCGGCGATGAGGGCTTTGCGCATGAGTTCTCCGAAGGGTGGAAGGCTTGCTGCTGGTTGGCAGCGCATGGCATGCAGTGTTGCAGCCGCTTCAGGCCCTGCCATCCCCCTGCGCGCAGGGGGTTCAGGCCCGGGTCGTGATGCAGATCACGCCGAGGCGCGTTCTTCGAGCCGGCCCAGCGTGTCGCGCAGGCGCTGCAGCGCCGCCTCGGTGGGCGTCAGGCGGCTTGGCGCCAGCAGGCGGCGCTGGCGGTCCTGCAGCACCGAGCGGCTGAGGGTCAGGCCTTGCCGGGCCAGCTTGGGGGCCAGTTCGGCGTAGCGCTGCAGCAGCGCGCCGCGGGTGGCCTGGTAGGCATGCTCGGCCAGATGACGGCGCTGGGCATAGCTGAAGGTGTTGGCCAGGAACATCTCGGCGTCGCGCGGATCGGGCTCGAACAGCAGGATGTCGGTGTCCGGGTGGCTCAGCTCGTAGCGCTTGAGCCCCAGCTCCAGGCGCGAATGGATCAGCGCGCGCAGGGTCTGGCTCAGCACCAGCGGCAGGCCGCCATCGGCGATGCGCGGGATGCGCGCATGCTCGTCGAAGCCGGCCTGGTAGGGCACCAGCGGGTTCAGGCAGATCAGCAGGTCCAGCCCCCGGTCCAGCAGCACCGAGGCATGGATGGTCTTCTTCAGCGCGCCATCGACGAAATGGCGGCCCTCGATCTCGACCGGCGGGAACAGCCCCGGCAGCGCCGCGCTGGCCTGCACCGCCCGCGAGATCGGCACATGGTCATGGCCCGGCGTGCCGAAGGGCACGGCCTCGCCGCTGTCCAGATCGGTGGCCACCAGTACCAGCGGGCGCCGCAGCTGCCGGAAGTCGTCGCTGCGGCCTGGCCGGCTGAACTGCTGGCGCAGTTGCTCGGCCATCACGTCGCCGCTCAGCAGCCCGGTCGGCAGCGCGCGACCCAGGCGCTCGAAGGCGGCCAGCAGCGAGCGGCCCTGCACGGCGGTCTGCCACAGCGCCTGGCCCAGCAGGCCCGGCAGGCTGCCCAGCCGCGCCAGATACTCGTCCCAGGCGGGGCGCAGCAGCAGGCTGGGCTCGAAGCTGACCGGGGCGTCAGCATCGTTTTCGATAAATGCGGCGCAGAGCTCGCGCGGCGTCAGCCCGTTGACCAGGCCGGCCGCGATGAAGCCCCCTGCGCTGACGCCGATATAGCCATCGCAGGCGCTGAAGTCCAGCCCGTCAATCGCCTCTTCGAGTGCACACAGCGCACCGATTTCGTAGATGGCGCCCAGCGGCCCGCCGCCGGCCAGGGCCAGGCCTATGCGTGCGGGGCCGCGCCGGGGGGCTCGGCGCTTCGATGCGGGCATGGATCAGTGAGTGGCGACTAGCGCGCTCAGGCCTGCGCGGCGGCGGCCGGCTTGGCGGCGCGCTTGCGCGGGGCGGCCTTGGGGGCAGGTGTTGCCTTGGGCGCAGCGGCCTTCTTGGCGGCAGGCTTCTTGGTGGCTGTCTTCGCTGCGGCCTTGGGTGCGGGCTTGGCCGCCGGTTTCGCTGCCGGCTTGGCCGCAGCTTTGCGGGCCGTCGGCTTGGCGCCGGTCGCGGCGCTCAGCGCGTCGATGCGGGCGATCAGCGCGTCGATGTCCTTGGCGGTGGGCACGCCCAGGCGCTTCAGTGCACTGGCCACGCGTTCCTCGAAGATCGATTCCAGCTTGTCCCATTGCTGGCCGGCCTTGGCGCCGACCTCGCCGGCCATGCCGCTCATCTTGCTGGTGACGGCGCCGAGCTTCTCTTCGGCCGCGCTCTGGGTTTTCTTCTGCAGGGTCAGGCCTTCCTTGACCAGGGCCTCGAAGACCTTGCCACCTTCGCCCTGGGCCTTGGCGAACGCGCCCAGGCCGGCGGCCCAGATCTGCTGGGCCGAGTCCTTGACGGACTGGGCCAGCTGGCTGTCCAGCAGGCCGGCCGGGATGCCAGGGATAGCGCCGTTGGAGCCGGCCTTGTTCTTGGCGGCCATCTTCTGAAGCTTCTTGACCATGGTCTGCGGTCCTATGTCTGTGGAGGGTGGCTTCACTATAGGGCCGCAACAGGCGGCCGCAGCGGCCAATCCTAGTGAGTGCGCTCTATCGCCCACCTCCGGGAAAGCGACAGCTTCGGGAAAGCGCGCAGCGGCGGCCCGGCGCAGTTGGTCAAGAATGGCCGCAAACATCCCAATGGAGACACAGCATGCAGTATTTCGTCACCGGCGCCACCGGCTTCATCGGCAAACGCCTGGTCAAGAAACTGCTGGCGCGACGCGGCAGCACGGTCCACTTCCTGCTGCGCGAGGAGAGTCGCGACAAGGTGCCGGCCCTGCTGGAGTTCTGGGGCGTAGCCAAGACGCGCGCGCTGCCGGTGTTCGGCGATCTGAACGCAAAGAAGCTGGGCGTGGCGGCCGATCAGATCAAGGCGCTGAAGGGCAAGGTCGACCATGTCTACCACCTGGCCGCGATCTACGATCTGGCCGCGCCCGAGGACGAGCAGGTGCGGGCCAATATCGACGGCACCCGCGCCCTGGTCGAGTTCGCCCAGGCCATCGAGGCCGGCCATGTCCACCATGTCTCGTCGATCGCGGCGGCCGGTCTGTATGAGGGCGTGTTCCGCGAGGACATGTTCGAGGAGGCCGAGGGCCTCGATCACCCTTACTTCATGACCAAGCACGAGAGCGAGAAGATCGTGCGCAAGGAGTGCAAGAGGCCCTGGACCGTCTACCGGCCGGCCATGGTGGTGGGCGACTCGGCCACCGGCGAGGCCGACAAGATCGACGGCCCCTACTACTTCTTCAAGCTGATCCAGCGCCTGCGCCAGATCCTGCCGCCCTGGATGCCCTCGGTGGGCCTGGAGGGCGGGCGCGTCAACATCGTGCCGGTGGACTTCGTCGTCAACGCGCTGGACCACATCAGCCATCAGCAGGCCAGGAAGAGCGGCGCCTGCTTCCATCTGGTCGACCCGGTGGGCTACCGCGTCGGCGATGTGCTGGACATCTTCTCCAAGGCCGCCCACGCGCCGAAGATGAATCTGTTCGTCAACGCCGCGCTGCTGGGCTTCATCCCCAAGAGCGTCAAGAAGGGCTTGATGGCGCTGGCGCCGGTGCGGCGCATCCGCCATGCGGTGATGAAGGACCTGGGCCTGCCCGAGGACATGCTGACCTTCATCAACTACCCGACCCGCTTCGACTGCCGCGAGACCGCGGCCGCGCTGAAAGGGTCAGGTATTGCCTGCCCGAACCTGAAGGACTATGCCTGGCGGCTGTGGGACTACTGGGAGCGTCATCTCGACCCCGACCTCTTCATCGACCGCAGCCTGAAGGGGGCGACCGCCGGCAAGGTGGTGCTGGTGACCGGCGGCTCCTCGGGCATCGGCCTGGCGGCAGCGATGAAGTTTGCCGAGGCCGGCGCGATCACGCTGATCTGCGCGCGCGACGCTGCCAAGCTGGCCGAGGCCGAACAGGAGATCCGCAGCTTCGCCGGCCCCAAGGCCCAGGTGCACAGCTTCTCGGCCGATATCGCCAACGAGCAGAGCTGCGCCGAGCTGATGGCCTGGATCAGCACGAATTTCGGCGGTGTCGACTTCCTGATCAACAACGCCGGCCGCTCGATCCGCCGCGCCATCGAGGGCAGCTACGAGCGCTTCCACGACTACGAGCGCACGATGCAGCTGAACTACTTCGGCTGCCTGCGCGTGACCATGGGCCTGCTGCCCGGCATGGTGGCCAAGAAGAAGGGCCATGTGGTCAATATCTCCAGCATCGGCGTGCTGACCAATGCGCCGCGCTTCTCGGCCTATGTGGCCAGCAAGGCCGCGCTGGACGCCTGGACACGCTGCGCCTCCAGCGAGTTCGCCGACCAGGGCATCACCTTCACCACCATCAATATGCCGCTGGTGCGCACGCCGATGATCGCGCCGACCAAGATCTACAACAATGTGCCGACCCTGGCGCCCGAGGAGGCCGCCGACATGATCGCCCAGGCCTGCATCGCCAAGCCGGTGCGCATCGCGACCCGGCTGGGCATCACCGGCCAGCTGATGCATGCGCTGGCGCCGCGGGTGGCGCAGATCGCGATGAACACCAGCTTCCGCATGTTCCCGGACAGCGATGCGGCCAAGGGCGAGAAGGGCGGCAAGCCCCAGCTCTCGGCCGAAGCGATTGCGCTGCAGCAGATGATGAAGGGCATTCACTTCTGAGTCTGGTCAGCCGCCCAGCCACCATCGAAGCAGCAGAAACAGCAAGATTCCACACAGCACGGTGAGCAGCGCGGCCCCGGTCGGGGCATCGTCGTCGGCGTCTCCCCTGAGTTGGTCCAACATACGGGCCATCGTGGTGTCCCGCCAGTCGCGGGTCCGCTTGTTGGGGCGCAGCGCCGACGCGGTCTGAGACTGCCTTCGTGCGGCTCTGGCCGCGATATCGGCCCGCCACTCGGCCTCCACCTTGTCCAGCAGCGGTGTCAGGTCCAGCAGCGAGGGCGCCAGCACCGCATGGCCGCATTGGGTGCAGGCGGTGTGGCGGCTCGGGTCCAGCGCGGCGCCGCAGCCGTGGCAGGCCCAGGCCCACAGCGCGGCGGGGCGTTGGCGCTCGCCGGTCTGTGGGTCACGGCCTGGCCCCAGCCGCAGCGCCTGGGTCAGGCGCGGCAGGTCCAACATCAACAGCGGGCTCTCGCAATATCGGCAGGCCTCCTCGCGCCCCTCGGCGGGCGCGCCGCAGTTCAGGCAGCACAGCGCGCGGCGCTCGTCCTGCAGCACCCGGCGGTCGGCCGGCAGCAGCGGTCGCACCAGGCCGCGCTCGGCCAGCACACCGGCGTGGCTGTGCAGATGGCCGCCGCAGCTCGGGCACTCCAGCGCCGGGAAGCGGCCGAAGCGGGTGCTGTTCTGCACCGGCTTGAGCGTGACGCGGCAAACCGGGCAGGCCAGCTTGGCCGCACGCGGCGCCGGCAGCGGCATGCTCGGCCCCTGCGGCCCCTGCGGCTCCTGCAACTCGCGCAGTAGCGCGATCCAGCCCAGGCCTGCCAATTGCACCGATTCCAGCCGGTCGAACCAGACCAGCCGGCATGGCGCGCAATGGTCCACCGGCACGCTCGCGCTGCCATGGCTGGCCAGGTTCAGATGCGCCATCGGCGCGGCGCATTGGGGGCAGGGGAGTTGGTGGGGCTGGCCGGTCAGCTGCATTGAGGGGGAGGGCGGCGCATACGAGATTTCGGTGGGCTGGCTTAGTTGGGGCGGGCGGCTGGCGGCCATGTTGCCGGATGTCGAATCGACCAAAGGGTGACATCAAAGTCGAAGCTAGCCGTCATATGCGATCTGATGCAAACCGCATTCGGCAGCCCATTCGATGACGGGTCTCGCCTTTTCCATGGACTTGAACCACAGCACGTTGGTGTCGTCCCAGTTTTCCATGTACAGCGCCTCAAGATCCGGGAGGGCGATCAGTTGAAAGCGTGAACTGGGTTTGTACGGGTGATAGTCAGCCAGCTTAAGAAAGCTCGCCTGACTGGCAAACCGGCGGATCAAAAGCCTCTGCTTGGCTTTACCCCGTAGATGAACTGCGAGGACCGAAGTCCTTTCAAATATCTTCTGCCAATGAGAAAGGAGCTTCTGGTTTCTCTTCGCTCGTTCCCGGCTATCGCAGTCGAGCATATGCAACCTGTCTGGCCCAAGCCATCCGTCAAAGACGGAGATGGCTACTTTCTCGTAGCTTGTGGAGGAAGGATCAAAAACGAATCGATCCAGGTCGGGGAACAACTGCATGATCCGGTGTATCTCATCGTCACCGGCGCGCTCATAGAGTTTCATATCTGCCAAATGAGGTGAGGGAGCGGTGCCGTGGAGTGCCCCCGCGATGCCTTTGCTTGCGGGTGCGCTCAGGCGAGCGCTTCGCGCACCACCTCGGGGTGCTTTCTGGCGATGCGAATGAGCGCCTGCGCGGCACCAGACGGCGCCCGCCTGCCTTGCTCCCACTCCTGCAGCGTTCGCTTCGAGATGCTGAGCGCGGAAGCAAACTCCGCCTGCGAGAGGCCGGTGCTTTGCCGGGCTTGGACGACCTCGTTGACTTCGACCTCGGTCGCGCGTGCGAACTGGCGCGCCTTCATTTCCCGAACCGACTGCAAAAGCTTGAGCCCCAGTTCCTCGCCAGAGGGCGTGGCCGTCTTGGTCTTACGAGCGGTCATCTTCAATCTCCTTTCGAATTTGCTTCAGGATGAAGCCAGGGATGTCGTCTTTCGCCGCCTTGGGATACACGAGCAGCATGCACAACTCACCCGCTTCAAGATGAGCAAAGTAGATGACACGAGTGCCTCCCTGCTTGCCCATGCCAGGTCTTGACCAGCGTAGTTTCCGACAACCGCCGCTGCCCGGAATGACAACGCCGGCCTCTGGTTCGTGAGCGATCCATGCAAAGAACGCCAATCTCTCTTCGGTGCTCCAGAGCTTCGCCGCTTCGACGACAAAGGTCGGCGTTTCGTAGATCGTGAGCATGCATCAGTGTACGTCAGGGACGTATTTTCATAAAGAACCCGGCAGGTGGGCTGCCGAGGCGGGGGCTTGGGCATAAAGTCCATCCCCATGCAATTCCACGCCGCCACTACGCCCCCCAGCTCTGCAGCCAGCGCCCCTGAGGCCTGGCACTTCGTCTTTGTCGGAGGCCGCCTGCTGCTGCGCGAGCAGGTCTTGAGCCCGCAGCCGCCGGCGGTGTTCGAGCCGGTGCAGGGGCGCCGCCATTACCTCGGCCGGCTGGATGAGCGCGATTGCTGGGCGCAGCAACTGGCCGAGGCGCCGCCGGGCTTCGAGGCGCTGCCGCTGCGTGCCGCGATGATGACACTGCCCGAGCCGCTGATGCAGCTGGCCGGGCGTGCGGCCCAGGTGCTGGAGTGGGAGCGGACCCATCGCTTCTGTGGCGTCTGCGGCACAGCGACCGAGGCGCTGGCGCATGAGCGGGCGCGGCGCTGCCCGGCCTGCGGCCAGGTCTGCTACCCGCGGCTGAGCCCGGCGATGATGTGTCTGGTGTGGCGCCGCCGCCCGGATGGCCCCGAGCTGCTGCTGGCGCGCTCGCCCGGCTATGCGCCGGGCTTCTACAGCGCGCTGGCCGGCTTTGTCGAGGCCGGCGAATCGCTGGAGGACTGCGTGCACCGCGAGGTGGCCGAGGAAGTCGGCGTGCGGGTCGCGCATCTGCGCTACTACGGCAGCCAGAGCTGGCCCTTTCCGCACAGCCTGATGGTGGCCTACACGGCCGAGTGGGTGGACGGCGAGATCGTGCCGCAGGCCGGTGAGATCGAGGATGCACGCTGGTTCCCGATCGATGCCTTGCCCGGCATCCCGCCGCGCTTCTCGATCGCCGGCCATCTGATCCGCGATCAGGTGGCGGCGCTGAGCGAGGTTTAGCGGCGTTTAGAAACCGGCCAGCACCAGCTTGCCGATGCTGCGCTGGCTCTCGATCAGCGCATGGGCCTTTTTCAGGTTCGCAGCATTGATCGTGCCGAGCACCTGGCCCAGGGTGCTGCGCAGCTCACCGGCGTCGATGCGGCGGGCCAGCTCGGCCAGCAGCCGGCCCTGCTCGGCGATGTCGTGGGTGGCATGCATCGAGCGGGTGAACATCATCTCCCAGTGCAGCGACAGGCTCTTGCCCTTCAGCGCCATCACATTGAGCTGCTCCGGCGCGAAGTCGTCGATCAAGGCCAGCCGGCCCTGCGGCTCCAGCGCCTCGACCAGCTGGCCGAAGTGCTGCGGCGTGTGGGTCAGGCTGGCCACATAGCGCAGCGGCGCGGCGCCCAGCGCGGCGATCTGCGCGGCCAGCGGCTGGCTGTGGTCGATCACATGATGGGCACCCAGCTCGCGCAGCCAGGCGGCGGACTCGGGCCGCGAGGCCGTCGCGATCACGGTCAGGTGCGGCAGCGCGCGCGCCAGCTGAACGAGGATGGAGCCCACGCCGCCGGCCGCGCCGGTCACCAGCAGGCTGACCGGCCGCTCGGGCCGGGCCTGCACTTCCAGCCGATCAAACAGCAGCTCCCAGGCGGTGATGCCGGTCAGCGGCAGCGCGGCGGCCTCGGCGTCGCTGGCGCTGCGCGGTGCCAGCGCGGCGATGCGATGGTCCACCGTCTGGAACTGCGCATAGCTGCCGGCGCGGGTGATGTCGCCGGCATACCAGACGCGGTCGCCGAGGGCGAAACCCTGCACCGCTGCACCCAGGCCGCGCACGATGCCCACCGCGTCCCAGCCCAGCAGCACCGGCGTGTGGCCATCGGCGCTGTTGCGGCTGGCGCGCACCTTGGCGTCGACCGGGTTGACCGCGATGGCGCTGATCTCGACCAGCAGATCGAGCGGGCCGGGCGTCGGTGCGGGCAGTTCGAGATCGAGCAGCGACTCGTCGGCGGTGATGGGCTGGGCCTTGAAATAGCCGATGGCTTGCATGGGGAACTCCTTCGGGAAACATTGCGATGGCTGTTATGGTGAGGCTCGCCGGCTTTCTGGAAAAGCCGCTTTAATACGATTCAGTTTCAAATGAAAATTGAAAATACAGACGAGCTGCGCCTGCTCATCGAATGCGCACGCGGCGGCAGCCTGACGGCCGCCTCGCGCGCGCTGCAGATCACGCCGGCGGCCGCCAGCGCGATGCTGAAGAAGCTCGAAACCCGGCTCGGCGTGCGCTTGGTCGAGCGCAGCACGCGGGCGCTGCGCCTGAGCGCCGCCGGCGAGCGGCTGCGCGATTACGGCCAGCGGGCCTTGGAACTGCTCGACGAAGGCGTGGCCCTGCTCGATGAGGGCGGCCCCGGCGCGGCTTCGCGCACGCTGCTGCGCGGCCGGCTGCGCGTCAGCGCCTCCAGCGATCTGACGCGCCAGGTCTTGCTGCCGCTGCTGGATGCCTTCCTCGACCAGCATCCGGGCCTGGAGCTGCAGCTCAGCGTCAGCGACTCGCTGCTCGATGTGGTGCGTGACGATGTCGACCTGGCGCTGCGCTATGGCGAGCTGGCCGACTCGCGTCTGGTGGCGCGGCGCCTGTGCGCGGTGCGGCGCTGCGTGGTGGCCGCACCGACCTATCTGGCCCGTGCCGGCCGGCCGGCGCATCCCAGCGAGCTGGCCACGCATGACTGCCTGACGATGAAGATACGCAACCGCATTGAGCAGGAATGGCGCTTGCGCCCGCGCGAACAGCCCGAGGCGACGCCGCTGCTGCTGCGGGTGCGCGGGCGGCGCAGCTGCGATGACGGCGCGCTGGCGCATCGCTGGGCGCTGGAGGGCCGCGGCGTGATCTACAAGAGCGAGCTCGATGTGCGCGCCAGCCTGGCCAGCGGCGCCCTGGTCGAGCTGTTCCCGGACTGGATCGGCGACGAGCTGCCGCTGCATGCGGTGATGCCCAGCCAGCGCTTCATGCCGCAGCGGCTGCGGCTGCTGGTCGAACATCTGGCGGCGCATCTGGCCTAGCGTGGTTTTCCGGCATGGCAAGGGCCGGCTGTCCTACAGGCAGCGGCGAGGATGCAGGGCAAGCTGTCGGCATTGCAGTGAGAGCCCAAGGAGTCTTGCCATGTTGAACAGCATCAGCCAACTCAGCGGATCCACGCTCAGCGCGAGCGATGGCGAGGTCGGTGAGGTCAAGGAAGCCTATTTCGATGATCAGGCCTGGACCATCCGCTATCTGGTGGTCGATACCGGCTCCTGGCTGGCCGGGCGCGAGGTGCTGATCTCGCCCTATGCGGTGCAGCCGCCGCTGGGCCGGGTCAAGGAGATCCAGGTCGGACTCAGCCGCGAGCAGGTCGAGAAAAGCCCGGGCATCGACACCCACAAGCCGGTCTCGCGCCGCCATGAGCGGGTCTATCTGGACTATTACAACTATCCGCAGTACTGGGGCGGTGTCGGCCTGTGGGCGATGGAGGCCCTGCCGGTGCTGCCGCCGACCGGCCTGCAGAGCCAGGCCGAAATCGAGCGCGCCGAGCAAGACCTGGCCCCCGAGGATGTGCATCTGCGCAGCAGCGCCAATGTCAGCGGCTACGACATCCATGCGCTCGACGGCAGCCTCGGCCATGTCAAGGACTTCATCTTCGACGAGGCCTCCTGGGCGATCCGCTATCTGGTGGTCGACACGCGCAACTGGTGGCCGGGCGGCAAGAAGGTGCTGATCGCCACGCACTGGATCGACCGCATCGAGTGGAGCGAGAAAACCGTCTACACCCAGCTGACGCGCGAGCAGATCAAGAACAGCCCCGAATACGACGACAGCGTGCTGCTGAACCGCGAGTTCGAGGAGCGGCTGCACCAAGCCCATGGCCGGCCCGGCTACTGGGATTGAAGACGATGCACCCAAACCCAGCGAAAGAGCGCCCATGAGCACCACACCCCGCCAACAGCTGTGGGACCTGATCAAGGACATCCGCTTCGCGATGTTCACCACCCTGCATGACAACAGCCATCTGCACTCGCGGCCGATGACCACGCAGAACCAGAAGCTGGAGGACGATGACTGCCTGTGGTTCTTCATGTCGCGCAGCGGCGAGCCGGTCGACGAACTGGCCGCCGAGGCCATGGTCAACCTGGCCTATGCCGACCCCGATCAGGACCGCTATGTCTCGGTCTCGGGCAGCGCCAGGGTGGTCAGCGATATGGCCAAGGCCTGCGAGCTCTGGTCGCCGCTGGCCAAGGCCTGGTTCCCCGGCGGGGTCGATGACCCGGATCTGGCCCTGGTGGAGGTCAAGATCATCCACGCCCACTACTGGGACATGAAGGAAAGCAAGCTCACCCAGCTCTACACCATGGCCAAGGCGGTGGTCACCGGCAAGCCGCCCACCTCGCTGGGCGAGAGCGGCGAGATCCGCCTGCGCTAGAAATTTCATCCTTCCATCCAAGTGGATGGTGCTAGTATGGATTTATGCCCGCACGCAGCAGCTCCTCCCTGGCTCCTGGTCGACCTGTCGACGAGAAGATCACCATCAATCTCGGCTTTGTCGACCTGGGTCAGATCGACCTGCTGGTGCAGGAAGGCTTTTATGCCAACCGCAGCGATCTGATCCGGGCAGCAATCCGCAACCAGCTGGCCACGCATGCCGAGGCCGTCCGGCAGTCGGTGGCGCGCAAGACCCTGGTGCTGGGCATCCAGCACTTCAGCGCTGACGACTTCCGCGCGCTGCAGGCCGCCGGCCAGACCTTGCAGATTCGCGTGCTCGGCCTGGCCAGCATCGCGACGGACGTCAGCCCGGAACTCGCGCTGGCGGCTATCGAATCCATCACCGTGCTGGGCGCCTTGCATGCCAGCCCGGCGGTCAAGGCGGCGTTGGCCGACCGTATCCGCTGACCTTACCGAGACCCTCCCCATGAACTCATCGTTCGGCCATCTGATGACCGAGGCCACGCGCCTGACCCAGGCCGGCGATCTGCGGGCCGCCACCGCGCTGATCCAGTCGGCGCTGGGTGCCGCCACGCCATCGCCAACCGGCGCGACCGCGCACGCGGATCAGGGCGATGTCATCGACGTCGAGGCGCGCGAGGTCCCGCACGCCGAGCCCGCCGAGCCCGCCGCTGGCGAACAGTTTCTCCCCGGCAGCCATACCGGGGCGGCCGGCACCCGGGCCTACAAGCTCTATGTGCCGCCCGGCTATCACCAGGGTCAGTCCTTGCCCCTGGTGCTGATGCTGCATGGCTGCAGCCAGGATCCCGATGATTTCGCGCGCGGCACCGGCATGAACGAGGCCGCGCGGGCGCAGGGTTTCCTGGTCCTCTATCCGGCGCAGACGAAGCACGCCAACAGCTCCGGTTGCTGGAACTGGTTCAAGCACAACCATCAGCGTCGTGGCAGCGGCGAGCCGGCACTGCTGGCCGGCATGACCCGGCAGGTGATGCAGCAATACGGCATCGATGCACGGCGCGTCTATGTGGCCGGGCTGTCGGCCGGCGGCGCGATGGCGGCAATCCTGGGCTCCTGCTACCCGGAGCTGTTCGCGGCTGTGGGCGTGCATTCCGGCCTGCCGGCGGGGGCGGCGAGCGATCTGCCCTCGGCGTTGGCGGCGATGCGCGGCGGCGCCGGCGACCGTCCCGCGTCAGCGCCCGACAGCCCGCCGACCATTGTTTTCCACGGCGACCGGGACGCCACCGTCCATCCGCGCAACGGCGAGCAGATCGCCGCCGCCGGCATGGCGGCCCCTGAGCGCGAGCGCGGCTCGCAGGGACGGGCCTACACCCGCGACATCTACCGCGATGCGCAGGGCCGCCCGCGTGCCGAGCATTGGCTGGTGCATGGCGCTGGCCATGCCTGGTCGGGCGGCCGTGCCGGCGGGTCCTACACCGACCCGCAGGGACCGGACGCCAGCGCCGAGATGCTGCGCTTCTTCTTCGCCAACCCGCGGGCTTGAGGGCGAGGCGCGGGCCTAGGGCTTGCGGCCGCCGACCACCAGCAGCACCACGCCCAGCGCGATCGCCGCCGCGCCGGCCCAACCCGGCACATTGACGGTCTGCTTCTCCTTGACCGACAGCTCGATCGGGCCCAGCTTCACATCATGGGTTTCCTTGGTGTAGCTGAAGTTGCCGTAGAGCAAACCCAGCACGCCGGCGATGATCAGGGCGATGGCGGCGATCCGAACGGTGTTCATGGTGGGCGCTTTCTGGGCTGTTGGGTTTGCGGCCGAGGATAGCAGCGCCCGCCCTCATTCGGGCCGGTCGCGCGCAACCAGGGCCAGATAGGGCGCCACATCGGGCTCGCGCAGGGGCTTGAGCAGCACGCGCACCGTGTTGAGCCTGTCGTTGGCCGGCACACCCTCGCGGCGGCGCAGTTCGACAAAGCCCAGCTGCCGCCAGAAAGCCTCCGCCCTGGCGTTGCCCAGCACCACGCCCAGCCGCATCCAGCGCGCGCCCTGAGCCGCCGCCCATTGCTCCAGCGCCCGGTAGCAGCGCGGCGCGATGCCCTGGCCATGCAGGGCCGTGGCGATGATGAACAGCGCCACATGCCAGCAGCCCTCGATCACCAGATCGCTGTCGACGATCGCGATGCCGATCAGCGCCGGCGCGGTGTCCGGCGCTTCGCGCCACAGCCCGATATTGAAGTGCTCGCGCCAGCTCAGCTCTGCCGGCGGCCGCTCGGCCAGCTCGGTGGCGGCCTCGTCGGGCTTGGGCGGTGCACCGCCGATGCGCTCGAAATACTCGGGGTTGGCCTCGAGAAAGGCCTGCAGCAGCGGCGCGTCGGCGGGGTCGAAGCGGCGTGCGTTCAGTCCGACGTCAATCTCGAACAGCAGGGGGTGTGTGCTCATCGAGTGAGTCCTTGCAGTTCAGGCTGGGCCAAAGCCCATTGCACGCCCAGCACCGGGCTGGCCAGCAAGGGCGGGCCCGAGCCAGCGAGCCGCTCGGCCAGCGGCGCCATCGAGGCTTGGGCCAGCACAATCACATCGACCTCGGCGGCCTCGGCTTGCAAGGCCTCGGCCAGGCAGTCCAGATAGGCCTCGGTATCGCCAGCCATGAAATGCGGCCAGGCCGCCTCGACCAGCAGTTCGCGCAACTGCAGCGGACGAGCTTGACGCTGGGCGCAGTCCTGCAGCAAGGCGCGTGTGGGCGCCAGGGTCGAGGCCAGCGCGGCTAGCAGCAGCACGCGGGATCCGAGGGTGAGCGCGCGTTCGGCCATCGGCCGGTCGATCCGTGCGCTGCGAAACCGGTCGCCGCCATCGACCTGTTCTGCCAGCGCGCCCAGGGTCGAGCAGGTGCAGACCAGCAGCCGGGCGCCGCTGCTGCTCGCCATCTCGGCCAGGGTCTGCTGCAAAGCTGCGCGCAGGCCGGGATCGTCGGCGCCGAGCCGGCGGGCCTGCTCCAGCAACGGGGCTGCGACGGCGTGGTGCACCCGCAACCCCGGCGCCTGAGTCTGGACCAGGCGCTCAAAGCCGGCGATATGGACTTCGGCCGTGTGAAGAAAGGCGAGTGCCGTCACGGCGTCGCCGGCTCGAAGCGCGCCAGCGGCGCCATCCGGGCGCGGTGCAACTGCAGCTGCTTGGTGTCGGCGTGGTAGCTGTCGGTGCGCTCCAGCGCCTGCATGAATTGCTGCTCCAGGCTCATGTCGGGGCAGGCGCGCAGCGTGCTGGCCAGCTTGTCGAAGCGCAGGCGCAGCGGCGCGCCTTGCTCGGCCTGGCCGAAGAAACCGTTGCAGCCGTTGTGGCCGCTGACGCGCAGGCTTTGGCCGTCGAGCTTGAAGCTCAGCGTCGGCACGCGCCCGCCTGCGTCGGGCTTGACCGGCTGGCCCATCAGCTCCACCAGCCGCCATTCGCGGCCCTCGGCGATCAGCAGGGGGTCGGGTTTTGCCGCGGATGAGGGGGTGGCCGGCGGGTTCGCGCTCGGCGGCGGGGGGACGGCAGCCGGTGTGGCGCAAGCACTCAGCATGACGCTCAGCAGGGTCAGACAAAGTCGGGTCGTCATCGAAATCATCCTTGTGATTCAACGCGGGTGAGATGGGAGACCCTCAGGATAGCGTCTGCTCCGAACGCCCTGTCACTCGCGATGTCCATCCTCAGGCGGCCTGCGGGATCGGGTCTGGCGGCGCCTGCAGCTTCTGTTGCAGGCGTGCCAGCAGGCGGAAGCGCCGGAAGGTGCGGCGGATATCGGTGTTGACGGCCGTGACGTAATGGTGCGGTTTTGGTCCCAACAGGTGGCGGGTCGGTTGTTTCATGCTCAGCTCCTGGTCATTGGTGATTGGTGGACTCAACGATAAAAAGGCCGGGTCGGCGGAAAAACCAGCCGGGCCGCAAAAAAGCATTCGCGTTTCAGCAACGACCACGGCAAGGTCCGCCTCAATGGAAATCCCGGCTGGGCATCAGGATGGGCCCCAGCAGGTGCGAGAGGTCCCGGAAGTCCTGGGCCAGCAGATGGGCCACGCCGTTTTTTTCCTTCTGCCAGCGGCCTCGCACGGCCAGCAGGCGGGCGCCGATGATGGTGGAGCGGTGCTTGGCGTAGACATCGGCCCAGACGATGACCTGCACATTGCCGCCCTCGTCCTCCAGCGAGACGAAGATCGTGCCCTTGGCAGTCTGCGGGCGCTGGCGCACGGTGACGATGCCGCAGGTGCGGGCGCTGCGGCCGTTGGGCCAGCCGAGCAGCTCGGTCGAGCTGAGCAGGCCGCGCTGGCTCAGCTGCGGCCGCAGGATGGCCAGCGGGTGGCTGCGCAGGGTCAGGCCGGTGGCCGCATAGTCCCAGCGCACCTCCTCGCCCTCGGCGGCGGCGGGCAGCGCCAGCTGGGCCTCGCCCTCGGCCTCCTGCGCCCCGGCCTCGCGCAGCAGCGGTGGCAGCCTGTGCCAGGCCGTCGCCTGCCAGACCTGCTGGCGACGGTGCCCGGCCAGCGACAGCAGCGCGTCGGCGGCGGCCAGCTGCTGCATCTCGCGCTGTTCCAGTCTTGCACGCAGGGCCAGGTCTTGCGCATCGGCAAACGGCGCCTCGGCGCGCGCCGCGACGATGCGTGTCGACGCCTCAGCCGACAGGCCGGACACCAGGCGCAGACCCAGGCGCACGGCCAGGTCTTGTTTGGCATCGGGCGCAGGCTCCAGGCTGCTGTCGATCTCGCTGAGGCTGACATCGGCCGGCCGCACCTCGACGCCGTGGCGGCGCGCGTCCTGCACCAGCTGGCTCGGCGTGTAGAAACCCAGCGGCTGCGAGTTCAAGAGCGCACACAGAAATATCGCGGGCTCATGGCATTTGAGCCAGCAGGACACATAGGTCAGCAGCGCGAAGCTGGCGGCGTGGGACTCCGGAAAACCGTAGGAGGCGAAGCCCTTGATCTGCTTGAAGATGCGCTCGGCGTATTCGTCCTCGTAGCCGTTGCGGCGCATATTGCCGATGATCTTCTCGTAGAACTGCTGCAGGTCGCCGGGCCGCTTCCAGGCCGCCATCGCGCGGCGCAGCTGGTCGGCCTCGCCGGCCGTGAAGTCGGCGGCGATCATCGCCACCTGCATCACCTGCTCCTGGAAGATCGGCACGCCGAAGGTGCGTTCCAGTGCCGGCTTCAGGCCCTGGGGGTAGTCGATCTGGCGGCCGGCGCGGTGCTCGGCGCGGTTCTTCAGATAGGGGTGCACCATGCCGCCCTCGATAGGCCCGGGCCGCACGATGGCCACCTCGACCACCAGGTCGTAATAGTTCTGTGGCCGCAGCCGCGGCAGCATGGACATCTGCGCACGGCTCTCGATCTGGAACACGCCGACGGTGTCAGCCTTGCAGATCATCTCGTAGGTCGGCGGGTCGCCCTCGGGGATGCTGGCCAGGTCGTAATCCTTGCCGCGCCACTGGCGGTAGAAGTCGAAGCAGCGCCGCAGACAGCTCAGCATGCCCAAGGCCAGCACGTCCACCTTCATCAGCCCGACCGAGTCCAGATCGTCCTTGTCCCACTCGATCACCGTGCGGTCTTTCATCGCCGCGTTCTCGATCGGCACCAGCCGGTCCAGCGGGCCCTGGGTCAGAACAAAGCCGCCGACATGCTGGCTCAGGTGGCGCGGCATGCCCATCAGCTGGCGCGAGAGCTGCACCAGCTGGCGCAGCGGCTGCCCGCCGGGGTCCAGATCAAGCTCGGCGCAAAGCTGGCTCAGGCGTTCGTCGGGCAGCGACTCCTCGGACCAGCCATGGTGGTCCAGCGCCAGCCGCTCCAGCAGCGGCTCGTCCATGGCCAGCGCCTTGCCCACATCGCGGATCGCGCTTTTGGCGCGGTAGCTGATCACGGTGGCGGCCAGCGCGGCGCGCTCGCGGCCGTATTTGCGGTAGAGGTACTGGATCACCTCCTCGCGCCGCTCATGCTCGAAGTCCACATCGATATCGGGCGGCTCGTTGCGCTCCTTGCTGATGAAGCGCTCGAACAGCAGGGTGCTGCGGCCCGGGTCGACCGAGGTGATCTTCAGGCAGTAGCAGACCACGCTATTGGCGGCCGAGCCGCGGCCCTGGCAGAGGATGCCGAGGTGGCGCGCATGGGCGACGATGTCGGCCACGGTCAGGAAATAGTGCTCGTACTTCAGCTCTTCGATCAGGAGCAGCTCGTAATCGATGCGCTCGCGCCACGGGTCGGGCACGCCGTTCGGCCAGCGACTCTGCATGCCCGCATAGGTCAGCTGGCGCAGATGGCTGGCCGGCGTTTCGCCGGCCGGCACGACTTCGCTGGGGTACTGGTAGCGGATCTCGTCCAGCGAGAAGGTACAGCTCGCCATCAGCACCAGGGTCTGTGCCAGCAGGTCGGCCGGATAGAGCTGGGCCAGCCGCAGCCGGCTGCGCAGATGGCGTTCGGCATTGGGCTGCAGGTCCAGGCCGCAGTCGCGCACCGGCTTGCCCAGGCGGGTGGCGGTCATCACATCTTGCAGCGGCTTGCGCGAGCGCAGATGCATATGCACATCGCCGCAGGCCACGAGCGGCAGCGCGGTGGTCTCGGCCACCGCGCGCAGGCGCTGCAGCCACAACTCATCGCCGATCTCGCGCAGCAGTTCGACGCCGATCCAGGCCTGGCCCGGGTGATGGCGCAAGAGCCACAGCGCTGGTGCCAGTAGAGCGTCGTCGTCCGCGTCTCGACGAGGCAGCAGGATCAGCTGGCAGCCGGCGAGCCGACCGGGCTGCAGCTGGGCGCGGCGCAGCCGGTACTGGCCCTTGCTCGCGCTCTCGCGCCGCAGCTGGGTGATGAACTGGCAGAGGTTACCGTAGCCCTCCAGATGCCGGGCGATCGCCACCAGCTTGAAGTCGGGTTCACCGCCGGCGTCGTCGCGCACCAGGAACTCCGCGCCGATCAGCAAGCGGGGCAGTGCGGACTGCGGATCGGCCTCGCGCAGGCGCTTGAGCTGGGTATAGGCCCGTACCACGCCGGCCAGCGAGCATTCGTCGGTGATCGCGATGCCGGCGTAGCCCAGCCGGTGCGCGCGCTCCACCAGCTCCTCGGGGTTGGAGGCGCCGCGCAGAAAACTGAAATTGCTGAGGCAGTGCAGCTCGGCGTAGCCAGGGATCATGCGAACACCCCATGCAGAAACCAGCCAGCCTCGTCCTTGGAGAGCCTTTGCTGGTAGATCCACAAGAGCCCGGCCTGCGGACTCAGCGCCAGCACATAGTCGCGCTGCACCACGCCCGGCCCCGCGCCTTGCTGCCACCAGCCGCCTTCGATGCGCTGCGGCCGGGTCAGCAGTTGCAGCGGCTCGCCCAGATGGCGCGGCTGGCTGGCGCGCACCTCCAGTCGCTGCGGCGGCTCCAGCAGCCAGGCGGGCTGCGGCACCAGCGGCGCGCGCGCTGCTGCGGGGCGAGCCGGGCCGGGCCAGGGCTCCCAGCGCTGCATGCATTCCATCCGGTGGTCTTCCAGCAGCTGGCCGGCGCGCACCCGCTCGGGCCCCAGGCGCACGGCCAGGCGTTCCAGCAGGCGCGGCAGCGGTTCGGTGGCCTCGTCGGGTCCGGAACCGGAAGAGAGGGGCAGCAGGCTGGCCGCCTGCTCGGGGCGCAGCATCACCTCATCGGCGCGCAGGCTCAGCTCGCCGACCGGCGCGGCCAGCTCCAGCCGCGCCAGATGCTCGGCCAGCAGCCGGCTCAGGTGGCGCAGATCGCGGCTCGGGTCGGCGGTGCCGAACTGCAGCGTGCCGTCCAGCGCCACATCGCGGCCACGCATCGCATCGTGCTGCCAGGCCAGGGTCAGCTGCTTGACGCCGGCCTGGCGTGCGGCCAGCCAGCCGCACAGCTGGCGCAGCAGGGCCTCCGCGTAATGCACCAGGGCCGGGGCGTGCTCGATGCGAAACGGCAGTTCCAGCCGTGCCTCGAAACGCTCCGGTGCCTGCAGCCAGGCGTGGGCCTCGTGGCTGTGGCCGTAGGCGCGGTCCAGGGCCAGCAGCAGGCCGTCGCCGAAGCGCCGGCCGACAGCACGGCGCGGCAGCGCGCGCAGCTGGCCCAGGCGCCGGCAACCCAGGCGCAGCAGCATGGCCTCATGGGCGCGGGCGGCGCTCAGCGTGCCCAGCGGCAGCGCGTCCAGCAACTCGTCCAGTGGCGTGCTCAGGCCGTCGTGCTGACCGACACGCGCCAGCGCCAGCGCACCCAGGCTGGTCGGCGCCCAGGCCATGCCGGCCAGGCCCAGATCCCTAGCCTCGCGCCACAGCCGCCGGTGCAGGCGCTGCGCGCCGCCGAACAGGCGCAGGCTGGCACCGACCTCCAGCACCACGGCCTCCTCCAGCCGTGCCACCCGGGGCGTGAACTGCAGCGCCCACCAGCCCAGGGCGCGCAGATCCGCCTCGGTGGACGGGCCCTCAGGCGCCGAGGGCGACGACGCGCGCAGGGCCAGCCAGTGCATCGCGCAACTCCGGCGTGGGTGGGGCCAGCGGGGCCGGCCGGGACGCATTCAGCAGCCGTGCCGCCAGCACCGGAGCCAGCGCTGGCGGCACGGCCTGCAGCCGCAGCGGCGCCGCCAGCGCCGGGCCGCGGCGCTTGATCAGACGCAGCTCCAGGCCCCAGGCTTCCTGGGGCTGCAGCACGAGGCGCAGTGGCGCGGCCGAGGATTGCGCCGCCGCCGGCTCGGGCCGGAACACAAAGCAGGGCGCCTGCGCCCCCAGCGCGCAGGCCTGCAGCCGGCGCAGCTGCTCGGGCCGCGTCGAGGCCGGCAGCCAGGCCAGCACGGCGCCGGCGGCATTGGCCTTGAGCACCTGCTCCAGCGTCCACAGGATCTGGATCGGCGTGGCGGGGGCCAGCCAGACGAGCTGCCGGCTGTTCAGGCCCCAGGCCGCCAGGCCGGGCAGATACGGTGTGAAGGGCGGGTTGATCAGCAACAGGCTGCGCCCACCGGCCTGGGCTGCCGTCAGTGCCGGTCCCAGCAGCCGGAACTCGCAGACCCCCGGGCGCGGCTGCAGGATCTCGCTGAGGCTGCGGCCCGGCCAACCGCCGCCGGGCAGGGCGGCGTCCAGCGCGGCAAAGCCGCTGGGCAGGCCCGGGCTGCTGCCATGGGCCAGCTCGGAGCCGCGCCAGAGCGACTGGCGCAGCGGGCCTTCGAGCAGGGGGAGGGGGGCGTGCATGGGAACTGCAATGATTCAATAACTGTATGTTTATACAGTATATGGCCGGCAGATGTAGCGGCTGCGGTGTGCAGTTTTTGGCCTCGCTGTGCTGCTACCGCTCGAGCAAGGGGGTAACAACCCGCGCCGGTCTCGCCATATCGGTTAAAACCCTGGGGTGCGCCGACTTGTATCGGCGCGTATCGGGAGGTTGCCGCTCATGAGTTCGCGAGAAGAGATGTCGATGCCGCTGGAAACGGCTCGCCTGCTGCTGCGAGCCCCTCGCGAACAGGACCTGGACGAGATCTACGGCCTGCATGCCGATCCGGTCACCAACCGCTTCAGCCCCGGCGGCCCGCTGCACTCCGCCGAGGCCGCTGCCAGCTTGCTGCAAGGCTGGTTGGCTCACTGGCAGAGCCAGGGCTTCGGCTACTGGGTGATTGCCGAGCGCGAGCACCCGGAGCAGTTGCTGGGCTGCGGCGGCATCATGAACAGGCCGATCGGCGGCCAGCCGGGCCTTTATCTGTATTTCCGTTTCCGGCCCCATGCCTGGGGTCGCGGCTATGCCTCGGAAATGGCCCAGGCAGCGCTGGCCCAGGCCTTCGACATCCTGCATGCCCCCGCCGTGCAGGCGGTGGTGCAGCCGGCCAACACCCCCTCGCGCAAGACGCTGGAGCGCATCGGCATGCTGCTGAAGGGCTCGCTGGCCGATGTGCCGGGCCAGGCGCCCAGCCTGGTCTACGAGATCACGGCGGCGCGCTGGGCCACGCTGCCGAAGACGCCGCCGGAGCCGACGCCGTTCGGGGCTTAGCGCCTGCCAAGGCAGGTGTTTTGGAGACATCAGCCAGAAACATCTCAAACCACCTGCCAAACCATCCGAAAACGCATGTAAAGCGCAAGCAGCGCTTATAGTCCTGTCAAAGCAGGAGAAATGATGCGCAAAGTGGTGGCCGAGCCCTTTCCCGACCCGCTGATCCGCGATGCCGCTGCATTCGGGCAGGCGGTGCGCGCCGCGCGCACCGCTGCGGGTATCAGCCTGGAAGCCGCCGCCCAGGCCCTGGGAATCAGCAAGGCGACGCTAGGATCCCTGGAAGGGGGCTCGGGCACCGTCGCGCTCGGCACCGCCTTGCGCGTGGCGCGAGAGCTCGGCGTGGCCGTGTTCGCCACGCCCCTCGCGGCGCAATTCGAGGCCGCCACGGCCTTGCAGACCCTGCGGAAAACCGAACCGGGCCCCTGGGGCGGCCCCAGCGTCGACCCATCGGACCCCGCGAAACCGGCGCGTGAACGCGGGCACACCGCATGATCCAACTCGCCATCTGGGCAGGTCATGATCGCGTCGGCACGCTGTCCCACGACGTGCCGAGCAATCTGTTCGACTTCAGCTACGCCGAGGCTTGGCAGCAAGGGCCTCGCAGTTTCCCGCTGAGTCCGCAGATGCCGCTGTTCACCGCCGCCCATGCTGCGGGCACCCCTGCCTTCGGCGAACTGCCGGCGCAGACGCGCTCGGCCATCGCCCGCGCCTTCTTCCAGAACCTGCTGCCTGAAGGCCAGGCGCTCGAAGTCGCCGCCCAGGCCAACGGCCTCGCGCGCGGCAATCTGGCCGGGCTGCTCGCGGCCCTCGGCGCCGAGACCGCGGGCGCCCTGCGCGTGACGCTGCTCGACGACACGCCATCGCCCGCAGCACCAGCTCTTCGCCCACTGCCGCTCGCCGAACTGAGCGAGCGCATCCGCAGTCGCCCCGAGCAACCGTTCTCCATCTGGGACGGCAAGGTGCGCCTCTCCATCGCCGGCCTGCAGGACAAGATCGCCGTCTATGAGGACGGCGGCAAGCTCTTTCTTGCCAATGGCGACGGCATCGCCTCCACCGTCATCCTCAAGCCCGCGCCCGCCAACGCCCGCTTGGCTGAGTTGCCGGCCATCGAGCACAGCTGCATGCGCCTGGCCGCCGCAGCCGGCATAGCGACGGCCAGGACCCGGTTGTTGCATGTTCCCGAACCGGTCCTGCTCGTCGAACGGTTCGATCGGCGGCGCAGCGGCGACGGTGGCATCGAGCGCCTGCACATCATCGACGCCTGCCAGGCCTTGGGGCTGGCTCCCGAGCTCAAGTACGAACGCGCCTACGGCGACCAGGACGCCGTGAAGCACCTGCGCGACGGCGCTACCTTGCCCGGCCTCTTCGGTCTCGCCGACCTCAGCCCCGCGCCCTTGGCCATGCGCACGCAGTTGCTGGACCGCCTGCTCTTCAATGTCCTGATCGGCAACTCCGACGCCCATGGCAAAAACTGGTCGTTCTTCGTGGGCCCACAGGCCGGTCTGCTCACCCTCGCGCCTGCCTACGATCTCGTCGACGTCGAAGCTGTTGCCCACGAGCATATGAGCACCAGCTTTGCCATGGGCATCGGCGACGCATTCAGCCCCGAGGAACTCACGCCGTTCGAGTGGGCCAGCATGGCCGCGCAGTGCCGGCTCGCACCCCGGCACCTCGCCGCACGCCTCCAGGCCCTGAGCGGGATCTTGCCTCGGCTGCTCCGTGATGCCCATGACGGTCTGGCGCAGCAAGGCGTGCCGCCCGCGCTGCTGGCCCGCATGGAAGAGCGGCTGCAAAGGCGCTGCGCCAAGGGTGCGGCCCAGGCCGCTGACATCGCACAAGTGCCCCCCAATCTGCTTTGACCGCCTGGCGGCGTCTCAAAGCTCAGGTGACGGGGTCTTGCCGGATCAGCTGGGCTTGTAGGCCACCACGTCGATCTCGACCTTGGCGTCCACCATCAGGCGGGCCTCGGTGGTCGAGCGGGCCGGCTTGCCGTTCGGGAAGTAGCTCATATAGACGCGGTTGAAGGCGCCGAAGTCGCGCGCATCGTCCAGCCACACGGTGCTCTTGCAGACATCGTCCAGCGTGCAGCCGGCCAGCGCCAGCACGGTCTTCAGATTGGCCATCACCTGGTGGGTCTGGGCTTCGATGCCGCCGCTGATGATCTCGCCGGCCGCATTGGCCGGCACCTGGCCCGACACATAGACGAAATCGCCGGCCCTCACGGCAGGCGAGAAGGGGCGGGCTTGTTGGTCGGAGGCGACGGGCGGGGTGCCCAGGTATTCCAATGGCATGCTTGGCTTTCAGGGTGGATGAATGAAAGTGTATTTCAACATCCGTCGCTGAACAGCGGGTTTTCTCTAGGTTTAATCGGCTTAAACCTGGATATTGTTCTCTGCATTGAAATTAATTTTCATGACGGAGAGCCATCTATGCGAGCAGCCATCCCTTTCTTGTTTGCGCGACGCCGCGTCCTCGCTGGCCTGGCGGGTGCCGTCCTGCTGGGCGGCTTGCAGCCTGCGTTGGCTCAGGGCGCGGCCACCGGCCATGCGACGCTGGCCATGGTGGCCGAGCCGCAGACACTGGACCCGATGGCCTCCACCGCCGATCTGGTCGGCACCATCATGCAGCATGTGTTCGAGCCGCTCTACACCTTCGATGCCAAGTGGCAGCTGGTGCCCATGCTGGCCGAGGCCATGCCCAAGGTCTCGGCCGACGGCAAGACCTACCGCATCGCGCTGCGCAAAGGTGTCAAGCTGCATTCGGGCCGCGATCTGAACGCCGAGGATGTGCTCGCCAGCCTGCAGCGCTGGATGGACAACGCGCCGCGCGGCAAGGCGGTGGCCAGGGAGCTGGCCGGCATGAAGGCGCTGGGCCCGCTGGAGATCGAGCTGACGCTGAAGAACCCCTATGCGCCCCTGGTGGCCCAGCTGGCCCTGCCCACCGGCATGGCCGCCATCATGGCCAAGGAGGCGATCGCGCTGCCGCTGAAGGAGTTTGTGGGCACCGGGCCTTACCGCTTCAAGGAGCGCCGCCCCGATCAATATGTGCTCTTGAGCCGCTTCGATCAGTACAGCGCCCGCAAGGAGCCGGCCAACGGCTATGGCGGCAAGCGCGAGGCGCTGATCGCCGAGCTGCGCTTCGTGCCGGTGCCCAATGCCAACACCCGGGTCGAGGGCGCGCTGGCCGGCCAGTACCACTATGCCGACCTGCTGCCGGTCGAGGCGATGGCGCGGCTGGACAAGGCTCAGGGCAAGACCGTGGCCCTGATGACGCCTTCGTTCGGCTTCCCCTACATCGTCTTCAATACCAAGGAAGGCCCGCTGGCCAGCCAGGCGCTGCGCCAGGCGGTGCAGACCGCGATGGGCAGCGGCGAGATGCTGGCCGCCGGTTTCGGCGACACGCGCTTCTTCAGCGCCGAGGCGAATCACTTTCCCAAGGGTTCGCCGTTCTATTCGAGCGCCGGCGCCGAGCAGTACAACCAGCGCAATGCCGCGAAAGCCAAGGCCATGGCCGAGAAGGCCGGCTACAAGGGCGAGACCCTCCGTGTGCTGACCAGCCGCCAATACGATTTCCACTACAACATGGCCCTCTTGATGGCCGAGCAGTTCAAGCGGGCCGGCCTGAAGGTGGAGCTCAATGTGGTCGACTGGGCCACCCTGGTGCAGCGCCGCGGCGAAGCCAAGCTGTGGGATCTCTACATCACGCACTCGGGCCAGTTCCCCGAGCCGATGCTGTCGCCGCCGCAGCTGGGCGAGGGCGCGCCGGGCTGGTGGAGCAGCCCGGCCAAGACCGCCGCACTGGAGGCCTTCAACCGCGAGGCCGACCCCGCCAAGCGCGGCGCGCTGTGGGGCAAGGTGCAGCAGGTGGTCTACGACGAAGTGCCCTATGTCAACGTCGGCAAGTTCGCCAGCCTGTCGGCGCGCAGCCCTCTGCTTTCGAACTACCAGCCGGCCGCCTGGCCCTTCTTCTGGAACGTCACCGTCAAGAACTGACCCCTGGCTCCCTTGACTCCCATGCTGAAGTACCTGCTTTCGCGCCTGGGCGGCATGGCGCTGGTGATGGCCATCGTCGCGGTGCTGGTGTTCCTGCTGACGCGCGCCGCGCCCGGCGATCCGGTGGCCGTGCTCTTGGGCGACCAGGCCACGCCGGCCGACATCGCCCGGGTGCGCGTGCAGTACGGGCTGGACCAGCCGCTGCTGCTGCAGTTCGGCTACTGGCTGCGCGAACTGGCCCAGGGCAATCTGGGTGACTCGATCTTTCTGCAGCGCCCGGTCACGCAGGCGCTGTGGGAGCGCGCCGAGCCGACCTTTTTGCTGGCCTTGCTGGCGGTGGCCATCGCGGCGCTGATCGGCGTGCCCTGCGGTGTGCTGTCGGCGGTGTTCCGTGGCCGCTTCATCGACCAGTTCTTCACCGGCCTGGCGATGCTGGGCGCCAGCATCCCGAGCTTCTGGATGGGGCTGGTGCTGATACAGATCTTCGCGGTGGGCATGGGCTGGTTCCCGGTCTCGGGCTATGGCGAGCCCGGCGCGCCCTTGCTGGCGCGCCTGCACACGCTGGTGCTGCCGGCCCTGGTGCTGGGCCTTCTGAACTCGGCGCTGATCATCCGCTTCACGCGTGCCTCGATGCTGGACGTGCTGGGCGAGGACTATGTGCGCACCGCCCGCTCCAAGGGCCTGCCCGAGGGGGTGGTGGTGTTCAAGCATGCGCTGTGCAATGCGCTGGTGCCCATCGTCACGGTGCTTGGGCTCACCGTCGCACTGATGATTGGCGGCGCGGTGATCACCGAGACGGTGTTCGGTCTGCCCGGCGTCGGCAATCTGGTCGTCAACGCGGTGCTGCGGCGCGACTACCCGGTGATCCAGGGCGCGCTGCTGGTGATCGCGGCCATCTATGTGCTGATCAATTTCTTCATCGACCTGCTGTACATGCTGGTCGATCCGCGAGTCAAAGTATGAAGATGCCCCTTGCGCTCAAACAGCTGGTGCGCCGCCGCATCGTGCTGGTCGCGATGATTGTCCTCACGCTGATCTCGGTGCTGGCGCTGGGGGCCGAGGTCTTCGGCCGCTTCGACCCGAACGACACCGCCATCATGGAGCGGCTGCGCGGCCCCGGCGCCGCGCATTGGCTGGGCACCGACGAGCTGGGCCGCGATGTCTATGCCCGCATCGTCCATGGCGGCCGCTACTCGCTGATGATCGCCGCCAGCACCGCGCTCGGCGCCGTCTTGATGGGCACCTTGCTGGGCCTGGTGGCCGGCTTCTTCAAGCGCCTGGACGGGCCGCTGATGCGCCTGGTCGACGCGATGATGTCTTTCCCCGACATCCTGCTGGCGATCGCGCTGGTGGCCATACTCGGGCCTTCGATGTTCAACGTCGTGCTGGCCCTGGTGCTGGTCTACACGCCGCGCGTCGCGCGGGTGGTGCGGGCCTCGACCCTGGTCTTGCGCGAGCTGCTGTTCGTCGAGGCGGCGCGGGCGGTCGGCGTCGGCACGGGGCGCATCCTGTGGCGCCACATCCTGCCGAATCTGCTGTCGCCGGTGCTGGTGCAGCTGAGCTTCATCTTCGCCTACGCCATCCTGGCCGAGGCCGGCCTGTCCTTCCTGGGCGTTGGCGTGCCGCCCGACATCCCGACCTGGGGCACGATGGTGGCCGGCAGCCAGAGCTATGCGCATCAGGCCTTCTGGGTCGTGCTGTTCCCGGGCCTGGCCATCATCTTCACGGCCTTGTCGCTGCAACTGGTCGGCGACGCCGTGCGCGATCTGCTGGACCCGAAACTGAAGAAGTCGATGCGATGACTAGTAGCCGTCATGAGCCTCTGCTGAGTGTCCAGGGCCTGGGCACCGCCTTCCCGACCCATGATGGCCTGGTGCGGGCGGTCGCCGATGTCAGCTTCGAGGTGCTGCCGGGCCGCACCACCGCCCTGGTCGGCGAATCGGGTTCGGGCAAATCGGTCACCAGCCTGACCCTGATGGGCCTGCTGCCCAAGGACTGCGGGGCGCAGATCAGCGGCCGCGCCGAGTTCCTCTGCCGCGACGGCCGCCAGGTCGATCTGCTGAGCCTGCCGCCCAAGCAGGCCCGGGCGCTGCGCGGCAACGAGATCGCGATGATCTTCCAGGAGCCGATGACCAGCCTGAACCCGGTGCTGACCATCGGCGAGCAGATCGCCGAGAGCCTGCGCCTGCATAAGGGCCTGGACCGCGCGGCCGCGCTGGCCGCGGCCAAGCGCATGCTGGAGCTGGTCGAGATTCCGGCCGCCGGTCAGCGCCTGCATGAATACCCGCACCAGCTCTCCGGCGGCATGCGCCAGCGCGTGATGATTGCGCTGGCGATGGCCTGCGAGCCGCGCCTCTTGATCGCCGACGAGCCGACCACCGCTTTGGACGTGACGATACAGGCGCAGATCCTGGCGCTGATGGGCCGGCTGCAGCGCGAGACCGGCATGAGCATGCTGTTCATCACGCACAACCTGGGCGTCGTCGCCCACCATGCCGATCAGGTGGTCGTGATGTATGCCGGCCGCGTGGTCGAGAGCGCGCCGGTGCGGCCGCTGTTTGCCGCACCGCAACACCCCTATACCCAGGGCCTGCTGAACTGCCTGCCGGCCAAGGCGCGCAAGCCCGGCGAGCCGCGACCCAAGCGCCTGTTCGCGATCCGCGGCCAGGTCGCCAGCCCGCTGGCGCCGCCGCCCGGCTGCGCCTTCGAGCCGCGCTGCGACCGCGCCGAGGCGCGCTGCCGCGAGGCGATGCCGCCCCTGCTGGCGCAGGCTTCCGCCGAGCGCCAGGCGCGCTGCATCCATGTCGAGGAGTGGGTCTGATGCATCAAGAAGAACAACAACAACAGCCGCTGATCGAGGTACGCCAGCTGAAGCGCTATTTCGGCGATACCAGGAAGCCGGTGCGCGCGGTCGACGATGTCAGCTTCACGATACAGCCCGGCGAGACCCTGGGCCTGGTCGGCGAATCGGGTTCGGGCAAGAGCACCCTGGGCCGCAGCCTGTTGCGGCTGATCGATCCCAGCGCCGGCCAGGTGCTGTACCGCGGCGAGGACATCACCCGGGCCGGCAGCGGCCGCATGCGCGAGCTGCGCCGCAAGCTGCAGATCATCTTCCAGGATCCCTATGCCAGCCTGAATCCGAAGATGCGCATCGCCGACATCCTCGGCGAAGCGCTGGACACCCATGGCCTGGCCAAGGGCCGCGAGGCGCGGGCGGCGCGCATCGCCGAGCTGCTGGACCTGGTGGGGTTGCGGCCCGAGCATGGCACGCGCTTCCCGCATGAATTCAGCGGCGGCCAGCGCCAGCGCATCGGCGTCGCGCGCGCGCTGGCGGTCGAGCCGGAGTTCATCGTCGCCGACGAGCCGCTGTCGGCGCTCGATGTGTCTATCCAGTCCCAGGTCGTCAACCTGCTGTGCGATCTGCGCGAGCGCTTCAAGCTGACGATGCTCTTCATCTCGCATGACCTCGATGTCGTCGAGTACCTGTGCGATCGCGTCGTCGTGCTGTATCTGGGCCGCGTGATGGAGGTGGCCGAGACCGAGGCGCTCTACGCGCAGCCGCTGCACCCCTACACTCGCGCGCTGCTGGCCGCCTCGCCCCAGCCCGACCCCGAGGCGCCGCACCGCCCGGTGCCGCTGCAGGGCGACATCCCCAGCCCGATGAATCCGCCCTCGGGCTGCGTGTTCCGAACCCGCTGCCCCCAGGCCCAGGCGCGCTGCGCCGAGGCGATT
Organism: Burkholderiales bacterium C2; assembly: GCA_005503085.1. GTDB lineage: Bacteria > Pseudomonadota > Gammaproteobacteria > Burkholderiales > Burkholderiaceae_C > Roseateles_E. The sequence goes on along the minus strand of SCOI01000002.1, from coordinate 206,290 downwards.
CCCCCTTTGACCGAAGTGCGTCCCGGCCGTTTCTCGGCCTGCTGGCGCCAGGAGCTTTTCGTATGACCACGCCTGTTGTCCTGAGTGCCGCGCTGAAGGGCTTTCCGCTGACCGAGCCGCCGCTGCCGCTGGCCGAGCTGGCCGCCAAACACTGGAATGTGCTGGCCGGCGATCTGCCGCTGCCGCTGGCGGTGATCAAGCGCGAGGCGCTGGAGCACAACGTCCGCTGGATGCAGGCCTATGCGCAGAGCCAGGGCGTGGCGCTGGCGCCGCATGGCAAGACGACGATGAGCCCGCAGCTGTTCCAGCGCCAGCTCGATGCCGGCGCCTGGGGTATCAGCTTTGCGACCATCAAGCAGCTGGCGGTCGGCGTCGCCAGCGGCGTTCGCCGCGCAGTGATCGCCAACCAGGTCTGCAGCGAGGCCGATCTGGCGGGTCTGGCGGCGCTGCTCGCGCAGCACGCCGATCTGCGCGTGGTCTTTCTGGTCGACTCGCTGGCGCAGTGCGCGCTGATCGAGCGCTGGCACCAGAGGCAAGACCTGGCACCTGTTTTCGAGGTGCTGCTGGAGATCGGCCTGGTCGGCGGCCGCAGCGGCACGCGCGACGAGGCCGAGGCGCTGGCCCTGGCCGCGCATCTGCACGCAAGTCCGGTGTTCCGACTGGCGGGCATCGAGTGCTATGAGGGCCTGGGCGCCACCGGCGACAGCGCGGTCGACACCGCCTATGCCGACGCGCTGATGGCGCGGGTGCAGGCGGTGGCCCGCAGCTGTGCCGAGCGCGGCTGGTTCGACGCGGCCGACGAGATCATCGTCTCGGCCGGCGGCTCCGGCATCTTCGATCTGGTGGCCGGTGCGCTGCGGCCGCGCCTGGGCAAGCCGGTGCTGGGCCTGCTGCGCTCGGGCTGCTATATCACCCATGACCACGGGCACTACAAGCGCCTGGTCAATGTGCTGGACCAGCGCTGCCGGCATGTCGATGGCCTGCAAAGCGCGCTGGAGGTCTGGGCCCTGGTGCAGTCCTGCCCGGAGCCGGGCCTGGCCATCCTGGCCGTGGGCCGGCGCGACATCTCCTTCGACATCGATCTGCCGACCCCCGTCTGGCATGCGCCGCTGGACTCGCGGGCGCCGCTGGCCGCGCCGGCCGCCTGGCGCATCACCGGGCTCAATGACCAGCACGCCTATCTGCGTTGGGACCCGGCCGCTGCGCTAGGCCCCCAGGTCGGCGACCGGCTGGGCCTGGGCATCTCCCATCCCTGCACGACCTTCGACAAATGGACCTGGCTGCCCATCGTCGAAAACGACTACCGCGTCAGCGACGCGGTGCTGACCCATTTCTGAGATGAGTGATCGAAAAACAGGGCTGATGGCCGCGATTGCCGAGGCGCAGCAGAAAGCACCGGCCGCGCGCCGCGCGATTTTCGCGCTGATGCTGGAGGACCCGGAGCGGGTGCTGGACGAGAGCTTCGAGGCGCTGGCGGCGCGCAGCGGCGCGTCGGTGCCTACCATCATGCGGGCCTGCCGCGATCTGGGCTTTGCCGGGCTGCGCGAGTTCAAGCTGGCGCTGGCGCAAGAGATGGCGGTCGGCGGCTCGCCGCTGCACCGCCGCGTGCAACTGCAGGACACGACCGAGCAGGTGGCCCACAAGATCACGCGCGGCGCGGCTGGCACCATCGCCGGGCTGAGCAGCCAGTTCGATCCCAAGGTCCTGGACGCCGCCGCTCATGCGATCGCCCATGCGACCCGCATCGATGCGCTGGCGGCCGGCGCCACCTCCAACTTCATGGCCGCCGATCTGCATGCGCGGCTGTTCCGCCTGGGCCTGGTGTCCAACGCTTGGGTCGACTTCCACTCGCAGCTGCTGGCCGCAGCCACCCAGGGCCCGGGCGGCGTCATCGTCGCGATCTCTCATGTCGGCGGCATGCCGCTGCTGCTGGAGGCGGTGGCCGTGGCACGGGCCCAGGGGGCGACCGTGATCGCGCTGACCCAGCCGGGCACCAAGCTGGCTGCCAATGCCGACATTGTGCTGGGCCTGAAGGTGCCGGAGGACGCGGTGATGCATGTGGGCACCGAGGCCTATCTGGCCCATCTGACCGCCATCGAGGTGCTGACCGTGCTGATCGCCAAGGTGATCGGCGAGCCGGCGGTCTATCGCCTGCAAAGCGTGCGCGAGGTGCTGCAGCGCCATGGCATAGACACGCACGACCATCCGTTGCTGAACTGGCAGGTGCCCCATGGGTGAGTCCTGGCTGCTGCAAGGCGGGCTGATCGTCGACGGCTCGGGCGCGACGCCGGCCTGGCGCGGCGATGTACTGCTGCAGGGCGAGCGCATCGTGGCGATGGGCGAGGGGCTGACGAGCGCCAGCGCGCGCCGCCTCGACTGCGCCGGCAAGGTGATCGCGCCGGGCTTCATCGATGTGCACACCCATGACGACGCGCTGGTGCTGGAGCAGCCCGATTGCCTGCCCAAGATCTCGCAAGGCATCACCACCGTGGTGGCCGGCAACTGCGGCATCTCGCTGGTGCCGCTGCTGACCGAGGCACCGCAGCCGCCCTTGAATCTGCTGGGCCGCACCGGCTTTCGCTTCGCCAGCTTCGCGGCCTATCAAGAGGCCGTCAATGCGGCGCAGCCGGCCGTCAACGTGGTCTCGCTGATCGGCCACACGGCGCTGCGCTTCGCGACGATGGGCGATGTGACACGGCCCGCGTCGCCGGCCGAGCTGGCCCGCATGGAGGCGCTGCTGGACGCGGCGCTGGCCGAGGGCGCGCAAGGCCTGTCCTCGGGCCTGTTCTACCAGCCTGCCGCCGCCGCGCCGACTGCCGAGGTGCTGGCGCTGGCGCGCATCGTGGCCCGCCATGGTGGCGTCTATGCGAGCCATTTGCGCGACGAGATGGCGGCGATCTTGGAGGCCATGCACGAGGCCGCCGACACCGCCTTCGAGGCCGGGGTGCCGCTGATTTTCTCGCACCACAAATGCGCCGGCCCGGCCAACTGGGGCCGCACGCAAGAGACTCTGCCGCTGATCGATCGCTTCGCCGAGCGCCAGGGCGTGGGTCTGGACGTCTACCCCTATCTGGCCGGCTCCACCGTGCTGCGCGAGGACCTGGTCGACGGCGTGATCGAGGTGCTGCTGACCTGGAGCGAGCCCCATCCCGAGCTGGGCGGGCGCAGCCTGGCCGATATTGCCGCCGAGTGGGGCGTCGACCAGAAGGAGGCCTGCCGGCGCCTGCAGCCCGGCGGCGCCTGCTACTTCCAGATGCACGAGGACGATGTCGAGCGCGTGCTCGCGCACCGGCTGACGATGATAGGTTCCGACGGCCTGCCGCACGACCGCCATCCGCATCCGCGGCTGTGGGGCACGTTCCCGCGCGTGCTGGCGCGCTACTGGCGCGAACGCGGCCTGTTCACCTTGGAGCAGGCTGTGCACAAGATGACCGGCCTGTCGGCGCGCCAGTTCCGCTTAACTGAGCGCGGCGAACTGCGCCCCGGCTGGGCCGCCGATGTCGTCGTGTTCGACCCTGAGCGGGTGCAGGACCTGGCCAGCTTCGAGGTGCCGCTCTTGCGCTCGCAAGGCATAGACGCGGTTTTCGTCAACGGGCGGCAGGCCTATGACGGCGGTGCGGCGGTGCTGGCGCGGGCAGGGCGGGCCTTGCGCCGAAGCTCGGGGCCTGGGCAGGGCTGACTCGGCCGGCTGGTCCGAACAGACCACGGCAGGGGCTCGCCCGGCCGTCAAAAAGTCATGCTGAAGCTGGAACATAGCAGGCCTGAGCGCAGACTCCGACCGCTGTGCGCCCGGCAAAGCCGGCGTCGCGGCCGCCGGTCTCGCCCCTCCACGACAGCCCTGAGCGATCAGGGCTTCTGCCCGAAGGACTCGCATGCAATCGCTCAAGCCCCTGACCCTCGCCCTGACCCTGGGCCTGTTGACCTTGTCGGCCCAGGCCGACGCACCCATCAGCCTGAGCTATCTGGGCCAGCAGATCGTGCCCAGCGGAACCCAGTACGCCGGCACCACGGTGGGCGGACTGTCCGGCATCGATTTCGACGCCGCCAAGCAGCGCTATTTCGCCATCAGCGATGACCGCTCGGGCCTCAACCCCGCGCGCTTTTACACGCTCAATCTGGATATCACTCGGTTCAGCCGCTCGGCCACGCCCGGCATGGCGGGCGTTGACTTCAGCAGCGTCACCACCTTGCAGCGCCCCGAGGGCGGCGCGTTCGGACTCAACACCGTGGATCCGGAGGGGCTTCGCTACAACGCCGGCACCGGCACCCTGTACTGGAGCAACGAAGGCCAACGTTCGGCGGCGGGTTTCCAGAACCCCAGCGTGCGCGAGATGAATCTCGACGGCAGCCATGTGCGCAGCTTCAGCGTGCCCGGCGACTTCAATCCGGTGGGCAGCAACTCGGGCCTGGCCGCGGGCGACAGGGGCGTCCACAACAATCTGGCCTTCGAGAGCCTGACGCTGTCCACCGACGGCAAGACGCTCTACACCGCCACCGAGAACGGGCTGGCCCAGGACAGCCCGCCGTCAGCGCTTGCCAACGGCTCGACGGCGCGCATCCTGGCCTTCGATGTCGCTTCCGGCGCGGCCGCTGCGCAGTACGCCTACCAGGTGGCGCCGGTGGTCATTGCGCCGAATCCGGCCAATGGCTTCGCCACCAACGGCCTGACCGACCTGCTGGCCATAGGCGATCGTCAGTTCATTGCCATCGAGCGCTCCTTCGCCGCCGGTGCGGTGACGCCGGGCACTCCGGTCACCGGCAACACCATCCGCCTGTTCCATGTGGATGCGCGTGCGGCGACCGACATCTCCGGCATCGGTGACCTGAGCGGCGCCAGCTACACCCCCGCCCAGAAGACCTTGCTTGCGGACCTGTCCACGCTGCAAAACGATGACGGCAGTTTTCTGGCCACCGACAATATCGAAGGCCTGACCCTGGGACCGGTCGTCAACGGCAAGCAAACCCTGATCCTGGTTTCGGACAACAACTTCTCGGGCACTCAGTTCACCCAGTTCATCGCGCTGGAAGTCAGCGCCGTGCCCGAGCCCGGCAGCTGGGCCCTGATGTTGGCCGGCTTGTTTGCCCTGGGCCGTCTGACGCGGCGTCGCCGCTGACTTCGCTCAGGTGGCGCGCATCGGAAAGCTGCGCAGCCCCTGCAGATCCAGCACCCGCAGCCCGCCGTACTCGACGCTGATCAGCTGCTGCTCGTGCAGGCGCTTCAAGGCCTCGTTGACGCGCTGTCGCGACAGGCCGACCAGATAGCCCAGCTCCTGCTGGGTGATGCGCAGCATGCTGCCGACACCGGGGTAGAGCTGCGGGTGGAATAGCGCGGCGAGGTTGCGGGCCACGCGCACATCGGGGTTGCCGATGCGGTCGGTTTCGCGCGCCGCGATGAACTGGCCCAGTCGCTCGTTGAGCTGGTTCAGCACAAAGCGGTTGAAGCCGATGCTGTGCTCCAGCAGCTCGTGAAAAGTGTCGATCGGCAGGCCGGCCACCACGCTCTTGCGCAGCACCTGGATGTTGTAGCGGTAGACCTCGCGCTTGAGCAGCGTCCCCTCGCCGAACCAGCCGCCCGGCGGCACGCCGGTGAAGGTGATGGCCTGGCCGGTCGAGTCGTCATTGCTCATCTTCAACAGGCCGTCGACGACGCCGAACCAGAAATTGGCCTGCCGGCCGATGCGGCAGACCCGCTCGCCGACCTCGGCATCGGCCACCTGCAACTCGGCCACTGCCTGCTCGCGCTGGGCCGGCTCCAGCACGGCCAGCCAGGGAATGGCGTCGAGCTCGCTGCGGGTGGCGGCGCGGGCGCGCTGGCGCAAGGGGGCGCCGCTGGGGCTGGAGAAGGCGGAGACGGTCATGGCGCAGTCTTTATCGTGCAGCTTGACAGCAGGCTTACAAGCACCTGTTCGCGACCCCCGGGAAAGCACGCCCCCGGGGTGTCCCTAGGAATGTCGTCGCAACGACAGCCTGGCGTCAAAGTCAGGCCTAGTATTGCACCCACTGAAGGCATGCAAGCCCCGCAGAAGGGCGCCATGCACCAGCACCGCCCGGCGGTGCGGACAGCACAGGAGACAGATGGTGGCGACGACTTTCCCCAGGCTCTTGATCGACCACGCGGCGCGGCGGCCCGATGCCGCTGCCTTGCGCGAGAAGGAATACGGCATCTGGCAGACGCTGACATGGGCGCAGCTGGCCCTGCTGGTGCGCGAGCTGGCCCATGGCCTGGCCCAAGCCGGGCTCAAGCGCGGCCAGCATCTGGTGGTGGTCGGCGAGAACCGGCCGCGGCTCTATGCCAGCATGCTGGCGGCGCAGTCGCTAGGCGCGATTCCGGTGCCGCTGTATCAGGACGCGGTCAGCGCCGAGTTCGTCTTCCCGATCAATAACGCCGAGATCGCCTTCGCGGTGGTCGAGGACCAGGAGCAGGTCGACAAGCTCTTGGAGATCCGCGAGCAATGCCCGCAGCTGCAGCACATCTGGTTCGACGACCCGCGCGGCCTGCGCAACTATGCCGAGCCGGGCCTGGGCTCGCTGGATGATTTGTGTGCACGCGGCCGCCAGCATGCCAACGCCCACCCGGCTTTCTACGATGCCCAGGTCCAGCTCAGCGAGCCCGGCGATGTGGCGGCGATGTTCTTCACCTCGGGCACGACCGGCAACCCCAAGGGCGTGGTCCATACCCACACCAGCCTGATCGACCGCGCCCAGGCCGGTGCGCGCTTTGACAAGCTGAGCAGCAGCGAAGAGGTGCTGGCCTATCTGCCGCCGGCCTGGATAGGCCAAAACATCTTCAGCTATGCGCAGTGGCTGGCCTGCGGCTATGTGGTCAACTGCCCCGAGTCGACCAGCACCGTCTCCATCGATCTGAAGGAGATCGGCCCGACCTATTACTTCGCGCCGCCGCGGGTCTTCGAAGGCCTGCTGACCAGCGTGATGATCCGCATGGAGGATGCCGGCGCGATCAAGCGCTGGCTGTTCGCGCGCTGCATGAGCCTGGCGCGCCGCGTCGGGCCGGCGCTGATGGACGGCAAGCCGGTGAGCGGCAGCGACAAGCTGCTGTATGCGCTGGGCAATCTGCTGATCTACGGCCCGCTGCGCAACACGCTGGGGCTCTCGCGGGTGCGCGTGGCCTACACGGCCGGCGAGGCCATAGGCCCCGATCTGTTCAGCTTCTACCGCAGCATAGGCATCAATCTGAAGCAGCTCTATGGCTCGACCGAGACGGCCGTGTTCGTCTGCCTGCAGCCCGACAACCAGGCGCGCTCGGACACGGTCGGCGTGCCGATTGACGGTGTCGAGATCAAGCTGGCGCCTTCGGGCGAAATCCTCGTCAAGTCGCCGGGGCTGTTGAAGGGCTATTACAAGAACGAGGCCGCGACGGCCGAGGTGTTGACGGCCGAAGGTTGGTACCACACCGGCGATGCCGGCTTCATCGATGCCAGCGGCCACCTCAAGATCATCGACCGCGCCAAGGATGTCGGCCGCATCGCCGGCGGCCCCAATGACGGCGCGATGTTCGCGCCCAAGTATGTCGAGAACAAGCTGAAGTTCTTCGCCCATATCAAGGAGGCGGTGGCCTTCGGCGACAAGCGCGAGCGCTGCTGCGCCTTCATCAATATCGATTTCGAAGCGGTGGGCAACTGGGCCGAGCGCCGCAACCTGCCCTATGCCGGCTATACCGATCTGGCGCAAAAGCCCGAGGTCTATGAGCTGATACGCGACTGCGTCGAGCAGGTCAATGCCGACCTGGCCCAAGACGAGCTGCTGGCCGGCAGCCAGATCAGCCGCTTTCTGATACTGCACAAGGAGCTCGATGCCGATGACGGCGAGCTGACCCGCACGCGCAAGGTGCGGCGCGGCGCGGTGGCCGACAAGTACGCGGTGCTCATTGACGCGCTGTATGGCGGCAAGAGCTCGCAGTTCATCGAGACCGCAGTGAAGTTCGAGGACGGGCGCAGCGGCAGCGTGTCGGCCGATCTGAAGATCGTCGATGTCAAAACATTTCCCGCAGTGCGGAGGGCGGCCTGATGGCGAGCAAGAAGATCGGCGAGGTCATCCTCGATGTGCAGAACATCTCGCTGGCCTTTGGCGGCGTGAAGGCGTTGACCGATATCTCGTTCAATGTGCGCGAGCACGAGATCCGCGCCATCATCGGCCCCAACGGTGCCGGCAAGAGCTCGATGCTGAACTGCATCAACGGCGTCTACCAGCCGCAGCAAGGTTCGATCACCTTCAAGGGCCAGACCTTCAAGCACATGAACTCGCGCCAGGTGGCGGAGATGGGCGTGGCGCGCACCTTCCAGAACCTGGCCCTGTTCAAGGGCATGAGCGTGCTGGACAACATCATGACCGGCCGCAATCTGCGCATGAAGACCAATCTCTTCCAGCAGGCGATCCGCTGGGGCGCGGCCGAGCGCGAGGAGATCGCGCAGCGCGAGAAGGTCGAGCGCATCATCGATTTCCTCGAGATCCCGGCCTATCGCAAGACTCCGGTCGGGCGCCTGCCCTACGGCCTGCAAAAGCGCGTCGACCTGGGCCGCGCGCTGGCGATGGAGCCGCAGGTGCTCTTGCTGGACGAGCCGATGGCCGGCATGAATGTCGAGGAGAAGCAGGACATGTGCCGCTTCATCCTCGATGTCAATGACGAGTTCGGCACCACCATCGTGCTGATCGAGCATGACATGGGCGTGGTGATGGACATCTCGGACCGCGTCGTCGTGCTGGACTACGGCAAGAAGATCGGCGATGGCGCGCCCGACGAGGTGCGCGCCAACGAGGACGTGATCAGCGCCTATCTCGGCACCAGCCACTGAGGACAAGAACATGGGACCGTTTCTCGAAACCCTGATTGGCGGCCTGATGGCCGGCATGCTGTACTCGCTGATCGCGCTGGGCTTTGTGCTGATCTTCAAGGCCAGCGGCGTCTTCAACTTCGCGCAGGGCGCGATGGTGCTGTTCGCCGCGCTGGCGATGGCGCGCTTCTCCGAATGGATTCCGCAGTGGACCGGCATCGAGAGCAAGCTGGTCGTCAATGTGCTGGCCTTCGCCGTGGCGATGGTCATCATGATCGCGCTGGCCTGGTGCATCGAGCGCCTGGTGCTGGGCAAGCTGGTCAACCAGGAGGGCATCACGCTCTTGATGGCGACGCTGGGCATCACCTATTTCATCGACGGCTTCGGCCAGACCATCTTCGGCTCGGACATCTACAAGATCGATGTTGGCATGCCCAAGGATCCGCTGTTCCTGTTCGAGAGCGTGTTCCAGGGCGGCATCCTGGTGGGCCAGGAAGACCTGATCGCCACCGTCGTCGCGGCGGCCCTGGTCGGCGCGCTGGCGCTGTTCTTCCAGTACACCTCGACGGGCCGGGCGCTGCGCGCGGTGGCCGATGACCACCAGGCCGCCCAGTCGATCGGCATTCCGCTCAAGCGCATCTGGGTCATCGTCTGGAGCGTGGCCGGTTTCGTCGCGCTGGTGGCCGGCATCATCTGGGGCTCCAAGCTGGGCGTGCAGTTCTCGCTGTCGCTGGTGGCGCTGAAGGCGCTGCCGGTGGTGATCCTGGGCGGCCTGACCTCGGTGCCGGGCGCCATCATCGGCGGCCTCTTGATCGGCGTCGGCGAGAAGCTGTCCGAGGCCTATATCGGGCCGATGCTGGGCGGCGGCATCGAGATCTGGTTTGCCTATGTGCTCGCTCTCGTCTTCCTGCTGTTCAGGCCGCAAGGACTGTTCGGCGAGAAGATCATCGATCGCGTCTGAGCCACCAGGAGAAATAGAACATGCTCTATCGTGAGAACGGCCAGTTCAAGACCTCGTACCGGGCCGACCAGCAGATCTTCCCGATCGCGCAGGACCGCTTTGTCATCGGCCTGATCATCGCTGCGGCCCTGCTGCTGGTGCCGGCCCTGGCCGACGAGTACATGCTGCGGGCCATCTTCATCCCCTTCCTGATCCTGTCGCTGGCCGCCATCGGGCTCAATATCCTGGTCGGCTACTGCGGCCAGATCTCGCTGGGCACCGGCGCCTTCATGGCGGTGGGCGCTTATGCGGCCTACAACTTCTTTGTCCGCATTCCCGGCATGCCGCTGATCCCGGCCCTGCTGCTGGGCGGGCTGTGCGCGACCGTGGTCGGCGTCTTCTTCGGCATTCCCTCGCTGCGCATCAAGGGCCTGTATCTGGCGGTCGCGACCCTGGCTGCCCAGTTCTTCACCGACTGGGCCTTTCTGCGCATCAAATGGTTCACCAATGACTCGGCCTCCGGCTCGGTCAGCGTCTCGGGCCTGCAGGTGCTGGGCCTGCCGATCAACACGCCGCTGCAGAAGTATCTGTTCTGCCTGCTCTTAGTGATCGTGTTTGCCTGGTTGGCCAAGAACCTGGTGCGCGGCCATATCGGCCGCTCCTGGATGGCGATGCGTGACATGGATGTGGCGGCCAGCGTGATCGGCATCCGGCCGGTGCAGGCCAAGCTCAGTGCCTTCGCGGTCAGCAGTTTCATCGTCGGCGTGGCCGGCGGGCTGTGGGGCTTTGTGCATCTGGGCTCCTGGGAGCCGGCGGCCTTCTCGATCGACCGCAGCTTCCAGCTGCTCTTCATGGTCATCATCGGCGGGCTGGGCTCCATCATGGGCAGTTTCTTCGGCGCCGCCTTCATCGTGATCCTGCCCATCTTCCTGAACCAGGCGCTGCCGGCTCTGGGCAGCCTGTTCGGCATCAATGTCGACACCGCCCTGGTCAGCCACACCGAGGCGATGGTGTTCGGCGCACTGATCGTGTTCTTCCTGATCGTCGAGCCCCACGGCCTGGCCAAGCTCTGGTCCACCGCCAAGGAGAAGCTCAGACTCTGGCCTTTCCCGCACTGAATACCAACCCGGCACCCAAGAGTGCTTTTTTCTAGGAGACAAGCATGACGACGTTGAATATCAGGCGCTTCGCGCTAGCGGCCACCCTGGTCGGTGCCGGCCTGGCCTCGCTGGTCACGGCCCCGGCCTTCGCTCAGGCCAAGGAGCAGTTCTTTCCGGTGCTGGTCTACCGCACCGGCGCCTACGGCCCCAACGGCACGCCCTGGGCCAATGGCTATGTCGACTACCTGAAGCTGGTCAATGCCCAGGGCGGCATGAACGGCGTCAAGATCTCCTTCGAGGAGTGCGAGTTCGGCTATGCGACCGACCGCGGCGTCGAATGCTATGAGCGCCTGAAGGGCAAGAACGGCGGCGCCACGGTGTTCCAGCCGCTGTCCACCGGCGTGACCTTTGCGCTGACCGAGAAGGCCCCGGCCGACAAGATCCCGCTGATCACGGCCGGTTATGGCCGCAGCGAGAGCCAGGACGGCGGCGTGTTCAAGTGGAACTTCCCGCTGATCGGCACCTACTGGATGGCCGCCGATGTGCTGATCCAGCATCTGGGCAAGAAGGAGGGCGGGCTGGACAAGCTCAAGGGCAAGAAGATCACTCTGGTCTATCACGACAGCCCCTATGGCAAGGAGCCGATCCCGCTGCTGCAGGAGCGCGCCAAGATGCACGGCTTCGAGTTCAACTCGATCCCGGTGACACACCCCGGCGTCGAGCAGAAGTCGGCCTGGCTGCAGATCCGCCAGCAGCGTCCCGACTATGTGCTGCTGTGGGGCTGGGGCGTGATGAACACCACCTCGCTGAAGGAAGCGCAAGCCACCGGCTATCCGCGCGACAAGATGTACGGCGTCTGGTGGGCCGGCGCGGAGCCGGATGTCAAGGACGTGGCCGATGGTGCCAAGGGCTATAACGCGCTGACCATGCAGCATGGCGTGCACCCGGATGCCAAGGTCACGCAGGCCATCCTGAGCCAGGTCCATGCCAAGGGCCAGGGCACCGGACCGAAGGACGAGGTCGGCCAGGTGCTCTACATGCGCGGCATGATCTCGGCGATGCTGGCGGTCGAGGGCGTCAAGCGCGCCCAGGAGCGCTTCGGCAAGGGCAAGGTCATGACGGGCGAGCAGGTCCGCTGGGGCCTGGAGAACCTGGCGCTGGACCAGAAGAAGCTCGACGGTCTGGGCTTTGCCGGCGTGATGCGTCCGGTCTCGACCTCCTGTGTCGACCATATGGGCTCGGCCTGGGCACGCATGCAGACCTGGGACGGCAAGAAGTGGGCCTTCAGCTCCGACTGGTACCAGGCCGACGAAATGATCATGAAGCCTATGGTCAAGCAGGCGGCCGACAAGTACGCCGCGGAGAAGAAGCTGGACCGTCGCACTCCCGCAGATTGCCAATCCTGATTCCATCCCTGTCGCGCCCCGCCCGGGGCGCGGGGGCTCCCCGAGGAGCCCTTGTCACAACGCCGCGCGCGGCGTTGTGACGAGTCAACGAGGCTGAGACCATGAGCAATATTCTTCTGAACGTCAACGGCATCGAGGTCATCTACAACCATGTGATCCTGGTGCTCAAGGGCGTGTCCCTGCAGGTCAAGGAGGGCGCGGTCGTGGCCTTGCTGGGCGGCAACGGCGCCGGCAAGACCACCACCTTGCGGGCGGTTTCTAACCTGCTGGCCGGCGAGCGCGGCGAGGTCACCAAGGGCAGCATCGAGCTGCGCGGCGAGCGCATCGAGAAGCTCAGCACCTCGGCCATGGTGGATCGCGGCGTGATCCAGGTGATGGAGGGCCGGCATTGCTTTGCCCACCTCAGCATCGAGGAAAACCTGATGACCGGCGCCTACACCCGCAAGGACGGCAAGGCGGCGGTGGCCGAGACCCTGGAGAAGGTCTACAACTACTTCCCGCGCCTGAAGACGCGGCGCGGCTCGCAGGCTGCCTACACCTCGGGCGGCGAGCAGCAGATGTGCGCGATCGGCCGCGCGCTGATGGCCAACCCGAAGATGGTGCTGCTCGACGAGCCCTCGATGGGCCTGGCGCCGCAGATCGTCGAAGAGGTGTTCGAGATCGTCAAGGACCTGAACAGCAAGGAAGGCACGACCTTCTTCCTCGCCGAGCAGAACACCAATATGGCGCTGCGCTATGCCGACTACGGCTACATCCTGGAGAACGGTCGCGTCGTGATGGACGGTGAGGCCAAGGCCTTGCGCGAGAACGAGGACGTCAAGGAGTTCTATCTGGGCATGGGCGGCGGCGACCGCAAGAGCTTCAAGGACGTCAAGAGCTACAAGCGCCGCAAGCGCTGGTTGGCCTGACCGGGGAGCGCCTGCGATGAGCGACGACGAACCCCAGGACTTCTTTGCCCCGCCGGCCTTCAAGCCCGATCTGGCCCTGATCCAGCTCAAGCGCGCCTTGCGCGATCTGCGCCAGCTCAGCGAGCGCGGCAACGGCTTCACCTTGCAAGGCATGAGCGTGATCGAGCTGAGCATTGACGCGACCCAGCTGACGGCCCGGCTGGCCCGGCGGCCGGCGCGCAGCCCCGAATGGGACAGCAAGACCTGCAAGAGCAGCGCCGATGTGCGCGCGCTGCAGGACGAGATCAAGAAGCGCCTGGCGCGCTGGACGGATGATAAAAATGAGTAGCAACGATAGCGCCTTCCACGACAGCCTCGAAACCCGCGACCCGGCGCAGCGTGAGCAGGCCTTGATGGCCGCGCTGGCCGGCCAGATTGCCCATGCGCAAAGCCGGGCGCCGGCCTTTGCCGAGATCCTGGCCGGCGTTGATGCCTCGGCCATCAGCAGCCGCGCGGCGCTCGCGCGCCTGCCGGTGACGCGCAAGCATGAGCTGCTGGAGCGCCAGCAGGCGCAGCGCCCGGGCCAGCCCTTCGGCGGTTTCGCGGCGATCGGCTGGGGCACGGCCCGGCGCGTATTCCAGTCGCCCGGCACGATTTACGAGCCCGAGGGCCGGGCCGGCGACTACTGGCGCGTCGCCCGTGCCCTGCATGCGGCCGGCTTTGCAGCCGGCGAGCTGGTGCACAACAGCTTCAGCTACCACCTCACACCGGCCGGCTCGATGATGGAAACCGGCGCCCATGCGCTGGGCTGCACGGTGTTCCCGGGCGGCGTCGGCAATACCGAGCTGCAGTTGCAGGCCATCGCCGAGCTGCGGCCCGATGCCTATGTCGGCACGCCCAGCTTTTTGAAGATCCTGCTCGACAAGGCGGCCGAGGCCGGCCAGACCCTGTCGATCGCCAAGGCCCTGGTCAGCGGCGAGGCTTTCCCGCCTTCGCTGCGCGACTGGCTGATCGCGCGCGGCGTGCAAGGCTACCAGTGCTATGCCACCGCCGACCTCGGCCTGATCGCCTATGAGACGGCTGCCCGCGAGGGCCTGGTGCTGGACGAGGGCGTGATCGTCGAGATCGTGCGCCCCGGCAGCGGTGATCCTGTGCCGGACGGCGAGGTCGGCGAGCTGGTCGTCACGACCCTGAATGCCGACTACCCGCTGATACGCTTTGGCACCGGCGACTTGTCGGCCGTGCTGCCGGGGACTTGCCCGACCGGCCGCACCAACACCCGCATCAAGGGCTGGATGGGCCGGGCCGACCAGAGCGCCAAGGTGCGCGGCATGTTTGTCCATGCAGCTCAGGTGGCCGAGATTGCCAAGCGCTTCCCGGCGGTGCTGCGGGCGCGGCTGGTGGTCGAGGGCGAGATGGCCCAGGACCGCATGACTTTGAATCTGGAGGTGGCCGAGCCGGCCGAAGGCCTGGCCGAGCAGGTGGCCGGCGTGGTGCGCGACATCACCAAGCTGCGCGCCGAGGTGCTGCTGCTGGCGCCCGGCACCCTGCCCAATGACGGGCGGGTGATCGAGGACGCACGCAAATATGACTGAGTCGGACGGCTGAGGCGGGATCGGCTCAGCGTGCCGCCAGCAGTGCGGGCGGTGTGGCCGGGTCGCGCAGGCTGGCTGCCGCCATGCGGGGCGTGGCCTCGGCGCTCAGTGCCACCAGATGCTGGGGCACCGGCAGACGCGGGCTCGGCTGCGCCACGGTGGCGCGGCCGCTGAGTTGCCACTCGGCAATGCCGCCGACGAACCACAGCACACGGCCGGTCGCCACCGTCTGCAGCGCGGTGTAAAGCGCCTGGGCACTGGCGTCGCCTGCGCTGCCGTAAATCACCACATCGCGGGACAGGTCGATGCCGGCGGCCGACACCGCCGCGCTGAGTGCCTGCACATTCCCCGAGGCCAGCCATTGCAGGCAGGCCTGGGCATCGAGCTGCACCGCGCCGGGCAAGACCTGGCCCGGTCCGGACGCGCGCACATCCCAGGCCTGTGCCCCCTCTTGCAGGCGCTGTGCCGCCGCAGGGGCCGAGACGACCTCGGCCCGGGCCAGACCCGAGGCCAGCAGCAGCAACGCGGCGGCGAAAGCGGGCAGGCGGCGGGCGGTGGTGGCGATTTTCATGCCCGCACTCTAGAAGCCGAGGCTTATTCGGTCCAATACAGATTCGCAGGATCAATATTCGATGTCGATATATGGACCTCGGCGGCACTTACGTATTTCCCGCTACGCCATGCGCACAAGCGGCCCCTAGCATTGCAGGCCTGAACCTACTACACAACGAGGATGACGATGAAGAAGTTCATGCTGGCTGGTCTGGCCACCGTTGCTGCCGGTGCTGTCTGGGCCGAGTATCCCGAGAAACCCGTCAACATCGTGGTGCCGTTCTCGGCCGGCGGCCCCACCGACAAGGTGGCGCGTGATCTGGCCGAAGCGCTGCGCAAGCCGCTGGGTGCCACCATCGTGATCGAGAACGTCGGCGGTGCCGGCGGCACGCTGGGTGCCACCAAGGTGGCCAAGGCCGCACCGGACGGCTACACCCTGCTGCTGCACCACATCAGCATGGCCACCTCGCCGGCCCTGTACCGCAATATGCAGTACAAGACCCTGGACGACTTCGAGTACCTGGGCATGGTCAATGAAGTGCCGATGACCCTGATCGGCAAGCCCGGTCTGCCGGCCAACAACTATGCCGAGCTGACCAAGTGGCTGGAAGCCAACAAGGGCAAGGTCAATCTGGCCAATGCCGGCCTGGGCGCCGCCTCGCATCTGTGCGGCCTGCTGTTCCAGAGCGCCATCAAGCTCGACATGACCACGGTGCCTTACAAGGGCACGGGCCCGGCGATGACCGATCTGCTGGGCGGTCAGGTCGACATCATGTGCGACCAGACCACCAACACCACCAGCCAGATCGAGTCGGGCAAGGTCAAGGCCTTCGCCGTCACGACCACCAAGCGCCTGAGCACGCCGGCGCTGTCCAAGCTGCCGACGCTGGACGAGTCCGGGCTGAAGGGCTTCAATGTGTCGATCTGGCACGGCGTTTACGCACCCAAGGGCACGCCCAAGGCCATCGTCGACAAGATCAACGCGGCCCTGAAAACGGCGCTGAAGGACCCCGAGTTCATCAAGCGCCAGGAAGCCCTGGGTGCGGTCATCATCACCGACGGGCGTCTCAACGGCGCCGAGCACAAGAAGTTTGTCGAGGCCGAGATCAATAAATGGGGCCCGGTCATCAAGGCCGCAGGTCAGTATGCTGATTGATTGATCGAGGCTGGCCTCGCATCAGGAAACCCGCCGCTCGGCGGGTTTTTTCATTTCAGCCCTTGGCGCGGCAGATCACCGCCAGCTTGTTGCCGTCCAGATCGCGGAAGTAGGCCAGATAGATGTCGGGGCCGTAGACCTCGCGCAGACCCGGCGCGCCCTCGTTGGCGCCTCCGGCCGCCAGCGCGGCGGCATGCACGGCCTGCACCTGCTCGCGGGTCTCGGCGGCCAGGGCCAGCATGCAGCCATTGCCTACCGTGGCCGGCCGGCCGTCGAAGGGCTTGCAGATCCACAAGGTCGAATTGGCCTCGGGCTGTGCGGCCGATTTGTAGCCGACCATATTCTCGTCGGCATAGCTGCGCTGCTGGCCCAGCGGGGCCAGCACGGCGTCGTAGAACAGGGCGGCACGACCGGGGTCGGCGGTGCCCAGGGTGGCGTAGCTGATCATCGGGGTCCTCCTTGACGGTTTGTCGCTCACTGGATGCGCAGCGGGATGGTCACCGGGCCGTCGTTGAGCAGGCTGACCTGCATGTCCGCGCCGAACTCGCCGCCGGCCACCTCCGCATGCTGGCTGCGAGCGTAACTCAGGCAATGCTCGTAAAGCCGTCGTCCGAGCTCGGGCCGGGCCGCGCCGCTGAAGCTGGGGCGGTTGCCGCCGCTGGTGTCCGCCGCCAGCGTGAACTGGGAGACGATCAGCAGGCCGCCGCCGACGTCCTGCAGGCTCAGATTCATCTTGCCGGCGGCATCGCCGAAGATGCGCAGCTTCAGCACCTTGGCAATCAGCTTCTCGGCCAGCGCTTCGCTGTCCTCGGACTCGGCACAGACCAGCAGCAGAATGCCGGGGCCGATCCGGCCGACGGTCTGGCCGGCCACATCGACCCGGGCCTCACTGACTCTTTGCAATACCGCGATCACGCTCACTCCTTCTGATTTTCAAAATGGGCTTCGACATCCAGCGGCAGCAGCTGGATGCTGGCGCGCAGCCCCGGCACCGCCGCCATCAGCGCCTGCTCGACCGCGTTGCGCAGCTCGGCCGCCCGACCCAGGGTCCAGGACGGGGGCATGTGCATATGCAGATCGACAAAACGGCGCTGGCCGGCGGCCCGGGTGGCCACATGGTCGAAGCGCACCGTCGCGTCGGCATAGCCGTCCAGCACCTGGCGGATGCTGGCCTGGACCTCGGCATCGAGCGCCTCGTCCATCAGGCCGGAACTCGAGTCACGCACCAGGCGATAGCCCTCGCGCAGGATATTGCCCGCCACCAACAGGGCCAGCAGCGGGTCCAGCCACAGCCAGCCCGTCAGCAGCACGCCGATCAGGCCCAGCACGACGCCGGCCGAGGTCCAGACATCGGTGAACAGATGGCGGGCGTCGGCCTCCAGCGCGGCCGAGCGGTGCTGGCGCGCCTTCTTGAGCATGGCCCAGGCCAGTCCTCCGTTGAGCGCCGAGCTGAGCACGGCCAGCGCCACGCCCAGGCCTATGGCCTCGACCGGCTGCGGGTCCAGCAGCCGCTGCAGCGCCGCCCAGGCAATGCCCAGGCCGGCGGCAAGAATCAGCACACCCTCGAAGCCGCTGGAGAAGTACTCGGCCTTGTGGTGGCCGTAGGGGTGGTCGGCATCGGGCGGGCGCGCCGCGATCGTCACCATCGCCAGCGCGAACAGGGCGCCGGCCAGATTGACCAGGGACTCCAGCGCATCGGCGGCCAGGCTGACCGAGCCGGTCCACCACCAGGCGGCGGTCTTCAGGATGATGGTGGCCAGGGCCACCGCCACCGAGAGCTTCAAATAGGCGCTGACTTGCATGCAGGCATTGTCGCGGCTGGGCCGGGCCCGGCCCCTACAATGAATTCGCTCCTCAACTCGCAGCGACAACCGACACCATGAAGACCGAGCCCCCTGCTGCCGCTCTGCCGGCGCACCAGTTTGCCGATGTTTCGCATATCGCCCCGCGCGACAAGGCCGAGATCCTGTCCCAGGCCCTGCCGTACATCCGCAAATTCCATGGCAAGACCATCGTCATCAAGTACGGCGGCAATGCAATGACCGATCCGGCCCTGCAGCAGGACTTCGCCGAGGATGTGGTGCTGCTGAAGCTGGTGGGGCTGAATCCGGTGGTCGTGCATGGCGGAGGGCCGCAGATCGAGGGCGCGCTGAGCCGCCTGGGCAAGAAGGGCCAGTTCATCCAGGGCATGCGCGTCACCGACGAAGAGACCATGGAGGTGGTCGAGTGGGTGCTGGCCGGCCAGGTGCAGCAGGACATCGTCGGCCTGATCAATGTGGCCGGTGGCAAGGCCGTGGGCCTGACCGGCCGCGACGGCGGCATGATCCGCGCCCGCAAGCTGAAGATGGTGGACAAGGACGACCCGAGCAAGGAGCACGATGTCGGCCAGGTCGGCGACATCGTCGCGATCGACCCCAGCGTCGTGAAGGCGCTGCAGGACGACCAGTTCATCCCGGTGATCAGCCCGATCGGCTTCGGCGAGGAGAACGAGAGCTACAACATCAATGCCGATGTCGTGGCCGGCAAGCTGGCCGAGGTGCTGAAGGCCGAGAAGCTGGTGCTGCTGACCAACACGCCGGGCGTGCTCGACAAGGCCGGCAATCTGCTGACCGACCTGAGTGCGCGCGAGATCGACGCGCTGTTCGCCGATGGCACGCTGTCCGGCGGCATGCTGCCCAAGATCGCCTCGGCGCTGGACGCGGCCAAGAGCGGGGTCAACGCGGTCCACATCATCGACGGGCGGGTGCCGCATGCGATGCTGCTGGAGATCCTGTCCGATCAGGCTTATGGAACGATGATCCGGTCCCACTGAGGTGAGCGGCAAGCGCCGGCCGGTCTGGCTGTTCGACCTCGACAACACGGTCCACAACGCCTCGCATCATGTGTTCGGGGCGCTCAATGTGGCGATGACCGACTACATCGAGAGCCATGTCGGCGTCGAGCGCGCCGAGGCCAACCGGCTGCGTGCGCTCTACTGGTCTCGCTATGGGGCGACCCTGCTGGGCCTGGTGCGCCATCATGGCGTCAGCGTGCCGCATTTCCTGGCCGAAACCCATGCCCTGCCGGGGCTGGAGGACCTGGTTCACAGCCATGCCCATGACCTGGCGGCGCTCAAGCGCCTGCCGGGCCGCAAGATCCTGCTGACCAATGCGCCGGCCGCCTATGCGCGGCGTGTGCTGGCGGCGCTGGGTCTGCAGCGCTGTTTCGAGCGTGTCATCGGCTTCGAGGACATGCGCATGTTCGGCGAGCACCGGCCCAAGCCCGATGCGCGGATGTTCCGCCATATCGCCGCCCGGCACCGCCTGCGCCTGGTCGACTGTGTGCTGGTCGAGGACACCTTGATCCATCAGAAGTCGGCCCGCTCGGTCGGCATGCAGACGGTCTGGATGCAGCGCTGGGCGCGCCAGGCCCTGCATGGCCCCGAAGCCAGCGCGCGGATGCGGCGCCGGCCGGCCTATGTGGGGCGCCGGATCGGCCAGCTTGGCAAGTTGCTGCGCTGAACGCCTCTTGGCAATCCCCAGAATCTTGCTGTTCCGGCGACACGATCACCCCCGCATTGGGGGTAAGTTGCGGCTTGCGGCTGCAGGGTCTGGGCCGCAGAATGGCCCGGTCATTTGCCTGAGCCAGATATGCCCGACTTCTCCGTGCTGATTGTGGAAGATCAGGCCAGATTCCGCGATGCCTTCCAGCTCGCCCTGGCCAGTGTTCCCGATATCGAACTGCTGGGCATCGCGCCCGACCTGCCTCAGGGCCGCAAACTTTTTGACCAGACCCAGCCCGATGTGCTGCTGGTCGACCTGGACCTGCCCGGCGGCAGCGGCATCGAGCTGATACGCCATGCGGCGCAGACCCGGCCGCAGTGCGATGTGATGGTGATCTCGGTGTTCGGCGACGAGCAGCATGTGCTGTCCAGCATCGAGGCCGGCGCCACCGGCTATCTGCTGAAGGACTCGCTGGCGCTGGACCTGGCCGGCCAGCTGCGCACGCTGCGCTCCGGCGGCAGCCCGATCAGCCCGGTGATCGCGCGGCGCCTGCTGCTGCGCCTGGCGCCCGGCGCCGGCTCGGCACCGGCCGTGCCGCTGCTGGAGGACGAGTCGGCGGTGGCGTTGTCCGAGCAGGAGTCGCGCGTGCTGCATCTGGCGGCCAAGGGTTTCACCTTTGACGAGATCGCACAATTCATGCAGGTCTCGCCACACACGGTGATGACTTATGTGAAGCGCATCTACCGCAAGCTGCAGGTGCGCTCCAAGGTCGAGGCCATTTACGAGGCCCGCCGGCTGGGCTGGCTGCGCGACTAGCCGGCGCGTGCGCGGCCTGTGCCAGAATCGGCGCAAACCTCCCGCCCGCACCGCTCGATGCACGCATCCCCTACCGACATGACGGATCCCGCGCCCGGCGCCGCAGGCCTGGGCCATGGCGAGCCGGCCAGTCCGCGCAAGCGGCCGCGTCCCGGCGAGCGCCGCGTGCAGATCCTGCAGACCCTGGCCGGCATGCTGGAACAGCCCGGCTCCGAGCGCATCACCACCGCCGCGCTGGCCGCCAAGCTGGAGGTCAGCGAGGCCGCGCTGTACCGGCATTTCGCCAGCAAGGCGCAGATGTTCGAGGGCCTGATCGAGTTCATCGAGAGCAGCGTGTTCACGCTGGTCACGCAGATCACCGAGCGCGAAGGGTCAGGTCTTGCACAGGCGCAGAAGATCGTCTCGGTGCTGCTGCAGTTCGGCGAGCGCAACCCCGGCATGACCCGGGTGATGGTGGGCGATGCGCTGGTCTACGAGAACGAGCGCCTGGTGGCGCGCATGAACCAGTTCTTCGACCGCATCGAGTCCTCGCTGCGCCAATGCCTGCGGGCGGCCGCCGAGGCGGCCGGCTCCAGCACCCCGACCGTGCAGGCCAATGCCCAGGCCTCGGTGCTGGTCAGCTTCATCATCGGCCGGCTGCAGCGCTATGCCCGCTCGGGCTTCAAGCGCGCACCCAGCGAGCAGCTGGAAGCGGCGCTGCGCATGCTGGCCGGCTGAGCTGCCCGGCGGCCCGCCGGCTGCCCCAGTAAACTGCGGGCCTATGTCTGCAGTCGAACACCTGATCGCGCGCGCCGAGGCGCTGCTTGGCCGGCTCGAAGCCGTCTTGCCCCAGCCCCTGATGGCGCCCGACTGGGCGGCGTCGGTGGCGTTTCGCTATCGCAAGCGCAATGGCCGCCCGCAGCTGGAGCCGGTGCGCCATGTTGCCCCTATCCGCCTGCAGGACCTGAAAGAGGTCGAGGCGCAGAAGGAGAAGCTGCTGCGCAATACCGAGCAGTTCGTCGCCGGCCGTCCCGCCAACAATGTGCTGCTGACCGGCGCCCGCGGCACCGGGAAAAGTTCGCTGATCAAGGCCTGCCTGAATGAATTCGCGGACCGGGGGCTGCGCTTGATCGAGGTCGACAAGAGCGATCTGGTCGAGCTGCCGGATCTGGTCGATCTGGTGGCCGAGCGGCCCGAGCGTTTCGTGATCTTCTGCGACGACCTGTCGTTCGACGAGGGCGAGCTGGGCTACAAGGCGCTGAAGTCCATGCTGGATGGCTCGGTCTCGGTGGCCGGCGACAACGTGCTGATCTACGCGACCAGCAACCGCCGCCATCTGCTGCCCGAGCAGATGAAGGACAACCTGGCGGTCAAGTACGACGAGAACGGCGAGCTGCATCCCGGCGAGGCGATCGAGGAGAAGATCTCGCTGTCCGAGCGTTTCGGCCTGTGGGTCAGCTTCTATCCCTTCAGCCAGCAGGAATACCTGGAAATCTGCGCCCAGTGGCAGCGCTACCACGGCATGGACGAGGCGCAGATCGCGGCCAGCCGCCAGAGCGCGCTGGTCTGGGCGCTGGAGCGCGGCTCGCGCTCGGGCCGGGTGGCCTACCAGTTCGCCCGCGATCTGGCCGGGCGGGGGCAGCTCGAGAGCTTGCCGTCCAGCACCATCCATGGCGATGCACCGGAGGGTCTGGACGATGTCTGAGCGGGTTGCTGTGGATGTGGCCGTCGGCGTGCTGGTCGAGCGCGATGCGGCGGGCCGGGAAGGGCGCTTTTTGCTGACCTCGCGGCCCGAGGGCAAGGTCTATGCCGGCTACTGGGAGTTTCCGGGCGGCAAGCTGGAGGCCGGCGAGAGCGTCGAGCAGGCGCTCAAGCGCGAGCTCCACGAGGAGCTGGGCATCACGATAGGCGTGGCCCACCCCTGGAAGATCGAGCTGATGGACTATCCCCATGCCCGCGTGCGCCTGCATTTCTGCAAGGTGTTCGACTGGAGCGGCGAGTTCGAGATGCGCGAGCAGCAGGCGATGGCCTGGCAGGCGCTGCCGGTGCAGATGCAGCCGGTGCTGCCGGGCACGATCCCGGTGCTGCAGTGGTTCGCCGCCGAGCGCGGCCACGAGGGCCCCACCCATCTGGGCTGAGTACACTGTGACCATGAACTGGTTGGATCAAATCAAGTGGGACGCCGCCGGGCTGGTGCCGGTGATCGCCCAGGAGAAGGACAGCGGCGATGTGCTGATGTTCGCCTGGATGAACCGCGAGGCCTTGCAGCGCACCGCCGAGCTGGGCCAGGCGGTCTACTGGAGCCGCTCGCGCAACAGGCTCTGGCACAAGGGCGAGGAGTCCGGCCATCTGCAGATCGTCCATGAGCTGCGCATGGACTGCGACAACGACGTGCTGCTGCTGAAGATCACCCAGCAAGGTCATGAGCCCGGCATCGCCTGCCACACCGGCCGCCACAGCTGCTTTTTCCAGCGCTATCAGGACGGTGTCTGGCACAGCGTCGAGCCGGTACTGAAGGATCCGGAGAGCATCTACCAATGAGCGATAGCGACAGCCTGGCCAAACTCGCGGCGGTGATCGAGTCCCGCAAGCCGGCCAACGGGGGCGACCCCGGCGCCAGCTATGTGGCCAAGCTCTTCGACAAGGGCACCGACGCGATCCTGAAGAAGATCGGCGAAGAGGCCACCGAGCTGGTGATGGCGGCCAAGGACGGCGATGCGCAGAAGATCGTCTACGAGACCGCCGATCTGTGGTTTCACTCGATGATTGCGCTGGCCCAGTTCGGGCTCAAACCGGCCGATGTGCTGGCCGAGCTGGAGCGGCGCGAGGGCCTGTCGGGCCTGCAGGAATTTGCTCAACGCACAGGGAAGGGCTGAGTCATGAACCAGACGGTCGAGACGGTGGTGCTGGACCCGGCGCGCGCGCAAAGCCTGCGCAGCATCGGCATCGTCAGCTACATCCTGCACACGATTGTTGCGGTCGGCGCGGTGCTGCCCGGCGTGCAGGCCAGCGTGCTGCTGCTGATCGTGGCGGTCATCATCGACCTGGTCAAGCGCGACGAGGCCGCCGGCACCTGGCAGGCCTCGCACTTCAGCTGGCGCCTGCGCAGCGTGGTCTGGGCCGGCGTGCTGTATGCGCTGACCCTGCCGCTGTGGTTTCTGTTCCTGATCCCGGGCTGGATCGCCTGGGCCCTGATCTCGATCTGGTTCCTCTACCGCATTGTGCGTGGCTGGACCAAGATGAATGCCAATCAAGCGATGCCGCGATGACTCACGATCCCAACTGCCTTTTCTGCAAGATTGTTGCCGGCCAGATTCCGTCGAAAAAGGTCTACGAGGACGAGCAGGTGCTGGTGTTCCATGACATCCATCCCTGGGCGCCGGTCCACATCCTGCTGATCCCGAAGCTGCATATCGCCAGCATGGCCGAGGTGGGGCCCGAGCATGCGGCGCTGCTGGGCCAGATGACGGCTCTGGTGCCGCGGCTGATGCGCGAGCTTGGTGTGAGCAACGGATTCCGCACCGTGATCAACACCGGCCCCGACGGCGGCCAGGAGGTCTATCACCTGCATATGCATGCGATGGGTGGTCCCCGCCCCTGGCTCAAGGGCTGAGCCGCGTCAGGGCGGCAATAGCCATCCCCGCTGATTTGTCATGCGCGCCAACTAGAATGGCCGCTTCGTTTCCAGGAGATAACTATGGGTTCGTTCAGCATTTGGCACTGGCTCGTCGTGCTGGTGATTGTGGTGCTGGTGTTCGGCACGAAAAAGCTCAAGAACATGGGTTCAGACCTGGGCTCGGCCGTCAAGGGTTTCAAGGACGGCATGAAGGACGGTGGCAGCAGCGATGCCGCCCAGCCGACCCAGCAGGTGACCAGCCAGAAGACGGCCGACAGCAATACCGTCGACGTCGAGGCCAAGACCAAGTCCTGATTGAGACTGCATGATTGACTTCGGCTTTGACAAACTGGCCCTGATCGGCGCCGTCGCGCTGATCGTGATCGGCCCCGAGCGGCTGCCGCGGGTGGCACGCACGGTGGGCCATCTGCTGGGCAAGGCGCAGCGCTATGTGTCGGACGTCAAGGCCGAGGTGAACCGCTCCATCGAGCTCGAAGAGCTCAAGAAGATGAAAAGCGGCATCGAGGATGCGGCGCGCGATGTCGAGCAATCGGTCAGCAAAGAGATCAACGAGGCCAATCAGGCCTTCGAGCAGAACTGGCATGAAGCCAGTGCCGGCCTGGATGGCGGCGGCGCCGATCACGGCTACCAGACCCTGATGCCGCCGCCCGGCTATCAGCGCCCGAAGAAGAACTGGCGCCTCAAGCGCGGTGCCACGCCGCAGTGGTACAAGCAGCGCCAGGGCGTGCGCCAGCATGCCCAATCCGGCGCCGCCCGCGTGGCGCGCTTTCGCCCGCCCCGCAGACCTACATGACCGATTCCCACAAGCCCGACGATGAACTCGCCGGCACCGAGCAGCCTTTTGTCTCGCACCTGATCGAGCTGCGCGACCGCCTGGTGCGCGCCGCCATCGCGGTGGCAGTGTGCTTTGGCGTGCTGGCCCTCTATCCGGGGCCGTCGATGCTGTACGACCTGCTGGCCGCGCCGATGATCGCGAACCTGCCGGCGGGTTCGACCATGATCGCCACCAATGTGATCTCGCCCTTTCTGGTGCCGCTGAAGATCACCTTGATGGCGGCCTTTTTGATCGCGCTGCCGGTGGTGCTCTACCAGGTCTGGGCCTTTGTGGCGCCGGGCCTGTATTCGCACGAGAAGAAGCTGGTCATGCCGCTGGTGGTGTCCAGCACGCTGCTGTTCTTCGTCGGCGTGGCGTTCTGCTATTTCTTCGTGTTCGGCCAGGTCTTCAAGTTCATCCAGAGCTTCGCGCCCAAGAGCATCACGGCGGCGCCCGATATCGAGGCCTACCTGAGCTTTGTGATGAGCATGTTCATCGCCTTCGGCGCGGCCTTCGAGGTGCCGGTGGTGGTGGTGGTGCTGGCCCGCATGGGCATCGTCACGGTCGAGAAGCTGCGCGAGTTCCGCGGCTACTTCATCGTCGTGGCCTTCATCATCGCGGCCGTGATCACGCCGCCCGATGTGGTGTCGCAGCTGGCCTTGGCCATCCCGATGTGCCTGCTCTACGAGGTCGGCATCTGGGCATCCGGCTTTTTCATCCGCTACTCCAAGGCGCCGGACTCGGCCACCGATCAGCCCTGAGCTGAGCGCTAGTCGCGCGTGCCCGGCAGCGGGCGCTGTGCCACCGTCAGCTCGAACTGCATGGCCTTGTCGCCGCGCTGCACCGCGATGGCGGCGCTGGACTGCGGCTTCAGCGCCGCCACCGCCGCCAGCAGGTCCGCCGGGCTCAGCACCTGGGTGCCGGCGACCTTTGTCACGACATCGCCGGGCTTGATGCCGGCCTTGGCGGCCGGCGCATTGACGACCACCGCGCTGATCAGCACCCCTTCGCGCACCGTCAGCTTGAAGGCCTCGGCAAACTCCGGCGTCAGCTCGCGGGTCTGCACGCCGATCCAGCCACGCGCGACCTGACCGTCCCGTACCAGGGCCTGCATCACCTGCTGCGCGGTGCTGATCGGGATCGCGAAGCCTATGCCCAGGCTGCCGCCGCTGCGCGAGAAGATCGCGGTATTGATGCCCACCAGCCGGCCCTGATCGTCGACCAGGGCGCCGCCCGAGTTGCCCGGATTGATCGCGGCATCGGTCTGGATGAAGTTCTCGAAGGTGTTGATGCCCAGCTGGGTGCGCTTGAGCGCGCTGACGATGCCCGAGGTCACCGTCTGGCCGACATTGAAGGGGTTGCCGATCGCCAGCACCGCATCGCCGACCTGCAACTGCTCGGCGTCGCCCAGCGCGATCGCCGGCAGGCCGTCGAGCTCGACCTTCAGCACCGCGACATCGGTCTCCGGATCGCTGCCGACCAGGCGCGCCTTGGCCTGCCGGCCGTCGCTGAGCTGCACCTCGATCTCCGAGGCGCCGGCCACCACATGGCTGTTGGTCAGCAGATAGCCGTCGGCCGAGACGATCACGCCCGAGCCCAGGCCGGTCTGCCCGCCGGGCTCGTCGCCGTCGTCCTCGCCGCGTTGGCCGCGCCGCGGCAGGCCGAAGTGAAAACGCCGCCAGGCCTCGTCGTTCTGCGCCGAGCGGCGCGGCGCCTTGCTGGCCGTGACGCTGACCACGGCGGGCGCCGCGCGCTGGGCCGCAAGGCGGTAGCCCCCGCCGCCGCTCGCATCGCTGGCGGGGCGGGCGCTCGGCGTGGCCTGGCCCAGGATCACCGTGGGGCGCAGCGGCTCGCCGCGCTCCACCCACTCGGGCCGCAAGGTCGCGACGACAAAGTACAGCGCCAGGCCCACCGTCACGGCCTGGGAGAAAATCAGCCAAATTCTGCGCACCGCCGCTCCTGTCGCCATGCCCAACCGCCACACCCTCGATGCCCACCTCAGCCAGTTGCTCGAGGTGCCTCGTTTCAAAGATTATGGGCCGAACGGTCTGCAGGTGGAGGGACGCGAGGAGATACGCCATCTCGTCTGCGGTGTTACCGCCAGCCTGGCCCTGATCGATGCGGCGATTGCCAGCGGTGCCGATGCCATCCTGGTACACCACGGCCTGTTCTGGCGCGGCCAGGACGGCCGCGTCACCGGCTGGATGAAGCAGCGCCTGCACAAGCTGCTGGTGCATGAGATCAATCTGTTCGCCTACCACCTGCCGCTCGATGCCCACCCCGAGCTGGGCAATAACGCGCAGCTGGGCCGGCTGTTCGGCTGGCAGGCCGAGCAGCGCTTTGGCGATCAGGAGCTGGGTTTTGCCGGGCCCCTGAGCGCGCCGCAAAGCCTGGATGAGTTGCGCCGGCAGATGGGTGCGGCGCTGGGCCGCGAGGTGCTGGCCGTGCCCGGCGACGGCCGGCCGCTGCGCCGCGTGGCCTGGTGCACCGGCGGGGCCCAGGGCTATTTCGAGGCCGCGATCGCGGCCGGCGCCGATGTCTTTGTGACCGGCGAGATCTCCGAGCCGCAGGCCCATTACGCCGCCGAGACCGGCGTGGCCTTCATCGCAGCCGGCCACCACGCGACCGAGCGTTATGGTGTGCAGGCGCTGGCGCAGCGCCTGGCCACGGACTTCGGCCTGAGCCAGCAGTTCATCGACATCCCGAATCCGGCCTGAACGATCGAGCGTCGCTCAGCCCGGCTGCGCGGCGATCCAGGCGCGCACCCGCTGCTCCAGCAAGCCCAGCGGCAGCTGGCCCTGGTCCAGCAACACCATATGGAAGCGGCGCAGATCGAAGCGGGCACCGAGCTGCGCTTGGGCCAGTTCGCGCAGCTCCAGAATCTTCAGCTGGCCGGTCATATAGGCCAGGGCCTGGCCGGGCTGGGCCAGATAGCGGTCGACCTCGGCATTCATGAAGACCGGGTCCTGGCCGGTTTCTTCGAGCATATAGGCCAGCGCCCGCTCGCGGCTCCAACCCAGCGCATGCATGCCGGTGTCGACCACCAGGCGGGCCGCGCGGAACATCTGGGCCTGCAGATGGCCGAAGCGGCTGTAGGGGTCGCGGTACAGGCCCAGGTCCTTGCCCAAGGTCTCGGCATACAGGGCCCAACCCTCGCCATAGGCGGTGTAGAAGCTGCTGCGCCGGAAGGCCGGCAGCTCGCCGAGCTCGCGCTGGCGGGCGTTCTGCAGATGGTGACCGGGCACGGTCTCGTGCGCGACCAGGGTCTCCAGCGCCCAGATCGGGCGGCGCTTGTAGGCCAGCACATTGGCGTTGAACCAGCCCGGCGTGCTGCCGTCCAGCGAGGGGCCGTTGTAGTTCTCGGCCGCGCCCTCGCCCATATGGGCCGGCATCGCCCGCACCCCATAGGGCGCGCGCGGCAGTTCGGCAAAGAGCCTGGGCAGCTCGGGGTCGATGCGCTTGCTGATCTCGCGGTAGGCCGCCAGCAAGGCCTCGCCATTGGGGTGGAAGAACTTCGGTTCGCTGTAGAGGTATTTGAAGAACTGCTGGCGGTCGCCGGCGAAGCCGACCTCGCGGCGCACCGCCTCCATCTCGGCGCGCAGGCGCTCGACCTGGCGCAGCCCGATGTCATGGACCTGTTGCGGGCTCAGGTCCAGCGTGGTGTTGCGGCGCACCAGCGCCGCATAGACCTGGGCGCCGCCGGGATAGCGACCGAGCCCGCCGGCGGCCGGGGCCTTGGGCAGGTATTCCTCCTTGATGAAGCGGCGCAGACGCTGCATCGCCGGATAGACCTGCTGCTGCAGCGCCTGCCGGCCCTGCTGGCGCAGCGCGTCGCGCTGGGCCTCGGCGATGCCGCTGCCCAGCTTGTCGAAAGGCTCGAACAAGGGGCTGCGCGTCACATCCTCGCTCAGCTGTCCGTCCAGCTGGGCCAGCGCGCGCGCCAGCACCGGCTGCGGGCTGACCCAGCCCAGCGCCATGCCGCGGCGCAGGCTCTCGATCTCCTGGTCGACCCGCAGCGGATAGGCGGCCAGCCGGGCCAGCAGCTGCCGGACCTGGCCCTCGCTGGCGGTGGGCGTGGCGCGCATCAGATTGGCCAGCCCCGACTGGAAGCCCCATAGCGAGCCCAGGCTCAGTGTGCGATAGCCCTCGAAAGCCTGGAACTCGATCTCGCCTTGCTGGCGGTCGATGAAGATCTGCAGCGACACGCGGTCGCGCTCATCCAAAGCAGCCACATCGATGGCCTGCGCGCGCTTCAGCAGCTCCCGCGCATAGGCGTCCTGGGCCGCGACGGCGGCCGGCGAGCGGTCGCTGAGGCGGTCATTGAAGCGGTGGTCGCCGCGCACCGTGGCCCATTCCGGGGCCTGGCGGGCGCCTTGCTCCCAGGCTTCGTCGAACAGCGCGTGCAGCTTTTGTGCGGCCGGGTTGGCCCAGCTGGCGTTGGGCCCCAGTCCGCCCAGGGCCAAGCTCAGGACGGTCGCCAGGGTGTGGCGGTGGATGCGGGATGGCAGGTAGGCCATGCGAAGCTCCTTGATTTGTCGGTCGCGCGAGTCTGCCACTGCACGCCTGCTCTGGGGGTCAGGACTTGCCCATGAAACAATGAGGCGATGAGTGAGAGCAAAACCCTGTTGATCAGCATGGGCGATGCCTGTGGCATCGGCCCCGAGATCGCCGTGGCGGCCTGGGCGGCCGAGGCGCGGCGCGAGGATCTGTGCCTGGTCGGCGATGTCGGTGTGCTGCGCCGTGCGGTTGCCTGGCTGGGCCTGAGCCTGCCGGTGGCACGGCTGGCCTCGCCGGACGAGCTGGCGGGCTTGCCGCCCGACTGTCTGCCGGTCTGGCAGCCCGAGGGCCTGCCGGCCGATCTGCTGGACTGCCCGGTGGGTCATGTCGACGCGCGCGCCGGCCGCGCGGCGGCGGCCTGCATCAAGGCGGCGGTCGCGGCCATCCAGGCCGGCCGGGCGGCAGGGCTGGTGACCGCGCCGCTGCACAAGGAGGCCCTGCATGCAGCCGGGGTGGACTATCCCGGTCATACCGAGATGCTGCAGGCCCTGGCCGCGCCAGGGGGCGCGGCGCCGCCGCCGGTGCGCATGATGCTGGCCAACGAGGAGCTGCGCACGGTGCTGGTGACCATCCATATGGCGCTGCGCGAGGCTATCGACATGCTCAACATCGAGCGGGTGCTGCAGACCCTGCAGATCAGCGATGCCGCGCTGCGCCGCTTCGGGCTCACAGCACCGCGCATCGCGGTCGCGGGCCTGAACCCCCATGCCGGCGAGGGCGGGCTGTTCGGCCGCGAGGAAATCGACATCATCGCGCCGGCCATCGAGCTGGCACGCCAGCAGGGCATCGCCGCCAGCGGCCCCTATGCGCCCGACACGATCTTCATGCGTGCCCGCAACACGCCCACCCACCCCGGCGAGTTCGATCTGGTCGTCGCGATGACGCACGACCACGGCCTGATCCCGGTCAAGTACTTGGGCGTCGAGCAGGGCGTCAACGTGACCCTGGGTCTGCCCTTCGTGCGCACCAGCCCCGACCACGGCACGGCTTTCGATATCGCCGGCACGGGCCGCGCCGATGCGTCCAGCATGGGGGCGGCCATTCGCATGGCGCGCCGGCTGATCAGCTAGGTCTTGCCGCTCAGCTCGGCCAGCTGCTTGCGCGCGCGCGCGGTGGCGCGCTCCAGCAGATGGGCGTTCTCGAAGGCCTTGAGCCGGCCGGACTCGCACAGGCGCTTCAGCATGCGCGCCGTCATGGTGACGGTCTCCTGGTGCTTGTGGCCCTGGGTGAAGATGAAGAAGCTGTGGCCGGCGCTGATATGGGCCAGGCGCACCTTGCGCCAGGCCTCGCCGGTGTTCATCTGGTAGGCGAAGCCCAGCTGCAGATGCTCGATCAGCAGCTCGCCCTCGCTGGGCTCGGGGGCTTCGGCGGCGGGCAGGCCGTCGATGCTGATGTCGACGGCGGCCAGCGGTGCCTCGGCGCTCAGGTCGATATCGATCTGGCCGTCCCAGTCGACCCGGCTTTCCTGCATCAGGCCCAGGCGCTTGGCTTCGTCGGGGGTCAGGCGTTGCGCCAGGTCCAGATCGCCCGGTACCGAGACCGGTGCGCCGGCCGGGGGCAGGTCTTGCTCGGACGGCGGCGCGCAGCCGAACACGCCTTCGAGCTGCTTGACCAGCAGATTGTGGTCCAGCGGTGACAGGCCCTGGCCCTTCAGCGACTCGGCATGGGCCGGCAACAGCTCGCCGAAGAAGGCCTTGCGGCCGCTCTCGGGCCAGGCGATCAGGTCCAGCCCTTCGTTGAGGGTGCGCATCAGCACCGGCAGCTGACTCAGAAAGGTCTGGCGCTGGGCCGTGCCGCTCTTGGGCTGCACGCTCATCACCAGGTCGCGGCCCAGCTGGCGCAGACGCATCGCGCGCTCGGTGCTGCCCTCGCGGCTGGCCAGCACGATGGCCTGGCTCCAGACCTGGGACAGGAACTCGCGCAGGAACTCGGGCATCGGCACCGGGCCCAGCGCGGCCTGCAGCTGCTGCATATAGCGCTGCTGCAGGCGCAGATCGGTTTCCTTGCGCTCGATCAGCGCGGCGGCGTCGCCCTGGGCCTGCAGGGCCTTGGCGGTCTGGTCGGCGATGAATTGTTCGAGCGCGTCGAGCTTGCTCTCGTAGACATCCATGCGGTCGAAGTCGCCATTGGCGACCTCCTGCACCAGCTCGCGCACATGGCTGAGGAAGTCGCGGCCCGGGTCTTCCGAGAAATCATCGAAGGCGCAGGCCAGCGAGGCGACGCGGTTGATGAAGCGGCGCACCGGATGGCGGCGCGAGGAGAAGAAGGTCCGGTCGCCCAGCGCCACGCGCAGCACCGGCAGCTGCAGCCGCGCCAGCAGGCGGGCCATCTGGGGCGGCACCTTGGGGTCGGACAGGATCTGGTCGAACAGGCTGCCGACCACATCGATCACCATATGGTCGAGGTTGCCGGTCGCGGCCTGGCGCAGCTCGTCGCGGTGCAGATGAATCAGATTGGGCGGCATCGGCATGCCGCCGCCACCACCGGCCCAGGCCGCGTCGCCGTAGTCCTCGCCCCAGTTGCTGACGGGGCCGCCGGCCGTGCTCGCAC
Organism: Burkholderiales bacterium C2; assembly: GCA_005503085.1. Classification (GTDB taxonomy): domain Bacteria; phylum Pseudomonadota; class Gammaproteobacteria; order Burkholderiales; family Burkholderiaceae_C; genus Roseateles_E. The sequence continues at coordinate 174,030 of SCOI01000002.1, read as the reverse complement.
CCGGCGGCGCCTGCACGCTGGGCAGATAGGCCAGGCGGCGCAGCAGCTCCATCATCTGCGCATCGACCGCGCCCATCGTGCCGGGGCTGCCGCCACGCCTGCTCATGCCAGGGGCGCCGCCATGGCCGCCGCCTGCGTAAGCGCCACCATGTCCGCCCAGCTCGCCCATGCGGCTGTGGCCGGTCTGGCCGGGTGACTGCGAATGGCCGGAATGGGCCGCGTGGACCGAATGCGATGAGTGCACCGAATGACCGCCGACATCGACGCCGCGCACCCGCAGATCCTGCGGCCGCAGGCCGCGGCTGCGGAACAGCTCGACGATGTCGGCATAGCAGCTGCGCATCTCGTGGGCCAGCGCGCGCGTCATCTCGTCGATCAGGATCTGGCGGGTCTGCTCATCGTCGGTGACCGCATGCACGGCGTCCAGCAAGGCCTGGGCGACCAGTTCGGGGCGCAACGGGTTGCGCTGCTCCTTGCTGTCGGGGGCGCTGCCCAGTGCCGACATATAGGACTCGACCTCGCGCAGCTCCCACTCGCTCTGGTGGCCGATGGCCAGGCCGATTCGGTCGGCCGCCACCATCGCGTCGACGGCGTCGTCGTCCATCAGCGAGAGCTCGGTCCAGGCCTGGGTGCTCTTGCGCGCCCCCGGCTCGACCTTGGGCTTTTGCTCGCCCGCCATCTGGGTGCGCAGGCTTTGGTAGAAGCGCTGGCCGAACAAGGCCTGCTGCTTGCGGAACAGGAACTGGGCCGACAGCAGGGCGTCGCGGCGCTTGATCTGGCCAGCCGACAGGGCCGCCATGCCCATGCCTTCGGCGCCGCGCTCGGCCGCTTGCTCGGCCGCGGTGCGTATGCGCTGCAGTGCGGCTTCCAGATGCGGATTGAGGCGTGGTTCGGGCGAGTTCATGGCTGCGTGTGGACCGCCTGTGGCCAATTTGCCACAGCTTATATCGGCAAGTATCGCGCCAAAGCCTGCGTCGAGCCGGCGAGGGCGTGCGAGCACCGGCGCGGCGCTGCCAAATAACTGACAGGCCGCTGCCTGTTACCGCTGCTTACTGCTGCTCAGCGGCGCTGCAGGGCGTCACGGATTTCGCGCAGCAGCTGGATGTCCTCGGGTGTCGGGGCCGGTTCGGTCGGCGCCGGCGCGGGCGCGCTCTCGCGCTTGAGGCGGTTGATCTGCTTGACCATCAGGAAAATGATGAAGGCCAGGATGATGAAGTTCAGCAACACGGTCAGGAAGCTGCCATAGGCGAACAAAGGCACGCCGGCCTTGCTGAGGGCCTCGAAGCTCATCGGGCCTTTGAAGTCGGCCGGCGGATCGGCCAGCATGATGAAGTAGTTGGAAAAGTCCAGGCCACCGACCACGCGCCCGACCAGCGGCATGATCAAATGATTGACGACCGAATCGACAATCTTGCCGAATGCGGCGCCGATGATGACGCCCACCGCTAGGTCGACGACATTGCCCTTGACCGCAAACTCCTTGAACTCCGTCATGAACCCCATGGGTCTCTCCTCTGTAGCAATGCCGGGATTGTGCCCGCGCTGCGGCGCGCGAAATCGGGTCGAATACGGCTTCTGTGGTGCGCATGAGGCGCGCTTCGCGTCGTCTCCAATGGTTGGAAGCGATGGCGTCCGTTAGAATCCTCGGTTGCCCCCGATCAGAAGTCTCGTTTGAGGACCCTCATGAGTGACCAGCAAGTGGACCAAGGCAAGCGCACCTGGCTCATCGCCACCGGTTGTGCCGGCGCCGTTGGCGGCGTTGCCACCGCCGTGCCCTTTGTCAGTACTTTCACGCCCTCCGAGCGCGCCAAGGCCGCCGGAGCTGCCGTTGAAGTCGATATCAGCGCCCTGAAGCCGGGTGAGAAGCTCACCGTGGAGTGGCGCGGCAAGCCGGTCTGGGTGGTGCGTCGCACGCCCGAGCAGCTGGCGGCGCTGAAGGGCATCGACCCGCAGCTGGCCGATCCGGCCTCGGATCGCACCGCCTATCCGACGCCTGCCTACGCCAAGAACGAGGCGCGCGCGATCAAGCCGGAGTATCTGGTGGTCGTGGGCATCTGCTCGCATCTGGGCTGCTCGCCCAGCGACAAGTTCCAGACCGGCGCGCAGCCCTCGCTGCCGGACGACTGGCATGGCGGCTTCCTGTGCCCCTGCCACGGCTCGACCTTCGATATGGCCGGTCGCGTCTTCAAGAACAAGCCGGCGCCCGACAACCTCGAAGTGCCCCCCCACATGTACCTGTCCGACACCAAGCTCTTGATTGGTGAAGACAAGCAAGCCTGAAGCTAAAGGACAGAGGTCAACATGGCTGAATTCAAAGAAGCTCCCGCCGGTGCTCCGATCGGCGAAAAGCTGCTGACCTGGGTGGACAACCGTTTCCCAGCATCCAAGCTCTACAAAGAGCATCTCTCCGAATACTACGCACCGAAGAACTTCAACTGGTGGTACATCTTCGGCTCGCTGGCCCTGCTGGTGCTGGTGATCCAGATCGTCACCGGCATCTTCCTGGTGATGCACTACAAGCCGGACGCGGCGCTGGCCTTCGCTTCGGTCGAGTACATCATGCGTGATGTGCCCTGGGGCTGGCTGATCCGCTATATGCACTCGACCGGGGCCTCGGCCTTCTTCGTCGTGGTCTATCTGCACATGTTCCGCGGCCTGATCTACGGGTCCTACCGCAAGCCGCGCGAGCTGGTCTGGATCTTCGGTTGCGGCATCTTCCTGTGCCTGATGGGCGAGGCCTTCATGGGCTATCTGCTGCCCTGGGGCCAGATGTCCTACTGGGGCGCGCAGGTGATCGTGAACCTGTTCGCCGCCGTGCCTTTCGTCGGTGAAGACCTGGCCCTGCTGATCCGTGGCGACTTCGTCGTCAGCGATGCGACGCTGAACCGCTTCTTCAGCTTCCACGTCATCGCGATCCCGCTGGTGTTGCTGGGCCTGGTGGTGGCGCACATCATCGCGCTGCACGAGGTCGGCTCGAACAACCCGGACGGCGTCGAGATCAAGGCCAAGAAGGATGCGTCGGGCAAGCCGCTGGACGGCATCGCCTTCCACCCCTACTACACGGTGCACGACATCTTCGGCGTCGGCCTGTTCCTGATGGTGTTCACCGCCATCATCTTCTTTGCCCCGGAGATGGGCGGCTACTTCCTGGAGTACAACAACTTCATCCCGGCCGACCCACTGAAGACGCCGGCGCACATTGCCCCGGTCTGGTACTTCACGCCCTACTACTCGATGCTGCGCGCCACCACTGACCCGATGGTCAATGTGCTGGTGGGTCTGGTCGGCGCGGCGGTGGTGCTGGCCTGGCTGAAGAGCGGTTTCTCGACCAAGGGCAAGATTGCCGCCACCGTGGTGGCCCTGGTCGCGATGGCCTTGCTGAAGACCTTCGACGCCAAGTTCTGGGGCGTGGTCGTGATGGGCGGCGCGGTCGTGATCCTGTTCTTCCTGCCTTGGCTGGATCACAGCCCGGTCAAGTCGATCCGCTATCGCCCGGACTGGCACAAGTATGTGTACGCCGTGTTTGTCGTGTTCTTCCTGGTGCTGGGCTATCTGGGCATCAAGCCGCCCAGCGATATCGGCACCTTGATCGCGCAGATCGGCACGCTGTTCTATTTCGGCTTCTTCCTGCTGATGCCCTGGTGGAGCAAGCTGGGCACGCCCAAGCCCGTGCCTGACCGTGTGACCTTCCACGCCCACTGAGCATCGGAGTTCCAAGAATGAAAAAATTCATTGCTACGCTGCTGACCTCGCTGGCGCTGAGCGCCGGGCTGGTATCGGGCGCCTCGGCCGCCGGCGGCGGCATCGAGTGGGACAAGTTCCCCAAGGAGAAGATGACGGACATGGCCGCGCTGCAAAACGGCGCCAAGCTCTTCGTCAACTACTGCCTGAACTGCCACTCGGCCGCCTTCATGCGCTACAACCGGCTGGCCGACATCGGCCTGAGCGAGGCGCAGATCAAGGGCAATCTGATGTTCGCCAGCGACAAGGTCGGCGACACGATGAAGATCTCGCTGGACCCCAAGCAGGCCAAGGACTTCTTCGGTGCCACGCCGCCGGATCTCACCGTGATCGCGCGCTCGCGCGCGGCGGCGGGCCAGGGCTCGGGTGCGGACTATCTGTACACCTATCTGCGCACCTACTACCGCGACGACACCAAGGCCACCGGCTGGAACAATATGGCCTTCCCCAGTGTGGCGATGCCGCATGTGCTGTGGGAGCTGCAGGGCCAGCGCGCTGCCAAGTTCGCCGACGAACCCGATCCGCATGACGCCAGCAAGACCGTCCATGTGTTCAAGGGCTACGAGCAGCTGACCCCGGGCAAGCTGAACCCGCAGCAGTTCGACGAGGCGATGGCCGATCTGGTCGCCTATCTGCAGTGGATGGGCGAGCCGGCTCAGTCCCAGCGCTTCCGTCTGGGTGTGCTGGTGCTGCTGTTCCTCAGTGTGTTCACGCTGTTCGCCTGGCGTCTGAACGCGTCTTACTGGAAAGACGTGAAGTAAGCCTTGCGGGCCCGGCTTGGCCGGGCCTGAGTTGACCGCAGTGGGGCGCCTCGGCCTCCACTGCGTTTGCATTTTGTGCGGTGCTCATCCAGCATGAGCCCGTGAATCACCCACCGACCTTCTCGGGAGCCTGCCGCCATGATGGTGCTTTATTCTGGAACTACCTGCCCTTATTCGCACCGCTGCCGCTTCGTGCTGTTCGAGAAGGGCATGGACTTTGAGATCCGTGATGTGGACTTGTTCGCCAAGCCCGAAGACATCGCGCTGATGAACCCCTACAACGAGGTGCCCATCCTCGTCGAACGCGACCTGATCCTGTATGAGTCGCACATCATCAACGAGTACATTGACGAGCGCTTCCCGCATCCGCAGCTGATGCCCGGCGACCCGGTGGCCCGCGCCCGCGTGCGCCTGTTCCTGCTCAATTTCGAGAAGGAGCTGTTCGCTCACGTCAATGTGCTGGAAGGCCGCTCGCAAGCCGTCAAGGCGACCGACAAGCAGCTGGAAAAGGCGCGCGCCCAGATCCGCGACCGCCTGACCCAGCTCGCGCCCATCTTCCTGAAGAACAAGTACATGCTGGGCGACGACTTCTCGATGCTCGACGTGGCCATCGCACCGCTGCTGTGGCGCCTGGACTACTACGGCATCGACATGTCGAAGAACGCCTTGCCGCTGCTGAAGTATGCCGAGCGCATCTTCTCGCGCCCGGCCTATATCGAGGCGCTGACGCCGTCCGAGAAGGTGATGCGCAAGTAAACTGCGACCCCATGGATCAAAGCTCCGATGGCGGCACGGCCGCCAGCACCTCGACCCGGCCGTACCTGATACGGGCCCTGCACGACTGGTGCACCGACAACGGCTTCACGCCCTATATCGCGGTGCATGTGGATCGTTTCGTGCAGGTCCCGAACGAGTACGTCAGCAATAACGAAATCGTGCTGAACGTCGGTTTCGACGCGACCAGCGGGCTGGAGCTCGGCAACGAGTTCATCCAGTTCAAGGCTCGCTTCGGCGGCGTTGCGCGCGAGATCGTCGTGCCGGTCGATCATGTGGTGGCGATCTATGCACGCGAGAACGGCCAGGGCATGGCCTTTCCCGCGCCCAGCGCCGATGCGCCGAGCGCGCCTTTGAGCCTGGCCGGCAGCACCTCGCCGGTGGCCGCAGCCGTGCCAAGCCCGCCGGTGCGTCCGCCCGCGCGAGGCCTGCGGCTGGCGCCCGGTCCGGCCGAACCACAGGACCAGCCCAAGGCGGCCGACCCGGTCACCGAGCCCGGTCCGGATGATTCCGGCGGCCCGGCATCCGGTGGCGGTCGCCCGGCGCTCAAGCGCGTCAAATAGTTGCCGGGGGTCGGGGTAGGGCTGGTTTTTTGCCCCTACAATGCGCCCTCGCATCAAGCCCGTGCCGGCTTAGCTCAGTTGGTAGAGCAACCGCCTTGTAAGCGGTAGGTCATCAGTTCGAATCCGATAGCCGGCACCATTCTTCCCGCGCCCAACACCATCCTCAGCCGGGCTGCATCACCTTGATGCGCAGCTTGGCGGCGGGGATGCCTTGTTCGGCCAGCAGCTCCAGCAGCCGCGGCTGCAACTGCCTCAGCTTGGCCGCCACGGCGGCATTCGAGGCCAGCAGCGTCCACCCCTCCTCATCGATAGGCCCCGGCTTCACGAAGCGCGTCAGTGCGCCCGGCAGCGCGACGCTGACGATGGCCATGCGCCGGTTCGATTCCTGCAGCAGCAGGCCCAGCCGCGCCAGTCCCGTATGGCCGTTCATCGCCCGCTCGATCGGCATCGGCTCGGGCACCGAGGGGCCGCCGTGCTTGGCGGCGCGGCGCGGGCGATAAGGGCTCAGAGGGCGCGTCGTCGTGGACATGGCCTCAGTGTAGTCCCGCAGCCTGGCCGGCCCGGGCGTGCGGGGTGCCGATGCTAAACTCGGCGGGTTTTTCTGCAGGCCGAGGCCGGCACCCGGCTTGCAAGCCGGCGCGACGCCCTCAGCTGTAGAAACCGTCGAACAAGCAAGAACAGAACTCCACGGGCTGATCGCCGCGCCCGTCGTTGCCTCTAGCGGGCACGCCAGCGGCTCAGACCTGGTCCGCCTACCTTCAAGTCCAAGACAGACACGCTGCATGTTGCCCAAGCTTCTTACCCAGATTTTCGGTAGCCGCAATGAGCGCCTGCTCAAGCAATACCGCCGCGTCGTGCAGCAGATCAATGCGCTGGAGCCCAAGTTCGAAGCGCTCAGCGACGATGAGCTGCGCGCCCAGACCGAGGCATTCAAGCAGCGTGTGGCTGGCGGCGAGAGCCTGGACGCGATCCTGCCCGAGGCCTTTGCCGTGGTGCGCGAAGGCGGCAAGCGCGCGCTGAAGATGCGCCATTTCGATGTGCAGCTGATCGGCGGCATGGTGCTGCATGCCGGCAAGGTGGCCGAAATGCGTACCGGCGAGGGCAAGACCTTGATGGCCACGCTGCCGGTCTATCTGAATGCGCTGACCGGCAAGGGCGTGCACCTGGTGACGGTCAACGACTATCTGGCCCGGCGCGATGCCGAGTGGATGGCCAAGCTCTACAACTTCCTCGGCCTGACGGTGGGCATCAACCTGCCGAACATGCCGCGTGAGGAGAAGCAGGCCGCCTACCGCGCCGATGTCACCTACGGCACCAACAACGAGTACGGCTTCGACTATCTGCGCGACAACATGGTTTACGAGACGGCCGACCGCGTGCAGCGCGGCACCGCCTATGCCATCGTCGACGAGGTCGACTCGATCCTGATCGACGAAGCCCGCACGCCGCTGATCATCTCCGGCCAGGCCGACGACCAGACCGATGTCTATCTGGCGATCAACAAGGTCGCGCCGCTGATGAAGAAGCAGATCGGCGAGCTCGATCTGCGCACCGGTGAGGGCGTGGTCGAGCCCGGCGACTTCACGGTCGACGAAAAGTCGCACCAGATCTATCTGACCGAAGACGGCCACGAGAATGCCGAGAAGTACCTGAGCCAGGCCGGTCTGCTGGCCGAGGGCGCGAGCCTGTACGACTCCGCCAACATCACGCTGATGCACCATCTGTACGCCTCGCTGCGCGCGCACCATGTGTATCACCGCGACCAGCATTACGTGGTGCAGAACGGCGAGGTCGTCATCGTCGACGAGTTCACCGGGCGGCTGATGAGCGGCCGGCGCTGGAGCGACGGCCTGCACCAGGCCGTCGAGGCCAAGGAAGGCGTGGCGATCCAGAGCGAGAACCAGACGCTGGCCTCGATCACCTTCCAGAACTATTTCCGCATGTACGGCAAGCTCGCCGGCATGACCGGCACGGCCGATACCGAGGCCTATGAGTTCCAGGAGATCTACGGTCTGGAGACCGTGGTGATCCCGCCGAACCGTCCCACGATCCGCAAGGACGAGCTGGACCTGGTCTACAAGACCACCAAGGAAAAGTTCGACGCCGTCACCCAGGACATCCGCGACTGCCACGAGCGCGGCCAGCCGGTGCTGGTCGGCACCACCTCGATCGAGAACTCGGAGCTGATCTCCAGCCTCCTGACCAAGGCCAAGCTCCCGCACCAGGTGCTCAATGCCAAGCAGCACGCCAAGGAGGCCGAGATCGTGGCCCAGGCCGGCCGGCCCGGTGTGATCACGATCGCGACCAATATGGCCGGCCGCGGCACCGACATCGTGCTGGGCGGCAATGTCGAGAAGCAGGTGCAGTTCATCGAGGCCGATGCGGCGATCCCCGAGGCCGAGAAGGCCGCGCGCATCCAGAAGCTCAAGGACGAGTGGGCCGGCCTGCACGAGCAGGTCAAGGCCGCCGGCGGCCTGCGCATCATCGCGACCGAGCGCCACGAGAGCCGCCGTATCGACAACCAGCTGCGCGGCCGGTCGGGCCGCCAGGGCGACCCGGGCTCCTCGCGCTTCTATCTGTCGCTGGACGACCAGCTGATGCGCATCTTCGCCGGCGACCGCGTGCGCGCCATCATGGACCGGCTGAAGATGCCCGAGGGCGAGGCCATCGAGGCCGGCATCGTGACCCGCTCGATCGAGGGCGCGCAGCGCAAGGTCGAGGCGCGCAACTTCGATGTGCGCAAGCAGCTGCTGGAATACGACGATGTGTCGAACGACCAGCGCAAGGTCATCTACCAGCAGCGCAACGACATCCTCGAGGCCGACTCCCTGGTGGCCCAGATCGGCAATCTGCGCGCCAGCACGCTGGAAGACGTGGTGCGAACCTATGTGCCCGCCGAAAGCCTGGAAGAACAGTGGGACCTGGCCGGACTGGAGCGGGTGCTGAAGAGCGAGTGGCAGCTCGATGTGGGCCTGGCCGCCGAGGTCGAGAAGAGCGACTCCATCACCGATGAGGACATCCTCGCCAAGGTGGTGGCTGCTGGCGACGCGCTGTTCGCCGACAAGCTCGAGCGCGTCGGCGTCGAGCAGTTCTCGCCCTTCATGCGCATGGTGCTGCTGCAAAGCATAGACCAGCATTGGCGCGAGCATCTGGCGGCGCTGGACTATCTGCGCCAGGGCATCCATCTGCGCGGCTATGCGCAGAAGAACCCCAAGCAGGAGTACAAGCGTGAGGCCTTCGAGCTGTTCTCCCAGCTGCTGGACGTGGTCAAGATGGAAGTCACCCGCACCCTGCTGAATGTGCGCATCCAGTCGCAGGAAGAAGTGGCCCGCGCCGCCGAAGCGATCGAGGAACGCGCCGAGCACATCAGCAACGTCACCTACACCCATCCCAACGAGGACGGTTCGGTGTCGCAGGACGCGGCAGCGCCGGCCGGCTCGCAGTACGCCCATGTCGGCCGCAACGATCCCTGCCCCTGCGGCAGCGGAAAGAAGTACAAGGCCTGCCACGGCAAGCTGAATTGAGGTGGCGGCTGCGTCAGCTCAGCCCCCTTATCCGGGGGTGAATGTGACGTAGTTCGCACACTTCAAGGCCCAAGCCCGTGGATGGGGGGTGCGCATGTCAAGGCCATCCCCCTAAAGTGAAGTTCAACGGTGCGGGAGGTCCGCAGCACCGGAACTTCAACAGAATACCCGGCGCAAGAACCTGTCTATGAAGCCCCACATTGCTCTTCTTCCCTTGATCCTGGCCTTGGCAGCCCCGTTGGCATCGGCCTCGCCGGTGACCTTCGGCTCCAAAGTCCTGGATGGACAGGCGCCCTGGTCGGCCAGCTACACGCTGCATGTTGACCAGCAATCGCTGTTCAACGGCTACCTCAAGTCCGTCTCGAACAAGAAGGACAACGTGGTCATCCAGTCGATCACTCTGAGCAAGGGCAGCGAACAGTACCTGTTCGACCTGATGGACGATGAGTACAAGTTCCTGTCCGTCACCGGTGACCATTGGGTCACACCCGGCAAGAAGATTGACGTTACGCACTGGGGTTGGAGCTACGCCCTGAGCCCGGTGCTGCTGAGTGCCGGGGATTGGGATGTGAAGGTGCAGATGAATAGCTACAGCAGCAAGTTCAACAGCTCGCTGTCTGGTGCCGGCACGCTGCAGGCTGTGCCTGAACCGGCCTCGCTGGCCCTGGCCGTGACGGCATTGGGCGCCCTGGCGCTGGTGCGCCGCCGCCGCGCAGCCCGCTGAACCGAACACGCCGATCCTTCCAAGCGAGACGCCTCATGATGAACAAGATCCTAGTAAGCGCCCTGGTCCTGGCTGCCGGCAGCGCCAGCGCTGCGGTGCTGGACATCGAGTACACCCAGACCCTGGGCACCGAGATCACCATGGTCACCGACGGTGCCGTCAGTGAAGACTATCTGAGTGGCGGCATGCAGTACAAGGCACTGGGCGGCGCGAGCTTCGAAGCCTTCTGTGTGGAGATCGGCCAGAGCTATGCGCTCGCCGGTGTGCAGAGCTATACCGCTGGCAGCTTTGGCTCCACCCAGTCGCGCCAATTGCAAGGTCTGTTTTCGACCAGCTACGGTCTGTTGAGTTCCGATCTGGACCGCGCGGCTTTCCAGACGGCAGTCTGGGAAATCACCCACGAGCAGAGCGCACAACTCGACGCTTCGCAGGGCAGTTACCAGTTCGCGTTTCTGAACGCGGACAGCACCGCCCAGGAGGACACCGCGTTCCTGAACAAGGTGAACGGCTTTCTGGATGCGGCAGACAGCTACCAAGGCCCGGCCAAGTATCAACTGACCAAGCTGCAGCATCAGGACTACCAGGACTTGGTGACTGTCACGGCAGTTCCTGAGCCCGGCACCTACGCGATGCTTCTGGCTGGCTTGGGCCTTGTCGGTTTTGTGGCGCGTCGGCGCCAGCGTGCCGGCTGAGCCGTCCTGCTCTGAATCCTCGCTGCCTCGGCATTGAAGGGCTCCCTCGGGAGCCCTTTGCTTTTGCAATCTCTCCCTACAATCCGCGCCATCCGTCCTTTCTTGCCCGCGAGACCTTCATGCCCGTCAATCTGAACGCCCCCGACCCTGCCTCCCTCCATCCCGTGCCCGGCGTGCGCCTGGGCGTGACCATGGCGGGTGTGCGCAAGGCCAATCGCCGCGATCTGAGCGTGATCGCGCTGGACGAGGGGTCGTCGGTGGCCGGCGTGTTCACGAAGAACCGCTTCTGCGCGGCGCCGGTGCAGATCTGCCGCGAGCATCTGGACGGCGGTCAGGGCATCCGCGCGATCCTGGTCAACACCGGCAATGCCAATGCCGGCACCGGCGAGGACGGCCTGGCCCGTGCCCGCTCGACCTGTGCGGCGCTGGCCGGCCTGATGGGCGTGCAAGCGAGTCAGATCCTGCCCTTCTCGACCGGCGTCATCATGGAAACCCTGCCGGCCGATCGCATCATCGCCGGCTTGCCGGCGGCCCTGGCCGCCTTGCGCGCCGACGCCTGGGACGAGGCCGCCGCCGGCATCATGACCACCGACACCCTGCCCAAGGCCGCCTCGCGCCAGGTCCAGATCGGCGGGCAGACTGTCACCATCACCGGCATCTCCAAGGGCGCCGGCATGATCCGCCCGAATATGGCGACCATGCTGGGCTATGTGGCCACCGATGCCAATATTCAGCCCGAGCTGCTGCAAAGCCTGGTGACCGAGGCGGCCGATGCCAGCTTCAACCGCATCACCATCGACGGCGACACCTCGACCAATGACAGCTTTGTGCTGATCGCCACCCATCAGGCCGCTCACGCCCGCATCGAGTCGCTGAGCAGCCCCGAGGGCCAGGTCTTGCGCGCGGCGGTGATCGCGGTCTCGCAGCAGCTGGCCCAGGCCATCGTGCGCGACGGCGAGGGCGCGACCAAGTTCATCAGCGTCGTCATCGAGGGCGGCCGCGACGAGGCCGAGTGCAAGCTGGCCGCCTATGCCATCGCCCACTCGCCGCTGGTCAAGACCGCCTTCTTCGCCAGCGACCCGAACCTGGGCCGCATCCTGGCGGCGGTCGGCTATGCCGGCATCGCCGATCTGGACCAGACCCTGATCGAGATGCATCTGGACGATGTGCATGTGGTCACCAAGGGCGGCCGCCACCCCGACTATCGCGAGGAGGACGGCCAGCGCGTGATGAAGCAAAGCGAGATCACGGTGCGCGTGAACCTGCATCGCGGCCCGGCCCAGACCACGGTCTGGACCTGCGATCTGAGCCACGACTACGTCAGCATCAATGCGGACTACCGCAGCTGAGCGGCGCCGCTGTTCGATTCCCACCAGCCCCCGGGCTGCTCAGCCGCTGACGTTTTTCGTGTGGCGGAAGAAATTTTCCGGATCGTAGTGCTGCTTGAGCGTCGCGAGCCGGTCCAGGTTCGTCCGACCATAGGCCGCTTCGACGCGGTCGCGGCCTTCTTCCTCGGTCAGGAAGTTGATGTAGGTGCCGCCGGTCGAGAAGGCGCGCGTGGCCTCGAAGCAGTCGCGCGCCCACTGCATATTGGCGCCATCGTCCTCGGGCTTTTCCCAGGAGCCGGCGATGTTCAGCACATAGGCGGCGTCGCGATTGCCGGCCGGCGAATGCCCGGCTGGCAACTCGTTCAGCGCGCCCTGGATCTGGAACATCAGCAGGGCCGAGTGCGGCGAAGCGATGCGAGCGGCATGCGCCACGACGAGGTCGATGAAGGGGCGGTCGATGCCGGGCAGGTAGTGCGACTTCCAGTAGTAGCGCCTGCCCTTGGGCTGGGTGGCATCGAGCAGGCTCTGCATCTGCACATAGGGGCGGCGCGTCACGATGTCGGCGATCGGTCGGCCGGTCGCGCGCAGCGGCGCCAGCAGGGCATCGCCGTCCTCGATCTGGCCCGAATGGCAGACGAAGATGGCGACGATCGGCTTGCCGTGCACTTCCTTCGGCAGCCAGGGCGCTGGCGGTGCGATCCGCAGCACGGCCACGCTAGTCAGCTCGCGCGGTGCCGCAGCGCTGAATGCGCGATAGGCCTCGAGCACCTGCACGGCTTCATCGCCCTGCCAGGCAATGGCACCACCCAGGATCTCGGGGCCGACCGGATGCAGCCGGTACTCGAAGGATGTGACGATGCCGAAGTTGCCGCTGCCGCCGCGCAGGGCCCAGAACAGGTCGGCATGCGCGTCCGCTGAGGCATGCAGGACCTGGCCGTCGGCGGTCACCACCTCCATGGAGACCAGGTTGTCGCAGGTCCAGCCATGGCGGCGCGTCAGGTAGCCGAAGCCGCCGCCCACGGTCAAGCCCGCGATGCCGGTCGCGGAGACGAAGCCCAGCACGGCCGCGAGCCCATGCAGCTGCGTCTCGCGGTCGACGTCGGCCAGGGTGCAGCCCGCCTGCGCCAGCGCCGTGTGGCGCAGCGGATCGACCCAGACGCCCCGCAGCAGGGACATGTCTATCATCAGGCCGCCCTCGCACACCGCCAACCCGGCGATGTTGTGGCCGCCGCCGCGCACCGAGCTGAGCAGCCCGTGCTGGCGCGCGAAGCGCACGGCCTGCACCACGTCGGCCGTGCCGGTGCAGCGCGCCACCAGGCCGGGGCGCCGGTCGATCATCGCGTTCCAGACCTTGCGGGTCTCCTCGTAGTCAGGGTCCTCTGCGCTCAGCACCCCGCCCTTGAAGGCCGTCTTGAAGGACTGCAGGGCTTCCGACGGGAGATCCATGGTCCCGCCATCCAATTGTTTGAGCTTGATTGCCATTGTTGACCTTCCTGTCGGTTGACGAACGTTCAGCGTGTGCTGGCGGTCGTGGAGCGATCACCTGCATCCACAGCATGCGCATGACATGGCGCCAAGGCCAGTCCAGAATCTGAAGCGTTTGGGCTTGGGAGGTGAAACCATGGAAAACACTTACGGCCAGTTCTGCACCGTCGCCAGAGGCGCCGAAGTGCTGTGCGAGCGCTGGACACCGCTGGTGGTGCGCGAGCTGCTGTGCGGCAGCAAGCGCTTCAACGATCTGCACCGCGGCGTGCCACGCATGTCCACCAGCCTGCTGGCGCAGCGGCTGACGCGTCTCGAGGAGTTCGGCATCGTGCGACGCGCCGCCGCCGGCAAGGTCTGGGAGTACAGCCTCACGGCGGCCGGCGAGGAGTTGCGGCCCATCGTCATGGCGCTCGGCCACTGGGGCGCGCGCTGGATAGGCAGCCGGCTTCGCGATGACGAGCTGGATGCGGGCCTGCTGATGTGGGACATCCGGCGGTTTGCCTGCATCCCCGAGTTCCCGCCGCGCCCCATCGTCATCAACTTCCAGTTCCGGGACGCTCGGACGGGCGAAGGCTCATGGTGGCTGGTGGTGGAGGACGGCGTGGCCGACCTCTGCCGCACCGACCCCGGGCGTGAGTTGACGCTGGTGGTGGTTTCGACCCTGCGGGCGCTGACCGAGATCTGGGCCGGCGACCGCACGCCTCGGCAGGCCCTGGCGTCGCGCGAGATCCGTGTGGATGGGGCGGAGCGCGATGCGGTCGAGCTGTGGCGCTGGCTGGGCACCAGCGCCTTCGCCCCGACGCGGCGCGCCCGGCTTGCTTCTGCCGCGCGAGCTTGACTCAGGAGCACCACCGTTGATGGTCCTGCGTGCCCGCTTTCAAGACAATGCCCTTGTCGATCGGCCCGGCCCTCGCGCGTCGTAGCTTCACCGGGCAACAAGCAAGCTTCATCGGAGACCAGGACATGCGATTCATCATCACGGCGCAGGCGAGTGCGGACAAGGCGGGCGGGCAAGCGCAGGCGGACTTCGATCCGGAGCTCTTCAAGGCCTATATGCGTTTCAACGAGGAGATGCATCAGGCCGGTGTGCTGGTCGCCTCGGAGGGCCTCAACCCGGCGGCGCCGGGCGCCCGCATCGCGGTGGCGAACGGCCGGCGCTATGTGGTGGACGGGCCTTTCGCCGAGTCCAAGGAACTGGTCGGTGGTTTCTACCTCATCGAGGTGGGCTCGCTCGACGAGGCAGTCCAGTGGGCGCTGCGCGCGCCCTCCGGTTTCGGCGCGGACGATATTCTGGAGGTCCGGCAGCTGACCGGCGCGGGCGACCTGCCGGCCGAGATTTTGCGGCTGATCGAGGAAGCGGCGCCCACCTGGAGCGCCTCGGCCTGGCAATCGCGCGGCGCGGCGCGGTCGTAGGCCGCGAGCTCGCGCTCGATGGTCAAGACCGCCTGCGGCGCCGCCACAGCGTCGACCACCAGCCGCCACCCTCCGCATAGACCAGCGCCGCCGGCAGGCTGATCTCGACCTGCGTGCCACCGGCCGGGCCGGCGCCGATCGCCAGCGTGCCGCCCAGGCGCCGAGCGCGCTCGCGCATCGTCTGCAGGCCGTAGTGCCCCTCGCGGTAGCCGCGCGCAAGCACGGGCGCGGCGATGCCGATGCCATCGTCACTGATGCGCAGACGCAGGCCCTGGTCCTCGAAGATCAGCGCGATCTCGATGCTGCCGGCGCGCGCGTGGCGAGCCGCATTGCTCAAGGCTTCGCGCACGATCAGCAGCAACTCGTCGCACAGCAGCGGGCTGAGCCGGCGCCGGTCGCCGCTGACGCTGACCCGGAAGGCGCAGCCCTCGGCGACCAGGGCCGCACCCGCCAGCGCCAGCGCGTCCTCCAGCGCGGATCCGAGCTCGGGCAGATGGCGCAGCTCGCGCATGCGCTCGCGGCCCTCGATCATCGCGGCCTCGGCGCGCTCTATGGCGCGTTCGATCCACTGGCGCAACTCCAGATCCTGGATACGCTGCGTGGCCGCGTGGAAGGACAGGATCAGCCCCTGGAAGCCCTGCAGCAAGGTGTCGTGCAGCTCGCGCGAGATGCGCTCGCGCTCGCGGTGGCGCTCCTCCAGCCGCAGCCGCACCTGGGTCGCGATCGCACGGGCCCGCAGCAGGTACAGGCCCCAGGCCAGTGCCAGCACGGCCAGCACGGCGACGACCTGGAACACCGGGCTCTGCCAGAAGCGCGGCGCAATCTCGAAGGCCAGCGTCGCGCCCTCGGCATTCCAGACGCCGTCGGCATTGGCGGCGATGACGCGGAAGCGGTAGCGGCCCGGGCCCAGATTGGCATAGACCGCCTCGCGCCGGTGGCCGGCCTCCTGCCAGTCGCCGTCGATGCCGTCGAGCCGGTAGCGAAAGCGCGCCCGGTCCGACACTGCCAGTGTCAGCGCCGTGAAACGGATCGCCAGCGTGCGCGTGCCCTCGGGTAGGCGCATGCCGGCTTGCGGTGTCAGCTGTCGGTCGCCGGCGCGCAGGCTCTGGATCTCGACCGGCGGCGGCCGCTCATTGCGCGGCACATCGGCGGGGTCTATCCAGGCCACGCCGCGATTGGTCGCCACCCAGATGCGGCCGGCGCGATCGCGCAGCGCGGTGGGCGTCAGCTGGGCCTGCTGGGCCACGCCGGGCAGGCCGTCGCGCCAGTCGAGCAGGCGGTAGTTGCGCCGCGCCTGCGGCCCGGCGAACAGCGCGTCCACATCGGCGGCCGCCACCCGCAGCAGGCCGCGGCCGCCGTTGAGCCAGAGCTCGCCGTCGGGCAGCTCGATGATGCCGGTGATATGGGCGAAAGCCTCGTCCTGCGCGGCGCTGACGAGCCCGAAACGCTGGCCGTCAAAGCGCGCGAAGCCGGCCTCGCCGGCCATATAGACGCCGCCCTGGCGGGCCGGCGCTATCGTCGTGGCTCGGCCCACCAGCAGGCCGTCGGCCGCCGTGTAGCGGCTCACGCGGCCGCCGGCCAGGTGCAGCAACTCGTCGTCGTAGCCGAACCAGACGGAGCCATCGGCGCTGGTGGCGATCGCGGTCGGCAGCGCGCTGCCGCGCTCGACCAAGCGCTCGCGGCGCGCGCCGGCGCAGTCGGCGTGGAAGATGCCGGCCTCGTCGACGGCCAGCCAGGCGCCGCCGCCGGCATCGGGCGCCAGCGCCAGCACGCGGGGGGCGACGCCCAGCTCGATGCGGCAGCGCCCGTCGGGGCCGCTGCGCCAGATGCCCTCGCTGTCGACTTCCCACAAGGCCCCGTCGGGCGCGGCCGTGCCGGCCCGCACCGGCGCCCGGCGCGCTCGCAGCTGCGGCGGCGCGGGCGGGGCCAGGTAGAGCGGCTGGTCCCAGTTGGTGGCCAGCACGCCGTCGCCATGGGCCATGATGGTGAAGCCGTGATGGGGCTTGAGCGCCAACTCCGGCACCTCGCGCAGCCGCCGCTGCCTGAAGCTGCTGATGCCGTAATTGGTGCCGACCCAGACCTGACCCTCGGCATCCTCGACCAGGGGCACGGCCACATCGGCCGGCAGGCCCTGCTGGCGCGTGAAGCGCTCCGGCAGATCGGCCGCCGCCAGGGCCTGGCCGCTCGCGATGCGCTGCGGCGCCGGCAGCCGTAGCACGCCGCCGCGCACATCGGTCAGCCACAGGCTGCCGTCGCCGGCGAACAGCAGCTGCTTGGCCTGCACCACCGGCGCGGCCCCCGGGCCTGCCAGGCGGCGCTGCTCCGGCACCGTTCCCAGCGGGCGCGTGCCGAGCAAGGCGTCCGAGACCCAGATCCGCCCCTGCGGGTCTTCGGCCAGCACCGCATGGCGCGAGACCAGGGCGCCGCTGCGGCGGAAGCGGCGCTCGCCGGCCGGCAGGAACCACACCGTGTCCGGCGCCGCGACCCAGAGCGTGCCGCGACGGTCGACGAACACATAGTAGGCCGCCGCCGCCGGGTAGGCCCAGTCCGCGCCCACCGTCTGCCAGCGCCCGTCGGCATAACGGGCCAGGCCGCCGGTGCTGGCGGCCCACAGCGTGCCATCGCTTGTCTGTGCGAAGCGCAGCACCCGGCCCGGCGGCATGCCCTGCGCCTCGCCATGGGCGCTGGCGATGCCGTCGCGCAGCCGCACGGTGCCGCCGGCATACAGGCCGATCCAGACATCGCCGTTGGGCAGCTCGATCAGCGCATTGATATTGGTCGAGCGCAGGCGCTGGCCCTCGCGCAGCGGGTAGCGGTCGAAGCGCACGCCATCGAAACGGTAAAGCCCCAGGCCGGTGCCCAGCCAGAGATAGCCGCGCTGCGAGCGCGACAGGGTCCAGACATCGGCCGGCGCCCCCTCGTTGACGCTCCAGGCGGTGTGCGAGAAGCGCTCCAGCAAGGCCTCGGCCGCTGCGCCCTGGCAGACGACCAGCAGCAGCGCGACCAGCCCGCGCATCAGGAGCGGAACAGCCGCGAGTACTGCGCCTCGTGCTGGGCCGAGAGAATGGCCAGCATCGGGGTGAAGGCCTGGCGCTGGCTGTCGGGCAGCGCCAGCGCAGCGTCGACGCTGGCCGGAATTTCGGCGCTCAGCGCCTGCAGCATGCGCTGGCCTGCGCTCTGGCCCAGCGGCACGGCCTTGATGGCCGCGCCCACCATGTTCTCGGCCCAGCCAAAGGCATGGGCCAGCATGGCCTCACGCAGCGGCGCCCCCGTTTGAGCGGCGGCCAGCGCGAAGGCGATGGGCCAGCTCGGCGCCGGGCGCAGCGCGGCCAGATGGGCGAGCTGGGCCTGGCTCAGCGCATCGTCTTGCCCCTTGTTGCGCAGCCACTCCAGCAGCGAGCGCCCCATCTGCTCGCTCTGCAGACGCAGCTCCTGGGTCTCGCGGGTCTGCAGCAGCCAGTCGTTGAGCTCGCTGACCCGTGCCAGGTCTTGCCTCAGCCAGGCCCGCATCGCGCTGGCGCAGGCCGGCAGGTCGGCGCGGCCCAGGGCCAGGCGCAGCTGGTCCAGCAGCCAGCGCGTGGCCGCCGCCTCGTTCGTGACCCGACCGGACTCGACCGCCGCCTCCAGGCCTTCCGAATAGCTGAAGCCGCCCACCGGCAGGGCCGGCGAGGCCAGCTGCATCAGCTGCAGCCAGGCGCTGGCGGTGAGCGGCGCTGGCGCCGGGCGAACGCGCGGCATCGGCGCTCAGTGCTTGCAGCCGGGGCCGTGCACATGCGGCGCGGGCGCTGCAGCGACGGCGATGCCGATCGGCTTGCCGCGTGCCGGCGCGGCATGGCTGTGTCCATGGCCGTGATCATGGTGAGCATGGCCTTCGGCCGCATAGGCGCCGGCCTCGGGCTCGAAGGCGCTGTGGGTCTCGCTGACGATCAGATGCATCTGGCGCAGCATATCGGCCAGCACATGGTCGGGCTCCAGCAGCAGGCGCTCGGGCTGCAGCTCCAGCTGCACATGGCGGTTGCCCAGATGGTAGGCGGCGCGCAGCAGGTCGAAGGGGCTGCCATGCTCGGCGCAGGCGCGCACCTCGAGCACGGCCTGCGGCGCCGCGATCACGCGCACCAGCGAGCCGTCCTCGGCCACCAGCACATCGCCGCCGCGCACGGCGGTGCCGCGCGGCAGGAACACGCCGAGGTGGCGGCCCTGGCTGTCGGTGGCGTCGAAACGGCTCTTCTGGCGCACATCCCAGTCCAGCTCGACGCTGGCGGCGCGCTTGAGCAGGACCGGGGCCAGGCCCTGGCCGCGGGCGATCAGTTTGTTGACGGTCAGCATGGCCGACATTCTGGAGCAGAAACTAGAAGTCGACGGCCCTGGTTCTCAAGCCCCGCGCAATCAGCGTGGCATTGATCAGCTGGGCCTGCTCGCGGCTGGCAAAAGGCCAGATCGCGGCGCGCCAGCCCTCATGGGTCTGGAACACCTGGGCCTGCAAGCTGTCGGGCTCGCGCACGGTCTGGCCCAGCATCGCGCGCATGCGCTCCAGGTGCGCCTCGGCCTCGGCCTTGCTGGCTTGCGCCGGGCCGACCAGGGCCACCTGCTTGCCTGCTGGCATCGGTTTGGGTTCGCCTCGGCTTTGTGGCAGGGCCTGGGGCGGATCGGCGCGGCGGTTCAGCTCGCGGGACAGCACATCGGAGGCGGCCGTGGCGGCCGGCGCCGCGCTGGGCGCGTCCGGGCGGGGACGCGGCGATGGCACCAGGCGCGGACGGATATCGGGCGCCGAAGCCGCGACCTGGACCTCGGAGGCCGGCAGCGCCGGGGCCAACTCGGCGGCCGACGCGGCCGAAGCCGCAGAGACTGCCGGCTCGAGCGCTGCGGAGGCCGGGGCAGCCACCGGGGCAGAGACCGGTGCGGAGGCCGGTGTGGAGATCGGTGTGGAGATCGGTGTGGAGGCCGGTGTGGAGGCCGGTGCGGACACGGCACTGGCCGCCGAGGCCGCCGGTGCCGCCGCCTCCGGCCCGCTGCCCAGCTGCCACCAGGCCCCGAGGCCGAGTGCAGCCAGCAGCAGCAGGGCCAGCACGGCCAGCGGCAGCGGGTTCAGGCAGCGCCGGCCCAGCACCTCCATGCGGCCGCCGGCGCCGCGCGCCAGCAGCACCCGGGTGCGCGAGGCGCCGGCATCGATGCCGGCGCTCATCAGATAGAGCTCGTAAGGCCAGGCTCCGCCGGCCTGGGCCGCGCCGCGCGCCATCAGACGCTCGTCGATCGCGACCTCGCGCTGCGGCCAGTCGGGCTCGCCGGGTGGGTTGGCGTGGCCGTGGCGCAGCGCGAAGGCGGCCACGCGGCGCGGCGACAGGTTGTGGATGAAGCGCTCGCTGAACAGCGGCCAGGCCGCATCGGCGCCGCGCGCCAGGCCCAGGCGGGCCAGCAGCGGGGTCAGGGCTTGCCACCAGGGCTTCTTGGTGAAAGGCTCGGCCGGGGGCGGCGCTGCGGCCGGCTCGGTGAGCTCCTCGCCCAGCACCGGCTCGATGGGTTCCGCGGCCGCAGCCGGGCGGCCGCTGCGCATAAAGGGCAGGGCCACCACGCCTATGGTGTGGACGTCGTAAATGCTGATCTTTTTGGCAAGCGGGTGGCGGTTATGCCAGGCCACGACTTGCTCGGCCAATCGATCCATGGGCCCTTTCCGAGCTTCGCCACGGCAAGCTGCCGCCCGCGCATGGTGCCTCAAATCCGGCTCCGTGTTCGGGCGACTTGGCCCGAAAAAACAGCCCAAACCGGCGCCGGCCGGCTTGGGCACAATGCCGGCCATGGTTCAAGCCTCACACCGATCCCGCGTTCTGGCCACGCCCTGGTCCGGCGTGTACGGCAGCCTGATCGACAGCGGCCGTCACTTCGGCCGCCATTGGCACGACAGCTACGGCCTGGGCCTGCTGCTGCAGGGTGCGCAGCGCTCGGCCAGTGGACGCGGCAGTGTCGACGCCTTTGCCGGCGAGCTGATCACCAGCAACCCCGGCGAGGTGCATGACGGCCGCCCGCTGGGCAGCGACTCGCGGCGCTGGCGCATGCTCTACCTGGACCCCGAGGTGGTCGCGGCCATGGCTTCGGGTTCGGCTTCAGGTTCGGGTACAGCCGAGCTGACCCGGCCGGTGATCGCCGATGCCCGCTTGCGGCTGGTGCTGGCGCGGCTGTTCGCGCGGCTCGATGCCTGGCAGGCCGGGCCGACCGCACTGGCCGCCCTGGCCTGCGAGCAGGCCCTGCTGCGGGTGCTGGGCCTGCTGCTGGAGCGCTACTCGACGGCGGCGCCACAGCCTGCCGAGACGGCGACGGCGGCCGAGATGGCCACGGTGCGCGAGCGCCTGGCCGACGCCGATGCCGGCGCGGTGGTGCCCAGTCTGGCCGAGCTGGCCGCGCCGCTGGGCCTGAGCAGATACCAGCTGCTGCGCCGTTTCGAGGCGGTCCATGGTCTGCCACCCCATGCCTGGCTGCTGCAGCTGCGGGCGGAGCGGGCACGGCGCCTGATCGCCTCCGGCAGCGCGCTGGCCGATGCCGCCGCGGCCGCCGGCTTTGCCGACCAGAGCCATATGACACGGGTGTTTGCCCGCCACTTCGGCCTCACGCCCGGCGCCTGGCGGCCGCAATAGCGTTCAAGACCGGGTCGCCCGGCGTGGCCAGACTGCGAGCCTTCTTCTTGTCCTGATGGGGTTCTCGCATGTCGGATGCGTTGAAGGGCCAGCTGCTGTGCAGCCTGGCGATGCTGCTGGTGGGCAGCACGGTGGTGGTCAGCAAGATCATCGGCGCGGACATCGAGCCCTTTCTGGCCACCGCGCTGCGCCACGCGATGGCGCTGCCGGTGTTCGTCTGGCTGGCCTGGCGCTCCGGCTGCGTGATGCCGCAGCTGTCCCGCCACGACGCGCTGCTCTTGCTGGTGCAGGCGGCGGCCGGCAGCGTCGGCTACACGGTGCTGCTGATCCAGGGGGTGATGTGGTCCAGCGCGGCCGATGCCGGCGTGGTGGCCGGCACGCTGCCGGCGATGGCGGCGCTGCTGGCCGTGCTGATGCTGGGCGAGCGGCCCGGGCTGCGCCTGCTGGGCGCGATCGCGCTGGCGACATTGGGCGTGATGGCCCTGGCGCTGGCGCCCGACTCGGCCGCAGCCACGCCGACCCGGCTGCTGGGCATTGCCGCGGTGCTGGCGGCGATCGCCTGCGAGGCGGTCTTCATCCTCGGCAACAAGCGGCTGCGCCAGCCGCTGCCGCCGCTGCTGCTGTCGACGCTGATGTGCGCGGGCGGCCTGCTGCTGTCGGTGCTGCCGGCCTGCTATCTGGCCCGCAGCACGCCCTCGACCCTGAGTCCGGCGGCGCTGATGGGCATTGCCTACTACGCCTGGCTGCCGACGGTCGGCGGCTTCGTGCTCTGGTATGCGGGCAGCGCGCGCACCAGCGGCGTCCGTGCCTCGCTGGCCACGGCCTGGCTGCCGGTCTCGGCCCTGCTGCTGTCGGCGCTTTTGCTGGGCGAGGCGGTGCAGCCCTGGCAATGGGCGGGCCTGGCCTGCGTGCTGGCGGCCGTCGTGCTGGCCAGCACCGGCGGCGCTAGAACAGAAAGTAGCGCTGCGCCATCGGCAGCTCGCGCGCCGGCTCGCACGTGAGCAGTTGGCCGTCGGCCCGCACCTCATAGGTCTGGGCGTCGATCTGCATCTTGGGCAGATAGGCGTTGTGGATCATGTCGGTCTTCCTGACCGTGCGGCAGCCACGCACGGCGCTCAGGGTCTTCTTCAAGCCGTAGCCGGCGGCCACGCCCGAGTCCAGCGCGCTCTGCGAGACAAAGGTCAGCGAGCCCTGGGCGACCGCGCCGCCGAAGCTGCCGAACATCGGCCGGTAGTGCACCGGCTGCGGCGTCGGGATGCTGGCGTTCGGGTCGCCCATCGCGGCGGCGGCGATAAAGCCGCCCTTGACGATCAGGCTGGGCTTGACGCCGAAGAAGGCCGGCCGCCAGAACACCAGGTCGGCCCATTTGCCGACCTCGACGCTGCCGATCTCATGCGCCGCGCCATGCGAGAGCGCCGGGTTGATCGTTAGCTTGGCGATATAGCGCTTGACGCGGGTGTTGTCGTTGCGCTCCGTGTCGCCCGCTAGCGGCCCGCGCTGGATCTTCATCTTGTGCGCGGTCTGCCAGCAGCGCATCACCATCTCGCCGACTCGGCCCATGGCCTGGGAGTCGGACGAGAACATCGAGATCGCACCCAGATCGTGCAGCACATCCTCGGCCGCGATGGTCTCGCGGCGGATGCGGCTCTCGGCGAAGGCCAGGTCTTCGGCCACGCTGGCGTCCAGATGGTGGCAGACCATCAGCATGTCCAGATGCTCGTCCACCGTGTTGACGGTGTAGGGCATCGTGGGATTGGTCGAGGAGGGCAGGAAGTTGTTCTCGCCCACGACGCGCATGATGTCCGGCGCATGGCCGCCGCCGGCGCCCTCGGTGTGGAAGGCGCACAAGGTGCGGCCCTTGGTCGCGGCCATCGTGTCCTCGACGAAGCCGCTCTCGTTGAGCGTGTCGCTGTGGATGGAGACCTGCACGTCGAACTCGTCGGCCACCGACAGGCAGCAGTCGATCGCGGCCGGCGTCGTGCCCCAGTCCTCATGCAGCTTCAGGCCGATCGCGCCGGCCTCGATCTGCTGGCGCAGCGCCTCGGGCCGGCTGGCATTGCCCTTGCCGAGAAAGCCCAGATTCATAGGGAAGGCATCGGCCGCCAGCAGCATGCGCCTGAGGTTCTCCGGCCCGGGCGTGCAGGTGGTCGCCAGCGTGCCGGTGGCCGGGCCGGTGCCGCCACCCATCATGGTCGTGACGCCGCTCATCAGCGCCTCCTCGACCTGCTGCGGGCAGATGAAGTGGATGTGGGTGTCGACCGCGCCGGCCGTGACGATGAGCCCTTCGGCCGCAATGATCTCGGTGCCGGGGCCGATGACGATATCGACACCCGGCTGCACGTCCGGGTTGCCGGCCTTGCCGATGGCGGCGATGCGATGGCCGCGCAGACCGATATCGGCCTTGATGATGCCCCAGTGATCGACGATCAGCGCATTGGTGATCACGCAGTCCATCGCGTCGCCGGGGCCGGGGCCGTTGGCGCGCTGCGACTGGCCCATGCCGTCGCGTATGGTCTTGCCGCCGCCGAATTTGACCTCCTCACCATAGCCTCCCGAGCCATCTGCCGCGAGGGTCAGGTCTTGCTCGACCTCGATGATCAGCGCGGTGTCGGCCAGCCGAACCCGGTCGCCAACGGTGGGGCCGAACATCTCGGCATAGGCGCGTCGTCCTATCTGGGCCATAGAACGGGTTCCTTGTGGGTGTCGATGCGGGTGGGGGTCTGCGAGGCCAGGTCGCGCAGCGTGCCCAGGGCCATGGCCAGCAGCGCGGCGGCGCAGAGCCGGTAGGTGAAACGGGCCCAGCGCGCGCCGACGCGCCTGAACAAGCGGTCCACCAGGGCCGCGCAGATGAAGGCCCAGGCCAGCGAGGCGGCCATGAAGCCGGCGAAGAACAGGCCGTAGTCGGCCGGCCTCGGTTCGGCCAGGCCGATCGCGCCCATCGCGCTGCCCATCGCCGCCCAGTAGGCCAGGTTCTGCGGATTGGTCAGCGACAGCAGCATGCCGGCGCGCAGCGGCCTGGCCGCGTGGCCCGCCGCCGCGTCGACACCCAGTTCATGGACGGTGCGCGCGGCGCGCCAGCTGTCCCAGGACAGATAGCCCAGATAGGCCGCGCCGGCCAGGCCGACCGGCCAGCGCAAGACCTCCCACTGCAAGGCGAAGCCGATACCGGCCAGGCCCGCCAGCGCCCAGCTGGCATCGCCGACCAGGGAGCCCAGCTGCACCGCCAGTGCCGGCCGGTAGCCGCCGCGCAGGCCTTGACGCACGGTCTCGGCGAACACCGCACCGGGCGCGGCATTGAAGACCAGGCCCAGGCCAAAGGCCGTCATGAACAGGGTCAGCGTGTTCACAGCGCCCCCTGGACCAGACCGCGAAAGCCCCAGACCTGGCGGTCGCCGGCATAGTCGACCAGCTCGACGCTGCGCTGCTGGCCGGGCTCGAAGCGCACGGCGGTACCGGAGGCGATGTTCAGCCGCATGCCGCGCGCGGCCGTACGGTCGAAGCGCAGCGCGGCATTGGTCTCGGCAAAGTGGTAGTGCGAGCCGACCTGGATCGGCCGGTCGCCGGCGTTCTCCACCACCAGGGCCAGCGTGCGCCGGCCAGGGTTGAGAACATGGACGGCGTTCTCATCGTCAATCAGCAATTCGCCCGGATTCATGTCTGCCCCTCGTCTGTGGAGTACCCCAGCCGGTCCCCCGGGGGGACGGCCGCTTGCTTGGGGCGGCCCGGCGCGGCGCGGCTCATGCCAGCAAGCCCATGCCAAACAGCGCCACCGCAGCGCCCGACAGGCGCGGCAGCCACAGCGAGCCCTTGCGCAGCGCCAGGCCCAGCCCAATACCCAGGCCGTGCAGCAGGGCCGTGCCCAGCACCATGCCGGCCAGCGCGCCCGTGCCGCTCAGCTCCTGGCCATGGGCCGCACCATGAAAGAGCGCGAAGCCGCCCATCGCCAAGGCGGCCGCAGCGACCGGCAGCTGCTTCGGCGACATCAGCAAGGCACCGACCACCAGCAAGGAACCGGCGATCATCGGCTCGACGGCCGGGAAGTGCAGGCCGCTCTGCGCCAGCAGCGCACCGGCCAGCAGCATCAGTGTAAAAACCAGCGGCGCCAGCCACTGGCGGCGCGGCGTGCCGGCGCTCCAGATGCCGACGGCCAGCATCGCGGCCAGATGGTCCAGGCCGGTGAAGGGGTGGCTGAAGCCCTCGGCGAAGCCGTGGTGGCCGATATCGTGATGGCCCACATGGGCGAAGGCCAGGCCGCTGAGGGCGAGGCCGGCGGTGAGGGTCAGGACTTGCTTGCTATTCATCTTGGTGCGTCGTTCAGGCAATGGGTTGGTGCACGGTCACCAATTTGGTGCCGTCGGGGAAGGTGGCCTCGATCTGGATCTCGGGAATCATCTCGGCGATGCCGTCCATCACATCGGTGCGCGCCAGCACGGTCTTGCCCTCGCTCATCAACTCGGCAACGCTCTTGCCGTCGCGCGCGCCTTCCATGATGGCGGCGCTGATCAGGGCCACCGCCTCGGGGTAGTTGAGCTTCAGGCCACGGGCCTTGCGGCGCTCGGCCAGCAGTGCGGCGGTGAAGATCAGCAGCTTGTCTTTCTCTCTAGGCGTCAGTTCCATGGGGGATCCTGTTGCAGGAGCTATGCCAGGACGCCGTCCTGGGCATGGGTCTTGATAAGGGAGAAGCATGCCCGTCGCGCCGCCCTCCGTCCAGACCGCCGAACCCGTCCAGCGCGTCATCAAGATACGTCGTGACTACAACGCCTGGGTGGCCAGCGAGACCTTGGAGGACTATGCGCTGCGCTTCACACCGCACAGCTTCCGGCGCTGGTCCGGCACCCGGGTGGCGAACACGGCTTTTGGCGCGGCCTCCTTTCTGGTGCTGGAGGCGGTCGGGGCGACTCTGCTGGTGGAGTACGGTTTTGCCAATGCCTTCTGGGCCATCCTGGCCACCGGGCTGATCATTCTCTTGGCCGGCTGGCCGATCAGCGTCTATGCGGCCCGCTACGGCGTCGACATGGACCTGCTGACCCGGGGGGCCGGCTTCGGCTATATCGGCTCGACGCTGACCAGCCTGATCTACGCCAGCTTCACCTTCATCTTCTTCGCGCTGGAGGCCGCCATCATGGCCTACGCGCTGGAGCTGGCCTTCGACATCCCGCCGGCCTGGGGCTATCTGATCTGCGCGCTGGTGGTGCTGCCGCTGGTGACGCACGGCGTGACGGCCATCGCACGGCTGCAGGTCTGGACCCAGCCGCTGTGGCTTGTGCTGCTGATCGTCCCTTATGTCTATGTCTTCATGCGCTATCCGGATCTGCCCGGCCAGCTGCAAAGCTATGCCGGCGCCGACGGTCGGGGCGGCGAGTTCAGCCTGCCGCTGTTCGGCGCGGCGATGACGGTGGGCATCGCGTTGATCACGCAGATGGGCGAGCAGGCCGACTATCTGCGCTTCATGCCCGAGCCCGACGCGAACCCGAAGAAGCGCTGGCGCTGGTGGGCGGCGGTCTTTGTCGGCGGGCCGGGCTGGGTGGTGCTGGGCGTGGCCAAGATGCTGGGCGGTGCGCTCCTGGCCTATCTGGCGATGCGGCTGATGGTGCCGACCGAGCGGGCGGTGGACCCGAACCAGATGTATCTGGTCGCCTACGACACGGTGTTCAGCCGGCCCGGCCTGGCGGTCGCGGCGACCGCGCTGCTGGTGATCGTCTCGCAGCTGAAGATCAATGTGACGAATGCCTACGCCGGCTCCTTGGCCTGGAGCAATTTCTTCGCCCGGCTGACGCACAGCCACCCGGGCCGCGTGGTCTGGGTGGTGTTCAACACCTTGATCGCGCTGATCCTGATGGAGATGGAGCTGTTCCAGGCGCTGGACCGGGTGCTGGGCCTGTACGCCAATATCGCGATTGCCTGGATCATGACCGTGGTGGCCGATCTGGTGATCAACAAGCCGCTGGGGCTGTCGCCACCGGGCATCGAGTTCAAGCGCGCCCATCTCTATGACATCAATCCGGTCGGCGTCGGCGCGATGGCGATGGCCTCGCTGCTGTCCATCGCCGCCCATCTGGGCCTGTTCGGGACTATGGCCCAGGCCTTTTCGGCGCTGATCGCGCTGGTGACGGCCATGGTCTGCTCGCCGCTGATCGCCTGGGCCACCGGCGGGCGTTACTACATTGCACGCCAGAGCAAGGAGGGCGGGGAGGGCGGTGCCTACAAACGCCTGCAGCACTGCGTGATCTGCGAGCGCGCCTATGAGGGGCCGGACATGGCGCACTGCCCCGCCTATCAGGGCCCGATCTGCTCGCTGTGCTGCTCGCTGGACGCCCGCTGCGATGACCTTTGCAAGCCAGACGCCCGCTTGGCGACACAGGCCCGTGCGCTCTTGCAGCAGCTGCTGCCGCGCAAGGTCTGGCCCCTGCTGGACAGCGGCCTGACCCAGTATCTGGGCCTGATGGCCCTGGTGCTGCCGGTGCTCTTGCTGCTGTTCGGCCTGCTCTACCAGCACGAGCTGGGGCGGCTGGGCGCGGCGGCCGAACAGATGGCACCCCATCTGCGGGCGTCCTATGCGAAGGCCCTGGTGGCGCTCTTGCTGCTGTCCGGCGTGATCGGCTGGTGGCTGGTGCTGACGCACAAGAGCCGCCAGGTCGCGCAGGAGGAGTCGCGCCGCCAGAGCCAGGCCCTGCATGCCGAGATCGAGTCGCACCGCCAGACCGATGCCCAGCTGCAGCAGGCCAAGGTCCAGGCCGACGCCGCCAACGAGGCCAAGACCCGCTACATCACCAATATCAGCCACGAGCTGCGCACGCCGCTGAACTCCATCCTTGGCTATGCGCAGATCCTCGACGAGGACGAGCGCATGCCCGCCCACCGCAAGCAGGCCATCACGGTGATACGGCGCGGCGGCGAGCACCTGCTGTCGCTGATCGAGGGCAGCCTGGACCTGGCCCGCATCGAGGCGGGCCGTTTCAAGCTGGAGCCCGGGCCCTGGGCTTTCGGCCAGGCCATCAATGATCTGGTCCATCTGCTGTCGCTGCAGGCCGCCGCCAAGGGCCTGGACTTTGTCTACACCCCGCCGCCCAGCCTGCCGGACTGGGTGCGCGCCGATGGCAAGCGGGTGCAGCAGATCCTGATCAACATCCTCGGCAACGCCATCAAATTCACGCCGGAAGGCCAAGTCACGCTGCGCCTGCACTACGCCCGCGAGATGGCGCGCTTCGAGATCGAGGACAGCGGCCCCGGCATGAGTGCCGAGGAGCTGGAGCGGGTGTTCGAGCCCTTCGAGCGCGGTGCGGCCGCCGTGGGTTCGGGGCCAGGCACCGGCCTGGGGCTGACCATCGCGAAGATGCTGACCGATCTGATGGGCGGCGAGCTGAAGGTGGCGAGCACGCCGGGAGTCACAGGAAAACACGGCACGCGCTTCGAGCTGCGCCTGTTCCTGCCCAGCCTGCATGCCGGCGCGATGGCGGCGCAGGCGCGGCGCGCGGCGCGCATCGGCTTCCAGGGGCCGGCGCGGCGCCTGCTGGTGGTCGACAACGAGGAGGCCGACCGCAATCTCTTGCGCGCCATCCTGGAGCCGCTGGGCTTCGAGCTGCGGATGGCGGCCAGCGGCATCGAGGCGATGGCGCTGATCCCCGGCTGGCGGCCCGAGGCCTTGCTGCTGGACCTGGCGATGCCGGGCCTGGACGGCTGGCAGACCCTGGCCGAGATCCGTGTGCGCGGCCTGAGCGAGGCACCGGCCGTCATCATCTCGGCCAATGCCTTTGATCGGGGCCTGGATAACGGCCTGGGTGTCAGCGAGCGGGACTTCATCGTCAAGCCGGTGCGGGTGGATGACCTGCTGGACTGGCTGGGTCGGCGGCTGGGCCTGGACTGGCGGCTGCGCGATCCGGTCCAAGCGGCTGACACGAACAAGGCGCCGCTGAAGCTGCCCTCGCGCGAGGCCTTGCAGCGCCTGCAGCAGCAGCTCAGCCAGGGCCATGTCAAGGGCATCCATCAGCAGCTTGACCGGATCGCCGGCGAGGATCAGTCTTGCAGCGATTTCGTCACCCAGCTGCGCGCGATGGCCCGCCAGTTCGAGCTGCAGGCGATGAGCCGGCTGGTGGCACGCGCCTTGCAGGCTGAGGACCCAGCATGAATGCCTCCACCCTCCCCACGCCTCACGAAGAGATCGATGCGGCCTTGCCCAGCAGCCCGCCGGTCGCCAGCCATGCCGAGCGGGTGCTGATCGTCGACGACGTGCCCGACAACCTGGCCCTGCTGCACGACGCGCTGGACGAGTCAGGCTACACGGTGCTGGTGGCCTTCAGCGGCGCAGCGGCGCTGGAGAGCGCCGCGCTGATGCCGCCCGATGTCGTCGTGCTGGACGCGATGATGCCGGGGCTGGACGGCTTCGAGGTAGCGCGCCGACTCAAGGCCGACCCGGCCACCGCCGCCGCGCCCATCATCTTCATGACCGGCCTGTCCGACACCGAGCATGTCGAGGCCGCGTTCGCGGCCGGCGGCGTCGACTATGTGACCAAGCCCATCCGCCCGCGCGAGGTGCTGGCCCGCATCGCCGCCCATCTACGCAGCGCCCGTGCCCAGCGCCAGGCCCGCAATGCGCTGGATGCCTTCGGCCACGCCAGCATGGCGGTGCACGAGGCCGATGGCCGCTGCGTCTGGCAGACCGCGCTGGCGCGCTCTCTGATGGCCGATTACTTTAGCGGCGGCCATTTCGAGCGCGGCCGCTTGCCGCCCGAGGTGCTGGTCTGGCTGCACCGCGAATCGCTGCGCCGCCGCGCCGGTGCCGAGCCCTCGGTGCTGACCGTGCTGCCGCAGCCGCGCGCCGATGCCCCGCCCGCGACCGGCGCGGCGCTGGCCACGCGCGGCGCCAAGCGCCTGTCCTTCACCTTGCATGCGGTCGACCCCGATGCGCTCGGCGAGGGCCAGTGGCTGATCGTGATGCGCGAGGCCGATGACGCGGCGCTGATGGACGGCCTGATCCACGGCTTCAAGCTGACCGCCCGCGAGGCCGAGGTGCTGTACTGGGTGGTCAAGGGGAAGACCAACCAGGACATCGGCGACATCCTCGGCTCCAGCCCGCGCACGGTGCAAAAGCACCTGGAGCATGTATTCGAGAAGCTGGGCGTCGAGACCCGCACCGCAGCGGCGGCGATGGCGATGGGGCGGGTCAGAGGGCTGGAGGCGGGGCGCTGAGGGGCGCCCTCAGTCAGCCTGGCCCAGCAGGCTGCGCCCCAGCGCCTCGGCCACCTCGATGCCGTCGACGCCGGCCGACATGATGCCACCGGCATAGCCGGCGCCTTCGCCGGCCGGGTACAGGCCCTTGACGTTGAGGCTCTGGTAGTCGCGGCCGCGGGTGATGCGCAGCGGCGAGGAGGTGCGGGTCTCGACGCCGGTCAGCACCGCGTCGGCCATGCTGAAGCCCTTGATCTGGCGCTCGAAGGCCGGCAGGGCCTCGCGGATCGCGTCCAGGCAATAGTCGGGCAGGCTGCCGAAGCCTTTTTGCTGCAGATCGGTCAAGGTGACGCCGGGCTTGTAGGAGGGCTCGACGCTGCCCAGCACCTTGCTGCGCTGGCGCTTGATGAAGTCGCCGACCAGGGCACCGGGCGCCCTGTAGGCGCCTTCGCCCAGCTCATAGGCGCGGCTCTCCCAGATGCGCTGGAAGGCCATGCCGTCCAGCGGGCTGACCGGGCCTTCGCTCTTGCCGTCCTGCCGATAGTCCTGCGGCGAGATGCCGACGACGATGCCGGCATTGGCATTGCGCTCGTTGCGAGAGTACTGGCTCATGCCGTTGGTGACCACGCGCATCGGCTCCGAGGTCGCCGCCACCACGGTGCCGCCGGGGCACATGCAGAAGCTGTAGACCGAGCGGCCGTTCTTGGCGTGGTGCACCAGCTTGTAGTCGGCCGCGCCGAGGATCTCGTTGCCGGCATTGGGGCCGAAGCGGGCCGCGTCGATGATGCTTTGCGGATGCTCGATGCGGTAGCCGATAGAGAAGGGCTTGGCTTCCATGAAGACGCCGCGCTGGTGCAGCATCGTGAAGCTGTCGCGCGCGCTATGGCCCAGCGCCAGCACCACGTGGTCGGTGGCGAGCTGCTCGCCGGATTCCAGTGTCAATCCCCGGATGTGCTTGCCATCGGGACCATCCTCGATCAGCACATCCGTGACCTTCTGCTCGAAGCGGATCTCGCCGCCCAGCGCCTCGATCTCGGCGCGCATCTTGATCACCATCGACACCAGCCGGAAGGTGCCGATATGCGGCTTGCTCACATAGAGGATTTCTTCGGGCGCGCCGGCCTTGACGAACTCGCTCAGCACCTTGCGGGTCAGAAAGCGCGGGTCCGAGATCTGGCTCCACAGCTTGCCGTCGGAGAAGGTGCCGGCGCCGCCCTCGCCGAACTGCACATTCGACTCGGGGTGCAGCTGGCTCTCGCGCCACAGGCCCCAGGTGTCCTTGGTGCGCTCGCGCACCGACTTGCCGCGCTCCAGCACGATGGGTCGCAGCCCCATCTGGGCCAGTATCAGCGCGGCGAAGATGCCGCAGGGGCCGAAGCCGATCACCACCGGCCGCTTGCGCTCGGCGGTGAAGAAGTCCACCGGTGCCTGGCCGACGAAGTGGTAGCCGGTGTCCGGCGTCGGCTTGATGTGGGCATCGTCAGCGAAGCGGGCCAACACACCGGCCTCATCGGCGAGCTCGCAGTCCAGCGTGTAAATCAGCACGATGGCCGTCTTCTTGCGCGCGTCGTAACTGCGCTTGAAGACCGTGAAGTTCAGCAGCTGGCTGTCGTCCAGCCCCAAACGGGCAACGATGGCGGGGCGCAACTCATGCTCGGCATGGTTGAGCGGCAGACGGAGTTCGGTGATGCGGATCATGTTTAGCGATCAATGCATGTGTAGAAATGAAAACAGGTCCGCGCACTGGGCTGGACCTGTTTTTGGTTTGGTGCCAAGTCAAGCGCCGGGCCGCCCCAAGCTTGACTTGAGCCGATGTCATTGGCGGGCAAGCCCGGCAATGATCGGCGTCCCCTCGGGGGACCGACCAGGTACCCCTGGGCGAGGGGTCAGCCGCTGTGCGGGCGCTTGCCCGGATTCTTCTTGCTGCGGGTGTGCGAACCACGCTCCAGGCTGGACTTCTGGCCACGGCCGTGGGTGAAAGCGGTCAGGCCGGCGGGACGCGGGGTGGCGCGACGATCGGCTTCGGTTTTGATCTTGTTGCCCATGATGGCTCCGTTGGAAAAAAGACTGGCGGGGGCCGAAAGGGCGCGCCAAGACGAATCAAGCCCAGCATTTTAACCGAAGGCCGCAGGTCGCCCGGGCGACAGCCCGAATCCGGCGGCCAGCCGATGATGCGGCGCATGGGAACGCTTTATCTCGTGCGCCACGGCCAGGCCAGTTTCGGCGCCGCCGACTATGACCAGCTGAGCGAGCTGGGCGCCCGCCAGTGTCGCCTGCTGGGCGAGTACTGGCGGGAGCGCGGCCAGCGCTTCGATGCGGTGCTGACCGGCTCGCTGAAACGCCATTCACAGTCCTTCGCAGCCATCGTCGAGGGCCTGGGCGCGGCGCCCGAGCCCCTGATCTGGCCCGGCCTGAACGAGTACGACAGCGAGGCGGTGATCCACGCGATCCATCCCGAGCCGCTGCCCAGGCCGGTCGACGCCGAGATGGTGCGCCACCACTTCCGGCTGCTGCGTAGTGGCCTGCAGGCCTGGATGCGCGGCGAGACCCGGCCTGCGGGCATGCCCAGCTATGCGGACTTCGCGGCCGGCGTGGCGGGCGCGCTGGCGCATGTGCGGCAGCACTGCGAGGGCGAGGTGCTGATCGTCTCCAGCGGCGGGCCGATCGCGACGGCCGTGGGCCAGGTGCTGGGCACCAGCGCCGAAACCAGCATCGAGCTGAATCTGCGCATCCGCAACAGCGCGGTGAGCGAGTTCAGCTTCAACCCCAAGCGTCACCTGCTGCAGAGCTTCAACAATGTGCCGCATCTGGACTTGCCGGAGTACCGCGAGTTGGCGAGCTACGCCTAGTCCTCTCTGACGAGGCGGATGCCGACCAGGGTGTAGCGGGTGTCGGGCGCGTTCCAGTTGCGGTAGGACGCGCGGGCATAGAAGGCCCAGGTGTGCCAGGAACCGCCGCGCCGCACCTTGACGCCGCCGTCGGCCGGTTTGTCCGGGCCTTGCGGGTCCACCAGCGGCGAGCGCGCGTAGTAGTCGTCCTCATGCCAATCCGCCACCCACTCCCAGACATTGCCGTGCATGTCATGAAGCCCCCAGGCGTTGGGCGCAAAGCTGCCGACCGGGGCGGTGAAAGGAAAACCGTCGCTGCCCTTCAGGGCCATGTCTTGCCAGCGCGGCCAGTGCCTGGCGCTGTCGGCGTCGAAGGTGTTGGCGGCCTTCAAGAGGCTTTGCGGATCGTCGCCCGATGAGTAGCGGGTGCGGGTGCCGGCTCGGCAGGCGTACTCCCATTCGGCCTCGGTGGGCAGGCGGTAGCGCCGGCCCTCGGTCTTTGTGAGCCAGGCCGCCAGCGCCTGCGCGTCGTTCCAGGTGACATTGGTGACCGGGTGATCGTCGTTCTGGGCAAAGCCGGGATTGCGCCAGGAGTAGCGACGGTCACGCCCCTCGAAGGCATCGCCGCGCTGGCTGCTCGCCGGGTCGTAGTCGGCGCGCCAGCCATAGCCGCCGGTGCCATCGGCCTCCGATTCGGGTCGGTAGCCCGAGGCGTCGACAAAGCGGCGGAACTGGCCGACCGTCAGCTCGTGCTGGCCCATCCAGAAGGGCTTGCTGATGCGCACCGGGTGGATAGGGCCCTCGTCCTGCAGCTTGTCGAAACGCTCGCGGGGCAGGGCGGGGTAGGCCTGCGCCAGCGTGGCGGGGTTTTCCTCGCTGCCCATCAGGAATTCGCCGGCCGGCAGCCTGACGAAGGCCATGCCCAGACTGTTGCGTTCGATGGCCGACTGTGCGGCCGCCGCCAGCGGCAACAGCAGCAGTACCAGCAGAGTTGCGACGAGGCTGTAGGCTTTCATGCGCCGATGCTAGCGTGGGCTCGATGACGGACAATCGGGCTTTCCGCTCGTGGCTCCTCGATGTTTACCGACCTGATCACCCCGCCGCCGGCCGTCGATGCCGCGCAGCGCTTCGCCGTGCTGCTGAAGACGGCCCTGGTCGAGGGCCGCTTCGTCAAACTGCTGCTGAGCAAGTACAGCGGTGATGACGAGACGCTGGAGCGTCTGACGGTGCGCGAGCTGCTGCTGCGCGGCGAGCGCCAGCTGTCCTTTCTGTGGCGCCACCGGACCAAGGACATCACGAAGAACCATGACATGAACGAGGGCCTGGATCTGATCGCCGGCCTGCTGGGCAGCCAGTTCCAGAACGCCCATCTGCTGACCCAGGGCCAGGAGATCCAGCTGGCCTTCAGCCGCAAGGGCAAGCCCAGCCTGCGGGTCGGCAAGGTGGACACCACCGCCGAGGTGGCATCGGCCGGCCACGACAAGGAAAAGCAGCGCTATCTCGAGCTCGACAAGCCCTTCTGGGTGGACCTCGGCGTCACCCACGAAGTCAAAGGCGAGCGCCAGCTGGTACCGGCGATGTCGCGCAAGTGGAAGCAGATCAACAAATTCATCGAGGTGATGAGCGCCGCGCTGAAGAGCAGCCCCTTGGCCGACAGCCCCGATGTCCATGTGGCCGACTTCGGCTCGGGCAAGGGCTATCTGACCTTTGCGATGCACGACTGGCTGGCCAGCCAGGGCAAGCGGCCCCAGGTCACCGGCGTCGAGCTGCGCGACGATATGGTCAAACTCTGCGGCACGGCGGCGGCCAAACATGGCATGTCCGGGCTGAAGTTCGATCAGGGCGATGTGCGCTCCTACACCCCGGCCCGGCTGGACGTGATGATCGCGCTGCATGCCTGCGATATCGCCACCGACTACGCGATCCATCTGGGCCTGCGCGCCAAGGCTTCGATCATCATGTGCTCACCCTGCTGCCACAAGCAGCTGCGCCCGCAGATGCAGACGCCGCCGGTGCTGCGCCCGCTGCTGCAGCACGGCATCCATCTGGGCCAGGAGGCCGAGATGGTGACCGACAGCTTGCGCGCGCTGCTGCTGGAGGCCCAGGGCTATGAGACCCAGGTCTTCGAGTTCATCGCGCTGGAGCACACCAGCAAGAACAAGATGATTCTGGCCGTCAAGAAGTCGGGCGCGGCGCTGGCTGCGGCCGAGAAGCGCCGGCCCGAGCTGCTGGCCCAGATCGCCGAGGTCAAGCGTTTCTATGGGCTGCGGGAGCAGTGCCTGGAAACCCTGATCCAGGACGACGCGGCGCTGGCTTGCCCGGTCTGAGCGCGGCGACGGTCTTCAACGCGGCGGGCTGCTGGTCGAGGCGCGCTCGATGATGCGAAAGCCCACATCGATGATGCGCTGATCAACGGTCTCGCCGCGGCAGCGCGCAATGATCAGCTGGGCCGCATGCAGGCCGATGGCGGCGCCATCGATGTGCACCGTGCTCAGCGAGGGATTCAAATGGGCCGAAAAGTCGGCGCCGCCGAAGCCGAACACCGCCAGGTCTTCGGGCACGCGGATGCCGCGCGCCTGCGCTTCGGTGAGCACGCCCTCGGCCAGCCCGTCCGAGCTGCAGAAGACGGCACGGAGCTGCGGATCGATGTCCAGCAGCTCGGTCAGCGCGCGCCGCCCATGCGGCACACCGGTGGGCGGCTTGACGGTGGCGGTGGGGATCTCGCGGCCCAGGGTCGAGACAAAGCCCTCGCGCCGCAGGCCGGCGCGCTGGTCGTCGGCCGTCGCCAGGCCCACCCGCTGCCAGCCCTTGCTGAGGAAATAGCCCGCCACCGCGCTGCCGACCTTGAGGTGCGAGAAGCCCACCAGCGTATCCAGCGGCCGGTCCGTCATGTCCCAGGTCTCGACCACGGGAATACCCAGCCGGGCCAGCCGTTTGGCCGCATCGCCCGGCTGCAGCAGGCCGGCGGCGACGATGCCGTCGACGCGCCGGCCCACCATGGTGTTCAGCAGTGCCGCCTCGCGGCCATGGTCGTAGCCGGTCTGGCCCAGGATCAGCTGGTAGCCGGCCCGGTCCAGTTCTTCCGTCAGCGTCTGGATGGTGGGCAGGAACTGCGGCACCGAGATCACCGGCACCAGGGCCGCCACCGTCATGCTGCGCTTGGATTTGAGCCCGCCGGCCAGCAGATTGGGGATGTAGCCGGTGGCCTCGACCGCCGCCCGCACCTTCTCTATCGTGCCCTGTGACACCAGCGCCGGGCTGCTGAGCGCGCGCGAGGCGGTCATCGGCGAGACCCCGGCGCTGCGGGCGACATCTTGCAAGGTGACGGACTTGGGACGGGAAGCGGGCGGCATGCGGGCGGGTTCGTGGCGGTGGGCGGGATTGTCCGGGCTTTGCGGCAGGGTGTTTGACGGAATGCAAATGATATCGATATCATTGGTTGCAACGAGACAAGATGACAAAGTGGGCCTGTAGTTGCTGGCTTGGCCAGTACCCGCCTCATTCAACTGATAGCGTTCACATGAGCCAAGCCACCAGTGCCGACCGGATCGCCTGGATCCGCCTCTCCTCCTGCTATCTGCCGCTGGCCACACCGATCAGCGATGCGAAAGTGCTGACCGGCCGCCAGAAGCCGATGACCGAGATCGCGATGCTGTTTGCCGAGATCGTCACCGCCGATGGCCAGCAGGGCCTGGGCCTGAGCTACGCCAAGCGCGCCGGCGGCCCGGGTCAGTTTGCCCACGCCAAGGAGATCGCGCCGGCCCTGCTCGGCGAGGACCCGAGCGACATCGCCAGGCTCTGGAACAAGCTCTGCTGGGCCGGCGCCTCGGTGGGCCGCAGCGGCCTGTCGACCCAGGCCATCGGCGCCTTCGACGTCGCGCTGTATGACCTGAAGGCGCGCCGGGCCGGGCTGCCGCTGTCCAAGCTGCTGGGGGCCTACCGCGACTCGGTGGCCTGCTACAACACCTCGGGCGGTTTTCTGCACACGCCGCTGGAGCAGCTGCTGGTGAACGCCGAGGCCTCGGTCGCGCGCGGCATCGGCGGCATCAAGCTGAAGGTGGGCCAGCCGGACCGCGCGCTGGACATCCGGCGCGTCGAGGCGGTGCGCAAGCACCTCGGTGATGGCGTCGCGCTGATGGTGGACGCCAACCAGCAATGGGACCGCCCGACCGCGCAGCGCATGTGCCGCCAGTTCGAGCCCTATGGCCTGGTCTGGATCGAGGAGCCGCTGGACGCCTACGACCACGAGGGCCATGCCGCGCTGGCCGCCGCCTTCGACACGCCGATCGCCACCGGCGAGATGCTGACCAGCGCCATGGAGCATGGCGAGCTGATACGCCACCGCGCGGCCGACTACCTGATGCCCGACGCGCCGCGCGTCGGCGGCATCACGCCCTTCCTGAAGATCGCCGCGCAGGCCGAGCAGGCCGGCGTGATGCTGGCGCCGCATTTCGCGATGGAGCTGCATGTGCACCTCGCGGCGGCCTATCCGACCGAGCCCTGGGTCGAGCACTTCGACTGGCTGGAGCCGCTGTTCAACGAGCGGCTGGAGATCAAGAACGGCCGCATGCAGGTGCCGACGCGGCCGGGCCTGGGCCTCTCACTGAGCGAGCAGGCGCGCATCTGGACGCGCGAGCAATGCGAGCTGGGCCAGCGACCCTGAAGAACCTATTTCCCCCTAGACAACAACGGAGACAAGCCATGAAGAACACATCGAGCACGAAAATCGTTGCCGCCCTGGCGCTGGGCCTGCTGGCCGTCGGCGGCGCCATCGCCCAGGCCTGGCCCGCCAAGCAGCAGGTCACGCTGCTGGTGCCCTTCCCGCCGGGCGGCTCCACCGACATGATCGCCCGCACGCTGGGCCCGAAGCTGCAGGAAAAGCTTGGCGGCAGCTTCATCGTCGACAACAAGGCCGGCGCCGGCGGCACGGTCGGCGCCACGCAGGCCAAGCGCGCCGCGCCGGACGGCTACACCGTCTTCGTCTCCTCGCTGGGTCCCTTCGTGATCGGTCCGCACCTGCTGAAGAACGTCGGCTACGACCCGCTGAAGGACTTTGACTACCTGACCATCGCGGTGCAGGCGCCGAACGTGCTGGCCGTGCCGGCCGCCTCGCCGCACAAGAGCTTCGCCGAGCTGCTGGCCTTCATCAAGGCCAATCCGGGCAAGATGAGCTTCGCCTCGGCCGGCAATGGCACCTCGGACCACCTGACCGCCGAGCTGTTCTGGCAGGAGACCGGCACCCAGGCCAGCCACATCCCCTACAAGGGCGGCGCGCCGGCGATGGCCGACCTGCTGGGCGGCCAGGTCGACGCGACCTTCATGAACATCAACACCGGCCTCTCCAATATCAAGGCCGGCAAGCTGCGCGCGCTGGCCATCACCAGCGCCAAGCGCTCGCCGCTGCTGCCGGACGTGCCGACGATGGAGGAGCTGGGCCACAAGGGCGTGACCGTCTACTCCTGGCAGGCCTTTGCCGCGCCCAAGGGCATCCCCGCCGACATCAAGGGCAAGCTGCACGACGCACTGGTGGCCGGCCTGAACGACCCGGCCGTCAAGCCCAAGCTGCTGGAGCTGGGTTTCGAGATCGTCGGCAACACGCCCGAGCAGTTCACCGCCTTCCAGGCCGCGGAGTTCGCGCGCTGGAAGAAGGTGATCGAGACCGGCAAGATCACCGCAGATTGACGGACCACCCCCTACGGCCTTCGGCCGCCCCCTCAAGGGGGCACGCCCGTAGGACCGGCAAAGCCGGATCCTCGGGCGTCGCTTGGGAATACAACCAAAAGTACATCGTCATGGCAGCAAGCACGCCGCTCTACATCAAGATGCACGAGGCCGACAACGTCGCCATCGTGGCCAACGAAGGCGGGCTCGATGCCGGCGCGCGTTTCGCCGACGGGCTGTCCCTGGTGGACCGGGTGCCGCAGGGCCACAAGGTGGCGCTGACGGACCTGGCCGCCGGCGACGCGGTGCGGCGCTACAACGTCGTGATCGGCCGCATGCTGAAGGCCGTGCCGGCCGGCAGCTGGATCCACGAGCGCCTGCTGGAGATGCCCGAGGCGCGCTCGCTGGAGGGCCTGCCTATCGCCAATGCGGCCACCGCGCAGCGCGAGGCGCTGCCGCCGCTGCAGGGCCATACCTTCGAGGGCTATCGCAATGCCGACGGCTCGGTCGGGACGCGCAACATCCTGGCGATCACGCAGACCGTGCAATGCGTGTCCGGCGTGGTGGACTTCGCGGTCGAGCGCATCAAGCGCGAGCTGCTGCCGAAGTACCCGAACGTCGACGACGTGGTGGCGCTGGAGCATGGCTACGGCTGCGGCGTCGCGATCGACGCGCCGGATGCGGTGGTGCCGATCCGCACGCTGCGCAATATCACCTTGAACCCGAACTTCGGCAACGAGGTGATGGTGGTCAGCCTGGGCTGCGAGAAGCTGCAGCCGGAGCGTCTGTTGCCGCCGGGCACCTTTGCGATCACGCCGGAGCAAGCGAAGGACGAAGGCATCGGCGCCGACGTGGTCTGCCTGCAGGACGGCGCCCATGTCGGCTTCATGAGCATGATCGACTCCATCCTGCGTACCGCCGAGCAGCATCTGAAGCGCCTGGATGCGCGCCGGCGCGAGACCGTGCCGGCCAGCGCCCTGGTGGTGGGCGTGCAGTGCGGCGGCAGCGATGCCTTCAGCGGCGTCACCGCCAACCCGGCGGTGGGTTTCTGCACCGACCTGCTGGTGCGCGCCGGTGCCACCGTGATGTTCTCCGAGACCACCGAGGTGCGCGACGGCATCGATCAGCTGACCTCGCGCGCCGCCAGCCCCGAGATCGCCGAGGCGATGATCCGCGAGATGGCCTGGTACGACGCCTACCTGAAGCGCGGCAGCGCCGACCGCAGCGCCAACACCACGCCGGGCAACAAGAAGGGCGGCCTGTCCAATATCGTCGAGAAGGCGATGGGCTCCATCGTCAAGAGCGGCAGCGCACCGATCAGCGGCGTGCTCTCGCCCGGCGAGAAGCTCAGCGACCGCGGCATCCGGTCGGGCCTGGTCTACGCCGCCACACCCGCCAGCGACTTCATCTGCGGCACCCTGCAGCTGGCCGCCGGCATGAATCTGCATGTCTTCACCACCGGCCGTGGCACCCCTTACGGCCTGGCCGAATGCCCGGTCATCAAGGTGGCGACGCGCAGCGAGCTGGCGCGCCGCTGGCACGACCTGATGGACATCAATGCCGGCCGCATCGCCGACGGCGAGGCCACGATAGCGGAGGTCGGTTGGGAGATGTTCCGCCTGATGCTGGACGTGGCCAGCGGCCGCAAGAAGACCTGGTCCGAGCAGTGGAAGCTGCACAACCAACTGGTGCTCTTCAACCCGGCGCCGGTGACCTGAACGCCTTGTTTCAGCCCTGTTCGGCCGGCGGACCGATAATCGCGACCCCTTCACCGGGACTTTCCCCGTATCTACTGGATAACTGATGAACAAAAGTGAACTGATCGAAAGCATCGCCACCAAGAGCGGCGTCACCCGTGCTGCCGCCACCACGATGCTGGACGCCGCCCTGGGCACGATCACCGAAGCCCTGGTTGCGGGCGACTCCGTGGCCCTGGTCGGCTTCGGCACCTTCAAGGTCGGCGAGCGCGCCGCCCGCACCGGCAAGAACCCGGCCACCGGCGAAGCGCTGGAAATCGCCGCCGCCACGGTGCCCAAGTTCACCGCCGGCAAGGCCCTCAAGGACGCCGTGAACAGCAAGTAAGGCATCAAGACCTCGGTCTTGATCGGAAGGGCGCCGTCATCGCGACGAGCGCCCTTTTTTATCGCCGCTACAGCAGTGCTTTGGCCGCCTCGATGCGCAGATGCAGGGGGGCGCTGGCGTCGTTCATCACGCCCAGCAGAAAGCGGCGCGGCGCGTCCTGGCCGGCATCGGCCGACGGGGCGGGGGCGGCCGACGCGGTGTCGACCCTTGGCGCGGGCGTGTCCGGCGCTAGCCGTTCCAGCGCGGCGCGAAAGTCGGCGCTCTTGATCGGCTGGAGGCGGCACAGCAGGTCCGCCTGGCCCTCGGCCCCGGGCTCGGTGTCGAGCCAGGGCTCGTCGGCAAAGACCGGCGCCAGGTCCGGGGCCAGCAGGGCCGACCACAGGCCGCTGGGCAGCTGGCGCGGCGGCAGTTCCTGGGCCACGGTCTCCAGCCTCAGCCGCTGTGCCGCGATGCCGCCCAGATAGCGCCGGCGCAGCCCCTCCAGAAAGTCCAGGGCCTGCGCGGCCGGCACCGGCTCGGCGAGCGAGAACCAGAGCTGGTAGCCGTCGACCCCGTTGACGGCGATGGCCGGGGCGGGCAGTTCCAGATCGGCCTGCACGCCGCGCCAGA
This sequence comes from Burkholderiales bacterium C2, assembly GCA_005503085.1. Taxonomy (GTDB): domain Bacteria; phylum Pseudomonadota; class Gammaproteobacteria; order Burkholderiales; family Burkholderiaceae_C; genus Roseateles_E. The sequence goes on along the minus strand of SCOI01000002.1, from coordinate 132,054 downwards.
CGGCGCCCAGCGCATCCCAGTCGGCCGGCCGGGCCAGCTCCAGCAGCAGCGCGCGCACCTGGCCCTCGGCAGGTGCGTTGTCGGGCGCCGTCGGCGCATAGAGGCGCTGCAGTTCGGTGAGCAGTCTGTTCATCGGCGGAACTCTACCGCGTCGGCCGCCAGCAACTACGCCAGATGGCGTATTCCTGATCCGGCGCCGCCTCGTGAGACTGGGTCCAGTTCCAAGCCTGATCCCAACCACCCTCCTGGAGACCCCGCCATGAAGCTTGTATCGCGCCGCACCCTGAACCTGTCCGCCCTGGCCTTGGGCATTGCCGGCCTGGGCCTGCCTGCCCACGCCGCCGACACCATCAAGGTCGGCGTGCTGCACAGCCTGTCCGGCACGATGGCGATCTCGGAGACGGTGTTGAAGGACACCGTGCTGATGGCCATCGACGAGATCAATGCCAAGGGCGGCCTCCTGGGCAAGAAGCTGGAGCCGGTGGTGGTCGACCCGGCGTCGAACTGGCCGCTGTTCGCCGAAAAGGCCAAGCAGCTGATCTCGCAGGACAAGGTCGCTGCGGTGTTCGGCTGCTGGACCTCGGTGTCGCGCAAGTCGGTGCTGCCGGTCTTCGAGGAGCTCAACGGCCTGCTGTTCTACCCGGTGCAGTACGAGGGCGAGGAGCTGAGCAAGAACGTGTTCTATACCGGCGCCGCGCCGAATCAGCAGGCCATCCCGGCCGTCGAGTACCTGATGAGCAAGGACGGCGGCTCGGCCAAGCGCTTCGTGCTGCTGGGCACCGACTATGTGTACCCCCGCACCACCAACAAGATCCTGCGCGCCTTCCTGAAGAGCAAGGGTGTGGCCGACGCTGACATCATGGAGGAGTACACCCCCTTCGGTCACTCCGACTATCAAGGCATCATCGCCAAGATCAAGAAGTTCAGCGCCGAGGGCAAGAAGACGGCCGTGGTGTCGACCATCAACGGCGACTCCAATGTGCCTTTCTACAAGGAGCTGGGCAATCAGGGCCTGAAGGCGACCGATGTGCCGGTGGTGGCCTTCTCGGTCGGTGAGGAAGAGCTGCGCGGCGTCGACACAAAACCGCTGGTGGGCCATCTGGCTGCCTGGAACTACTTCATGTCGATCAAGAACCCGGCCAACACCGAGTTCACGAAGAAGTGGGCCGCCTACGCGAAGGCCAAGAACATCCCCGGCCACAAGGACAAGCCGCTGACCAATGACCCGATGGAGGCGACCTATATCGGCTTCAATATGTGGGCCCAGGCGGTCACCAAGGCCAAGAGCACCGATACCGACAAGGTCATCGCCGCGATGGCCGGCCAGACCTTCAAGGCCCCGGGCGGCTTCACCAGCACGATGGACGCGAAGAACCACCATCTGCACAAGCCCGTCTTCATCGGCGAAGTGAAGGCCGACGGCCAGTTCAACGTGGTCTGGAAGACGCCTGGCCCGGTCAAAGCCCAGCCGTGGAGCCCCTACATCCCCGAGAACAAGGGCAAGAAAGACGAGCCGGTAGCGAAGTAATTCAGCCCCTCGCCACGGAGCCGTGATGATCAAGCGCCTGCTCAGAGCAGGTGCTTGGCTGCTGTTTGTCGCCAGCCAAGTGCCTCTTGCCCACGCCCTGACCCCGCAACAAGCCCGCGCCATCGCGAGCGGCGAGACCGATGCGCGCATCGCCGCGCTCAATGCGGCGGCCGCCGGCGCCGAGCCGGGCCTGGCCACGTTTGTGCAGGCCTTGCTGGACGATGCGGTCAAGCTGACGCCCGAGCAGGTGCTGGTCATCAAGGGCGACGAGGCCGTGCCCGAGGGTGCCGAGGATGTGACGAACAACAACCGCATGCGCGGCGCGCTGCAGGCCGCGCTGGCAGCGCTGAAGCTGTTTTCTCCCGAGCTCGCGACGCGCCGCGAGGCCGTCGCCGAGCTGGGCAAGCAGTCGCTGGACGAGTCCCAGCTGCCGCTGCTGGACAAGGCCCTGGCCAGCGAGAGCGACGCGGGCATCAAGACCCAACTGTCCCTGATGCGCGCGGCCCTGGTAATCGCCTCGCCCGACAAGACCAGGCGCCTGGAGGCCGCGCAGCAGCTGGCCGGCGCCAGCGACCCGGCGGTGCGCAGTCTCTTGATTGAGCGCATTGCCGCCGAGTCGGATGCCGAGGTCAGGAGCGCGCTGTCGCAGGCCCTGTCCAAGCTGGAGGGCCGCCTGGCCTGGGGCGAACGCCTGGGCTTGATCTTCACCGGCGTCAGCCTCGGCTCCATCCTGCTGCTGGTCGCGCTGGGTCTGGCCATCACCTACGGGCTGATGGGCGTGATCAATATGGCGCACGGCGAGCTGATGATGATCGGCGCCTATGCGACCTATGTGGTGCAGAACCTGTTCCGCAGCTATCTGCCCGGCGCGTTTGACTACTATGTGCTGCTGGCCATCCCCGCCTCCTTCCTGGCTGCGGCCCTGGTCGGTGCGGTGCTGGAGCGCAGCATCATCCGCTGGCTCTATGGCCGGCCGCTGGAGACCCTGCTGGCCACCTGGGGCATCAGCCTGGTGCTGATGCAGGCGGTGCGCAGCCTGTTCGGCGCGCAGAACGTGCCGGTCGAGAACCCGGCCTGGCTGTCCGGCGGCTTCGCGCTGATGAGCAATCTGACCCTGCCCTACAACCGCATCGCCATCATCGGCTTTGCCTTGCTGGTGCTGGCCTGCGTGGCGCTGCTGATCGCGAAGACGCGGCTGGGCCTGTTCGTGCGTGGCGTCACGCAGAACCGCCGCATGGCCGCCTGCATGGGCGTCAACACCGCCCGCATCGACACCTATGCCTTCTCGCTGGGCGCCGGCATCGCCGGCCTGGCCGGCTGCGCGCTGAGCCAGGTCGGCAATGTCGGCCCGGACCTGGGCCAGAGCTATATCGTCGACAGCTTCATGGTGGTGGTGCTGGGCGGCGTCGGCCAGCTGGCCGGCACCGTGATCGCGGCCCTGGGTCTGGGCATCCTGAACAAGCTGCTGGAGGACTGGGCCGGTGCGGTGCTGGCCAAGATCATGGTGCTGGTCTTCATCGTCGTCTTCATCCAAAAACGACCGCAAGGGCTGTTCGCGATGAAGGGCCGGAGCGCGGAAGCATGATGAACACACCTGTCACTCCGAACACGACCCTGCTGCAGCCCTCACGCGGTCTGCTGTCCGCCGCCGGCTGGCTGGCCGTGGCCACCTGTCTGCTGGTGGTGGCCATCGTTGTGCCGCTGTTGAACCTGGCCCTGCCCGAGGGTCATGTCTTGCATATGAGCGACTATGCGGTGGGCCTGGTGGGCAAGATCATGTGCTACGCGATCTGCGCGCTGGCGATGGACCTGATCTGGGGCTATACCGGCATCCTGAGCCTGGGCCACGGCCTGTTCTTCGCGCTGGGCGGCTATGGCATGGGCATGTACCTGATGCGCCAGATCGGCCGCGACGGCAACTACCAGAGCGATCTGCCCGACTTCATGGTCTTCCTGGACTGGAAGGCGCTGCCCTGGCACTGGGCCCTCAGCGATTCCTTCGTGCTGCAGATGCTGCTGGTGCTGCTGGTGCCGGGACTGCTGGCCTTTGTATTCGGCTACTTCGCCTTCCGCTCACGCATCAAGGGCGTCTACTTTTCTATCATCACGCAGGCGCTGACCTTCGCCGCGATGCTCTTGTTCTTCCGCAACGAGACCGGTTTCGGCGGCAACAACGGCTTCACCGATTTCAAGCGCATCCTCGGCGTGCCGCTGGCGCAGCCTTCCACCCGGATGGTTCTCTTCGTCATCACCGGCCTGGTGCTGATTGCCTTCTTCCTGATGGCGCGCTGGATCGTGCAGAGCAAGTTCGGCCGTGTGCTGCAGGCCATACGCGATGCCGAGAGCCGCGTGATGTTCACCGGCTACAACCCGCTGGCCTACAAGCTGGCGATCTGGGTGCTGTCGGCGCTGATGTGCGCGGTGGCCGGCGCGCTCTATGTGCCCCAGGTCGGCATCATCAACCCCGGCGAGATGTCGGCGGCGGCCTCGATCGAGATCGCGATCTGGACCGCGGTCGGCGGCCGTGCGACGCTGATCGGCCCCATCGTCGGCGCCTTCTTCGTCAATGGCGCCAAGAGCTGGTTCACCCAGGCCTTCCCCGAGTTCTGGCTGTATTTCCTCGGCGCGCTCTTCATCGCGGTGACGCTATTCCTGCCTAACGGCATCGTCGGCCTGTTCAGGAAACTCACAGGCAAGCAGGGAGAGCGCGCATGACGCCCGAGCTGATGGAGGAGGGCAGCAAGCTGCGCAGCGAACACGAGAGCAAGCTGGCCGCGCTGCAGGCGGGTTCGTCGGGCGGCTCGGCCTCGTTTGGCCGCCTGCTGACCGCCGGCACGCCCGACTTTGCCCACGGCGTGGCCCTGTATCTGGACGACATCACGGTGTCCTTCGATGGTTTCAGGGCCTTGAATCAGCTGAGCCTGGCGATCAATGTCGGCGAGCTGCGCTGCATCATCGGCCCCAACGGCGCCGGCAAGACCACGATGATGGATGTCATCACCGGCAAGACCCGGCCCGACCAGGGCACGGTCAGCTTCGGCCAGAACATCGATCTCTTGCGCCTGCGCGAGAACGAGATCGCCCAGATCGGCGTCGGCCGCAAGTTCCAGAAGCCGACCGTCTACGAGCAGCTGAGCGTGTTCGAAAACCTGGAGCTGGCTCTCAGCGCCGACCGCCGCGCCCGCGCCAGCCTGTTCGCACGGCTTTCGGGCGCGCAGCTGGACCGCATCGCCGAGATCCTGCAGCTGATCCATCTGCTGCCCGAAGCGCAACGCCAGGCCGGGCTCTTGTCGCATGGTCAGAAGCAGTGGCTGGAGATCGGCATGCTGCTGATGCAGGACCCGAAACTGCTGCTGCTCGACGAGCCGGTGGCCGGCATGACCGACGAGGAGACCGAACGCACCGCCGAGCTCTTTCTCTCGTTGGAGGGGCAACACTCGCTGGTGGTGGTCGAACACGATATGAAGTTCGTCGACCAACTGACCGAAGGCAAGAAGAAGGTCACAGTGCTGCACGAGGGCTCGGTGCTTGCCGAGGGCCTGCTGTCCGAGGTGCAGGCGAATGAAAAGGTGGTGGAGGTGTACCTTGGGCGTTGACCACATGCTGAAAGTCGACAACATCCACCAGGCCTACGGCGGCTCCCACATCCTGCGCGGCCTCAGCTTCGAGGCCAAGCTCGGCGAGATCACGGTGATACTCGGGCGCAACGGCGTCGGCAAGACCACCCTGCTGAAGAGCCTGATGGGCGTGGTGCCGATCAAGAGCGGCGGGCTGAGCCTGGACGGGCAGGACATCGCGAAGCTGACTTCCTACGAGCGCGTGCGGCGCGGCATCGGCTATGTGCCGCAGGGCCGCGAGATCTTCGGCCGGTTGACGGTCGAGGACAATCTGCGCATGGGCCTGGCCTACAAGAGCGGCAGCACGCCGATCCCGCCGCAGCTGTTCGAACTGTTCCCGGTGCTGAAGGCCATGATCAACCGGCGCGGCGGCGATCTCTCCGGCGGTCAGCAGCAGCAGCTGGCGATTGCCCGCGCGCTGGCGGCCGGGCCCAAGCTCATCGTCCTCGATGAGCCCACCGAAGGCATCCAGCCCAGCATCATCAAGGACATCGGCCGTGTGCTGCGCCAGCTGGCCGATGAAGGCCTGGAAATCGCTGGCAAGAAGCAGCGCATGGCGGTGATTCTGGTCGAGCAGTACTACGACTTCGCCGAGGAACTGGCCGACCAATACCTGGTGATGGAGCGCGGCGAGTTCGTCGCGCGCGGGCGCGGCGAGGACATGCAGCGCGACGGCGTGCGCGAGCGCGTCTCGATCTGATCGCCAGCAAAAAAGCCCCATGACCGGGAGGTCATGGGGCAAAAGCGCTGCAGACACCGCCCGGGACACCGGACGAATCCGGCGTGGGGCTGCGGTGTGGAAACAAAGGGGTCAGCGCGGGTAGCGCAGGGCCGGGCGTGAGGGCAGGCTTGCCTGCCGTTCACGCAGCCTGGGCGCTATCGGTGAAGCAGCCGTGTCAGAAGCTGCTCCAGTCGCCATCGGCGGCTGCCGCTGGCTGGGGTTTGCGAGGGGCCGCCGGCTTGGCCGCCGGGCGGGGTGTTGCCGATTTGAAAGCGGCAGGCTTGTGGGCCGGTGCCTTGGGGGCCGGTGCGGCGACCGGGCGAGCGCGGGCTTGATGGCCGTCAAGCTTGAAGCTGGCCACCGACTCCAGCAGCCGCACCGCCTGGTGCTTGAGGCTCTCGCTGGCGGCCGCGCTTTCCTCCACCAGCGCCGCGTTCTGCTGGGTGGCGCGGTCCAGCTGGGTCACCGCCTCGCCGACCTGGGCGATGCCGGCGCTCTGCTCGACACTGGCGCTGCTGATCTCGCCGACGATATCGGCCACCCGCTGCACCGAGTTGACGATGTCCTGCATGGTCTGGCCGGCCCGGTCAACCAGCTGGGTGCCGCTTTGCACCCGTTCGACCGAGTCGTTGATCAGGCTCTTGATCTCCTTGGCCGCGTCGGCGCTGCGCTGGGCCAGCGAGCGCACCTCGGAGGCCACGACCGCAAAGCCGCGGCCCTGCTCGCCGGCGCGGGCCGCCTCGACGGCCGCGTTCAAGGCCAGGATATTGGTCTGGAAGGCGATGCCGTCGATGGTGGAGATGATGTCGGAGATGCGCTTGGAGCTGTCCTCGATGCCGCGCATCGTCGTGACCACCTCGCCGACCACCTGGCCGCCGCTGCGCGCCACCTCGCTGGCGCTCTGGGCCAGCTGGTTGGCTTGCTGGGCGCTGTCGGCGTTCTGGCGCACGGTGGCGCTGAGCTCTTCCATCGTCGCCGAGGTTTGCTCCAGCGAGGAGGCCTGCTCCTCGGTACGGGCCGACAGGTCGGCATTGCCCTGGGCGATCTGGGCGCTGGCGGTGGACACCGACTCGGCGCCCTCGCGCACGCTGGCCACCGTGCCGGCCAGGCTGTGCTGCATGCGCTGCATCGCCTCCAGCAGCCGCGCGGTCTCGTCCTTGCCCTCGAAACGGATGGGCTGGCTCAGATCGCCACCGGCCACCCGGTCGGCCGCGCTGACGGCCTGGGCCAGCGGGCGGGTGATCGCGCGTATCAAGGTCAGCGCCATCACGATGGCCAGGCCGCCGGCGATCAGGCTGACGATCAGCAGCCACAGCGCGGCCGAGCGGTAGACATCCTCGCCATGGGCGGCCGAGGCATCGGCGCCCTTGTTGTTCAGCTCGACCAGCTGGCGCAGCAAGGTGCTGGCCTCGGTAAAGGTCTGGCGCGCTTCGCCGCCGGCGAGCTTGCGGGCGTCGTCGATCTGCCCGTCGCGCACCGAGGTGACGACCTGCTTCGCCAGCGCCTGGTACTTGCTCCACAGTCCGGCAAAGCGCTCGAACTCGCGCCGCTCGTTGTCGCTGCTGATCAGCTTGTCATAGGCGGCCATGCTTTTCTGGGCGGCCGCGGTCGCGTCCTCCATCGACTTGGCCGAGGAGGCCGATTGCGCGGCATCGGTGGCGTTCAGATTGACGATCAGGCCGATGCGGAACTCGACGATATCGGCGCTCAGGCCATTGATGGCCTGCACCGAGGGCAGCCAGTTGCCGCTGATGGTGCGCGACTCGGCTTGCACCAGCTGCAGCCGCGAGAACGAGAACAAGGCCAGGATGGCCAACAGCCCCAGCATGATGGCAAAGGCCGCCGAGAGTTTGGCGGCGATGCTCATATTCTTCAGAACCTGCATGAAGCGCTCCCTTGCGTCGAGCCGGACGGCTCTTGTGACAGGGCTGAATCATCCGTGCTTCACCGTCGCCCAAAGCCCCGATCAAGGCGGCGGATGCTGGGCATCTTCCGCGCTTGGGTGCTTGCCGGCAAGCGCTTTGTTCAGGTGCGCCAGACCCGCGGCGGGCAGGGCTGCAGGCCCCAGGCCTGGCTGCGCCAGGCCGCCCAGACCCGCGACAGCAAGGCCATCGCCGGCTCGACCTTGGGCGCCAGCACGCGCAGCACCACCACGCCCGGCTCGGGTGCGGTGCAGCCGGCCGTGGCGCGCAAGCCGTCGGCCGCGCAGAGCTCGCGGGCGGTCTCCAGCAGGGCCTCTCGGCGGGCGTTCGGCAAGACCTGGCCCGCCGCAAACCACAGGCTGGCCATCACCTTGTAGCCGGCCAGGCCCAGCGGCGAGTCCAGCAGGCCATGGTCATCGGCCGCGAGGCGGCCGCGCTCCAGCCAGCGGCCGGGCAGCTCCAGGTGCTGGGTGTAGTGGCCGCGCGCGAAGGGCAGGCCGGCGGCCGGCAGGCCCAGCGCCAGCACATCCCAGCCCAGCATCTCGGCACCCGGCGCCAGCTCGAACACCATGCGGTTCTCGGCCAGCGCGCCGTCGTAGATCAGGGTCTCCAGCGGCAGCCATTCCAGCCGCGCGCCGTCGGCGACCCGGGCGCGCAGGCGCTGGCTGGCCAGCTCGCCGGCGCTGCGGTAGTAGCGGGTGGCGCCCGGCGTGGTCAGCAGCGCATGGCTGGCGGTCTGCAGATCGATCTCGATCTCGAGCCGGTCGCCTCCGACGATGCCGCCGGGCGGATGCACCAGCACATGGTGGCAGACGCCCGGGCCCTCGGGATAGAGCCGCTGCAGCACACGCAGCGGACCGTGGTGTTTATCGAGGGCCGTGGTGCGCCCCTGCTCGTCGCGCCGGTAGTCCAGCTTCAGATGTCCATGCCATGCCATGGGCGGCAGCTTAGCAAGAGAGAAAAGGGCGCGGCGCGAGCGAGATCAGAAGCGGTGACGGATGCCGACCGAGTAGCTGCTGCCGCCCGACAGTCCGTCGAGCTTGTCGCTCATCGCCACCGCATAGACATCGGTGCGCTTGGAGACAAAGTGGTCGTAGCCGAAGCTGAAGGTCTTGCGGTCCGGGCCGACCGAGGCGCCCAGATGGCCGTACTGGGCCAGCAGCTTGCCGTCGCCGATAGGCACGGCGGCACCCAGGCCCGCGATCTTGTAGTCGCGGCCGCTCGTCGTGTTGTCGACCTTGCCGTACTGGCCGAACAGCTTGGCCGCGCCGAAGTCATAGGACGCGGCGGCCTGCCAGGTCTTGGTGTCGGCCAGCGGGGCGGCGCCGTCTTTCTTGACATTCTGGTAAGTGAAGCCGGCAGCGAATGGCCCGCCGCCGTAGTTGGCGTTGAAGCCGAAGTTCCTGCCGCCCGCGCCTTCGCCGGCCGCGACAAAGGCTCCGGCACTGAAGCCGCCGAACTTGGGGCTTAGATAGAGCACCGAGTCGCTCCAGCCGGTGTCGCCGGTGGCCGTGGTGCCGCTGACCGTGGCGCCGGCACTGAAGTACTGGCGGATGCTGGGCGAGTAGCCGAAGGAGTCACCGAAGGCATTGAAGGCCAGGGTCTGCACGAACAGCGGCGTGGTGTTGCGGCCCAGGCGTACCGTGCCCAGCTCCTTGCTGCTCAGCGCCACCCAGGCATTGCGGGCCCAGAAGTTGTCGCCGTTGAAGCGGCCGTTGTTGCCGACGTCGGCGCGCAGAAAGCTGTCCAGCGTGAACGAGGCCGTCAGGCCGCCGCCGAGGTCTTCGTTGCCCGAGAGGCCGAAATAGCTGGTCGTCATCTTGCCGCTGTCGACCCCCTTGATGGACTGGCCGCCCGGCGCCTTGGCCGCGCCGACGCTCATATCGAGCAGGCCGTACAGCCGGACCTGGGCCTGGGCCAGGCCGCAGGCCAGCAGCAGGGTGGCCGCGGCCAGCAGATGCAGTTTCTTGTTGTTCACTCTGGAAGCTCCTCGATTCAGGTTGGGAATTCAGTGGTTGTCGCTACGGTGGGCCCAGCCGGTCAGGCGACGCTCCAGCACCGCGAACAGCTCGTACATCAGCATCGCCATCGCGCCGACGACGACCAGGCCGGCAAAGGCCAGGCCCATCTGCATCGAGGCGCCGGCCGAGATCAGCAGATAGCCGATGCCCTCGTTGGCGGCCGTCATCTCGGACACCGTGGTGCCGACAAAGGCCAAGGTGATCGCGACCTTCAGCGCAGCGAAGAAGTAGGGCATCGAGCGCGGCAGACCGACCTTGACCAGCACATCCCAGCGCTTGGCCCCCAGCACCCGCAGCACATCCTCCAGCTCGGGCTCCAGGGTGGCCAGGCCGGTGGCGATATTGACCATGATGGGGAAGAAGCTGATCAGGAAGGCGGTCAGGATCGCGGGGCCGACGCCGATGCCGAACCACACCACCAGAATCGGCACGAAGGCCGCCTTGGGCAGCGCGTTGAAGCCGGTCATCAGCGGGTACATGGCCTTGTAGGCCAGCTGCGAGCTGCCCATCAGAAAGCCCAAGAGCACGCCGACGACGATGGCGATGCCGAAGCCCGCCAGGGTCACCCAGAAGGTGCGCCAGGCGTGGCCGAGGATGACCTGGTGATAGTCGGCCAGGGCCTGGGCGATCGCCCAGGGGCTGGGGAAGATGAACTCCGAGACCTGCAGCGCGCTGCAGATCAGCTGCCACAGCAAGAGGATGACCAGCAGCAGCAGGGACGAGGCATAGCGCTGGAACAGCAGATGGGGTTTCTTCCTGGCTGTCATTGCGCCACCTCCGCGCCGCTCTTCCTGAGCGCGCCAATATGGCCGCGCAGCTCGTGGACGATTTCGGTGAAGGCCGGTGTGTAGGTCAGCTCCAGCTCGCGCGGGCGCGGCAGCTCGATATCTCGGCGATGCAGCAGGCGGCCCGGGCTTCTGCTCATCACATAGACGGTGTCGGCCAGGAACACGCTCTCACGCAAGTCATGCGTCACCAGGATCACATTGAAGCCCTTGGCCGCCTGCAGGTCGCGCAGCGTGCACCAGAGCTCCTCGCGGGTGAAGGCATCGAGCGCGCCGAAGGGCTCGTCCAGCAAGAGCAGCTGGGGTTCGTGGATCAGCGCGCGGCAGATGCTGGCGCGCTGCTGCATGCCGCCGGAGAGCTGCCAAGGGAACTTGTCTTCGTAGCCCGACAGGCCGACGCTGGCCAGCAGCGCGCGGGCGCGTTCGATGTACTCGGCCTTCCTGGCACGCAGCTGGCTGCGGTGCGGCTCGACGATCTCCAGCGGCAGCATCACGTTCTGCAAGGTCGTGCGCCAGGGCAGCAGCGAGGCCGCCTGGAAGGCCATGCCGCTGATCTTCAGCGGGCCGTTGACCGGCTGGCCGTCCACATGGATCTCGCCCCGGCTGGGCTTCTTCAGCCCGGTGGCCAGCTTCATGAAGGTGCTCTTGCCGCAGCCCGAGGGCCCGACGATGGCCGCGAACTCGCCGCGCCTGAGCGTCAGCGAGATGTCCTCGACCGCGAACTTGCCCTGTTCCCAGAGCTCATCGTTGTAGGCGAGCCAGACCCGCCGGAAGTCGACGAAGTTGTCCATGATGAGCCCGCCTCAGCGCTTGGGCGGCAAGACATCCAGCTCGGCCTTGCTGGGCAGGAAGGCGCCATTCCACACCGCCTCCGGCACGACGCGGGTCTTGGTGCCATAGGCATCCGAGATCTGGCTGGCCATCAGGGCCAGGCGCGGGGCCAGGACTTGCCCGAAGCCCTCGGCGCGCGCATCGGGGCTGGCGATCACCGCGTCGATGGCCAGGCGCAGGCGGCGCTTCTCCAGCGCCTCGTTGATGATGCCGTCGCGCTGCTTCACATAGGCAATCGAGGCATCCGGATTGGCCATCACTTCCTTGGCGCCCTTGGCAAAGGCCAGCAGGAAGGCCTTGACGACTTCGGGCTTCTCCTTGAGCAGCTTGGGGCTGGCGATGATGGCGTTGCCGTAGAGCTTCACGCCGTGCTCGGCATAGGGAAAGATCTGCACATCGGCGGCCTTGATGCCGCGCGCTTCCAGGTTCAGCAGCGAGGTGAAGGAGAAGCCGGTGATCGCATCGATGTCCCCGCGCACCAGCATGGTCTCGCGCAGCGGCGGGTCCATGCTGGTCCAGGCCACATTGCTGATCTTGTTGGCCTGGGCAAAGATGGGGAAGGCCTTGCGGCCGGCGTCGAACACCGGGGCGCCGAGCTTCTTGCCGCTCAGCTGCCCGACGCTGCTGATGCCGGACTTCTTCAGCGTCAGCACCGCGGCTGGCGTGTTGTTGTAGACCATCATCACCGCGACCGGCTTGTTCGGCGCATCGGGATTGTTGGCATGGAACTCCATCAGCGCGGCCAGGTCGGCAAAGCCCAGGTCATAGGAGCCCGAGGCCACCCGGGTCACCGCGCCACCGGAGCCGTTGCCGGCGTCCAGCGTCACATCGAGGCCGGCGGCCTTGAAATAGCCCTTGGCAATCGGCTGCAGGAACAGCGCCGACGGGCCTTCGAAGCGCCAGTCGAGCTGAAACTTGATCGGCGTGGTCTGGGCCTGGGCAGGGGCGGCGAAAGCGCCGAGGGCGGCCAGCGTGGCGGCTGCCAGCCAGTGGCGGCGGGTGCTTGTTTCCAGCATCGGGGTGTCTCCGTGAATCTTGCGATGGATAGGGAAGGTCCAGGTCTTGCCGACCCGGCGATCCACTCTACGGAGCAATCTCCATGCCATCAACCGGGGAGATGCCGGGCGCGTCGGTTCTGCGCTGCATACAAGGCTTTATTAAAACTGTATGCAATCCGGCTGCACCAAGATGGGATGGGCCGCCCCTTTGTGTGGCGTTCTAGGGTTTGACGCCCGGGCGCGTCCGCTCCAGACTGCGGCATCGCGACAAGCGGAGCCCAGGCATGAGCGGCACGGTGGAAGAACGGCTGGCGCGCATCGAGCAACTGCTGCTGGCCCAGCGAGCGCCGGCAGCGGCCCCATCGGAAGCCCGGTCAGTGCTGGCCCGCGCCGCCGCCTGGATGGGCGCCGAGTTGCCCAAGCTGGTCGCGGCGGCGGTCGTGCTGGTGCTGGGCTTTGCGCTGAAGGACTCGGTGGACCTGGCGATCAAGCAGCGCCAGCTCGACCTCTCCTACACCAAGGAGATGCAGGGCCTGCTGATACAGCTCGGCGGCAAGGGCAGCGAGGCCGAGCTCGGCAGCGCCGCCACCTTGCTGGCCTCTTATGGCGAGCCGGCGCTGCCGGGGCTGATGAGCCATCTGCGCCAGAGCGGCATGGGTGGCGCGGCGGCGGCCGAAGGCCTGAATGTGCTGGCGCTGCGCGAGCCGGAGCTGGTCTGCGCGGCCTTGCCCCGGGTGCTGGGCCTGCGCCAGCAGTATGAGTGGCAGGCGCAGGAAAAGGTCGTGCTGATGCTGGGCCAGCACGGCTGCGGCCAGGCCCGGCCGGCGCTGCGGCGCTATCGCGGCCTGGTCGAGGCGGCGCTGGCCGGTCGGCCGGCCGGCTTCGAGGCCCTGGTGCGTGTCAAGCCCGAGGGGGCGGGCGAGGTCTATCCGCGGCTGCTGAAGTCGGTCGACGCGGCGCTGGCGATGCTGGACGAGTGAAGGAGATCCCGATGAGGAAACACTGGCTGAGCTGGCTTCTGGCTGTGGGCACCGGTGCGGCCCAGGCCGTCATCATCGATTGCGAGCCCCAGGCCGGCAGCTTCACGGTCCTGCTCAGCGAGCCGAGTGGCGAGCTGCTGAAGCCGGCCGAGCTGAAGAGCTATCTGGAACGCCTGCAGTTCGAGCTCGACCAGAACCGCAATGCCCGCTGGATCAATCTGCCCGACACGCCGGTGCGCTTCGTCGCCTGCCCGGGCCGCGCACCGGCACTGGACGGGCGCGAGCACAACCCGCGCCTGGTCGACGGCCTGCACACGCGGCGGGTGCTGCTGGAGGTCTGGGGCCAGCTGTCCAGCGAACCCGGGCCCGGTGGTACGAGCCAGCCCAGCGCGCAGCTGAGCTATCTGCTGGTGCCGCTGCGCCAGGCGGCCAACCAGAACGAGGCGGCCGCCGGCGCCTTGCAGCGCCTGAGCTACCCCGAGCCGGGCGCCGCGCCGATCCGGGACCCGGTCCAGCTGGTGGCGCGCTCCAGCGATATCGATGCCTTTGTCGCCAGCGCCTTCGGCTTCAAGCTGCTGCGCGAGCGCAGCTTTGACACGGCGCATCGCAATCTGTGCCGCGCCGATGTGCTGCTGGCCGCCCTGGCCAAACGGCCGCTGGAGGGGCGGACCAAGAGCGAGCTGGAAGGCCTGCGCGCCTTTGTGCTGACATCGGCCGGGCGCGCGATCAGCGAGGCCAAGGCCGACGCGGCCTATCCGAAGACCGGCCTGCTGCGCCTGCGAGCGAGCGCCAAGCCCTGCGACGAGGAGGCCAAGCCATGATGCGCCGCTTTCTTTTTTACGTCCTGATGAGCCTGCTGGCGGTACTGGCCGGCACGGCGCGCGCGGCCGGCATGGAGCCCTGCAGCTATGCCTCGGTGTTCCCGGGCGCGGCGCTGAATGCCCTGGTCCTGCCCTATCACGCCGAGACCCGCGACGGCCGCCCACCGGCGCCCGAGCTGCAGCTGGCCAGCCGCCAGATCGCGGCGCTGGTCCATCTGGAAGTGCTGATGGGTCTGCTGAAATACCCCTCGATAGGCGCCAAGCATCTGTGGGCCGAACCCGGCGAGGTCTGCGATGTCGATGTGATCATCGGCCGCATCACCCGAGTCGGCACCGCCGGCGCGCTGCGGCCGGGCCAGGGCGCGGTGCTGGTCTGGGGCCGCTTGTTCGAGCAGGCCGGCGAGTTCTATCTGCAGAGCTATCTGCGCTTTGTGCGCCAGGTTGGCGAGGGCGGCGGGGTTGAACAGCTGTGGTTCAAGAACGGGCCGCTGGAGTTGCGCGGCAGCCTGCCGACCCAGGCCATCGCCTTTGCGCCGCGCCGCATCAGCCGGGCCGAGCTGGCCCAGGTGGATCGCGATTTCCGCCAGGCCATGGTCTTGCGGCCCCGACCCGAGCGCGGCGCTGCCGGCCGTGCCATCGAGTTCTCGCCCCACCAGGCGCTGGCCTTTTGGGTCAGCGAGGCGCGCGGCGAATGGCTGAAGCTGCAGCCGCAGCAGGGCGGCCCCGGTGGTTGGGTGCAGATGGCGACTCAGCCTGGTGAGCCGGCTGCCTGGTCGCTGCAGCGCTGGCTGCCCGAGCTGGCCTATGTCGATGCGGTCTCGGCCTTTGTGCGGCTGCGGGTCGACGGGCTGACCGCCGCCCAGCGCACCCGCACGGCCGCCTTGATGGAGCAGGGCCTGAGTCGCTACGAGCGCGCGGTGCCGGCCGATCTGGCGCCCGGCGCCTGGGGGCTGGCCAGCACCCTGCGCGGCTGGCAGGCCTGGGAGCAGGGGCGCTACGAGCCGGCGCTGGCGCTGTTCGAGCAGGCCCAGGCGCAGCTGCCGGCCTATGCCGGCGCGCGCCAGCTGGCGGCGCTGGCGCGCGTGACCGCAGGCCCCGCAGCCTTGACCGCCGACAGCGCCGCGCGGCTGTCGCGCGAGCTGATGGCCGCGCTGGCGCTGGCGCCCGACAACGCCCAGCTGCTCGGCAATCTGGAGCGGCTCTACGGCTTCTACGAGCAGCAGCGCCCCGACTGGAGCCCCTTCGAGCCCGAGGCGCTGCGCGAGCGCCAGCTCATCGTGCGGGCCGCCACACGCCGCGATTGACCAGGGCGCCCGGCTGTCACTACGATGGGCCGCCGCCTGCCGGGCTGTGCAAACAGGGAGAGAAGATGACCTACTCGTCGATTCCCCAGCTGTCCGAGGTGCCGATAGCGGCGCTGGCCCATGCGCTGAACCAGCAATACCTGACCCTGGTATTCGAGGTCAGCAGCGGGCTGCTGCTGGATGCCAACGAGCTGGCCCTGCAGACCTTGGCGTTGGAGCGTGGGCGGCTCGGCAGCGTCGACCGCGACACCCTGCTGGGCCTGGATCTGCCGGCCATGCGCACGGCCTGGAATGCCGCGCTGGGTGCCGCCGACGGCGCTGCCGCAATCACCTTGCCGGCGCGGCCCGGCGACGGGGGCGCGACCTTGATGCTGGAGGGTTGGCTGTTTGCCAACGAGGCGCGCAGCCGGTTGACCCTGGTGGCGCTGGATACCACCAGGCAGCGCCTGGCGGCGGCCGACCTGAACGCGCGGGTCGGCGCGATCTCGCGGGTGCAGGCGGTGGTGGAATGCGATCTGGACGGCCTCATGCTGAGCGCCAACGACAATTTCCAGACCCTGATAGGCCGCAGCCTGGCCGAGCTGAAGGGCCAGCCCTATGCGTTGCTGTGCGAGCCCGACTATGCGGCGGGGCCCGAGTTCAAGCGCCTGTGGGAGCGGCTGCGCGCTGGCGAGTCGCAGGAAGGTGAGTTCGTCCGCCTGGCCGCCGATGGCCGCAAGGTCTATGTGCGCTCCAGCTACAACCTGGTGCTGGGCGTGGACGGGCTGCCGCTGCGTGTGGTCGAGTACGTGCTGGACATCACGGCCGGCAAGCTGGGCAATGCCGAGCTGCTGGGCAAGGTGGCGGCGATCAATCGCGCCCAGGCGGTGATCGAGTTCGATCTGCAGGGCCGCGTGCTGGATGCCAACAAGAACTTCCAGGAGCTGATGGGCTATAGCCTGGCCGAGGTGCGGGGTCAGCATCACAGCATGTTCTGCGAGACAGAGTATGCGCAAAGCCCGGAGTACGCCGCGCTGTGGACCCGCTTGCGTGCCGGCGAGATCGACGGCGGCGAGTACAAGCGCCTGGGCAAGAACGGCAAGGAGGTCTGGATCCAGGCTTCCTACAACCCCATCCTGGATCTCGATGGCAAGCCCTTCAAGATCGTCAAGTTTGCCTACGACATCACCGGTGCCAAGCTGCGCGCCGCCGAGGCCGAGGGCAAGGTGGCGGCGATCTCGCGCTCGCAGGCGGTCGTCGAATTCGATCTGCGCGGCCATATCCTGGACGCCAACGAACGCTTTCTGCAGCTGGTCGGCTACAACATCGAGGAGTTGCGTGGCAAGCACCACCGCATGTTCTGCGAGCCCGAGTACGCGGCCGGCGAGGACTACCAGCGCTTCTGGCAGAAACTCGGTCGCGGCGAGTTCGACGGCGGCATCTACAAGCGTCTGACCAAGCAGGGCCAGGAGCTGTGGCTGCAGGCCACCTACAACCCGATCTTCGACTTCGAAGGCCGGCCGCTGAAGATCGTCAAGTTTGCCCATGACGTGACCGAGGCCAGACTCAGCAATGCCGAGTTCCAGGGCAAGGTCAACGCAATCAGCCGTGCCCAGGCGGTGATCGAGTTCGACCTCAAGGGTCAGGTCTTGACGGCCAATGCCAACTTCCTGCAGCTGATGGGCTATGCACTGGAGGAGGTGCGCGGCAAGCACCACCGCATCTTCTGCGACCCGGCCTATGCCAGCAGCGAGGCCTATCTGGGTTTCTGGGACAAGCTGGCGCGCGGCGAGTTCGACAGCGGCGAGTACAAGCGCGTAGGCAAAAACGGCAAGGAGGTCTGGATCCAGGCCACCTACAACCCCATCATGAATCCCGAGGGCCGCATCACCAAGATCGTCAAGTACGCGATCGACGTCACCGCCGCCAAGATCCGCAGCAGCGAGGTGGAGAGCCGGGTCAGGGCGGTGGACCTGGGTCTGGGCGCGATCGAGTTCGATCTGGACGGCAATGTGCTGGCCGCCAACGACAATTTTCTGCGCACCATGGGCTACAGCCTGCGCGAGGTGGTCGGCCGGCACCACAGCAGCTTCTGCCCGCCCGAGTACATCACCTCGGAAGAGTACCGCGACTTCTGGCTGCGCCTGGGCAAGGGCGAGCATCGCAGCGGCCGCTTCCAGCGCGTCGGCAAGTTCAATCGCGAGGTCTGGATACTGGCCACCTACAGCCCGATCTTCGACATGAAGGGCCAGCCGCGCGGTGTCATCAAGTACGCGGTGGATGTCAGCGACCAGGTGCGGCTGGAGCGGGATGTGCGCCAGAAGACCGGCGCGATGGGCGCGACGATCAGCGAGCTCGACCAGGCGATCGCCCGCATCGGCCAGTCGACCCAGGCCGCCGCCGCGCTGGCCGGGGCCACCCAGGAGAACGCCCAGCAGGGTTTTGCGGCGCTGCAGAAGGCCATCGAGTCGATCGAGCTGATCCAGACCAGCAGTCGCCAGATCGGCGAGATCGTGCGGGTGGTCGGCGATATTGCGGCCCAGACCAATCTGCTGGCCTTCAATGCCGCGATCGAGGCCGCCCGGGCCGGCGAGCATGGGCTGGGCTTCTCGGTGGTGGCCGGCGAGGTGCGGCGCCTGGCCGAGCGCAGCTCGGAGGCGGCCCACGCGATCACCAAGCTGATCGAGGAATCGGGCGAGCGGGTCGATGCCGGCTCGGAGCGTTCGGCCAGGGCGCGTGATGCCTTCGAGGGCATTGTCTCCAGCGCCGGCAAGACCAGCGACTCGATCCGCCAGATCGCCGACGCCGCCCAGGCCCAGCAGGGCGTGGCCCGCCAGGTGGCCCAGCTGGTCGCCGGCCTGGGCAGCGGTGCCGATGCTGCGACCGCTGCGCGCTGAGGCGGCGATGGATGCCGCAGCGGCTGGCCCGCGCTTCGGGCTGATACGGGTGGGCGGCTGCACGCTGGGCATTGACGTGGCGGCGGTGCGCGAGGTGATCCATTGCCCGGAGGTCCTGGCCCCGCTGCCCGGCGCGGCGGCCGAGCTGCGCGGCGCCATCGATGTGCGCGGCAGCATCGTGCCGGTGCTGGATCCGGCGCCGCTGCTGGGCTTGACGGCAGTCCAGCCGGGGCCGCAGCGGGTGATCCTGCTGCTGCGACTGGGCGCGGCGGAGCGGCCCCTGTTGCTGGGTCTGCTGCTTGACGGTGTCGGCAGCATCGTGGCCCCGGCGCGGCTGCATCAGCTGGAGCCTGCCGAGCCGGGCAGGGCAGGCTTGCTGACGCATGCCTTCGTGCTCGACGCCGATGCGGGTGGCCTCGTGGTGGTGCTGGAACCGGCTGCGCTGGCCCGGCTGCCGGGCGTGCCCCTGGTCGCCGAGACGGGACAGGCGGCGCTGGCGGCCCAGGCCGGCCCGCGCGAGCCCTGTCTGCTGTTCGAGGTGGGCGGCCATGGTCTGGCGATTGCCGCAGCCCTGGTCGAGACCACGGTGCCGCAGGCCCAGATCCTGAGCAGCGAGCTGCGCGGCGGGCTCTGCCTGGGCGTGATCCACCATCATGGCCAGGAGATCCCGGTGGTTGACAGTCTGCAGCTGCTGGGCCTGGGGCACAGCCCGGCGACGGCGCTCAGCGATGTGCTGGTGCTGCGCCTGGGGGCGGGGCGGCTGGCCCTGGTGCTGGACCTGGTGCGCGACATCCGCCACCTCGCGATGCAAGCCCTGTTGCCGCTGCCCCCACTGGGCTTGCGGCGGCCCGCGCTGTTCGCCGGCCTGTTGCCGCCGGAGCAGGGGGCGGCACCGGTGTTGCTGCTGCTCAGCGCGGCGCTGCAGGCCGAGCCGGGCTTGCTGGCGCTGGCCGGCCTGAGTCATGCGATCCCGGCCACGCGCGGTCATCGCCGGGCCGAGGCCGCGGCGCCCGCCGAGATCGCCGGCCAGGGGCCGCGGACCAGCTATCTGACCTATCGCCTCGACACCGAGCTGGGCACACCGCTGACCCAGGTGCGCGAGATCATGCGGCTGCCGCCGCAGCGCGGCGCCGCCGCCTCGGATGCGCCCGGCATGCTGGGCCTGCTGCTGCACCGCGGCCAGGCCCTGCCCCTGGTCTGTCTGCGCACGGTGCTGGGCCAGGCCCGGCCGTCGGCCGATCACGCCGACGCGATGGTGCTGGTGGTGGATGACGAGGAGGGCGGCGCGGTCGGCTGGGTGGTGGATGGGCTGACCGGCATCGAGCCGGCGCGCTGGCAGCGCGAGGCCCCGGCCGGCGCCGATCCGCGCGATCTGTCGCTGCAGGCCCTGGTCGAGGTGGGCGGCGGCGAGCAGCGCCGCACCCTGCCGGTGCTCGAGCTGCGCCGGCTCAGCCGCGCCTGCAGCGCGCGATGAAATCCACCAGCTCGCTGACCACCGGCCCGGGCGCCGAAAACGCGCGCGCGCGCTGGTGCAGCCGGGCCAGGCCCGGGGTCTGCAGCGAGGCGATGGCGGTGGCCAGCGCGGCCGCGATGCTGTCGGCATCGCCGGGGTAGGCGCGCGGGCAGTGGTCGCCGAAGTTCAGCGCATAGGCCTCATCCAGCGTCTGCTCGGTGATCGCGCCGATGCAGCCGCCAAAGCCCAGGCCCACCGCCGCACAGCCGCGCATCAGGCCTTCCATCAGCGCATAGCCGGCGCCGGTGATCACATCGATGCGCTCCAGCAGCGGCGCCGGGTCGGCCACCATGCCGCTGAATTCGGCGTTCAGTCCCAAGGCGGCGGCCTTGGCCTGCAAGGCCTTCAGATGGCTGCCGCCGCCAATCACCAGCACGCGGTAGCGCTCACGCCCGGGCAGCCGCGCGATGGCTTCCAGCCAGGCCTCGCAGCGCGGGCCCTTGTGGCCGCTCAGGCGCGAGCAGTAACCGAGGGTGATCGGCCCCTCGGCGCTGCGCTCGCGCAGCGCCGGCATGGCTATCGGCAGCCGGCTGCCCAGCACCGGAGGCTGGTGGGCCGCGCCGCCATCGGCGATCAGCTGGGCATAGGTGGCGCGCAGGGTCTCGCACATCGTGACCACGCCGTCGGCATTGCCGAACAGCTGCAGCCACTGGGCCATGCGTTCGGGGCTGTGGCCGTTGTGCATGCAGGCCAGCCACGGGATGCCGGCGCTGGCCTTGAGTTGGTGGGCGAAGCGGGCCTGGGTGTAGCTGTTGACGAACAGCAGGTCGGGCTTGAGCCCATGTTTGAGCCAGGGCCGGGCCAGCGGCTCCAGCAGCGGATGGGCCGGCGGCAGGCGCAGCGCCCGGCCGGCGCCGAAGTCGCTGCGGGCCGGCCAGACATGGACCTCATGGCCTTGCGCCACCAGCTCCCGCGCCAGGATGCGGTTGTAGGTGGTGATGCCGTTGGGCGAGGTGTCGCGGAGCAGGAGGAGGAGGCGCATGGGGCACGGCGGGCGGGCAGGGCTGCACTGTAGCGCAGGGCTCGCTGCCTTCGGCTATGCGGCTCGGGCCCCCGGACGCCAGAACAGCGTGACGACCATGGCCAGGGCCGCCGCAGCCACCCAGGCCGCTGCGGCCGGCCAGCCATGGCTGTCCACCGCGCGGCCCACCAGCAGCGGCCCCAGCGCCTGGCCCAGATTGCTGCCCTGCATCAGCAGGCCCACCGCGAGCGCGGCCTGCGCCGGCGTCGCGCACTGCTGCGGCACCGCCGACAGCAGGCTGGCCGGGATCAGGCCGCCCGCCGCCGAGAACAGCAGGCACAGCGCGAAGGCCGCCCGCGGGTCCAGCACCGGCAGAAAGATGCCCAGCGCACACAGCCCCATCGTGAGCGCCGCGCCGCCTCCCAGCGCCGCGCGGCTCAGCCTTTGCAGCAGCAGGCCGGCGGCGAGATTGCCGACGATATTGGCGGCGCTGGCCAGCGCCGCCAGCAGGCCTACCGTCTCAGGCCCGACTTGCAGGCGTTGCTGCAGCAGCACCGGCAGAAAGCTGAAGAGCGCGAAGAACATCAGGCTGTAGAGCAGGAAGCTCGTGGCCATTGGCAGGGCCCGCCAGACCTCGGCTACCCGAACCAGCGGCCTCGGCCCCTCGGCGCGGGCCGGCCCCTGCGGGACCGCCCAGGCCACGGCGGCCAGGATCAGGCCGGTGGCCAGCGCCGCAGCGGCCCACAGGTTGCGCCAGTCGTCGAACCAGGGCCCGGTCAGCATCGCCAGCGCGATGCCGGCCGGCATGAAGCAGCTCCACAGCGCCAACGCGGCGTTGCGGTCGGCCGCAGGCACCAGCCGGCCCAGCAGCGTGGGCCCGGCCACGGTGATCAGCAGAAAGCCCAGGCCTTCGATCACTCGCGAGACCAGCAGCAGCGCAAAGCTGCCGGTGGCCAGGGCGAGCACCGAACCGAGCAGCGTGGCCAGCAGCCCGAGCAGCAGCATGGAGCGATCACCGGCGCGGGCCACCAGGGAGCCCGCAGCCACCCCGCCCAGCGCCCCCAGCACCGCGAAGGTGGCGCCCAGGCCGCCCAGCATCGCCAGGCTCAGGCCGAGCTCGGTCTGCAACTGCACAGCAGCAATCGCCACCTTGCCCAGCTGAAAGGCCGAGGCCACCCCGGCGGCCACCACCAGCCAGACGGCCCGCCAGTCGCTGCGCGTTGGCACGTCCGCGCGCCTCATGCCGGCGCCTGCGCCAGCGCCCCGGCGATCCGCGCGACATGGCGGCCCTGGTAGCGGGCCGCCTCGATCTCGTTGCGGCTGGGTTGGCGATCGCCGCCGCGCCCGTCATCGGCCAGCGTGGACGCGCCATAGGGCGAGCCGCCCGTGATCTCGTCCATGCGCAGCTGGCCTTTGAAGCTGTAGGGCAGGCCCACCAGCACCATGCCCAGGTGCAGCAGCACGATGTGCGTCGACAGAATCGTCGACTCCTGCCCGCCATGCTGGCTGCCGGTGGAGGTGAAGACGCTGCCCACCTTGCCCACCAGCGCATCCCGGGCCCACAGGCTGCCGGCCTGGTCGAGGAAGTTCTTCATCTGCGCCGCCATAGCGCCGAAGCGCGTTGGTGTGCCGATCACGATGGCGTCGTAGTCGGGCAGCTCCGCCACACTGGCCACCGGCGTGTCCAGCGCCACCTTGTAGCCGGCAGCGACGGACGCCGGCACCAGCTCGGGCACCCGCTTGACGACCGCCTCGGCGCCGTGGCTGCGCACCCCCTCGGCCACGGCGGCGGCCATGGTCTCGATATGGCCGTAGGACGAGTAGTAGAGAACCAGAACCTTGCTCATGAGCCGAACCTCCTGTGTGGAATGAGGCCAGTATCGGCAGCGCCGTTGATCTACGGAAGCCATAAAATTCAGAGCTTCTTGATCCATGAAATCGATCAATGCTGGACGCTCTCACGCTCGATCAGATGCGCATGTTTGTCACCGTGGCCGAGGCCGGCAGCTTCCGCGCCGGGGCGGCTCGCCTGCTGCGCGCGCAGTCGGCCGTCAGCCATGCCATTGCCAATCTGGAGCAGCAGCTCGATGTGAGCCTGTTCGACCGCAGCGGCCACCGCCCCACGCTCACGGCGGCGGGCGCGGCCCTGCTGGAAGACGCTCGCGCCGTGCTGCTCAAGGTCGACTTCATGCGGGCCCGCGCCCGCGGCCTGGGCGAGGGTGTGGAGATCGAGTTGTCCCTGGTGGTGGACACGCTCTATCCGCTGCCTCTGGTGGCCGCCGCGCTGGGGGAGCTGCGCGAGGCGCTGCCGGCGGTGCGGCTGCGCCTGAGCGTGGCGCCGCTGGGCGGGCCGCTGCAGGCGCTGCGCGAGCGGCGCTGCGACCTGGCCATCATGGCGGGCGAGGATTTTCTCGATCCCCGCATCGAGACCGAGGCCTTGCAGACGGTGCCCATCGTGGCGGTGGCCGCTGCCAACCACCTCTTGGCCCGGCGCCGCCAGGCGCTCACCAGCGCGGACCTGGCCGACCAGCTGCAGATCGTGCTGGAGGACCCGACGGCGCTGTCCGAGGGGCGCGACTTCGGCGTGCTGTCGCCGCAGACGCTGCGGGTCGGCACCCAGGAGGCCAAGCGCGCGCTGATACTGGCCGGTGTTGGCTGGGGCCGGCTGCCGCAGTGGACGGTGGAGCGCGAGCTGGCCGAGCAGTCGCTGCTGCCGCTGGCCGCCACCGCGCTGGGCCCGCAGGGCGTGGCGCAGGTGCAGACCTATCTGGCCCGGCGCAGCGATCGCAGCCTGGGCGTCGCGGCGACGGCCTTGCGGGAGGCGCTGCATCGGCTGGCAAAGCCGCCGCGCCGCACGGCCAGGGCTTCGCTCCGCGCTACCAGCGCGTCGCGCTGAGCGCGCCGATCAGGGCCTTGAGGACCTGCGCGGCGGCGCCTTGCGGCCCTGCTGCTGCTCGGCCCGGGTGCTGCTGGGCGGCTGGCCGATGATGCGCTTGAAGGCGCGGCTGAACGAGGCCTCCGAGTCATAGCCCAGGCGCTCGGCGGCCACCGCGATGCGCATGCCCTCATGGCTGATCCAGCGCCGGGCCTGGAACATCTTGACCTTGGCGACATATTTCGCCGGGCTCTCGCCCATCGTGCGGGTGAAGGCCTCGGCGAAGCTCGAGCGCGAGGCGCCCATCAGCTCGGCCAGGGCCGGCACGCTCCAGTCGCGCTCGGGGTCGGCATGGATGGCCGCGATCACCTGACCGATCCGAGGGCAGCGCACCGCCGCGACCCAGCCGGTCGAGCTGCCACAGCCGCATTCGACCCAGGCGCGTATCACGCTGGCCGCCAGCGCATCGGCCAGCCGTGCGAGCAGGCCGCAGGCACCGATACGCTCCAGTGTCACCTCGCGCTCCATCGCCTCCAGCAGGGCCGGCACGGTGGGATCGCGCTGCGCCAGCTCGCCGGCCAGCATCAGCTCGGGCATCATCGCCACCAGCGGATGCAGCGGGTCCAGATTGAAGCGCAGCGCCGCGCAGAACATCAGGTCGGGCGTTGCGGCGGGATCGGTGGCGGCCGGTGTGCCGGCACTGTGAGCGTCGCCGCCAACCAGGTAGATATTCTCAGAGACCGCGACGCGGGCCAGCGAGTCGACGTCGACCGCCGGCACCTCGGGCGCACTGGCGATGATGTGGAAACTGCCACGCGGCAGCAGCACCGCATCGCCCGGCTGCAGCTGCAGCCATTCGCTGGTCTGTGTGCGCAACCAGCAGCCACCGCTGCCGACGAAATGAAAGCGCGCCGCGCGCTGCGCCGGGAAGGCCACCGCCCAGGGGGCTTGCAGCAGGCAGCGGCCGTATTCGACGCCGTCCAGGCGCAGGCCGCGCAGGATCTCGGTCAGCATATCGCGCGGGCCCTGGGCCGGCTCGTGCGAGGGGCTGCGGGCAGGCTTGGATAAAAGATCAAGCATTTCGGCTATTCCGGCATGGAAACGCCGAAATCTTATCTCTAAGCTGGGTGCTCAGTTCATCACATAGGCCCACAACGTGTCTTCCTCGACCTGCTCCGCGACCCTAGCTCCGAACGCCGTGGCCTTGCCTGGCAGCCCTGAACCCGCGGCCGCCGCCCCCGCTGCCGCCCGCTGGCCCGCCGTCCTCTCGCTGGCGCTGGGTGTGTTCGGCCTGGTCACGGCCGAATTCCTGCCGGCCAGTCTGCTGACCGCGATGGCGGCCGACCTGGGCGTCAGCGATGGCGCCGCCGGCCAGGCGGTCACGGCGACCGCCCTGATCGGCGCGGTTGCGGCGCCGGCGATACCGCTGCTGACGCGCCGGCTGGACCGCAGGCTCGTGATGCTGGCGCTGACCTTGCTGCTGCTGCTGTCCAACGTCCTGACGGTGCTGGCCGACAGCCTGACCCTGCTGCTGGCTGCCCGGGTGCTGCTGGGCGTGGCGCTGGGCGGCTTCTGGTCGATGTCGGCCGCGCTGGCATTGCGCCTGGTGCCCGAGCCGCTGTTTGCCCGCGCGATGTCGCTGATACTGACCGGCGTCTCGGTCGCCACCGTCGGCGCCGCGCCCATCGGGGCCTGGATGGGCGATCGATGGGGCTGGCACAGCGCCTTTGTCGCGGCCGGTGTGGTCAGCGTGGTCACGCTGCTGGTGCAGTTCTTCACGCTGCCGGCGCTGCCGCCGCGCGACAAGCCCGATCTGCGCGTGCTGGGCGAGCTGCTGAGGCGGCCGAATGTGCGCATGGCCCTGCTGGCCGTGCTGCTGGTGATCTCCGGGCACTTTGCCGGCTTCACCTATATCCGCCCGCTGATGGAGCAGGTCACCCAGCTGTCGGTCGGCGCGATCACGGCCGTGCTGCTGGGCTACGGCGTCGGCGGCTTCTTCGGCAACTTTGCCGGCGGTTGGATCGCCCAGCGCAGCGAGCGCCATGCCATCGTCAGCGGCGGCACGCTGATCGCGCTGCTCGCGGCCAGCCTGCTGGTCGCCGGCAGCTCGGTCGCCGTCACCGCCGTTGCCGTCACGCTGTGGGGCTTTGCCTTCGGTGCCTTCCCGGTCGGCTTCCAGACCTGGATCGTGCGCGCCGCGCCCGATCAGGCCGAGGGTGCCGGCGGCCTGCTGGTCGCGGCATTCCAGATCGCGATCGCCAGTGGCGCCATCTTCGGCGGCCTGCTGGTCGACCATGTCGGCGCGCTGGGCGGCCCCGGCTTCGCGCTCGTCGCGCTGAGCCTGGGCACCCTGCTGACCCTGCGTCACGGTCCGCGTCCGGTGCACTCCTGAACAAGGAACGACTTCCCTGAATCCGGATATCAATGCCATGGCTACTGAACCCGCCGTACCCGGCGTCAACCGCCGCATCACCCTGGCCGCCCGCCCGCAGGGCCTACCCGGCGCCGCGCACTTCCGTCTCGATACGGCGCCGGTGCCAATGCCGGCCCAGGGCCAGGTCTTGCTGCGCACGCTCTATCTGTCGCTCGATCCCTATATGCGCAACCTGATGGACGAGGTCGGGCCCGGCTACGCGCCGCCGGTGGCCATAGGCGCGCCCATGGTGGGCGGCACGGTCAGCCGTGTCGTGGCCTCGCATCACCCGCGCTGGCGTGCTGGTGAACTGGTGCTGGCGAATGCAGGCTGGCAGGACTATGCGCTGGCGGACGGCAACGCGCTGCTGCCGCTGGGTGATCTGGCCCAGCCCTCGCTGGCCCTGGGCGGCCTTGGCATGCCGGGTTTCACGGCCTACATCGGGCTGCTGGAGATCGGCCAAGCGCAGCCGGGCGAGACCGTTGTCGTTGCGGCGGCGACCGGCGCGGTCGGGGCCGTGGTCGGGCAGTTGGCCAAGCTCAAGGGAGCGCGGGTCGTCGGCATAGTCGGCGGCGCTGACAAGGTCCGCTATGCGGTCGAGGAACTTGGCTTTGATGCCTGCCTGGACCGGCGCGAGCCCGGTTTCGCAGAGCAGCTTGCCTCCGCCTGCCCGGACGGCATTGATCTGTACTTCGAGAATGTCGGTGGCGCTGTGCTCGACGCAGTGCTGCCGCTGCTGAACGTCGGCGCACGAGTGCCGGTCTGTGGCTTCATCGCCCACTACAACGAGGCCGGGCCGGCGGCCAGCCCTGATCGCCTGCCGGGCTTGCTCGCGACCCTGCTGCAAAAGCGCGTGCGCATGCAGGGGTTCATCATCCTCGACCATTATGGTGAGGACGGTGCGCGTTTCGAAGCCTTCCGCCGTGAGATGGGGACCTGGGTCGCCGAGGGTCGCATCAAGCTGCGCGAGGACCGCGTCGATGGCCTGGAGAATGCACCTGCCGCGTTTGCGGGCCTGTTGGAGGGGCGCAACTTCGGCAAGTTGGTGGTGCGCGTGGCATAGCACCGAGCGGTGCCCGGTGGCTGTTTCAATGCCTTCGATTGAAGCTCTACACTCGGCCCCGATTCGCCAGCCGACACTTGTTCTGGTATCACCCGATGAACACTACCCCCGAAGCCATCGTCCGAGAGTTCTGGCGCCTGATGGCCTCCAACGATTTCGACTCGGTCAAGCAGGTCCTGTCCCAGGACTTCGTGCTGGAGTGGCCGCAATCGCGCGAGCGCATCCGCGGCGCCGACAACTTCGCTCGCATGAACAGCGAGTACCCGAGCAGCGGCCGCTGGCATTTCCGGATCAACCGCCTGCTGTCTCAGGGCGACGCCGTCGTGACCCAGGTCAGCCTCACGGATGGCACCCAGTCTGCCGAGCCGATTTCCTTCTTCACCGTCGAGCAGGGCCGTATCAGCCGGCTGGTCGAGTACTGGCCCGATCCCTTCGAGCCCCAGGCGAATCGCAGCCATCTGGTCGAGCGCATGGACTGAGTGCGTCAAAGCCCATACGCATCCCTACCAGACCTCGGCCGCCGGCGTCCCCTGGTGATAACGCATCTGCCAAGCATCGTCGACGCGGACCCACAGTGACGCGCGCAGCGTGTGCCGGCCCAGGCCGTCATCGGCCTGGCGATGGGCCGAGCGGTAGGTCAAGAGGGCGACATCGGGTCCCAGTGGCAGCACGGCGTACTGGTCTGAGACCACCTCGACCGGCACCGACTCCGACAGCAGGGCGGCCACCGTGTCGGCATGGCCCCATTGGCGGCCGGACCGCCCCACTTCCTCGAAATCCGGGTGCAGCAGCGCATGCAGCCGTGCCGCGTTGCCACGGACCTCTGGTCGATGAAGCTCGACCTCCAATGCCCGCAGTGTGTTGAGCAATGGGCCGGTGTCGGTCCTTGCCGCGCTCATGGCTTGGCCTTGGCCCGGCCGTACTTCGCGGTGAAGCTGGCCTGGCCCAGCGCGTTGGCCTTGATCATGTAGCCGGCCAGCGCGGCGGTGGCGTCGGCGGGGAGTTCGAGCTTGTCGGTCTTCAGCGCGTAGACGGTGAAGATGTAGCGGTGCGGCTTGTCGCCCTGCGGCGGGCAGGTGCCGCCCCAGCCGGCGACGCCGTAGTCGATGCGCACATGGCTGGCGCCCTTGGGCAGATTGGCGCCGCCGACGGCGCCGGCATCGGGCTTGAGCTCGCTGACATCGGCACCCAGATTGATGACTGACCAGTGCCACCAGCCCGAGCCGGTGGGGGCGTCCGGGTCGTAGACCGTGACCGCAAAGCTCTTGGTGCCGGCGGGCGCGCCGCGCCATTGCAGGGCGGGCGATTTGTTCTCGCCGCTGCAGCCGAAGCCATTGAACTCGAAGCGCGGGTCGATCGTGCCGCCGGACTTGATGTCGGGGCTGCTGAGCAGGAAACCGGCGGCGTGGGTCAGGGTGGCGGCGACGAGCAGCGCGCCGGCAACAAGCGTGTGTTTCATGGGGCCTTCCGTGTTGAGAGGAGGCCGAATGATGCAGCGATCAAACGCGCCGCGCTAGCCCGACGGCGTCATTCGCTGTGCGCTGCGGCTCAGGGCCGCAGATGTGAGGGCGCGTAGCCGAAGCGCTGGCGGAACGCCGCCGAGAACCGGCTGTGGGAGTCGTAGCCGCAGCGAGCCGCGATTTCCGAGACCTGCAGGTCCGAACCCTGCAGCAGGGCCATCGCGGCCTCCAGCCTGACCTCGCGCACGCAGCGGCTGAGCGAGGTGGCTTCATCGGCCAGCCGGCGCTGCAAGGTGCTGGCGCTCAGATGAAATGCGCGGGCGACCTCGTCCACCGTCCAAGCGGCATGGGGGCGCTGGCCGACGAGGCGGTGTACGCGGTCGGTCCAGCCCAGCTCGCGCGCCGGCGCAAACACCAGGCCGCGCTCCGCAAGCAGCAGCAGGACCTCGAGCGCGCGGTGTTCGCGCAGGGCTTGCGAGGCCTCGGGATCCAGCAGCGCCGCGGTCGCATGGTCGAAGCTGGCCGCAAAGGCCTCGTCCGCCACCGTGCTGGCGCAGCTCTGCACGGCCGGTGTCGCGGTGAACTGGGCAAAGCGCTCGTGAAACCGCTCGATGAGCGGCGGCGCGAAGCCCATCATGCGTGCTTCGTAGTGGCCACCTGCGGCGGGCTCGTTGATCATGTCCCACTGGGTCGAACGCGGGATGACGAAGACCTGGCCGGTGGCAAAGCGGGTCTCGCCGAAGGGCGTGGACAGGCGCTTGTGGCCGGACAGCACCCAGCCCACCAGATCGTCGCGCACGGTGGCGGTGCGGACCCGGTGCGGCACGCGGGTGGAAATGAGCTGGGCGCTGGCGCCTGGGCAGGGGGTCATGGTGGGTGGTCGGGAGGAGCGGGCCGGCGGGCCGTCGATGATTCATGCATCGATCAATACCCGGGCGGCATTGTGACCCGCCCCGCCAGGGCAAGACCTGACCCCTGTTCAGGCACCCACGCCCGCCAGGATGTCGGTCGCCCGGTGCCCTCCGTCCACGCCGTCAACGAGGATCACTTCGCCGATCGAGTTGCGGCTGCGCAGCGGCACGATGGCCTGGTAGTCCTCGGAGCGGTACCAGGCGCGGGCGCGTGCCAGGTCGGGGAACTCGACCACGACGATGTCGCCGATCCACTGACCCTCCATCGCCTCGGCGCTGGCGCCATGCACGCGGAACTGGCCGCCGAAGGGCGCCAGCGTGGCGTCGATGCGCTCCAGGTAGTGAACGATATCCGGACCGAATTGGACGTCGCGGAGATGGGCGATGGCGAAGGCGGGCATAGGGTGGGCTCCGTTGTTGATGGCTCCACTGTGCGCGAGTTTGTGGTTTGTGGCGATGACCTGCGAGGTCATCGCCAGGCCCGATCCGATCACGCGGCCGGTGCCGGAAACTCCACCGCCTGCCCGACCGGCAGCTTGACCATGCAGGCGGCGAACAGCGCGCTGCCCAGCCACTGCGCCAGCCAGTGCTGCAGCGCCGGCCACCGCGCGCGCTGCGCCGCATCGCCAAACCAGTCGGGCTCCACCGCCGCGAACTGGCGAACGAAGGGAAAGATCGCCAGATCGCTGGCGCAGGGCGAGGCGCCGCCCAGATAGGCTTGACCCTGGAGCCGCTGCTGCAGCGGTGCCAGCAGCGCGGCCGCGGCACGCTCGCGATGCCGGTCGCGGTCAGCCGTCTCGTCGGGATAGCGGTCAGGGTATTTGTAGCGGTCGAGATGGTGCTTGAACTCGCCGTCGTTGATGCCGAGCAGCGCCAGATTCTCGGCCGTCTGGGCGCGCTGCCAGAAGCCGGCCGCATCGGCCGGCGCCAGGGCCCAGCGCATGATGTCCCAGCTCTGATCCAGCACCTGCCCATCGCTCAGCCGCAGCACCGGCACCGTGCCCTTGGGTGACAGGGCCAGCAGCTCGGCCGGTTTGTCGCGCAGCACGATCTCGTGGACACGAAAGCGCAGCCCGGCCTGCAGCAGAGCCATGCGGGCCCGCATCGCATAGGGGCAGCGGCGGTAGCTGTAGAGCAGCGGCAGCATTACGAAGCGGCTGGATTTTTTTTCTGTGTACCTCAGGCCTGCAGCAAGTCGTACAAGCTTCGCGCGACGACCTTGGTCGCGCGCCGCAGGTCTTCCAGCACCAGATGCTCGTCGGCCCGCTTGGCATGGCTTTCCAGCACGGTGCGCGGGCCGGCGCCATAGATCGCGGCCGGGATGCCCTGCTCGCCATAGAGACGCACATCGGTGTAGAGCGGCGTGCCCGAGGTCGGGATCGCTTCGCCGAAGACCGCCGCGCCATGCTTTTGCAAGGCCTCGACCAGGGGCTTGTTGCCGGGCAGCGGCTGGAGCGCACGGGCCAGCAGCAGGCGTTTGATCTCGACCGTGATGCCGGGATAGCTGGCGGCCGCCTGGGCAATCACTTCGCGGATATTCGCCTCGACCGCGACCGGATCCTCCTCGGGAATCATGCGGCGGTCCAGCTTCAGCACGACCTTGCCGGGCACGACATTGGTGTTGGTGCCGCCTTCGATGCGGCCGACGTTCAGATAGGGGTGCGTGATGCCCTCGACCCGGCTGGTGACCTTTTTGTATTCGAGGTTCTGCGCATACAGCGCGTTCAGGATGGCGACCGCGCCCTGCAGCGCGTCGACGCCGGTGTCGGGAATGGCGGCGTGGGCCATCTTGCCGTGCACCGTGATTTCCATCTGCAGGCAACCGTTGTGGGCGGTGACGACCTGGTAGCTGAAGCCGGCGGCCAGCAGCAGATCGGGCTTGGTGAGGCCCTGTTTCAAGAGCCAGCCCGGGCCCAGCTCGCCGCCGAACTCTTCGTCGTAGGTGAAGTGCAGCTCGACACCGCCCTTCAGCGGCGCATTCAGCGACTCCAGCGCGCGCAGCGCAAAGGTGTAGCTGGCGAAGTCACTCTTGCTGACGGCGGCGGCACGGCCGTAAAGCTTGCCGTCCACAAGCTCGCCGCTATAGGGGCCGTGCGTCCAGCCCTCGCCGGGCGGCACCACATCACCATGGGCGTTCAGCGCGATGACCGGGCCGCCGGGGGCGAAGGATCGGCGCACGATCAGATTGGTGATTGATTCCAGGCCATAGGCCTTGACCTCGGCCTGGGGCACCGCATGCAGCTCGGGCGTGTAGCCCATCGCCGCCAGCAGCTCGGCGGTGCGTTCGGCATGCGGCGCGTTGTTGCCGGGCGGGGTGTCGGTGGGCACCTGGACCAGGGCCTGCAGATAGCGCACTTGCTCGTCGAAATGCGCGTCTATCCACCGATCGAGTTGTTCGTAGCGAGCGTTCATGGGCGGCATTCTTCGGCGAGGTTGTGCAAAAGGCTTTGAAAGGCCTGGACGCAGAGCTGCGCGTCGTCGGCGCTGATGGATTCCAGCGGGTTGTGGCTGATGCCCGCGTTGGCGCCGCGCAGGAAGAGCATGGCCTGCGGCATGGCCTCGTGCAGCTTCATCGCGTCGTGGCCGGCGCCCGAGGGCATGCGGTAGACCGGCAGGCCCTGGGCGCGCACCGCGGCTTCCCAGCGGGCCTGCCAGGCCGGGTCGCTGGGGGCGGCATCGGCCGCCATGGTCTGCTCCAGCGTGAAGCTCAGGCCGCGGCGCTCGCAGATGGCGGCCAGCTCGGCGCGCACATCGGCGTCCAGCGCGTCGCGCGCGGCGTTGGTGGTGGCGCGCAGATCCAGGCTGAACAGGCAGCGGCCCGGCACCACGTTGATCGAGCCCGCCGGCACCTGCAGCATGCCCACGGTGCCGACCACATCGGGCACCGAGGCGGCACGCTTCTCGACAAACAGGATCAGCTCGGCCGCCGCAGCCGCCGCGTCGCGGCGCCGGTCCATCGGCGTGGTGCCGGCATGCGAGGCCATGCCGACGATCTCGCACTGGTAGCGCAGGCTGCCGTTGATCGAGGTGACGACGCCCAGCGGCAGGTCGATCTCGTTGAGCACCGGACCCTGCTCGATATGCACCTCGACAAAGCCCAGGTACTGCGCGGCATCGCGCTGCAGCGAGGCGATGGCCCGCAAGGTGGCCGGCAGGCCGGCCGCGCGCATTGCGTCGGCCATGGAGATGCCATCGGCATCCAGCTGGTCCAGCCAGCGCGGGTCGAACTGCTTGATCAGCGCGCCCGAGCCGAGGAAGGTGGCCTTGTAGCGCTGGCCTTCCTCCTCGGCAAAGCCGACCACCTCGATGCCGAAGGGCAGGCGCCGGCGCTGCGCGCGCAGCTCGCGCACGCAGGCCATGGGCACGAAGATGCCCAGCCGGCCGTCGTACTTGCCGCCGTTGCGCACCGTGTCGTAGTGGCTGCCGGTCAGCAGGCGTTTTGCATTCGGTTCGGCGCCGTGATAGACGCCCACCACATTGCCCACCGCGTCGAGGCTGACCTCGTCGAAGCCGCAGTCGTCCAGCATCCACTGCTGCAGCTGCGCGGCGCAGGCGCGGTGCGCCTCGGTCAGATAGGTGACCGTGAGTTCGCCGCGCTCCTTGAAGCCGGGGTCGGAATGCACGGCCAGGGCCTCGGCCCAGTCCCAGACCTGCTCGCCCAGCGCGGGGCTGGCGCCGAACTTGTCGTTCAGGCGGATCTCGGCGATGCGGTGGATATTGCGCAGGCATTCGGCCCGCTCGAAGTCTGGATGGCCGGCGAGCCGGCGCGCCAAGGTCGCGATGATCTCGCTGCGTGACAAGCCCTGACCCCGGGGGCCGCGCACCGCGAGGATGAAGGGCCAGCCGAACCTGGCGCTGTAGTCGGCGTTGAGCTGCTGGATACGGGCGAACTCCTCGGGCGTGCAGGCGGTCAGGCCGGCCTTGCTCTGCTCCTTGCTCGATTCGGCCGTCAGCGACTTCGCCACCATGGCCTTGCCGGCCAGCTCGGGGTGGGCGCGTATCAGGGCCAGCTGCTCCTCGCGGCTGGCCTCGCGCACCGCGCGGGCCAGGGCCAGCTTCAGCTGCGCCAGGGTCGCGAAGGGGCGGGCGGCGGCGGCCCGCTCGGCCACCCAGGGCGAGTGCTCATACGTGCCGTCCAGCAGCGCGACGAAGTCGGCATCGCTGGCGGCGTTCAAACGGGTCAGGGTCAGCATGGCGGCCTCACTCCCAGACAAAAGCGGTGTTGGCATCGAAGGGATGGGTGGCGCGCCAGTGCCGCGCGATGTCGACGCGCCGGCACACCCAGACGCGGTCATGCTTCTCGATATGGTCCAGGAAGCGCTGCAGCGCGCGCATGCGGCCGGGTCGGCCCAGCAGCCGGCAGTGCATGCCTATGCTCATCATCTTCGGGGCCTCATCGCCCTCGGCATAGAGCACATCAAAGCTGTCGCGCAGGTACTCGAAGAACTCGTCGCCATGGCTGAAGCCCTGAGGCAGGGCGAAGCGCATATCGTTGCAGTCCAGCGTGTAGGGCACGACCAGGTGCGGGGCCAATGCGCCGTCACTCTTCCTGACCTGCAGCCAGAAGGGCAGGTCGTCGCCGTAGTAGTCGCTGTCGTACTCGAAGCCGCCGTAGTCGGCCACCAGGCGGCGGGTGTTGGGGCTGTCGCGGCCGGTGTACCAGCCGGAGGCCCGCTCGCCGGTCAGGCGCTGCAGCAGGTCCATGCCGATCTCCATATGCTGGCGCTCGGTGGCCTCGTCCATGCCCTGGTAGTGGATCCAGCGCCAGCCGTGGCAGGCAATCTCGTGATTCAGCTCGACCAAGGCCTGGGTCAGCTCCGGGTGCCGTTCCAGCGCCATGGCGACGCCAAACACCGTCAGCGGCAGCGCGCGCTTCTCGAACTCGCGCAAGAGGCGCCAGACCCCCACCCGCGAGCCGTACTCGTAAATGCCTTCCATGCTCAGATGCCGCGCCGGGAAGGCCGGCGGGTTGAACATCTCGGAGAGGAACTGCTCGCTGCCGGCATCGCCATGCAACACCGAGTTCTCGCCGCCTTCCTCGTAGTTCAGGACGAACTGCACGGCGATGCGGGCCTGGCCCGGCCACTGCGCATGCGGCGGCTTCTCGCCGTAGCCGATCAAATCTCTGGGGTACATATCAGCCCCTCGTTCGATGAGTACATCGCCCGATCCCCCGAGGGGATGGGGCCCGCTTGGGGCGGCCCGGCGCTGGGCCCCGGCCGGTTTGCATCATTGTTTTCATGGTGAGAGCACGCTTTTCAAATCCTTGACACGCGGGTTCAGCCGCAGATTCGCCTCGACATTGCCCAGATGCGCTTCCAGCAGCTTCAGCGCAGCCTTCTTGTCGCCGCGCTCCAGCGCGTCGACGATGGCTTCATGTTCGGCCTGCGATTCGGCCGCCGAGTGGCTGCTCTGATACATCAAGGCGATCAGCGAGCTGCGCGAGAGCAGATCGGTCAGCAGCTGGGCCAGCACCTCGTTGCCCTGCATGCGCGCGAGGATCACATGAAAGTCGGCCAGCAGCCGGGTGCGGCCGCTGACATCGGTATGCGCCACCGCCTCGCGCTCGGCCTTCAGATGGGCGCGCAGCTGGGCGATCTGGGCCTTGGTGATGGAGGTGGCCAGCTGGCCGATCATCGCCGCCTCCAGCATCTTGCGCACCTCGAAAACCTGGCGTGCCTCCTCGACACTGGGCTGTGCCACAAAGGCGCCGCGCGCCGGCTCCAGCGTCACCAGCCTATCGCGGCTGAGCTGGTTCAGCGCCTGACGCACCAGCGTGCGCGAGACCTGGAAGATGTCGGCAATCTGCTGCTCGGCCAGCTTGGTGCCGGGCATCAGCCGGCGCTCGACGATGGCCTGGGTGATCGAGTCGGCGATCCGGTCGGTGGCGGTGACGGACTCGGCGGCCCGGTCGGGGACCGGTTCAAGAGGTTTGGCGGGCATTGTGTTCCGAAGTGTATACACTTTGCCGCTTGAACTCGGAGGAACAATCGATGGGCAAGCTCACCACCCATGTGCTGGACACCATGCACGGCAGCCCGGCCGCCGGCATGGCCGTGACCCTGTACCGCCTGGACGGGCGCGAGGCCCGCGAGCTGAAGACCCTGAGCCTGAATGCCGACGGCCGCGCCGATGGCCCGCTGCTGGAGGGTCAGGCCTTGCTGGCCGGGCGCTACCGCCTGGTGTTCGGCGTTGCGGCCTATTTCAAGGCGCGCGGGGTGCAACTGCCCGAGCCGGCTTTCCTGGACGAGGTGCCGCTGGACTTTGGCATCGCCGATGTGGCCGGCCACTACCATGTGCCGCTGCTGGCCAGCCCCTGGAGCTATTCCACCTATCGCGGTAGTTGACCGGCCATGCGCGATTGGCAGCTTCTGCAGCGGGCGCTGGCGCGCGAGCCTGCGGTACTGGTCACGGTCGAACGGGTCGAAGGCAGCGGCCCGCGCGAGGTCGGGGCCTGGATGGCGCTGACGCCGGACCGGCTGTTCGCCACCATAGGCGGCGGCCAGCTGGAGTTCGAGGCGATCGCCCAGGCGCGCGCCGCGCTGGCGGCCGGCGTTGTGGCCGAGCCGCTGCGCCGTTATGCACTGGGCCCCAGCCTGGGGCAGTGCTGCGGCGGTGTCGTGCATCTGCGCTATGAGCTGCTGGGTGCAGCGGATATCGGCGGCCTGCGGGCGCGGCTGGCGCAGGAGGACCGTCTGATGCCGGTGGCGCTGTTCGGCGGCGGCCATGTGGGGCGGGCCATCATCGCGCTGCTGGGCCGCCTGCCGGCCCGGGTGCTGTGGGTGGACAGCCGCGACGAAATCTTCCCGGCCGAGCTGCCCGACAACGTCGGCGCCGAGCATTCCGACCCCGTGCAGGCGGCGGTGCAAGACCTGGCCCCCGGCTCCCAGGTGCTGATCATGAGCTTCAGCCATGCCGAGGACCTCGATGTCGTCGCCGCCTGCCTGCAGCGCCAGCGTGAGCGTGGCGATCTGCCCTATGTGGGCCTGATCGGCAGCAAGAGCAAATGGGCGAGCTTTCGCCAGCGCCTGCTGGCACGCGGTTTTTCGGAGACCGAGCTGGCTCATGTCACCAACCCGATCGGCGTGCCCGGCATCAGCGGCAAGCAGCCCGAGGTGATCGCGGTCGCGGTGGTGGCGCAACTGCTGCAGGGCTGGGGCTGACTCGGTGCGACAGCGCACCGACGCCGCCTCGGCATCGGCGCACTCTGGGCTTGTGGGCGGTGGCCTTTGAGCCAGCGCTTGATCAGGTCGATCGATCGCAGCCGCAAGAAGTGCCGGTTTCGCCCCAAAGTTGGCGCTGCGCATTTCCGGCGTCATGAGGAGCAGCAGATGCTCGATTCATCACCCCGAAGCGCAGCGTCGCGCTACGAGCTGCGTTTCACCAGTCTCTTTGATCGCGGACGCGGCTATGCCTTCCCCTGCGATGCGCAGGGCTGCGTCGAGCTGGACCTGCTCAGCGAATGTGCACGCAACAACTACTTCTATGCCCGCGCGGTGGTGGGCATGGAGTTGTCGCCGCCGGGCGTGCTGCCGACCGGCCCCCCGATCTGAGGGGGAAGTCATCGGGCTGTCGCGGGCCTGTCATCGAGGCCTCCTAACTTGCCGACTTTGGTCACAACCAGCAAGCCAGGAGCTCAAGATGATGCGCAAGACGATTTCCAACAGCCTGATCGCCGCCACTCTCGGTCTGGGCAGCCTCGCTGCACAGGCCCAGGTGCAGATCACCGAGTGGCTCTACAACACCTCGGAATTCATTGAGTTCACGAATCTCGGCAGCACGGCCGTGGACTTCAGCGGCTGGTCTTTCGATGACGACTCGCGCCTGGCCGGTGTCGTGAATCTGTCGGGCTTCGGCCTGGTGGGCGCCGGCGAATCGGTGATCCTGGCCGAGTCCGACGCGGCCGACTTTCGTGCCGCCTGGGGCCTGGCCACCAGCGTCAAGGTGATCGGCAATAACGGCACCAATCTGGGCCGCGCCGACGAGATCAATCTGTTCGACGGCGCCGGCCAGTTGGTCGACCGCCTGACCTACGGCGACCAGGCCCGTGGCACGGTGCGCGCGGACACGCGCAGCGGCAACCCGCTGAGCCTGGCCGATCTGCAGCAGACCACGCCCACCAGCTGGGTGCTGGCCTCGGACGGCGACGCCTTCGGCTCGCGCCTGTCGCTGGACGGTGGCATCGGCAACCCGGGCCAGTTCGCACTGGCCGTGCCCGAGCCTTCGAGCTATGCGCTGCTGATCGGTGGCCTGGCCCTGCTGGCGGGCGTGGCACGCCGCCGCGCGAAGTAAGGCGGTCACGATGACGATGATCAAGAAAACCCTGCTGGCGCTGGCCCTGTCCGTGGGCGCGCTGGGCGCCTCGGCCGCTGGCCTCGATCTGTCGCGCTACCAGCTCGGCGCCAACTACGCGCTCGACGCGCTGGGCGGCATGGGGCTGGAAGCCTCGGCCGTGACTTATGCGCGCGACCGCAACAGCCTGTTCTTCGTCGGCGACGAGGGCCTGGGCGTGGTCGAGATCTCGCTGACCGGCCAGACTTTGGGCAGCATGCGCTTCTCCGGCTGGCCGGCCAACAGCACGCACAACGATGCCGAAGGTCTGGCCTATCTGGGCAATGGCCAGCTGGTGGTGGTCGACGAGCGGCCGCAGGACGCGCACCGCTTCACCTACCAGGCCGGTGGCAGCATCAATCTGGCGAATGCCCAGTCGGTGTCCTTTGGCGGCAATGCCGGCAATCTGGGCACCGAGGGCATCAGCTACGACCCGCGCAACGGCGGCAGCTTCGTCACCGTCAAGCAGGGCAGCCCGCAGGCCGTACTGGCCGGTGGCCTGACGTTCGCGGCCGGCGGCGCCGGCGTCTCGACGATGAGCGCGCTGTTCAACCCGGCGCTGCTGGGCCTGGCCAGCCTGTCCGATGTGCAGACCCTGGCCTCGGTCGATGCGCTGGCCGGCACGGCAGCGGCCGACCATCTGCTGATCCTGAGCCTGGACTCGCAGCGTCTGGTCGAGGTCAACCGCAGCGGCCAGATTCTCTCCAGCCTCGACCTCAGCGGCCTGACGCAGCAGGCCATCGAGGGCGTGACGGTGGACGAGAAAGGCATCATCTACCTGGTCGCCGAGGACTCCGGCTTTGGCAACTCGCGCCTGATCGTGCTGACCCCGGTGCCCGAGCCGGCCAGCGTGATGCTGATGCTGGCGGGCCTGGGCCTGCTGGGCTGGCGCGCAAGACGGCTTTGAACGGCGCTGAGCGGCGCTGAAAGCCGCCGGGGCGCGGCGATGGTGTGAGGCAAAGCTGTATACACTTCTGCTCACACATCGCCGCGGCGCCCGGGTGCAGCCATCCGGTCAGCGCGATGCTTCGCCGGTTCACAGCGCCCGCAGTGGTGGGCCGGCCCATCGTCCGCTGGGTGCTGCTGCATGGAAACTTATCTGCTCGACTGGGCCAATCTGCTCTTGCGCTGGCTGCATGTCATTGTCGGCATCGCCTGGATCGGCGCCTCCTTCTACTTCGTCTGGCTGGACAACCATCTGCTCAAGCCCCAGGCCACCGACCTGAAGGCCAAGGGCGTCGACGGCGAGCTGTGGGCCGTGCACGGCGGCGGCTTCTACAACCCGCAGAAGTACCTGGTGGCGCCACCCGATCTGCCCCAGCAGCTGCACTGGTTCTACTGGGAGAGCTACTGGACCTGGATGAGCGGCTTCGCGCTGTTCGTCGTGCTCTACCTCTTCAATGCCGAGAGCTTTCTGATCGACAAGCGGGTGTTCGATTGGGGCGCGCTAGCAGCGATCACGGCGGCGCTGGGCTTCCTGGCCGCCGGCTGGCTGGTCTATGACCAGATCTGCCGCCGCTTCGGCCACACCAAAGATGGCCAGATCGGCAATGACGGCCTGGTGCTGGGCCTGATCGCGGTCTTTGTCGTCGCGGCGAGCTGGGGCGCCGGCCAGCTGTTCGCCGGTCGTGCGGCCTTTCTGATCATCGGCGCGATGCTGGCGACGATGATGAGCGCCAATGTGTTCTTCTGGATCATCCCGGGCCAGAAGCAGGTGATTGCCGATATGCGCGCCGGCCGGCCGGTGAACCCGGTGTTCGGCCAGCGCGGCAAGCAGCGCAGCGTGCACAACACCTATTTCACGCTGCCGGTGCTGATCGCGATGCTCAGCAACCACTACGGCATGCTCTACAGCCGCCCCCAGGGCTGGCTGGTGCTGGTGCTGCTGATGGCGGTCGGCGTGCTGGTGCGGACCTGGTTCGTCAAGCGCCACAAAGGTGTCAACGCCTGGGGCCTGATCGTCGCGGCCCTGGCCTTGCTGGCCGCGTTGATCGTCTGGATGGCACCGGCCAAGCCGGACGCTGCCGGCGCAGCCCCCGCGCCGACCCTGGCCCAGGTGCAGGCCGTGATCGAGCAGCGCTGCGCGATGTGTCACAACGGCCAGCTGGCCCAGAAGGGCATGCAGCTGCACACGCCGGCGCTGATCGAGCAGCATGCCCAGGCGATCTACCAGCAGGCCGTCGTGCAGAAGATCATGCCGCTGAACAATGCGACGCAGATCACGGACGAGGAGCGGGCCCTGCTGGGTCGCTGGTTTGAGGTGCGGCAGGCCGGCGCTCGTTGAGCGAGGCGGGGCGTGTTGGCGCCTCAGCTTCTCGAATCAAAGGCCTCCGGCAGCAGATCGTTCTCGAATCTTCTTGCTTGCTTGGACGCATTGACCAGCATCGCGGGATCGAGGTCGCCGCTCGCAGCGAGCCACATCGTGAACGAGGTGGTATCAAGCGCAAGGATCTGGGCCCCGGCGGGGAGCCGATGGCTCTGTTTCATCGCGGACGCCACGCTGGCCACCGTGGCCCACGCATCAATCCGGCCCAATGTCAGCTTTCTGGCGTTGGCAATTTCGGCAGGGGCCACATCGATGTTCTTGAGTCCCAGCGCCGTCAAGCGCCCGAGTACGAATGCGCTTCGCACCGAGCCCACCTTCAGCGCTCGGAGGTCGGCCAGTTCCTGGCCACGCTGGGCCGCCTCGGGAGAGAGCACCAGCACCAAGCGGTCTCGTGCGAGCGGGGTCAACCATTGCCATGCGGATTCCCGTTCCGGCGTTCTGGCCAAGGGGAAGAGCAGACAGTTGCCCCGCGCAGCGGTGATCATTGCCCGGGCCCAAGGCATCCAGCAGATCTGGGCTGCGGCCTGCGGCCACAGGACATCGATCACTCTTTTCTCCAGAGCCCCGCCTGACTCGATGGCGCCGCCAAAGTAGCCGGCCAATATCCTCGGCTTGCCGGACGAACCCGCTGGCGATGCCGAGATCGGGCCGGCGGCAAACAGCAGCGCGCTTGAGAGAAAAGCTCGCCGTGAAGACCGCCCGCCGACCGGCCCGCTCCCGTCAGAGGCGCCTCCGTGATGGTCTTGTGCAGCATCAGCGCCGAGGCCGGACGTGTCGGGCAATTCCATCGTGGCACCTCTTGGTGGTTTCTGATCGGTCGTCGTCCTAGAAGTTAGTCAAGCGGCCAGCCGTTCACAGGCGTTCGGGCTGAATGCTCCGTGCAGATGCATTGAACGACCTACGCGTGAAGGGGTGGGCTACAGGGGCTCGAGCGTCTAGACTGCAGCATCGGCCACAAAGGCCTGGTCCCAGGGGAGGGGCTGATGGAATCTGTTTTCAACCTGCTTGCGTGGTTGTTTGTTGAACTGCTGCTGGTCGGTACCGGCCGTGCACTGGTGCGGCTGTTGACGCTGGGGCGCTGGCGCGGCGAACAGTTCGCAGGCGACGAGTCGCGCATCTATGGACCGGCCGGAGCGCTGTCCTTCCGGCGCGATGGCCAGCGGGTGATCACGAAGTCCGGTCTGTTTGCGGCTGGGCTGCTGTTCTATCTGGTGACCGTGACGACGCTTTTTGGGCTGTTGTAAGGCACGCCGCAGCAAGCAAGCCGACAGTCAAACATGCCTATCAACCTCGTCAACTACTTCGAGATCCCCGTGCTGGATCTGGATAGAGCCGTGGCCTTCTATGAAAAAGTGTTCGCTGTCGAGCTGCAGCGGACCCGGATCGATGGCAACGAGATGGCCTTGTTTCCCTGGCAGGACGACGCGCCGGGCGCATCCGGCGCCCTCGCCAAGGGCGACAGCTATATGCCGGGCAGGGCCGGCGCGCGGATTTACTTCGGGGTCGAAAGCGTCGAGGCCACGCTGGCAGTGGCCGTCGCGGCCGGGGCCTCGGTGCTGTATCCGGTGACCGCCGTGCCCGGCGCCGGCTGGGTCGCGGAGTTTCTGGACAGCGAAGGGAACTGCATCGCGCTGCAGGGCTCGGCGCGGTGA
Source organism: Burkholderiales bacterium C2 (assembly GCA_005503085.1). Taxonomy (GTDB): domain Bacteria; phylum Pseudomonadota; class Gammaproteobacteria; order Burkholderiales; family Burkholderiaceae_C; genus Roseateles_E. Next base: position 90,145 of record SCOI01000002.1, on the reverse strand, counting down.
TGGCTGGCGCGCAGTGCTCATCGTTCTCGTGGCCCATGCCAGACAATGTTCGAGCGCCACAGCACAGCGGCCCGGTCCACCGAAATCGGCCCTCGGCTCGCACCATCCGCAGTTCCGAATGCAGCAAAGGATGCCATCCATGAACGCAAGCTCACGCCAGACAGCCCCCGTGACCATCGCCTCGCTGATGGCGATCACGGCCCTGTTGCTGCACTCCAGCGCCTACGCGATCAACGCCAAGTACGCGCAGCAGCTGGAACGTTCCGGCTGCACCCAGGTCAGCGAAGCCCAGGGCTGCGACATCCGCAAGAGCAAGGCCGAGAACGCCAAGGCCGGCTTCGTCATCATCAGCAACAACAGCGGCGCCGCCTCGGACGCCGCGCCCCAGACCGCCGCCCCGTCGGCCGCCACGCCCTATGCCGGTCAATGGGTCGCCAAGTCGGACTCGGGCGCCACGGTGGCCACGATACGCATCGATGCCAAGGAGCGTGTCTGGGTGAACGGCAAGCCGGCCAAGGCCAAGCGCAGCGACGGCGGCCTGGTGTTCAAGTCCGGCACCATCACCTTCCGCATCCAGGGCGACCGCCGGCTGAAGGGCGAAGACAGCTGGACCGACAGCGATGCGGGCACTAAGGGGTTGATACAGGCGGGGTGAGGCTGGGCGGGGAAGAGTTCACTCCAAGATCCGCCAAGGCGGATGTCGACGATTTTCGCCGGCCCAGTAAAGGCAGATGACATTGCCCGAAGGGTCGAGAAGGCGTGCTTCACGCCACAGCCAAGATTCGTCTTTGGGCTCTTGGTGGAAGGTGTAGCCGGCTGATTGCAGCTGACTCACTTTGGCATCCAAGTCCTCGCATTCGAAGTACACGACAACGTCCGATGGTTCCGGGCGCTTGCTGACTTGATGAAGGGAGAAAGTTGAACCTCCGTCAGGACACTCAAGCCGTGCGTAGTGCGGCAAGGCGCTGACGATGGCTTGGAGGCCCAGACCGCAGTAGAACTTGACAGAGCTCTCGACGTCGACTGCGGGGAGTGTGACCTGATTGAGTTGCATCGGATGTGGCAGGGTTGTGGTTCTAAGGCCTACCGATCGCGTTCAGCCGCGCCGTCAGGCGTCGGCTGGATCTGCAGGGTAGCCTGGCTGCTGACACGCTTCTGCTCAGCAATGGCGTCAGTGAAGAATTCATAGTCAGTGACTGGGATAGAAATGCGCTCAAGACCCAACGTCTCTCTGATTGCCGGCGGAAGGCAATCAGGACGAAGCAACGCGAACCAGATCCTGAAGACATTGCACTCTGAGCTGTGGCTCTGCCGAAGCTTGTACAAATACTGAACGCTCGACATCATCATCAGCGCGGTTTGCATCGGCTTTAGCTTGACTGATTGCTCCGCGTCTTTGTCGGCGTGCTTGAAGAAATTCTGGGGCCGCCTGATCTCGGCGAGAAACTCACGCTTTATGCCCAGCTCGTCGAGGATCTTGGAGTCTTCCAACTCGCGCTCGATGCCCTTTTGCTTGCAGATGTCGATGATGACTTGATAGGCGGCTGCAGCCAGCGTATGCACCGAGACGGCGTCTTCCCTAGCAAAGAACAGGCGGATGGCCGCATCCAGTTGGCGCTCTGCTGCTTCGAGCTTTGACACGATAACGAAGTCACTAGGTCCCAAAGTTCGAGGTCTCTGTATTGCGGAAGAAAGCTAACTGGTTAGGCCTCAGGCTAGCAGTAGTTAGCATGACCTGATCTTGAATCAGTCGCCTGACACGCGCCCGAAAAGCGCGGCGCCAACGGCCAACGCTGCGGCGGCAAACCAAGACAGCGCAGTGACAAAGAACAGTACGACCAACAACTCGCCACCCAACCGATTCAGACCGACTGCTTGCAAGCCATTTGCCAAGAAGAAGGCGAGAAACGGTGAGAGAAAGAGTGCAATGCAGATGCGGGAGAGCACGGCTTCACCAGGCTCGGCTACGCGAGACAGCGCCCAAAGGACACCTCCAAAGATGACGGCATACAACGCGAGACTCATGAGGCCCAACGTTCATGCTCAGCGGGCGGCAAAGCCGTCCGCAGGAGCAAAGGGTTAAGTCGGACTCTTGCCATAGCAGTTGAGCGCAACGAATGAAAAGGCGTTGTGGACTACCAATGAGTGCAAGATAGGTTTGTCTTGGCCATGCGGGTCAATGGTCACCTCAAGCACTCCAGAAAGGGCGTCGTCGCCAGCATCGCTGAATAGATTCTTGAGCTTGGCCGAGACAACAGTCTTGAAGGGCGTGCCCTTCGTGATCGGCGTGCTTAGCTTCGCGGTGAACGCATGTGTCTGGTCCCCGCTCGCCGAGGAGTCAAAGAGCTTGGCGGTTACCTTCCGCCCAATGATCTCAACTTCTGCCCATCCGGAATTTGTGAACCAGTAAGGCACCGTCTTGTCCGGCTGAGCGCTCGACTCGGCTTTGATGGAGCCATGCCCCAGCGTAAACGCACAGGGGCTTGGCTTCGCGGCAAATGCAATGCTGGGCGCTAGTGCAATGAGAAGGGCAAGGCGGCGCATTTGTGCGACTTAGCTTGTTACGGAGAGACAGCCATGCCGTCCATCACAGCGGCCTGTCCGCATATCAAGTCTTCCCGGATCGGCCCGGAAGCCGCGCCAGCGCTCATTTCCCGTTGTGCGTCTTTGTACTTGGACATTGCTATCAAGTCCGACAAAAGCGGCACAGCCAGCTCAAGTGTCCTTGATGGGTCCGACCCTTGGGAGCTGTCCGAGGATAGGTGACTGTGTCGTCTTTCATGCTGCTGATTGGAGGCACGCGTGCACCGCGCGTCAATCGTCCCTGCGGGGGATCTGACCCATCCTGCGCGGCCACCGCCCGTCAGCGGGAGGCATGCCCCGGCGGTAGGCCGCCTGTGAGGCCACTACCCCGCATACAACACCGCCTGCTCCCCCCGACAAAATCCATACAGCTGCAGCCCGGTCCGGCGCGCGATATCCACCGCCAGCGTGGTCGGGGCCGAGATCGTGGCCAGTGCGGGCACGCCCAGGCGGGCGCATTTGAGCACCAGCTCGTAGCTGGCGCGGCTGGACATGATGACGAAGCCGCTGCCATCGTCGCATCGCTGTCCGTCCATCAGGCGCCGGCCCAGCAGCTTGTCGAGCGCGTTGTGGCGGCCCACGTCTTCCATCACCAGCAGCAGCTCGCCGTCCGGCGTGGCCCAGGCGGCGGCGTGGTGGGCGCCGGTCTGCGCGTTCAGCGGCTGCAGCGCCGGCAGTTGCGCGAAGGCGCGGGCCACGGCGGCGGGGGCGATCTCGCGGCGGGCAGTGGCGGCCAGCGGCTGCGGGGCCAGGTCGAGCTGGCGCAGGCTGTCGATGCCGCACAGGCCGCAGCCGGTGCGGCCGACCAGCGTGCGGCGCCGCTCCTTCAGGCGCATCTCGGCGCTGGCCGCCACCTGCAGCTGCACCTCCCAGCCTTGCGGCTGCTGCAGCAACTCGATGCCATAGCATTCGGCGCGCGATTGCAGCAGGCCTTCCGACAGCGCGAAGCCCAGCGCGAAGGCCTCCAGATCGGCCGGCGTGGCCATCATCACGGCCTGCGAGATGCCGTTGAAGATCAGGGCCACCGGCAGCTCCACCGCAACCTGGTCGAGCTGCGCCTGCCGCTCTTCGCCGCTGATGCGCTGCACCGCCAGGGCCTGGATAGGCTCGCTTGTCGTCACCGGCATTGCGCGCGCCCCTGCTCGGTCAGATGCACCAGCCAGCGGCCGCTGCCTTCCTCATCGCAGGCCAGCCGCACCCAGCCCGGGCCGGCGACGCCGCCCAGGCGGGCGTCGCTGAGCAGCGTGTACTCGCGCATCAGCAGGCTGACATTGAGGCCCAGGCGCTTGCCGATGCGGGTCAGCGCGACGCCCCGGCCCCCGTTCTCCTGATCGAACTCGGCCAGCGTGTGCAGCAGGTTCTCAGACAGCAGCGTGGACACTGAGCTTCACCGGGATCGATTTGGAAGTGGGCGTGCGCGCATCGATGGCAAAACTCTGCAGCGGCACCAGCGGATTGGTCTCCGGGTAGTAGCTGGCCAGGCAGCCGCGCGGGATGTCGTACTCGACCAGCAGGAAGCGCTCAGCGTGGCGGCTTTGCCCGTCGTCATAGAGGCTGGTGATGTCCACCCAGTCACCGGCCTTCATGCCGATCTGGCGCAGGTCCTCGGCATTGATGAAGACCACGCGGCGGTGGCCCCAGACGCCGCGATAGCGGTCGTCCATGCCGTAGATCGTCGTGTTGTACTGATCGTGCGAGCGCACCGTCGCGAGCGCGAACACGACGCTGTCTTTTTGCTGCTGCTGCCGGCGTCGCGCGCGATGCACGCTGGTATCGGTGGGCACCGCGTGGCAGCGGAACTCGGCCTTGCCCGAGGCCGTGGCCCAGACCCGCTCCGACGCGGTGTTGCGCAGGCGAAAGCCGCCGGGCGTCTTGATCTTCTCGTTGAAGCCGGCGAAGTCGGGGAACACCGCCGCTATCTTGTCGCGGATCGCCGCATAGTTGCCGGCCAGCGCCAGCCAGGGTGTGCGGCTGGCCGGCAAGGTGGCGGCGGCCAGGCGGGCAACGATCATGGGCTCGGACAGCAAGTGCTCCGAGGCTGGCGCGTTCAGCCCGGCCGACAGATGGACCATGCTCATCGAGTCTTCCACCGTCACGCCCTGCGGCCCGCCGGCCTGCATATCGATCTCGGTGCGGCCCAGGCAGGGCAGCAGCAGGGCCTGGCGGCCGTGGACCACATGGCTGCGGTTGAATTTTATCGCCACATGCACGGTCAGCGCGCAGCGCCGCAGCGCCGCCCAGGTGGCAGCGGTGTCAGGTGTTGCCGCGGCGAAATTGCCGCCCATCGCGATGAAGACCTTGGCCTGGCCGTCGCGCATGGCCTCGATCGCGCCGACCGTGTCGACGCCCTGCGCGCGCGGCGGCTCGAAGCCGAACACCTCGCCCAGGCGGTCCAGGAAGGCGGCGGCGGGCTTCTCGTAAATGCCCATCGTGCGGTCGCCCTGCACATTGCTGTGGCCGCGCACCGGGCAGGCGCCGGCGCCGGGCCGGCCGATATTGCCGCGCAGCAGCAGCAGATTGGCAATCATCTGGATCGTCGCCACCGCATGCTGGTGCTGGGTGATGCCCATGCCCCAGCAGACGATCACGCGCTGGCTGCCGGCATAGAGCTCGGCGGCCTGGTGGATCTGGGCCTGGCTCAGGCCCGACTCGGCCACGATCAGCTCCCAGGACTCGGCGCGCAGATCGGCGATCAGCGCCTCGACGCCGACCGTGTGCGCGGCGATGAAGTCGCGGTCCAGCACCGGCGCCGTATCGTCCAGCTCGATCAGGCGCTTGCAGAGGCCCTTCAGCAGCGCCAGATCGCCGCCGATCTTGAGCTGGAAGTAGTGGCTGCTGATGGCCGTCGAGCCGAAGGTGGCCATCTCCAGCTTGTTCTGCGGATCGGCAAAGCGCTCCAGGCCGCGCTCGCGAAGCGGATTGAAGCTGACGATCTTCGCGCCGCGCTTGGCAGCCGCGCGCAGCTCGCCCAGCATGCGCGGGTGGTTGGTGCCGGGGTTCTGGCCGAAGATGAAGATCGCATCGGCCTGCTCGAAATCATCCAGGGTCACCGTGCCCTTGCCAACGCCGATGGTCGGGCGCAGTCCCGAGCCGCTGGGCTCGTGGCACATATTCGAGCAGTCGGGGAAGTTGTTGGTGCCGAACTCGCGCACGAAGAGCTGGTACAGAAAAGCGGCCTCGTTGCTGGTGCGCCCCGAGGTGTAGAAGATCGCCTCGTTGGGGTCGGCCAGGCCTTGCAGCTCGCGGGCGATCAGCGCAAAGGCATCGTCCCAGGCGATGGCGCGGTAGCGGTCGCTGGCCGCGTCGTAGACCATGGGTTCGGTCAGGCGGCCGGTGGCCTCCAGCGCGAAGTCGCTCTCCTGCGCCCATTCGCTGACGGTCTTGGCACCGATCACGGCGGGTGTGGCGCGCCGGCTGGTGGCCTCGGCCGCGACGGCCTTGACCCCGTTCTCGCAGAACTCGAAGCTCGACGCATGGTTGCGGTCGGGCCAGGCGCAGCCGGGGCAGTCGAAACCGTCGGGCTGGTTGGCATGCAGCAGGGTTCTTGCGCCCTTGGCGACGATGTCCTGCTCGAACAGCTGCCGGGCCACGCTTCTCAGCGCGCCCCAGCCGCCGGCCGGGCCTTCATACAACTCGATTTTCTGTTCGCTCATGTCCTGCCTGCAGACTTGCCATACCAGGCAGGAGCGTATCAGTTGGCGAGCCCTATCTGAACAGGCCCGGCAGCCACAGCGAGAAGGCCGGCACATAGGTCACCAGCATCAGGGTCGCGGTCAGCGCGCCGTAAAAGGGCAGGATGGATCGCATCACCTCGCCCACCGAGATCTCGCCGATCGCGCAGCCGACGAACTGGGTGCTGCCCACCGGCGGGGTGTTCAGCCCCAGCGCGCAGTTGATCAGCATCATGATGCCGAACTGCACCGGGCTCATGCCGAACTGCTGGCAGATCGGCAGAAAGATCGGCGTGCAGATCAGGATGGTGGCCGCCATGTCCAGAAAGGTGCCGAGCAGGAACAGCAGGATGTTGACCATCAGGAAGATCAGCCAGGGCGAGCTGGTGATGGCCGTCATCAGCTCGCCGGTCTTCTGCGGCACCTCATACAGCGCCATGAAGTAACCGAAGGCCGAGGAAATGCCGATCAGCAGCAGCACCACGCCGGTGGTCTTGCAGGCCTTGGCGCAGGCCTTCAGAAAGTGCGGCCAGCTCAGCGAGCGGTAGACGAAGACCGTGATCAGCAGCGCCCAGAACACCGCGGTGGCGGCCGACTCGGTCGCGGTGAACACCCCGCTGAGAATGCCCACCAGGATGATGACGACGATCAGCAGGCCCGGCAGCGCGCCGATGAAGGCGGCCAGCACGGCGGCCCAGCCGGGGAAGGCGCCATGGGTCGGGTAGCCGCGCTTGACCGCGACGCCGTAGGCGGCGGCCAGGTTAGCGATGGTCAACAGCAGCGCCGGGATCAGCGCCGCCAGGATCAGGTCGAACACGCTGACCGCCGCGATGCCGGCGGTGGCCAGCGTGAAGATGATCAGATTGTGCGAGGTAGGCATCAGCGCGCCGACCAGCGAGGCATGCGTGGTCACATTGACCGCGTAGTCGGCGTGGTAGCCCTGCTTCTTCATCAGCGGAATCATCACCGAGCCCATCGCCGACACATCGGCCAGCGGCGAGCCGGCCACGCCGCCGAACAGGGTGCAGCCCAGCACATTGCTCATCCCGAGGCCGCCGCGCACATGGCCGACCAGGCTGTTGGCAAAGCGCACGATGCGGTCGGCGATGCCGCCGTGCAGCATCAGCTCGCCGGCAAAGACGAAGAAGGGGATGGCAAGAAAGGAGAACACCTGCATGCCGCCGACCATCTTCTGGAACACCACCGCCACCGGCAGGCCGGCGGCGATGATGGTGGCCACCGAGGCCAGGCCTATCGCAAAGGCCACCGGCACGCCCAGCAGCAGCAGCACCGTGAAACTAATCCCGAGAACAGTCAATTCCACGCTGGCTCCACAGTCTCGCCCTTCAGCAGCGCGACGATATGTTCGATTGAGAAAAGCACGATCAGCACGCCGGCGATCACGATGGGCACATAGTCGATGCCCTCGGGCACATTGAGCATGGGCTTGCGCTCGTTCCACTTCAGCGTGGCCCAGAGCCAGCCGCTCTTGGTCATCAGCGCGCCGAACAGCGCGACCAGCGCATGGATCAGCAGCTCCAGCTTGTGCCGCAGCTTCTCGGGCAGCAGGGCCGCCAGCGACTCCAGGCCGATATGGCCGGCGTCGCGCACCCCGACCGCGACGCCGAAGGCGGTCACGAAGAGGATCAAGAGCATCGCCAGCGCCTCGGCCCAGGTGGGGGTGTCGTTGAACACATAGCGGCCCACCACCTGGAACTGCACGCACAGCACCACCGCGATCAGGCCCGCCACCGCCGCCATCAGGGCCAGCTTGGACAGGCCCGCGCAGAGCCTCGTGAAGCGTGACCTCACTGGGTGTCCTGCACCGCCTTGACCAGGCGCTGCAGATCCGGCGTGGTCATGAACTTGGCGTAGACCGGGCCCATCTGGGCCTGGAAGCCGGCCTTGTCGACCTCGACGATCTCGGCCCCGCCCGCCTTGACTGCGGCCAGGCTCTTGGCCTCCTGCTCGTCCCACTTCTTGCGCTGGAAGGCCACCGATTCCTTGGCCGCCGCGCGCACGAGGTCCTGGTCGGCCTTGGGCAGCTTGTCGAACACCGCCTTGCTCATCAAGAGCATCTCGGGCGCCATCGAATGCTCGGTCTTCGAGTAGTACTTGACCGCCTCGTAGTGCTTGAAGCCGTCGTAGGAGGGCACATTGTTCTCGGCCGCATCGATCAGCCCGGTCTTCAGCCCGGTGTAGACCTCGCCGATCGGCATCGGTGTCGCGTTCGCGCCCATCGCGCTGACCAGAGCCACCCACAGATCACTCTGCTGCACGCGGATCTTCATGCCCTTGGCATCGGCGACGCTCTTGACCGGCTTGCGGCCGTAGATCGAGCGGGCGCCGCTATCGTAGAAGGCCAGGCCGACAAAGCCCTGGGCCTCGCAGCTCTTCAGGATCTCCTCGCCGACCGGGCCGTCCAGGCTCTTGCGCATGTGCTCGACCGAGCGGAACAGAAAGGGCATGGTCGGCACCTGGGTCTTGGCGCAGATTGCGTTCATCGGGCTGATGTTGACGCGTGTCATCTCCAGCGCGCCGATCTTGACCTGGTCTATGGTCTCCTTCTCGGTGCCCAGCGCGCCCTTGTTGAAGACCTTGATCTTGTGCTTGCCGCCGCTCTTCTGGGCCAGCAGCTCGCTCATGTACTTGACGGCGGCCACGGTGGGGTAGTCGTCGGCGTTGTGCACATCGGCCGAGCGGAACTCGATCGCGGCGGCGTCCTTGCCCATCAGCGCCAGCGCGGCGAGGGCCAGGCCGGCCAGCTTGTACTGTTTCATGGTGTTGTCTCCTTGATCTCGGTGCAGGGGTGGGGTGTTTCCGGAAGTCCTTGAACGCCGGGGTGCAGCGCAAACAGCGCGCCGTCCAGCGGGTTTGTCGTGACGCCCTCTTCGGGGCGCATCGAGGCGATCAGCAGCAGGTCCAGCGCCGGCCCGCCGAAGGCGCACATGGTCGGCTTGGCCACCGGCAGCGCGATGCGGCGGTCCAGCCGGCCGGCCGGCGTGTAGCGCAGCACTGCCGCGCCGTCGTTGGCGCAGATCCAGTAGCCGCCCTCGGCATCGACCGCCGCGCCATCGGGGCGGCCCGCCGGCAGCGCGGTGATGAAGTCGCGCGGCGCGCCGGCGCGGCCGGTCTCGCTGTCGTAGTCGCAGGCCCAGACCCGGGCCTGCGAGGCATGCGAGTCGCTGAAGTACAGCGTGCCGCCGTCGGGACTGAAGCCCAGGCCATTGGCCACCAGCAAATCCTCGCGCAGCGCCGGCTGCCAAGGGCCTGCCTCGCCCGGTGCGGACAGGCGCGCCAAGCGGCCCTTGGCTTCGCGGGCCGTGCCGCCGGCCATGTGCAGGCTGCCGACCCAGAAGCGGCCCTGGCGGTCGCAGCGGCCGTCGTTGAAGCGCATATCGGCCCCATGCGGCGCGGCGGCGAGCAGGCGCAGCCCGGCGGCAGCGCCGTCGTCGAGATCGAGCGCATAGACGCCGTCCTGCAGTGCCGCGATCAGCCCGCCGCCCTCGCGCAGCGCGATGCAGCCGATCTGCTGCGGCAGCGCCCAGCTGCGTGCCGCTGCAACCGAGCCGTCGTGGCGCCACAGGCGCCGGCCGCTGATATCGACCCAGAAGAAGGCCGCCGCCTCGGCCGCCCACAGCGGGCTCTCGGCCAGCTGGCTGTCGCCCTGCCACCAGAGCTCGGGCGTCATGGCTTGGCCCGCTGGGTTTCAAAGGGGCCCAGACCCAGAAAGCTGCCGCCCTGCAGCCGCGCCATCGGCGTGCCGGCGGGGAAGTCGATGCTGCCGACGCTGGCGCGCCAGGCCTCGGCGCTGTCCTGTGGGCGGTAGCCGATCTGCGCCCAGCCGTCCTCGCTCCACCAGCGCTCGGGGTTGGCCGAGACGCCATAGACCGTCAGGCAGCCGACCGCCGGTGCGCGCAGCGCCGCCAGCACCAGGCGCAGCAGATCGGCATGGCTGAGCCAGGTGGACAGCGCGCGCGCATCGGGCGGCTCGGCCGTCGCGGTGCCTATGCGCAGGCAGACCGACTCGATGCCGTAGCGGTCCCAGTAGAGCCGGGCCATGCCCTCGCCGAACAGCTTGCTGAGGCCGTAATAGCCGTCCGGCCGTGGCGGGTCCTGAGGGCTCAGCGCGGCGCCGCGCTCGTAGCCACCGCTCACATGGTTGGAGCTGGCGAAGACGATGCGGCGCGTGCCGGCCAGGCGGGCCGCCTCGTAGAGATGGAAGACCCCGTCCAGATTGGCCGGCGCGATCTGCTCATAAGGGCTCTCGACGCTGACACCGCCCAGGTGCACGACGGCGTCGACACCCCGCAGCAGGGCCTGCACCGCGGCGCGGTCGGCCAGGTCGCAGGGCTGCTGCTCTTCATGCGCGGCCAGGCCGCCGTCCAGCGGCAGGCGGTCGCTGAGCCGCAGCCGGTGGCAGGCCCGGCCCAGCGGCGCGCGCAGCACCCTGCCCAGGGTGCCTGCGGCGCCGGTCAGCAGCCAGGTCGATGGCGTCTTGTCGTCAGGGTTCATGCGGCCTCATGCGGCTTCGGGGACAGCCCTGTGCCCGAAATGAAAGTGTCTTCGTAGAATATCGAAACACTGTTTCGGAAAAGCTAGGGGATTCCATGAGGATCGATCGGATGGCGCTCGCCGCATGACTGATTCCGCGATCCCTTGGTGACCGTGGCCGGCCAGCCCTGCCATACCGGCCGGATCAGCCTGGTCGGCAATCGGCTGCGCCACAGGCCCGGCCCGCATCGGCCAAGAGCCACTCAGGGCAGCGGCGCCCACCCCCCCGGCGCGCCGGTCGCGATGGTGGAGTTGTGGAAAATCTCGGCGCGGCTGCTCAGGCCGGCGTCGCTGCCCAGCTGCTTGGCCAGCAGCACCGGTTTGTCGGTGCCGCCGAGCTTGACGGTCGCGCGGCCCAGTCTGGCGCTCAGGTCCAGCGGCGCGCCGTCCAGGTCCAGGCTGCCGATCTCGCGCCAGCCTGCCGTGTCGCTCGCGCCGCCATCGCTGCCGCCGGCCCAGGGAGGCGGGTTGCTGCCGCAGCCGCCCGTGCCCTGGCCGGTCTTGCTGCTGCCGCTGCCGACGCACCAGCCGATCGGCAGGATGTGGGCGCCGATGCGGCTGTTGACGAAGGCGATATTGTCGACATAGGCGCTCGACGCGGTGCCGCCGCTGCGGGCCAGATAGGCTTGTGTGACGCCGGGGCCGGCGGTGAGGCGGCTGTTCAGGAACACAAAGCCCTTGTCTCCGGCGGTGGCGCGGGCCTGCAGGATGTAGCCGGGCGAGTTGCTGGCGGGGTCGGCCACCGAGCGGATCTCGCTGTCCTCGAACAGGCTGGCCATCGCGCCGCCCCAGATGAAGTCCACATTGCCCTCGACCAGGGACTGGTAGATCCAGTTGTAGCCCTTGAGCTGCAAGGTGTCCTGCTGGCTGATGAAGTTCATCTGCCTGGCGACCAGGCGGCCGGCCGCGGCCGTCGTGCTGGTGTTGAAGTACAGGGCCTCGGCCTGGTTGTCGTAGAGCGTGCTGCGCTCATGCGGGTTCTTCAAGGTGAAGTTGATGAGGCTCAGCAGGTCTGCGCTTTCGACCAGCAGCACCGAACGGCCGCCGCCCAGCACGCGGTGTCCGACGGTGCGCCCCGAGCTGGACAGCGCCGTGCCGGGCGTCGCAGTGCTGGCGCCGCTGCCGGCGTTGAGCGACTCGAAATTGGCCTCGCCCACCACCACGCCTTCGCGGCTCTCGCCGACCAGGCTCAGGTTGTGCACACGCCGCAGCACGGCCAATTCAGGATAGTGGCCGTTGGCGATCTCTATGGTCTTGGGCGTGGCCACGGTGTTGCAGCCGTAGTCGGCCGGGCTGCCGGTGGCGCAATGCTTCATGACCCAGTTCAGCGCGCCCTGCAGCGTGCGGAAGTCGGCCGCGCTGCCGCCGTCGTCGACGCGGACCTGGGTGTAGCTGCTCGGCGCGGCGCGGGTCGTGAAGCGCCAGCCATCGGCCTTGGCGATGCCTGCAAACGGGGTGCCCTTGATCGTGCCGCTCAGCACGGCGGCGTCCATGGTCACGTAGTAGGCGGTGCTGAAGTCCAGCTTGCCGCTGCGCAGCTTGACCAGGGCCTTGCTGCCCTGCACGCTGAGCGGCCGGTACCAGACCCAGCGGGCCAGCGCCGGGTTCTCGGGCATTGCACCCAGGCCCAGCGCATCGATCTCCAGATTGGTCCGCGCCAGCAGGGTCTGGGTGTCGCCGGCCGAGGGGGCGGTGGAGAGGTCCAGGCTGTCGACCAGCGCATCGTCGCTGGCGCGGCGGATCTGGATCAGGCCGCTGCTGCCGATCAGCGGCGGCGCATCGAAGGCCAGCGCGAGCCGGGTGTCGGTGGGCACGCCGGTCTCCTGGGCTGCCGGGACCTGGGTGCCGGCCACATCGTCGACATTGCCAGAGCCGCTGATCTGGGTCGTCAGCTTGCCGGCGCCGGCCTGGGCCAGCGCATTGGCCTTGGCGAGGACCGCGGGCCGGGGCTTGTAGGCGTAGGGCGGCGCCCAGGCGACCGGCGCGCTGGCCACGCTGCAGGCGCCCAGCGCCGCGTTGTTGAGCGTGGAGCCGCTGTCCTTGAAGCCGCCGCTGCGGTCGGCGCTGGGATGGCTGACCAGCGCGTCGCAGCCGGCCGCGCCTTCGATCACGAAGACATTGCTGTGCGACAGGACTTGCGCGGCCTTGCCGATGCCGACGCTGTAGCTGTGGGCGTAGGGGCTGGCGCTCTTGCTGCCGGTGAAGACGTTGTTGAACAGATGGACCTGGCCGAAGCGCACGCGCGGCACGCGCTGGCTGACGCCGCTGAACACATTGTTGGCGATCGTCACGCGCAGCTTGCCGGCATCGCTGGTCTGGCTGTCGGAGCCGCCGATCAGCATGGTCTTGTCATGCTGGCTGACGAGGTTGTAGGACAGCGTGACCAGGTCGGCGCCCTTGGTGATGTCGATCGCGCCGTCATGGCATTGCCTGAGCTTGCCGTTTTCTATGGGCAGCTGGTCGTCGGTCAGCGGTGCGTCGGTGATGGTGTTGTGGTCGATCCAGACCTGGGTGGCCGTTGTGATCGCGATTGCGTCATAGGCCGAGTTCCAGTTGCCCAGGGCGCCGTCGCTCGGATCCCAGACGGGCGCCACATCGCAGGGCGCGACGATATGCAGATTGCGCACGATCACCTGGCTGACGCCGCTGATGTCGATATGGCCGTTGACAAAGCCGGCCCCCGGACCCTCGCCGACCAGGGTGGTGTGGCTGGGCAGCTTGATGCGGGCGCGGGCCTTCTGATCGGCGGCGTTGCTGAAAGGCCGGCCCTCGCTCATGTCTATGGTGCCGGCCACCTTGATGATCTTGGCCAGATTGCCGCCATTGGCCAGCGCGGCCAGCAGCTCGGCGCGGCTGCTGACCGTGTAGATGCGCTCGGGCGTCGCGGCCGCGCCGCCCACGGTGCCGGCGCCCCAGCCGTCCGCGGGCGCGGCCTGCTGGGCCATGTCAACCGCGCCGGCCTGCAGCACCGAGAACAGGGATAGCAGCGGCAGCAGGGCGAGAACGTGCTTCTTGCTCATGCCTGGCCTCCCTGACGGCGACGCAGTGCGACCAGCCCGACCAGACCGGCGGCCAGCAGCGCGATGCTGGCCGGCTCCGGCACCGGGGCCAGACTCAGCTGCAGCTCGAAAGTGGGGTAGGCGTCGTGCGTGAAGCCCAGGTCGCCGAAGCTGATGCTGACGCTGCTGAGCCCCAACAGCGTCGCGGTGACGGTGCCGCTGCTGAGCTGGCTGCTCTCGCTGAGTGTGATGCCGCTGATCGCGGCGCCCAGTCCGGCGAAGTCCAGGCTCAGCGTCGCGCCGGCCATGCTGCCGCTGCCGCTGTTGTCGTAGAAGCGGATCAGGCCGTTGCTGAACAGATCGATGGCCAGCGCGTAGTCGGCGCTGAGGTATTCCAGCTCGCTGTCGCTGAGCGTGGCGTTATGGCTGCCGGCGCCGCTCTGGTAGCCCTGGTCCCAGCCGAGCAGGCTGGGCTGGCCGTCGAGCAGCGCGGTCACGGTGGTCTGGGCCAGGGCGGCGCCCGGTGCTAGCAAGCAGGCGAGCAGGCATTTCAGAAGAAGAGGTCTCATGCGCTTTGTCTCCGATGCCGTCGAGCGGCTTGTTGTGGGGAAGAACTCAGGGCAGCAGCTGCGCGCCCAGCTCGGGGGCCAGGTCTTGCAGCTGCCGGGCGACCATGGATGCGAACAGCCGCGCCCCCTTGTCGCCCAGATGGGTGCGGTCGAACACGGGATTGGCGGCGCCGGCGCGCTCGGCCGCGGTCGCCGGGTGGATGGGCGCACCGGGCGCTGGCTTGGCCGCCATCGCCAGCGTGTCGGCCTCGGCCTCGCCCATGGCCTGGACCGCCGCGCGGCTGAGCCCGTGCAGGTCCAGCAGCGCGACCTGCTTGTCGGCGGCCACGCGCCGGGTGGCGGCGGCCCAGGGCGCGAGGTCGTCATGCAGCCAGGGGCCGCGAAAGCTGCGCCGGGTCAGCGGGGTCAGCAACACCGGCGTGGCACCGGCGGCGCGCACCTCGTCGACATAGCGGGCCAGGTTGGCCGGGAAGTCATGCACCAGATCGGTGGAGCGACCGGGCTTGCCGGGCTGGTCGTTGTGGCCGAACTGGATCAGCACATGGCTGCGCCGGCCCTCCGGCTCGCGCAGCAGTTCCAGCACCTGCTCCCACAGGCCTTCGGCACGGAAGGAGCCGGAGCTGCGGCCGCCGCGCGCCAGGTTCAGGCATTGCAGCCCGGGTTTGAAGCGGGCGCACAACGCGTCCCCATAGCCGCTGCGCGGCGCCATCGTCGAGTCGCCGACCAGGATCAGGAGGCCCTCGGCCTGGGCCATCGATGCCAGCCAGCACATCGCCAGGCCGACGAGAGCGCTTCTCTTCATCGCGTATCGCTCCTGAACAGGGACGAAAAAAAACCGGGCCTGGCCCGGTTTTGGCACTGGCTCAGAACTTGTAGCGAGCGCCCAGCAGGAACTCGCGGCCGGTGATGTTGTAGACCACCGGGCTGTTGCGGGCCCGGCTGACGAACTGGTCCTTCGCCCGGTTGTTCAGATTGGTACCCTCGAAGGTCAGTGTGAGGCGGTCATCCCATTTGTAGTTGAGCGAGAGGTCCACGTTCACTGCGGCATTGGTGCCTTCCACATCGTTGTTGTTCTGACCGGGGACCCGGGTCAGGAAGGCGGATCGGTAGGACGTGGAGACGCGGGCGCTGAAGCGGCCGTCGTCGTAGTACAGCGACAGGTTGGCCGAGCGCGGTGACAGTCCGATCAGGTCGTCGACGATGGTGGCGTTGTTGGCCCCGCTGTCGCGATAGGTGACATCCGACTTGACATAGGTGTAGTTGAACTGCATCCCGGTATTGCGCCAGATGCCGGGCAGGAAGCTGAAGGGCTGTTGCCAGTTCAGCTCCAGGCCCTGCAGCGATCCGCCCTCGGTATTGATCGGGGTCGTGATCGCGTAGACCGTGTCGGCCGATTGCGAGTTGGGCAGCGAGGCGAGCGGCAGACCGGTATCGCCGTAGCGGGCGCTGCCTCGCAGGCTCTGGATATAGGTGTCGATGTCCTTGTAGAACAGGCCCAGGCCCAGGAAGCCGTCACGGCTGAAGTACCACTCACCGTTGATGTCCAGGGTCTTGGCGCGGTAGGGCTTGAGGCCGGGGTTGCCCGCCGTGATGGTCTGGTTGGCCGTGTTCAGCGACATGCCGGGGTTCAGGTCATTCAGCCGAGGGCGGGCCATGACCTTGGCCGCCGCCGCACGCAGTATCACGTCACGGGACAGGTTGACGGCCAGGTTCAGCGAGGGCAGCACATCGCTGTAGTTCTGCGATTCCTGGGTCGGGGTGCCGCCGCCCACCGAGTCGTAGCCGGAGGCGGTCTGCGCGGTGCGCACATAGCGGACCCCGACATTGCCCCGCACCGGGAAGCTCGAGACCTTCTCATTGAACTCCATCATCAGGTAGGCACCCTCGTCCTTCTCGGTGGCGCCAAAGTTGTTGCCGCGCGCGCTGCCGTTGGTGATCGATGTCAGGCGGAAGTCGCCGGGGCCGCCGGCCGGTCCGCTCTTCAGGCAGTTGCAGTAGATGTCGTAGGCCGCGGAGATGGCACTGAGGTTGGGGATCAGCCAGGCGGTCGGCACGCCGGCGGGCAGGCCCAGCTCCTTGCCGAAGCCGGTCAGCATGGTGGTCAGGCTGCTGGCGCTGACACCGGCGGGCGGTGCGTACATCACCGTCTCGTTGGTGCGACGGAACTCGAAGGTGTCGAAGGAGAAGCGCTTGTAGCTGATGCCTGCCTTGGCGGTGTAGCGGGAGGGCACCAGATCCCAGCTCAGGTCGACCTGGCCGTTGTCGCTGCGGTTGGTGGCGCCGAGCGGACGGATGCGTATCTCGCTGCTGACCAGGGTGCCAGGCACCGTGGCCGCGCCCGCAGCGGCGGTGACGAAACCCAGGCCGCCGGGTGTCAGCGAGGTGACGGAGATCGGATAGCTGATGGCCGGCAGGCGGTCGTTGCCGCTGAAGTCGATGGTGTAGCCATTGACGTTGTTGGCGTCCAGCGTGGTGGTGGTCTGCACCGGGTTGCGGAAGCGGCTCTTGCTCTGGCCCATCTTGACGCTCAGGCGCAGCGTGTCGCTGAAGTCGTGGTCGACGCTCAGGGTCGGCTGCACATACTCGGTGAACAGACGGTCGAAACGGGACTCGGAGCGAATGTCCACCCCGTTGTAGACGCCGCGCACCAGCTCTCCCGAGGCGTCGTACTTGGCTTCCAGCACGCTGGTCTGAGGCTTGCCGTTGGTGCCGGTGCGGCTGAAGGAGATGGCCTGCAGGAAATCTTCCTGGCGCGTCGCTTCCAGCTTGGCATACATGATGTCGGCGGACACCAGCGTGTTCTCGCCGGGCCGGAACTGTATCGCGCTGGTGACGCCGAGGCGGTCCTGGTCGTGCGTCAGCCGGCCGTAGCGGGGCAGGCGTGGGTGGAAGTTGGCGGCATTGTTGGACGCGGCCAAGGCGGCGGCGTCGGAGCCTGCCGCGGCGAACAGGCCCTGGCTGCTGACACCGTTGGCCCAGCGCACCGTCGAGAAGCCTTCCTCCAGCACCTTGCGCTCGGAGTAGGCGACCGACATCAGCAGGCCGAAGCGACGGTTCTCGTCGGTATAGGACAGCAGGCCCGCGACGCGCGGTGTGGTCTTGCCGGACATATCGTTGTAGCGACCCTGGGCCGAGCCGGTCGCGGTGAAGCCGGGTTTGAAGTCGAAGGGGCGCGCCGCCTGCAGATCCACGGTCGCGCCCAGCGAGCCCTCGTCGACATCGGCCGAGGCGCTCTTGCGTACCGTGATGCTGTTGAAGAGTTCGGAGGCGAAGACGTTGAAGTCGAAACCGCGCGAGCGGTTGGCACCGCCCGAGCTGTCGGTGCCGCCGGTAGTGGCCAGCGCCTCGATGCCGTTGATGCGCACGCGGGTGAAATCGGCGCCCAGGCCGCGCACCGTGATGCTGCGGCCCTCGCCGGCATCGCGATCGATCACGACGCCGGGCACGCGCTGCAGCGACTCGGCCAGATTGGTGTCGGGGAACTTGGCGATGTCTTCGGCCTTGATGACATCGACGATGCCCTTGTCATCGCGCTTGGCACGCAAGGCACTCTCCAGCGAGGCGCGCAAGCCGGTCACGACCACGGTCTCCATCGCCTGCGGCTGGGCGGCAGGCGCGGCGCTCTGGGCAGCGGCAAGCAGGCTGGTGGAGCCCAAGAGGCAGGCGGCCAGTTTGGACAGTCGCGGCTGCTTGAGCCTGTGGCGGGTTTGCATGGTCTAGTCTCCTATTGATTTTTGGCGCGGCTCGCCCGATGCGAGCAGGGCACGGCTTGGCATTCACCGACCGCTGCGGGTTCTGTGCCCGTAGCTCGGTCTGAGATGGGATGACAGCGGCGCGCGCAGGGCGCCTCTTGACGGAGCGGCCGCGCGCTGCAGTGCGGCGACCGCTGAACCTCGAGCGACTTAGAGGTAGTCCTCGCGGCGGGGGGAGAACTGGTCCAGCAGGGTGCTGCCGGCTTCAAGAGCCACCACGCCGTGGGTGTGCAGGCGGGGGGCGATGAAAGCGTCGCCGACTTTCAGGATGCGCTTGACCCCAGCCACCTCGGCCTCGAAGGAGCCGGCGATCACATAGGCGATCTGGTCATGGGCGTCGTGGGCGTGCGGGGTGCCGATCGCGCCCCGGTCGAACTGCACCAGCACCGACATCAGCTCCGGCGTGTGGCCGACGATCTTGCGCCGTATGCCCTCGCCCAGCTCGGTCCAGGGCGTGGCGTCGTTGTCGAAGTAACTGCTGCTCATCTCTTGGCTCCGCTGTCTCCACCCGAAAGCCCGGGCGCGGTGTGATGTCTGAAACATCGATTTGCAGCTACTATAGCGCCGACGCAAATAAATGAAACATTGGTTCACTAAATAGAAACCATAATTCCGGGAAAGTCCCGAGCTGCGTTAGGCTAGCGGCCATTGAGCCCCCAGGGGCATGCCGAGACGCCTGTTCAGCGCGTCAGAAATCAGCGAGACAGCACATGATTCTGGACAACTTCCATCTGCAAGGCCGCGTCGCCATCGTGACCGGCTGCAACACCGGCTTGGGCCAGGGCATGGCCCGGGCGCTGGCCCAGGCCGGCGCCGACATCGTCGGCGTCAACGTGTCCGAACCCGACGAGACCCGCGAGCAGGTCCAGGCACTGGGTCGCCGCTTCCTCGACCTGCGTGCCAATCTGTCCGACATCAGCTGTCTGGAAGGCCTGGTCGGCGAGGCCAGGAGCTTTGGCGGGCGGGTCGATATCCTGGTCAACAACGCCGGCATCATCCGCCGCGAGGATGCGATCAAGTTCAGCGAGAAAGACTGGGACGATGTCATCGACCTGAACCTGAAGACGGTGTTCTTCTTCTCGCAGGCCGTGGCGCGCCAGTACATCGCCCAGGGCAGCGGCGGCAAGATCATCAATGTGGCCTCGATGCTGTCCTACCAGGGCGGCGTGCGCGTGCCCTCGTACACGGCCAGCAAGAGCGGCGTGATGGGCATCACGCGGCTGATGGCCAATGAATGGGCCTCGCAGCGCATCAACGTCAATGCGATCGCGCCCGGCTATATGGCCACCAACAACACCGCCGCGCTGCGCGCCGACGAGGGCCGCAATGCCGCCATCCTTGATCGCATCCCGGCCGGGCGCTGGGGCGTGCCGGATGATCTGGCCGGCCCGGTGGTCTTCCTGGCCTCGCAGGCGTCCGATTACGTCAACGGCTACACCGTGGCCGTCGACGGCGGCTGGCTGGCAAGGTAAGGCCCCCCCGAGGCGCTGCGCGCCACCCCCTCCAGGGGGCGAGCCCAGCGGACCGGCAAAGCCGGATCCGCGGGCTCTGCTGGCGAAGACCAGCGGTCGCAGCAAGGTTTGAATGTCACCGCCGGAGACTCGGTGCATGTATGAGAACAAAAAGCTGGGCTTGCTGTTCGTCCTGCCATTCGTGCTAGGCGTGCTCTTGTTCAAGCTCTTCCCCTTCGTGATGAGCTTCGCGCTCAGCTTCACGCAGTACGACCTGATCGACCCGCCCGAGTTCGTCGGGCTGCAGAACTACCGCGAGCTGGCCGGCGACGATCCGCTGTTTCGAAAATCGCTGGGCGTGACCCTGCTGTTCGCGCTGCTGGCCGTGCCGCTGCGCGTGGGCTTCGCGCTGTTCATCGCCCATGTCCTGAACTTCAAGCTGCGCGGCATCAACTTCTTCCGCGCCGCCTTCTACATCCCCTCCATCCTCGGCGGCTCGATCGCGGTGGCGGTGCTGTGGCGCTTCATCTTCGCGAAGAACGGCCTGGTCAATCTGGTGCTGATCAAGCTGGGCATCGAGCCTATCGCCTGGCTGGCCGACGAGCACTACTCGATGTGGACCATCGTGCTGCTGTTCACCTGGCAGTTCGGCTCGGCCATGGTGATCTTCCTGGCGGCGCTGCAGAACGTCTCGGTCTCGCTGTACGAGGCGGCCGAATGCGACGGCGCCAGCAAGAGCCAGCAGTTCTGGAAGATCACGGTGCCGCTGATCACGCCGGTGATCTTCTTCAACATGATCATGCAGATGGTGCACGCCTTCCAGGAGTTCAACGGCCCCTATGCGATCACCGAGGGCGGCCCGCTGCACTCGACCTATGTGCTGGCGCTCTACATCTACGACCAGAGCTTCCGCTTCTTCAATCTGGGTTATGGCGCGGCGCTCTCCTGGGTGCTGTTCGCCCTGGTCGGCGGTCTGGCGGCACTGTCGTTCTGGAGCTCCAAGTACTGGGTCTTCTACTCCGGCGAGAAGGAGAGCAAGCGATGAGCCGCGCCGACGCCAAACCCCTGCCCGGAGCCGGCAAGCTGGCCCCGGCGCCGCTAGCGCTCGCCCGCGACCGTGGCAACCCCTGGCTGCGCTATGTGGCGCTGATCGCGGTGGCCTTCGTGATGCTGTACCCGATGCTGTGGCTGATCGGAGCCTCGTTCAAGAGCAATGCCGAGATCTTCACCGAGGCCGGCTTCTGGCCCAGCCGCCTGGACTTCGGCGCCTATGCCAAGGGCTGGAAGACCAGCACCGAATACACCTTCGCGACCTACTTCCTGAACAGCTTCCTGATCGCGATCCCCCGCATCATCGTGACCGTGATCTCCTGCGTGCTGGTGGCCTATGCCTTTGCCCGCTTCGAGTTCTGGGGCAAGAAGCTGCTGTTCTCCATCATGATAGGCACGATGATGCTGCCGCTGATCGTGCTGCGGCTGCCGCAGTACCTGATGTTCCGCGAGATCGGCTGGCTGGATTCCTATCTGCCGCTGATCATTCCCTCGGCCTTTGCCACCGACACCTTCTTCGTCTTCCTGCTGGTGCAGTTTCTGCGCGGCATTCCGCGCGATATGGAAGAGGCGGCCCAGATCGACGGCTGCAACGCCTGGCAGCTGCTCTGGCACATCATCGTGCCGCTGCTCAAGCCGGCCATCATCTCGGTCATCGTGTTCCAGTTCATCTGGACCATGAACGACTTCATGGGCCCGCTGATCTATCTGGCCTCGGTCGAGAAGTACCCGGTCTCGCTGGCGCTGAAGATGAGCATAGGCGCGACCGAGGAGGTCGAATGGGCCAACGTCATCGCGATCTCGGTCGTCGCGCTGATTCCCTCGGTGCTGGTGTTCTTTGCGGCGCAGAAGCACTTCATCGAAGGCGCCACCTCGAGCGGCGTCAAGGGCTGACACAGAACTACAAATGATTCGGAGACGACAGTGGCGCAGCTAAGCCTGAAGAAAATCGAGAAGGTCTACCCTAATGGCTTCAAGGCCGTGCACGGAGTCGATCTGGAAGTGCGCGACGGCGAGTTCATGGTCTTTGTCGGTCCCTCGGGCTGCGCCAAGAGCACTCTGCTGCGCATGATCGCCGGCCTGGAGACCATCAGCGGCGGCGAGCTGCGGATTGGCGAGCAGCGGGTCAACGAGCTGGCACCCAAGCAGCGCGGCATCGCGATGGTGTTTCAGAACTATGCGCTCTACCCGCATATGAAGGTCTACGACAACCTGGCCTTCGGCCTGAAGCTGGCCGGCACGCCCAAGGCCGAGCTCGACCAGCGCGTGCGCCATGCCGCCCAGCTGCTGGAGATGGAGCACCTGCTGGACCGCTACCCCAAGCAGCTCAGCGGCGGCCAGGCCCAGCGCGTGGCGGTAGGCCGGGCCATCGTCAAGAAGCCCGAGGTCTTTCTGTTCGACGAGCCGCTGTCCAATCTGGACGCCAAGCTGCGCGCCGCGATGCGGGTGCGGCTGACCGAGCTGCACCGCACCCTACGCGAGGCGGGCCAGCCGGCCACGACCATCTACGTGACCCATGACCAGGTCGAGGCGATGACCATGGGCGAGCGCATCTGCGTGCTCAAGGAAGGCGTGATCCAGCAGGTCGACACGCCCACCGCGCTCTACGACCGCCCGGCCAATGCCTTTGTCGCCAGCTTCATCGGCTCGCCCGAGATGAATATCCACGACGCCACCTTGCAGAGCCAGGGTGCCGGCCTGGCCATCGCGATCGGGGGCCAGGTCTTGCCTGTTCCCGAGGCCAAGGCGGCCAAGCTCAAGAGCAGCCAGGGAGCGGCCATCAAGTTCGGCCTGCGGCCCGAGCATGTGTCCTCGCTGCCGCGGCCCGGCAGCGTCGAGGTGCCCAGCACGCTGCGCTTCATGGAGCATATGGGCAGCGAGGTGTTCGTGCACTTCGATATCGGCACGGTGCCGATGACGGCCCGCGTGCCGGCCGATCAACTGGGGGGCCTGGGCGAGAAGACGCGCGGCGCCGCCCACGCCTTCTGGCTGCAGCTCAACCAGGCCCATCTCTTCGACGCCGCCAGCGGCGCCAACCTACTGCTCTGAGATGACGATGAGAAAGCTTGTTGTCATCGCGGCCGCGCTGGTGCTGTCCCTGCCGGCCTGG
This sequence comes from Burkholderiales bacterium C2, assembly GCA_005503085.1. GTDB lineage: Bacteria > Pseudomonadota > Gammaproteobacteria > Burkholderiales > Burkholderiaceae_C > Roseateles_E. The sequence goes on along the minus strand of SCOI01000002.1, from coordinate 67,406 downwards.
GCCCAGGACACGACCGTGCTGCGTTTTTCCTGGTGGGGCGGCGCGGGCCGGCATGAGGCCACGCTAAAGGCGATCGCCGCCTTCGAGCGCCGCCACCCCGGCCTCAAGATCAAGGCCGAGTACATGGGTTTCAACGGCTATCTGGAGCGCCTGACGACCCAGATCGCCGGCCGCTCCGAGCCCGATGTGATGCAGATCAACTGGGCCTGGCTGGGCATGTTCTCCAAGCGCGGCAACGGCTTCACCGATCTGGATGCCTACCGCTCGCAGCTGGCCCTGCATCAGTTCGACGCCGCCGATCTGGAACTGGGCCGGGTGGCCGGCAAGCTCAATGCCTTGCCGGTGTCCTACAGCGCCCGCGTGCTGCTGTGGAACGAGGCGGCGCTGGCGCGCGCCGGGCTGCCGGTGCCCAAGACCTGGGACGAGCTGTTCGCGGCCGGCCGCGTCTTCAAGACCAAGTACGGCGACAAGGCCTATCCGCTGGACGGCGAGCTCTACGACATGATGCTGCTGGCGCAGAGCTATGTGCAGCAAAAGCATGGCACGCCCTATGTCGACCCGGCCCAGCCGCGCGTCGCGATGAGCCCGGCCGCCGCGCTGGAATGGGTGCAGACCTACCGCCGCCTGATCACCGAGCATGTGGCTGTGCCGCTGCCGCTGCGCGCCAGCCTGGGCGGGGCCGAGAAGCCCACCGAGCAGCAGCAGGACTGGGTGCTCGGCAACTGGGCCGGCAACTACACCTGGGACTCGGTGATCGCGCTGCGCGCCAGCACCTTGAACAAGGACCAGAAGCTGGTGCTGGGCGACTTTCCGACCCTGCCCGGCGCCGGCAATAGCGGCATGTTCGGCCGGCCCACGCTGATGTATGCGGTGGGCCGCAACAGCAAGCAGCCCGAGCTGGCCGCGCGCTTCGTCAACTTCCTGCTGACCGACCCCGAGGCCGCCGAGATCCTGGGCCGCAGCCGCGGCGTGCCGGCCGCCGCCAACAGCTTCGAGCTGCTGCTGAAGGCCGGCAAGCTGCCGGCGCTGGAACTGGCTGCCCACGAGCAGGTCAAGGCGCAGCGCCAGGCCGGCCGGGTGCCGATGCCCTCCAAGCTGTTCGAGCATGCGCGCTTCCACAAATTCATGCGCGAGGTCTTCGAGACCGTCGCCTATGGCAAGACCACAGACCAGGAGGCCGCGCGGCGCCTGGTCGAAGAGGGCAATGCCCTGCTCAACCGGATCAAGTGAGATGAAAGCCACCGAAAGACAGCTGAATTTCGTCAGCCAGCAGGATCCCGACACCGGCGCCCGGGTGACCCGGCTCACACCGCTGGACGTGACCTGCCATCGCAATTATTTCTATCAGAAGTGCTTCACGAACGACGGCAGCAAGCTGCTGTTTGCCGGCGGTTTCGATGATGTTGGCGGCCCCGTACCCAAATGGAACTACCAGCTGCTGGACCTGCAATCGCAGGTCGCCACGCAGCTGACCGACCAGCCCGGCGAGAACACCTTTGGCGGCTTTCTGTCGCCCGACGACCGCTACCTCTATTTCGTGCGCGCCGAACGCCAGCTGATCCGCCTGGCCCTGGACGATCTGAGCGAGGCTGTGGTCTACACGGTGCCGCAGGGCTGGGTGGGCTACGGCACCTGGGTCAGCAACAGCGCCTGTACCAAGATGGTCGGCATCGAGATCCATGCCGATGACTGGTTCCCGCTGAACACCTGGCAGAAGTTCAATGAGATGTTCCATCAGCAGCCGCGCTGCCGGCTCTTCAGCGTGGACCTGAAGACCGGCGAGCGCAGCATCATTCTCGAGCAGCGCGGCTGGCTGGGCCACCCGCAGTACCGCCCCTTCGACGACAACACGGTGGCCTATTGCCACGAGGGCCCGCATGACCTGATCGATGCCCGCATGTGGTTCATCAACGAGGACGGCACGAACCGCCGCTGCGGCAAGGAACACGGCGAGGGCGAGAGCTGTACCCACGAGTTCTGGGTGCCGGACGGCAGCGCGATGATCTATGTGTCCTACGACCACAGCTCGCCCGAGCGCTGGATCTGCAGCCTCGACCCGGTCACGCTGGAGAACCGGGTGCTGACGGCGATGCCGCAGTGCTCACACCTGATGAGCAACCATGGCGGCACGCTGATCGTCGGCGACGGTTGCGGCAAGGCCAGCGGTGATTCATCAGCCAGCAACGAGATGCTGAGCGGCGACCCCTATCTGCACCTGTTCGACCTGAAAGCTGGCACGACCCGGCCTAGCACTCGACGTATAGCGCGCCACGACAGCAGCTGGGACGTCTACAAGGACAGCCGCCAGGTCACCCATCCGCATCCGAGCTTCACGCCCGATGAGAAGCAGGTGCTGTTCAGCTGCGACAAGGAAGCGGGCGAGCCCGCGCTCTACCTGGCCGATCTGTGAAGCGGCTCGCTGCTTTGCTGCTGGCCGTGGCGGGGGCGGCAGTGCAGGCCCAGGGGCCGATGCGACCCCAGCTCGATGACGCCCAGGCAGCGCGGCTGCGCGTCGAGGACTGGCTGCAAGGCTGGCAGCCACAGCCGCTTGACCCCCGGGCCTGGACGCCCGACTTCATCGTCGCTGCGGACGGCAGCGGCACGCACCGCACGTTGCAGGCCGCGCTCGACGCCTTGCCCCGCGAAGGTCGGCGCCACTACATCCGGCTCAAGCCCGGCAGCTACCGCGAGCAGGTCTGTCTGCGCGACAAGGTGCCGCTGACCTTGTATGGCGACCCGGGTGCCGTCATCGTGGCCGGCCATTACAACGCCCAGCCCAAGCCGGCCGGTCAGGCGATCAACACCTGCACGCCCCACCAGGACGGCGCCAGCTATGGCACGGCCGGCAGCGCCAGCGCGATGCTGTTCGGTGACGATCTGCAGCTGGCCGATCTGACCATTGCCAACGATGCGATGGACGCGGTGCGCCTGGGCCAGGGCTATCCGGCCGGTGCCGGCGAGGCCGGCGGTGCCCAGGCCGTGGCGCTGCTGACCCGGGGCGACCGCATCCAGCTGCAGCGCCTGCGCCTGCTGGGTCATCAGGACACGTTTTATGCGGCAGGCAGCGGCCGCATCCATGTCAGCGACAGTCTGATCGCCGGCGATGTGGACTTCATCTTCGGCGACGCCCGCCTGGTGATCGAGCGCAGCGAGATCCTCAGCCGCGCCGGCCGCCGCGCGCCGGGCGAGGGCGGCCATGTCTTGGCGCCCAGCACGCCTCCGGGCCAGGCCCATGGTTTTCTGATCATCGACAGCCTGCTGCGCGCCGAACCCGGCGTCGGCGCGGATCGCATCTCGCTGGGCCGGGCCTGGGACCATGGGGTTGCGCACGGCGCCTGGCAGGCCGGCATCTCGCCGAACGGCCAGGCCCTGATACGCGACAGCGAGCTGGGGCCGCATCTGGCACCCTGGTCCCGCTCGACCTCGCGCCGCCCCTTCGATGCCGCGCAGAACCGCATGGCCGAGTACCGCAACCGCGTCGCGCCGCGCGACTGGGGGCGCGAGATCCTGGCGCTGGATGAGGGCTGGGCGGCCGCCGAGGGCGGCACCACCGGCGGCGCGGCGGCCGCACCGGCCGATGTCTACCGGGTGCGCAAGCGTGCCGAGCTGGAGGCCGCGCTGGCGGCCGGTCAGCGGCCCAAGATCATCTACCTGCTGGCCCGCATCGATCTGAGCAGCGACGCCGCCGGCCGGCCGCTGGGCTACGAGGACTACCGCGATCCGGGCTTCGACTTCGAGGCCTATCTGCGCGCCTACGATCCGGCTGTCTGGGGCCGCAAGCCGCCCGAGGGGCCGCTGGAGGAGGCGCGCCAGCGCTCGGTGCGGGCCCAGGCCCAGCGCGTCGTGCTGCGCATTCCGTCCAACACGACGCTGGTCGGCGCCGCGCCGGGCGCCGGTTTTGTCAACGGCATGCTGCTGCTGGACAAGGTGGACAACATCATCCTGCGCGGCCTGCAGTTCGCCGATGCCTACGACTTCTTCCCGGCCTGGGACCCGCTCGACGGCGCTGCCGGCGAATGGAACTCGGAGTACGACACCGTCGCGCTGCGCGGCGCGACCCATGTGTGGATAGACCATTGCAGCTTCGACGACGGCGCGCGCACCGATCGCCAGGCCCGCGTCGCGCTGGGCCGGCCCCTGCAGCACCATGACGGGCTGCTGGACATCACCCAGCAGTCCGACCTCGTGACCGTGTCCTGGAACCATTTCTCGCGCCACGACAAGACCAGCCTGATCGGCGGCAGCGACAGGCACACGGGCGATGCCGGCCGGCTGCGCGTGAGCCTGCATCGCAACTTCTGGGAGGCGCTGATGGAGCGCACGCCGCGGGTGCGCTACGGCCAGGTCCATCTCTACAACAATCTGTTTGTGGCCCGCAGCGACGGCGACTACCCCTATGGCTACTCGATAGGCATAGGCCTGGCCTCGCGCATCGTCAGCGAGCGCAATGTCTGGGAAACCCCGGCGGAGATCCCGGCGGCGCGGCTGGCCCGGGTGCTGAAGGGGCAGGTCTTCAGCGACCGCGACTCGCTGCACAACGGCCGGCCGCTGGACCTGGGCGCCGCGCTGCGCGCCGCCGGGGCCGAGCTGGGCGGCGATGTCGGCTGGCAGCCGCGTCTGCACGGGCCGCTGGATCCGGTCGAGTCCGTCGCGGCACGGGTTCGTGCCGGGGCCGGCGCGGCGATAATCCAGCACAATTGAAACGCCAGACCAAACAAAGCGAAACACGGCATGGATGACGATCTGAACGACGGCAAGCAGCAGCCCGAATCGGTGGCGGCGGTGCTCAAGGTATTTGCCATCCTGCAGGCCTTGTCCGAACGCAGCGAGACCGGCATCTCCGATCTGTCGGTGCGCCTGGCCATGCCCAAGGCCACGGTCTACCGTTTTCTGCAGACCATGATGACCCTGGGCTATGTGCGCCAGGAGGCCGACAGCGAGCGTTACGGCCTGACGATGAAGGCCTTCGAGCTGGGCACCAAGGCGCTGCAGTATCCGGAGCTGATCGATCTGGCCAAGCACCATATGCAGATGCTGGCCGACGCCACCGGCGAGACGGTCCATCTGGGCACCCTGATCGACAGCGAGATCATCTATGTCCACAAGGTCGACTCGCGCCATATGCTGGGCATGTATTCGCGCGTCGGCCGGCGTGCGCCGCTGCACTGCACCGCGATCGGCAAGGTGCTGATGGCCTGGGAGCATCCGCAGCGCCGCGAGCGCATCCTGCAGGGCGCCGAGTTCAAGCGCTTCCGCGACAAGACCATCGTCGAGCCGGCCGCCTTCCAGGCCGAACTGGACCGCGTCAAGGCCCAGGGCTTTGGCGAGGACCGCGAGGAGTTTGACGACCATATCCGCTGCCTGGGCGTGCCCATCTTCGACCGGCTGAACCAGCCGATCGCGGGCCTGAGCGTCTCCTTCCCGACCTTCCGCTACGACGAGGCCAAGGAGGGCGAGGTGGTGGCGATGCTGCAAGGTGCCAGCCGCGATATCTCGGCGCGGCTGGGCTGCACGCAGTTCCCGCTCGACCCGCCGGCCAAGGCCGCGCGCGCCCGAACTTGAACGCCATCACCGGCCGACGGCGCCCCAAGACCCTGGCCCTGGGCCTCGTGGAGGCGTTGGGCGATCGCATCCGCGAAGGCAGGCTCAATGCCGGCGACAAGCTGCCCACCGAGGCGGCCATCATGGCCGAGTTCGAGGTCAGCCGCACCGTGGTGCGCGAGGCCATCTCCAAGCTGCAGGCTGCCGGCCTGGTCGAGACGCGGCACGGCATCGGCACCTTTGTGCTGGGCCTGGGCGAGGGCGCGGCGTTTCGCATCGCCCCCGATCAGATGGGCACGCTCACCGATGTGGTCGCGGTGCTGGAGCTGCGCATCGGCGTCGAGACCGAGGCGGCGGCGCTGGCTGCGCAGCGCCGCAGCGCGGCCCAACTGGCCGCGATGCAGGAGGCGCTGGCCGCGTTTGCCGCCGCCGCCGAGGCCGGGCGCGATGCGGTGGCGGCCGATTTCCAGTTCCATCTGGAGATTGCCCGCGCCACCGGCAATCCGCATTTCGAGCAGCTGATGGGCACGCTGGGTGCGCCCAGCATCCCGCGCGCGCGCCTGCCGGGCCTGGACAGCGTGGCCCCGGCCGAGCGCCTGGCCTATCTGACGCGGGTCAATGCCGAACACCAGCACATCCTCGACGCGATCAGCGCCCAGGACCCCGAGGCCGCCCGCGCGGCGATGCGCACCCATCTGGCCAACAGCCGCGAGCGCCGAAGGCGGGCGGCGCTGGCGGCGGCCGGCGGCGAGTAGTCGCCTACTTGCGCGCCAGCTGGTAGGCCACGATGGCGTTGGCATGGCCATGGCCCAGGCCGTGCTCGGTCTTGAACCAGGCGACCATCTCCATATGCTTCATGCCCTTCAGGCCCTCGGCCAGGCTCAGCCAATGGGCGATCGGCTGGCCGTATTTCTTCTCGATGGACGGAAAGTAAGTGGCCGGGCCGCCTTGCGGCTTGTCGTTCGTGCTCATGCCTGGGTTCCTTGAATGGCAGGGTCGGGAAGCGGGATCAAAGATCGGTGGCCCCCAGGGCCAGCGCAACGGACAGTACTGACAGCGGCAGCTGTGCCTCGGCGTGCTCGTCGTCCTCCAGATGCCAGGCCGCCGACAGGCCTTGCTGGGCGGCAATCCATTGCAGCAGCAGGGCTGGCGGCAGGCCACTGGCCGGCGCGACCACGGCGAGCCGGCGGCCCAGCCGTCCGGGCAGCTCGGCGCCGAGATCCAGGGGGTCGCCGAACAGGGTTGCGTAGTCGAAGCCACGGGCGCCAATCACCCGCTTCGGGTCGATCGCCAGCCAGCCGCGCTGCGGGCCGAAGTCCAGCACGTTCTCGTGGTGTAGATCGCCATGCAGCGGCTGTTTGTCATCAGTGCCGGCCAGCAAGCGGGCGGCGATCTGCCAGGCCGGCTCGAACAGGCCTCCGTGCTGCTGGGCGGCCTGCCGCAGCGAGACGAAGTACTCGGCCAGATCCACCAGGCCTGGCGGCGGCTCGCCGCGATGGCTGTGCAGCTTGCGGGCCGCTTCGCAGAGGATCAGGCAGGCCTCGTCATCGCGGCCGTCCTGCGCCATCCGGGCCAGCGACCCGGTGCCCGTCGCGCGCTCCAGCAGGATGGTTTGCCCGTCGCCTTCGAGCACGCGCGCGGCACCGCGCCCGTCCCACCATTGCATCAGGCGCCCACCGTGCTGCTCCTCGGCGTTGTAGGCGCGCTTGAGCATGGCCGGCCGGCCCTGGTGCAGCACCGGCTGCAAGGCACTGGAATGGGTGGCGAAGGCCGGGCCATCAGGCTGCAGCGACCAGCGCTTGAGCCAGGGCAGCAGGGCGCTGCTCGGGTCGGGACGGTGGGCGTCGAAAGCGGGGGCGGGCTCGATCATCGGGCGGCAATGGGATTGCGGCAGATTGTCAGCGAGGGCCGCTGGCCCGCCCCGTGTGGAAAGTTTCCCTTCCGCCTTACGGCGCGTCGGGGTGGCCCTGGCTCAGCGGCAGGGCGCCACCGGGCCTGAGCCCGGCTTGGCCGGGCAGGGCGGGGTGAGGGGCGGCTGCTGCGCCCGGCGCCGCTCCATCCGCGCCTGGTTGCGTGCGGCCAGGGCCTCGCTCTCGCGCTGGCGGACGATGCGCTCGCCCTCCAGCGGGTCGGCCGCGCTGTGCATGCCCTCGGCGCGCAGGCGCTCCTTCTCCGCGTTCGAGCTGCTCTGCGCTTCCTGGGCCTGGCGGCTCAGCGCCCAGTCCTCGGCGGTGTAGCGCCCCTGGCCCTTGCGGCATTGGCGCACCCGGCGGATCTCGTCCTGCATGAAGGCGCGCTCGCGGTCGCCCAGGCTGCTCGAGTTGGCGCGGGTCTCCATATTGCGCAGCTCCAGGTCGCCCGGGCAGTCATTGGCCGGGGGCTGAGCGGGGCCGCTGGCGGCGGGCTTGTTCTCGGGCGGCGGCAGGCGTGGGGCGTCGGCCACATTGCTTTGCAGCCGGCGCTGCTCGACCGGCTCGCCGGCGCCCGGGCAGGGCACATCGGAAAAGCTCACACCGCCATCGCGCTGCTTGCATTTCCAGACCTGGGCCTGGGCTGCGGTGCCCATGCCGACCATCAAGAAAAAGATGGCGAGCCTCGCCCAGGCCCTGTGTTCCTGTCTCATTGCCGTGCCCCCTGATGACAATTTGTGCCGCTCCAACGCGGCAGACCGCTGACCGGACGACAGTGTCGGGCAAACGCGTATGCAATTTCCAGAGGTCAGTTGTATGATGACGTACAACTAAATCATGGAGACAAGCATGAAGACACCTTCGACCCTGCAACGCTGGCTCGCCGGCCTGCTGCTGGCCACCGGCCTCGCGGGCACGGCCGCTGCGTTCCCGGACAAATCGGTGACCCTGCTGGTGCCGTTCCCGCCCGGTGGTTCCACCGACACCCTGGCCCGCGCGGTGGCCGCCAAGCTGCAGGAGCGCTGGGGCCAGACCGTCGTCGTCGACAACAAGCCCGGCGCCACCGGTACCGTCGGCTCGGCCATGGTCAAGCGGGCCGCGCCCGATGGCTACACCTTGCTGGTGGCTTCGCTGGGCCCTTATGTGATCGCGCCGCACCTGCTGAAGGCCGTGCAGTACGACGCGCTGAAGGACCTCGACCTGCTGACCGTCGCGGTGCAGGCGCCCAATGTGCTGGTCGTGCCGGCGGCCTCGCCGCTGAAGAGCGTGGCCGATGTGATCGCCCAGCTGAAGGCCAAGCCCGGTGCAATGACTTTTGCGTCCTCGGGCAATGGCTCCTCGGATCATCTGACCGCCGAGCTGTTCTGGCAGCAGACCGGCACCTCCGGCTCCCACATCCCCTACAAGGGCGGCGCGCCGGCCATCACCGATCTGCTGGGCGGCCAGGTCGATGCCTCGTTCCAGAATGTCAACGCGGTGCTGCAGCACATCCAGAGCGGCAAGCTGCGCGCGCTGGCCGTCACCGGTGACAAGCGCTCGACCGTGCTGCCCCAGGTGCAGACCCTGAGCGAGGCCGGCATCAAGGGTGCCGATGTCTATTCCTGGCAGGGCATTGCCGCGCCGCGCGGCCTGCCGGCGCCGCTGCGTGGCCAGATCCACCAGGCCCTGGTCGCGGCGCTGAACGATGCGGCGCTGAAGCAGAAGCAGGCCGAGGTCGGCATCGAGACCGTGGCCAACACGCCGGAGCAGGCCGCCGCCTTCCAGAAGAGCGAGTTTGCACGCTGGAAGACCGTCATCGAGACCGGCAAGATCACCGCAGACTGAGCAAGCAAGTCAAACCATGAGCCGCACCCCTCTCGTCAAAAGCGCCCGCGTCATCCCGGTGGCCGGCCGCGACGGCATGCTGCTGAACCTCAGCGGCGCCCATGCCCCCTTCTTCACCCGCAATCTGCTGCTGCTGGAGGACAGCGCCGGCCACACCGGCGTGGCCGAGGTGCCCGGCGGCGAGGCGATTCGCCAGACGCTGGAAGAGGCCGCGGCGCTGACCATCGGCCAGCCGCTGGGCCGCTGGCAGGCCCTGCTGGGCCAGGTGCGCGAGCGCTTCGCCGACCGTGATGCGGGCGGCCGCGGGCTGCAGACCTTCGATCTGCGCACCACCATCCATGTGCTGACCGCCGTCGAGTGCGCGCTGCTGGACCTACTGGGCCAGCATCTGGAGGTGCCGCTGTGCGAGCTGCTGGGCGAGGGCAAGCAGCGCGACTCGGTGGCGATGCTGGGCTATCTCTTCTTCGTCGGCGATGCCGGCAAGACCGATCTGCCCTATGTGCGGGAGGATGCGGGCGGCGGCTGGCTGCACCAGCGCCACCAGATGGCGCTGACGCCCTCGGCCATCGTGGCCCAGGCCGAGGCGGCCCAGGCCCGCTACGGCTTTGCCGACTTCAAGCTCAAGGGCGGGGTGCTGGCCGGCGAGGCCGAGGTGGAGGCCATCCAAGCGCTGAAGGCCCGCTTCCCCGAGGCGCGCATCACGCTGGACCCGAACGGCGGCTGGCTGCTGAAGGACGCCGTGCGCCTGCTGCGCGATCTGCACGGCGTGCTGGCCTATGCCGAGGACCCCTGCGGCGCCGAGGACGGTTTCTCGGGCCGCGAGGTGATGGCCGAGTTCCGCCGCGCCACCGGACTGCCGACCGCCACCAATATGGTGGCCACCGACTGGCGCCAGCTGACTCACGCCATCGCGCTGCAGGCGGTCGACATCCCGCTGGCCGACCCGCATTTCTGGACACTCAGCGGTGCGGTGCGTGTGGCCCAGACCTGCCGCGACCACGGCCTGACCTGGGGCTCGCACTCGAACAACCATTTCGACATCTCGCTGGCCATGTTCACCCAGGCGGCCGCCGCCGCGCCGGGCCGGCTGACCGCGATCGACACCCACTGGATCTGGCAGGACGGGCAAGGCCTGACCCTTGAGCCGCTGCAGATCCAGGGCGGTGAGGTGAGGGTGCCGAGCACGCCGGGCCTGGGCGTGCAGCTCGATATGGCCGCCGTCGAGCGCGCCCATGCCCTCTATTTGCAGCATGGCCTGGGGGCGCGCAACGACGCGATGGCGATGCAATACCTGATTCCGGGCTGGGCCTTCGATCCGAAGAAGCCCTGCCTGCTGCGCTGATCGACCGAACCAGAAGCAAACACCCCGGAGACACAAGCATGACCCAGAAATCTCTTCGTCTCGCGCTGCTGGCGAGTCTGTTCGCCGCCGGCCTGGCCCAGGCCCAGGATCAGGCCAAGAACTGGCCGAATCGCACCGTCCGCATCATCGTGCCCTACACCCCCGGCGGCACCTCGGACATCATCGCCCGCGCGATCAGCCAGCCGCTGGGCGAGGCGCTGAAGCAGACCGTCATCGTCGAGAACCGCGCCGGTGCCAGCGGCAATCTGGGCGCCGACGCGGTGGCCAAGTCCAATGACGGCCACACCCTCTTGCTGTGCGATGTGACCGCGCTGGCGATCAGCCCCTCGGTCTATACCAAGCTGGGCTTCGACCCGAGCAAGGACCTGAAGGGCGCGGCGATGCTGGCCTACTCGCCCCATATGCTGGTGGTCCACCCCTCGGTGCCGGCCAACAATCTGGGTGAGCTGGTGGCGCTGTCCAAGACCAGCAAGATGGATTTCGCGGTCACCGCCGTCGGCAGCGCCCCCCATGTGGCCGGCATGGCGGTCGCCGCGATCACCGGCGCCAAATGGGAGTACATCCCCTACAAGGGCGGCTCGCAGGCCATCGGCGACACGATTGCCGGCCAGACCCAGGTCTTGATGAACGGCATGCTGGCGACCCTGCCCTCGGTGCAGGCCGGCAAGCTCAAGGTGCTGGGCGTCTCCAAGGCCAGCCGCGTGCCGCTGCTGCCCAATGTGCCGACCCTGGCCGAGCAGGGCGCGACCGGTTTCGAGTCGGGCACCTGGCAGGGCATTCTGGTGCCCGCCGGCATGCCGCCGGCCGCGCTGGCCAAGCTCTCGGCCGAGCTGATACGCATCATCCGCTCGCCGGACCTGCGCGCCCGTCTGGCCTCGCAGGGCGCCGAGGTGCACACGATGTCGCCGACCGAATTCACCGGCTTCTTTGCGCGTGAGCGCAAGAGCTGGGCCGCCGTGGTCGCCAAGAGCGGCCTGAAACTGGATTGATGACGCAGCAAGCGAGAACGACCATGCCCACGCCCTACAGCAATTTCCCCAACAGCCTGCGCCAGCGTCTGCTGGCCGGCGAGCGCCTGATCGGCTGCTGGTGCTCGCTGGCCAGCCCCATCACCACCGAGGTGCTGGGCGTGGCCGGCTTCGACTGGCTGCTGCTCGATGCCGAGCATGCGCCCAACGATGTGCTGAGCCTGATCCCGCAGCTGATGGCGCTCAAAGACAGCCCCTCGGCCCCGGTGGTGCGGCCGCCGCTCAACGACACGGTGCTGATCAAGCGCCTGCTCGATGCCGGCTTCCACAACTTCCTGATCCCTATGGTGGACAGCGTCGAGCAGGCCCGTGCGGCGGTGGCCGCCACCCGCTACCCGCCCGAGGGCGTGCGCGGGGTCTCGGTCTCCCAGCGCAGCAACCGCTACGGCACGGTGCCCGACTACTTCGCCCAGGTGAATCGAAATATCACGGTGATGGTGCAGATCGAAAGCCGCGCCGGCCTGGCCGCCGTCGCCGAGATCGCGGCGGTCGAGGGCGTGGACAGCATCTTTGTCGGCCCCTCGGACCTGGCTGCGGCGCTGGGCCATCTGGGCAATGCCAACCACCCCTCGGTGCAGGAAGCGATCAAGGCCATCCTGCGGGCGGCCCAGGCGGCCGGCAAGCCCAGCGGCATCCTCGCGCCGGTCGAGGCCGACGCGCGGCGTTATATGGAGCTGGGCGCCACCTTTGTGGCGGTCGGCAGTGATCTGGGCGCCCTGCGGGCGTCCACCCAGTCAATGGCGGAAAGGTACAAGGCATGAGTCAGAGAAAGATCGGTTTCATCGGGCTGGGCATCATGGGCGCGCCGATGGCGCTGCGGCTGGCGGCCGGCGGCCATCAGCTGTTTGTGCATACCCGCAGCCAGCTGCGCGAGGAGGTCCGGGCGGCCGGTGCCACCGTCTGTGCCAGCGCGGCCGAGGTGGCCCGCGCGGCCGACATCATTTTCACGATGCTGCCCGACACCCCCGATGTCGAGCGGGTGCTGTTCGGCGCCGGCGGCGTGGCCGAGGGATTGAAGGACTCGGCATTGGGCAAGACCGTCGTCGACATGAGCTCGATCGCCCCGATCGCGACCAAGGACTTCGCGGCCCGCATCGAGGCGGCCGGCTGCGCCTGGCTGGACGCGCCGGTCTCCGGCGGCGAGGTCGGCGCCAAGGCCGGCACGCTGACCATCATGGTCGGCGGCCAGCAGGCCGTGTTCGACAGCATCCGCCCGCTGTTCGAGCTGATGGGCAAGAACATCACGCTGGTCGGCGGCGCCGGCGCGGGCCAGACCTGCAAGGTGGCCAACCAGATCATCGTCGCGCTGAATATCGCGGCGGTCAGCGAGGCCCTGGTGTTCGCCTCCAAGGCCGGCGCCGACCCGGCCAAGGTGCGCGAGGCGCTGATGGGCGGCTTCGCCTCCAGCCGCATCCTCGAAGTGCATGGCGAGCGCATGATCAAGCGCACCTTCAACCCGGGCTTCCGCATCGCGCTGCACCAGAAAGACCTGAACCTGGCGCTGCAGAGCGCCAAGGCGCTGAAGATGGCGCTGCCCGGCACCGCCAATGCGGCCCAGCTGATGCAGGCCTGTGCGGCCCAGGGGGATGAGCAGCTGGACCACTCGGCCCTGGTGCGGGCGCTGGAGTTGCTGGCCAATCATGAGTTGGGCGGGTCCGCATAATCGGCGCATGAGCTCTGCTGATCTGCTGCTGAAGGACCCGCGGGCGCTGTTGCGCCATCTCTACGATGTCGCGGTGGCGCGTGCGCTGCCCGGCCAGGTGCTGGCGGCGCAGCTGCCGCCGCCGCCCAAAGGCAGAACCCTGGTGCTGGGCGCCGGCAAGGCCGGCGGCGCGATGGCACAGGCGCTGGAAGCAGCCTGGCCGCGCCAGGCCCCGCTGTCGGGTCTGGTGATCACCCGCTACGGCCACACCCCGCCCGGCTACCGTCCCGAGCGGCTGGAGCTGGTCGAGGCCGCGCATCCGGTACCCGATGCGGCCGGCCGCGAGGCGGCCGCGCGCATGCTGGCGCTGACCCAAGGCCTGGGCCCGGACGATCTGGTGATCTGCCTGATCTCCGGCGGCGGCTCGGCCCTGCTGAGCCTGCCGGCGCCGGGGCTGAGCCTGGAGGACAAGCAGGCCATCAACCGCGCCTTGCTCAAGAGTGGGGCGGCCATCGGCGAGATGAACTGCGTGCGCAAGCATCTGTCGGCCATCAAGGGGGGGCGCTTGGGCGCCGCCTGCGCGCCGGCGCAAGTCCTGACCCTGAGCATCAGCGATGTGCCCGGCGACGACCCGGCCGTGATCGCCTCCGGGCCGACGGTGCCCGATGCGACGAGCTGCGCCGATGCGCTGGCGATCTGCAAGCGTTACGGCATCACCCTGCCGCCGGCCGCGCTGGCGGGTCTGGAATCGGGCGCCTTCGAGACGCCCAAGCCCGGCGATGCCCGCTTCGACGGCCACCGGCTGGTGATGCTGGCCACCCCGCAGCAAAGCCTGGAGGCCGCTGCAGAAGCCGCGCGCGCGCTGGGCCTGGACGCCCACATCCTCAGCGACGAGATCGAGGGCGAGTCGCGCGAGATCGGCAAGATGCATGCGGCGCTGGCCCGGGCGGTGGCGCGGCGCGCTGCGCCGTTCAGGAAGCCCTGCGTGATCCTGTCCGGCGGCGAGACCACGGTGACGGTGAAGGCCAAGGGCGGTCGGGGAGGGCGGGCCAGCGAATTCCTGCTCGGCGCCGCGGTCGCGCTGCAGGGCGAGCCGGGTGTGCATCTGCTGGCCGCCGATACCGACGGCATCGACGGCATCGAGGACAACGCCGGTGCCCTCGTCACGCCGACCACGCTGGACCGCGCCGCCGCGCTGGGCCTGAGCGCGCAGCGCGAGCTCGATGCCAACAACGCCTACGGCTTCTTCGCGCCGCTGGGCGATCTGGTCTCGCCGGGGCCGACCTTCACCAATGTGAACGATTTCCGCGCCCTGCTCATTCTGTGAGCGTGAGGCCGCGCCGCGCGGCCATCTCGATGCCCATCGCCTGGCCTTGCGCCTCGCCCAGCAGGGCCCGGGCTGCCGGAAAGATCAGCTCGTTCTCGCTGCGCAGATGCTCCTCGTGCAGCCGCGCAAAGGCCTCGGCCGCCTGCCTCAGCGCGGCCAGCTCGGCCGGATCGAGGGCCTGCAGCAGCGCGCGCAGCGGTCGCCACCGGGCCTCGATCTCGCGGTGCTGGGCCTGCAAGCGGGCGCAGACCGGCGCCAGCACCGGGTCGCCGGCCAGCGCCGGGAAGACATGCAGTTCCTCGTCCTGGTGGTGCAGCGGCGCGGCGATATCGAAATAGCGCAGCACATCGCGTGCCGCGTCCCGGGCCACCGCATCCGGCCCGGCCGTGGCCAGGTGCTCGCACAGGCGCGCCAGCAGGCGCAGGCTGCGCTCGATCCGCTCATGGCAGGCCGCCAGCAGCTCAAAGGGTTGCTGGTAGCTGCTGCCGGGCTGGGCTGCGATGCGCATGGGGAGGATTGTCGCCTGGCCAGGCTTTGACAAAGCGCAAGGACGCCGGCACCGGTCTGGGCCACATTGCAGCCATCATCTCCCGACCGAGCCTCACACACCGTGGACAGCCCCCAAGCCTCCAGATCCGGCATCGACTCCTTGGCCATCGCGCCGGGTCGGGCCTGTGCATCCGTTGCCGGCAGCGACTGGCAGGCCCTGCTGGGCGGCCCGCCGCTGAACGGGGCGGAGCTGCACGCGCTCAACCAGATGGTGGAGCTGCGCAGCCTGAGTGCCGGTGCGCCGGTGATGCAGCGCGAGCAGCCGGCGCTGCATCTGCTGGCCGTGCTGCGCGGTGCCGTCGGGCTGGGGCAGGCCCGCCATGACCAGCCCTTCCATCTGGAGCGCACGGTGCGGGGCCCGGCCTGGCTGGATCTGAGCAGCGCCTGGCTGGCCCAGGGATTTGCCCAGGACGCGCGCGCCCAGGGCGAGGCCCAGGTGCTGGCGCTGCCGCTGACCGCGATGCGGACCTTGCTGAGCCGCGAGGCGGCGATGCTGGACCGTTTGCTGGTGGGGCTGGCCCGCACGGTGCATAACTTGACCGGCACCGCCCACGACCTGATGCACAAGGACGCCGAGAAACGCCTGGCGGCCTGGCTGCTGCAGCGCGCCGATGGCGAGACCCTGCTGCAGCTGGGCGAGCGCAAGCGCGATATCGCAGCCCAACTGGCGATCACGCCGGAGACCTTGTCGCGCATGATGCGCCAGCTCAAGCTCAAGGGCCTGATCGAGGTGCAGGGCTATGCGGTCAGCCTGCTGGCGCCGGCCGCGCTGCGGCAGCTGGCGGCGGACTGAGCGAGCTCAGCGACAGAGTCCCAGGATGCGCTCTTCGGCCGAGCATTTGGGCTTGGCCGGCTTGGCCGTGCAATTGCGCAGCTCGCGGGTGATGGGCGTGTAATAGCTCCAGCCATTGCCCAGCTCGGGCAGGCTCAGGCTGACCTCGCGCCATTTAGGGTGGCCCTCGGACTGCAAACGCTCGAAGTTCTGGCAGATCGAGCGGCCCAGCTTGCTGAAGTAGTCGCGCGTGCCGCGGGTGTTGTAGTCGTAGGTGACGAGGAAGGCACCCACCGAGATCGTCGTGAAGTCTTCGCTCAGCAGATTGGGGTAGCTGCTGGCGCGCACCGTGGCCGGCGCATAGACCGTCAGCGGCGATTTGCTGCTGGGATGGGCGGGGTCGAACTTCAGGAGCTTGATGAACTTCTGCGCCTCGGGCTTCATGTTCGCAACCAGCGGCGCCGGCTGGCCGGCGGCCACCACGACCACATCGACGGACTTGTCGCCGATCAGCTTGACCAGGGCCTCCTCGTTGGACAGATAGCCGGCCTGCGCCTCCGGCATCGGGCCGCCGAACATCATGCGGTACAGCGTGTGCGTGATCAGCGCCGCGCCGGAGCCGACCAGGCCGCCGTTGATCCTGGCGTCCTTGATCTCGTGCAGATAGTTCAGCGGCGAGTCGGCGCGCACGATGTAGTGGATCTCGGTGTTGTACAGCGGCAGGATCACGCGCAGCGGTCGGATGATGGCGGCGGCCTCGCTGTTGCCGGTGTCGGCACGGTCGATGAAGGCCTGGTAGACATCGGCCTGCACGATGGCCAGCTTGACCCCGGGTTCGTAGCGCATCAGCTTGACGTTGGCGGCCGAGCCCGAGGTGGCCAGCACCTCCAGATCGATATCCGCATCGGGCGCGACGAACTTGGCCAGATCCTTGCCGATCGCGTAGTAAGTGCCTTTGTCGGAGGCGGTGACGATCTTGTAGCGGGCCTGTGCCGCCGCCGTCATGGCACTGCTGAGGCCCAGAAGGGTGAGCGCGAGGCAGCGCCAGACGGTGGATCGCATATCAGGGTCTCCGTGGAGCGGGGGTGCACAGGCCGAGGGCAGCGACGGCGTCAGTGCAAGGGCCGATATTGGGCGGCGGTGGTTCGACGTTCGAGCCCTGGGTCGGGCTGGTTCGAGAGGGCCTTGCTGCGGGCCTAGACGAGGCAGCGGGCCGGCCCTGCGCGGGCGGCTCGGCCGCTACAGCTGCTGTGACATCGGCCGTGACAAGGGTCGCGCTGGCCGCCGGTGCTGCGGGCTCGACGACGCGGTCCGGCACGGCCGCCGGCGCTGCTGCGCTGGCCGGGGCTGGGAGCTCGACCTTGGCCTCGACGGCAGCCGGCGCAGGCATGGCGGCCGATGGGCTGGGCGGCGCCGGCTTGTGCTGGAAGGCATACAGACCCAGACCGCCCAGGGCCAGCGCGGCGATCAGCAGCAGGCGCAGCGGCGGTGATGGGCGGGCCGCGAGGGCGGGGCGGGCCTCCTGCCAGGGCAGCGAGTCGACTGCTGTCATCGGCATCTCGGTCGGCCTCTCGGTCGACATCTGGGGCTGAGCGGCTTCCACCAGCGCGACGGCCGTGCCCTCGTTGAGCGCGCCATTGCAGCGGGCGCAGACACTGGTCAGTGTCACATCGTTGACCGCGCCGCAGTGCTGGCAGGGCTTCAGATGCAGGGCCGCACCGCACTCATTGCAGAACTTGGAATTCGCCGGGCTCACATGATCGCAATAGGGACACTGGTTCAGTGGCCTGGCGAGTGCGGTGGCGGGTGACATGAGCATGCAGGCGGAATCCGTGCGGTAAGCCGTCATCCTGGCGACGTCTCACTATATTGCGCTTCAGGCGCCGCCGCCAGCCGGGGCATACGCCCGATTCAGGGGACGGGTTCGGGCAGGGGCTGGCCGGCCAGCCGGGCCGTCACGGCGCCCTGCAGCCAGCCGTTCTGCAGATGGCGGTAGAGGTGGCGGCCCGGGCAGAGGGTTTGCGCGCTGTAGTCCTTGTGCGAGGCGATCTGCTCGGCCGTCAGGCCGTGGCGCTGCGCCAGCGCAGCCATCAGCTCGGCGGTGGCGCGCAGCTGTGCCGCGCTGGGCTCGACCTCCTCGAAGTTGCCCAGCAGCATCACCAGCGCATGGCCGCGCGGGTCGTATTCGGTGTTGGTGTCGCCGGCCGTGCCGGGATCGCGGGCCGCGTAGATGCGGCCATCGGGCGCGATCACATAGTGGTAGGGGATGTCGGCCCAGCGCTTGCTCAGGCGTGACCATTGCTGTAGCCGGCGCAAATAGGCGGCCACGTCCTTGCCCTCGGCCCAGCTCTCGCCCTGGTGGTGCAGAGTGATGTGGGTGATGCGCTGCGGCGGGCGGGTCGGTTCGGCGGCGGCGCTGCCCCCCCAGGCGTCGACCGTGATGATGGCAGGCAGGGCAAGGTCTTGCTTGGTCGGTGTGCCGGCGCAGGCCGCCAGTGCGGCGCAGCAGCAAAGTGCCAAAAATGGACGGAGCTTGGGATTGGGCATCATGGCTTTGATTGTGCAGCCGGCACAATGCCGCGATCAGTGAGGGAGAACGACGAGGCCATGGATTACTCGGACTATGTGCATCTGATGCGCACCCACGAGCAGGCCAGCCAGGACGCGCCCGAGGCCTATCGGCGCCGCGTGCTCTGGTTCGCCGTGCTGGGCTATGCGGCGGTGGCGGTGCTGGCCTTGCTGGCCGTGGCCGGCCTGGCCTGGATCGCGCTGCGGGCGCTGCAGGGCCAGGCCCGCGGCTGGATGATCTGGCCGGCGCTGGCCTGCCTGGGCCTGCTGTGGGCCACGCTGACCGGCATGCGCGTGCCTTTCAGCGAGCCCGAGGGCGAGCGCGTGGAGCGCGAGGATGCGCCCGAGCTGTTTGCCGGCCTCGACCGCATACGCAGCAAGGTCAAGGGGCCGGCCCTGCATGCGGTCATCATCAGTGCCGACTTCAATGCCGCCATCGTCCAGCAGCCGCTCTGGCTGGGCCTGGCGCACCGCAACTACCTGATCCTCGGCTGGCCGATGCTGGCGGCGCTGGAGCCCAAGCGCCTGTATGCGGTGGTTGCGCACGAGTATGGCCATCTGCGCGGCGAACACGGCAAGCTCTCGGCCTGGATCTACCGCAGCCGGCGCGCCTGGGCCGGGCTCAGCGAGCGCTACAGCGAGCAGGACTCTATCGTCAGCCTGGCGCTGGCCAGTTTCGTGCGCTGGTATTTCCCGCGCTTCAATGCGCTGAGCTTTGCGCTGGCGCGGCAGGACGAGTACGAGGCCGACCGCGTGTCGGCCCGCCTGTTCGGTGCCGAGCTGGCCGGCCAGACCCTGCAGGAGGTGGCGGCCAAGAGCCGTATCTATGCCGAGGACTTCTGGCGCATCTGGTGGCGGCTGGCGCGTCTGAGCGGCAGCCAGCAGCCGGCACCGCATGCACAGATGGCCAACGCCCTGCTGCATGTGGTCCAGCCCGAGCGCGCGCAACAGGCGCTGCGCCAGGAGCTGCGCCAGGTGGCCGATCCGGACGACACCCATCCGGTGCTGAAGGACCGGCTGGCGGCGCTGGGGCAGTCGGTCGGCCTCGGCGAGCTCTCGCCGCGCAGCGCGCTGAGTTTGCTGGGCTCGGCCCGCGAGCGCATCGGCGCGGCGCTCGACGCGCAATGGTGGCAGACCGCGCGGCAGGACTGGGGCCGCCACGGCGAACGCCTGCGCGCGCTGCATGCCGATATCAAGGTCTTCCAGGCGCGCAGCGCGGTCGGCGATGCGCTGAGCGTCGAAGAGCTGCTGCGCTGGGCCGAGGCGATGGAGGCGCTGAGCGAGCGCGACCCCAGCCCGGTGCTGGAGCGCGCGCTGCTGCTGGCACCGCAGCACGAGCAGGTACTGCTGCGACTGTGCCGACACCATGCGTCGCTGGGCAGCAACGACGAGCGTGTCGGCGTCTGGCTGGATCATCTCTACCAGCAGCATCCGCAACAGGCCTGGCGTGCCGCCACGCTGGCCCGCCAGTGGCTGGACGCCTGTGCCGGTGCTGGATGGCCCCAGCCCTTCGACCTGCGCCAGCGCTGGCGCGACCGGCTGGCCCTGGCCGAGGCGCAGGAGCGGGAGTCCTGGGAACAGTTCGCCAACACGCCCTGCTGGGAGCGGCCGCTGCCGGTGCAGCTGGACGAGGCGGTGCTGCGCGAGCTGCGGGGTCAGTTATTGCGCGAGCGCGATGTGCAGGCCGCTTGGCTGGGCAGCCAGGACATCCCGGTCCAGCCGGCCCGGCCCCACCACACCCTGTGGCTGCAATGCCGGCCCGGGCTGGGCCAGAGCGCCGCCGAGGCGCTGGCCCAGCAGATCTACGACGCGATGGCGCTGCCGGGGCGATTCCGGGTCGTCGTCGTCGGCGTGCATGTGGACAAGGGGCGGCGGGAGCAGGTCTCGCAGCTGCTCGCTGTGATGCAAAGGCGCGGCTAAAGCCCCGTCCCGGCGAGCGCATCCAGCACCGCCTCGGCCGTGGCCGGCGCCCGCAGCAGCGGGTCGCAGCGTGCCGGTCCGCAGGCCGCAACCGCGTCCTTGATCGCCAGCAGCACCGAGAAGGGCAGCAGCAGCGGCGGCTCGCCGACCGCCTTGCTGCGGTGGATGCTGTCCTCGCGGTTCGGTGCGTCGAACAGCGCGACGCGGAAATCCGCCGGCATGTCATTGGCGGTCGGGATCTTGTAGGTGCTGGGCGCGTGGGTCAGCAGGGCGCCGCTCTGCGGATGCCACACGAGTTCCTCGGTGGTCAGCCAGCCCATGCCTTGCACAAAGGCACCCTCGACCTGGCCGATATCCAGCGCCGGGTTTAGCGACTGGCCGACATCGTGCAGCGCGTCGGCGCGCAAGACCCGGCTCTCGCCGGTCAAGGTGTCCACCAGCACTTCGGACACCGCGGCACCGTAAGCGTAGTAGTAGAAGGGCTTGCCCTGCAGCCTGGCCCGGTCCCAGTGCAGGCCGGGCGTCGTGTAGAAGCCGTCGCTCCACAGCTGCACCCGCTCCAGATAGGCCTTGGACACCAGCTCGGTGAAGGCGATGCTGCGGCCATGGCCGGCACGCACCTGGTCGCCGCCAAAGCGCAGCTCGGTCTCGTCGCAGTCCAGCAGCTTGGCGGCCAGCGTGGCCAGCCGGGTCTTGATCTTGCGCGCGGCGTCCTGGGCGGCCTTGCCGTTCAGATCGCTGCCGGTGGAGGCGGCGGTGGCCGAGGTGTTGGCGATCTTCTGCGTGTCGGTGGCGCTGGCGCGCACCCGCGCCAGGCTCAGGCCCAGCTCATGGGCCACCACCTGGGCCACCTTGGTGTTGAGCCCTTGGCCCATCTCGGTACCGCCATGGTTGACCAGCACCGAGCCGTCGGTATAGACATGGACCAGGGCGCCGGCCTGGTTCAGATGCACGACGTTGAAGGAGATGCCGAACTTGACCGGGGTCAGCGCCAGGCCCTTCTTCAGCACCGGGCTCTGCGCATTGAAGGCGGTGATCTCGGCGCGGCGGGCGTGGTAGTCGCTGGCGGCGATCAGCCTGTCGGTCAGCGGCTGGATGATGTTGTCCTCGACCCGCTGGCCGTAAGGGGTCAGGTCTTGCCCATCACGGTAGAAATTGCGCTGGCGCACCACGAGCGGGTCCAGCCCGAGGCGACGCGCCACCGAGTCCAGAATCATCTCGATGGCCAGCGCCCCCTGCGGGCCGCCAAAGCCGCGGAAGGCGGTGTTGCTCTGGGTGTTGGTCTTCGCGCAAAAGCCGTGCATCGCGACATGGGGCAGCCAGTAGGCATTGTCGAAATGGCACAGCGCGCGGGCCATCACCGGGGCCGACAGATCGGCCGAGTGGCCGCAGTTCGAGATCAGCTCGATCTCGGCGGCGAGGATGTGGCCGGCGTCGTCATAGCCGACCTGCCAGCGGTAGTCGAAACCATGGCGTCGGCCGGTGATCATGAAGTCGTCGTCCCGGTCCACCCGCAGCTTGACCGGGCGCTTCAGCTGGGTCGCGGCCAGCGCGGCGATGCAGGCGAACACGGCCGACTGCGATTCCTTGCCGCCGAAGCCGCCGCCCATGCGCCGGCATTGCACCTGCACCTGGTGGGCGCTCCAGCCCAGCGCGTGGGCCAGCAGCTGCTGCATCTCGGACGGGTGCTGGGTCGAGCAGTGCACCAGCAGGCCCCGGTCCTCCTGCGGCAGCGCATAGGAGATCTGGCCCTCCAGATAGAACTGCTCCTGGCCGCCGACGGCCCATTCGCCATCCAGCCGGTGCGGCGCGACCGCCAGCGCCTGGGCCGGCTCGCCGCGCGTCAGGTGCATCGGCGGGATCACGTACTGGCCGGCGGCATGGGCTTCGCGGGCGGTCAGCAGGGCCGGCAGCGGCTCGGCCTTGATCGCGGTCTTGGCCAGCGCGGCGGCGCGGCGTGCCAGCTCGCGATCGGTGGCGATCACCGCGAACACCGGCTGGCCCAGATAGGCGAGCGTGTCAGCGGCCAGGATGGGGTCGTCGTGCAGCAGCGGACCGCAGTTGTTCTCGCCGGGGAAGTCGGCGGCGGTCAGCACCGCGACGACGCCGGGCTGGCGCTTGATCAGCGCGATGTCAATGGCCAGCAGCCGGCCGTGCGCCAGCGGCGACAGGCCCAGCGCGGCATGCAAGGTGCCCTGGGCCTCGGCGATGTCGTCGACATAGGTGGCCTCGCCGCTGACATGCAGATGGGCCGATTCGTGGATGCGGCTGACCCCTACCTGGGGCAAGACCGTGGCGATGGGCAGATCGAGAGGCTTGTTCATGCGGCACTCCCTTCCAGGCTGATGGCGCGCCAGACGCTGGCTGCCGAGGCGGCCAGCGGGGCCTGCTCGCGCGTTTCCAGCCAGAAGCGTTTCAGCAGATTCTGCGCCACCTTCATGCGGTAGGCGGCGCTGGCGCGCAGATCGCTCATCGGCTTGAAGTCCTGGCCCAGCGCGAGCGCTGCTGCGGCCATCGTGGCCTCGCTCCAGGGCTGGCCCAGCACGGCGGCCTCGGCGCCGGCGGCGCGCCTGACGATGGCGGCCATGCCGCCGAAGACGAAGCGTGCCTCGCTGACATGGCCTGCCGCATCCAGCCGCAGGTTCAACACCGCGCAGACGGCCGAGATATCGCTGTCATAGCGCTTGGAGATCTTGTAGGCGCGCAACCGGGCTTGCTGCAGGTCCGGCAGTGGCAGGTGCAGGGCCTCGACGAACTCGCCGCTGAGCAGCGCGTTCTTCATATAGTCCAGATAGAAGTCCTGCAGCGGCATGCGGCGCTGTGCCGTGCCCTTGCGCAGCACGATGTCGGCCCCCAGCGCGATCAGCGCCGGCGCGCCGTCGCCGATCGGCGAGCCGTTGGCGATATTGCCGCCCAGCGTGCCGGCATGGCGCACCGGCGGCGAGGCGAAGCGCAGCCACAGCTCGCGCAGCGGCGGGGCGGCCTCGGTCAGCGCGGCCCAGGCTTGTTCCAGCGAGGCGGCGGCACCGATCCAGAGGCCGGGCGCTCCGCCAAAGTCTTCGCGGCGGATCTCGCGCAGCTCGTCGACGGCGCCGATATAGATCAGCTCGCCGACATCGCGGAACTGCTTGTTGACCCACAGGCCGATGTCGGTGGCCCCGGCCAGCACGCGGGCCTCGGGTTTTGCCTGGCGCAGCGCGGCGAAATCGGCCAGGTTGCGCGGCGCGTGGAAACAGTCCTCGCGGCCGGCGAAGGCCGGGTTGGGGGCGGCGTAGTGCAGCGGCGCGTCGGTCTGCAGCTCGGCCAGGGCCCGGGCCGCCGGCGCCAAATCCAGGCGCTGCGGCGGCGCCTCGAACATGCGCTGGCCGGCGTCCAGGATGGGCCGGTAGCCGGTGCAGCGGCACAGATTGCCGGCCAGATCATCGGCCAGCTGCTGGCGGCTGGGCCGGGTGCCGGCTTCGCCACCTTTTTCAAGGAAGCGCTCGTAGATGCCCTGCAGGCTGATCACGAAGCCGGGCGTGCAGAAACCGCATTGCGAGCCATGGCAGTCCACCATCGCCTGCTGCACCGGGTTCGGCGCGGCCGCGCTGCCCAGGTCCTCGACCGTGATCAGGGCCAGGCCGTCCAGCGTGGGCAGGAACTGGGTACAGGCGTTGACATTGCGCAGCGCGAGCTTGCCGTCCTTGCGCAGCTCGCCGACCAGCACCGTGCAGGCGCCGCAATCGCCCTCGGCGCAGCCTTCCTTCGTGCCGCTGCAGCCGGCGGCATGCTCGCGCAGGTACTGCAGCACCGTGGTGGTCGGGGCCAGGCCGGCGACGTTCTTGATCTCGCCCTGGTGGAAGAAGCGGATCGGACGATGGGTGCTGCTGCTGTTCATGGCGCGCTCTTGTGGACAATTTCGCACCTTAATCCTTCTGCACGGCTTGCATATACGATCAAGGGCATGGTTGGCATAAGGGATATCGTATGACGCGGCGCGGAGATTTCGACAAGATCGAGCTTCAACTCGTGCGGGTTCTGCACACCGTGATTGCCGAGCGCAGTGTTTCCCGGGCCGCGATGCGCCTGAACAGCAGTCAACCCGCCGTCAGCGCCCAGCTGCGGCGGCTGCGCGAGCTCACCGGCGACGCGCTGCTGGTGCGCAGCGGCGCCGGCATGACGCCCACCGCCGCTGCGCTGGAGCTGCTGGCGCCGGCCGAGCGTCTGCTGCGCGAGGCGGATACCCTGTTCGGAGCCCGTGAGCGGGCCGGCCGCGGCAGCGGCTTCGATCCCTCCACTGCCACGCTGCGCTACCGTATCGCTGCCAGCGACTATCTGGACCCCTTCTTTCTGCCGGCCCTGGTGGCCCAGCTGCAGCGCGCCGCGCCGGGTGTGCAGCTGGACCTGCAGCCCTTGTCCGCCGAGTACGACTACCGCGCCAGCCTGGCCCGGGGCGAGGTCGATCTGGTGATCGGCAACTGGCTGCAGCCGCCCGAGGAGCTGCACTTGGGCCGCCTGCTCAGCGACGAGGTGGTCTGCCTGATGGCGGCCGATCACCCGCTGGCCAAGGCGCGCAGCTGGACCATCGAGCGCTACCTGGCCTGCCAGCATCTGGCGCCCATGCCCTTGAGCCCCGGCCAGCCGGGCGTGATCGACCAGCATCTGGCCAGCCAGGGCCTGAGCCGCCAGATCGCGGTGCGCAGCGCGCACTTCGGTCAGCTGCCCGAGATGGTGGCGCGCAGCCTCTTGGTGCTGACCACCGGCCGGCTCTTCTGTTCCCGTTACCTGGACCGGCTGCCGGTGCGCATCGTGCGCTGCCCGGTGGTTTTTCCGGCGATGGCCTATTACCAGCTCTGGCACGAGCTCAGCCACGGCAGCGCGGCGCTGCGCTGGCTGCGCGAGCAGGTGCGCGAGGTCGCGCGCGGCCTGGTCAGCGAAGCGCCCGCCTCCGCGAAAGTCCGTGCCTGAGACAATCACGAATCCATGAATCCGACACCCGAAAAACTGGCCCTGCGCGGCGATCTGCTGGACTTCACCGCGCTGCCCGGCTGGGCCGAGCTGGACAGCCCGGCCGTCCGCTACCGACCCGACCATTGGCTGCTGATCGAGAACGGCCGCATCGCCGGCTGCCAGCCCGAAGCGCCCGACGCCAGCTGGACCCGGCAGGACCATGCAGGCAAGCTGATCCTGCCCGGCTTTGTCGACACCCATGTGCACTGCCCGCAGCTGGATGTGATCGCCTCCTATGGCACCGAGCTGCTGGACTGGCTGAACACCTACACCTTCCCGGCCGAATGCCGCTATGCCGACCCGGCCGTTGCCCGGCGCGGCGCGGCGCGTTTTCTCGATGCGCTGCTGGCTCACGGCACGACCTCGGCCGTCGTGTTCCCGACCGTGCACAAGGTCTCGGCCGAGGCGCTGTTCGAGGAGGCCCAGGCCCGCGGCATGCGCCTGATCACCGGCAAGGTGCTGATGGATCGCCATGCGCCCGAGGCGCTGCGCGACGATGTGGCGGGCGCCGAGCGCGACTGCATCGATCTGATCCATCGCTTTCATGGCCGCGAGCGTCTCGCTTATGCGGTGACGGTGCGCTTCGCGCCGACCAGCACGCCCGAGCAGCTGGCCATGGCCGGCGCGCTGTGCCGCGCCGATGCCTCGCTCTATATGCAGACCCATGTGGCCGAGAACCGCAGCGAGGTCGAGTGGGTGGCCCAGCTCTTCCCCGACGCGCGCAGCTATCTGGATGTCTATGCCCGCGAGGGCCTGCTGCATCCGAAGGCGGTGCTGGCCCATGGCATCTGGCTCGATGCGGCCGACCGCCAGGTGCTGGCCGACAGCGGTGCCCAGGTGGCCTTTTGCCCCTCGTCGAATCTGTTCCTGGGCAGCGGGCTGTTCGACTGGGTGGCGGCGCGCGAGGCCGGTTTTGCGGTCAGCGCGGCCAGCGATGTCGGCGGCGGCACCAGCCTGTCGATGCAGCGCAATCTGCTGGACGGCTACAAGGTCCAGGCCATGGCCGGCCAGCGCCTGACGGCCTGGGCGGCCCTGCATGCGGCCACCCTGGGTGCCGCCGAGGGCCTGGGTTTGCAGCAGGAGATCGGCCACTTCGGCCTCGGTACACTGGCCGACCTTTGCGTCTGGGACTGGGCCTGCGGGCCGGTGGCCCGGGCGCGCGACGAGCGGGTCCAGGGCTTGCACGAGCGGGTATTTGCCTGGATGAGCTTGTCGGACGAACGCAATCTGGTGGCCAGCTATGTGGCCGGCCGGCCCCGTTACCAACGCAGCGACGACATCGCGCCATGACCCTGCGCCTCGAACTCACGGGCATCAGCAAGCAATACCCGGCCGTCAAGGCCAATGACGGCGTCGGCCTGGCCGTCGCACCCGGCCAGATCCATGCGGTGCTGGGCGAGAACGGGGCCGGCAAGTCCACGCTGATGAAGATCATCTACGGCGCGGTCCAGCCCGACGAGGGCCAGATCCGCTGGAACGGCCAGGCGCTGACGATCAAGAGCCCGGCCCAGGCGCGGGCGCTGGGCATCAGCATGGTCTACCAGCACTTTTCGCTGTTCGACACCTTGACCGCGGCCGAGAACGTCTGGCTGGGCCTGGACAAGGCCCAGTCGCTGGCCGAGGTGACGGCCCGCATCGAGCAGGTCGCGGCCACCTACGGGCTGGCGGTCGACCCGGCGCGGCCGGTGCACAGCCTGTCGGTGGGTGAGCGCCAGCGCGTCGAGATCGTGCGGGCCTTGCTGACGAATCCCCAGCTGCTGATCCTCGATGAGCCGACCTCGGTGCTGACGCCGCAGGCGGTCGCCACCCTGTTCGTCACGCTGCGCCAGCTGGCCGACAAGGGCTGCTCCATTCTCTACATCAGCCACAAGCTCGACGAGATCCGCGCGCTGTGCCATCACTGCACGGTGCTGCGGGCGGGCAAGGTCACCGGCGAGGTGGACCCGCGCACGCAGAGCAATGACCAGCTCTCGCGCCTGATGATTGGCGCCGAACCGCCCAGGCTCAACCATCAAGCGCGGCCGGTCGGCGAGCTGGCGCTGGAGCTCCAGGGCCTGAGCCTGGCCAAGGCCTCGCCCTTCGGCACCAGCCTGGAAGACCTGGCGCTGCAACTGCACGCCGGCGAGATCGTCGGCATTGCCGGCGTCTCGGGCAATGGCCAGCAGGAGCTGATGGCGGCGCTGTCGGGCGAGGATCCGCGCGCCGCGCCGGGCTCGCTGCGGCTGTTCGGCCAGGACATCGCCCGCGCCAGCGCGCGCCAGCGCCGCAAGCTGGGTCTGCACTTCGTGCCCGAGGAGCGGCTGGGCCGCGGCGCGGTGCCGACGCTGTCGCTGGCGCAGAACACCTTGCTGACCCGCACCGAGGCGGTCAAGGCCGGCGGCTGGATCGCCCAGGGCCAGGTGCGGCAGATGGCGGCCGAGCTGATCGCGCGCTTCAACGTCCGCGCCGGCGGCCCGGACGCGGCGGCCAAAAGCCTGTCGGGCGGCAATCTGCAGAAGTTCCTGGTCGGGCGCGAGATCGCGGCCAGACCCCGCGTGCTGATCGTTGCGCAGCCGACCTGGGGCGTGGACGTCGGGGCGGCGGCGCAGATCCGTGGCGAGCTCCTGAAGCTGCGCGATGCCGGCTGTGCGCTGCTGGTGGTCAGCGAGGAGCTGGACGAGCTGTTCGAGATCAGCGACCGGCTGCTCGTGATGGCCAAGGGGCGTTTGTCGCCGGCCGTGCCGGTGGCCGAGGCCACGGTGGAAAAGATTGGAGAGTGGATGAGCGGCTTGTGGACGACGGAGGGTGGCCATGCTCAAGCTTGAGAGCCGGCCGCAGCCGTCGAAGTGGATGTCGGTCGCCTCGCCGCTGCTGGCGCTGGCGATCACCGTGGTGCTGGGCCTCGGGCTGTTCGTGCTGCTGGGCAAGGACCCGCTGCGCGGCCTGCAGATGTTCTTCTGGGAGCCGGTCAAGAGCGCCTATGCCTGGAGCGAGCTGGGCATCAAGGCCACGCCGCTGATCCTGATCGCGCTGGGCCTGGCGGTGTGCTTCCGGTCGAACGTCTGGAATATCGGCGCCGAGGGTCAGTTCATCGTCGGCGCGCTGGCCGGCGGTTGGGTCGCGATGCAGGCAACGCCTGACACCGGCCGCGGCATCGTCCTGCTGATCCTGCTGGCCGGCATGGCCGGAGGCATGGCCTGGGCCGGCATCACCGCGCTCTTGCGCGACCGTTTCAATGCCAGCGAGATCCTGGTCAGCCTGATGCTGGTCTATGTGGCCGATCTGCTATTGGGTTATCTGGTCTACGGCCCCTGGAAGGACCCGCAGGGCTATAACTTCCCGCAGACCATCAGCTTCCTGGCGTCGACCAAGATCCCGCGCCTCATCGACGGGCTGCGCATCCATATCGGCGTGCTGATCGCGCTGGGCGCGGTGCTGGCCTTCTGGCTGTTCCTGTTCCGCAGCTATGCCGGCTTTGCGCTGCAGGTCGGCGGGCTGGCGCCGGCGGCTGCACGCTATGCCGGCTTCTCCTCGCGCCGCGCGCTGTGGACGGCCTTGCTGCTGTCGGGCGGCATGGCCGGGCTGGCCGGGGCGCTGGAGGCGGCCGGGCCGCTGGGCCAGCTGACGCCCTATGTGCCGGCCGGCTACGGCTTCGCCGCCATCATCGTGGCCTTTGTCGGCCGCCTGCATCCGGTGGGCATCGTGTTCTCGGGCATTCTGATGAGCATGTTCTATATCGGCGGCGAGCTCGCGCAGTCGCGCATGGGCCTGCCCAAATCGATCACCGGCGTGTTCCAGGGCCTGCTGCTGTTCACCTTGCTGGCCTGCGACACCTTGATCCACTACCGCCTGCGCTGGCGTCTGAAGGCCTGACGATGGAAAGCTACGCACTGCTGGTCGCTGCAGCGATGAACGCCGGCACCTTGCTGGCCATCGCCGCGCTGGGCCTCTTGATCAACGAGCGGGCCGGCATCGTCAACCTCGGCGCCGAGGGCATGATGCTGGTGGCGGCCATCGCCGGCTTCGCCACCGCGGTCCATACCGGCAGCGATGTGCTGGCCTTCGCCGCCGGTATGGGGGCCGGCGCACTGATGGCCGGGGCCTTCGGCGTGCTGGTGATCTGGCTCAACACCAACCAGTACGCGGCCGGCCTGGCGCTGAGCCTGTTCGGCAGCGGTTTCTCGGCCTTTGTCGGCATCGGCTATGTGCAGGAGAAACTGCTGGAGCGGCCGCGCTTTGCGCTGCCCTGGCTGGGCGATATCCCGCTGCTGGGCCCGGCGCTGTTCCGCCAGCATCCCGTCGTCTATCTGGCGATCGCGCTGACGGTATTGCTGGCCTGGTTTCTCTACCGCTCGCGCGCGGGCCTGGTGCTGCGCGCGGTCGGCGAGTCGCCCGAGTCGGCCCATGCGCTGGGCTATCCGGTGCGGCGCATCCGGCTGGCTGCGGTGATGAGCGGCGGCGCGCTGTGCGGGCTGGCCGGCGCCTATGTCTCGGTGATCTACACCCCACTGTGGGTCGAAGGCATGATGGCCGGCAAGGGCTGGATCGCGCTGGCGCTGACGACCTTCGCGACCTGGCGCCCGGCGCGCGTCTTGCTAGGGGCTTATCTGTTCGGCTTTGTCACGATGCTGCAGTTCCATCTGCAGGGCCAGGGCGTGCAGATCGCCAGCCAGTTCCTGTCGATGCTGCCCTATCTGTCCACCATCGTCGTGCTGGTGCTGATCTCCAGCAACGCGAGCTTCATCCGTGCCAATATGCCGGCCTCGCTGGGCAAGCCGTTTTTCCCGGGTTCCTGACCGAAACAATGCAACTGTGGAGAGTGCAATGAGCATCAAGAAGAGCAAACGCGATCTGCTGAAACTGGCCGGCTGGTCCTCGCTGGCTGCCACCGCCGCCCTGGTGGGCTGCGGCAAGAAGGAGGAGGCGGCCGCGCCGGCTGCCGCATCCGCGCCGGCCTCGGCCGCCGCTGCGCCCAAGCCCGAGCCGCTGAAGATCGCCTTCGCCTATGTCGGCCCGGTCGGCGATGGCGGCTGGACCTTTGCGCATGACAACGGCCGCAAGGCGGTCGAGAAAGAATTCGGCGACAAGATCGTCACCAGCTATGTCGAGAAGGTGCCGGAGTCGGCCGATGCCGAGCGGGTCTTCCGCGATATGGTGGGCCAGGGCAACAAACTGATCTTCGGCACCACCTTCGGCTATATGGAGCCGATGATGAAGGTCGCACCCGATGCCAAGGACGTCAAGTTCGAGCATGCCACCGGCTACAAGCAGGCCGAGAACCTGCGCAGCTACGACTCGCGCACCTATGAGGGCGCCTATATGGCCGGTGTGATCGCCGGCAAGATGACCAAGAGCAACACCCTGGGTGTGGTCGGCTCCATCCCCATCCCCGAGGTGATCCGCAATATCAATAGCTTCACGCTGGGTGCGCAGTCGACCAATCCTAAGATCAAGGTCAAGGTGGTCTGGGTCAACGAGTGGTTCAACCCGCCCAAGGAAACCGAGGCCGCGCAAAGCCTGATCAACGGCGGCGCCGATGTGCTGATGCAGAACACCGACTCGTCGGCCGTGCTGCAGACCGCCGAGAAGAACGGCAAATACGCCTTCGGCTGGGATTCGGACATGACGGCCTACGGCCCCAAGGCCCACCTGGGCTCGGCCATCATCAACTGGGCGCCTTACTACATCGCCTCGGTGCGCGAGGCGCTGGACGGCAAGTGGACGGCCGGTGCCGGCAAGCATGCCTGGTGGGGCGTCAAGGAAGGCGCGATCGATATGGTCTCGATCAATGAGGTCGTGCCGGCCGAGGTCAAGGCCCAGATCGACACGATACGTGCCGGCCTGAAGGACGGCTCCTTCTCGATCTGGAAGGGTCCGATCACCGGCCAGGACGGCAAGCCGGTGCTGAAGGACGGCGAGGTCGCCGACGACAAGTTCCTGTCGGGCGTGAACTTCTATATCAAGGGCGTCGAGGGCAAGGTGCCCAGCGGCAAGTAAGCCAACACTGCCCCCCCGCGCTTCGGGCGGGGGGGCAGGTCGGCCCCGCGAATCCGCAGTCCGTCAGAAACCCTGTGCGGCCGCGGGGCCGGTCTCTCTATAGTCCGCGTCTTACCGGCTGCATGCAGCGGGGATCAGTGACAAGGAGAGACGATTGAACATCCGTATCCACAAGGCCGCACTGCTGGCCGGCTGCTTGATGCTGGCCGGCGCCTCGGTGCTGGCGGCCCCGGCGGCTCCGAAGCCTGCGGCCGAGCACAGCAAGGCCGTCAAGCGCTACAGCATCGAGCAGTTCATGGCGACGACCCGCATCAGCGGCGCCTCGTTCTCGGCCGATGAAAAACGCATCCTGTTCTCCAGCAATGCCTCGGGCATCGTCAATGTCTATAGCATGGCGGTGGCCGGCGGCGAGCCGCAGGCGCTGACCCGCTCGACCACCGACAGCAATTACGCGGTCAGCTACTTCCCGGCCGACGACCGCGTGCTGTTCACCCGCGACCAGGGCGGCAATGAGCAGAACCATCTCTATGTGCGCGAGCTCGACGGCAGCGAGAAAGACCTGACCCCCGGCGACAAGCTCAAGGCCATCTTCGCCGGCTGGGCCCATGACGACAGCGCCTTCTATGTCGCGACCAATGAGCGCGATGCGCGCTTTCACGACCTCTACCGCTTCGACACCAAGACCTATGCCCGCAGCCTGGTCTACAAGAACGAGCAGGGCCTGAGCGTCAGCGAGATCAGTCGCGACGGCCGCTGGATCGCGCTGGTCAAGACCAACACGACGGCCGATTCGGACGTCTATCTCTACGACACCCAGACCCAGCAGACGACGCACATCACGCCGCACCAGGGCGTCGCGTCCTTCGAGGCGGCCAGCTTCACGCCGGACTCCAAGCGCCTGCTGCTGCTGTCCAACGAGGGCAGCGAGTTCAGCCGCCTGGTGGCGTATGAGCTGGCCAGCGGCGCCAGGAGCGAGTTCGAGAAGGCGGACTGGGACATCCTGTTCAGCGAATACTCGCGCGACGGGCGCTACCGCGTCACCGGCATCAATGCCGATGCCAGCGTGCAGGTGCGGCTGAGCGGGCCGGACGGCAAGCCGCTGGCCCTGCCCAAGCTGCCCGAGGGCCAGATCCGCGGCCCGCGCTTCTCGCGCAGCGGCAAGCAACTGGCTTTCTATGTCAACGGCGACCGCGCGCCCAGCAATCTCTTCGTCTACGACCTCGGCAGCAAGCAGGTCCGCCAGCTGACGCAAAGCCTGTCCAAGGCGATCGACCCGAACGATCTGGTCGAGGCCCGCATCGTGCGCTTCAAGTCCTTCGACGGCCTGGTGATCCCCTCGGTCTATTACGAGCCCAAGGGCGCCTCGGCCAAGCACAAGGTGCCGGCCGTGGTGCTGGTGCACGGCGGCCCCGGCGGCCAGACCACGCGCGGCTACTCGGTGCTGTCGCAATACCTGGCCAACCAGGGCTATGCGGTGCTGGGCATCAACAACCGCGGCAGCTCGGGCTATGGCAAGAGCTTCTTCACCGCCGATGACGGCAAGCATGGCCGCGAGCCGCTGTGGGACTGCATCGAGGCCAAGACCTGGCTCGCCAGCACCGGCGTGATCGACCCCGAGCGCATCGCCATCATGGGCGGCTCCTACGGCGGCTATATGACCCTGGCAGCGCTGGCCTTCCGGCCCGAGGCCTTCAAGGTGGGCGTGGACATCTTCGGCGTCTCCAACTGGCTGCGCACCCTGGAATCGATCCCACCCTATTGGGAGAGCTTCCGCCAGGCGCTCTATCAGGAGGTCGGCGATCCGGTCAAGGACAAGGACTTCCTGATCGCCACCTCGCCGCTGTTCCACGCCAAGAACATCCGCGTGCCGCTGCTGGTGGTGCAGGGCGCCAACGATCCGCGCGTCATCAAGCCGGAGAGCGACGAGATCGTCGAGGCGGTCAAGAAGAACGGCGTGCCGGTCGACTACCTGGTGTTCGACGACGAGGGCCACGGCTTCGCGAAGAAGAAGAACGAGGCCGAGGCCTTCCGGCGCATCGTCGAGTTTCTCGACAAGCATCTGAAGGGCTGATGACCGCGCCCGACACCAGCCGGCGCCAGTACGCGCGGCGCATGAACCGAGTGCTGGACCATATCGATGCGCATCTGGACAGCCCGCTGGACCTGGAGGCGCTGGCCGCGCTGGCGCATTTCTCGCCCTTCCATTTCCACCGCCTGTTCGCGGCCTGGATGGGCGAGACCCTGGGCGCCTATCTGCAGCGGCGGCGCCTGGAGGCGGCCGCGCAAGGCCTGACCCTGATGCCGGAAGCCTCGGTGCTGCAGCTGGCGCTGCGTGTCGGTTTCGGCTCGGGCGAGGCTTTCTCGCGCGCCTTCAAGCTGCATTTCGGCTGCACGCCCACGGCCTGGCGCGCCGGGTCGACCGAGCGCTGGGGCCGCTATCTGCAGGCCCAGCGCGAGCAGCTGGCGCAACTCCGCAAGCTCGATCAGGACGGGCGGAGCGTCGGCTCCGAAGATGGCGACTCCTGCAACTTCATCGAGTCACTCAGCATGCAAGTCGAGATCAAGACCCTGGCGCCGCAGCGCATCGCCTATCTGCGCTATATCGGCGCCTACGGCCCGGGCGTCACCCAGTTCTGGGGCGAGAAAGTCGCGCCCTGGATGCAGGCCGAGGGCCTGTTCGGCCGGCCCAGCTACGGCATCAGCCATGACGATCCCAGCGTCACGCCGGCCGATCGCTGCCGCTACGACGCGGCCGTGGCCGTGCCGCCCGACTACCAGGCCAGCGGCGAGGCCAGCATCACCGAGCTGCCCGGCGGGCGCTATGCGGTGGCGCGTTTCGAGGGCAGCGGCGCCGAGATCGGCGCGGCCTGGTCCGCGCTGTTCCGCGAGTGGCTGCCCAGCTCCGGCCTGCGCTGCGACGGCCGGCCCTGCTTCGAGCACTATGCCGACGAGAACAGCTACGACCCGGCGACCGGCCGCTTCAGTTGCGAGATCTGCATTCCGGTGGTCAAGCTCTGAGCCTGACCGGGGCTAGAGCTTGATCTCCAGCCGCAGCTGCCAGTTCATGAATGTGCGGCCGTAGTTCTCGCTCGTGATGGACTTGTCGGCCGTCGTGATCACGCTGCCGGTGTCGTAGTCCAGCGGCGCCAGATTGCCGCCGGACAGGCGCAGCGCGGTGCTGCGGTTGATGTTCCACAGCGCGAAGGCGTCGATGACCTGGCGGCGCGGCACGCTGCTGGACTGGATCAGGGTCTGCTGGATGGTCGTGGCCGGCACCCAGTTGACGCTGGCACCCAGAGTCAGCGGCAGGCTGCGCAGCCGGTAGTCGGCGCCCAGATTGGCGGTGTAGCGGGGCTGCTGGTCCAGCGTGTTGTTGGGGCCGGGGATGCCGTCGACCTTGGAGCGGAAGAAGCTGATATTGCTGCGCAGCGAGACGGGCAGGGCGTCTTCGATGAACTCGTCGAGCCGGAACTTGGCCTCCAGCTCGATGCCGCGCGTGACGGCCTTGCCGATATTGCTGGGCCGCGCCACCCAGCGCGGCTCGGTGGACCAGGACACGCTCTCCAGTGTGGTGGTCGTGCGTATCAGATCCTTGATGCGGCGCGCGAAGACGCTGACGCTGAGCACCCCGCCCTTGCTCAGATAGCGCTCCAGCGCCAGGTCGATGCCGGTGGCCATCTCGGGCTTCAGATCGGGGTTGCCGACCCGGTCCGCATAGTTGGGTTCGTTGGCGCCGCCGGGGAATTGGGCATTGATCACCGGGCGGGCGATCAGGTCCTGGGTGTTGGGGCTGCGGTAGCTGCGCGTCAGGCTCATGCGGACCTGGTCGCGGCTCTTCTCGTCGGGCTTCCAGACCGCATGCAGCAGCGGGGTCCAGACCGAAGAGTCGTTCTTGACGTTGTAGTTGCGCGCATCGCTTTCGGTGCGTATGCCCTCCCAGCGCAGGCCGGCATAGGCCGACCAGTTGGCGTTGTGCTTCCACTCGTCCTGCGCATAGGCGGCCAGGCGCAGGCTGGAGGCCTCGAACTCGTCGCCGAACTCTTCCAGCGCCATCACCCGCATGCCGTCCATCAGGCTGCGCCGGGTCTGGCTGCGGCGGTTGCCCTCGGCCTCCAGACCGGCCACCAGGCTGTGCTCCTCGGCCATCAGGTGCGAGAGCTTGGCGCCCAGATTCCAGGAGCGGTCGCGGTTGCGGCTGGCCTCCAGCTGGTCGGGCAGCGGCTCGTTCTTGAGCCATTCGCGGCGCAGGCTCTCGCTGTCCATATCGGCGCGGCCGATGGCGCCGCGCAGCTCCAGCCGCGTGTCCTCGCCGAGCCGGCGATTCAGCGTGCTATTCAAGCGCAGCAGGCTGAAGTCGCTGTCATTGCGGGTCTGCGCGGTGTCGTAGTGCAGCATTCCGTTGCTGGCGTCCTGCCGGCGCAGGCTGCTGCTGGTGCCCTTGGCGGCCGCCAGCATCGGCATCAGGGTCAGCGTGTCGCCACCGGCGAGCCGCCACTGGATGCGGGCGTTCAGATTGACGCGGCGGCGATCATCCTCGCTCTGGCCGGTGTTGCGCTGCTCATTGAGGATCAGGCCGTCCGAGAGGCGGCGGGTCGTGGCCAGGCTGTCGGCATCGTCGCGCCGCTTGCTCTCGCCGGCATTGACCGAGAGGCTGTAGGCGCTGCCCTCATCGTCGAGCTTGTCGTTGCGGGTCCAGGAGAATTGCGGGCTGACGGTGCCGCGCTCGCCGGCCAGCGCCAGCGCCACATCGTTGAGCTTTTTCTGCAAGGCCTCGCGCAGCACGATATTGATCGTGCCGGCCACCGCGCGGGCGCCGTACTCGGCGGTCGGCGCGCGCATCACCTCGATGCGCTCGATCTGGTCCGGCGGCAGCTCCTCCAGCGAGAAGCTCGGTGGCATGCGCTCGCCGTTGACGAGGATCTGCGTGTAGCCGCCGCCCATGCCGCGCATGCGCACGCCGCCGCCGCGCCCGGGGCGGCCGCCGAGGGTGACGCCGGGCAGGCGCTTGAGCGTGTCGGCGACGCTGGGATCACCGAAGCGGTCCAGCTCCTCGCGGCCGATGATGATCTTGGAGGCGGTGGAGGCGCGGCGCTGCACCGTGTCGCTGGGGCCGCCCTGGATCTGCACCCGGTCGAGCTGCTCGGGGCTGGCGGTCGGCGGGCGTGCCGGTCGCCGCTGCGGGGCGGGCGACGGCGGCTTGGCCGCCGGGACGCTGTCGGGCGTGCCCTGGGCCTGGGCGGCCCAGGGCAGCAGGCTCAGCGCAAGGCTCAGGACCAGGGGGCGGAATGGCGGACGACGGAATGGGCTGGACGGCATGGAGACGAGCGCGGGCCTCGAAGCTGGAGGATGGCGGGCGAAGCATCTCATGCCCGCAGCGGGCTCTCGCCGTGCCGCTGCCGGGTTTAAGTTTCTTTACAGAGCTGTGTGTCTTTTGAAGCGCAAACCCTTGATGCGGGCGCTGTCCACGATCAAATCGCTGACGGCGTGATCATGGCCGTATTCGGCCCGCAAGAGCAGATGGGTGGGCGCCCAGTAGCCGGCACCGCGCAGCTCGAACAGCCGATCGTCCAGGCCGTGCAGGGTCCAGGCCTGCTGCGCCTTCAGCAGCGGTCCCTCGACCCAGACGCGCAGACCCTGCTCATGGGCCTCGATGCGCCACCGCGTCGCGATGTCCTCGCACCAGTAGTCGCCGGCCAGCCCGGCCGGCAGCGCCGCCCGGCTAGTGACGCGCCGGCAGTCGACGCTGCGGCCGGCGCCCATGCCCAGCCGCAGGCCACCGTCCTGCTGCAGACCCAGCAGCTCGAACTCATAGGCGCCGCGCAGCGGCAGCCAGCGGCCCTCGGCCTCGGGCTGCAGCTCGAAGCTGGCGCCCCATTGCTGGGCCATCAGCCGCCCGCCCTGCAGGCTCAGCTCGAAGAGCTGGCCCTGCTCGGCGTTCAGCCAGGTGCCGAGCAGGGCTGCTGCGGCATCCGGGCGGGGCGCCGGCGCCGGCCGGTCCAGCACCAGCCGGGCGATGTCGCGGGCGATCTTGTAGGGGTTCTGCGCGCCGTCATTGCTAATCACGACCACGGCCAGTTGCGCCTCGGGCAGCAGCAGGAACTCGGTGCGGTAGCCGGGCCACAGGCCGCCATGGCCCAGCGCCGCGAATTCGTCCAGGCGGCTGTGTTCCAGGCCATAGGCATAGGGCGAGTCCGCGCCCTGGTTCAGCGGCACCCGCGCGCCCAGCGCCTCGGCCAGATCGGCCACGCCCGGCGTCGGCTGGAGCAGATGGGCGGCCCACAGCAGCAGGTCCGGCACGCTGGAGACCAGGCCGCCTTCGCCGCCATGCTCGAAGCCGTGCTGGGCGCGCCGCCAGCCGCCTTGACCATCCGGCAGATAGGGCGAGGCCAGGCCCGGCAGCGGCACATCGCTCTCGACCAGCATCGCGGTCGAGCCCATGCCCAGCGGGCCGAAGAACTCGGCCTGCAGCAAGGCATCCAGACTCTGGCCCGAGACCCGCTCGACAATCAGGCCCAGCAGCGCGAAACCGCTATTGCAATAGAGAAAGCGGCTGCCGGGCGCGAAATTCAGATGGCTGTTGCGCGCCATCGCGGCCAGCAGGCCGGCCCGGTCGACCCGCTGGTCCAGATTGACCCCGCCCAGGCGCAGCAGCTCCAGCACATCCGGCAGGCCGCTGGTATTGCGCATCAGATGGCCTATCGTCACGAGCTCGGGCAGGGCCGCCAGCTCGGGCACATGGCTGCGCACATCGTCGTCCTGGCTCAGCAGGCCGCGCCGCTCCAGCAGCAGGGCTGCGGCCACGGTGAACTGCTTGGACACCGAGGCGATGCGAAAGCGCGTGTCGCCGCGGATCGGCGTGAGCTGGCTCAGGCTGGCCAGGCCGTAGCCCTGGTTCAGCAGCACCTCGCCCTCGCGCAGCACGCCGACGGCAAGACCTGGCACCGCACGACCGGCCAGGTCGGCAAACAGGGCATCGACTTTGCTGTGCAGATCGGTCTTCATCGCGGGCATCTCCTGTGTCGAGCCAGTGTCGCATGCGGTTCGGGCAGCGCCGTGCGAGCGCCGCACTGCTCATCCCTCACCTCGCTTCGAGCGTATGTGCGCATGCGCCGCCCGCCCGCGCGCCTTCCACTCACTGAGCCGGGCGCGCCGTTCCAGCGGCCCCATGCTGTCGCGGCCGGCCTCGCGCTGCAGCTTCTGATAGCTCTTCAGCCGCGCCGGCGGCAGCGCGGCACGCACCGCGCAGCCGGGCTCGTCGCCATGCGTGCAGTTGCGAAAGCGACAGTGGCGGGCCAGGCCGAGCACATCGTCGAAGGCCTGATCCAGCTCGGCCGCGCTGGCATCGAGCTGGAGGCCGCGCAGGCCCGGCGTGTCGATGATGCAGGCGCCATCGGCCGTGCGGTGCAGGCTGCGCACCGTGGTCGTGTGGCGGCCGCGGCTGTCGTCCTGGCGCACGCCGCCGGTGTCTTGCAGCGCCGCCTCGCACAGCGTGTTGGTCAGGGTCGACTTGCCGGCACCGCTGGAGCCCAGCAGCACCAGGGTCTGGCCCAGGCCCAGCCAGGGTGCCAGTTGCGCGCGCGTGCCGGCCTGCGTGCCATCCACCGCCAGCACGTCCATCACCGCATTGCGGCTCAGCGCCAGATGCTCGCGCAGCTCGGCCACCCGGGCCGCCACATCGCGGCACAGATCGGCCTTGCTGAGCACGACGACGGCCGGCACGCCCGAGCCGCGCACCAGCACCAGATAGCGGTCCAGCCGGGCCAGGTTGAAGTCATGATCCAGCCCCATGACCAGCAGCGCGGTGTCGACATTGCTGACCAGGGCCTGGCGCTGGCCGTTCGGGTCGCGGCGGCTCAGGCTGTTGAGCGGCGGCAGCAGCTCGTGCACCCAGGTTTCGCCCAGCGCGTTGCGGCGCGCCAGCACCCAGTCGCCGACGGCCAGCTGGCGCGAGTCGGCGAACAAGGCCTGTTGCAGCGCCGGCAGTGCGCGGGCGCGGCAGGCGCCCTGGTCGGATTGCAGGCCCAGCTGGTCGCGCTGGACTTCGGTGATGCGCCACAGCGTGGCGTCCTGGCGCCAGTCAAGCTGGGCGAGTTGTGGAAGCAGGGACAGGTTCAGGCCCAGCGGACGCAAGGCCTCGATAACGGTGGTGGTGAGCATGGTGATGGAATGACAAACAGGCGAACGAAGGAAACCCGGGCCGATGCATGCAGCATCGGGCGGGAAGGTCGTCGTGTCGTCGGCCGCTCACCAGCGGCGGGGCGCTCGCAAACTCAGGCGTTCGCGCAGCGCAGACCCAGCAGGATGTCGGCCGACAGCGGCAGGGCAAGATCATGTGCAGCCATAGCGGACTCCTGTGTGGGTGGATGAAGGAGCGCAGTGTGCGGCGCTCGGACGGGCAGCGTCAAGCATCGGCGTGGGTCTATCGCCACAGCCCCATAAGCAAAGGGCCACCACCTTGCGGTGTGGCCCTCGTGGCTTCCGGACATGCCACCGATGTGGCAAGACGGTGTTACTGATCAGACGCTGGTGACGGGTTCCAGAACTCTGCCCAATCTGCAGCCGGTTTTGTTTGTCTCAGTGCTTCGCATTGTGCACGCGCTTTGTGACGGTGATTTGACGAGAAGCAAGGGAATGGCGATCCAGTCCTGGTCCGCAGTTCTTTACACAGGCTTCAAGGGACCGGTACATGGCTCTGCCATCATGGACCTGTCTTCACAAAGGCGATGCCCATGCGCTTGTTCTTCCCCCGATGGCTGCTGCCGGCCCTGGTTTCGCTGGCCGGCTGTGCCAATCTGGCCCCGCCCTATGCAAGACCCGACCCCGCCGTGCCTTATGCAGATCAGGCCACTCAACCGGCGGCGAGTGAGGCTGCCGAGCTGGGCTGGCGCGCCTTCTTCAGCGATCTGCGCCTGCGCGCGGTGGTGGGCTTGGCCCTGACCCATAACCGCGATCTGCGCGTCGCGGCGCTGAATGTCGAGCGGGCTCGCGCCCAGTACCGTATCAGCGACGCGGCCCGCCTGCCGAGCGTCAATCTCGGCGCCAGCGCCAGCCGCTCCGACAATGGCAGCAGCCTGTCGGCCAGCGTCGGCCTGGCCGGCTTCGAGCTGGACCTGTTCGGCCGTGTCAAGAACCTCGGCGAGGCGGCGCTGCAGAGCTATCTGGCCACGGACGAATCACGCCGCAGCGTGCAGATCAGCCTGGTGGCCGAGACGGCCAATGCCTGGCTGAGCCTGGCGGCAGATTTGGAGCGCCAGCGCCTGGCTCAGCAGACCCTGGACACACGCCAGCGCAGCTATGCGCTGACCCAGCGCATGCATGAACTCGGTGCGATCACCGGGCTGGCGCTGGCCCAGGCGCAGAGCTCGGTCGATGCGGCCCGGGTCGAGATCGCCAACTACGCGACGCTGATCGCGCAGGACCGCAACGCGCTGGAACTGCTGCTCGGCGCGGCCGTGCCGGCCGAGCTGCTGCCGCGCGCCGACGAGGCCCTGGGCGCCGTCAGCGCCCTGGTCGAGCTGCCGGCCGGTGTGCCGTCCAGCCTGCTGCAGCGCCGCCCCGATGTGCTGGCGGCCGAGCACGCATTGCGCGCCAGCCTGGCCGATATCGGCGTGGCCCGGGCCGAGCGTTTTCCGCGCATCTCGCTGACGGCCTCGGCCGGCAGCGCCAGCCGCGAGCTGTCGGGGCTGTTCAAGTCGGGCAGCGGCAGCTGGAGCTTCGGCCCTTCACTGTCCCTGCCTATCTTCGATGGCGGCGCCAGCCGCGCCCAGGTGCAGGTGGCCGAGCTGAACCGCGAGATCGCGCTGGCCGGCTATGACAAGGCGGTGCAGACCGCCTTCCGCGAGGTGGCCGATGCGCTGGCCCAGCGCGCCACCCTGGCCGAGCGCCTGGCCGCCCAGCGCTCGCTCAACGAAGCCACCGAGCGCCAGCTGCGCCTGGCCGAAGCGCAGTTCCGCGCCGGCAGCACGACCCGGCTGGAGGTGCTCGACGCACAGCGTTCGCTCTACGCCTCGCAGCAGGCGCTGATCGCGCTGCGCCTGACCGAACAAAGCAACCGCATCACGCTCTACAAGGTGCTGGGCGGTGGCTGGAATGATGATGAGAGACGTTGATATGCCGCTGAAGAACCTGATGAAGTCCTGGGGCTGGCTGGTCCTGCTCGCCGTGCTGCTGGCCGCCGGCTTCGCGGTCAAACATTTCTGGTTCACGCCGCCGCCCGCGCCCCAGGTGGCCACCGCCGCCGTGGCCCTGGGCGATATCGAGGACAGCGTGCTGGCCACCGGCACCATCGGCGCCTACAAGCTGGTCAGCGTCGGCGCGCAGGTGACCGGCGAGGTCAAGCGTCTGCATGTGGCTCTGGGCGATACCGTCAAGCAGGGCCAGCTGATCGCCGAGATCGATGCGCTGACCCAGCAGAACAATCTGCGCAATGCCCAGGCCGCGCTGCAAAGCGCCCAGGCCCAGCTGGCCGCACGCCAGGCCGCGCTGAAGCAGGCCACGCTGGCGGCCGCGCGGCTGCGCGAGCTGGTGGCCATCGATGCGGGCACCCGCGCGGACCTCGAGGCGGCCGAGGCCACGCTGAGCACCACGACGGCCGAGATCGCCGCCCAGCAGGCCCAGATCGCCCAGGCCCGCGTGGCCGAGGACACGGCCAAGGTCAATCTGGGCTACACCCGGGTGACCGCGCCGATGGACGGCGTGGTTGTGGCCGTGGTCACCGAGCAGGGCCAGACGGTCAATGCCAACCAGTCGGCCCCCACCATCATCAAGCTGGCAAGACTTGACACCATGACGGTCAAGGCCCAGATCTCCGAGGCCGATGTGCCCAAGGTCAAACCGGGCATGCCGGTCTACTTCAGCCTGCTGGGCGAGCCGGACCGGCGCATCGAGGTCAAGCTGCGCGCGGTCGAGCCGGGGCCGACGACCCTGGCCAGCGAGACCAGCGCCACCAGTTCGGCCTCTACCAGCACCACGAGCGCGATCTACTACAACGGCATCTTCGACGTGCCCAACCCCGAGGGCAGGCTGCGCATCAATATGACGGCCCAGACCACCATCGTGCTGGCCCGGGCCCAGCAAGTCCTGACCCTGCCCAGCGCAGCGCTGGGAAAGCGTGAGCGCGACGGCAGCTACCGCGTGAAGGTGCTGGAGGGCGAGGGCAAGATCGTCGAGAAGACCGTGCGCATCGGCCTGAACAACCGTGTCCAGGCCCAGGTGCTGGACGGGCTGAAGGCCGGCGAACAGGTCATCACCAGCGAGGCCGGTGCGGCTGGCGCCTCGGCGATGCCGCGCTCGCGCGGCGTGCGGATGTTCTGAGCATGAGCACAGCGCTTCTGGAGGTGCGCGGCCTGACGCGCGAGTTCCCGGCCGGCGAGGGCGTGGTTGCGGTGCTGCGCAATGTCGATCTTGTGATCGAGGCCGGCGAGATGGTGGCCATCATGGGGCCCTCGGGCTCGGGCAAGTCCACCTTGATGAATATCCTCGGCTGCCTGGATCGGCCGACCCGCGGCAGCTACAAGGTGGCCGGCCAGGAGACCGGCGAAATGGCGCCCGATGCGCTGGCGCGGCTGCGCCGCGAGCATTTCGGCTTCATCTTCCAGCGCTACCAGCTGCTGGGCGATCTCAGCGCGGTCGGCAATGTCGAGATCCCGTCCATCTATGCCGGCACCGCCGCAGCCCAGCGCCACGAGCGCGCCCAGCGCCTGCTGGCCCGGCTGGGCCTGGCCGAGCGCACCCAGCACCGGCCCGGCCAGCTCTCGGGCGGCCAGCAGCAGCGGGTCTCGATCGCGCGGGCGCTGATGAATGGCGGCGATGTGATCCTGGCCGACGAGCCCACCGGTGCGCTGGACCGGGCCAGCGGCCAGGAGGTCATGAAGATCCTCGAGGAGCTGCATGCCGACGGGCACACCATCATCCTGGTGACCCACGATGCCCAGGTGGCCGCTCATGCACAGCGCGTCATCGAGATCAGCGACGGCGAGATCGTCGCCGACCGGCGCAAATCAGACGCGCCGGCGCCGGCGCGCTTGCAGCGCGAGGCGCTGGCCAAGCCGGGCAGCGCCCTGGGCGCCCTGGTCGGCCGCATCGGCGAGGCCACGCGCATGGCCTTGCGTGCGATGGTCAACCACCGGCTGCGCACGCTGTTGACGATGCTGGGCATCATTA
The DNA here is from genome assembly GCA_005503085.1 of Burkholderiales bacterium C2. Taxonomy (GTDB): domain Bacteria; phylum Pseudomonadota; class Gammaproteobacteria; order Burkholderiales; family Burkholderiaceae_C; genus Roseateles_E. Next base: position 23,835 of record SCOI01000002.1, on the reverse strand, counting down.
TCGGCATTGCCTCGGTGGTGTCGGTGGTGGCGCTGGGCGAGGGCTCGCGCCAGCGCATCCTGTCCGACATCAGCGCGATGGGCACCAACACCATAGACATCATGCCCGGCAGCGGCTTCGGCGACCGGCGCGCCGGCGCGATCCGCACGCTGCGCTCGGGCGACGCGCAGGCGCTGGCCCAGCTCGGCTATGTGGACAGCGTGACGCCGACCGTCAGCGTCAGCGCCGGCCTGCGCTACCGCAATGTCGATGTCTCGGCCAGCATCAGCGGGGTCGGCGAACAGTTCTTCCGCGTGCGCGGCTACAGCTTCGCGGCCGGCCAGGCCTTCGATGCGGACGCGGTGCGCCTGCAGGCCCAGGAGGCGGTGATCGACGACAACACGCGCAAGACCTTGTTCCCCAATGGCGAGCCGGCGCTGGGCGAGGTGATCCTGCTGGGCAGCGTGCCGCTGCGCATCGTCGGCGTCACCGAGAAGAAGAGCAGCGCCTTCGGCAACGCCGACGCGCTCAATGTCTGGCTGCCCTACAGCACCGCGATGAGCCGCATGACCGGCCAGGACTATCTGCGCAGCATCACGGTGCGGGTCAGCGATGCGGTGGCCAGCACCGTGGCCGAGCAGGGCATCACCCGGCTGCTCGCTCAGCGCCACGGCAAGGAAGACTTCTTCCTGATGAATACCGACAGCATCCGCCAGACCATCGAGCAGACCACGCAGACCATCACGCTGCTGATCTCGTCGATTGCCTTGATCTCGCTGCTGGTGGGCGGCATCGGCGTGATGAACATCATGCTGGTGTCGGTGACCGAGCGCACCCAGGAGATCGGCGTGCGCATGGCGGTGGGCGCACGCCAGGGCGACATCCTGCGCCAGTTCCTGATCGAAGCGGTGCTGGTCTGCGTGCTCGGCGGCGCGATGGGCGTGGCGCTGGCGCTGGGCACCGGCGCGCTGTTCGATCACTTCGTCAAGGATTTCCGCATGGTGTTCTCCAGCAGCGCCATCATCGGCGCCTTCGCGGTATCGACCCTGATCGGCGTGGTCTTCGGCTTCCTGCCGGCACGCAGCGCGGCAAGACTTGACCCCGTCGAGGCGCTGGCGCGGCCCTGATGGTGGGCCATCCGGCCAGGCCTGCTCAGGGCTGATAGAAGTAGTAGCAGCCCAGCAGTGTCGGCTGGCGACTGTCGCCTTGCAGCGGTGCAATCAGCATCGCGGTCTTCTTCTCGCCAAGCTTGAGCTCGCAGGCCATCGCGCCGTCGCTGCGCTCGCACTGCATGGCCTGGCCCAGCTGCTTCTCCATCGCCTGGCGCGCCTCGGCAAAGCCGGCGCGCACGCTCAGCGAGAAGCCCAGGCCCATGCCGACGCTGCCCGGGAAGGCCTGCAGCACCGGCAGCCCCAGCACCGTCAGCGGCGCCTTCGGGTCGAAGGCCGGCTCCTTGGGCACCTGGGTGAAGCGCGCCTGGAAGGCCTGGGCGAAGCCGCGCATGCGCTGCGGCTCCTGTTGATTCCATTCGTACCAGGAGTCGGCGCAAACGGCCAGCCGGGCCAGCTGTGCATCGTCGGCGCTGATCTGGGCGCAGGCTGCGCCGCACAGACCGGCGCCGGCCAGCGCGAGAGCGCATCGTGAAGTGAAGGAGGGCATCGGAGAGCTCGGAGTTTTACGGTGAACCGAACTCTGAGCTGCTGCGGTATCAGCGCTGTTTCGACTGACTCACGACAGCGGTTTCAAATATTGCGTCGGCTACTCGTGATACAGCTGGCAGCGCCCACCTACGGCCCCTTGAAGATCGCGCATCACTGCGCCCGCAGGCGCTATGGGTGATCAAGGGAATCCATTGACGAGAAGCATGCCGACGGGATCTCCTGAACCCTCAGTTGGCAAACTCGGCGAGCGTCTCCAGCACGCTGGCGACCGCGATGCTGGGCGCGGGGGTGCTTCGATGCGCGACGGCCATCGGCCGCATGACCTGCGGGGACAGGTGGCGCACTTGTACGCCCGGTGCGTGCTGTTGGTCTTCCACCTCTTCCAGCGGCAAAAGGGCCGCGCACTGGCTGGCAATGGCCAGACTCTTCAAGGCCCCGGGATAGCTCATCGTGAGAAAGGGCCGCGGGTGAAGACCCGCCTGCGCGAACCAGGCCGCGATGAGGCCGTGCATCTGCGTGGCCGGGGCGAAAGAAGCCCAGCGTTGCCCGGCCAGCCAGTCCGGCGTGACGAACTCCGGTGCCTGCCAGGATGCGGGCAGCAACACCACCATGGGATCGTTTCTCCACGCGATCAAGCGGACCTCGGCGACGGGCGGCTGCGGGCTTGCGACGATGCCAATATCGAGGCTGCCGGCCTTCAGGCGGCGCATGGCTTCGGCCGAGCCCAGTGCCTCCAGCCGCACTTCCACGCCCGGATTGCGCCGCGTCAAAGCCTCGAGCATCAGCGGCAACAGGCGCGTGCTCACGCCGGCCGACGCACCGATCCTGACGATGCCCTCCCGACCGGAAGCCCGGCGCCGAACCAGCTCCATCAGATCGTCGCTGGCAGCCAGCAGCTTGCGCCCCTCCTTGACCAGGGCATCGCCGGCCTGCGTCAGCTCGGCATGTCTTCTGCCGCGTGTCAGCAGGACGGCATCCAGGCGCGACTCCAGCTCCTTGATGTGCAGGCTGACCGTGGGCGGTGCGAGATGAAGCGCCTGCGCTGCGGCGGCGAAGGTGCCCAGGTCCGCGATGGCGATCAGCGTCTGCAGCTGATCAAGATTCAGGTTGCGCATCAGAAATCGTGAATCTAAAAGTCATTTGATTCAACTTTACAGATGGTAGACCAGACGCGAGCATCGCCCGCCATGGTCAAACACATCGAATCTCCTGTCGCTGATGCGCTTCCGAGGGCGGCCTCCCGCCGGTTCTCGACCCTGAGCCACTGGGACTGGCCGAGATGGCGCTCGCTCTTGCACGCTTGGGCCGACAAGGCCGGGTCGGTTTTGCAGCGGGCTGAACAGCGAATCGCCGAGAACTTCAGGGTGCCACCCAACGGCGGTTGAGTGCGCTGAGTGGCGCAGGCGCGGCCAATCACCGACCAGGCTCGCGCCTCTCGATCTCAGCCGCCAGCTTCTTGATGTAGCCCTTCGCCAGCGCGCTGCGTCCTCGGGACAGCCATTTGATGCAATCGACCAGCTCCCAGATCAGCCCCTTGTCGCCGTACTCGCAGGCCGCGAAGTCTTCGGGGCCTATCGGCTCGCCGTCGGTGACGTAGCTGGCCAGCAGTTCCTGCGGATCCCAAACCGGCAGATAGGGGCGCTTCAAACGGAACGGGGTCCCGGGCTCGAAGACATGGAATTCGACGCTGGAGAAGTCCAGGTAGACCAGTTTGTGAAATGCGCCGCCGCCGGCATGAGTGCCGCCGAACTGGTCCAGAACCTCCGAGCGAGCTAGCCACTGATGGGCGGCCTGGAGCACCGCGTCGCCTTGCCCCGGGGCCGCTATCGCCACCAGGTCCAGGTCCGAAACCCGGTCGCCACAGCCTTTGGCATAGGAGCCAACCAGGATGATGGCCAGCCAGCGGGAGTCGCCCCCGGCCAGGGCGATCAAGCCGTCGAGGCGCTCGATGTGCGATTGCGGCGCGCCCTGGGCTTGCAGCCTGCTCAGCAAGGGATCGGAGATCGGCATACCCAGGCTCCCGGTTTCAGGCTTTGCCCGGGTCTTCCTGCCGTGCCCGCCATGCCCGCATGGCCTGCCGGTACTGATCCATCGCAAGGTCATGCAGGTCAAAGATGCAGGGGTCGCAGCCGTTGCCGCAGCAGGCGTCGAGATCGGGCTGCAGAGGCGGCTGGGGCATGGGATCGGGATCGGTCGCGGCGGGGGACGTCATAGGGCGTGATTGTCGCTGCTGCGGGCCTTGTTGCCGGTGCTGCCGCCATACGCTCAGCGCAGCGCCCGCTCTATATCCGCGAACAGCGGTCGGCTTGCCACGGCCTCGCTCAGGCAGGCCTGGCGAAGCGCATCCAGCGATGCAAGCCGGGCTTGAGTGGCTGGCGTCGGCTCGACCCGTGCCAGCAGCTCCTCGAGCAGGCAGCCGAAGGCGCGCACTTCCAGTCCTTGCAGGGCGAGGGCCATCGGCGTGTCGTCGGGGTCGAACAGCGAGGCCGCGCCGAAGTCGCCCAGCAAGGCCTGACCCCGGCCGTTGTGCAGGATGTTGTGGCCGTACAGATCGCCGTGGCTGACGCCGCGCTGGTGCAACTGGCGTGCCGCCGAAGCGATGCCCCGGGCTAGCGCCAGCGCGTTGTCGAGCTCGAAACGGCTGCCGTCCGGGTAGACGTCGCGGGTGCAGGAGTCCAGGCTGGGCGGCCGGGCCAGGCTGCGGAATTCGGGCGGGATCAGCTGCATCGCCAGGCCCTGGGCCTGGGTCGGATGGCCGCTGATACGACCCAGCAGCGGGATCAGGTTCGCATGCTCGCCGGCCAGCATTGCCGCCGCCATCTCGCTGCGCGGCAGGCCGTCGCTGGTGACCTCGCCCTTGAAGATCTTGACGGCAAGCGGTGTGCCGCAGCCCAGCCGCTCGGCGCGATGGATCACGCCGGAGGCGCCCTCGCCGAGTTGCTCGTGCAGGCGCAGCTCGCGCCAGGGTATGGTGGCCAGCGGTGCCTGCGCCAAGGCGGCCTGTTCCGGGGCTTCGCAAAAAGGATTGCCCGCATAGGCCAGCCAGCTGAGCCTGGGCAGTGTCAGCAGCCAGTCGGGCAGGGCCGCCAGCCGGTTGGCCGAGATGCGCAGCAGTTCGAGTCCGGTGCAGGCGGCCATGTCGGCCGGCAGCGCGCGCAGGCGATTGCCCGCCAGCGCCAGTTTCTGCAGCCGGCCGCAGCGGCCGATTGCGGCGGGCAAGGCCTCGATCTCGTTGTCGGTCAGGATCAGCCAGCGCAGCCGCTCGGGCAGGGCCTCGGCCGGCACTTGGCGGATCTGGTTGCTCTTGAAGCCCACCATCTCTAGCTGGGCGCAGCGGCCCAGCACCGCCGGCAGTGTGGTGAAGCGGTTGTTCGAGCAGAAGATGATGCGCAGCCGGTGCAGGCGGGGCAAGTCGTCGGGCAAGCTCGCCAGCCGGTTGCCGGACAGATCGAGCACTTCCAGCGTCTCGGCCAGCTCGAAGATCTCGCGGGGAAATTCGCTGAGTCCCTCGCGCAGTGTCAGCCGGTGCGCGCCGGCAAGGGTACCGGCGCGCAGATGCTCAAGAGTATGGGTGTTCATCGATGCTGCCGGCGCTCAGGCCTTCTTGACGAATTCCGACTTCAGTCCCATCGCGCCGATGCCGTCGATCTTGCAATCGATATCGTGATCGCCGTCGGCCAGGCGGATGTTCCTGACCTTGGTGCCGACCTTGACGACCAGGGAGGATCCCTTGATCTTCAGGTCCTTGATCACCGTGACGGTGTCGCCGTCCTTCAGCTCCTTGCCCACGGCGTCACGGATGATGCGTACTTCTTCGGCCGCCGCGGGCTCCGAACCTTGAGCCGACCATTCGTGGCCGCACTCCGGGCAGACGAGCATGGATCCATCTTCGTAGGTGAATGCGGATTGGCACTGCGGGCAGTTCGGCAGGGCGCTCATGCCGCAAAGCGCCCGCGCAGATAGGCAATGATGGCGCCCGATTCGCTCAGCCATTGCACGGTGCCGCTGGCGTCGTCGGTGATCTTCAGGCAGGGCACCTTGCCTGCCCCCGAGCCTTGCTGCAGGGCGGTGCGATGCTGGGCTTCATGCTGGGCGTCGAGGCGCTGGATAGGCAGGGCCAGGCGATGCATTTCCTGGCGGACCTTGATGCAGAAGGGGCAGGTCGTGAACTGATAGAGAACCAAGTTGTCGCACTGCCGATCGACCTCGGCCTGTTGCTCGGCGGGCCGCTGCAAGGCCGCCGGACGGGACAGACGCTCCTTGAGCAGCATGACCGGGCCGAGCAGGGTGCGCAGGGTTCTGAAGAAGAGTCGGATGAGAGGCTTCATGGCGGCGAGTGACTGGGCAAGAAAAAAGCCCCACACGCTTTCACATGCAGGGCTTCAATATTTGGCTCCTCGACCTGGGCTCGAACCAGGGACCTACGGATTAACAGTCCGGCGCTCTACCGACTGAGCTATCGAGGAATTGTTCGGTATGTTTTTACTTCTTGTTTGCGGCAGCGGATCCGTACCACTGCCACTGAAATTCTGGCTCCTCGACCTGGGCTCGAACCAGGGACCTACGGATTAACAGTCCGGCGCTCTACCGACTGAGCTATCGAGGAACAGAGCCTTGCATTATAGACCGGATTTTTTGCGCTTTACAAGCTGAGTTCCAAACTTGCGCGCCAGGTGCGGGGCGCGAGTGGGTACAAGTACACATGGCCGTACTGGAAGGGGGACTCCTTCCAGGCCCGGCGATTGCTGGCGTTGTCGACGCCGACTCGCCAGATCAGCAGCTGATTGCCCAGGCTGTGCTCGTAGCGCGCCCCCAGATCCAGGCGGGTCCAGCTCGGGATGCTGAGGCTGTTGTCGGGCAGCACGGCGCGTGCCCCTTCATACACCAGGCCGGCTTGCAGTTGCAGGCCGGGCAGGCCGAGGTTCTGCCGCGCTTGCAGCTTCAGCGAGCGCTCGGCCACGTTGGCGGGCTTCAGGCCGTTGAGGCTGGGGTCGGCGCTGCCCTGGCGGCGCGCGCGCAGCTTCATCGCGCTGGCCAGCAGGCCGCCGCCGCGCCATTTCAGGTCGGCTTGCGCCTCGACGCCGCGATGGCGGGCTTCTCCATCGGCGACGCGCGTGCAGCTGTTGTCGTTGTCATCGCAGGTACCGACATCGCGCCAGGCCGGGCGCTGGGTGTCGAAGACATTGATGCCCCAATCCACCGTGTTGCTGCCGGCCTTGAAACCGATCTCGAACTGCTCGCTCTTCAGCGCCGGCAGGGCCTGGCCGGCATTGGTGTAGCGGCTGCGGTTGGGCGCGACCTCGGACTCGACGCCTTCACCCCAGCTGGCATAGACCATGTGCTGGCTGGAGAGCGCATAGCTCAGACCCAGCCAGGGCGTGGTGAAGCTCTGGCTGTAGTGGGTGGGGCGCGAGCCATCGGTGCGCACGCTGTCGCGCGTCAGCCGGGTGTGGCGCAGACCCAGCCAGGCCTGCCACTGGACGCCGAGCTGGATCGTGTCGCGCAGATAGAACTCGCGGCTGCGCTCGTCGCGGTTGGTGTTCTCGTCGGTGCCCGCCGGGAGGTCCTTGGCGGGCAATTGGCCGCTGATGTTGCCGGTTCCTGGTCCGCTATAAATCTGGCGCTGGAAGTGGCTCTCGAAGCGGCTGAACAGCAGCCCGGTGCTCAGCTCATGACGCAGGCCGGCCGCGACGAAATTGCCGGCCACCGACAGGTCCAGCGCGTCACTGTCACGGCGTTCGTTCTCGCTGCGGAAGTCGTACTGGTCGAAGTCTCCATTGGGGCAATAGCGGTCGGCGTAATACGTCCCGTCTGCCGCACTGCAGCCGAAGGGGTAGGCCAGCCGGTCATCCGTTTTGAGCCGCTGCAGCCCCAGATGCGCCTGCGCCTTCCAGTCCGCGTTCAGGCGCTGCTGCAGCCGCAGCGACGCATGGTGGTTGTCGAACACCACCGGCTGGCTCCAGGCCTGGTTGTTCAGATTGGTGCGTGGGTCTATCGATTTCGCATCGGGCAGGCGCTCGCCGAGCAGGCTGAAGCCCGCCTGGCTGGGCTGGCTCTGCCGATTCCATTCGAACTCGCCCTCCAGCAGCGTGTCGGGTGCCAGACGCCAGTCGCCGGCCAGCGCAACAGCCCGGCGCTCGCCCTTGGCGTCGCGCAGTTGCGGACGCAACTCGGCGACGCTGGCATTGAGGCGCAGGCCGAAGACCTGGGCCTCGCCGAAGCGGCGGCTCAGGTCGACACCGGCCTCGACCGTGCCACGCTCGCTGACGCTCAGCAGCAGGCTGCTCAGCGGCGCGGCGGTGGGCCGCTTGACGACCAGGTTCACCAGCCCGCCCGGCGCGCTGGTGCCGGCCTGGATGCCGGAGCTGCCCTTGAGCACCTCGATGCTGCTCTTGTTGGCCAGGCTGAGCGCGGTCTCGGCATTGATGGGCAGGCCGTCGCGGCGGTAGTTGAAGCGGTTGTCGAGGTCGAAGCCGCGGATCTTCAGATAGGAGACATAGCCCTGCGAGTTGTAGGCGTCGCCGATGCTGGCGTCCAGCGCCGTGATGCCGGCCAGCGAGCTCAGGCCCAAGTCCAGCAGGCGCTCGCTGCCCAGCAGCGTGGCCTGGATCGGCAGCTTGGCGATGGGCGTGTCGCCAAAGCCGCCGACGCTGACGGGTGTGTCAGCCGAGCGGCCGCTGACCGAGACGGCGGGCAGGGCGTTGGAGGCTTGTTGGGCATGGGCCAGCGTGCTGCACAGCAGCGCGGCGGCAAAGGACAAAAGGGTCAGGTGTTGATGTGCCATCGGGACTGCAAGCGATGGCAGGTCGGCGTCGCGAAAGCGCGCACGTCAACGGGAGAAAGGGGTATTGCTTGACGGTGGCTTTGGCGTGCTTCCCTGCGCGAGGATTACCTCAAGTCTCCCGAAGGAGACTTTGATGCGCGCCTTGCGGCACGCATCAACAGGTTCAAAGGGACTTTCTCAGTCGGCTCATCAGATGAGCCGACACCCCTAGCGAAGAGCTCCACAGCAAAGCCGTGAAGCGTGGCCGGATTGTAGCGGCGCCGCGTTCTCAGTCGAACACGGGGGATTCGACCCCCAGCACCTTGTGCAGCTTCGGGCTGGTGGTCGTGTACTGCAGATGGATGCGCTTGTCGGGGAAGACATAGGGCGCGGCGCCGAAGGCGGCCAGCGCGGCCTCGTGGAAGCCCGACAGGATCAGCTTCTTCTTGCCCGGGTAGGTATTGACATCGCCGACCGCGAAGATGCCCGGCACACTGGTCTCAAACTTCTCGGTGTCGACGACGATCTGCTTGCGCTCCAGCGCCAGGCCCCATTCGGCGATCGGGCCGAGCTTGGGGCTCAGGCCGAAGAAGGCCAGCACCTGGTCGCAGGGCACGATGCGGGTGACGCCATCGGCGCCGGTGACCCGGGCGCCGGTCAGCGCGCCGCCTTCCTCGACCAGGCCGCTCACCTGGCCGACCAGGAACTGCATCTCCTGCGCCTCGCACAGCGCGCGCATCTTGGCGACGCTGGCCGGCGCGGCCTTGAAGCCGTCGCGCCGGTGCAAGAGGATCACGCTCTCGGCCTTGTGCGGGTTGCCGTCGGCATTGCCGGCGCAGAAGTTCAGCGCCCAGTCCAGCGCCGAATCACCGCCGCCGACCACCAGCAGGTTCTTGCCTGCAAACTGCTCCGGGCCGCGCACGCGGTAATGCAGCTGTGAGCCCTCGAAGGCCTCGGCGCCCTCGACCTTCAAGGTGCGCGGCTGGAAGCTGCCGACGCCGCCGGCGATGAAGAGGGTCTTGCTCAGGAACTGCGTGCCCTTGGCGGTCGCGACGAAGAAGCGACCGTCTTCCTGCTTCTGCACCACCGTGACCTCCTGGCCCAGATGGAAGCTCGCACCGAAGGGCTCGATCTGCTTGAGCAGGCTGTCGGTCAGCTCCTTGCCGGTGCACACCGGCACGGCCGGGATGTCATAGATGGGCTTGTCGGGATAGAGCTCGATGCACTGGCCGCCGGGATAGGCCAGCGAGTCAATGATGTGAGCCTTGATCTCCAGCAGACCCAGCTCGAAGACCTGGAACAGGCCCACCGGGCCGGCACCGACGATGACGGCATCGGTCTCGATCACGGGCAGCGCTGTCGTCACGGCGGCGTGCGGGCTCAACGGGTTCAGCGAATCAGCTCGGACAGCTTGTCCGTGCGATCTTTCCAGTCATCGGCATCGGGCAGGGCCGGCTTGCGCTTGGTGATGCTGGGCCAGTTCTTGGCCAGATCGGCGTTGATCTTGATCATGTGCTGCTGATTGCCCGGCACATCTTCCTCCGGCAGGATGGCATTGACCGGGCACTCCGGGATGCACACGGCGCAGTCGATGCACTCATCGGGGTCGATGGTCAGGAAGTTCGGGCCTTCGCGGAAGCAATCGACGGGGCAGACATCCACGCAATCGGTGTATTTGCAGCGGATGCAGGCTTCGGTAACGACGTGTGTCATGGGAAAACTCGGGTTTTTGAGGGCCTGGTGCCGGTCGGGCCTGGACGGCCCGGCGGTGGCAAGAGGCGGATTTTAATCACTGAGGGTCTTGGCCCGGCTTTGTGGCCGCTCAAGCTCAGGGGCTTTGGGCAAGGTTTTCACCACCACCCGGGCGCCGGCGCCCACGGTGACGACGGTCGGCCGGCCCTTGTGCAGCAAGGCGGCGGCCGCAAGACCTGACACCGGGTGCTCGCTGGCCAGCGCGTCGACGCAGCCGGCGCGCGAGACCACGATGGTCGGCGTGTCGGCCGGCCAGCCGGCCTCGACCAGTTTGCGCGACAGCGCGGCGAGCTGGCGCCCGGCCATAAAGAAGACCTCGGTGTCGGCCGACCGGAGCGCGCGCAGATCGCCCTCCTGCGTCATCGCGGTCGTCAGGCTGACGCTGCGGCCCTGGCCGCGCCGGGTCAGCGGGCGCTGGGTATGGGCGGCGGCGGCGAGCGCTGCGGTGACGCCGGGCACGACTTCGCTCGCAATGCCCGCCTCGGCCAGGGCCTGCAGCTCTTCCTCCAGCCGACCGAAGATGCTGGCGTCGCCGCCCTTCAAACGCACGACCACCGCGTGGCTGCGCGCCTGCTTGACCAGCAGCGCGTTGATCGCCGTCTGCGCCGTGCTGTTGGTGAAGCCGCGCTTGCCCACGTCCAGCCACCGGGCCTGCGGTGCCAGTTCGCGCAGCGCCGGGTCGGTCAGTGCGTCGAACAGTACGACATCGGCCTGTGCCAGCGCGCGCGCGCCGCGCAAGGTGATGAGGTCGGCAGCCCCTGGTCCGGCGCTAACGAAGATGACGCGGCCCTGGCTCATGATCAGCGCACCAGCAGCGCGCCGCTGGTGCGGTTGCTCGTCGGGTCGACCACGATCAGCGCGCCGCCGACGCGGTTGCTGGCATAGGGCTCGACCGGCAGGGCCTGCTGCACCTCGATGCGCACATGGCCGATCTCGTTGACCGCCAGCTCGTGGGCCTCGGTCTCGGCCAGGCTGTTGACGTCGAGCTTGTGCTCGATCGAGCTGATGCGGGCCTGGACCCAGCGGTTGCCGTGGCGCACCCAGTACTTGCGGCCGATCTGCGCCGGCTCGGTGTCCAGCCAGGCCAGGGTCGCCTCGAAGCTCTGCACGGGCTTGGCCGAGCCCGGCGTGACGATCCAGTCGCCGCGGCTGACGTCCAGCTGGCGGTCCAGCACAACGCCGGCCGACTCGCCGGCCACGCTGTGGGCGACGGTCTCGCCGGCGCGGCGCACCTCGGCGACGACCGCCGTTTCGCCGCTGGGCAGGATCTGCACGGTGTCGCCAGCTTTGACCTGGCCGTGGGCGATGCGGCCCCACAGCGTGCGCGGCTGGTTGCCGGTGCCTTCACCCTCGCGGGCGACGTATTGCACCGGGATCAAGAGCTGACCCTCGACCTTCTCCTGCGCGGCCGGCAGGCCTTCGAGCACCTGCAAGAGCGAGGGGCCGTCATACCAGGCGGCGTCCAGCGGCTGGGTCACGTTGTCTCCGCGCAGCGCCGAGACCGGCACGATGGCGGTGACTTCGATGCCGGCCTGGGCGGCAAAAGCCCGCAAGGCCTTGCTGACGGCGGCGAAGGCGGCACCCGGATCTTCGGCCGCGTCGATCTTGTTGATCGCGAACACGATGCTCGGCACGCGCAAGAGATGGGCCAGCAGGCTGTGGCGGCGGGTCTGGGGCAGCAGCTGCACCTGGTCCTGGCTCACATCGAGCTTGGTGATGTCGACCAGCACGACGGCGGCGTCCGAGCCGGCCGCGGCCGTGACCATATTGCGGGTGTACTGCTCATGACCGGGCGCGTCGGCAATGATGAACTTGCGCGTCTTGGTCGCGAAATAGCGGTAGGCCACATCGATCGTGATGCCTTGCTCGCGCTCGGCTTCCAGGCCGTCGGTCAACAAGCTCAAATCGATCGGTTGGCCGGCGGCGCGTTTTTCCAAGGTGTCGAGCTGGTCGGCCAGAATGGCGCGGCTGTCGAACAGCAGGCGGCCGATCAGGGTGCTCTTGCCGTCATCGACGCTGCCGGCGGTCAGGAAGCGCAGCGCGCGGTGGTGGGTGTCCACGTCTTGCTCGTGGATCAGGGTGTTCAGGACAGCAGACATCAGAAATAGCCCTCTTTCTTGCGGCGCTCCATCGAGGCCTCGGACGTGCGGTCGTCCATGCGGGTCGCGCCGCGCTCGCTGACCGTGACGGTCAGGGTCTCGGCCACGATGTCGGTGGCGCTGGCGGCATCACTCTCGACCGGGCAGGTGCAGGTCATGTCGCCGACGGTGCGGAAACGCACGGTGGCGGTCTCGACCTGTTCGCCGGCCTCGGGCGGCGTCACCTCTGTCAGCGGTACCAAGAGGCCCTTGCGGCGTATCACCTGGCGCGGGTGCGCGTAGTAGAGGCTGGGCAGCGGGATGTTCTCGCGCGCCAGGTAGAGCCACACATCCAGCTCGGTCCAGTTGCTGATCGGGAAGGCGCGGAAATGCTCGCCGGGGCGGATGCGGGTGTTGAACAGGCTCCACAGCTCGGGGCGCTGTTCCTTGGGCTGCCATTGGCCGAAGCTGTCGCGGTGGCTGAAGATGCGCTCCTTGGCGCGGGCCTTCTCCTCGTCGCGGCGGGCGCCGCCGATCAGCACATCGAAGCGGTGCTCCTCGATCGCTTCCAGCAGGGTCACGGTCTGGTGGCCGTTGCGCGACTCCAGCGGATGGGCCAGGCGCACCGTGCCCTTTTTGATCGACTCGTCCATGTGCGCGACGATCAGGCGCTCGCCCATCTCGGCAGCGCGGCGGTCGCGGAACTCAATCACCTCGGGGAAGTTGTGGCCGGTGTCCACATGGACCAGCGGGAAGGGCAGCTTGCCCTTGAACTCGTTGCCAGCCACGCGTTGCTTGAAGGCCTTCTCGGCCAGGCGCAGCACGACGCAGGAGTCCTTGCCGCCCGAGAACAGCAGGCCGGGGCGCTCGAAGGCGGCTGCCACCTCGCGCAGGATGAAGATGGCTTCTTCTTCCAGATGGTCGAGGTGGCGCTGGTCCACCGTGGCGGCCAGCTGTTGCAGAGTGATCGGGGCATTCATGCCTGGGCTCCTGACTTCAGTTCTTCATTGCTATGGGCTTTGTGCAAGCCGCACTCTTTGGCGTTCTCATCCTCCCACCACCAGCGCCCCGAGCGGAAGTCCTCTCCGACCGAGATCGCTCGGGTGCAGGGCGCACAGCCGATGCTGGGCATGAACTGGTCGTGCAGCGCGTTGAAGGGCACATCGTGGCTGGCGATGTAGTGCCACACGTCGGCCCAGCTCCACTCGGCCAGCACATTGAGCTTGGTGCGGCCCTGACCATCCGGCTCGGAGAAAGGCACCTCGGCGCGGTTGCTGCTCTGCTCGCGGCGCAGGCCGGTGATCCAGGCGCTACGGCCCGCCAGCATGCGGCCCAGCGGCTCCAGCTTGCGGATGCCGCAGCAGGCCTTGCGCAGCGCCAGGCTCTCGTACATCGCGCGCTCGCCATTGCTCTTGACGAAGTGGATCACCGCCTCCTGCACCGGGCTGAAGACCTCGACCTTCAGTGCATAGCGATGCTCGATGGCCGGGATCAGCGCCAGGGTCTCGTCGTGCAGCTGGCCGGTGTTCAAGGTTGCGATGCAGATCGGCAGCGCATGGCGGGCGATCAGGTCGGTGATCACCATGTCCTCGGCGCCCAGGCTGGTCGACTGGATCAGGCCGTCGCCGTAGTCGGCATGGGCCTGCTTCAGCAATGCGACCGTCCTGGCCAGGCGTTCCTCGAAGCCGGCCGTCTCGCGGGCATAGAGGGCAATGGCCGAGGCACTGGCCGCCGGGAACAGGGAAGAGACTTCGCCGCTCATGATCAGGTCCTGGCGAAGGCCGGCTTGGTGACGGCCTGGCCTTCTTGCAAGGCGCCTTGGTAGTGGGCCGGGAAGAAGCTCAGCGCGCGCTTGGCCGCCTCGACGCTCTCACCGGCGCGCAGCTGCACGGCGTCGAAACCGGTGCGTGCCAGCAGCGGCAGCATATCGACCAGCACCTCGCCGCAGGCGCGCACTTCGCCGGCGTAGCGGTAGCGCGAGCGCAGCAGATGGGCCTGGCTGTAGGCACGGCCGTCCACCCACTTCGGGAACTTCAAGACGATCATCGCCAGGCGCGGCAGATCGCCGGCCAGGTCCTCGATCGCATGGTCATTGGGCACTTCGACGGCGGTCGGCAGGCCGGCCGGCCAGTGATCGCGCACGGCATGCCATTGCTCCAGCGTCAGCAGCAGATGGGGCGCCGGATCGGGATCGGGCTTGGGGCCGTCCTCGCCGACAACGCGGTGCCAGGGCTCCTGGGGGTGGTGGTCAACAAACTTCATGGTCATCGTTCTCAGTGAGCGGCGGCGGTCAGCGTGCGCTGGGCGTTGGCAGGGGCCTTGAAGGGCTCGATGCCGACACGGCGCACCGTGTCGATGAAGCGCTCGCCGGCCTGGCGCTGCGCGCGATAGGTCTGCACGACGGACTCGATCACATCGGGCACCTCGTCGGCCGCGAAGGAGGGGCCGATCACCTTGCCCACCTGGGCGCCACCGGAGATGGTCGAACCGTCGGAGCCGGCCAGGGTGATCTGATACCACTCGCTGCCGTCCTTGTCGACGCCGAGGATGCCGATATGGCCGCTGTGGTGGTGGCCGCAGCTGTTGATGCAACCGCTGATGTGCAGGTCGATGTCGCCGATGTCGTAGAGCTCGTCCAGATCCTGGAAGCGCTCGGTGATGGCCTCGGCCACCGGGATGGAGCGGGCATTGGCCAGCGCGCAGAAATCGCCGCCGGGGCAGGCGATCATGTCGGTCAGCAGGCCGATATTGGGCGTCGCGAAGCCATTGGCCTTGGCGGCCTCGAACAGCGCCGGCAGGTCGCTTTCGAGCACCCAGGGCAGCAGCAGGTTCTGGTCATGGGTCACGCGCAGCTCGCCGTGGCTGAACCGGTCGGCCAGATCGGCCGCGGCCTCCATCTGCGCATCGGTCGCGTCACCCGGCGGGATGCCCAGGCGCTTCAGCGACAGGGTCACGCCGCGATAGCCACTGAGCTTGTGCGCATGGACATTGCGTTCCAGCCAGCGCTGGTAGGCGCTCTTGGCCGGCACACCCTGGAAGATGTCGATGGCGGGCGCGGCGGCGACACCGGCCGGCACGACGAAACTGGCCGCGACACGGTCCAGCTCGGACTGCGGAATGATGTGCTCGCGGCCGCCCTCGTCCAGCGCCAGGATCTCCTGGAACTCCTTGTTGACCGCATCGAAGAAGGCCTGACCCTCTGCCTTGACCAGGATCTTGATGCGGGCCTTGTACATATTGTCGCGGCGCCCGTAGCGGTTGTAGACCCGCACGATGGCCTCGATATAGACCAGGATCTGCTGCCAGGGCAGGAACTCGTTGATGACCTGGCCGATGATGGGCGTGCGGCCCATGCCGCCGCCGACCAGCACCTGGAAGCCGACCTCGCCGGCCTCGTTCTTCTTCAGCTGCAGGCCGATGTCGTGCCAGGCGATCGCGGCGCGGTCTTCCAGAGCGCCCGAGATCGCGATCTTGAACTTGCGCGGCAGGAAGGCGAACTCGGGATGCAGGGTGCTCCACTGGCGCAGCACCTCGGCATAGGGGCGCGGGTCGACGATCTCGTCGGCCGCGACGCCGGCCATGCCGTCGCTGGTGATATTGCGGATGCAGTTGCCGCTGGTCTGGATGCCGTGCATGTCCACATCGGCCAGCAGGTCCATCACATCGGCGGACTGGACCAGGGGGATCCAGTTGTACTGCAGGTTCTGGCGCGTCGTGAAATGGCCATAGCCTCGGTCATGCGTGCGCGCGATATGGGCCAGCTGGCGCAGCTGCTTGGCGGACAGCACGCCGTAAGGCACGGCCACGCGCAGCATCGGCGCATGGCGCTGCACATACCAGCCGTTCTGCAGGCGCAGCGGGCGGAACTCGTCGTCGGACAGGCTGCCGGCGAGGTTGCGCTCCAGCTGGTCGCGGAACTGCGCGGCGCGGGCGCGGACGAACTGGCGGTCGAAGTCGGTGTAGGCGTACATAGCGAGATCAGTGAATGACTTTCCAGCCCGCCATCAGGAGCGAGCCGCACAAGAGCGTGCGCACGACACCGTCGGGCAGGCGGCGGGTCAGCTGGGCGCCCAGCCAGATGCCGGGCATCGAGCCTATCAACAGCGGCACCAGCAGCGCCCAGTTGACATGACCCAGGGTGGCGTGGCCGATGCCGGCCACGAGGGTGAGGGGGACGGCGTGCGCGATATCGCTGCCGACGATGTAGCGCGCCTCCAGGCGCGGGTAGATCAGCAGGATCAGGGTCGCGCCGATGGCGCCGGCGCCGATCGAGGACAGCGAGACCAGCACGCCCAGGATCACGCCCGAGATCACGGTCAGCGCCGGCTTGCGCGACGCGGGGATGACACGCTCCAGCCGCAGGCCAAGGGCCTGCCAGGACTTCTTGAAGGCCACGACCACGGCGGTCAGCAGCAGCGCGATGCCCAGCGAGAAGGTCAGCGCCTCGGCCCAGCCCTTGGTGACGCCTGTGCTGTGCATCAGCGCGACGGTGGCGATGGAGGCCGGGATCGAGCCGGCCAGCAGCAGCGCGGTGATGCCCCATTTGACATGGCCGTGGCGCGCATGGGCCACCGAACCGCTGACCTTGGTCAGCCCGGCAAACCACAGATCGGTGCCTATGGCCACGGCCGGGTTCAGCTTGAAGACCGAGAGCAGCAGCGGCGTCATCAGCGAGCCGCCGCCGACGCCGGTGATCCCGACGATGACGCCGACGCCAAAACCGCTCGCAATTGCTATCCAGTCGAACAAATCCGCTCCCAGGCAGTCTAGGTGGCGGACTGTATGGAAGCTTTATATATATAGGAACTACAAATTCGTAGATTGCTTATTCGTGAATAAGCATATGAGCCGATGTGGAAAGCCGGATCAGAGCCTGCACCTGCTCGGCAATGCGCGGCGGCAGCGGCGCGCGGCCGTCCAGCATGGCCTGGACCCGTGCGGCATTGGCGGCCGCCTCGCAGTCGGGCGACAAGGGCCAGTCGATGTCCGCGGTGTCGGCCGGATGCAGATCGAAGCGTCGGCCCTCTGCAAAGCCGTAGAGCTGGGCACGCCGGCGCAGATGGGCATAGGCCTCGCCTTCGCTGGCCCGCATCAGCAGGGCCCGGCCATCCCCAAGGCTCAGCGGCAGCAGGGCCT
Source organism: Burkholderiales bacterium C2 (assembly GCA_005503085.1). GTDB lineage: Bacteria > Pseudomonadota > Gammaproteobacteria > Burkholderiales > Burkholderiaceae_C > Roseateles_E. The sequence continues at coordinate 6,466 of SCOI01000002.1, read as the reverse complement.
GGCCCATGCTGTCCAGATACTCGGGGTGGGTCACCGCGACGACCCGCACGCTGCGGCCCGGCGCGGCATCCAGCAGCTTGGCCACGCTGTGACCGCTGTTGCGCAGGCCCAGGCGCGGGCGCAGCGCCATCAGGGCATCGAGCCCGGGGTTCAGCGCGGCCAGCGGCAGACAGGCCAAGCGGCGCTCGCTCAGCTGGGTGTTGGCCTCGGCGAGGCTGCCAGCCCGTGGCAGGCCCAGCGCGTCCAGCAGCGCGAACGGGCTCTCGCGGCTGTCGAAATCATGCCGGCCGAAGATCAGCACCGGCACGCCCTCTCGCGCCAGCAGCAGGGCCACCAAGGGCATCAGATTGGCCTGCTTGCGCGCGCCGTTGAAGGTCGGCAGCAGCACGCAGCGCGGCCCGGCCGGCACCTCGACGCGGGCGGTGCGCGCCTGCATCGCCCGCACAAAGCCGGCCAGCTCGGCCTGGCTTTCGCCCTTGATGCGCATCGCGATCAGGATGGCGCCGAGCTCCATCTCGGGCACCCGGCCATCGAGGATGGCGCCGAACAGCGCCTCGGCCTGGGCCTCGTCGAGGTCGCGTGCGCCGCGCGCCCCGCGGCCGATTTCCTTGATGATGGGGGCGAGCTGCAGAGGCAATGACATGCCCACAGTTTAGAGGGGCGCCTCGCAGAGCCTCCTATGATCGCGACTTTGTCATTGAGTGAGTCCACGCCATGTCCGCCCTGATCTACGAAGCTTCCGCCCCCGTCTTCAAACAAATGCTGGGCGGACTGGCCGATGTGCTGGCCAAGGCCGAGGCCCATGCTGCGGCCCGCGCTATCGAGCCGGCGGCCCTGCTGCAGGCTCGGCTGTTCCCCGATATGTTCGCGCTGACCCGGCAGGTGCAGATCGCCTGTGACTTCGCGGCCGGTGTCTGCGCGCGCCTGGCCGGCGTCGAGGTGCCCAGCTACGAGGCCAGCGAGCAGAGCTTTGCCGAGCTGCAGGCCCGCATTGCCAAGACCCTGGACTTCATCGGCGGCGTGTCGCCGGGTCAGTTCGCCGAGGCGGCCGGCCGCGAGATCGTGCTGCGCCCGGGCACGCCCAAGGAGCGCCGCTTCACGGGCCAGCACTATCTGCTGCACTACGGCCTGCCGCAGTTCTTCTTCCACGTCACGACGGCCTACGACATCCTGCGCCACAACGGGGTCGAGGTCGGCAAGAAGGACTATATGGGCGCGTACTGAAGCAGGTCCGTACACTGAACCCATCCCTCACAGAACAAGGAGCGCCCCATGGCCAAAGGTCAGCAAAAGAGCAATAAGGAAAGCAAGAAGCCGAAGAAGGACAGCTCGCCGCCCAAGCCGATCTCGGCCGGCGCGGTGATGCCCAGCATCACCACCGTGGTGCCCGATCGCAGCAAGAAAAAGAAGTAGGCCGCGAGGCTTGTGGCGCGCAGGCCGCGGCCTGCAAGAGTTAGCAGCTTGACCGCTGCTGGTGGCTTCGGCCTGATCGGGCGCAGGAGGAGTTCATGAAGCTTTTGTCCCCGCAGCCGCGCTCGATCTATCTGACCCTGTCGATCATCATGATCGGCATGGTGCTGCTGCTCTACGCGGCCCTGGCCAGCTATCAGCTGCGTGCCAGCGAACAGCGCATGCTGGCCTTTGCGGCCGACACCTCGGCGCGGGTCGGCCGCGAGACGCTGGCCGTCATCGAAGGCGAGCTGCGGCCCGCCCGCACGACGGCGGCCCTGCTGGCCCGCAGCGGCCTGCTGACGGCGCCCGACCACGCGGGCCGCCTGGCCCAGCTGCCGCTGCTGGCGGCGGCGCTGCAGCAGAACCCCTCGCTGTCCGCCGTCTACGGCGGCACCCCCAATGGCTCTTTCGTGCTGCTGCGCCGCATCGCCGGCGCGGAGCTGCGTGCGCTGCTGCGAGCGCCGGCGCAGGCCGCCTTCGTGCTGCAGTCGGTCAACCGCGACGGCCCCGCCGTCCAGGGCACCTATCTCTTCTACGACGCCGGGCTGGCGCTGCTGGAGCGGCGCGAGCAGGCCGACTATGACTTCGACCCGCGCCGCCGGCCCTGGTTTGCGCAGGCGCAGAACCCGGACCGCGCCGTGCTGCAGACGCTGCCCTATCTGTTCTTCACGACCCGCGAGGTCGGCCTGACGCTGGCCAGCGCCGGCGCTACCGGTGGCTCAGGTGCCGGCATGCGGCCGGTGGCCGGTGTCGATGTCAGCCTGGCTTCGCTGTCGGCGATGCTGGCGCGCCAGCAGATCGCGCCGTCGGCCGAGCTGATGGTGCTCGACGCCCAGGGTGCGGTGCTGGCCTACCCGCGGCCGGAGCGGCTCAGTGTGCGTCCCCAGGACGGTTCGCCCAAGCTGCTGCAGGTCGAGCAGCTGGGTGTGCCGGTGCTGACGGCCTTGTGGCAGCGCCTGCATGCCGGTGGCGCGCCGGCGGGCGGCCTGCTGGAGTTGGACGGGCGCGAATGGGTGACCCGCGTCGAGGCGCTGGACCACGGTGCCGGCGCGCCGCTGACGCTGTTGATCGCCGCACCGCGCGATGAGCTGCAGGCCGACGCGATCCAGGCCCGGCGCCTGTCGGTGCTGATCACCGCCGGCATCGTGCTGCTGATGCTGCCCCTGGTGCACTGGTCCGCCAATCTGGTGGCCAAGCCGCTGGAGCAGCTGGCCCGCGAGGCCGAGGCGATCCGGCGCTTCGATTTCAGCGGCCCCGATCCGGCGCGCAGCCGCATCCGCGAGGTCGACCGGCTGGCTATCGCGATGACGGGCATGAAGCAGGCGCTGCGGCGTTTCCTGGAAATCTCCAGCGCGCTGTCGGCCGAGCGCAATTTCGATCGCCTGCTCGAGCGCATCCTGACCGAGACCATTTCGGTGGCCGAAGCCACCGGCGGCGCGGTGCACCTGCTGAGCGCCGACGGTCTGCGCCTGGAGCCGGCCGCCGCGCGGGTGTTCGATGCGCCCGGTGACAGCGCGGCGCTGCTGCCGTGGTCGCTCGACGATGGCGCCAGCCCCTCGGCCGCCGTGCAGGCGGTGCGGCAGGGCCGCACGGTGTTTGTCGACATCAGCTGGGACAACCCGGCCCATGCGCAGGTCTATGCGGGCCTGTTCCAGCGCCTGAACAGCTCGCGCTTTCGGCTAATGGCCCTGCCGCTGAAGAACCGGCAGGGCGAGACCGTCGGCGCGCTGTCGCTGAGCTTTGTGCCGGGCGAGGACCGCGACACGCTGTCGCCGTCGCGGGTGGCCTTTATCGAGGCGCTGTCGGGCACGGCCGCTGCGGCGCTGGACAACCAGCAGCTGCTGCGTGCCCGCAAGGAGCTGCTGGAGAGCTTCATCCAGCTGGTGGCGGGCGCCATCGATGCCAAGAGCCCCTACACCGGCGCGCATTGCCAGCGCGTGCCCGAGCTGACCAAGATGCTGGCGCGGGCCGCCTGCGAGGCCAGCGACGGCCCTTTCGCCGACTTCAGGCTCGACGAGGAGCAGTGGGAGGCCCTGCATATCGCCGCCTGGCTGCATGACTGCGGCAAGGTCACGACGCCGGAGTTCGTCGTCGACAAGGCCACCAAGCTGGAGACCCTGCACGACCGCATCCACGAGATCCGTACCCGCTTCGAGGTGCTCAAGCGCGATGCCCAGATCGCGCTGTGCGAACGCGCGCTGACGCCCGAGCAACTGGCCCGTGTGCGGCAAGACCTGGCCCCGATACACACCCTGCTCGATGCCGAGTTCGCCTTTGTCGCGGCCTGCAACGAGGGCGGCGAGTACCTGTCGCCCGACAAGCAGGCCCGGCTGCGCGAGATCGGCGCACGCAGCTGGTGGCGCACGCTGGACGACCGGCTGGGCGTCTCCACCGGCGAGCGGCTGCGCCAGTCCGCCACACCGGCCGCCGCGCTGCCGGTGCAGGAGCGGCTGCTGGCCGACAAGCCCGAGCATGTGCTGCCCCGGCCGGCCGCCGAGCAAATGCCCGAGGCGAACCGCTGGGGCTTCAAGCTCAGGCAGCCCGAGCATCTGTACAACCGCGGCGAGCTCCACAACCTCAGCATCTCGCGCGGCACGCTGACCGAGGAGGAGCGCTACAAGATCAACGACCACATCGTGCAGAGCATCCGCATGCTGGAGGCCTTGCCCTTCCCGCGCCATCTGCGGCGCGTGCCCGAGATCGCCGGCGGCCATCACGAGAAGATGGACGGCAGCGGTTACCCGCGCGGGCTGCGGCGCGAGCAGATGAGCACCGAGGCCCGCATGATGGCGATCGCCGATGTGTTCGAGGCGCTGACCGCCGACGACCGGCCCTACAAAAAGGGCAAGAGCCTGTCGCAGGCCCTGGACATCATGGCCAGGATGCGGCGCGATCAGCATATCGATGCCGAGCTGTTCGAGCTGTTCCTGCGTTCGGGCGTCTATCTGGACTACGCCCGGCGCTTCATGCACCCGGAGCAGATCGACGCGGTGGACCTGGAGGCCGCGCTGGCCTGAGCGCGCCCGCTCAGCGCTCCTGACGACTCACCGTGACGCGCAGCGGCGCGGCCTTCAGCAAGACCTGGCCCTCGGCGTCCAGAAAGCGCGCCTCGATCTCGTAGTCGCCCTTGGGCAGGTCCAGCGTGGTTTCGGTGCGGCCGTCGCCCAGCGCCAGGCGCTGCACCGCGCTGCCGCCGCGCAGCACGGTCAGCGCGAAATGGCCGGTGTTGGCGATCTTCTGTCCGGCCGGCGCGACGCCGGGCCCGATCACGCCCAGGCTCAGCATGAAGGGGCTGGCGACCGGCTCCTGGTCGCGCAGGTTCCTGATGTAGACCGCCGGCGTGCTCGGGCGCGGTGCGCTGACCTGGTCCTGATACCAGGCGGCGCAGGTCTCCTCGAAACGGTTCGGGTCTATGCTCAGCGGCGCGGCCGTGCGCGCGCCGCTGACCTCCACCGTGATCTCGCGGCTGTAGACGAAGTAGGGCCGGTGTTCATGGTCGGCGAACAGCAGGCGCAGCCGGTGCTTGCCCGCCGGCAGGCTGACTTCGGCGCCGGTCTGGCCCTTGCCGAAGTGCTTGTGCGTGTCGGAGAAGGGGATGGCGGCCTGATGGTCGCGCGGCAGCGGCGTGTTGATCAACAGATGATGGTGGCCGGCGCGTTCGTTCTTGTTGCCGGCCGGGATCACGCCCATGCCGCGGATGCCGAAATCGACCCAGAAGGGCGAACGCAGCACATAGCCATCACGCAGATTGCCGAAGCGCACGGCCATCGGCTCGCGCAGATCGACGGCGGTGCGCTCGGCCGTGTGAGACAGCCAGCAGCGCTTGGCTAGCGCGTCGGCCGGCAAGGCCTGACCCCAGGCGGCATGGGCCAGCGTCCAGCCCAGGGCGGTGAGGGCCAGACGATGAAGGGCGGGGCGTTGCGACATGCCGGCAAGACGTGGTTGCGATGGCCGTCATTGTGGCCGAGCCTTGGGCCTGGCCGTCCTACACTCTGTCCCATGTGCTCGTCTCCTGATCTCTACGCCGCCTCGGTGCCGGTGCTGGCCCGCTATCTGCGCCGCGCGCAGGCCTGGCTGGACAAGGCGGCTGCGCAGCTCGATGCCGCTGGCGGCAGCGAGGCCGCGCTGCTGCAGACCCGGCTGGCACCCGGCATGTTCACGCTGGCCCAGCAAATCCACACGGCGGCCGGTTTCGCCCAGCGTGCCTGCGCGCCGCTGGCCGAGGTCGAGATGCCGGCGCTGGGGCAGGGCGATGCGGCAAGCCTGGCCGAACTGCAGGCGCGTCTGGCGCGCGCGCTGGCTTTTGTCGAGAGTCTGGACGCTGCGGCGCTGCGCGCCGCGGCCGGTCGGCGCCTGCGGACCCAGGCCGGCGAGGCCTGGCTGGAGCTGGAGTCGGCGGAGTTCCTGCAGCTCTATGCGCTGCCGAACTTCTTCTTCCATCTGGGCATGGCCTATGCGCTGCTGCGCCAGGCCGGCGTGCCGCTGGGAAAACCCGACTTCGATGGCTGGCACCGCTACCCGGACGGCTTCAGCTTCTAGTCAGTGTTTGAGCACCAGCGTGACCAGCAGGCAGCAGTCCTGCTCGGCCACCAGCGCGTGGGGCTCGCCGGCACTCAGCACGATCAGCTGGCCGGCCGTCAGCGGCGTCGTGATGCCCGGCGTGCGCAGCTGCACCCGCCCGGCCAGGCACTGGATGCTGATCTCGCCGGCCACCTTGTGCTCGGGCAGCTGCTGGCCGGCGTGCAGCACCACATGCATCAGCTGCAGCTGCGCGGTCTTGATCAGGCTGGTGCTGGGGCTGTCGGTGCGCTCATCGGCCAGCGGCTTGAGGTCGATCAGTTGACCGTGCTTGGCGTGGGTCAGGGCCATGGCCGTCTCCGGTGGACAGGGTGTGGCCATTGTGATCCCTAGAATCGCGCCATGTCTTCCTTTCATCGCCGCAGCCTGCTGCTGTCCGCCCTGGCCCTGGCCGGCTGCTCGAGCTTCCAGGCATCCCCGCCCCCAGCCCCCGCGC
>SCOI01000029.1 GCA_005503085.1 Burkholderiales bacterium C2 | reverse complement strand
CCGACCGTGAGACGCAGCAATACCCTTGCCCCTACGGCCAGCCCGGCGACCGGCTGTGGGTGCGTGAGACTTGGGCGCCAGACCAGTACCGGGCCGATGTCATCGACCATGGGTCCGACCGCTTGTCATTCGCAGCGGACTTCGTCGGGGAACCAGCCCGGCGCTGGCGCCCCAGCATCCACATGCCGCGCGCGGCCTGCCGCATCGTGCTGGAGATCACCGGCGTGCGTGTCGAGCGGCTGCAGGACATCAGCGAAGCCGATGCCCAGGCCGAGGGCGCTCCGTTGGAGCTTGGCGAACTGGAGCGACTGATCCTTGGCGCGAAGGCCAAGCACCGGAGCGGCTTCGTCCGTCTCTGGGAATCCATCAACGGCCCCGGCAGTTGGGATGCGAATCCCTGGCTCTGGGTCATCACCTTCAACCGACTGAAAGCTACCCCATGAAATCCATCCTGATCATCACCATCCTCGCCGCTCTGTCGGCCTGCGTCACTGCAACCGTTGATCCTGCTGCGGCTGCTCGCCGGGAAGAGGCGGAAAAGAAGGCCTGCAAGCGCTCGCCCTACTGCCAGGCCTATGACCCGGCAGGCAAGACGGAAGACCAGCGCGAGGCCGAGCTGCGCAGCGTCCGCGAGGCTGTGAAGGCGAGCCAGGAATGACCATCAACGCCTACCCCCTGACCTGGCCGGCCGGCTGGAAGCGAACGCCGGCCGGCAGCCAGCGCGAGGCGAAGTTCCAGCGCTTCGACAAGCGGCTGACTCTGACCCAGGGCCTGGAGCGCGTGCTGACCGAGCTGCAGCGTATGGGCATCGACAAGCAGGACGTCATCGTGTCGACCGATGTGCGCACGCGCCTGGACGGCATGCCTCGCAGCGGCGAACCCGAGCCAAAGGACCACGGCGCAGCCGTGTACTGGCAGGAATGGAACGGCTCACGCCGGGTGATGGCGATCGACATCTATGACAAGGTGGCTGACAACCTGGCCGCGATCGCCGCAACGCTGGATGCAATGCGCGCCATCGAGCGGCACGGCGGCGCGGCGATCCTGGAGCGCGCCTTCACCGGCTTCACGGCCCTCCCGGCCCCGGGTGCTGCGCGCAACTGGCGCGAAGTGCTGGGCATCACCGGCACGCCCATCGGCCAGGACCTTCAGCAGGCCTACCGGCGCGCCGCCAGCGCAGCGCACCCCGACAAGCCGGGCGGCAGCAACGACGCCATGGCCGCCGTCAACCTGGCCTATGAGCAGGCAAAGCAGGAACTTGGACTATGACCACCACACCACATCAAGACGGACTGCCGGCGCTGCCCGATGCACTGCTTGGCTTCGGCAGCATCAGCAGGAGCGATGCGCGAGAACTCCTTCGAGCCTACGCGCTCGAAGCACTGGCAGCGGTAGGGCGGCCAGTGCAGGGAGAGGTGCATCAATTCCGCAAGAAGCACTGCAGCGATTGGTATGACGGGCACCCTGACCCAAGCGACGGTGGCGGACCTTACGAGTGCCGCACTCTGTACACACAGCCCGCCAGCCCTGAGCAGACGCTAACTGTATGGTTCGGTTCGATGCCAGAGTCCAATGGGCGCGAGAACTGGACTGTCATGCTGCGCCGCAAGCTGGACTTTGTCACAACTGACAACATTCACGACCGCCATCGGTTGCTTGGCGGCATGACGCTGTTTCGGTCTGAGTACAAAGACCGGATGCGCTACCACGCCGATGAGCTTCGCTTTCTTCTCGGGGAAATCAGCGAGCGGCCAGACATCTGCGCCTACGACGCCGATCTTCGCAGCGGGTACGTAGAGCCGGCCAGCCCTGAGCGCAAGCCGCTGACTGCCTTGCAGCTTTCCGCCTGTCTTGCTGAAGCACTTGAACCGGGTGGTGCAGAGACTGACCTGACGCGCTACGCCCGCGCCATTGAGCGCGCCCACGGCATTGCAGCAACACAGGGGCCACGGACATGACCCCCGAAAAGCGCAGGCGCTTCATGGAGCAGTTTGAGCTGGCCCGCAAGCAGGTGGAACAGCTTCGACGCCTGTACCTGCATTGCTTCGATGCGCAAGGCCGCGCCATCGTGGCAGTCGCTGCATTTCCGAGAATCAAGGAGCCACGGACATGAGCGCAGCAGCAGACAAGATGGCCGAGGCCCGTGTTGCTGTCGCTTCCATCGCGGTATTCATGGCGAACGGCAAACCCCTACGCGCCGTGGAATCGGCGAAGCTCGCGCTTCAAATCCTCGAAGAACTTCACGAGGCCGAGAAGGCACAGCCAGCACCCGAGCCCACTAGCGAGCGCGTAGCATTTGAGGCGTGGATCGCGAAGGACTGCGGCGACCTGAGCACGTTCGGCAGCGGTCAAAACATCCACTACAAAAACAGTGCCGTGAATAACGCCTGGACCGGATGGAAGGCGCGCGCAGGCCGGGCTGATGCTCAGCCTGCCGACAGGGAGGATGCTGAGCCGCTTGCACCGATCCAACTGGACGCAGCCGCAAAGAAGCTCGCAGAGTTGTTCGACTACCCATGGGACCACATGCCCGCCAAGGGCCGCCAGACGATGCGAAACAACGTCATCGCGGTACTTGAGGCCATCGGCGCAGCCCGTGCTGAGAAGGGCGGCACATGAAATATCCAAACTTCTGCTGCCAAGAATGCGGTGAGCCGATTGGCTACATCGGTCTGTTCTTCGAGTTGATTTTCGGAACAATGCACGACTGCGAGGACCATCAATGACAACCCTTCGAGAAGCAGCGCAGCGCCTGCTGAACGCCCGCGACCGGTTCGGCTGGAGCGTTGAGGTCGACCGCTATTTCCACGCCCTGCGCGATGCCCTCGCCGCAGCGCCGCAAGCTGAGCCCATGTTCTGGGTCCGGCTTTGCAGTGATGGCACCTACGAGGGGCCAATCCACAACAGCGCTATCGAGCGAGTCCGCAAGACCTCGGGCGCATGGTCGCCGCTGCACCTTCACCCAGCGCCATCCGTAGAGCAGCCCGGGACCATAGTTGACATGGTGCCACCTGCCACGCGCCGCGACCGCTGGATGTACGAGCAAGGCCGCCTCGCCGAGCGCGACCCGCGCACGCATGCGGCTGAGCAGCCTGGAGCGGTGGGGCTGAGCGATGCTTGGATCGACCAACTGATCGAAGAGATGGGGTTCAGCAGCTGGTCTGAATGGCCTGAGTACCGTCACAAGTGGCTGGCTTTCGCCAGAGCAGCTGTGGAGCGCGCGGCCATTGCAGTTGCCCAGCCAGCAGCGCCGGATGACCGCGACCTGTACCGATCCAAGCCTGGCCGGCTGCCGCACCTTTCAGTCGGAGCGATCCTCCGAAACCGTTCAGGCGCCTACGTGCTGCATAGCAAGGGCGGCATCTATTCCTTCATGACAGGCACGCTTGAGGCCGGCGAGACGCCCGAGCAGTGCCTGCACCGCGAGCTGTCCGAGGAGATGGGCGCAACCTGCCGGATCGTGGCCTACGCCGGCACTTCGGTGGTTGAATGCGAATCCGAGGCGGCTCACCCGTACCCCATGCAGAAGGCCATCATCTGGTTTGACTGCGAACTGCTCGCCACAGGTGGGGCGCGGGTCGATGACCTCGATGGCAACGTCGTGCTCATTCATCCTGATGAACTTGGATCCGTCGCACAGGATCGCGGGCGCTGGCCCCACGGCCTGATCGCCGCCACTCAAGGGGCCAAGACATGAACCGCCCAGAGACCTTGGCCGAGCAGGTGATAGACGCGCTGAGCGCAATCAAGGGCATGTCGGCACATACCGACCACCCGCTGCCCGAGCGCCATGCGGTGCGCGACATCAAGCGCATCGCCGAGCAGACCCTGGCCGATGCGTGCCGCACCGTCATCGGCCTGAGCTACACCGTCACCCACATCACGGACGCCATCAACGAGGCCAAGGGAAGCGGCGCCCAGGGGGAAGCACAGGAGGTAAAGCCTTGAGGACCCTCATCTGCATCCTGGCCGCCGGTGTTGCCGGCGTGATCTGGCTGGGCAGCCGGCCCATGACCGCGGCCGTGCTCTGGTCCATCCTGGGACTGACCGCCCTGATCGTCGGCGCCGGACTGGCCGCGCTGACGATCACCGTCATGCCCTGATCCCAGTTTCTTCCCATCGCCCTGACCTTTCCCCGACTTCTACACTCCCATGCTCTATTGGGTCCGCCTCTCCAAGTACTGCGCCGAATCAGACGACACGCCTGATGCAGTCCAGAAGCGCTTGCGCACCGGCAAGTGGCTGAAAGGCGTGCACGCCCGCGTACCGGAGGGGAGTTCTGAGCTATGGGTGAATCTGAAGGCGGTCAACGATTGGGCGGCGGGCCGAGTCCCCGCCCACGAACACGGACAAAGCGCGTGATCGGCATCACCCCCCTCTCCCGCAAAAGCAAACAGGTCTATCAAATCGCTTTCAGCTTCCGCGGCGTCCAATGCCGCGAAGTCGTGAACCTGCCGCACAGCAAGGCCAATGAGCAGTACTGCATGCGGCTGCGCGCCGAGATCCTCGGCAAGATCGATCGCAACGACTTCCGCTACGGCGACTACTTCCCTGAGTCGGCCCGCGCCGCCATCTTCGGCCACGGTCCGGGCAAGACTCAGACCCTGAAACAGGTCATGGAGGCCTACCGGGAGCGGGTTAAGAAGACCCTGGAGCCAAGCACGTTTGCCGGCTACCGCAAGGCCATCGACCATCACCTCGTGCCATGGTGCGGCGAGAAGCAGCTCACAGCGCTGAAGCCGGCCGACATCCGGGAATGGGCGGGCCTGCAGACGGTCAAGCTGAAGACCCTGCGCAACCGCCTCCTGCCGCTGCGCGCCGTGCTCGATGAGGCCGTGGCCGATGAACTGATTCCGTTCAATCCCATCGACAAGGTCAACCTGGCCAAGCTGCTGCCGCCCGAGCAGCGCGAGAGCGACTTCGAGCCGGACCCCTACACCGTGGGCGAGCTTGTCGCGCTCATCGGAAACATTGCAGCCGACAACGAGCGGAACGCCTTTCAGTTCTGGGCTTTCACTGGCCTGCGAACCGGCGAGCTGGTCGGCCTGCGCTGGCCCCGCGTCGATCTTGGCGCCAACGGCTTCCACGTGACCGAGACGACGACGGAACGCAAGGACAAGGCCAGGCCGAAGACCAAGGCGGGCATTCGCTTCATCACCATGCTGCCGGCCGCTCGCCAGGCGCTGGATGCGATGCGGCCGCTGACCGAGCTCGCCGGCGACCGGGTCTTCGTCAATCCGCGCTCGACGCGCAAGGACTTCGCTTGGGACGACAAGCGGCTAGCCCAGGTCTGGAAGCGCGCCCACAAGGGCACCGGCATCAAGTACCGCAACCCATACCAGCTGCGCCACACGTTCGCCAGCCAACTGCTGAGCCAGGGCGAGAACCCGGCGCACATCGCGCGGCTGCTGGGCCACAAGACCATCGAGATGGTGCAGCGCACCTACGCCCGCTGGGTCGCTGAGGGCGAGCAGCTTGGTTTCGACCGGCCGCCCCGCCGCTACGGCATGGAACCGCTGTTCCAAAGCCTGCACGTGAAATGCATGTGAATTTCGTGTGAGATTGGGGACGGTGCAGGACGGGGGCTGACGGACCAGAAAAGCAAAAGCCCTAAGCGAATCAACAACTTAGGGCTATATTGTCTGGCCTGCCCGGAGGGACTCGAACCCCCGACCTGCTGCTTAGAAGGCAGCTGCTCTATCCAGTTGAGCTACGGGCAGAGGTGCCGATGATGCAGAGAAATCTTGGTCGGGGCGGCGGGATTCGAACTCGCGACCCTCTGCTCCCAAAGCAGATGCGCTACCAGGCTGCGCTACGCCCCGACTAAGACCGCTATTCTAGCCTGGTTTTTACTCGCCCCCGAGACTTATCTGCTCGACCCGCTCGGTGCAGTCCACCAAGCGCCCGTGGCCGGTGATGAAGGCGGTGCGCACCGGCTCGCCCGGCTGCAGCATCAGCACGGCCTCGCGATAGCGCCGCAACTGCTGCAAATACTCGGGATTGTTCTGCGGCGCGGGATGCAGCTTGTAGTCAAGCACCCACCAGATCGGCGCCTGTCCGGAGCCGGCATGGCGACAAACCAGCCGGTCCAGACGCATGTCCTGACCCTGCCAGCTGATGGGCACTTCGTTGCCGGCCCACAGCAGCGATGGCGCATCGAAGAAGGGCGCGCACTCGGCGCTGTCCAGGATGGCGTGCGCACTGCGCTCCAGCCGTTCGCTGCGTTTGGCATCCAGGCCATACATCTGCGCGGCGGCCGCCAGCAGACGCGGCAAGGGCTGAACCATCGCGCTCGGACCGCTGGCCCATTCCAGCACTCGGTGCAGCGCCTCGCCCAGCGCCGCGCTGTCGTCGACCACCGCAGGCCCCTGCCCCATCTCGACGAGCGGCACGACAGCGCGCGGTGGCGCCAGTGGCAGGGTCTTGAGCTGGAACGGTGCGGCAGCCACCGCAGCCTCGCCCGCAAGGTCGGCCGACACCGACCAGGCCGTCGCCAGCGGCTGCAAGCGGCTCCACCAGCTGGCGTTGGCGGGCTTGCGCTGCGACGGGGTACGACTGAGCACCAGGCGCGAGCGGGCCCGCGTCATCGCGACATAGAGGGCGTTCAACTCCTCGCGCTGGCGCTGCTCGCGCTCGTCGTCGAGCAGTGGCTGCAGCGAGGGCGGTGGCCGGCTCTCCGAGGCCAGGAAGGCCACCACACTGGGTGCCGACTCCTGCACCGGCCAGGCGATCGCCAGACTGCTGCTCTCGGCGCGGGCCGGCCCGGCCTCGCAGTCCATCAGGAACACGACGCGGGCCTCCAGGCCCTTGGCGCCATGCACGGTCAGCAGTTGCACCGCCTCGGGTTCGGCCGGCGCCGCCAGCTTCAAGGCGCGGCTCTTCAGCGCGCGCACAAAGCCGTAGAGGCTGGCGTAGCGGCCGCCATCGAGATCCAGCGCCAGGGCCAGCAAGGACTCGACCGCATGCAAGCGCGAGCGTCGCTCGCTGGGCGGCACGGCACAGGCCAGCCGCGCCATCAGGTCGCCCTCGAAGACGATGGCGTCCAGCAGGTCATGCGGGCTGCGCTCGCCAGCCAGCCGCTCCCAGCGATTCAGCAGCTCGCGGGCGCGCCGCAGCGCCGGGGACAGGTCTTGCTCGTCCGCCAGCGTCAGCGCTGCCCACCAGGCCATGCGCGCCGCTTCCTCGGGCCGCAGCCGGCCCAGCCAGTCGGCACTGCCCGACCAGGCGGCCAGCTGCAGCAGATCGGCCTCGCTGGCGCCGAACAAGGGGCTGCGCAGCGCATGGGCCAGCGACAGGTTGTGCCCCGGCGATGCCAGCGCATCGAGCAGGGCCAGCAGATCGCGCACATCGGGCGAGTCCAGCAGCGCCATGTCCTCGGGCGCCACATGGGGCAGGCCGCGCGCCTTCAAGGTCTGCGCCAGCACCCGCAGGCCCTCGCGCTTGCGCGCCAGCACATAGATCTCGCCGGGCTGCACGTCCTCCCCGCTCAGCAACTGCTCGATGCAGCCGGCGATGCGCTGCGCCTCGGCAGCGCGGCGGTGCAGCTCGGGCTCGTGGCGCGCCTGGCTGAGGCTGGGGCGCCAGGCCTGCAGCACGTCGCCAGGCGTGTCGGCGATGTCGCTATCGACACCGTCGTCATCGATGAAGAACACGCCGTCCAGAGCCGTGGCGGCGCCCGCCTCGGTCGTGTGCGGGCGAAAGCCGCTGTACTCCTGGGCCCGGCTGGCCGCATCGAAGGCCGTGTTGACGGCGGCAAGCACCGGCGGCGCGTTGCGGCGCGTGTGGTCGCAGGCCAGCACCGTGCCGGCCAGGCCGTCGCGGACGAAATCGCGCGCGGCGGCAAACACGCGCGGCTCGGCGCGGCGGAAGCGGTAGATGCTCTGCTTGGGATCGCCGACGATGAAGACCGAGGGCGGCCGCTGACCGCTGGCGCCGCCACCGGCACCGACATAGCCGGCCAGCCAGGCATAGAGGGCATGCCATTGCAGCGGGCTGGTGTCCTGGAACTCGTCGATCAGCAGGTGGCGGATCTGCGTGTCCAGCCGCTCCTGTACCCAGCCCGCCAGCGGCGCATCGCTGAGCAGGGCCAGCGCGCCGCGCTCCAGATCGTTCATATCGACCAGGCCGCGGGCGCGCTTGAGCGCCTCGAACTCATCCAGCAGGCACAGCGACAGCCGGCACATCTGCAGATGCCAGTCCCGCGCCTGGTGCTGGGCCAGCGCCAGCTTCAGGCGCTCCAGCCGCTCGATGGCCGACTGCAGCTCCAGACTCTCGCCCAGGTTCTTGCGCGGCGTGCCGGTCGCGGTGAACAAGGCCTCGATGACGGCCTCCACCGCCTGCTCATCCGGCAGGCTCAGGCCTTGCTCGATGGCCACTGCAGCCTTCTTGGGCGTGGCGTTCTTGGCCTGGCCCAGCACCCGCGCCAGCGTCGCCAGATCGGCCCGCAGCGCCGCGAAAGCCTCCAGCGGATGCGCCAGGCCGGCGAACTCGGGCGCCACGCTCGCTGCACCGACCACGCTGTCCTGCAGGCGTCCAGCCTGCGCGGCCAGCCGGATCTCGACCCGCTTTGCAAACGCCGATTCCAGCCAGCTCAGCACCCTGTTGCGCCCCTGCTCGAACACCAGGGCCTGATAGGCGGCCAGCAGCGCCTGGTCGGCCAGCACGGCCGCATGAAAGCGCTGCCACAACTCGGGCATCAGCTCACTCTCGTCCTCCAGCAGCTGCAGCTCGGGCGCGATGCCTTGAGCCTCCAGCAGCTCCAGCGGCGCGGCGCGCAGCAGTTGTGAGAACCAGGCGTGGAAGGTACGGATCTCGACCATGCGTCCGGCCTGCAAGAGCTGCTGCTGCAGACCGGCCAGCGCCGGGGCCAGCGCGGCCGCGTGCTCGGCCGGCATACCGCGCTGGACCAGCGCTTCGCGGCGCTGCGCCTCGCTGCAGTGCGCAAACTCATCCAGCCATTCACCCAGGCGCTGGCGCATCTCGCCGGCGGCCTTGCGGGTGAAGGTGATCGCGACGATGTCCTGCGGCTGCGCGCCCTCCAGCAAGGCACGCAGGATGCGCGACACCAGCATCCAGGTCTTGCCCGCACCGGCGCAGGCCTCGACGACCACGCTGCGCTGCGGATCGCAGGCCAGCGCATAAAAGCGTTCGCGCGCCACCGGGGCGCCGTCGCAGGTGTAGGCCGCTTGTTCTTGCATCACAGTGCCGCTCCGGCCCAGTCATCACGGCGGCACAGGCCGCGCATCTCGCAATAGGCGCAGGCCATGCCCTCGCCCAGCGCCGGCAGCGGCGCGCCCCCGTGCAGGGCCAGCAAATCGTTCTTCAAGCCCCAAAGCAGCAGCTCGGCGCTGTCGCTCACATCCGGATGCGGCACGGCGGCGATGCCCTTGGCATCGTCAAGCGCCAGATACAGTGCCTCCAGGCCCGGCGGCCCGGCGGGCTCGGCCGCACCCTGCATCAGGGTCGCATAGACGGCCAGCTGCGTGTCCTCGGCCGGATCGGCCACCTTGGCTTTCAGGCCCGCGACGCTGCCGGTCTTGTAGTCGACCAGCAGTCGAGTACCGCCGGAGACATCGACACGGTCGAGCCGGCCGCGCAGCCGCAGGTCCTGCAGCACCGCGCCGCCGTCGGCATAGGGCATGACCTCGCGCTCCAGCTCGCCCGCCGCGTAGTGCACGCCGGCCGACTCCTGCTCGCGCAGCCACTGCAGATAGCGCGGCACAAAGCGCGCAAAACCGGCCGAGAACGGCAGGAACTCGGCCGCCGACAGGCCCAGGGCCTGCATCTGCTCGATGGCCGCGCGCTGCAACAGCGCTTCATCGTCATCGCCCTGCGTCGGCGCCAGCCGCTGCTGGTGAAACTGGTGCAGCACCGCATGCAGCCAGCTGCCGTAGTCGCGCTTGTCGGCCTCGGCCTCCAGCTCGGCCTGCTCGCGCAGCCCCAGCAGCACGCGGGCGAAGAACTGATAGGGACAGTTGCGCAGAGACTCGACCGCGCTGGCGCTCAGTGCCGCCGGCAAGCGCCCCCCGGCGTGGGCCTGGGCACGTTGCAGCGGCTGCGGCTGCAGGCTCAGCCGCTCGCGCCGGTCCTGCCAGGCGGCGATGGGTTCATGGCCGGCGGCTTGCAGCGCCAAGGCCAGGCGCTCCAGCAAGGGACTGGCGGCCAGCGGCTCGCTGCCCTTGCTGCGACAGCGCAGCAGGGTCAGGGCCGGGGCACGCAGCAGCTGGGCAAAGGTCAGGGCCAGGGCCGCGCGCTTGTCCTCGATGCTGGGCAGGCCCAGTTCGCGCGCCAGCGTGTCGCTGAGCAGGGCCGGCCCGGCCGGCACCGGCCCCAGGGTCTGGGCATCGGCGCCCGGCAGCACGACGGCGCCGAAAGGCCGCAGCATCGCGCGCGCCAGCGGCGTGATCATCACCACCACCTCGCCCAGCGGCGGCGGCACATACTGCGCCGCTTCCAGGCTGGCGTCGACCCAGGCCAGGAAGTCGGCCATGCTCAGCTGAGCCTGCTGCAGCACCGCCTCGTGAGCCGAATCGGGCCAGGGTGAGCGGCGCAGCCACAGCGCATCGAGCAAGGCCTCGCCGGCATCCTGGGCCTCGATCAGCGCCTCGGCGCCGAGCAGCTGCAAGACCTCTTTCAGCGCCGCCAGCCAGTCGGCCAGGCTGCGTGAGGCCGCGCCGGCCGACAGCGGCTGCAGGCATTGCCGCGCAGCCTGCCACAACCGGGCGCTGGCCGGGCTCAGCAGATCGGCGCGCACCGCCGCCGGCGCGGACCAGCCGCGCGCACGGCAGCGGGCTTCCAGAGCCGTCAGCGCGCCCGAGCCGGCCGCATCGCGCAGCCGAGCCGCCAACGCGCATTTCAGAAAAGCCAGCCATTCATCCAGGCTGGCCTGGCCGCGCACGGTGCGCAGCAAGGCCATCAGCTGGGCGGCGGGTGGCGTGGTCGCCAGGGTCCAGCCGGTTTCATCGGCAATGCCCAGCTGCTGGCGCTCCAGCAGCGCACGCACCCGGCGTATCAGCACCCGGTCCTGGGCGATCAGCGCGACCGGGCTGCGGCCGGCCTGCAGATGCCCGAGCACGGCGGCCGCGCTGCTCTGCGCCAGGTCCTCGAAGTCCTCGCACAAGGCCTGCTCCAGCGGCCCCAGCGGCGGGCTGGCCGCAAACACCTGATCCAGCGCCAGATCGGCACACAGGCGCAGACAGGGCAAGCCCACCGCCTCGGCCCGCTCCAGCAGCGCCTCGGCCAGAGGGTCCGGGCCGCCGCATTGCAGATGCAGCCAGGCGCTGGGGCGCAAGTCGAACAGCGCATCGGTGGGCGGCACCCGGGTGTCGGCCGCCGCCCATTCCAGCGCCACCAGGGCCAGCGCCCGCTCCAGACCGCCAGGCCCGGTGCTCTGCAGGGCCAGGCGCGCCTGCTGCCACAGCAGCTCGCGCGCCTGCGGCGAGCGCTGCGCGGCCGCCCTGGCCCAGGCATGGGCGGTCTCGACCAGGCGCTGCACGGCCAAATCGAAGGCCCGGGCATCGCGGGCGCGCAAGGCCTGGGCCCAGCTTTGCGACTGCAGCAGGTCGCGCGCGGCCAGGCCATCGATCGCCGCATCGAAGCTGATCTGCTGGGCCTGCGGCAGCGGCGTCGGGCCCAGCGCGGCGGCCAGGCTTTTGGTGGTCTCGATGCGCGGCTGCCAGCGCGAAAGCTGCATCCAGGCACGCCGCGCCGGGGCCAGGTGTTGCGCGAAGGGCAGCAGCAGCACGGCATCGCGCGCCGCCAGACCCTGGCCTTCCAGCCAGGCAGCGGCCGTCTCGGCCAGTCGGAGCCAGAACTGGGCGGCGCCATGGCCGGCATCGAGAGGGAACAGGTGGCGTGATGACAAGGGCTTGAGAATGAAGGCTGCGCCCGGATATGGGCCTTGCGACCGGCCGCAATCCTGCGGCGGGGCTTTGTGTCAGAATCATTGTGCCTCTGATGCCGCCTACGCGAAGTCGGCCAGCCAAGGACAACCCATGAGCAGCGAACTGATCAAACATATTTCCGACGCGTCTTTTGAAGCCGACGTGATCCAAGCCGACAAACCCGTGCTGGTGGATTACTGGGCCGAGTGGTGCGGCCCTTGCAAGATGATTGCGCCCATCCTCGACGAGGTCTCGACCTCCTACCAGGAGCGCCTGCAGGTCGCCAAGATGAATGTGGACGAGAACCGCGAGGTGCCGGCCAAGTTCGGCATCCGCGGCATCCCGACCTTGATGCTGTTCAAGGGCGGCCAGTTGGCCGCCACCAAGGTCGGCGCTTTGTCCAAGGCCCAGTTGACGGCCTTCCTGGACGCTAACCTATAATGACTCCAACCTGTTCGGCGCGGTCGGTGTTCCAAACGCACCGACCGCACTGAACAGCAGACTGCCAACACGCCCGACCTGACCAGGTTCTGGCGCGTGGACTCGGCGCCCAAGCTCCCGCGTATGTCTTTCGTCTCGTTCATGCACCGATGCTGTCGGGCTTGAATGCAGTGCTTGCCGCCGAAGTATTTGTCCGTGGCCCTTGGCAGGGCCTGGGACGACTCTCAGGGTATTCACCCATGCACCTTTCAGAACTGAAAGCGCTTCACGTCTCCGAGCTCATCAAGATGGGCGAGGAGCTGGAAATCGACAACGTCGCTCGGCTGCGCAAGCAGGAGCTGATGTTTGCCATCATGAAAAAGCGCGCCAAGGCCGGAGAGCAAGTCTTCGGTGACGGCGTGCTGGAAGTGCTGCCCGATGGCTTCGGCTTCCTGCGCTCGATCGAGGCTAGCTATATGGCGTCGACCGACGACATCTATCTGAGCCCCAGCCAGATCCGCCGCTTCAATCTCCACACCGGCGACATGATCGAAGGCGAGGTGCGCGTGCCCAAGGATGGCGAGCGCTACTTTGCCCTGGTCAAGGTCGACCGCGTCAACGACGCGACGCCCGAGGAGAGCAAGCACAAGATCATGTTCGAGAACTTGACGCCGCTATTCCCGCGCGAGCAGTTCAAGCTCGAGCGCGACGGTGTCAAGAGCGAAGAGAACATCACCGGCCGCATCATCGACCTGATCGCGCCGATCGGCAAAGGCCAGCGCGCGCTGCTGGTGGCCCAACCCAAGACCGGCAAGACCGTGATGATGCAGCAGCTGGCGCATGCGCTGGTGGCCAATCACCCCGACTGCCATCTGATCGTGCTGCTGGTCGACGAGCGTCCGGAAGAAGTGACCGAGATGCTGCGCACCGTGCGTGGCGAGGTGATCTCCTCGACCTTCGACGAGCCGGCCGCCCGCCATGTGCAGGTCGCCGAAATGGTGATCGAGCGGGCCAAGCGCCTGGTCGAGATGAAGAAGGACGTGATCATCCTGCTGGACTCGATCACCCGTCTGGCGCGCGCGTACAACAACGTCCTGCCTTCATCGGGCAAGGTATTGACCGGCGGCGTGGACGCCAACGCCCTGCAGCGCCCCAAGCGCTTCTTCGGCGCCGCCCGCAAGATCGAGGAAGGCGGCTCGCTGACCATCATCGGCACGGCCCTGGTGGAAACCGGCAGCCGCATGGACGAGGTGATCTACGAAGAATTCAAGGGCACGGGCAACTGCGAAATCCATCTGGATCGCCGCATGGCCGAGAAGCGCGTCTACCCTTCGATCCTGATCAACAAGTCCGGCACCCGCCGCGAAGAGCTGCTGCTCAAGCCCGAGATCCTGCAAAAGAGCTGGATCCTGCGCAAGCTGCTCTACCCGATGGACGAGATCGAGGCGATGGAGTTCATCCTCGACAAGATGAAGTCCACCAAGAACAACCTCGACTTCTTCGACATGATGCGTCGAGGCGGTTAAAGAGCTCGGTTCTGCAGGACTTCATGGCACCGCTGTGGCGGTGCGCGAACGCCACCTTCGGGTGGCGTTCCTACTTCAGGCTATAATCCGCGTTTTTCCGCTGTCGGAAAGTGCGTCGCATGGTGCGGCGTGGCTACCGGCACTGCAGCGAGAGGTCTCTCATGAAAGACGGCATTCACCCCAACTACCGCGAAGTGGCCTTCGTGGACCAATCCAACGGTTTCCAGTTCATCACGCGCTCGACCGTGCAGACCAAGGACTCCGTGACCCTGGAAGACGGCCGCACGCTGCCCCTGGTCAAGCTGGAAACCACCAGCGAGTCGCACCCCTTCTACACCGGCCAGCAAAAGAGCATCGACAATCTGGGCGGTCGCGTCGAGAAGTTCCGCAACAAGTTTGCGCAGTTCAAGAAGTAAAGACATCGCCGCTTGCGCGGCGGTCCAGCAAAAGGCAGCTCAGGCTGCCTTTTTTCATGGGGCCGGAAGAGCCCAGGTTCTGCGGCATGATGCGCACCGAGACAAACCCGTAGAAGAATCCCGCGCGTGAACCTGCCCAACCCCGCCATCGTGGCCGAACGCGGCGCCCAGCGGCTGCCGCGCCTGGCCCTGCTGCTGTTCTGTGCCGCCTATGTGATTCCCGGCCTGTTTGGCCGCGACCCCTGGCGCAATGCTGACATGACGGCCTTCGGCTTCATGGCCAGCATCGCGCAAGGCCATGCCCCCTGGTGGCAGCCGGCGATTGCCGGCATTCCGGCCGAAGGCGGCCTGCTGCCCTACTGGATCGGTGCCGCCTTCATCAAGGCCTTACCCTTCCTGGACCCGGCGCTGGCCGCGCGCCTGCCCTTCGGCCTGGCCCTGGTGGCCGTGCTGGTGCTGGTCTGGTACACGACCTTCCATCTGGCTCGCACCGATGCCGCCCAGCCGGTGGCCTTTGCCTTTGGCGGCGAGGCCCATGCGATCGACTACGCGCGCGCGTTGGCCGATGGTGCGCTGCTGGCCCTGGTGGCCTCGCTGGGGCTGCTGCTGCTGGGCCATGAAACGACGCCCGAGCTAATGCAACTGCTGGCCGGTAGCCTGTTCATCTATGGCCTGGCGGCCGCGCCCTATCGCGAAACCAAGGCCCGTGTGGCGGTGCTGCTGGCCCTGCCACTGCTGGCGGCCAGCGGCGCGCCGGCGATGGCCGTGGCGCTGGGGGCCGGCGGCGCCTGGCTGGTACGCCGCTCCAGCTATGAGCCGGTGCGGCGCCTGCTGCCCTGGCTGCTCATAGCCGTGGCCTTGGGGGCACTGAGCGCCTGGGAATTCCGGGGTTGGGCCTGGCGCGTCGCCGTGGACGGCCACGCCAAGGACCCGCTGCGTTTCGTCAGCCAACTGGCCTGGTTCTGCTGGCCGGCCTGGCCGATGGCCTTGTGGACGCTGTGGCGCTGGCGGCGCCACTGGCAGCATCGCCATGTCAGCGTGCCGTTGCTGGGCGTGCTGGTGCCGCTGATCACCAGCCTGCTGATGAATGGCTCGGACCGCGCGCTGCTGCTGGCGCTGCCGGCGCTGGCCGTGCTGGCCAGCTTCGCGCTGCCGACGCTGAGGCGCAGCGTCGCGGCGGCGATGGACTGGTTCTCGGTGTTCTTCTTCAGCGCCGGCGCGCTTTTCGTGTGGGCCTACTACGCCTCGATGCAGGCCGGCTGGCCGACCCAGCCGCTGGCCAATATCCGCAAGCTGGCGCAGGGCTTCGAGCCCAGCTTCCATCCGCTGGCGCTGGCTGTGGCCCTGCTCGGCACGGCCGCCTGGATCGCACTGGTGCGCTGGCGCACCGCCCGCCACCAGCATGCGCTGTGGAAAAGCCTGGTACTGCCGGCCGGCGGCGTGGCCCTGCTGTGGCTGCTGGCGATGAGCTTGTGGCTGCCGCTGCTGGACTATGCGCGCAGCAATCGTGCACTGATCGAGCGGCTGCGCAGCCAGTTGCCCACCGAATTCAACTGCCTGGCCGCACCGGGCCAGCCGATGTCGATGCTGGCCTCGCTGGAGTTTCAGGGCGGCTGGGTGATCGAGGCACGCCGGCCGCTGGCACAGAGCAGCTGCCAGTACGCGCTGCTGCAGAACGATACCCAGGCAACGCTGCCCGAGGGTTGGAGCCAGGTCGGCACCGTGCGCCGCCCGACCGATCGGGTGCAGCACTACCTGGTGCTGCGCCGGCTCTGAGACATCTTCAGGCCTGGGCGCGCGGCATCGCCGCCTCGACGCCCACCTCGGCCTCGCCACCGGCCACCCGCACCCGCACGGCCGGCAGCACCAGGCGAAACTTCGAGCCCTTGCCGGGTTCGCTCTGGATGTGCAGTTCGCCGCCATGGCGCTGCGCCACATGCTTGACGATGGACAGACCCAGGCCGGTGCCGCCGGTCTCGCGCGAGCGGCTGCCGTCGACACGGTAGAAGCGCTCGGTCAGACGCGGCAGATGCTCACGCGCGATGCCCGGGCCGGTGTCGCAGACGCTCAGCTCGCCGCTGCCATCGGTCTGCAGGCGCCAGACCACATCGATGGCGCCACCGTCCGGCGTGTAGCGCACCGCATTGGTCACCAGATTGGCGGCCGCGCTGAGCAACTCGGGCTCGACGCCGGCCACATCGGCATGGGTCTCGGTCTGCACGCTGATCTGGTGCCGGCCCGAGGACAGCGCCTGCGCATCCGATGCGACGCGGTTCAGCAAGCCATCCAGGCTGACCCAGCGGTCCGGCGCCGGGCGCGGGCTGCCTTCCAGCTGGGCCAGGGTCAGCAGATCGCTGACCAGGGTCAGCATGCGCTGGGTCTGCTGCCCCATCAGGAAGAGCACGCGCTTGCGCTCGGCCTCGGTCAGCGGCAGCGAACTCATGGTCTCGATGAAACCGGTCAGCACCGTCAGCGGCGTGCGAATCTCGTGCGAGACATTGGCGACAAAGTCGCGCCGCATGCTCTCGGCGCGCTCGCGCTCGGTGACGTCCTGCGACAGCACCAGACGCATGCCCTCACCATAGGAGCGCACCACCACCGATAGATTGCCGGCACCGCGGGTGTTGCCCAGCATCAGCGGCTCGGCGTACTGCCCTGACTGCAGATAGCTGACAAAAGCCGGTGAGCGCACCAGATTCGTGATGCGCTGCTGCAGATCGCGTTGCGGATCGAGCGCGAAGTGGTCGGCCGCCACCTTGTTGCACCACTGGATATGGTCATGCCGGTCCAGCATCAGCACGCCATTGGGCGAGGCCTCGATGGCGGACAGGAACTGCGAGAGCTGCAGGCGCTCGCGATCAATGACGCGCTCACGCTCGCGGACCGCGCGCTCGATGCGATAGCCCAACTCGCCCCAGAAGCCGGTGTCGCGCGGCGCAGCACCCTGCTGATTGCCGCGCAGCCAGTGGATCAGGCGATGGCCGCGCAGCGAGTCGACCAGCACCAGCACCAGCACCGCACTGCCCGCACCCAGCGCCTCACCCAGAAAAGGCGCCTGCGACCAGCGCCCCACCCATACGCCGACCAAGGCACCCAGAGCCACGGCCAGGGCGGCGAATGCGATACGCGGCAGCAGCCAGTTCACTGAAACTCCAGTTCCTGGCTCAGGCAGACAGCGCGCTGGCCTGTTGCGTCAGCCGGTAACCCGCGCCACGCACCGTCTCTATCATGCGTGCGCACTGCACGCGCTCCAGCGCCTCACGCAGACGCTTGACATGCACGTCCACCGTGCGCTCCTCGATGAAGACATGGTCGCCCCAGACCCGGTCCAGCAGTTGCGAGCGGCTGTGCACACGCTCGGGATGGGTCATGAAGAAGTGCAGCAGGCGGAACTCGGTGGGACCCAGCTTGACCTCAACACCTTCGCGGCTGACACGGCGCGTACCCGGGTCCAGGCTCAGGCCGCCGATCTCGACCACCGAATCCAGCGCCTCGGGCGCCTTGCGGCGCAGCACCGCACGGATGCGCGCCAGCAACTCATTGGTCGAGAAGGGCTTGGTCAGATAGTCATCGGCGCCGGCATCCAGCCCCGAGACCTTGTCGGTCTCCTCGGCCCGCGCGGTCAGCATGATGATGGGCAGCTCCTTGGTGCGCACCGCGCCGCGCCACAGCCGCGCCAGCGCCAGGCCCGACTGGCCCGGCAGCATCCAGTCCAGCACCACCAGGTCCGGCAGCACCCGATCCACCTCCAGCTGCGCCTGATCGGCACTGCCGGCGATCGTCACATCGAATCCGGCATGACGCAGATTGATCGAGATCAGCTCGGCAATCGCCGATTCATCTTCCACCACCAGGATACGGCTCATATTGTTTTCCTTCTGCTCGGGGCCTCAGCGCACCATGGTCTCAACCGCCTCGGGCGTGTTGTGACGCACATCGGTGCCCTTGACCACATAGATGATGACCTCGGCCAGATTCTTGGCATGGTCGCCGACGCGCTCGATCGCCTTGGCGACGAAGACCATGTCGATGGCGGTGGAGATGGTGCGCGGGTCTTCCATCATGTAAGTGATCAGCTTGCGCAGCAGGCCATCGAATTCCTTGTCGATCTGATCGTCCTGCTTTAGCACTTCCAGCGCCTTCTCGACATCCAGACGCGCGAAGGCATCCAGCGCCTTGCGCAGCAGGGCCACGGCCAGATCGGCCTCGAAGGCCAGGTCCGACATCGGCAGGCGCAGCCGGCTCGAGACGCCGGAGTTGATCAGGCGCTGCACCGTGCGGGCGATGCGTGCGGCCTCGTCACCGACGCGCTCCAGATTGGCGATGGTCTTGGAGATCGCAATCAGCAGGCGCAGATCTCGGGCCGTGGGCTGGCGGCGCGCGATGATGCTGGACAGATCGCGGTCGATCTCCACTTCCATCGCGTTGACGCGCTCCTCGGTCTGCAGCACGACGCTGGCGATCTCGCCGCTGAAGGTGGTCAGCGCGTTGACCGCCTGCGCCACCTGGGCCTCGACCAGACCGCCCATTTCCAGCACGCGGGTCGAGATGCCGCTCAGCTCGGCATCGAATTGGGTTGAGAGATGCTTGTCGCTCATGGTGTGTCTCCCTGGCTCAGCCGAAGCGGCCGGTGATGTAGTCTTCGGTGTCCTTGCGCTTGGGCTTCATGAACAGCTCGGCCGTCGGGCCGAACTCGATCAGGTCGCCCAGGTACATATAGGCCGTGTAGTCCGAGCAGCGCGCGGCCTGCTGCATGTTGTGGGTCACGATGGCCACCGTGTAGTCGCTCTTGAGCTCGTGGATCAGCTCCTCGATCTTGCCGGTGGAGATCGGGTCCAGCGCCGAGCAAGGCTCGTCGAGCAGCAGCACCTCGGGCTTGATCGCGATGCCGCGGGCGATGCACAGACGCTGCTGCTGGCCGCCGGAGAGGCCCGAGCCGCTCTGGTTGAGCTTGTCCTTGACCTCGTTCCACAGGGCCGCCTTCTTCAGCGCCCATTCGACCCGCTCATCCATCTCGACCCGCGGCAGTGTCTCGAACAGGCGCACACCGAAGGCGATGTTGTCGTAGATCGACATCGGGAACGGCGTCGGCTTCTGGAACACCATGCCGATCTTGGCGCGCACCAGCGAGACATCGTCGCGGCTGGTCAGGATGTCATTGCCGTCCAGCAGGATCTGGCCCTCGGCGCGCTGCTCCGGATAGAGCTCGAACATGCGGTTCAGCGTGCGCAGCAGGGTGGACTTGCCACAGCCCGAGGGGCCGATGAAGGCGGTGACCTTCTTCTCCGGAATGTCCAGATTGATGTTCTTCAGGGCATGGAAATTGCCGTAATAGAAGTTCAGGTTCTTGACCGAGAGCTTGGCCCGCTCGGTGATGGGCATGTCGACTTTTGCGTCCATGGTGGTTAAGCCCTCTTAATGCTTGTTCTTGAAGAGCACGCGCGCCAGGATATTCAGCAGCAGCACGCCAATGGTGATGATGAACACGCCCGCCCAGGCCAGCTTCTGCCAGTTTTCGTAGGGGCTCATCGCGAATTTGAAGATCGTGACCGGCAGGCTGGCCATCGGCGCACTCAGGTCCGAGGTCCAGAACTGATTCGACAGCGCGGTGAACAGCAGCGGTGCGGTCTCGCCAGAAATGCGGGCCAGGGCCAGCAAGATGCCGGTCAGCACGCCGGCGCGGGCCGACTTCAGGGTCACCGACATGATGACCTTCCACTTCGGCGTGCCCAGCGCATAGGCCGCCTCGCGCAAGGCATTCGGGATCAGGCTCAGCATGTTCTCGGTGGTGCGTATCACGACCGGGATCACGATCAGCGCCAGCGCCAGGATGCCGGCAAAGCCCGAGAAGCTCTTCATCTTGGCGACCACGACCGCGTAGATGAACAGGCCGACGACGATGGAAGGCGCCGACAGCAGGATGTCGTTGATGAAACGCACCGTGCTGCCCAGCCAGGTTTTCTGGCCGTACTCGGCCAGGTAGATACCGGCCAGCACGCCGACCGGCGTGCCCAGCGCTGTGGCCAGACCGACCATCACGACCGAACCGAAGATGGCATTGGCCAGGCCGCCGGTCTCGGCCTGCGGCGGCGGGGTCATCTCGGTGAAGGTGGCCAGCGCCAGCCCGCCGACGCCCAGGCGCACGGTCTCGAACAGGATCCACATCAGCCAGAACAGGCCGAAGGCCATTGCAGCCAGCGACAGGGCCAGCGCAACCGCGTTGACCCGCTTGCGCTTGGCATGCATGGCCAGGCGCTTGGCATCCAGGGCGGAGATGGTGGTGGCGCTCATGACCGCGTCCCCTCGTTCTTCTTCAGTTGCGACAACAGCACCTTGGAGCAGGCCAGCACCACGAAGGTGATGAAGAACAGCACCAGGCCCAGATAGATCAGCGACGCCTGATGCAGGCCCTCGCCGGCCTCGGCGAACTCATTGGCCAGCGCCGAGGTGATGCTGTTGGCCGCCTCGAACACCGACAGCGAGTCCAGCTGATTCATATTGCCGATCACAAAGGTGATGGCCATGGTCTCGCCCAAGGCGCGGCCCAGGCCCAGCATGATGCCGCCGACCACGCCGGTCTTGGTGTAGGGCAGCACGATCTTCCAGACCACCTCCCAGGTGGTGGCGCCAAGACCGTAAGCGCTTTCCTTCAGCATCGGCGGCGTGACCTCGAAGACATCGCGCATCACTGCGGCGATGAAAGGGATGATCATGATGGCCAGGATGATGCCGGCCGACAGGATGCCGATGCCCACCGGGGGCCCCGACACCAGGGCGCCCAGATAGGGCACACCGCTGAGCATCGCCTGCAGCGGCTGCTGCACATAGGTGGCCAGAATGGGGCCGAACACCAAGAGGCCCCACATGCCGTAGACGATGGACGGCACGGCGGCCAAGAGCTCGACCGCGACACCCAGCGGCCGACGCAGCCAGTTGGGCGAGAGCTCGGTCAGGAACAGCGCGATGCCGAAGCTCACCGGCACCGCGATCAGCAGCGCGATGAAGGAAGTCATCAGCGTGCCGTAAATCATCACCAGGCCGCCGAACTTCTCCTGGACAGGGTCCCACTCGCTGGTCCACAGAAAGCCCAGGCCGAATTCCTGGATGGCCGGCGCCGCGCCAATCAGCAGCGACACGATGATGCCCACCAGCAGGGCCAGCGTCAGCCAGGCGGCGCTGTGAGCGAGCAGCGAAAACACGGTGTCGGCCCAGGGCGCGACGCGGCGACGCGGTGGCGGGCTGCCCTGGGGCTGGACCCGCTCTGCCGGACGATCACCGGACTCGAAGTTATTGGCTGGGAGTATTGCGGCCACGGGGCCTCCTGGGAGTCAGGCGTTGAAAAGTCGGCGGCAGATTCGACAACAGCCCGACAGCGTTGACTGCCGGGCTGCTGGCACTGCTCAGTTCAGAATCACTTGTAAGTGATGACCTTGCCCGAAGCGTCCTTCAGGTTGTCAGCCCACTGCTTGCGCACCAGGGCCTTGACGCTGTCCGGCAGCGGCACGTAGTCCAGATCGTCGGCCATCTTGTCGCCGTTGGCAAAGGCCCAGTCAAAGAACTTCAGGCTGGCGGCGGCGCTGGCCGGTTTTTCCTGGGTCTTGTACATCAGGATGTAAGTCGGGTTGGTCAGCGGCCAAGCATCCTTGCCGGGTTGCTCGGTCGTGATTTGATAGAAGGACTTCGTCCAGTCGGCACCTGCCGCAGCGGCCTTGAAGGCCGAATCATTGGGGGTAACGAAATGACCGTCCTTGTTGCGCATCAAGGTGTAGGTCATCTTGTTCTGCTTGACATAGGCATACTCGACATAACCGATCGAGTTGGGCAGACGCTGGACGAAAGCGGCCACGCCCTCATTACCCTTGCCGCCGGCACCGGTCGGCCAGTTCACGGCCGTGCCCTCACCCACCTTGCTCTTCCACTCCTCGTTCACCTTGGACAGATAGTTGGTGAAGATGAAAGAGGTGCCCGAGCCATCGGCGCGGCGGACCACGGCGATCGCAGCATCCGGCAGCGGGACGCCGGGATTCAGCGCCGTCAACGCTGCATCATTCCACTTGGTGATCTTGCCCAGATAAATGTCGCCCAGCACCTGGCCGGTCAGCTTGATCTGGCCCGGGGTGATGCCCTTGATATTGACCACCGGCACCACGCCGCCGATCACGGTGGGGAACTGGATCATGCCGTCCTTGGCCAGTTCCTCGTCCTTGATCGGCATATCGGAAGCACCGAAGTCCACCGTCTTGGCCTTGATCTGGCGAATGCCGGCACCCGAGCCGACCGACTGATAGTTGATACGAGCACCGCTGGCCTTGTTGTAGGCATCGGCCCACTTGGCATAGACCGGTGCGGGGAAGGTCGCACCGGCACCGGTCACGTCCTGGGCCATGGCCAGCGGGGCCAGCGTTGCAGCGGCCGCAAAAACAAGACCCTTGCTCAAATGTACGAAGTTCATGAGTTACCTATCGCAGTGCTTGGTTGACGATGGGTGCCATCCTATGACTTGAATGTGACGAGTCGGTGACAACAGCGGGCGCTCGTGAAGTCTCTCCAGACCCGCACAAGGCGTCGACGCCATTGTCACAATCATTTCACCGGTCTGTCACATACCCTGCCTACAGTCCGTGCCGCTGGGCCTGATGCCCTGGACCGGAGACCTCGAGATGAACAAAACCACCCAATTCCTGGCCCTGGCCGCCCTGGCGCTGGGCCTGAGCGCCTGCGCCACCGCACCGGCGCCGGCCCCCCTGGCCGACACGCTGGGCCGCGATCCGCAGCTGAGCACCTTCAACCGCCTGGTCGACCAGGCCGGCCTGCGCGACAGCCTGCGCGCCAGCGGCCCGCTGACCGTGTTCGCGCCCAGCGACGAGGCCTTCAAGGCCGTCCCGGCCAAGACCCTGGAGGCACTGGCCAAGGACAACGATCAGCTCAAGGCCGTGCTGAGCTATCACATCCTGAACAGCCAGCTGAGCGCCGCCGACATCAAGCCCGGCAACGCCAAGACCCTGCAAGGCGCCAATGTGGCCCTGTCCAAGGCCGGCGATTTCGTCACCGTCGAGGACGCGATGGTGCAACACGCCGATATCAAGGCCACCAATGGCGTCGCACACGTAATCGACCGCGTACTGATGCCGCCGAAGAAGTAAGACCAAAGCTGGCCCATAAGAAAGCCCCCGCAGCCTGCGCTGCGGGGGCTTTTCTATCCAAACTTGCTTTCAGAGCTTGACAGCATCCACCAGGCGCTGCGCGCATTGCTGGGCCAATTGCGCATCGCTGGCCTCGACCATCACGCGCAACAGCGGTTCGGTGCCGGAGGCGCGGATCAGCACCCGGCCTCGCGCCCCCAGATCGGCCGTCACCTCGGCCTGTTCCTGGGCCAGGCGGGCATTGCTCTTCCAGTCCTGACCGGGCTGCAAGCGCACGTTGATCAAGGTCTGCGGGAACAGATCGACCCCGGCCAGCAGCTCGGCCAGGCTGCAGCCGCTGCGGCTGACCGCCTGCAGCACCAGCAAGGCGCTGACAATGCCGTCGCCGGTCGTGTGCTTGTCCAGCGCCAGCAGATGGCCCGAGCCCTCGCCGCCGAGCTGCCAGCCACGCGCAGCCAGCTCCTCCATCACATAGCGATCCCCGACCTTGGCACGCACGAAGTCGACATCGCGCGCCTTCAAGGCCAGCTCGACCGCCATATTGGTCATCAGCGTGCCGACCGCGCCGGGGACCCGCTGACCCTGGCTGAGCCGGTCGGCCACCATCACATAGAGCAGCTCGTCGCCGTTGTAGAGCCGGCCCTGGGCATCGACCAGTTGGAGGCGGTCGGCATCGCCGTCAAGCGCGACCCCGTAGTGCGCGCCATGCTCCTTGACGGCCTTGACCAGGGCGGCCGGCGCGGTAGCGCCGAAACCGGCATTGATATTGAAGCCGTCGGGGCTGCAGCCGATCGAGATGACCTCGGCGCCGAGCTCGTGGAACACATCGGGCGCGACGTGATAGGCCGCACCATGGGCAGCATCGACGACGATCTTCAGGCCGCGCAGCGACAGGTCGGGGCCGAAGCTGTTCTTGCAGAATTCGATATAGCGACCGCGCGCATCCTGCAGCCGCCGCGCCCGGCCCAGATTGGCCGAATCGACCCAGGACGGCGCTTCCTCCAGCGCCTGCTCGACCGCCAGCTCCCAGGCATCGGGCAGTTTCTCGCCCTTGGACGAGAAGAACTTGATGCCGTTGTCCGAGAAGGGGTTGTGCGAGGCACTGATCACGACGCCCAGCTGCTGGCGCAGCGCACGAGTCAAGTAGGCCACGCCGGGCGTCGGCAGCGGCCCGGTCAGCCAGACATCGACACCGGCCGAGGCAAAGCCCGCTTCCAGCGAGGATTCGAGCATATAGCCCGAGATCCGCGTGTCCTTGCCGATCAGCACGCTGGGGCGCGGCATCTCCTTGCGCAGGACCCGGCCGACCGCATGACCCAGGCGCAGCATAAAGTCGGGCGTGATCGGCGACTGGCCCACGGTGCCGCGGATGCCATCGGTTCCAAAATACATACGGCTCATTGGGAGCATCTCCTGGAATTCTTAGTGGGCGCTATTGTCGTTCAGGCCGGGCCCCTGGGCCGCCGCCCAGACCTTCAAGGCGTCGCTGGTGGCCGCGACATCGTGCACACGCAGGACGCGCGCGCCACGGGCGACGGCCACCAGGGCCGCCGCCACACTGGCCGGTACACGCTCGTCGACCGCCCGCCCGGTGACCTTGCCCAGGGCCGCCTTGCGCGACCAGCCGATCAGCAGCGGATAGCCCAGATCGAGCAGCCGGGCCTGATCGCGCAGCAGCTCGAAGTTCTGCTCCGCGGTCTTGGCAAAGCCATAGCCCGGATCCAGACAGATGCGTGCCGCCGCAATGCCGGCATCGCACGCCGCCTGTGCTCGTGCAGCCAGAAAGGCCAGCACCTCGCCCGCCAGGTCCTGGTAGTCGGTCAGGCCTTGCATCGTACTGGGCTCGCCGCGCATATGCATCAGGCAGACGCCGGTCTGGGCTTGCGTGGCCAGCAAGGCCAAGGCCCCCGGTGCCTGCAAGGCCTGGATGTCGTTGACGATGTCCACCCCCAGATCCAACGCGCGGCGCATCACGTCGGTCTTGCAACTATCGACCGAAACCGGCAACCCCAGACTCAGCGCGGCCCGCAACACCTGCTCGATGCGCGTCCATTCGTCCAGCGGCGCGAGGCTTTGGGAGCCGGGCCGGGTCGATTCACCGCCGATATCGAGGATATCCGCCCCTTCTTTGACCAAGCGCTCGCAATGCGCGATCGCGCTGCGCGCCTCGCCATGCTGGCCGCCGTCTGAAAAGGAATCGGGCGTGACATTGACGATGCCCATCACACGGGGCCGGCTCAGATCGATCGTGTAGCGGGTGGTCTGCCAAAGCATGGGTAAGCACTCTTCGGAATTGAAAACGGGGCCGTCTTTGCAGACGGCCCCGTTGGACATGCGTCGAAAAATCAGGCTGCTGCCGGCGCGCTATCGGCGTTGACGGCCGGGGGGGTGCCATCCGGCTTGTTGCCACCGGACGGCGGTGTCCAATCCTTGGGCGGGCGCGGCGGCTTGCCGCCCATGATGTCCTCGATCTGGTCCGCGTCAATGGTTTCCCATTCCAGTAGCGCCTTGGCCATCGCGTGCATCTTGTCGGTGTTGTCCTCGATCAGCTTGCGAGCAATCGTGTACTGCTCGTCAATGATGCGGCGGATCACCGAGTCGACCTTGCGCATGGTCTCTTCGGACATGCTGGTGGTCTTGGTGACCGAGCGGCCGAGGAAGACTTCACCCTCGTTCTCGGCATAGACCATCGGGCCTAGCTCATCGGTCATGCCGTAACGGGTCACCATATCTCTGGCGATCGCCGTGGCACGCTCGAAGTCGTTCGACGCACCGGTGGTCATCTGGTTCATGAACACTTCTTCGGCAATCCGGCCGCCGAACAGCACCGAAATGGTCGAGAGCATGCGCTCCTTGTCCATGCTGTAGCGGTCGCCCTCGGGCAGCTGCATCGTCACGCCCAGCGCACGGCCACGAGGAATCACCGTGACCTTGTGGACCGGATCGGTCTTGGGCATCAGGCGGGCGACCAGCGCATGACCGGCCTCGTGGTAGGCGGTGTTCTTGCGCTCTTCCTCGGGCATGACCATGGACTTGCGCTCGGGGCCCATCATGATCTTGTCCTTGGCCTTCTCGAAGTCGACCATCTCGACCACGCGGCCACTGCGGCGCGCGGCGAACAGGGCCGCCTCGTTGACCAGATTGGCA
Organism: Burkholderiales bacterium C2; assembly: GCA_005503085.1. GTDB lineage: Bacteria > Pseudomonadota > Gammaproteobacteria > Burkholderiales > Burkholderiaceae_C > Roseateles_E. The sequence goes on along the minus strand of SCOI01000029.1, from coordinate 40,141 downwards.
AGATCAGCACCGGAGAAGCCAGGCGTGCCGCGGGCCAGGATGTCGGCGCGGATGTCCTGACCGACCGGCACCTTGCGCATATGCACATTCAGGATCTGCTCACGACCACGCACATCCGGCAGGGTCACATAGACCTGGCGATCGAAACGCCCTGGGCGCAGCAGTGCGGGATCCAGAATGTCGGGACGGTTGGTCGCGGCCATCACGATGACGCCGAGATTGGTCTCGAAGCCGTCCATCTCGACCAGCATCTGGTTCAGCGTCTGCTCGCGCTCGTCATTGCCGCCACCCAGGCCGGCACCACGATGGCGACCGACCGCGTCGATTTCGTCGACGAAGATGATGCAGGGGGCGCTCTTCTTGGCCTGCTCGAACATGTCGCGCACGCGGGCCGCGCCGACGCCGACGAACATTTCAACGAAGTCCGAGCCCGAGATGCTGAAGAACGGCACCTTGGCCTCGCCGGCGATGGCCTTGGCCAGCAGGGTCTTGCCGGTGCCCGGAGGGCCGACCAGCAGCACGCCGCGCGGGATGCGACCGCCCAGCTTCTGGAACTTCTGTGGGTCCTTCAGGAAGTCGACCAGCTCCTTGACCTCTTCCTTGGCCTCGTCGCAACCGGCGACATCGGCGAAGGTGGTCGAGTTGTTGGCCTCGTCCAGCATGCGGGCCTTGCTCTTGCCGAAGCTGAACGCCCCGCCCTTGCCGCCGCCCTGCATCTGGCGCATGAAGTAGACCCAGACGCCGATCAGCAGCAGCATCGGGCCCCAGCTGACCAGCAGGCTCATCAACAGCGACGGTTCCTCGCGCTGCTTGACATCGAACTTGACGCCGTTGTTGATCAGGTCACCCACCAGACCGCGGTCCAGATAGGTGGCATTGCTGCGCAAGCGCTTATCGTCATTGGTGATGGCGATGATTTCGGTTCCACCACTGCCTTCTTGCAGGGTGACCTGCTTGACTCGCTTGGCGCGCACTTCCTCAAGGAAGTCGGAGTAACCGATCTGGTTGCCCTGAGCCGCGCCCCGATCAAACTGCTTGAAGACGGTGAACAGCACCAGGGCGATCACCATCCAAACAGCTACCTTCGAGAACCACTGATTGTTCACCGCGACTCCTTAATTCCAAACACGCTGAGTCGCACCAACGACGACTCTTGCACGGCATATGGGGTTGATTCTATTGCAGTCAAGCCCTGCACTTGATTGGCTTTCCCATGCAGGGCGATAGAGATTGCCAAGCCTGACACTCATTTCAGACCGATACCGATCAGAAAAGTCTCGGACGAGCGGTCACGCGAGGCCTTGGGCTTGAGGGTCTTGACCTTTTTGAAGCCCTTCTTGAAGGCGTCCAGCAGCTGGTTGTAACCGCTGCCGTGGAAGACCTTGGCCACCAGCACGCCCTCGGGCTTCAAATGCTGCTGCGCGAAATCGATGGCCAATTCGACCAGACCGGCCACACGCGCCGAATCCACGCCCTCGATGCCGGATAGATTGGGCGCCATGTCCGAGACCACAAGATCGACCGGCCGGCCGGCCAGCGCGGCCTCCAGTTGCTGCAGCACCGCCTCTTCCTGAAAATCGCCCTGGATGAAGTGCACGCCCTCGATGGGCTCGAAGTCCAGCAGATCCAGCGCAATGATGGTGCCGTTGAGCGCCCCCACCGCCGCGCCGCCGACACCCGCCTCCTTGGGTGCGAAGCGTCGACGCAGGTACTGACTCCAGGCACCGGGCGAGGCCCCCAGATCGACGACCACCTGACCCGGGTGGATCAGCTTGAGCTCTTCGTCGATCTCCTTGAGCTTGTAGGCCGCGCGGGCGCGAAATCCGTCCTTCTGCGCCAGCTTCACATAGGGATCATTGATATGCCCGTGCAGCCACGCCTTATTGACCTTTTTACTTTTTGTCTGAATTTTCATCTTGCACCGATAATAGGGTATGCCCGCAATTCAACTGACTCCTGCCCAGCGCAAGGAAAAACGCTCCGAAGCCCATCACCTGGACCCTGTGGTCATGATAGGTGGCGACGGCCTGACGCCCGCCGTCACCAAGGAAGTGGACCACGCCTTGAAGGCCCATGGCCTGATCAAGGTGCGCGTGTTCTCCGACGACCGCGCCGGCCGTGAGGGCATGCTGCAGATCCTCGCCAACGAACTCGACGCCGCGCCGATCCAGCACATCGGCAAGCTGCTGGTGCTGTGGCGCCCGATTCCCGAGAAGGAGCAGGCCGAGCGCAGCGATGGCCGCCCGGGCCCGCGCGTCGTCAAGATCGTCAAGTTCTCGAAGAGCGGCAACCACCGCCCCCAGGTCAAGAAGCTGCAAGTGCTGGGCAACCAGCGCGTCGCCCAAGGCGGCGAGATCAAGCGCGCCAAGCGGCGCATCACCAGCGTCAAGAAACTGGTTCAGGACTGAGACTGACCGGATTCCTTGCTGGCGCGCCAGGCCAGGACCAGCACCAGCAAGGTCTTGGCCCCATAAAAGCCGAAAGACACGGCGTGCAGCGTCATGAATGACCAGCCGCCCTGCCCTGCCCGCGCCGCGGCCATCAGCGGCTGCAGCCCGAAGTAGCCGGCCACCGTGCAGAACAGGGCCCCGGCCGGCAACAGCATCGCGACCGAGAACACCGGGCCGCCACCATCCCGGCCGAGGCGCCGTTCCATCATCATCAGCAGCAGACCCGCCGCCAGGCTGATATAGGCCTCCAGCGCAAACAGCCGCCCGACCAGCAAGCCTGCCTGCGAGCGCTCCAGCACCGCAAACGCGCTGGGAGCCGCAATGAAGGCGACGCAAAGCAAAAGACCGCCCCAGAGGGCGGCCAGCACGGCGCGGCTGCGGTACAGCACGACTCAGACGTAGCGGACTTCGACGATCTCGTAGCGCTTGACGCCGCCGGGCGCCTGCACCTCGGCGACATCGCCGGCTTCCTTGCCGATCAAGGCACGGGCGATCGGCGAGCTGATCGAGATCTTGCCGATCTTCAGGTCGGCCTCGTCGTCGCCGACGATCTGGTAGGTCACCTCGGCACCGCTGGCTTCTTCTTCCAGATCGACCGTGGTGCCGAACACGATGCGGCCGCCGGCATCGACGCCAGCCGGATCGATGATCTGCGCCGCCGCCAGCTTGCTTTCGATTTCGAGGATGCGGCCTTCGATGAAGCCCTGCTTGTCCTTGGCCGCCTCGTACTCGGCGTTCTCGGACAGATCGCCCTGGGCGCGGGCTTCGGCAATGGCCTGGATCACGGCGTGCCGCTCGACCGATTTGAGTCGATGCAGTTCTTCCTTGAGCTTTTCAGCGCCGTAGACGGTCAAAGGGACAGTGGCCATATTCAACAAACCTTGAAAACAAAATGAAGCCGCCGCCGCTCAGGAAGCCCTGAGGCGCGGCGGCGGTATCTGGAGCGGAAGTTTAGACCAGTTCGGCGTGCAGCTCTTGCAGGGATTGCACCAGCAGACCGTCCTGGTGCTTCATGCCCTCGACCGCAGCCTCGCAGCCGGCCATGGTCGTGTAGTAGGTCACGCGGTTGGCCAGCGCCGATTGGCGGATATAGCGGCTGTCGGCGATGGCGGTGCGGGTCTCATCCACGGTCGTGAAGACCAGCTGGATCTCGCCGCCCTTGACCATGTCGACGATATGGGGCCGACCGTCCTTGACCTTGTTGACCGCACGCACCGGCACACCGGCCTCTGCAATCGCCGCCGCCGTGCCCTTGGTCGCCACGACGCCGAAGCCCAGCGCATGCAGGTCCTTGGCCACCGCGACGGCGCGGGCCTTGTCGCTGTTCTTCACCGTGATCAGCACATTGCCCTGGCGCGGCAGGCGCGAGCCGGCGCCGAGCTGGCTCTTCAGCATGGCCTCGCCGAAGGTGCGGGCTGCGCCCATCACCTCGCCGGTCGAGCGCATTTCCGGGCTCAGGATCGGATCGACGCCGGGGAACTTGTTGAAGGGGAAGACCGCTTCCTTGACGCTGAAATAAGGCGGGATCACCTCGGCCGGCACACGGCCCAGGCGGTCCTTCTGGTCCTTCAGCTTCTGGCCGGCCATGCAGCGCGCGGCGATCTTGGCCAGTTGCTGGCCGGTCGCTTTGCTGACGAAGGGCACGGTGCGCGAGGCACGTGGGTTCACCTCCAGCACATAGACGGTGGCCTGGTCCAGGCCGCCGGTCACATCGCCCTGGATCGCGAACTGCACATTCATCAGGCCGACCACCTTCAGCGCCTTGGCCATCGCTGCGGTCTGGCGACGCAACTCGTCCTGGATCTCCACCGACAGCGTGTAGGGCGGCAGTGAGCAGGCCGAGTCGCCGCTGTGGATGCCGGCCGCCTCGATATGCTCCATGATGCCGCCGATCATCACGTCGCTGCCGTCGCTGATGCAGTCGGCATCGACTTCGACCGCATCCTCCAGGAAGCGATCCAGCAGCACCGGCGACTTGTCGGAGACACGCACCGCTTCGCGCATATAGCGCTCCAGGTCCTTGTCGCCATGCACGATCTCCATCGCGCGGCCGCCCAGCACATAACTCGGACGCACCACCAGCGGGTAACCGATCTCATTGGCCAGGGCCACGGCCTGCTCTTCGGTGCGCGCGGTGCGGTTCGGCGGCTGCTTCAGGCCCAGCTCGTGCAAGAGCTTCTGGAAGCGCTCGCGGTCCTCGGCGATGTCGATCGAGTCCGGCGTCGTGCCGACGATGGGCACGCCGGCGCGTTCCAGGTCCAGCGCCAGCTTCAGCGGCGTCTGGCCGCCGTACTGCACGATCACGCCGACCGGCTTTTCCAGCGCGACGATTTCCAGCACGTCTTCCAGCGTCACCGGCTCGAAGTAGAGGCGATCCGAGGTGTCGTAGTCGGTCGAGACGGTCTCGGGGTTGCAGTTGACCATGATGGTCTCGTAGCCGTCCTCGCGCATCGCCAAGGCGGCATGGACGCAGCAGTAGTCGAACTCGATGCCCTGGCCGATACGGTTCGGGCCACCGCCCAGCACCATGATCTTCTTCTTGTTGGTCGGCTCGGCCTCGCACTCTTCCTCATAGGTCGAGTACATATAGGCGGTCTGCGTCGCAAACTCGGCGGCGCAGGTGTCCACGCGCTTGTAGACGGGGCGCACGCCTTGCGCGTGGCGCGCGGCGCGGACCTCGTGCTGGTTCGTGCCCAGCAGCTTGGCCAGGCGCTTGTCCGAGAAGCCTTTCTTCTTCAGCAGGCGCAACTCGTCCGTCGACAGCGAGGCCAGCGCGCGGCCGGCCAGTGACAGCTCGATCTTCACCAGCTGTTCGATCTGGGCCAGGAACCAGGGGTCGATGGCCGTCTCCTCGAACACCTCCTGCATGCTCATGCCGATGCGGAAGGCATCGGCCACGAACAGGATGCGCTCGGGACCGGGCTCGCCGATCTCCTGCACGATCTCTTCGCGATCGGTCGAGCGCTCGCTCAGGCCGTCGATACCGGTCTCCAGGCCACGCAAGGCCTTCTGGAACGATTCCTGGAAGGTGCGGCCCATGGCCATCACCTCGCCGACCGACTTCATCTGCGTGGTCAGGCGCGAGTCCGCCATCGGGAACTTCTCGAAGGCGAAGCGCGGGATCTTGGTGACGACGTAGTCGATGCTGGGCTCAAAGGACGCGGGCGTGACGCCGCCGGTGATGTCGTTCTTCAGCTCGTCCAGGGTGTAGCCCACGGCCAGCTTCGCGGCGATCTTGGCGATCGGGAAGCCGGTGGCCTTGGAGGCCAGCGCCGAGGAACGCGACACGCGCGGATTCATCTCGATCACGGTCATGCGACCGTTCTTCGGATTGATCGAGAACTGCACATTCGAGCCGCCGGTGTCGACGCCGATCTCGCGCAGGATCGCGATCGAGGCATTGCGCAGCAGCTGGTATTCCTTGTCGGTCAAGGTCTGGGCCGGGGCGACCGTGATCGAGTCACCGGTGTGCACGCCCATCGGGTCCAGGTTCTCGATCGCGCAGACGATGATGCAGTTGTCCTTGCTGTCTCGGACCACCTCCATCTCGTACTCTTTCCAGCCGATCAGCGACTCTTCGATCAGCAGCTCATTGGTCGGCGACAGATCCAGACCGCGTTTGCAGATCTCTTCGAATTCTTCCGGGTTGTAGGCAATGCCACCACCGGTGCCGCCCAGCGTGAAGCTGGGGCGGATGACCATCGGGAAGCCGGTGCCGCCGATCTCGGCCGTGATGCGCTTTTGCACCGCCAGCGCCTCTTCCATCGAGTGGGCGATGCCGGACTTCGCGGAATCGAGACCGATCTTGGTCATCGCGTCCTTGAACTTCAGGCGGTCCTCGGCCTTCTCGATCGCCTTCTCATTGGCGCCGATCATCTCGACGTTGTACTTGGCCAGCACGCCGTGCTTGTGCAGGTCCAGCGCGCAGTTCAGTGCGGTCTGGCCGCCCATGGTCGGCAGCACCGCGTCGGGGCGCTCCTTGGCGATGATCTTCTCGACCACCTGCCAGGTGATGGGCTCGATATAGGTGACGTCGGCCGTGTCCGGGTCCGTCATGATGGTGGCCGGATTGCTGTTGACGAGGATGACCTTGTAGCCCTCCTCACGCAGCGCCTTGCAGGCCTGGGCGCCCGAGTAATCGAACTCGCAGGCCTGGCCGATGATGATCGGGCCGGCGCCGATGATCAGGATGCTTTTGATGTCAGTACGTTTTGCCATGATCAATCAAGCCTTCGCCATCAGACCGATGAAGCGATCAAAGAGATAGGAAATGTCGTGCGGGCCGGGGCTCGCCTCCGGGTGACCCTGGAAGCAGAAGGCCGGCTTGTCGGTGCGGGCCAGGCCTTGCAAGGTGCCGTCGAACAGGCTGATATGCGTCGCGCGCAGATTCGCCGGCAGCGAGTCGGCCTCGACCGCGAAGCCATGGTTCTGGCTGGTGATGGACACGCGGCCGTTGTCCAGATCCTTGACCGGATGGTTGGCGCCATGGTGGCCGAATTTCATCTTGAAGGTCTTGGCACCGCTGGCCAGGGCCATGATCTGGTGACCCAGGCAGATGCCGAAGGTCGGGATGCCCGACTCGATCAGCTCGGCCGCCGCCTTGATCGCGTAGTCGCATGGCTGCGGGTCGCCAGGGCCGTTGGACAGGAAGATGCCGTCCGGCTCCAGGTCGAACACCGCGCTGGCGGGGGTCTGCGCCGGCACCACCGTGATCCTGCAGCCGCGCGAAGCCAGCATGCGCAGGATGTTGCTCTTGACGCCGAAATCGTAGGCAACGACATGAAAGCGCGGCTGCGTCAGCTCGCCATAACCCGTGCCCAGCTTCCACTCGGTCTGGGTCCAGCTGTGCGACGCGCTCGCGGTGACGACCTTGGCCAGATCGAGGCCGGCCATGCTGGGCGCGGCCTGGGCCAGGCGCACTGCCTCGGCGATCAGCGCCTCGGTGATCGCCTCACCGGCGGCCAGCGCCATGATGCAGCCGTTCTGTGCGCCGGTCGTGCGCAGATGGCGGGTCAGACGTCGGGTGTCGATGTCGGCAATCGCCACCGTGCCTTCGTCGCGCAGGTACTGCACGAGGCTGCGGGTCTTGCGGAAGTTGGAGTCCAGGACGGGCGGCTCCTTGATGATCAGGCCTGCGGCATGGACCTTCGACGCCTCGATATCCTCGTCATTGACGCCGTAGTTGCCGATATGCGGATACGTCAGGGTGACGATCTGCCGGCAATAGCTGGGGTCGGTGAGGATTTCTTGATAGCCGGTGAGCGCGGTGTTGAACACCACTTCGCCGACTGTGTGACCGGCTGCGCCGATCGAGGAGCCTTTGAAGACCGTACCGTCTGCCAGGGCAAGGATCGCTTTGGGGGAGGAGAGCAGATCGGGCAGCACGGGGAACTCCGTTTATTGTGCGCACGCCCAGCTCGGCTCCATCACGCTGATGAGCTTGAGTCCGGTTGAGGAAACTGAGGAGTTTCGCTAGGGTAGCGGTAGGTTGCGGGTAAACCTGCTGAGTATAACCGACCAGGGTTATCACGGAGGCAAAGCCTTGCGCTTTGACACGAAGTTGACAACAAAACCGGTGGATAAAAGCAAGCAAGCCCCGGCAGGCCGGGGCTTGCGCATCGGTCTCGGCGCGTATCAGCCCAGCGCGGCGATGCCGGCACGCGCGATCTGCGCGTCTTCGGTCGATTTCACACCGCTGACGCCGACGGCGCCGATATGGAAACCGTCAACCACGATGGGCACGCCACCTTCCAGCAAGCCATTCAGGCCCGGCGCGCTCAGGAATGACATGCGCCCCTGGTTGATCATGTCCTCGTAGACCTTGGATTCGCGGCGACCCAAGGCGGCCGTGTGGGCCTTGGCCGGCGCGATCTGGGCCGAAATGGCGGCTGCGCCATCAAGACGCTGCAACCACAGCAGATGGCCACCATCATCGACGATGGCAATCGTGACGGCCCAGTTGTGGCTGACGGCCTCCGCTTCGGCGGCGGCGGCGATGCGCTTGACCTCGTCAAGGCTCAGAAAGGGTTTTTGCTTCATGGTGTTGAAATCCTGGCGAAGAGCCGCACTTTAGCGTCAGCGGCCTGCTGTATTGCTGCGCGGGAATGCAAAACTGCCTGCCGCCCTGGTGCAAGCCCTGCCCCGGCATGGCTGCGCGGCCAGCCCGTGCTGACTAGAATAAATGCAAAGAAAAACTGGACTCTCAACCGACATTTTTCTGGAGGATTGTGATGAACGACAGCCTGCAAACCCAATACGGCAGCGCCCTCGGCGGCGGCCTCGCGGTCGAACGCCAGCGCGTGCTGCGCAACACCTACTGGCTGCTGGCCTTGTCCATGGTGCCCACCGTGCTGGGCGCCTGGGTCGGTGTGTCCACCGGCATCATGGCCAGCCTCGGCTTTGGCCTCAGCACCCTGGTGTTCTTTGTCGGCGCCTTCGGCCTGATGTTCGTCGTCGAGAAGACCAAGAACAGCAGCACCGGCGTCGTCGCCCTGCTGGCCTTCACCTTCTTCATGGGCCTGATGCTGTCGCGCCTGCTGGCCCAGATCCTGGGCTTCAAGAACGGCAGCGAACTGATCATGATGGCCTTCGGCGGCACCGGCGCGATCTTCTTCGCGATGGCCAGCCTGGCCACCGTGATCAAGCGCGACCTCTCCGGCATGGGCAAGTTCCTGTTCGTCGGCGCCATCATCCTGCTGGTGGCCGGCCTGGTGAACATCTTCCTGCAGTCCTCGGCACTGATGCTGACCGTGATGGTGCTGGCGATGGCGGTGTTCTCGGCCTTCATGCTGTACGACATCAAGCGCGTGCTCGATGGCGGCGAGACCAACTACATCTCGGCCACCCTGGCGATCTACCTGGACATCTACAACGTGTTCCAGAGCCTGCTGTCCCTGCTGGGCATCTTCGGCGGCGAGCGCGACTGAACGCGCACTCTGACTCAGCAGAAACGGGACCTTCGGGTCCCGTTTTTCTTGTCAGCGCTCGAAGACGGCGATCGACTCGACGTGGGCCGTGTGCGGGAACATATTCACCGCACTGGCGGCCGTGCAGCGGTAGCCGGCCACATTGACCAGCAGCCCCGCATCGCGCGCCAGCGTGGCCGGATTGCAGCTGACATAGACGATGCGCTGGGGCGGCGTCCAGCCCGGGGCCAGGCTCGGGTCCTGAGCGATATCGGCCACCGCCTTGGCCAGCGCGAACGCACCTTCGCGCGGCGGGTCCACCAGCCATTTATCCGCCACACCGTCGGCCGCCAGCAACTCGGGCGTCATCTCGAACAGATTGCGCGCGACAAAGGCAGTATTGCCATCCAGCCCATTGCGCCTGGCGTTCTCGCGGGAGCGCTGCACCAAGGTCTCGCTGCCCTCGATGCCCAGCACCTCGCGCGCCTGGGTCGCCAGCGGCAGGGTGAAGTTGCCCAGGCCGCAGAACCAGTCGATCACCCGCTCGTTCTTGCGCACCTGCAGCAGGCGCAGCGCGCGGCCGACCAGCACCGTGTTGATATGCGGATTGACCTGGGTGAAATCGGTCGGCTTGAAGGGCATCACGACGCCGAACTCCGGCAAGGTGTAGGCCAGCTCCGGGCCGCCCTCGTCGAGCAGCTTGACCGTGTCTGGCCCCTTGGGCTGCAACCACCATTGCACGCCCGGATGAGCGGCCGCGAACTCGCGCAGCTTGGTCAGATCGGAGTCGGGCAGCGGATTCAGGTGGCGCAGGACCAGCGCGATCACCTGCTCCCCCATGGCCAGCTCGATCTGCGGCAGCCGGTCGCGCTCGGCCATGCTGGCGATCAGCTCGCGCAGCGGCATCAGCATGTCGCTGACCACCGCCGGTACGACCTTGCAGACCTGCATATCGGCCACATAGCGGCTCTTGCGCTCATGGAAGCCGATCAGCACCTGGCCCTTCTTGGCCACATAACGGACCGAGAAGCGCGCGCGATAGCGATAGCCCCAGGCCGGGCCCTCGATAGGCCGCAACAGGGTCTCCGGTTTGACCTTGCCGAGGTGCCAGAGGTTGTCCTCGACGACCCGCTGCTTGACGGCGACCTGGGCCCCGGTGTGCAGATGCTGCATCTTGCAGCCGCCACAAGCGCCCGCATGCAGGCCGAAATTGGGGCAGCCGGGCACGACCCGCTGTGAGCTCTCGCGGCGCATCGCCACCAGGGCGCCCTGCTCCCAGTTGTTCTTCTTGCGGCCGACGGTGACCTGCACCTCTTCACCGGGCAAAGCGCCCTCGATGAACACCACCTTGCCTTCGGTATTGTGGGCAACGCCCTGCGCTTCCAGGTCCAGCGATTCGACCTTCAGCCATTCGGATTGTTGAGTCATGGCCGGGATTATCCCTGCGGCCGCACTCAGCCCCGCTTCAGAAGATCGCGTCGCGGTTGATGCCGTGCCGCATCATATTGCGCTTGAGCTTGTTGAGCGCCTCGATCTGGATCTGCCGGATGCGCTCGCGCGTCAAACCCAGCCGGATCGCCAGCACATCCAGCGTCTCGGGCTCGCGGTCACTCAGGCCATAGCGGCCGGCCAGCACCTCGCGCTCGCGCTCGTTCAAGGACGCCAGACCATGCTCCAGCAATTCCTCCAGCTCGTGGCTGAGCCGCAGCCCCAGCGGGTCGACCGCCTGCTCGTCGGCCACCAGATCCATCATCGACTCGCCACCCTCGCCGTTGCGATCGACCGGCGAGTCCAGCGAGGTCGGCAGCTCGGCATAGGCCAGCAGCTCGGCAACCTCGGCCAGCGGCCGGCCCAGCACGGCCGCAATGTCCTCGGCGCGCACCACCGACTCGGTGCCGTTCTGACTGCGCAAAGCCTCCAGCGCGCGACGCGCCTTCAGCACATGGTTGAGCTCGCGCACGATATGCACCGGCAGCCGCACCAGCCGGGCCTGATGCATCAAGGCGCGCTCAATGCTCTGACGTATCCACCAGCTGGCATAGGTCGAGAAACGGAAGCCGCGCTCGGGCTCGAATTTGCCGATCGCATGCATCAGGCCGAGATTGCCCTCCTCGATCAGATCGCTCATCGGCAGACCGCGGCCGAGATAGTTCTTCGCGATGCTGACCACCAGGCGCAGGTTGTGCTCGATCATCGCCTGGCGGGCGGCGAATTCGCCGGCCCGGGCCCGTACCGCCGTGTCGTACTCCTGCTGCGGCGTCAGCAGCGGCGTGCGGCGGATATCGCGCAGATAGGCTTGCAGCGCATTGCCCAGATCGACATCGGCGGCCGGTGCGGCGCCATTGCGCAAGATCTGGACCTCGTCATCGTCAGGCCCTGCGGCCGCGGGAGAGGCTGTCCCGTCCTCGGCCAGCAGCCGCTCCAGATCGGCCGGTGGCGGCAACGGCGGCGCGAGTGAGCCGTTGGACAGATGGGGCGCGGCGCGTTTCATGGTGTCAGCACGGCGCCCTCACTGCTTAGCGGGACGGCAGCAGCTTGGCCGGATCGATAGGCTTGCCTTGCTTGCGCACTTCAAAGTGCAGCTTGACCTGGTCGGCATCGCTGGATCCCATCTCGGCAATCTTCTGGCCCTTGCGCACCGCCTGGTCTTCCTTGACCAGCAAACTCTGGTTGTGCGCGTAAGCCGTCAGGTAGGTGGTGTTGTGCTTGATGATGACCAGATTGCCATATCCGCGCAAGCCCGAACCTGCGTAAACCACGCGCCCGTCGGCAGCCGCCAGCACCGGGTCGCCGGCCTTGCCGGTGAACACCAGACCCTTGTTCTTGACTTCGTCGAAACCGGCGGCCACCGCACCGGCGGCCGGCCAGCCCCAGGGCGGCTCATCCTCGGCGCCGGCGGCAGCCGGCGGCGTGGCCGTCGGCGCACTGGCAGCGGCCGTCGTCGCGGCGGGCGCCGAGGCCGCCGGCGGCTTGCCGTCCAGTGGGCGGCTCTCGACCTTGGCGCTCGTGACCGGGCGCGCGCTGACCGCCGCCGCGTCGACGCTGGGCGTCACCACGCGCAAGACCTGACCCACCTCGATGCGGTTGGCATTGTCGATGCCATTCCATTTCGCCAGGTCGCGCCAGTTCTGGCCGTTGTCCAGCGCGATACGGATCAGCGTGTCACCGGGCTTGACGGTGTAGTAGCCGGGCTTGCCGGCATTCTCGGCGCCCGGCAGCGGCTTGACCTCGGGCGCGGGCTGCGCCTCCGGACTGCCCGAGGTTGTCGCGACCGGCTTGGCCGCGCCATTCATCGGTCGATCCTCCACCGGCGCACGGTGCTTGGGCGAGGCGCAACCAACGATCAGGGCGCAGATCCCGACGACCAGCAGGCCGGCGGGACATTGGGTGTTGCGGTTAGGGTTCAGTGGCATGCGTTTCAGCGTTTGGTGGATGGCCCGGCAGACAGGGCACGGCGGGCGCTCTTACATCACGCCCGATTTTAAAGGCACGAAAAGCACCGCCTCATGAAGCGTGCGGACAAAACGGCTAGCACCTGTTTCCTGCAGATGGTCGACCACCACCAAGACCTGACCCCGACCGCCCGGCGCCTGCATCGGCGCCACCAGCCGCCCCCCCGGCGCCAGCTGGGCCATCCAGGCCTCGGGCAGATCGTCGCCGCCGGCGGCCGCGATGATGCCGTCATAAGGACCGCTGGGCGCGTGGCCCAGCCGTCCATCCCCATAAACCAGCCGGACACCGCCCAGATTCAGCGCCGCCAGGCTGGCGCGGGCCTTATCGTGCAGCGGCTTGATGCGCTCGATGCTGGTGACCTGGCGCGCCAGCCGGGCCAGCACGGCCGCCTGGTAGCCGCAGCCGGTGCCGATCTCCAGCACCCGCCCCATCGGCGCACCGGCCTCCTTGGAGGCGCCGGGGCGCGCCAGCAGCAACTCGATCATGCGGCCGACCACCGAGGGCTTGGAAATGGTCTGGCCATGTCCGATCGGCAGGCTGGTGTCCTCATAGGCCTGGATGGCCAGCGCGGTGTCGACGAACTCATGGCGCGGCACGCCGGCCAGCGCCTGCAGCACCCGCTCGTCGCGCAGGCCCTCGCGCTGCAGGCGCTGCACCATGCGCAGGCGCACGCCGGCCGAATCCATGCCCAGACCGCTGGGCGCCGCACGCCGGGCCGCGTCGGCGGTGGCTTGCTGCAGATGGCGCTGCGGCATCAGCAACTCGCGCACCGGCGCCGCGCCACGGCCGCCCAGCTTGTCCAGCGGCAGCGGGAAGCGCTTCTTGGGTGTTTCGGGCGGCGTCGCGCTCATGGGGTCTGGCCCAGGCGCTGGCGCCAGGCCGGCAGCGAGGCGTGGTCGCTGAGATCGACCTGCAGCGGCGTGATGGAGACCATGCCGTTGGCGCAGGCATGGAAGTCGGTGCCTTCGCCGGCCTCGCGAGCATCGCCCGCCGGGCCGATCCAGTAGATCGTCTCGCCGCGCGGGCTTTGCTGGCAGATCACCGGCTCACTGGCATGGCGCCGCCCCAGGCGCGTGATGCGGCGCGGCAGGGCCGCGACATCGGCACGATTGGGCATGTTCACATTGAGCAGAAAGGCCTGGCCCAGACCGCCGGCCAGCACCTGCTCGATAAGGGCCCGGGCCGCTGCGGCGGCCGCATCGAGATGGCCCCAGCCCTTCTCGACCTGCGAGAACGCGATCGACGGGATGCCGAACAGATAGCCCTCGGTGGCGGCCGCCACCGTGCCCGAGTACAAGGTGTCGTCCCCCATGTTCGCGCCGTTGTTGATGCCCGAAAGCACCAGGTCGGGCCGATAGTCCAAGAGACCGGTCAAGGCCACATGGACACAGTCGGACGGCGTGCCGTTGACATAGCGAAAACCGTTGCCGGCGGTGTAGACCGACAGCGGCCGGCCCAAGGTCAGCGCATTGGAGGTGCCGCTGGCATTTTGCTCGGGGGCGATCACATCGATCTGACCCAGGCCCTCGCAGGCCTTGACCAGGGCCGCCAGCCCCGGTGCCAGATAACCATCGTCGTTTGCTATCAGGATACGCATGGCGGCATTGTAGGCATCGCGTCACCTGGGCGACCCCTTGTCTACCCACCCCTGCTTATCATCGATCAACAAGGAAAACCGGAGTCAAACCCATGCAAGCCTGGCTGTGCGAGAACCCCGTGGGCGTCGAGGCCCTGCGCTGGAAAGAAATGCCGACCGCCGAGCCCGGCGCCGGCCAGATCCGCGTGGCGATCAAGGCCGCCAGCCTGAACTTCCCGGACCTGTTGATCGTGCAGGGCAAGTATCAGATGAAGCCGCCGCTGCCCTTTGTGCCGGGCACCGAGTTCGCCGGCGTGGTCGACGCGGTGGGCGACGGCGTCAAGGGCTTCAAGCCCGGCGATGCGGTGGCCGCGTTTGCGGGCACTGGCGGCTTTGCCAGTCATGCCTGCATCCCGGCCGCACTGGCGATGCCGCTGCCGCCGGGCTTTGCCTTCGAGGATGCGGCCGCTTTCATCTGCACCTATGCCACCAGCCACCATGCGCTGATCGACCGCGCCGCGCTGCAGCCCGGCGAGACGGTGCTGATACTGGGAGCGGCCGGCGGGGTTGGCACGGCCGCGATCCAGATCGCCAAAGCGGCGGGCGCGCGGGTGATCGCGGCAGCCTCGTCCGACGAGAAATGCGCGCGCTGCCTCGAGATCGGGGCCGATGCCACGATCAACTACAGCCGAGGCACGCTGCGCGAGGACATCAAGACACTGACCGAGGGCAAAGGGCCCGACGTGGTCTACGACCCGGTCGGCGGCGATCTGGCCGAGCCGGTGTTCCGCTCGATCGCTTGGCGGGGCCGCTATCTGGTGGTCGGCTTCGCGCAGGGTCAGATCCCGGCGCTGCCGCTGAACCTCGCGCTATTGAAGGGGGCTTCCATCGTCGGCGTGTTCTGGGGCGAGTTCGCCAAGCGGGAGCCGCAACGCAATGCCGCGATGCTGGCTCAGTTGGCCGGCTGGTACGCCCAGGGCAAGATCAAGCCGGTGCTGGACTCCGTGCTGCCCATGACGGACTTGCCCGCCGCGTTCGCCCGCATGAGCAGCCGCCAGGTGGTCGGCAAGGTGGTGCTGAGCCAGCCCTGAGCCGCAGCGAAGCGCTGCCGCAACATCTCGCTACGCGTGCCCTGCTTTCGCGGGGCATGCGCGGTCTCGGTTGTGCGCTAGGATGCCGGTCGAGCGGAGCCTCACACCATGGCAGTCAAAGTCCTGATTATTGAAGACAACCCCGTCGCGCGCAGTTTTCTGTGCCGCGTCGTGCGAGAGAGTTTCAGCGATGCAATGGAGATCACCGAAGCCGGCGATCTCGAGGGCGCGCGACGCCATGTCGCCCGTGTGGCGCAGGAGAGCCCCGAGATCGGCTTCAAGCTGATCCTGGTCGATCTGGAGTTGCCGGACGGCAATGGCATGGAGTTCCTAGCCGAGCTGGCCGGCACGCCGTCGGTCAAGGTCGTCACGACCTTGTACTCCGACGACGACCACCTCTTCCCGGCCCTGCAATGCGGGGCCGACGGCTATTTGCTGAAGGAAGACCGTTTCGAGGTGCTGGTCGAGGAGTTGCAGCGCATCGTGCGCGGCCAGCCGCCGCTGTCACCGGCGATCGCGCGCCGTCTGCTTTCGCATTTCCGGCCCGGCTCCAGTGGCGACAGCGGCCCGATGAGCCTGAACTCGGCGCTGAACTCGGGCTTCAGCCCGCTGTCCTCCAGCGCCGCGCCACCCAGCGGTCGGGGCGTCGTGCTGGACCCGCCGCCCGAATGGGAGCGTCTGACCCCGCGCGAGAACGAGGTGCTGACCTATCTGAGCAAGGGTTTCACGATCAAGGAAATCGCCAATTTGATGGGCATCAAGTGGTTCACCGTCAATGACCACATCAAGTCCATCTACAAGAAGCTCAATGTCTCCAGCCGCGCCGAAGCGGCGGTGCTGGCCAGCAAGCAAGGCCTGGTCTGAGGACCGGCGCCTGGCTCAGGCAGCCGGCTTAGACATCCACCCACTGAATCAGCAGAGACAGCAGCAGCAGCATCGCGCTCAGCGGGATGAAGGGCATGGCCGGGCGCCGACCCAGCCCGGCGGCGCCCGCCAGCGCGTGCAGGCCGCGGTAAGTCGCCGCCAGCGCCAGCGGCAGCACGAAGGCCGCCGCCCAGTACTGCCCGTCATCACGACCGAACAGCGTGTAGGGATTGCACAAGGCCACCAGCGCCAGCAGGGTCAGTTGTTGCGCCAGCCGCAGCCGCGTCGGCACGACCAGGACTTGAATACCTGTTGCTTCTTGCATCTCGACTCCAGAAATCGCGCCGCAGGCGCTGTGTCAGGTCCGTCGCCATCTTCGGCGCAACGGTGTCGCATGATGCGAAGGCTTTATTAAGCGCGTCTTAAGCGATGATGAAGCTTGCCACAGGGCAGCGCCGCAGATTCAGCGCCGCCAGCCACCGCGTCGCCCGTCATAGCGGTCATAGCGATTGGGAACGCCATCGCCATCACGATCCCAGGCTGGGTTGTAGAGCCGGTCACGGCGGTTGGGGATGCCGTCACCATCGCGATCCCAGCGCGTCGGCTCCTGATAGTGGCGCGAGTGATAGTGCCGCGAGGGGTAGATCGGCTCGACATAGACCGGGCGGGGCTGGACATAGACCGGCGCATGGCCCTGGCTGCCAATCGTGACCGACCAGCGCACATCCGGCTCCCGCGCCGCAGCAGCGCCAGCGCACAGCAGGCCGACAAGACCGAGACTGGCAATCACCGTGTTTCTGTTCTTCATGAGCATGGACTCCTCTGATGACAGGCAAGGATCCGAACTGGATGCCGCCGCCACCACCCAACGAGCCACGAGACGGGCGCGCCGACACGCCGACTGTGAAACCAGGTAAAGCTTGTTTCCGGCCTTGTATGCGCTTGCGAGCACGGTAAGTAGTTGCAACAAGCGTGGGCGTAGGCCAGGTCCTACCTCGCCGTTGGCGCAGCGCCGATGGTGACCTGCCGGCTGAGGATCAATAGTTGGGTCTCGGGCCGCAAGACATGGTGTCGATGGCCACCACCCACAGCAAGGAGGCTCATGATGAGCATCAACAGCAATCCGGTGATTTCCTCGGACAAGGTCGAAGGCACGGCCGTCTACAACCCCAATGGCGACAAGCTCGGCTCCATCGACGACCTGATGATAGACAAGCGCTCCGGCATGGTCCGCTATGCCTCGCTGGAGTTCGGCGGCTTCATGGGCATAGGCACTGATCGCTACCCGCTGCCCTGGAGCCTGCTGAAGTACGACACCGCGCTGGACGGCTATGTCGTCCCTCTGCAGAAGGACCAGCTCGAGAGCGCGCCCCGCTATGCGCAGTCCGACGCGCCGGAGTACACCGACGAATACGGCCGCAAGGTCTATGACTACTACGGTGTGAACTGGATGTAAGCGGCCGCAGGCGGGCCAGGCTCGAAAGGGATCAGCCCGCCAGTTCCTCGAAGCCGCCGTTGGAGACAAACACCCGCACGCTGTCACCGCCCGAGGCCTTGGCCTCGGCGCAGGCCAGCGTGGCGGCGCCGATCACCGACTCGACCGTCTCCAGATTGGGCTGCAGCTGCACCACGCCGACGCAGGCCTTGACGCGGGTGCGGTGCAGGCCCCAGCGCAGCCGGTAAGCGGCAATCGCCGAGCGGATCTTCTCGGCCACGATCTGGGCGTAGTGCTGATCGCAATCAGGCAGCAGCACCGCGAAATGGTCGGTCTCCAGCCGCGCTACCAGGTCGGAGGCGCGCACCTTGGTCACCAGCATCTGGCCCAGGCCGTAGAGGAAATGGTCGGCCACCTCGCTGCCCATGCTGGTCAGCACCTCCTGGAACTTGTCGACATCGATCCACAACACCGAGACCGGCTCATGGCGGCGGCTGCCGACATGCTCGGCCAGACGGCGCTCGAACTCGCGTCGGTTCGCCAGCTCGGTCAGTGCGTCATGCTTGGCGGTCCAGGTCGGCTGCATGCGCAGCTGACGCGCGGCCGTCACATCGTCGATCACCCACAGCGCTTCGCCGGCCGGTACATCCCAGTGCA
Organism: Burkholderiales bacterium C2; assembly: GCA_005503085.1. Classification (GTDB taxonomy): domain Bacteria; phylum Pseudomonadota; class Gammaproteobacteria; order Burkholderiales; family Burkholderiaceae_C; genus Roseateles_E. The sequence continues at coordinate 21,710 of SCOI01000029.1, read as the reverse complement.
CCGGCGTGGCCTGCAAGCGGCCCCAGAAGCGCGAGCCGTCCTGGCGCACATACTCGATCTCCTCGTCCAGCGGACGCCCGGCCGCGAAGGCCTGCGCCATGCGCTCGAAGACGCCGCTGTGGGCCCCGTCCGAGACATGGACCGACCGGGTCGCCTGGCCGCTCAGATCGGTCTCGTCGCCATGGCCGAACAAATGGTTGAAATACTCGCTGACCACCTCGAAGCGCGCCCCCTGCACAAAGCCCACCGCCATCGGTGCGCGTACCAGCAGCGCACGCATGCGCGCGGCGATCACATCGTTGGAGCTGCCATCCACGGGCGGATTTGCTGGGTCTTGCATCGAGATCTCCTAGGCGCCGGGCGCACCACACACCGCGACTATCGCAGGTGTAACGCGTTTGCGCCCCGCCGGAAACCCCGAACTGGCGGGAGTTCGCCAGGCATTTCGGCGCGGCGCCCCCGATGCCGGTCCAAACGCCTCAGGGTGGGCAACCGGCGGCCGAGGAAGCACCGGCCGCGGCGCGGTCGGTTGTGCTCAATGGCGAGCCCTTATCCAGCACCACCCGCCACTGGCCGGGCGCCTCCTGGCGCCAGACCGAGTTGAAGCGCACGATGGCCTCGCCCTGAGGGTTGCGCACCAGGCCGGTCGAATAGGCCAAGCTGCCGTCGGCCAGCACCTCGACCTGGTCGGGCGCCCAGGAGAACGGCGCCGTCTGCCCTTCGAAGAAGCCTTTCCAGCCGGCCAGCACGGCCGCGCTGCCGCGCAGTACCTCGGGACCATTGAAGAACAGCGCCTGCGCCGACAGGTGGCTGGCAAAGGCCGCCAGATCGCGCTGGGCCATGCTGCGCGCAAACGCGCATTCGGCCGCCCAGACCTGGGCACGCGCCTGCGCCAGATCCGGCTGAGCCTGCGCCTGCAGGGCCGCGGCCATCAGCAAGGCCCCCATCCAAGCTGTCTTCCCCATGTTGCGCTCCTCATTCAAGCCTCGGGGGCAATCTGCTCCGCGTAGTCGTAGAGCGCGCCCAGAATGTCCTGGCCGCGCTCGTCGGCCGCCTCGCTGAGCTGATCGACCCGCTCGAAGAAGGCCTGCAGGCTCAGCCCGCCGCCCTCGCCTGCATGCAGGCGCGCCGCGCGATGCGCCTCCCAGCGCTCGCGCTCCGCCTCGTCCAAGCTGGCCGGGAAGTTGCGAGCGCGATAGCGGAACAACAGCTCGTCCAGCCGCGCATCGGCAAACACCGTCTTGCCCTGCGCCACCCGCTCGGCCAGCCGCTCGGGGCTCAGCTCGCGCAGGCGCTGCAGCAGGCGCCGATCCTCGTTGCCGACGAAGCCGCCGTACAGGTCTTCGTCGACATCGGGCGTGCCTGCCGGTGCCGGGCGCGCGAACACCTCGCCCCACAGCCCGTCCAGCAGCCGGCCCTGCATGGCCAGCTTTTCGGCATGGGCCAGGCCCTGCGCCATGTCCAGACCCCAGCGCTGGGCCATGCCCGGCGACAGGGTCTTCAGATTGCCGATCACGACCGGCGACTTGTTGACATGGATGGTCTTGATCGGCAGCCGGGCCACGCCCTCGGGCAGCTCGTCCTGCTTGGTGAACAGGCGCTCGCGGATCGCCGCGGCGTTCAGCGTCAGCAGCTCGGCGGGGTCGGCCGCCAGATCCCAGACGATCAGCTCGTTCTTGTTGCTGGGATGCGGCGCCAGCGGCCAGACCAGTGCGATGCAGCCACGCTCGGGGCCGTACATGCCGGAGATGTGCAGGAAGGGCTTGCCTATGCCGATCTCGGCCCAGACCGCGTCCTTTTTGTGCAGCTTCAGGCAGAACTCGAAGAGCTTGGGCTGGGCCGTCTTGACCAGCCGGGCCAAGGCGATGGTGGCGCGCACATCCGAGAGCGCATCGTGCGCGGCCTCGTGTACCAGGCCGTTGGCGACGGTCAGGTGCTCGAGCTTGAACGAGGGCCGGCCGTCCTCGTGCGTGGGCCATTGCAGGCCCTCGGGCCGCATCGCATAGGCGCAGCGCATCACGTCCAGCAGGTCCCAGCGGCCGCAGCCGTTCTGCCACTCGCGGGCATAGGGGTCGATCAGATTGCGCCAGAACAGATGGCGGGTCACCTCGTCGTCAAAGCGTATCGTGTTGTAGCCCACGCCCACGGTGCCCGGTGCGGCCAGCTCGGCCTCGATCGCCGCGGCGAACTCATGCTCGGGCCGGCCCTGCTCGACGCAGGTCTGCGGCAGGATGCCGGTCAGCAGACAGGCCTCGGGATCGGGCAGAAAGTCCGGCGCCGGCTGGCAGTACAGCATCAGCGGCTCGCCGATCTCATTGAGATCGGCATCGGTGCGCACGCCGGCGAACTGGGCCGGGCGGTCACGGCGGGGCACGCGGCCAAAGGTCTCGTAGTCGTGCCAGAAGAAGGAAAACTCATGCATGGCCGGCACGATAACCGATAGCCGGACCAGGGCCGGCCCGGGCCCGACACCAGGCCCTGGCGATAATCGCCGCTCCTCCAAGCGACGGATGCCTGCATTGTTGAGTCTGCTCACCGAGTTTTTCCGGGGCCACTGGCGCCGCCTTCTGCTGATCGCGGGCGCTGGCCTGGCCCTGTTGGTCCTGTTGCTGGCCATGGCCGCCGCCCTGGTCTATCCGAACCTGCCGGACATCGGCAATCTGCTCGACTACCAGCCCAAGCAGCCGCTGCGCGTCTACACGGCGGATGGTGTGCAGATCGGCGAGTTCGGCGCCGAGCGGCGCCGCTATCTGCCGCTGGAGCAGATCCCCAAGCCCATGCAGGACGCGCTGCTGGCCATCGAGGACCCGGACTTCTACGAGCACGGCGGCCTGTCCTACCGCGGTATCGCGCGGGCCTTCATCAGCAATCTGTTCAACCCGCGCAGCCAGGGCGGCTCGACGATCACACAGCAGCTGGCCCGCGATCTCTATCTGACCAAGAAGAAGACCTACAGCCGCAAGTTCATCGAGGCCCTGCTGACGATGCGCATCGAGTCGGCGCTGAGCAAGGAGAAGATTCTCGAGGTCTATATGAACCAGATCTATCTGGGTCAGCGGGCCTATGGTTTCGAGGCCGCCGCGCGCATCTATTTCGGCAAGAGTCTGCAAGACTTGTCGCTGGCCGAAACCGCGATGCTGGCCGGCCTGCCGAAGAATCCGATCTATGCCAACCCGGTCAACAACTTCGCCCGCGCCCAGAGCCGCCAGCAGGTGGTGCTGCATCGCATGGAAGAACTCGGCGTCATCGACCAGGCCCAGTTGGAGGCCGCCAAGGCCGAGACCCTGAATATCCGCTCGGCCAGCGACCCGCGCCTGCATGCCGAGTTCGTCGCCGAGATGGCGCGCCAGCAGGTCCATGCGCAGTATGGCGACGAGGCCTACACCCTGGGCCTGTCGGTCTACACCACGCTGGAGTCGAACGAACAGGCCGCCGCCTACCGCGGCCTGCGCCGCAGCCTGATGGACTACGAGCGGCGCAAGCCCTATCGCGGCCCCGAGGGCTTTGTCGCACTGCCCGACAAGCCCGCGCTGTGGGACGCCGCCATCACCGAGGCGCTGGCCGAACACCCCGACCAGGACGATCTGCGTGCCGCCGTGATCACCGCCATCGCGCCGGCCAAGGTCTCGGCCAGCCTGCAAAGCGGCGAGGACATCGTGATCAACGGCGACGGTCTGCGCGGCGCCCAGTCGGGACTGAGCGCCAAGGCCAAGGCCGAGCTGAAGCTGCGCCCCGGCGCCATCATCCGCGTGCTGCGCGGCCCGCCCAGCAAGGCCGACGCCAAGGGGGCCTGGCAGATCACTCAGCAACCCGAGGCCGAGGGCGCCCTGGTGGCGCTGGAGCCCGGTACCGGCCGGGTGCGGGCCCTGGTCGGCGGCTTCGACTTCGCGAAGAACCAGTTCAACCATGCGACCCAGGCCTGGCGCCAGCCGGGCTCGGCCTTCAAGCCCATGGTCTACTCGGCCGCGCTGGAACAAGGCGTTAGCCCGGCCACCCTGGTCGAGGATGCGCCGATCGCGATCGGTGACTGGGAGCCGAAGAACTCCGACAACCAGTTCGACGGCCCGATGACGGTGCGCCAGGCGCTGGCGCGCTCGAAGAATATGGTGACGATACGGCTGATGCAGCAAGTCACGCCGCCGACCGCGCGCGCCTGGGCCGCCCGCTTCGGCCTGGACGCCGACAAGCAGCCCGACAACCTGACCCTGGCCCTGGGCTCGGGCGCGGCCACGCCGCTGCAGCTGGCCAGCGCCTATGCGGTGTTCGCCAACGGCGGCCATCTGCTCAAACCGACCGTGATCGCGCGCATCGTCGACGCCAAGGGTCAGGTCTTGTTCGAGGCCCCCACCGAGACGGCCAGCGAGGACAACCGCGCGATCTCGGCGCGCAATGCCTTCGTGATGAACAGCCTGCTGCAGGAGGTCACGCGCAGCGGCACGGCCGCCCGAGCCTCGGCCCAGCTGCGGCGCGGCGATGTCTATGGCAAGACCGGCACCACCAATGACGCGGTCGATGCCTGGTTCGCCGGCTTCCATCCCAGCCTGGCGGCCGTGGTCTGGATGGGCTATGACCAGCCGCGCAGCCTGGGGGAGCGCGAAAGCGGCGGCGGCCTGGCGCTGCCGGCCTGGGTCGAGCTGATGGCCGAGGCGCTCAAAGGCGTGCCCGTCAAGGAGCCGGCACCGGTCGGCGGCCTGCTGTGGCAGGACGGCGACTGGGTGTTCGAGGAGTTCGCCGGCGGCGCCGGCCTGAAAAGCCTGGAGCCCTTGAATCCGGGCCAGATACCGGCTCAGCCGGGCCTGCCGGCCTCGTCGGCGCTGATGCCGCCGCCGCTCAGCCTTCCGCCGACGCCAGGGCGTGCAACAACGCCTGCTCACGATCAGGACGCACACCGGCCTTACTGAAGACCTGAGCCTCGGCCGGCAAGGCGCGCCACCAGGCCAGCGTATCGGCCACCGTCTCGGCCAGCGGCCTTATCGTCAGCCCGGCGCGCAGCGCGGCACGGTTGTCGCACTCCATGAAGCTGATGTGATCGCCGGTCTGCGGTAGCCACAGCGGCAGCTCGATCCAGGGCTTGACGCCCAGATCCAGCAGGCGCTGATCCTCGGCCCAGACCCAGCGGGGCCTAACGCCGGCGGCCGCCGCGCAGGCCGCCATCAGTTCGCCCCGGGTCCATTGCCCCGGCGCGGCCACCGCATTGAAGGTCCCGGCCCGGCCCTGCGCCAGCAGGCTCAGCGCAAATGCAGCCAGATCGCGTGCATCGATGAACTGCAAGGCATCGCCCGGCTGGCCCGGCACCAGCAGCGGCTCGCCGTCCTGGGCCAGGGCGACGCGCGCCGGCCAGTAGCTGAAACGCTGGGTCGGGTCATGCGGCCCGACGATCAGACCCGGCCTCAGCACCAGCGCCTGCTCGTTGAAATGCTGGCGCAGGCGCATCTCGCAGGCGGCCTTCAGCGGACCGTAGCTCGCCCCATCGACCACCTCGGTGTCGGGATCGGCCAGGCGCCCGAGCGCCGAGCCTTCGTCATTGGGCTGGGCAAAGCTGGCATAGGCCGAGACGCTGGAGATGTAGAGATAGCGCCCCACCCTGCCCTTGAGCAAGGAAGCCGTGGCCTCGACCTCGCGCGGCAGGTAGCCGCAGCTGTCGATCACCGCGTCCCATTCGCCCCGGGCCAGCGCTGAGATGTCGCCGCCGCGGTCGCCACGAAGGTGCTGGGCCTGCGGGAACAGCCCGGTGCCGCTACGGCCGCGATTGAACAGCGTGAGCCGATGGCCGGCGGCCAGCGCCGCCTCGGCCAGTGCGCGCCCGACGAACTGGGTACCGCCAAGAATGAGGATGTTCATGCGGGCGATGATAGGGGCGCATGAGCGCCAGGGCCCAGACTCAGCGCTTCTTGACGATCACGCTGCCGATCGAATAGCCGGCCCCGAAGGAGCAGATCACGCCGACATCGCCACGCGCGAGATCCGTGCGGTGCGCATGGAAGGCGATGATGGAGCCGGCCGAGGCCGTGTTGGCGTACTCATCGAGGATCAGCGGCGCCACATCCGAGCCTGCGCCGGCCAGGTCCTGGCCGACCAGTTTCTTGATCACCAGTTGGTTCATGCCCAGATTGGCCTGGTGCAGCCAGAAGCGGCGCACCGCCGTCGGCGGGAGGCCCAGCGCCGCCAGATGCCCCTCGATATGGGCGGCGGCCAGCGGCACGACCTCCTTGAACACCTTGCGGCCTTCCTGCTGGAAGGTCTTGTCGCGGGCCAGCGGGTCGCTGTCCTCGCTGCGGTTCAGGAAACCGAAGTTGTTGCGGATATTGCTGGAGAACTCGGTCGCCAGCTTGGTCCCGAGAATCCCCCATTGCTCGGCCGAGGTGGCGGTGTCGGCGCGCTCGACAATCACGGCGGTGCAGACATCGCCGAAGATGAAGTGGCAGTCGCGGTCGCGCCATTCCAGATGGGCCGAGGTGATCTCGGGGTTGACCACCAGCACGCAGCGGGCCGTGCCGGCGCGCACCGCATTGGCGGCCTGCTCGATCGCGAAGGTGGCCGAGGAGCAGGCCACATTCATGTCGAAGCCGTAGCCGCCGGCACCGATGGCCTGCTGGATCTCGATGGCCATCGCCGGATAGGCGCGCTGCATATTGGCGGCGGCACACAGCACCGCATCGATCTGGTGGCCCTGCTTGCCGGCGGCCGCCATGGCCTGGCGGGCGGCATCGACAGCGATCTCGGCCATCAGCGAGAGCTGGTCGTCGGGGCGCTCCTCGAAGCGCGGGTACATGCGGGTCGGGTCCAGCACGCCGGACTTCTCGATCACATAGCGCTGCTTGATGCCCGAGGCCTTCTCGATGAACTCGACGCTGGAATGGGTCAGCGCGGCCCGCGTGCCGGCGGCAATTTCGGAGGCATGCTGGGCGTTCTGCAGGTCCGCATAGCGGTTGAAAGCCTCGACCAGTTCGGCATTGCTGATGGTGTGCGGCGGCCGGTACAGGCCGGTGCCGCTGATGACGACTGCTTCGCTCATATGATTTCCTTGGCGGGGGCGCAAGTGTAGCGAGCCGCCCCATTGCGGGGCAAAGAGGACTTACCCCGCCCCAAACAGGAGAACCCGCGTAGAATCAGTCACCGGGCCCAAATTTTGGTGTCCGGTTTTTTGTCTTCGCACCATTCCAAGCTGAATGGTCTCGCGGCGGCAACCGGTCCCAAGTCAAGCGCTCGCAGCCCAGGTGGTGCACTGCACGAACGCACCCCGACACTTGCGATCCTGGACCATGGAAATCTTTGACTACGACAACATCCTGCTGCTGCCGCGCAAATGCCGCGTGGAGAGCCGCAGCGAATGCGACACCTCGGTGGAATTCGGCCCGCGCCGCTTCAAGCTGCCGGTGGTGCCGGCCAATATGAAGACGGTGGTGGACGAGAACATCACCGAATGGCTGGCCGCCAACGGCTACTTCTATGTGATGCACCGCTTCGATCTCGACAATGTCGAGTACGCCAAGCGCATGCGCGACAAGGGCCTGTTCGTCTCGGTCAGCTCTGGCGTCAAGCCGGCCGACTATGCGGTGATCGACCGCCTGGCGGCCGAGGGCGTCGGCGCCGACTACATCACGATAGACATCGCCCACGGCCATGCCGACAGCGTGCAGCGCATGATTGCCTATATCAAGCAGAAGCTGCCCAGCACCTTTGTGATCGCCGGCAATGTCGGCACGCCCGAGGGTGTGATCGATCTGGAGAACTGGGGCGCCGATGCCACCAAGGTGGGCATCGGCCCCGGCAAGGTCTGCATCACGCGGTTGAAGACCGGCTTCGGCACCGGTGGCTGGCAGCTCTCGGCCCTGAAATGGTGTGCCCGCGTCGCGACCAAGCCCATCGTCGCCGACGGCGGCATCCGCCACCATGGCGATATCGCCAAGAGCGTGCGCTTCGGCGCTTCGATGGTCATGATCGGCTCGCTGTTCGCCGGCCATGAGGAGTCGCCCGGCAACACCGTCGAGGTCGACGGCAAGCTCTACAAGGAGTACTACGGCTCGGCCTCGGACTTCAACAAGGGCGAGTACAAGCATGTCGAGGGCAAGCGCATCCTCGAGCCGGTCAAGGGCAAGCTGGCCGACACGGTGCGCGAGATGCTGGAAGACGTGCAGAGCTCGGTGTCCTACTCCGGCGGCAAGACCCTGGCGGATCTGCGCAAGGTGAACTATGTGGTGCTCGGAGGCGAAAACGCCGGCGAGCATCTCTTCATGTAATGACCCGTCTCACGCCGGCGTTTCGGCGCAGCCACAACGCCGGCGAGCACCTGTTCATCTAGCCGTCAGAGCGTCGGATAGTCCGTGTAGCCCTTCGCACCCGGGGTGTAGAAGGTGCTGGGGTCCGGCGCATTCCAGGCCGCGCCGGCAGCCACGCGCTGCGGCAGGTCGGGGTTGGCCAGGAAGCCGGTGCCGAAGGCCACCGCGTCGAGCTGCCCCGCCTCGATCGCGCGCTGCGCCTCCTCGGCGCTATAGCCCATATTGCCGACCAGAACACCCTTGTAGTGCTGGCGCGCGACCGGAACCACATCGGCCTTTTGAAGGCCAAAGAAGTCGGCCCGCATCAGGTGCAGATAGGCCAGATCGAAACGGTTGAGCTGCTCGGCCAGATAGGCGGTCAGCGCCAGCGGGTCACTGTCCTTCATGCTGTTGTAGCTGTTCAGCGGCGACAGGCGCAGGCCGACGCGCTGCGAACCGATCGCGGCGCAGACAGCCTCCAGCACCTCGAACAAGAAGCGGGCGCGATGGGCCAGCGAGCCGCCATAGGCGTCATCGCGCTGGTTCGAGCCATCGCGCAGGAACTGGTCGATCAGATAGCCGTTGGCGCCATGCACCTCGACGCCGTCGAAGCCCGCGGCCACCGCGCGACGCGCGGCCTCGGCATAGGCCCGGACCAGTCCCGGAATTTCATCGGCGCGCAGCGCGCGCGGCGTCACATGGGCTTGCTTGCCCGTGGGCGTGTGCACTTCACCATCGATCGCCAGGGCGCTGGCCGAGACCGTCTCGGCGCCGTCGTTGAGCCCCGGATGGGCCGCGCGGCCGGCGTGCCAGATCTGCATGAAGATGCGGCCGCCCTTGGCATGGACCGCATCGGCCACCTGCTTCCAGGCCTGAGCCTGGGCCTCGTCATAGATGCCGGGATCGGCGCCAAAGGCCGAGGTGCGCGGCGCGACCATGGTGCATTCGGTGACGATCAGGCCGGCACTGGCACGCTGCGCGTAGTACTCGGCCATCAGCGCATTGGGCAGATGGCCGGCACTGGCACGGGTGCGTGTCAGCGGCGCCATCAGCAGGCGGTTGGGCAGCGTCAGCGCGCCGACTTGCAAGGAGGAGGACAACATGGACATGGGCTCTGGAGGTGGAGTGACAAGGCACGGAAATTACACGGCTTTGCCATGCCCTGCCCGACCGCGGGATTCGCACTTCTGTGATAGGCGGCACCGCAGGCAGACGGGCCACCTACAATCGCGCTCCATTCCCCGAGCAACACCTTGCGCCCGACGAAGGTCGGCGCCCGATGCCACATGACCGAACTCGCGAAGTCCTTCGAACCCGCCGCTCTTGAAGCCCATTGGGGTCCCCTGTGGGAAGGCCAGGGCCTGTATGCCCCGACCCTGGACTCGAGCCGCGAATCCTTCAGCATCCAGCTGCCGCCGCCCAATGTGACCGGCACCCTGCACATGGGCCACGCCTTCAACCAGACCATCATGGACTCGTTGACGCGCTATCACCGCATGCTGGGCCACAACACGCTGTGGGTGCCCGGCACAGACCATGCAGGCATCGCCACGCAGATCGTCGTCGAGCGCCAGCTGCAGGCCAGCGGCCAGAGCCGCCATGACCTGGGCCGCAAGAACTTCGTCGCCAAGGTCTGGGAGTGGAAGCAGGAATCGGGCGACACCATCACGCGCCAGATGCGCCGCATGGGCGACTCGGTGTCCTGGGCCCACGAGTACTTCACGATGGACGAGAAGCTCTCCGAGGTCGTGACCGACACCTTTGTGCGCCTGCATGAGGAAGGCCTGATCTACCGCGGCAAGCGCCTGGTCAGCTGGGATCCGGTGCTGCAGTCGGCCGTCTCCGATCTGGAGGTCGAGAGCGAGGAGGAGGACGGTTCGCTCTGGCATATCCGCTACCCCATCGAGGGCAGCGACGAGAGCCTGGTGGTGGCCACCACGCGGCCGGAAACCATGCTGGGTGACACCGCCGTGATGGTGCACCCCGAGGACGAGCGCTACACCCATCTGATCGGCCGCCAGGTGCGCCTGCCCATCACCGGCCGCCTGGTGCCGGTGATCGCCGACGACTATGTGGACAAGGCCTTCGGCACCGGCGTGGTCAAGGTCACACCGGCGCACGACACCAACGACTACCAGGTCGGCCTGCGCCACCAGCTGGAGATGCTGACCATCTTCACGCTGCAGGCCACGGTCAACGATGCGGCACCCGAGGCCTATCGCGGCCTGGACCGCTTTGTCGCGCGCAAAAAGATCGTCGCGCAGCTGGAGGCCGAAGGCCTGCTGGTCGAGGTCAAGAAGCACAAGCTGATGGTGCCGCGCTGCGCCCGCACCGGCCAGGTGATCGAGCCCATGCTGACCGACCAGTGGTTCGTCGCGATGAGCAAGCCCGGCGCCGGCGGCAAGAGCATTGCCGAGCAGGCCATCGAGGCGGTGTCCTCGGGCGAGGTCAAGTTCGTGCCCGAGAACTGGGTCAACACCTACAACCAGTGGATGAAGAACATCCAGGACTGGTGCATCTCGCGCCAGCTCTGGTGGGGCCACCAGATTCCGGCCTGGTATGCCGACGACGGCCGCATCTTCGTCGCCCGCAGCGAGGACGAGGCCCGCGCCAAGGCCACGACCGCCGGCTACACCGGCGCGCTCAAGCGTGACGAGGACGTGCTGGACACCTGGTACTCGTCGGCGCTGGTGCCCTTCTCGACGCTGAACGCGCAGGAGCAGGACCTGTTCCTGCCCAGCAGCGTGCTGGTGACCGGCTACGACATCATCTTCTTCTGGGTCGCCCGGATGATCATGATGACCAAGCACTTCACCGGCAAGGTGCCGTTCAAGCATGTCTATATCCACGGCCTCGTGCTCGATGCGCAGGGCAAGAAGATGAGCAAATCGGAAGGGAACGTGCTGGATCCGGTCGATCTGATCGACGGCATCGCACTGGCCCCGCTGCTGGACAAGCGCAGCCAGGGCCTGCGCAAGCCCGAGAACGCTCCCAAGGTGCGCAAGGCCACCGAGAAGGAGTTCCCTGAAGGCATCCCCGGCTACGGTGCCGACGCGCTGCGCTTCACCTTCGCAGCGATGGCCACGCTGGGCCGCAGCGTCAACTTCGACAGCAAGCGCTGCGAGGGCTACCGCAACTTCTGCAACAAGCTGTGGAACGCGACCCGCTTCGTGCTGATGAACTGCGAAGGCCAGGACTGCGGCCTCGCGCATGAGAAGGGTCAGTGCCCGCCCGGCTATATGAGCTTCAGCCAGGCCGACCGCTGGATCAGCAGCGAGCTGCAGAAGGTCGAGGCCGCCGTGGCCCAGGGCTTTGCCGAGTACCGCCTCGACAACGTCGCCAACGCGATCTACTCCTTTGTCTGGGACGAGTACTGCGACTGGTATCTGGAGATCGCCAAGGTGCAGATCCAGGAGGCCAAGGACCGTGGCGACGAGAGCCAGCAGCGCGCCACCCGCCGCACCCTGATCCGCACGCTAGAGACCATCCTGCGCCTGCTCCACCCGATCACGCCCTTCATCACCGAGGAGCTGTGGCAGACGGTGGCGCCGATCGCCGGCCGCAAGTCCAGCGACTATCTGGTCACCGCCGCCTACCCGGTGGCCCAGCCCGAGCGCATCGATGCGGTGGCGATCGCCTGGGTCGACAAGCTCAAGGCCGTGGTCGGCACCTGCCGCAGCCTGCGCAGCGAGATGAATCTGTCGGGTGAGCGCGTGCCCCTGCTGGTCGGCGGCGACACAGGCTTCATCGCCGAGGCCGCCCCCTTCCTGAAGGTGCTGGCCAAGTTCAGCGAGGTGCGCATCATGGCGGACGAAGCCGCCTTCGCCGCCGCCAGCCAGAACTCACCGGTGCTGGTGCATGGCGAGGCGCGCCTGGCCCTGCATGTGGAGATCGATGTCGAGGCCGAACGCGCCCGCCTGGCCAAGGAGATCGCCCGCCTGGACGGCGAGATCGTCAAGGCCCAGGCCAAGCTGGGCAATGAGAGCTTTGTCGCACGGGCACCGGCTTCGGTGGTCGAACAGGAGCGTCAGCGCATCGCCGAATTTACCGCCACCGTGGCGCGGCTTCGGGCTCAGGCAGATCGGCTGGGTAAGTAGGCCGGAACTCCGCCGTCGCCTGCGGCGGCACGGCCAGCATCTCGTCCATGCGGCGTGCCACCCCCCAGGCGGCACGCACGCGCGACTCGCGCGTCGTGCTGGCCAGGCGCGGCGTCACCTGCAGGCCCGGCAGGCCGTGCAGGGGCCGGCCCGGCTCCAGCACGCCGGGCTCCATGCTGTCGAACCAGGCCGCCAGGATGCGGCCGCTGCCCATGGCCTGGGCCAGCGCCTGCTCGTCGAAGATGCCCGAATGGGCCAGGCTGACCAGCACCTGGCCGGGCTTGGCAAAACCCAGCACCCGCTCGCCGATCAGGCCGCGATAGCGCAGGTAGTAGGCCAGCTGCACGCTGACCGCATCGCTGCGCTCCATCAGCTCGCGCAGTGGCAGCGGCTCGATGCCCCATTGCGCCCACAGCGGCTCGCTCTGGTGCAGGCTAGGGTCGTAGCCGATCACCCGCGTGCCAAAGGCCGGCAGCAGCTGGGCCAGCATGCGGGTGGCCGGGCTCATGCCGATCAGGCCGACCGTGGCGCAACCCAGCTCGCGGCCGACCAGCATGCCGTCGCTGGCCTGCACCGGCACCCGGCGCAAGAGGGCCAGCAAGGCGCCGACGACGAACTCGGCCTCGGCACTGGCGGTCGCGGTGATGCTGCGCACCACCTCGATGCCGGCGCTGCGGCAGGCCTCGGCATCCAGATTCTCCAGCCCGGCGCTCATGCGCCCGACCACGCGCAGCTTGGGCGCGGCGCGCAGCAAGGCGATATCCAGCGGCACATGGGGCGGCAGCACCAGCCCCTGCACCTGGTGCAGGGCGGCGCGCAGCCCCGGCATGTCGGCCGCGAGCTCGGGCGCGTAGATCACGGCGTGGCGCTCCGCCAGCCATTGCATGACCTCGGCTTCCAGCGGCTCAACGATCAGCAGACTCATGACACTAGCGGCCCTTGCAATCCCAAATTTGACACCCAGGCCCCATGCCACAATGCGCGCGAGCAATAGGAGAGTGTACGGAAATGATGGTGACCAAAGCGATTTTCCCGGTTGCAGGTCTTGGCACGCGGTTCCTCCCCGCCACCAAGGCGCAGCCCAAAGAAATGCTGCCGGTGGTGGACAAGCCCCTCATCCAGTACGCCGTTGAAGAGGCTTATGCCGCCGGTGTACGGGAAATGATTTTTGTCACGGGTCGTCACAAGCGCCCGATTGAAGACCACTTTGACATGACTTTCGAGCTCGAGGTAGCCCTCGAACAGGCGGGTAAGCGGGAGTTGCTGGAGGTGGTGCGCAGCGTCAAGCCCGACGATATGGAGTGCATCTATGTGCGCCAGGCCCAGGCCCTGGGTCTGGGCCATGCGGTCTTGTGCGCACAGCGCCTGGTCGGCAACGAGCCGTTCGCGGTGCTGCTGGCCGATGACCTGATGGTGGGTCAGCCGCCGGTGCTCGCCCAGATGGTCGAGCAGTATGCCGAGTGGCGCGCCTCCATCCTGGCCGTGCAGGAAGTGCCCGAGGAACACACGCGCCGCTACGGCATCGTCGCCGGCACCCAGGTCAACGACAAGCTGATGGATGTCAGCCGCATCGTCGAGAAGCCCGCCCCTGCCGATGCCCCCTCGCGTCTGGGTGTGGCCGGCCGCTACATCCTGACGCCCGGTGTCTTCCACGAGATCGCCAACCAGCCACGCGGCGTCGGCGGCGAGATCCAGCTCACCGACGGCATCGCCGGCTTGCTGCGCCGCGAGAAGGTGTTTGCCTATCGCTATGACGGCAAGCGCTACGACTGCGGCAGCAAGGAAGGCTTTCTGCAGGCCAATGTCGAGCTGGCGCTAGCCCATCCGGAACTGGGCCCGGGCTTTCGCCAGTATCTGCAAAGCCTGGACATCTGAGTCCGAGCCCCGCTCGGCAAAAGGGCCACGCTAGCGTGGCCCTTTGCATTCATGCATGCGCCGGACTCAGCGGCGTTTCAGCACATGGATGAATTCATCGGCCTGGCTGGACTGCTCGACCAGCTCGTTGCCGGTCTGGCGTGCAAAGGCCTGGAAGTCGCGCATCGAGCCGGGGTCGGTGGCGACGACCTTCAGCAGCTGGCCGCTCTCCATCTCGGCCAGGGCCTTCTTGGCCTTCAGGATGGGCAGCGGGCAGTTCAGGCCGCGGGTGTCGAGTTCTTTGTGGGCGTCCATGGCAATAGCTTCCTTTGAGGTCCGATTCTAGGCCCTGGCCTTGGCGGGCTCAGGCCGGAAACACCCCGGTCGACAGATAGCGGTCGCCGCGGTCGCAGACCACGAAGACGATGGTGGCGTTCTCCAGCGTGCGCGCCAGCTGCAGCGCGACCCAGCAGGCACCGGCCGCCGAGATGCCGGCAAACAGCCCCTCCTCGCGCGCCATGCGCCGCGCCATGTCCTCGGCATCGGACTGACTGACCAGCACCAGCTCGTCGACAGCCGAGGGCTTGTAGATCTTGGGCAGATAGGCCTCGGGCCATTTGCGAATGCCCGGAATGCGCGAGCCCTCGGACGGCTGGGCACCGATGATGCGCACCGCCGGGTTCTGTTCCTTCAGGAATTTCGAGGTGCCGGTGATGGTGCCGGTCGTGCCCATCGCGCTGACGAAGTGCGTGATCTCGCCGCCGGTGTCGCGCCACAGCTCCGGGCCGGTGGTCTCGTAGTGGATGCGCGGGTTGTCCTCGTTGGCGAACTGGTCCAGCACCCGGCCCTTGCCCTCGACCTGCATCTTCTCGGCCAGATCGCGGGCGTACTCCATGCCGCCCGAGCGCGGCGTCAGGATCAGCTCGGCGCCGAAGGCCTTCATCGTCTGGGCCCGCTCGATCGACAGGTCCTCCGGCATGATCAGCACCATGCGGTAGCCGCGGATCGCCGCCGCCATCGCCAGCGCGATGCCGGTATTGCCCGAGGTCGCTTCGATCAGGGTGTCGCCAGGCTTGATGTCGCCGCGCTCCTCGGCGCGCCGGATCATGCTGATGGCCGGCCGGTCCTTGACCGAGCCGGCCGGGTTGTTGCCCTCCAGCTTGGCCAGGATCACATTGCCGCGCGCGGCCATCTCGGCGCCCAGGCGCTGCAAGCGCACCAGAGGGGTGTTGCCGATCACATCTTCAAGGCTGGGGTAGTGCTTGCTAGTCATGGCGGCGATTGTGGCAGCCAACCAGCACCATTGCCGGAGGGCGGCCAATTTGTGTGGCACAATTACGGCCTTCAGCAGCGCGAGCTTCGAGATCTGCCCCGATGGCGGAATCGGTAGACGCAGGGGACTCAAAATCCCCCGCCGCAAGGTGTGCCGGTTCGAGTCCGGCTTGGGGCACCAGATCACAGAGCCCGCCGTTGAAGCACAAGCCCCGCGAGCCGGGGCTTTTTTGCGTCCGCCGCCAAGCGGCCGGCGAGGTCCCGGGGACACGGCTGCGCTGCGAATACACTCTAGCGCCCGTCTGCCGCCGACCCGTCGCGGCAATGTCAGAGCGACTTCCGAGACACCCGCCCGACCATGCCCCATCTGCCTCCGGTTACCAAAGCCTTCATGCTGGCCTGTGTGGGCCTGTTCTGCGCCTTCCTTCTGCTGCCGCCGTCGCTGGAGGTCTTGTTCGCGCTGTGGCCAATACAGACCGGACGCTTCCTGCCCTGGCAGCCGCTCACCTACGCCTTTCTGCACGGCGATGTGATGCATCTGTTCTTCAATATGCTGGGCCTGTGGATGTTCGGCTCGGAGCTGGAGAGGGTCTGGGGCAGCAAGCGCTATATCCAGATGCTGGCCGCCAGCATCCTGACTGCCGCGCTGGCCCAGCTGATCTTCACGCTGCTGATCGGCTCGATGTCGCCCACCGTCGGCGCCTCGGGCGCGCTGTTCGGCCTGCTGCTGAGCTTCGGCATGCTGTTCCCGGACCGCATCATCATGCCGCTGTTCCCGCCTATCCCCATGAAGGCCAAGTACTTCGTCGCGATCTTCGGCGCGCTGGAGCTGCTGATGGGCCTGGGCGGCGGCAGCGGCATCGCCCACTTCGCCCATCTGGGCGGCATGCTGGGCGCCTACCTGCTGATACGGTACTGGCGCGGCGCGCGGCGTCGCTAATCGCCGCCAATCGCCACTAGGCCAGCAGGCCTTGCGCCGGCTGCGGGTAGCGCAGCTTCAGCCGCAGCTCGGTCTTCAGACGGGTGTTGGTGAGCCGGCGTGATTCGCTCATGAAGCTCAGCTGCATAGGCGACATCAGCCGGGCCGCCTCGGCCCGCGCGACCCGTGGCGGCCGGCTTATGCCGCACAGATCGGCCGCCAGATCGAAATAGTCCCCCATCAGCAGCTCGCTGTCGTCGCAGACATGGACGGCACGCTGCGGCAGGCCGCGAAACAGCGCCGCCACGCAGGCACGCGCCAGGTCGTCGGCATGGATGTGGTTGGTGTAGACATCCTCCTCGCGCCGCAGCACCGGGCTGCCACGCGCCAGGCGTTCGCGTGGATGACCGCCCTCGCGGTCAGACGCATAGATGCCGGGCACGCGCAGCAGGCTGATATGGCTGCCGAACTGGGCGCCGAAGACGCGCAGCCGCCGCTCGGCTGCAACGCGGCGCAGCGCCCGGTCGGTGCCGGGTGCCACCGGCCGGCTCTCATCAAAGCGCGCGCCGCCGCAGTCGCCATAGATGCCGCTGGTGCTGGCGTAGACGAGGGAGGCCGGCGGCCGGCCACGTGCCAAGGCCTGCAGCAGCGCGGCGGTGCGCAGATCGTCGCGACCCTGCGGCTGCGGCGGTGCCAGATGCAAGACCCGGTCCGCCAGCCCGGCCAGGCGCCCCAGGCTGGCGGGCTCGTCCAGATTGCCCAGCAAGGGCCTGGCGCCGGCGGCACGCAACTCGGCACGGCGCTCGGGATTGGAAGTCAGGGCCAGCACCGGCCAGCGCCCCTGCAGCAGTTTGAGCACCCGCATGCCGACATCGCCACAGCCAACGATCAGCAGACGGGTGGCAGCGGGCATGGGGCAAGAAGGCATCGCGTGGGCTCAGGCAAAATGGCGCCCGAGTTTAAGGCCCGCCCTGCGCACGCGAGCGGCGGGCCGTGTTTTTGCCGGAGCCCACTGCACATCATGAATTTCCAGGTCACCGTACAACCCAGCGGCCGCGTCTTTGCCGTCGAGCGCGACGAAACCCTGCTGGGCGCCGCGATCCGCCAGGGCGTGGGCCTGCCCTATGGCTGCAAGGACGGTGCCTGCGGCTCCTGCAAGAGCAAGTTGCTGGAGGGCCGGGTGATCCATGGCGCGCACCAGCCCAAGACCTTGAGCGAGGCCGAAGAGGCCGCCGGCACGGTGCTGACCTGCTGCGCGACGCCGCAGACCGACTGCGTGCTGGAAGCCCGCACCGTGCCCGGCGCCGGCGAGTTCGCGGTGCTGAAGCTACCCAGCCGGGTGCAGAGCCTGGAGCGGCCGTCGGGCGATGTGGCCATCGTGCGTCTGCAACTGCCGGCCACGCAGAACTTCCAGTTCCATGCCGGTCAGTACGTCGAATTCATCCTGCGCGACGGCGCACGCCGCAGCTACAGCATGGCCAATGCCCCGCACAGCACACCGGGGTTCATCGAGCTGCACATCCGCCACATGCCCGGCGGCAAGTTCACCGACCATGTGTTCGGCACGATGAAGGAGAAAGACATCCTGCGCATGGAAGGCCCGTTCGGCAGCTTCTTCCTGCGCGAGGACTCGGACAAGCCCATGGTGCTGCTGGCCAGCGGCACCGGCTTCGCGCCGATCAAGGCCATCATCGAGCGCATCCAGCATCTTGGCCTGAGCCGCCCGACGACACTGTACTGGGGCTGCCGCAGCAAGGCCGATCTTTATCTGCATGACTGGGCCTTGAAGGCCGCGACCGAGATCCCGAATCTGACTTATGTGCCGGTGCTGTCCGAGCCCCGACCCGAAGACGGCTGGACCGGGCGCACCGGCTTCGTCCACCAGGTCGTGATGAGCGATTTGCCGGACCTCTCGGCCTACCAGGTCTATGCCTGCGGCGCGCCGGTGATGGTCGATGCCGCGCAGCGCGATTTCGTGGCCCAATGCAGCCTGCCGGCGGACGAGTTCTACGCCGATTCCTTCACCTCCGAGGCAGATAAACACTGATGTTCGAGCCGCCCTACGTTGCTGCTGACCGTTTCGAGGCTCAGCTCAAGGAGCTGGGCCATGCGGTGATCTCGCCGGCGACTGTGCAGCGCAGCCTGGCCGTCGACGCGCAAGACCTGGCCCTGCTGAGCCCGTTCTGGAATGACCTGCCACCGGACGCCTATCTGCGTGATGGCGGCAGCTACCGTTTCCGCCGCCACAGCTGCTTCGTCGCCGACGGCCCCGCCTTGACCCAGGCCCCGCATCGCGCCCACTGGCAGCCGCTGGACTACAACGCGCTGCACGGCGGCATCGAGCGCTGGTTCGAGCCGATGGCGCCGGCCGCCGTGGCGCTGCCGGCCTGGGGCCGGCTGATGCTGGGACTGGCCGATATTGCTTCGGGTCTGAAAGGCGCCCGGCCCTGGTTCATCGAAGCCCATCAGTTCCGCATCGACACCGCCAGCGGCATCGGCCGGCCGACGCCCGAGGGCGCGCATCGCGACGGGGTCGATCTGGTCGCGGTCTTCCTGGTCGCGCGCCAGCAGATCAAGGGCGGCGAATCGCGCGTCTTCGAAGCCCAGGGCCCGCAAGGCCAGCGCTTCACGATGACCGAACCCTGGACCCTGCTGCTGCTGGACGACGAGCGGGTGATCCACGAGACCACGCCGATCCAGCCGGCGGCGGAAAACGGCTGGCGCGACACCTTGGTCGTGACGCTGCGGGCCGGCGGCTTCCAGGGGCCCTGAGGCGTGGATTCATGCCGCCGCCGCATGGGCTGATGCCCAGGCGGCAGCCGATCGGCGTTCAAAGCCCCCTACACTCGTGCACCGGCCGGGCCACAAGCTCGGCCGTCGCCGCGTTGGCGCCCCGCCGACGCGTATCTCCCCCGCATCACGAGTGCATCCATGAACGCCATCACCGACATCGCCCGCGCCCTCTCCACCGACGCCGGCGCCTCCTCCATCCCCACCTCGCTGTTCGGCCTGCCCGAGCAAGCCCCGCATGAGCGCGTGCTGCTGGCCGCCGATGCGCAGACCGGGCTGAAAGCCATCCTGGCCGTGCACAGCACCGCCCGCGGCCCGGCCTTCGGCGGCTGCCGCCTCTGGACCTATGACAGCGAGTTGGCCGCGCTGAACGACGCGTTGCGCCTGTCGCAGGGCATGAGCCTGAAGAACGCGCTGGCCGACCTGCCCTTCGGCGGCGGCAAGGCCGTCATCATCAAGCCGGCCGGCGACTTTGATCGCGCTGCGCTGTTCGCCGCCTTCGGCCGCGCGGTTCAGTCGCTGGACGGCGCCTACATCACGGCCGAGGACGTCGGCACCACCACCGCCGATATGCGCGGCATGCAGGGCCAGACCTCCTTCGTCAGCGGCATCCCGCGCGAAGGCGCCTTCGGTGGCGACCCGAGCCCGAAGACGGCCTGGGGCGTGTTCGTGTCCATCCGCGCCGGCGTCCGCCAGGTGCTGGGCCGCGAATCGCTGGAAGGCGTGCGCGTGGCGCTGCAAGGCCTGGGCGCCGTGGGCTGGCATCTGACCGAGTTCCTGCACCAGGCCGGCGCCAAGCTGCTGGTGGCCGACATCGATGCGGCCAAGGTGGCCCGGGCGCAAGAGCGCTTCGGTGCCCAGGCCCTGGCGGTGCAGGACATCCTGGCCGCCGATGCGGACGTGCTGGCGCCCAATGCGTTGGGCGCGGCGCTGAACGCGCAGTCGATCCCGAGCTTGCGTGCCCGCCTGATCGCCGGCGCCGCCAACAACCAGCTCGCCACCGCGGCCGATGGCGATGCGCTGCAGGCACGCGGCATCACCTATCTGCCCGACTACCTGGTCAATGCCGGCGGCATCATCAGCGTGGCCCGCGAGTACCGCGGCGAGGGCGAGGAAGCGGCCGTGATGGCCGAGGTCGGCAAAATCGCTGACCGGGTCACCGAGCTGCTGGAGCGCGTCAAGCGCGAGGACTCGACGCCCGCCCGCGTGGCCGATGCCTGGGCCCGTGCCAAGCTGGTCCGCCCGGCGTGAACTCTGCCGCACTCTGGCGGCAGCGGGCGTGCGCTTAGCGCCTGATCCGGGTTTACCTGGAGAGCGCTGCTGCTAGGCTAGCGGGATGACTACCACCTCCCGCCTTACTCTCTCCTCCAAGACCCGCCGCATGCTGCTGGCGGGTCTTGGCGCTTCTTTCAGCCTGCTGTCGGCAGGCCCGGCATTGGCCCAAGCCAACAAGCCGATCCGCCTGATCGTGCCCTATGCCCCGGGCGGCCCGCTGGACATCGTCGCCCGCAGCCTGGCCGAGCGCGCCAAGGACAAGCTGGGCGTCATCGTCGTCGAGAACAAGGCCGGTGCCGGCGGCAATCTGGGCGCCGACATGGCGGCCAAGGCCGCGCCGGACGGCCACACCATCGTGATGGGCGCGGTTGCCACCCATGCGATCAACCCCTGGCTGTTCGCCAAGATTCCCTATGATCCGATCCGCGACTTCACGCCGATCACCCTGGTCGCGCGCGTGCCCAATGTGCTGGTGATGAATGCCGAGGCCGCGCAGAGGCTAGGCATCAACAGCGTCGCCGATCTGGTCGCCTATGCGAAGAAAAATCCCGGCAAGCTGAACTACGGCTCGGGCGGCAATGGCAGTGCCGGCCATCTGGCCGGCGAGATGTTCAAGGCCCAGGCCGGCATCTTCATGACGCATATCCCCTACTCCGGCGGCAACCCGGCCCAGCTGGCCCTGGTGTCGGGTCAGGTGGACCTGAACTTCGACAATCTGGCCAGCGCCTCGGCCAATATCAAGTCGGGCAAGCTCAAGGCCCTGGCGGTGACCACGGCCAAGCGCACCTCGGCCCAGCCCGAGCTGGCGACGATTGCCGAAAGCCCGGCCGCACTGGGCCTGAGCAAGTTCGACATCAACACCTGGTTCGGCCTGTTCGGCCCGGCCAAGCTGCCGGCCGATGTCACGGCCAAGCTCAACGCCGCCTTCGTCGAGGCCCTGAACTCGCCCGAGCTCAAGAGCCGCATGGCCACGCTGATGGCCGAGCCGGCACCGAGCACGCCCGAGCAGTTCGGCGCCTTCGTCAAGACCGAGCTGGCCAAGTACGGCAAGGTCGTCAAGGACTCCGGCGCGAAGCTGGACTAAGCGCAAAGGCGGCCTCGGCCGCCTTTTTTCATGAGCTCGCTCGCCGGCTCACTCGCCCAGGTAGGCAGCCCTGACCTTGGGATCATTGAGCAAGGTCTTGCCCTCGCCGGTCATGGTGATCTCGCCGGACTCCATCACATAGCCGCGGTTGGCCAGTTGCA
>SCOI01000028.1 GCA_005503085.1 Burkholderiales bacterium C2 | reverse complement strand
CCGCCACCCCCACCAGCGCCCCCGCCTTCACATACACCAGGCTCGCATAAAGCAGATAGGCGCAGCAGCCCACAAAGAGCAGCGGCAGCAGCGGGTACAGCGGCACCTTGAAGGGCCGCGCGGCGTCCGGCTCGCGGCGTCGCAGCACGATGACGGCGGCGCCGCTGAGGCAGAGGAAGAACCAGTAGACCGGCGACAGGTAGTCGACCATGGTCGAGAAGCCACCGCGCGTGGCCGCGCCGAAGGCCACCAGGGCTAGCGCGACGCCGCTGGTGGCCAGCACGGCGGCCGTCGGCGTGCCGCGCTTGGCATTCCATTTGCCGAGGTGGAGTTCGCGCGCCAGATCGCGCGTCGCCGCATAGGTGGTGCGCGGCCCGGCAATCAGGATCGCGTTCATCACCGACAGCGCGGTCAAGGTGACGATGCCGACGATCAATAACTCGCCGCCGCGCCCGAAGGCCGCGCGCATCAGGTCGGCGGCCGGGGCGGCGCTGGCGGCCAGGCCGGCCAGGCCCAGACCCTGCAGATAGGCCCAGTTGGACAGCAGGTACAGGCCCATCACCAGGGCCAGGCCGATCAGCAAGGCCTTGACGATGCCGTGCTTGGCGTCGCGCATCTCGGCCGACAGGGTGGCCGCATCGCTCCAGCCGCCATAGGCCAGGAAGACGAAGATCATCGCCGTGCCCCAGTCGGGCGTGGCGCCGGCCGTGACCAGTGGCGTCTGCGGCGGCACGCCCAGCGACAGGCCGGCCCCGCCCAGCAGCGCCAGCCCGCCCAGCACCACGCTCATCAGGCCCAGCTGGGTGCCCAGGCCGACCCGCACGCCGGCCAGGTTCAGCGCGGTCAGCAGCAGGATCAGGCCGGCGGCCAGCACCGCGTTGGCATAGGGCCCGAGCCAGGGGCTGAGATCGATCGCCTGGGCCAGATAGTCGCCGAACACAAAGGCCAGCAAGGCCATCGAGCCGGTGTGTATCACCGCGAAGCGCGACCAGGCGAACAGAAAGCCCAGGCGCTGGCCATAGGCGCGGCGCAGAAAGTGATAGTCGCCGCCGGCATCGGGAAAGGCCGCCGCCATCTCGGCAAAGCACAGCGCGCCGACCAGGGACAGCAGGCCGCCGAAGGCCCAGGCCAGATAGAGCTGCGCATCGCTGGCCAGCGCGCCGGCCACCATCGGCGAGGTCTTGAAGATGCCGGCGCCTATCACCATGCCGACACAGACGGACACGGCATGGCGCACATCGAGGCGGCGCTCGGGCAGGGCGATGGAGGGTTCGGACATGGGGCGCGATGCTACGCCGACCGCCCTGCCCATCGACACGCCATCTGATGCGTCAGCGCGACTGCATGAGCATATTCCCAATGCGTTGTTGGCGCCGCGTCGTCGGCGCCTTAGCCTCGCCGGGGTCACTTCTTGCCCTATCCCCCCGCCGTCATGAAAAGAACAAAAGAATGCATCGCCCTGGCCAGCCTGCTGGCCCTGCTCCCCCAGAGCCCGGCCCTGGCCCAGCACAGCCTCGACGGCGTGCTGGTCACCGGCACGCGCGCCAAGGACCGCACGCTGCTGAACTCCAGCCTGCCCATCGATGTGCTGAGCCAGCAGGAGCTGCGCCGCGCGGTGGCCGGCGACGGCAATCTGGCCGCCGCGCTGCAGGCCCTGCTGCCCTCGTTCAATTTCCCGCGCCAGTCCAACTCGGGCGGCGGTGACCATGTGCGCGCGGCCCAGCTGCGCGGGCTCTCACCCGACCAGGTGCTGGTGCTGATCAACGGCAAGCGCCGCCACAACAGCGCCATCGTCAATCTGGAATCCAAGACCGGCAAGGGCACCAATCCGGTGGACTTCAACTCGATCCCGCTGTCGGCGATCCAGCGCATCGAGGTGCTGCGCGACGGGGCCGGCGCGCAGTACGGCTCGGACGCGATCGCCGGCGTCATCAACATCATCCTCGACGACGCTCGCGGCGGCGGTGGCGAGATCGAGGCCACGCTCGGCGCCCATCACACCGACTTCAAGCCCACCGGCCAGCGCCTCACCGATGGCCAGAGCCGCGAGCTGCGCGCCAAGCTGGGCCAGCGGCTCGGCGACGCCGGCTTCCTGCGCTGGGGCGCCGAGGCGGCGCACCGCAACGCGACGAACCGCGCCGGCCCCGACCAGCTGCCGCCTTGGGAAGAGCCGACACCGGCCAATCTGGCCACCGTGGGCCAGCGCAACTACGCACCCGGCGAGCCCGAGACCGACAAGCTCAGCCTCTGGCTCAACAGCGGCCTGAGCCTGGCCGGCGGCGACGAGGCCTATGCCTTCGCCACCTGGGACCAGCGCGAGACCCTGGGCGCGGCCTACTTCCGCTACCCGGACAGCTGGGCCAATGTCAAAGCCCTCTACCCGAACGGCTTTCGCCCGCAGACCACTGGCAAGAACCGCGATCTGCAGGCCGTGGCCGGGCTGCGCGGTGCGCTGGGCCCGGCCTGGAGCTATGACGCCAGCCTGAACCTGGGCCAGAACGATTTCGACTACGGCCTGCGCAACACGCTGAACACCTCGCTGGGCGCGGCCAGCCCGACACGCTTTCATCTCGGCGAGTTCGGCAGCCGCCAGCTCACGGCCAGCGCCGATTTCACGCGCGAGCTGCTGGTGCCAGGTCTTGCCAAGCCGGCCACCTTGGCGCTGGGCGGCGAGGCGCGGCACGAGCGCTTCGAGACCCGGCCCGGCGACCCGGCCTCCTATGCGGTGGGCAGCTTCGACGGCCCGGCCGGTGCCCAGGCCGCGCCGGGCCTGCAGCCGCGCGATGCGGTCCGGCTGTCGCGTCGCGTCACCGGGCTCTATGCCGACCTCAGCGCCGACCTGACGCGCGGACTGTTTGCCGATGCCGCGCTGCGCTGGGACCATTACTCCGACTTCGGCGCCGCCACCACCGCCAAGCTCTCGGCCCGCTATGCCTTCACGCCGGCCCTGGCGCTGCGCGGCGCGCTGTCGAACAATTTCCGCGCGCCCTCGCTGGCCCAGACCGGCTTCAGCTTCACCGTCACCGACCGTGGCGACGGCGGCGCGCTGAGCCAGGTGCGCACCCTGCCGGCCAACGGGGCCATCGCACGCGCGCTGGGCGCCCAGGACCTGCGGGCCGAGAAGGCGCGCAACGCCAGCCTGGGCCTGACCCTGCAACCCAGCGCCAGCAGCAGCCTCTCGGTCGATGCCTACACGGTGCGGGTCAAGAACCGCATCACGCTGTCCGAGCGCCTGTCCAGCGAAGCCTTGACCGAGCTGATCCAGAGCCAGTTCGGCGAGCGCGGGGTCGACAGCGTCAACTTCTTCACCAATGCGGTCGACACCCACACCCGGGGCCTGGACCTGGTCGGCCAGTGGCGCCATGCGGCGCTGGGCGGCGAGCTGCGCTGGAGCCTGGCCTCGTCCTATAGCAAGACCACCTTGCGCAACATCCAGAACACGCCGGCCGCGCTGGTGGCGCTGGGCGTCGACCGGCCCCTGGTCGGCACCGAGGAGCGCAACACCTTGAGCGGTGCGGCGCCACGGCTGCGCCATGTGATCGGCGCCAACTGGCAGGGCGGGGCCTGGCACTGGCAGGCCCGCGCCACCCGCCACGGCAGCACGACGCGGGTGTTCGACTTCGGCGGCGGCTTCACGCCGACCCAGACCTATGCGGCGCGCTGGCAGCTCGATCTGGAAGCCGAAGTCAAGCTGAGCCCGGCCTTCAGCCTCAGCGTCGGCGGCGTCAATATCGGCGACCGCTACCCCAGCCGCTCGATCGCCGACATCGGCTATTTCGGCAACTTCCCCTACGACGTGCTGTCGCCGATCGGCTTCAACGGCGCCTACTACTACGCGAAGGCGCGCTACAGCTTCTGAAGAAGACCGGCGCTCAGTGCTTGTGCTCGCTATGGCCGTCGTGCTTGGCAGCCGCCGCGCCCAGCGCGCGCACCGCGGCCTTGACCTCGACGGTCTCGCGCTTGCCGGCCTTGTCCTCGAACACCAGGGTCAGCGGCAGCGTGTCGCCGACCTTCACTTGCTGCTTCAGGTCCATCAGCATCAGGTGATAGCCGCCGGGCTTGAGCTCGACGCTCTTGCCGGCCGGCAGCTCCAGCGCCGGGATCTGGCGCATCTTCATCACATGGTTGTCCATCGCCATCTCATGCAGCTCGACGATGGGCACGGCGCTGGAGCTGACCGAAACCAGACGGCTGTCCTTGGCGGCGCTCAGCTGCATGAAGGCGCCGGTGGCTTTTTGCTGCGGCACGGTGGCGCGCACCCAGGCGTCCTTGACGGTGACCTGGGCCGAGGCCGAGGCCATCAGAGCGGCGCCCAGACCGAGGGCAATCAGCGAGGTAGTGATCAAACGCATGGCAGGAGATTCCGGGTTGGCGAGAAGGCAGGCGGCGTGCCGGGGCATTCTAGTGTTCGTCCGGAGGCCGGGCCCGACGCGCAAAGCTGGCAGACTGCGCGGCAATGACATTGCTTTTCCGCCGTTCCCTCTACCTCTTGTCCGCGCTGTTGCTGACGGCCTTGCTGGCCGTGGCGCTGGCCCTGCAGACCGCGCCGGCCGTGCCCCAGCCGCCGGCGATCTCGGCCGCCGATGTGGCCAAGGCGCGCAACTTCCTGCGCCGCAACGACCCGCGCCTGGGGCCGCCGGGCGAGCTGCGCTCGGTCCAGGTGTCGGAGGCCGAGCTGGCCCTGCTGCTGAACTATCTGTCCAGCCGCCACCCGCAGCTGGCGGCCCGGCTGAGCCTGCAGGACGGCCATGCGCTGGCCCGCGCCAGCCTGGCGCTGGGCGGGCCCTTCTGGCTCAATGCCAGCGCGCGCCTGGTGCAGAACGGCGGCCTGCCGCGCATCGTGGACCTGCGCCTGGGCCGGCTGCCGCTGCCCGACTGGCTGACCGCGCTGCTGCGCGAGCGGGCACTGGCGCGCGTCGCGGCCTTCGAGGAAGCGCGGCTGCTGCGCCAGATGATCAAGCATGTGGCGCTGGAGCACGGCCGGGTGCAGCTGGCCTATGAATGGCATGCCGACAGCTACCGCCGCATGCTGGACTCGCTGCTGCCGGCCGCCGATCAGGCGCGGCTGCGCGCCTATTCGGACCGGCTGGTGCAGCTGGCCGCCAAGCAGCCGAGCCCGGTGTCGGTGGTCGCGCTGCTGACGCCGCTGTTCCAGCTGGCCACCGAGCGCACGGCCGCCGGCCAGGACGCGGCGGCCGAGAACCGCGCCGCGCTGCTGAGCCTGGCCGCCTATGCCAGCGGCCAGGGCCTGGGCCGGCTGGTGCCGGCCGCGCGCGGCTGGCCCCAGCCTCGGCCGCTGGAGGTGCAGCTCTATGGCCGGCCCGATTTCCCGCTGCATCTGCTGATCTCGGCGGTGCTGGCGGCCGAGGGCGGCGGGCCGCTGGCCGATGCCGTGGGCATCTACAAGGAGCAGGCCGATGTCCGCGGCGGCAGCGGCTTCAGCTTCAACGACATCGCCGCGGACCGCGCCGGCAGCCGGCTGGGGCTGCTGGCCGTGCAGCGCCCGCAGGCCCTGCAGCAGCGTCTGGCCGCCGGCCTCAGCGAGGCCGAGCTGCTGCCCGATGTTTCCGATCTGCCCGAGTTCCTCAGCGCCGCCGAGTTCAGGCAGCAGTACGGCGGCCCCGAGGCGCCGGCCTACCGCGCGATGATGGCCAGGATAGAGGCGCTTTTGGATGACAAGCCCTTGTTGCCCTAGGCAAGCCCCGTCCCCGATACTGCCCGGCAAACCAGCATAGAACCCAGACCTGCCCCGTATGTCGTCTGCCGCGCGTCCCGACCCCGCCCCCGAGGCGCCCCACCCGCTGGGCGACGAGCGCGCCAGCTATGCCGCGCTGATCGACCACATCCCGCAAAGCGTCTTCATCAAGGATGCGCAAGGCATCTACCAGGCCGTCAACAAGCATTACGCGATGCGCTTCGGCCGCACGCCGGCCGAGATCATCGGCCGCGACGACTACGCGCTGCATCCACGCGAATGGGCCGACAAATACCGCGCCGACGATGCCCGGGTGATGGCGCGCGGCGAGGTCGAGGCCTTCGACGAGCAGGATGTGCACGAAGGCATGGACAGCACGGTCCACACGATCAAGACGCCGATCTTCGACGCCCAGGGCCGGGCGGTCGGGGTCTGCGGCATCTTCTGGGAGGTCGGCGAGCAGCGCGAGCTGGAGCGCCGGCTCAAGGACAGCGAGGCCACGCTGCGCGCCATCTACGACAAGGCGCAGGAAGGCATTCTGGTGGCCCGGGTGGCCGATGGCCGGCTGCTGATGGCAAACCCGGCCTGCTGCCGCATGCTGGGCTATACCGAGGCCGAGATGCTGGCGCTGACGCCGCCCGAGCTGCATCCGCCCAATGCGATACCGCGGATGCGCCAGGTGATGGCGCGCATCGAGCGGGGCGACTTCAGCCTGGCCCAGGAGCTGGCGTTCCGGCGCAAGAGCGGCGAGGTGTTCTACGCCGATGTCAGCCCGATGCTGGTGACCCTGCAGGACCAGCAATGCCTGCTGGCGGTGCTGCGCGATGTCACCGAGAAGCGGCTGGCGCGCGATCAGCTGGCGCGCAGCGAGGCCTTGCTGGCCGAGGCCCAGACCATGGCCCATCTGGGCAACTGGAACTACGACGTCATCAGTGGCCAGTCGACCTGGTCGGACGAGGAGTTCCGGCTGTTCGGCTTCACGCCCGGCCTGGTGCGGCCCAGCCTGGACCTGGCGCTGCAGGTCGTGCATCCGGACGACCGCGAGCGCCTGCGCGCCACCGTCGAGCGGCCGCTGCTGCCGGGCCAGACACCGTCCTACCGCATCGAGTTTCGCGTGCTGCGCCCCGACGGCGAGCGGGTGCTGGAGGAGATAGGCCGGGTTCAGCATGATGCGGCCGGGCAGCCCCTGCGCCTGTTCGGCACCACCATGGACGTGACCGAGCGGCGCCGTGCCGCCCAGGCCCTGGCCGACAGCGAGCAGCGCTTCCGTCTGCAGATCGAGCTGGCGCCCGAGGCCATCATGATGTTCGACGCCGATGCCGGCTGCTACTGCGAGGTCAACGAGAACGCGGTGCGCCTGTTCGGCCTGCCGCGCGATCAGCTGATGGGCTGCAGCCCGGGCCAGCTGAGCCCGCCGACCCAGCCCGACGGCCGGCCCAGCCTGGCGGCGGCCCAGGGCTGGATGCGCCAGGCCCTGGATGGCGGCAGCCCGGTGTTCGAATGGATGCACAGGCACAGCAGCGGCCGCGATGTGGCCTGCGAGGTGCGGCTGGTGCGCATGCCGGCGGCCGGCCAGCGCCTGATACGCGGCAGCATCACCGACATCACCGCGCGCAAGCAGGCCGAGCGGGCGCTGCAGCAGCTCAATGAGGAGCTGGAGCAGCGCGTGCTGGACCGCACGGCCGAGCTGCTGCAGGCCAAGCAGGAGGCCGAGCGGGCCAATGCCGCGAAGAGCGATTTCCTCTCGCGCATGAGCCATGAGCTGCGCACGCCGCTGAACGCCATCCTGGGCTTCGGCCAGTTGCTGGAGCTGCAGCTGCGCGAGCCCGGGCAGACCGACTATCTGCGCGAGATCCTGAAGGCCGGCGAGCATCTGCTGGACCTGATCAACGAGGTGCTGGACCTGGCGCGCATCGAGTCCGGCAAGTTCGCGGTGGCGCCCGAGTCGGTGGCGCTGGCGCCGCTGCTGGCCGACTGCCTGTCGCTGCTGCGTCCGCAGGCCCAGGCGCGCGCCATCCGCATGCAGGCCGAGCCCGGCGCCGAGGCGCTGCTGGTCTGGGCCGATCCGGTGCGGCTCAAGCAGGTGCTGCTGAACCTGCTGTCCAACGCGATCAAGTACAACCGGCGCGAGGGCTGGGTCACGATAGGCAGCCGGACGCTGGGCGGGCGCTTGCGGCTGACGGTGGCCGACAGCGGCGTCGGCCTCAGCGCGGAGCAGCGCGCGCGGCTGTTCGTGCCCTTCGAGCGGCTGGCGGCCGACCAGGCCGCGATCGAGGGCACGGGCATCGGTCTGGCCATTGCCAAGCGCCTGGTCGAGCTGATGGAGGGCCGCATCGGGGTCGAGAGCCGGCCCGGTGTGGGCAGCGAGTTCTGGATCGAGCTGCCGCTGGCGCAGGGCTCGCAGGCACTGCCCCTGCCCGCATCGGCACCGGCGCCGGCCCTGCCGCCCGACAGCGCGCCGAGCTGGCGGCTGCTGTGCATCGAAGACAACGCGGCCAATCTGCATCTGGTCGAGAGCATCGTCGCGATGCGGCCCGGCATCGAGCTGCTGAAGGCGCTGGGCGCGCACGGCGGCCTGGCGCTGGCGGCCGAGCAGCGGCCGGCGCTGATATTGCTGGACATCAATCTGCCCGAGCTCGACGGCTATGCGGTGCTGCAGCGCCTGCGCGCCGACCCGGCCACCCGCGGCATCCCGGTGGTCGCGGTCAGCGCCAATGCCAAGCCCGAGGATCTGGCGCGCGGCCGGGCGGCGGGCTTCGACGACTATCTGACCAAGCCGCTGGATGTGGCGCGTTTCCTGAGCCTGCTCGACAGCCTCGGTCCGGCCTGAGCGCCACGGCGACCATGACCCGTGCCCGCTGCACGCGCTGCCTGCGCCCGCAAAGCCATTGCATCTGCGCGCTGGCCGTGCCGGTGGACAACGCGCTGGAGCTGCTGATCCTGCAGCACCCGCTGGAGGAGCGCCAGGCCAAGGGCACGGCCCGGCTGCTGCATCTGTGCCTGGCACGCAGCCGGCTGCTGGTCGGCGAGGTCTTCGAGCCGGCCGAGCTGGCGCCGCTGCTGGACGGCGCGGTGCTGCTCTATCCGGAAGATCCGGCGCGGCCCGGGCCGCCGCTGCCGGCCGCGCCGAGCCGGCTGATCGTGCTGGACGGCACCTGGCGCAAGAGCCGCAAGATGCTGGCGCTGAATCCGCTGCTGCAGACCCTGCCGCGGCTGAGCTGGGAGCAGCCGCCGGCCTCGCGCTACGCGGTCCGCAAGGCCCAGCGCGCGCATCAGCTCTCGACCCTGGAGGCGGCCGCCCTGGCCCTGGAGCAGCTGGAGGCCCGGGAGCAGCCGCCGCTGTGGCTGGCCTTCCAGCGACTGCTGGACGGTTTGGGTGCGCCGCAGGGGTAAGACCGGCCCTTGAGATGGGGGGGTGGGCCCGCTTCGCCGCGGTGCTGTCCATCAGAATTGGGCAACGTCCATCCCTAGTTTGTCGGGCCTCATGAAACACTCGCGGCGCATCGCTGCCTTCGCCTCCGGGCTGGCCCTCTACAGCACCGCGGTGATGCTGGGCGGCTCGCTGGCCGGTCTGCGTCTGCCGCTGGGGCTGACCGCGCTGTGGGGGCATTCGGAAAGCCTGCCGCAGCTGCTGGCCGAGGCCGCCGTCTATGCCCTGCCCATCTTTGCGCTGGCGCTGAGCTGGAGCTATGTGACGCTGCGGCCCTACCGGCGCGGCCGATGGCCCGCCACCGCCTGGTGTCTGGGCGGCCTGGGCCTGGCCTGGCTGGCCTGGTTGATGTACGGCGTGGTGTGCGCGGCCGACGCCACCTCTCTGGTCGCGATGCCGCTGAGCACCTTGCTGCTGTCGCCACAGGTGCCGCCGCTATGGGGTCTGCTCAACGGGCTGGCGGTGCTGGTCGGGGTGCTGGTGGCGGGCGCGCTGGCGCGGCGCCATGTCCTGCTGCAAGGCCTGACGCGGCGCCGCTGAGCGGGGCGCCGGTGCACCGATCTGTGTCGCGGGCTCGCGGCCCTGGTGCGGTTTTTCCTCCGGTCGACCCTCGCTGCCCCGGGGCGGCTCGATGGCCGGCTTCTTGCTATCAGACGGGCTCACGCTGAGCAGGGGGGCTTCGACACTATGCAGTCTTTGCGGACTCTCGGTGCTTTCATCTCGGGACTGGCCCTGTGCAGCGTCGGCGGGCTGCTGAGCGTGCTGCTGACGCGCGGCCCCAGGCCCATCGGTCGTGGCAGCCTGCCAGACCTGCTGGCCGAGGCGGCCGTCTTTGCCTTGCTGCTGTTCCTGCTGGCGCTGGGCTGGAGCTATCTGACGCTGCGCTCGCACCGGCGCAGCCGGCGCCGCAGCACGGCCTGCTGCCTCTATGGCGTGGGCCTGGCCTGGCTGATCTGGCTGCTGTGCGGCGCCGCGATCCTGGCCGGCGATCCGCCGGAGCCGGACCTGCCCTCCGGCGAATGGCTGCAGGTCATCCTGATGCCCTTGCTATGGGGGCTGCTGAGCGGCCTGGCGATGACGGCCGGGGTGCTGCTGGCGGCGCTGCTCGGCGAACGCCGCCTGATGTCGCCGCCGCAGGCCTGAGCCGCGCGCCGCCGGCTAGCGCAGCACCCAGGCGCAGCCGGCGATGCGCTCGGCCACATGGTCGAGAAAGCAGGCGATGCGGGCCGCCAGCTGGGTGTTGCGGTAGTAGACCGCGTTGATCGGCTGCAGCACCTCGACCGTGTCCTTGATCAGCACCTGGACCAGATCGCCGCGCTCGCGATCGGCCTGGGTCATGAAGTCGGCCAGGCAGACGAGGCCCTGGCCGGCCAGCGCCAGCTGGCGCAGGGTCTCGCCGCTGGAGGCCTGCAGGCTGGGCGTGATGCGCAGCGCATCGCCCTGCGGGTGGCGCAGCGGCCAGTCGTTCAGGCTCTCCGGTTGCGCAAAGCCCAGCAGGCTCAGGCCGGCCAGGTCGGCCACCGTTCGGGGCCGCCCCACCGCCTTCAGATAGGCCGGGCTGGCCAGCACGCGCAGCCGGCTGCTGCCCAGCGGCCGCGCGTGCAGCGTGGAGTCGCGCAGCGCGCCGATCCGGAAAGCCACATCGGTGCGCTGCTCCAGCAGGTCGATGTTCAGCTCATCGCTGTTGAGCTCCAGCTCCAGCTCGGGATAGCGCGCACGCAAGTCACCCAGCAGCGGCACCAGCACATGCAGCATGAAGGGCGAGGCCGCATTGACACGCAGCCGCCCGGCCGGCTTCTGGCGGCGCTGGGCCAGCTGGTCCTCGGCTTCCTCGACCGAGTCGAGGATCTTGCGCGCCCGGCTCAGCAAGACCTGGCCCTCCTCGGTCAGCGCGAGCCGGCGCGTCGTGCGGCTCAAGAGGCTGGTGTCCAGCTTCTCCTCCAGCCGCGCCAGCGAGCGGCTGACGGCCGAGACGGTCTGGCCCAGGCGCTCGGCGGCGGCGGTGATCGAGCCGCCGTCGACCACGGCGACCAGGGTCTGCAATTCATCGAGCGTGGTCTTCATTCTTGAAGTTTATTCAAGAATCTATCGCCGGATCTGGGGTTTATCTGCAAAGGCGGCGCGGCCACACTGCGGCCACTTTCTTTCAAG
Organism: Burkholderiales bacterium C2; assembly: GCA_005503085.1. GTDB lineage: Bacteria > Pseudomonadota > Gammaproteobacteria > Burkholderiales > Burkholderiaceae_C > Roseateles_E. The sequence goes on along the minus strand of SCOI01000028.1, from coordinate 55,701 downwards.
CATCCCGGAGTTCCTCATCATGCCTCTTGCCCTCTGGGCGCTGACCCTCAGCGCCTTTGCCATCGGGACGACCGAGTTCGTCATCGTCGGCCTGATCCCGACGCTGGCCGCCGACCTCGGCGTCAGCGTGCCTTCGGCCGGCCTCTTGGTCAGCCTCTATGCGATGGGCGTCGCCATCGGCGCGCCGGTGCTGACCGCGCTGACCGGCCGCGTGCCGCGCAAGGCCTTGCTGCTGGGTCTGATGCTGCTGTTCACCGCCGGCAATCTGCTGGCCTGGCAGGCACCGGGCTATGAGAGCCTGATCGCCGCCCGCATCGTCACCGGCCTGGCGCACGGCGTGTTCTTCTCGATCGGCTCGACCATCGCCACCGGCCTGGTGCCCAAGCACAAGGCCGCCAGCGCGATCGCGACCATGTTCACCGGCCTGACCGTGGCCCTGGTGACCGGCGTGCCGCTGGGCACCTTCATCGGCCAGCATTTCGGCTGGCGCGCAACCTTTCTGGCGGTCGCCGCGCTGGGCCTGATTGCCTTTGTCGGCAGCCTGCTCTTCGTACCCAGGAACATCGCGCACAGCAAGCCGGCTTCGCTGTTGCAGCAGATGGCCGTGCTGCGCGAGCCGCGCCTGCTGCTGGTCTATGCGATGACGGCGGTCGGCTATGGCGGCTCGTTTGTGGCCTTCACCTATCTGGCGCCGATTCTGCAGGACGTCGCCGGCTTCGATGCCAGCGCGGTCGGCCTGGTGATGCTGGCCTACGGGGTGTCGGTCGCAGTGGGCAATCTCTGGGGTGGCAAGCTGGCGGACCAGCGCGGGCCTATCGGCGCGCTGAAGATCATCTTCGCGCTGCTGGCCGCGGTCTTGCTGCTGCTGGCCTTCACCGCTGCATCCAAGCCGCTGGTGGTGCTGACCGTGCTGCTGTGGGGCGCGGTGGCCTTCGGCAATGTGGCCGGGCTGCAGGTCTATGTGGTGCAGCAGGCCGAGATCCACGCGCCGCGCGCCATTGATGTGGCCTCGGGCCTGAATATCGCGGCCTTCAATCTGGGCATTGCCGGCGGCGCGCTGCTGGGCGGCGAGATCGTTGCGCGCTGGGGTGTTCTGAACACGCCCTGGATCGGGGCCCTGGTGGTGCTGGGCGCGCTGGGCCTGACGGCCTGGAGCGGCGCGCTGGACAGGCGCAGCGGCTTTACCAGCCCGTCGCGCGGCGGACCGGCGCCGGTCGGCCACTGACATGAATCAAGGAACAACCATGAACAAAACCCTTCCTTCCTTCGGCCTCGGCACCTTCCGCCTGAAGGGTCAGGTCGTGATCGACTCGGTCACCACCGCGCTGGAACTTGGCTACCGGGCCATCGACACGGCCCAGATCTATGGCAACGAGGCCGAGGTCGGCCAGGCTATCGCCGAGAGCGGTGTGCCGCGCGAGCAACTCTTCCTGACGACCAAGATCTGGACCGAGCAACTGGCCGGCGACAGGCTGATCCCCAGCCTCAAGGACAGCCTGGCCAAGCTGCGCACCGACTACCTCGATCTGACCCTGATCCACTGGCCCTCGCCGGGCGGCGCCGTGCCGCTGGCCGAGACCTTGGCGGCCTTGATGGAAGCCAAGGCGCAAGGCCTGACACGCCAGATCGGCGTCTCGAACTTCACGGTGGATCTGATGAAGCAGGCGATCGCCGCGGTCGGCGCCGAGCCCATCGCCACCAATCAGATCGAGCTGCATCCCTATTTGCAGAACCGCAAACTCGTCGAGTTCGCGCGCAGCCAGGGCGTGCCGATCACGTCCTATATGACCCTGGCCTATGGTGCGGTGCTGAAGGACGAGCTGATCATCCGCATCGCCGCGGCGCATCAGGCCACGCCCGCCCAGGTCGTGCTGGCCTGGGCCTTGCAGCTGGGCCATGCGGTGATCCCGTCTTCGACGAAGCGCGAGAACCTGGCCAGCAATCTGCTGGCGCAAGATCTGGTGCTGAGCCCGGACGAGATGGCGCAGATCGCGGGCCTGGAACGCGGCGGGCGCCTGGTCAATCCAGAGGGCCTGGCGCCAGTTTGGGACTGAGGCAGGACCGAGGACAAGCCCTGCGGCTTGTCCGACGCCTGCCGAAGGCCCGAGCGCCTGCCGGCGCGAGGGCTCAGAACGATTCCCACTCGTCGGTGGTCGGCGCCGGGCTGGCCTTGGGCGCGGGAGCCGGCGCGGGAGCCGGCGCAGGACGGGCGACCGGCTTCGGCGGTGCCGGCTTCCTCGCCGCCACCGGCGCGGGACGCGGCGCGCTCTTGGTGATCGGCTTCGGCGACGGCGCCGTGATGGCGGCCCTGGCCTGGAACTGCTGATCGACCTTGAAGACCGACACCACCTCGGCCAGCCGTGCCGACTGCTCGCGCAGCGACTGCGCGGCGGCGGCGGACTCTTCCACCAGCGCGGCGTTCTGCTGCGTCATGTGATCGAGGTTGGTGACGGCCACATTGACCTGCGCGATGCCGTCGCGCTGCTCGGTGGCGGCCGAGGCGATCTCGCCGATCAGGTCGGTCACGCGCTTGACGCTGGTGACGATGTCCTGCATCGCGGTGCCGGTCTGCTCGACCAGCTGCGCGCCCGATTCGACCCGCTCCACCGAGGCGCCGATCAGGGTCTTGATCTCCTTGGCGGCCTCGGCCGAGCGCTGGGCCAGCGAGCGCACCTCGGCGGCCACCACCGCGAAGCCCCGGCCCTGCTCGCCGGCGCGCGCGGCTTCCACCGCCGCATTCAGCGCCAGGATATTGGTCTGGAAGGCGATGCCGTCGATGGTGCCGATGATGTCGCCGATCTTGCGCGAGCTCTCGGTGATCTGGGCCATATTGCTGACCACCTGCTCGACCACCTGGCCGCCGCGCACCGCAGCCTCGGCGGCCGAGCCGGCCAGCTGGTTGGCCTGGCGGGCGGTGTCGGCCGAGTGGCCGACGGTGGCCGTCAGCTCTTCCATCGAGCTGGCGGTCTCTTGCAGGCTGGAGGCGGTCTGCTCGGTGCGGGCGCTCAGGTCATGGTTGCCGGTGGCGATCTCGCTGGAGGCGGTGGACACCGACTCGATGCCCTGGCGCACCTCGCCGACCACGCTGCGCAGCTGGGCCACCATGCGCTCCATCGAGCCGAGCAGCAGACCGAACTCGTCGCGCCGGCTCACATGCACCGAGGTCGTCAGGTCGCCGCCGGCGATCTGGTCGGCCGCCTGCATGGCCTGGGCCAGCGGCTGCTGGATCGAGCGCACCAGCCAGACCGCGCCAGCTATCAGGCCGATCACGACCAGCGCGATCAGCACGCCGGCGATGCGCACCGTGCTCTTGCGCTGCTCGGCCAGCTCCGCCAGGATCTCGGCCTTGGCGCGGACCTGCTCCTCGGCGAACTCGTTGAGTGACTTCAGATACACATCGACCGCCGGATTGAAGCGCGCGCTCAGCTCCTGGGCGGCGGCGGCCGGATCGGTGGCCTTGATGCTGCGGATCTTGGCCAGCGAGTCCAGCACGGTCTTGCGCTCGGCCGCGACCTTGTCCATCAAGGCCTTGTCCTTGTCGCTCAGCTCCATCGCCTCGATGGCTTTCTGGACCTTGCTGATCTCGCCGATGGTGGCGGGAATCACCTCCTTGAACAAGGCATCGACGGCCGGGTCGGTGCTGGCGGCCGTGGCCTGCACCCGCACGACATTGGTGGTGGTCAGGCCGGCCCAGCGTCTGGCGGCGTCGACCTTGGCGTCCATCGCGGCGGCCACGGCGGTGGTCTGCTCCTGCACCTTGCCGCTGCGTACCGCCGCGAAAGTGATCACCGCGATCAGCGCGACGATGACCGCGATCACCGAGGCCCAGAGGCGAAAAGCCACGCTGTGGCGACCCAGCGAACTCGCTGGCGATGGGGTCATGTCTTGCATGAAGGCTTCTCCGAAACGGGGTGGCGTGCTGACAAGCGGTCCAGCGTAGTGGATCGCCGCCCGGGGCAGCCGTGGAAAAAGCCGGCTTTTAGGCGCTTTCAGCGCTCGGCCATGCTGGCCAGGTACTCGCACATGCGCTCACCCGCCGCCGACAGCCCGCCGGGCCTGAAGCAGACCGCGAAGCGCCGCTGCGCCCAGGCGTCGCTGAGCGCGATCAGACGCACGCCCCGTTCGAGATAGGCACCGCCGACCTGGCGCGGCACGACCGCGATGCCCAGATTGGCCGCGACGACGCGAAAGGCCGCATCGAAATTGGAGACGATGACGCGGTAATGCAGGCTGCCGCCGGCCTGGGCCGCGGCGCGCCTGAGCATCATGTGCACCGCGGTGGCCGGCTGCAGGCCCACATGCTCGTGCGCCAGCGTGTCGGCGAAGGCCAGCTTCTTGTGGCGCGCCAGCGGGTGCTCCGCATGCACGGCCAGCGCCAGCTCGTCGCGTCGGTATGGCCGGGTGGCCAGGCCTTCGAAGGCGATGCTGTCCCAGCAGACGCCCAGCGCCGCGCTGCCGTCTCGCACGATGCGCACCAGGTCGCGCGAGAAGCGCTCCTCGATATCGACCTTGATCAGCCGGTTCTGGGGCGCCCGCATGAAGGCGGCGACATCGTCCAGCAGGCGCTCGGCGATCGCCGAGGCGCTGGCGACCAGGCGCACATGGCCTTGCGTGCCGGCGCTGAAGGCGGCCATGTCCTGCTCGACCTGCTCCATCGTGAACAGCATGCTGCGCGCATGTTCCAGCAGGGCCTGGCCGGCCGGTGTCGGCAGCACGCCGCGCCGACCCCGCAGCAGCAGCGGCGTGCCCAGATCGGCCTCCAGCGCGGCAATGCGCTTGCTGATCGCCGAGGGCTCTATGTGCTCCTGCAGCGCGGCCTGCTTGATGTTCTGGTGTTCGCAGACGGCCACCAGCAGGCGCAGGGTCTTGAGGTCGAGGTCGCGCATGTCTGGAATTCCGATTCGGCACTTCAGGGCTGACAACATACCACTTGTGAAGCTGCTGGGAATCTCTAGAGTCCGGGCATCAAGGAGACAAAACCGATGACAGCCCAGACGGTTCAGATCCGCGAGGTCGGCCTGCGCGACGGCCTGCAAAGCATCCAGCGCGTGCTGCCCACCGCGCAGAAGATCGAGTGGCTGCGCGCCGAATACGCGGCCGGCGTGCGCGAGATCGAGCTCGGTTCCTTCGTGCCGGCGCGGCTGCTGCCGCAGCTGGCCGATACCGGCGCGCTGCTCGACTATGCCAAGCGCGAGCTGCCCGGCCTGTTCGCCTCGGTGCTGGTGCCCAATCTGCGCGGCGCGGAGGCGGCGATCGCCGGCGCTGCCGACCTGATGATCCTGCCCTTGTCGGCCAGCGCGCTGCACAGCCAGGCCAATCTGCGCAAGAGCCCGGACGAGGTGGTTGCCGAGCTGGCCCGCATCCGCGCCGCGCGCGATGCGGCCGGCAGCCGGACGCTGATCGAAGGCGGCGTCGGCACGGCCTTTGGCTGCACCTTGCAGGGCCGGGTCGAGCCTGCCGAGGTGCTGCGCCTGATGCAGGCCTTGCTGGACGCCGGCGCCGACCGCGTCAGCCTGGCCGACACGGTGGGCTTTGCCGACCCGCGCGCGGTGCGCGAGCTCTGCGAGGCCGCGCGCAAGATCGCCGGCGAGCGCTTTTGCTGCGGCCATTTCCACGACACCCGCGGCCTCGCGCTGGCCAATGTCTGTGCGGCGCTGCAGGCCGGCGTGACCCGCTTCGATGCCTCGCTGGCCGGCATCGGCGGCTGCCCCCATGCGCCCGGCGCCAGCGGCAATGCCGCGACCGAGGACCTGGCCTTCATGCTGGCCAGCATGGGCTGCGAGACCGGCGTCGACCTGAATGCCTTGCTGGCCCTGCGCCGGCGCGTCGCCGGCTGGCTGGAGGGCGAGCCGCTGCACGGCAGCCTCTGGCGCGCCGGCCTGCCCAAGACCATGGATGTGAGAAGCGCATGACCGAAGAAGATCAACGACCGCTGCCGCTGGCCGGCATCCGCGTGCTCGAGTTCACCCATATGGTGATGGGCCCGACCTGCGGCATGATCCTGGCCGATCTCGGCGCCGAGGTCATCAAGATCGAGCCGCCCGGCGGCGACAAGACGCGGCGCCTGCCGGGTCTGGGCATAGGCTTCTTTCGCAGCTTCAACCGCAACAAGAAAAGCGTGGTGCTGGACATCCAGAACGAGGCCGGCCGCGCCACCGCGAAGGAACTGATCGCCGCCAGCGATGTGGTGCTGGAAAACTTCCGCCCCGGGCTGATGAGCGGCCTGGGCCTGGACTACGAGAGCCTGTCCACCACCCAGCCGGGCCTGATCTATGTCTCGCACAAGGGCTTTCTGCCCGGGCCCTACGAGCACCGCACCGCGCTCGACGAGGTGGTGCAGATGATGGGTGGCCTGTCCTATATGACCGGTCCGAAGGGAAGGCCGCTGCGGGCCGGCACCTCGGTCAACGACATCATGGGCGGCATGTTCGGCGCCATCGGCGTGCTGGCCGCGCTGCGCGAGCGCGAGGCCACCGGCCGTGGCCAGGAGGTGCAGAGCGCGCTGTTCGAGAACTGCGTGTTCCTGTCGGCCCAGCATATGCAGCAGTTCTCGATGACCGGCGAGCCGCCGCCGCCCATGCCCTCGCGGGTCTCGGCCTGGAGCGTTTACGACGTCTTCGGCCTGAAGGACGGCGAGCAGCTCTTCATCGGCGCGGTCAGCGACAAGCAATACCTGACCCTGTGCCGTCTGCTGGACCGCCTCGACCTGGCCGCCGATCCGGCGCTGCAGACCAATGCCCAGCGCGTCGCTGTGCGCCTGCAACTGCTGGAACAACTCGGCGAGAGCCTGAAGACGCGCGAGATCGGCGAGCTCAGCGCCGCGCTGGAGGCCGTGGGCCTGCCCTATGCGCCCATCATGCGGCCCGAGCAGCTGCTGGACGACCCGCATCTGCGCGCCAGCGGCGGGCTGGCGCCGATGCAGACGGAAGATGGCGGCTGCACCGATGTCGTGCTGCTGCCGCTGCTGATGGGCGGGCGCCGGCCGGGGGTGCGCATGCCGCTGCCCGGCATCGGCCAGCATACCGACGAGATTCTTGCCCGCCTGAAAGCACCGATCACCTGACGCTCGCCCGACACAACAACAACCGGAGACAAAACCATGAGCTTGCTCAACCGCCGCGCCCTGGTGGCGCTCGCTGCCCTCCTCGCTGTCGGCGGCGCCCATGCCGAAGGCGCCATCGACAAACCGCTGCGCCTGATCCTGCCGGTCGGTGCCGGCTCGGGCGTGGACACCATCATCCGCGCCGTCACGCCGGCGCTGTCCAAGGCGCTGGGCGGCCAGGCGGTGGTGATAGAGAACCTGCCGGGCGCCGGCGGCATCACCGGCACGGCGACCCTGGTCAAGGCCGCGCCTGATGGCCTGACCCTGGGCGTCGTCTCGAACAACCATGTGGTCAACCCCAGCGTCTACAAGAAGATGCCCTTCGATGCGCTGAACGACATCACGCCCATCATGGTGGTGGGCGCGACGCCTTTTGTGCTGGTCGTCAATCCATCCAAGCTGCCGGCCACCAACGTCAAGGAACTGCTGGCCTTGCTGAAGGCCAAGCCCGATGTCTACAACTACGCCTCCTCGGGCAACGGCACCATCCTGCATCTGGGCGCCGAGATGTTTGTCGACGAGGCCGGCGTCGTGATGCGCCATATTCCCTACAAGGGCGTCGGCCCCATGGTGGCCGACCTGATCGGCGGCCAGGTCGACCTGGGCGTGCTGTCCCTGCCCTCGATCCAGGGCCATCTGAAGAGCGGGGCCTTGCGCGCCATCGGCGTCGGCAGCGCCGCGCGGGTGCCGGCCGCGCCCGAGATTCCCACCGTGGCCGAGCAGGGCCTGCCGAACTATGCGATCGAGGGCTGGTTCGCGGTGGTCGGCCCGGCCCGGCTGCCGCCGGCCCAGGTCAAGCGCTTCCACGCGGCGTTCACGGCGGCCTTGGCCGCGCCCGAGGTCCGCGAGGCGATGGCCAGGCAGGGCAATGTGATCAACCCGACGACGCCGGAAGCCGCCGCGAGCTTCTTCCGCAGCGAGCAGGAGCGCTACGCCAAGCTGGTCAAGAAGGCCGGCATCAGCCTGGACTGAGTCGCCGGGCGCCGGCTCAGCCGCTGCTCGCCAGCGTGCAGCGCTGCGCGCTGTCGGTGGGGCAGGGGCCGACCCAGCGCAGCCGGGTGGTGCCGGCCGGCGGCAACGGGGCGCGCAGGGTCTGCATCTGGGCACGTTCCGGTGTCAGGCCGGCCAGCGCGATCCAGGCGCCGGCGCTGTCCTGGTATTCCAGCGCGTAGGCGCTGCCCGGGCGCAGCGCGCGGGTGCTGATCAGGTACTGGCCGCCGTCTATCGCGAACGAAGGCGCGTCGGCAAAGGGCCGGGCCAGCGGCTCGCCGACGAACAGGCCCTGGCCCGGCCATTGCACCGACTTCCAGTAGGCCTCGATCAGACTCGCGCCACGGTAGTAGTGGTCGATCAGCACCGAGGCGCGCGAGAACTTCTGCGTGAAGTTGCAGGGCTCCTCGACCGTGCCGTAGCTGGCCGTCGCACCCGCATCGAGCCAGGCGGTGACGGGCATCTGACCCCTGCCGTCGGGCAGATGGCCGCCGAAGGAGGTCAGATGGTCGGCCACCGCGCCAGGGCGGAAGCTGTTGCCGGCAAGACCCGGCACCCGGCTCAGGCCGGTGAAGTAGAACAGCACATTGCTGCGGCCGTCGAGGCTGTCGCTGCCGCTGCCGGCCGCGTTGTCCAGATACTCCAGCCGCAAGCGGCCGGCCCAGGCGGCGGGCAGTGCCAGATAGTCGGGGTAGCGCACGCTGCGGGCCGCGTCGCTGCTGCGCAGCAGATAGCCGTCGCCGCCGGGCTGGCTGGCGTCGGCGGCCACGCCTCGGGCGATCAGGGCTTGGGCGGCCTCCAGTGTGCGGGCGCCCAGCATCATGGCCGGCCGGATGCGGTGATCGGTCCAGGGCCGACGCGACTCCGAGTCGTACAGCGGCGAGGCGGCGGTGGCGCCGCAGCGGTTCGAGCAGTAGCGCTCATCGAAGCCCAGGGCCAAAGCGCTGGTGATGCTCATCGAGCAGCTGGGGCCGGCCACGCGCGAAGGGGCGGTCCAGGTCAGCAAGCTCGCTTGAGCGCTGCCGGGCAGCCTGGCGTCGATCTCGGCCTTCAGCAGCGCGAAGTCGGCCGCCGAGATGACATCGGAGCTGCTCGGCAGCCGCAGCCGTATCAGCTGGCTCGCCGCCAGGCCGCGGGCCGTCTGGTAGTGGCTGGCGATGGCCTCGGACAAGGCATCGCCCTCGGCGACCAGCACCGCCAGCTCGGCCGCGCTCAGCGCGGTGCTGGGCAGGCTCAGCGTCGGCGCAGGCGTCATAGGAGGAGGGGCGGCATCGCCGCCGGAGCTGCCACCGCCGCAGCCGGCCAGCAGCAGGGTCAGGGCCATGATCGGTGAAAAGCGCATGCAGCGATCTTTCCATGCGCCGCCGCCGGCCAAGCCCGGAAAAAACCCATTCCGGCGACCGCGCTTGTCGGCATCCACACCACGCCGAGCGCCGCAAATTTGCGCGATCACCGCTGGCATCGTCGCGATGGGTGCGTGTCAGAAAAATGACATCTTCATGCTTGAAGGCATTGATCGGAACAGTGAGCGCCTGCTCACGCACCAAAAAAGAGCTTTGTCACAAGTGAAAACCCCAAGTGCGTGCATGGCTTTGAATCCCTACATTCCATCTCACTCGATGCAGTCGTTGTGCGAACAGCGGCTGCTAGGCGGGGCTGAGGAGACAAACAAAGCAAGCAATTCAAAGCAATTCGAACGATTTCAGTGACACTGTCACCATTCGCGGGCACCTTGATGGTGCCCGTTTTATTGTTGCCGTCCGGAATCACGTCGCATGCTTGAGCTTGTCACCGTCGCCCTGGCCTCCCTGCTGGCCGGTTTTGTCGATGCCGTGGTCGGCGGTGGCGGGCTGGTGCTGGTGCCGGCGCTGTTCAGCGTCTTTCCGAGCGCCGCGCCGGCCACGCTGTTCGGCACCAACAAGGGCGGCGCGATCTGGGGCACGGCCTGGGCCACGGCGCAGTTCGCGCGTCGCGTCACCCTGCCCTGGCATGCCTTGCTGCCGGCCGCCGGCGCCGCGCTGCTGGGCAGCTTCGCCGGCGCCTGGTCGGTCACCCTGGTCGACCCCAGCGGCTTGCGCAAGGCGCTGCCGCTGATCCTGCTGGCGGTGCTGATCTACACACTGGCCAAGAAGGACCTGGGGCGCGAGCACGCGCCGCGCCACAGCGGCGCCAGCGAGGCCTGGCTGGCCAGCGCCATCGGGCTGGTGATCGGTTTCTACGACGGCTTCTTCGGCCCCGGCACCGGCAGCTTCTTCGTCTTCCTGTTCGTGCGCTTCCTGGGCTTCGATTTCCTGCATGCCTCGGCCAGCGCCAAGCTGCTGAACACGGCCACCAATGCCGCGGCCCTGCTGCTGTTCGCGATGAAAGGCCATGTCTGGTGGCATATCGCGGCGGTGATGGCCGTCACCAATGTGCTGGGCAGCCTCTTGGGCACGCGCATGGCCTTGAAGCATGGCGCGGGCTTTGTGCGCGGGATGTTTGTCGTCGTCGTCAGTGCGCTGATATTGAAGACGGGCTGGGATGCCTTCCTGCGCTGAGGCTTTGCATCGAGGCCCACCAGGCGTGTTCGGGCGCCGGTTTGTAGAGCAGGGCGTCCGGCGCCGGCCGTGCGCTGCAGCAGATCAGCCGCATGCCGGGATGGCGCCGGCGCAGCGCCGCCAGGCTTTGCAGATCACCCCGGGGCAGGCTGGCCGGCTCGACGATCAAGAGCGCGGGTTCGACGCCAAAGGTGTCGAGCGCCATGGCCTCGGCCAGTGACGCGGCCTGCAGGCAGTCATAGCCGCTCAGGCTCAGGCGCTCGCTGAGGGCCTGCCGGGCGCTGTCGCAGGCATCGAGCACCAGGGCCAGGCCCTGGTCCAGCAGCGGCGCGGCGCTCAGGCCACGCAGTGCCGGCCAGTCGACTTGCGCCTCCTCGGCGCTCGGCGCGGGCATGCTGAGCTCGAAACGGCAGCCCTCGCCGGGCCGGCTGTGCAGCTCGAGGCTGCCGCCCATCGCGAGCACCGTCTGGCGCGCGATGCTCAGGCCCAGACCCAGGCCGGGAATGCCGTTGCTGGAGGCCGGGCGCACAAAGGGCTCGAACAGCAGGGCCTGGTCGGCGACGGCGATGCCGGGCCCGGTGTCCGCGACCGTCAGGCACAGCCGGCCCTCACGATAGTCGGCGCCCAGCGTGATCTGGCCATCCCGGGTGAACTTGGCCGCATTGGAGAGCAGATTGAACAGGGCCTGGCGCAGCCGCTTGGCGTCGAGCTCGAGCACGCTGGGCAGTTCGGGCGCCAGCCGCAGGCGCAGCCGGTTGCCATTGCTGCGTGCCAGGCCCTGGGCCTGCTGATGCAGCTCCAGCAGCAGGCCGTGCAGATAGCAGGGCGCCGCCAGCACCTCGGGGGCGGCGCTGGCCGTCGGCGCGCGGGCAAAGCGCTGCAGCTCGTCGATCATCTCCAGCAGCAGCTGGCTGCCATGCTCGATGGCGCGCCGGTCCTGCTCGAAGCCGGCGTCGGGTTGCAGCCGCCGGGCCAGCTGCACCACCGAGGCCAGCGGCGCGCGCAGATCATGGCCCAGATAGCCCAGCAGCCGGCCCTTGGCGGCATCGCTGGCCTGGGCGCGGGCGCTGGCGGCCAGCAGCTCGCGGGTGCGCAGCTGCACGGCGCTCTCCAGCGCCACCTCATGCTGCAGGCGCTGGCGCCGCACGCGCTGCAGCATGGCCAGCAGCACCACCAGGCAGCCCAGCAGGCCGACAAAAGGCGGCGCGTAGTCGACCAGGCTGGAATGGGGCTGCCAGCCCAGCAGGCTGAACACCCGTGGCAGCAGCCCGATCAGGTGCAGGGCCACCGCCGCCCCCCAGGCCCAGGCCAGCGGGCGGCGCTGCCGCACCGCACGCACGCAGGCCACCGCCATCAGCAGGCCCAGGCCGCCATTGAGCAGGCTGGCCAGGGTGGTGCCCAGCCGGTAGTCGCCCCAGAAGCACAGGCCCAGGGCCAGCAGGTCCAGCAGGGCCAGCGCCTGCATGCCGCGATGCCAGCGCGGCTGGAACCGGGCCGTGTCGAGCAGCCGGGTCAGCGCGGCCAGCTCGAACAGATGGGCCAGCACCCCGAAGCTGCCCAGCGCCCGCACGGCCCAGTCGGTGGCCTGCGGCCAGAACAGCATGAAGGCGGTGCCGCGCATGCCGCTCTCGTAGAACACGAAGGCACCCAGATAGAGCGCCACATAGGCGTAAGCCCGCTCGCGCTGGGCCAGGCCCATCAGCAGGGTGGCCACCATCAGCAGCAGCGCGAAGCCGATCACCATGCCGTCCAGCCACAGCCGGGTCTGCTCATGGTGCAGCAAGGCCTCGCGCGGCCACAGGCTCAGGTCCAGCGCGATGGCGCTGCGGCTGGCCACGCGCAGCCACAGGGTCTGGCGCTCGCCCGGCGCCAGCGCCAGCACGAAGGCGCTGTCGCGCAGCGGCAGCTCGCGCGCGGCAAAGGGCTGGTCGGTGCCGGCCCGGCGCGGCAGCAGGCCGTCCGATGCGGGACCGGCCTGGTACAGGCTGACGCTCTCCAGCCGTGCCGGGCGCAGCAGCAGCCAGCGCAGCTGGGGCTCGCTGCCGGGGTTGTGCAGCTGCAGCCGCAGCCAGTAGGCCGCGGCGCTGTAGCCGGGGGTCAAGCGGCGCTCATCGACCGCCGCCCAGGCCGATTCGGGCAGGGCCTGGATGGCCGCCGGCCCCTGGCTGGCGTCACGGTCGACATGCAGGCGCAGCGCGGCCGACAGGGCCTGCGGCCCTGCGCTGGCCTCGGCCAGCGCCAGCCAGGGCTGCGGGGCGCTCAGGGCTGGGCCGCACAGCAGCAGCCACAGCAAGGCCGCGCCGCAGCGCCAAGCCTGGAACTTTCCGCGCATCAGGCGATCAGGCTGGGTTTGCGCAGCGATTCCCGGTAGTTCTGCGGGCTGCAGCCATGCCGTTCACGGAAGGCGGTGGCGAAATTGCCCGGGTTGCTGTAGCCGACGCTGAAGGCGATGTCCTGCACGCTCATCAAGGTGTCGGCCAGCAGGCGCTGGCCGACGCGCACCCGCTCGTCGCTGATGAAGCCCGAAACGGTCTGCCCCAGGTGGTTGCGGAACAGGGCCAGCAGCCGTTTCTCGCTCATGCCCACCTGCTGGGCCACCAGGCTGACGCTCTGCAGCTCGGCCAGATGGTCGCGGATATAGCGGATGGCGGTCTGCAGCAGCGGCTGTTCGGGATGGCGCGGCGCGCTGGTGTCGGCGGCATCGCCGCGACCCTGGCGGATCTGCGCGGCGAGCTGCAGATGGACGCAGACCCGCGCCAGCACCTCCTCGGGGTGGAAGGGCTTGCAGATGTAGTCGACGGCGCCCAGCCTCAGGCACTGGGTGCGGAAGTCCGGGGCGCTGTGCGCGCTCAGGAACAGCACCGGGATGGCGGCGGTCAGCGGGTCGGCCTTCAGCAGGCGGCACAGGGCCAGCCCGTCCATATCGGGCAGCGTGATGTCCAGCAGTATCAGATCGGGCCGCAGCGCCTGGGCGCGCTGCAGGCCGGCCTGGGCGCTGGGCGCCAGCGCCAGCCGGTAGTCCGCACGCAGCAGCTGGGTCAGCCAGCGCAGCTCCTCGGGCACGTCGTCGATCAGCAGGATCAGGGGCGGCTCGGCACTGGCTGTTGCGGCGTCGGATACAAATTGAGACATAGTTCACGATTGTCGTTGAGCCGGCGTGACCGGCCTCAGCCCCCCGAGTGAGTGGCTGTGTCGCCTATCGCACGGCCGAAGCGCCGATAAACCCGCCGCCCGCCCCGCTTATCTGTTTCAGCAAAGAAGGCGGTGTTTTTGGCAAACCCCGCCCTCTTGCCGCCGCCCGATAAAGCCGCCATGTGTAACAGCGGAGGCTTTGATGGCGTCCAAGAAAAAGAAGTTCGGTCTGGCCGGCATGGCCCTGATCCCGATGGCCCTGGCGGCAGCGCCCGATGCCGGCCAGCTGCTCAATGAACAGCAGCGCCTGAACAGCGGCCCGGGCCGTCCGGCCCTGCAGCGCCCCGCGGAGGCGCCGGCCACGGCGCTGGACCGGAACGTCGGTTTCAAGGCCTTGATCAGCCGGGTGCGCTTCAGCGGCGCCGAAGGTCTGGCCGATGCGGCCGAGCTGCAGGCCTGGGTGGCCGGCGCGCTGGGCCAGCGCCTCAGCCATGCCGAGCTGCAGGCGCTGGTCGGCCGGGTGACGAGCCGGCTGCAGGCCAAGGGCTTCATGCTGGCCAGGGCCTATCTGCCGCGCCAGGACCTCAGCGAGGGCGAGCTGGAGATCGCGGTGCTGGCCGGGCGTCTGGAGTCCGGGCCGCAGCGGGTGCAGCTGGGCAACCGCAGCCCGGTGGCCGATGCCCAGCTCCATGCCATCGCCCAGGCGGCCCTGCCGGCCGGCCCGGTGCGCGGTGAGGACCTGGAGCGCGCCCTGCTGCTGATCAACGATCTGGCCGGCGTCAGCGCCCGCTCCAGCCTGGAGCGCGGCAGCGAGCCCGGCAGCAGCCGGCTGCTTGTCAAGGCCGAGCCGACCGCGGCGCTGCGCGGCAATGTCAGCCTCGACAACTTCAGCAACCGCTACACCGGCGCGGCCCGCGCCAGCGCGCTGCTGAGCCTGGCCAATCCGCTGCAGCGCGGCGACAGCCTAGGCCTGTCGCTGAGCGCCAGCAGCGGCAACAAGGCGGCCAGTGCCAGCTATCTGCTGCCGCTGACGCCCCAGGGCCTGCGCCTGAGCCTGGGCGCCTCGCTGCTGGCCTACAAGATCGGCGCCGAGCTGAAGGCGCTGGACCTGCATGGCCAGGCGCGCAGCGTCGGCGCCGGGCTGAGCTACCCGCTGCAGCGCAGCCGGGCCGGCAATGTCTGGGCCCAGCTCGACATCGAGGCCAAGCAGCTCAGCGACGACAGTGCCAGCGGCAATCTGCGCGAGCGGCGCCTGCAGCGCCTGCAGTTCGCGCTGTTCGGCAACCGCTGGGACGAGCTGGGCGCCGGCGGCTCGACCGAGTGGTCGCTGGGCGGCAGCGCCGGCAAGCTCAATCTGGCCGGCAATGCGCTGGACCAGACCGTCGACGGCCTGACGGCCCGCACCCAGGGCGGTTACAGCAAGGCCTCGCTGCGGCTGGCCCGCACGCAGGCGCTGGATGCGGCCGGCGACTGGGCGGTCTATGGCTCGCTGAGCGCGCAACTGGCCGGCGGCAATCTGGACTCCTCGGAGAAGTTCGGCCTGGGCGGCCCCAGCGGTGTGCGGGCCTATGCGGTCGGCGAGGGCAGCGGCGACGCCGGCTGGCTGGGCAGCGTCGAGCTGCGGCGCGAGTTCCGTGCCGGCGAGCGGCTGCGCGGCCAGGCCCTGGCCTTTGTCGACGGCGGCCGTGTCAGCCTGCATGCCTCGCCCTGGGCCGGTGCCCTGGCGGCGGGCAAAGCCAATGGCTACCAGCTCGGCGGCGTCGGTCTGGGTCTGAATCTCTATGCCGAGCGCTGGCAAATGCGCGCCGCCTGGGCCCGTGCCGTGGGCGGCAATGCCGGCCGTCAGGCCAATGGCCTGGACGCCGATGGCCGCAGCGCGCGCTCGCGCCTGTGGCTGCAGGCCAGCCTGAACTACTGAGCGCAACCCCCACAACACCAGGAATTCCCATGAACTCATCGCTGAATCACACCTATCGACTGATCTGGAACGAGCGGACCCAGGCCTATGTGGCCGTGGCCGAGACCACCGCCGGCCGCGGCAAACGCGCCTCGGGCGCGCTGCTGCTGGCCGGCCTGCTGGCCTGCGGCGGCGTGGCCGCCCAGAGCCCGGCGGCCCTGCCCAGCGGCGGCAGCGTGGTCGCCGGCCAGGCCCAGCTGAGCCAGAACGGCAGCCAGCTGAAGATCGACCAAGCCAGCCACAAGCTGGTGATGAACTGGAGCAGCTTCGACATCGGCAGCCAGGCCGAGGTGAAGTTTGTCCAGCCCGGCAGCGACAGCGTGGCGCTGAACCGCGTCACCGGCGGGGCCGCCAGCGCCATCTTCGGCAAGCTGCAGGCCAATGGCCAGGTCTGGCTGGTCAATCCCAACGGGGTGGTGTTCGGGCGCGGCGCCAGCGTCGATGTGGGTGGCCTGGTGGCCAGCTCGCTGGCGATCAGCGATGCCGATTTCCTGGCCGGCCGCAGCCGCTTCGAGGCCGGTACGGTGGCGGGCGCGGTGCGCAACGAGGGCGGGCTGCGTGCGGCCGAGGGCGGCGTGGTGGCGCTGATCGCGCCCCAGGTGGAGAACAGCGGCAGCATCCAGGCCCCGGGCGGCAGCGCGCTGCTGGGCGCGGGCGCGGCGGTCAGCCTGGACTTTGCCGGCGACGGCCTGCTCAGCCTGACGGTGGAGCGCGCCGCGCTGGACGCCCATGTGGGCAATAGCGGCAGGCTCAGTGCCGGCCTGGTGCAGCTCAGCGCGGCGGCGGCCGGTGCGGTGCGTGCCAGCGTGGTGAACAACGAGGGAGTGATCGAGGCCCAGGGCCTGAGCCAGCAGGGCGGGCGCATCGTGCTGGACGGCGGCGCGCAGGGCGAGGTTCATGTCGGCGGCCGGCTGGACGCCAGCGGTGGCCAGGGCGGACGTATCCAGGTAACTGGCGAGCACATCCGGCTGGATGGCGGCGCGACGCTGGACGCCAGCGGCGCGGCGGGCGGCGGGCAGATCCATGTGGGCGGCGGCTGGCAGGGCAAGGATGCGAGCCAGCGCAATGCCACGACGGTGACGGCCGACGCCAGCGTGACGGCGCGCGCCAATGCGGGCCGGCAGGGCCAGGGCGGCGAGGTGGTGTTCTGGTCGGACGACGCGACCCGCTTCGCCGGCACGATCGAGGTGAAGGGCGGCAGCCAGGGCGGTGACGGTGGCCGCGCCGAGGTGTCGGGCAAGCAGACCTTGAACTACAGCGGCCGTACCGACGCCCGGGCCGCGAGGGGTCGCACCGGCGATTTGTTGCTGGATCCGGCCACCATCACGGTCAAGGGCGGCGGCAGCGGCTCGGGCGGCGTGGGCGGCAGCGAGGTGTTCGAAAAAGACCTGGAGGCGCAGTCGGCCAATGTGCTGCTGCAGGCGACCGGCAACATCAATTTCGCTGACTTGAACCAGAACGGCGGCGACGGCAAGCTCAGCATGCAGAACAACGTCAGCCTGCGCGTCGAGACCGGCGGCGTGGGCGGCGACATCAGCTTTGCCAACAAGGACAACACGGTCGAGGTGTCCGGCAGCGGCAGCATCATGCTGGTGGCCGGCGGCAGGGACACCGGGCGTATCAACAATGCCCCCCAGCTGATCGCCCATGGCAGCGGCAGCAATCCGGGCGGTCTGCCCGTCCACGATGTCACCCAGGTCGGCAGCGGCACACCCGGCGCCGCCTCGATCACGCTGTTCGGCGCCGATGGCGTCACGGTGGGCGGTTCGCTGAGCACCAACGGTGGCTATGTGCGCATCTGGGCCGATTCCGATGCCATGACCGGTGGCAGTTTCACCCTCAATGCGCCCGTCAACACCCGGGGCGGCAATCTCTACATCGCCTCCGGCAACGAGGGCGTGGTGCTGAACTCCAGCATCACGCTGGGCGCCGGCCGGCTGTTCTTCGACAACGAGAACGCGGCCTATGGCGGCCATGGCCCGAACGGCCCCAAGACCCTGGCCGGCACCATCAGCGCCAGCGGTGACCTGGAGGTCAACACCGCCTTCACCTTCAAGGGCGGTGCCAACATCCACACCGATGGCCTGATCAGGTTCGGCAATGTGGGCGTGAACCTGGACACCGGCAGCGGCACGCTGACCCTGCGCGCCAGCGGCATCGACTGGGGCGGCGCCACGCTGAACAACCTCAGCACCGCCTCCCTGCGTCTGGAGCCCTATGACAAGGCCACCAATATGGTGCTGGGCGATGCCGGCGGCTTTGCCTCGGCGACGACGCTGGCCAAGCTGCCGGGCATCAAGAACCTGACCATAGGCCGTGAGGACGGCACCGGCACCATCAGCGTGGCCAGCGACTTCAGCTTCAATGCGAGCGGCCATTTCGAGATGGTCAACAAGACCGTGGACATCACGGCCGGCACCCTGACCAATACCGGCGGCGGTCTCACGCTGACCGGCGAC
Source organism: Burkholderiales bacterium C2 (assembly GCA_005503085.1). Lineage (GTDB taxonomy): Bacteria > Pseudomonadota > Gammaproteobacteria > Burkholderiales > Burkholderiaceae_C > Roseateles_E. Next base: position 37,524 of record SCOI01000028.1, on the reverse strand, counting down.
ACGGTCCATATCAGCAAGGCCGTGACGGCCAACGGTGGCGCCGGCAAGGTGACGATACGCCAGATGACGGCGGCCAACGAGCTGCACCTGGGCACCGGCCTGAACAACTCGGTGATCGGCCAGGTCAATGCCGCGACCTTGGCGATAGGCCGTGTGGACGGGGGCAATCTGGTGTTCGACAGCGACATCAGCACTACCGCCAGCTCGGTGCATCTGATGAGCGGCGCGCGGGTCGAGGGCATCAACGGCGGCGTGGCGGCCGCCAATCTGGCCATCACGGCCGGCGCCGGCGCCGAGATCAGCAACGCCAGCTTCGACTTCAACAAGCTGGCGCTCAAGGTCGGCGGCGACACCACGATTGCGCCGAACCGCATCGGCAGCTTCGGCCTGGGCACGGTGGACGGCCTGGCCGGTTTGGAGATCATGGCCGGCAGCGCGCCGACGGTGAACCTGAGGGCCCGGCAGACCCTCGGCGTCAACGCGCCGATCAAGTTCAACCACAGCGCCGCGACGCTGAACCTGCGCGGCGCCCAGCTGAACGCCGCCGACGCCAGCACTCAGCTGTCGGGTCAGGCTGCCGCGACCATCAGCTACGACACGCCGGATGCCAACTCGCTGATCTTCTTCGGTGGCGGCGGCCTGAGCCAGAGTTCGCTGGCCCGCTTCAATGGCGTCAAGAAGCTGGTGATCGGCAGTGACCGCAACACGCTGGAAGCGATGGGGGACCTGAGCCTGGCCGTCGGTGAGCTGGAGATTCGCGGCCGCGAGCTGCGCACCGACCATGCCATCGCCAACCAGGGCCATGTCCGTCTGCATGCCCAGAACAGCGCGCTGGCCCTGAAGGGCGCCGTGACGGCCACCGGCAGCACGCTGGCGCTGAGTACCGGCGGCGGCCAGGCCATCAGCGCGAGTGGCGTGCTGACGGCCGCCAAGCTGGCGCTGCGCAGCAGCGGCGACGCCACGCTGAACACGAGCAGCCATCAGCTGGGCGAGCTGGCTGCCGAGGTGGCCGATCTGAAGCTGACGAACGGGCGGGCGCTGACCGTCGGCGCGGCGGACGGTCTGGCGGGCGTGACAGCTTCCAAGACCGTGGATATCCGCCTCAGCGGTGCCGGCGCCGATCTGGTGCTGGAGCAGGCGGTTCGGGCCGGCAATGCCGGCAACGTGGCCAGGCCGCTGCTGCTGGCCGCCGGGCGCAATTTTCACAACCGCGCCGGCAGCGCCGCACTGAGCGCCGGCGGCGGCAGCTGGGAGATCTACTCGGCCGACCCTGGGCTGGACACGGTCGGCGGCCTGAGTCCCGACTTCAAGCAATACAAGGCCAGGGTCGGCGACACTGTGCTGGGCACGGGCAATGGCCTGCTCTACAGCAAGACCGCCCAGGTGGTGGTGGGCCTGTCGGGCGCGATCAGCAAGGTCTATGACGGCAATACCTCGCTGACGCTGCACGACAAGCAGATGAGCGTCAGCGCCGGCATTGATGGCGACATCGTTAGCGTCAAGGACGGCGTGGCCGAGTTCGCCGACAAGAACGTGGGCAACAAGGCGGTCCATGTGAAGACCGCCACGATCACCGCGCGCAATGGCGCCGTGCAGGTCTATGGCTACGAGATGATCGCCGAGTCCTGGGCCGGCGACATCAGCCGCAAGACGCTGGATGTGGGCGCACTCAGCGCCGACTCCAAGGTCTATGACGGCACGCGCGGCGCGACCGTCAACAGCACGGCCTTGTTGGCCGGTCTGGTGGGCGGCGATAGCGTGGGCGCCGACATCCGCGGCGAGTTCGCTGACAAGAACGCCGGCAGGGGCAAGGACGTGATCGTGAGTCTGGCGCTGACAGGCGCCGACGCCGGCAACTACCAGCTCGGTGCCGGCACGCTGCACCTGAAAGCCGACATCACGCCCAAGCAGATCACGGCCGGTGCCGTGACGGTGGCGGGCAAGGGCTATGACGGCAACAAGAGCGCCACGGTCAGCGGCGGCGGGCTGCAGGGCCTGGTGGCGGGTGACCAGGTGACGACGAGCTTGAGCGGCGAGTTTGCCGACAAGAACGCCGGGGTGGGCAAGGACGTGGCCGTGAAGCTGGCCCTGAACGGCGCCGATGCCGGCAACTACCAGCTGGACGCCGGCAGCCGCAGCGCCAAGGGCGACATCACGCAGCGCCTGCTCACTGCCGAGCACATCGCCGTCGCCGGCAAGGTCTATGACGGTAATAGCGAGGCCGAGGTGCGCGAGATCCGCGTTGCCGGCGTGCTGCCCGGCGATCAGCTGCTGGTGGCCGCACAGGGGCGCTTTGCCGACCCATCCGCGGGTCGCGACAAGCCGGTGTCGATCAGCGCCGTGCAGCTCAGCGGTGCCGACGCTGCCAACTACCGCATCGACAGCATCGGACTCCGTGCGCAGGCCAGCATCGACGCACCGCCGGCCAGCGATGCGCGGACATCGGTCCTTGCCAAGCCGCAGCACGGCAACGGTACCCAGGCCGCGTCAAGCGCCGCCGCTGCCGGCCCGAGCGGCGCTGATGCTGGTGTCGTGGGTGAGCTGGTGAGCGGCGGCATCAACGCCGGCTTCAACACCGAGCAGGCCCTGTACGGTGCAGGCCAGTACAGCATCGCCGTCGACGCTCCGGCGCTGGAGCAGCCGCTGCGTGCCGATGTGCCGGTGTTCTCGCAGCGCGCTGCGGCCCAGCCCGAGTCGCTGGGCCGCTATCTGCTGACCGACCTGGGCGACAGCCTGGCGGTGCTGCCGGGCTCGCAGGCACCGACGCCGCTGCCGGAGCAGGCGGCCGGCCTGCGTTACAGCGGCGAGGCGATGCTGCTGCTGTCGGCCCGGCAAACCGGCGTGCTGCGCCTGAGCTTCGACGCAGCCGGTGGTCTGCGGGTGGAGGTGCCAGCGGCGGTGGCGGCTCTGGGGCACGAGGTCCTGAGTGCCTATGCCCTCAGCGCGCTCAAGCGCGATGCCGGCATCGGACTTGACCAGGTGCGCACGGTGGTGCTGCACTACGGTTCGGTCTGAGGCCGACCGGCCCATCGGCAGGCGATGGGCCGGTCCCCCGCGATCAAGGCATGGTGTCCGTAACGGCGCTGTGCCGCTAAGATGCGGACATACTTCTGGTGAAGCGAAAAAATGCCTGTCGATCCACAACTTCGTACCCTGGACATCGAGATCCCCACCCAGCCCGAGGTGTTGGTCAAGCTGTCGCTGCTGATGGCGGCGGAAGACGTGGACCTGCCGGCGATTTCGGGCCTGGTCGAGACCGATATGGCGCTGGCCGCCGCCGTGCTGAAGGCGGTCAATTCCTCGCTTTATGGCCTGCAGGGCCGGGTGCAGACCGTGCACCAGGCGCTGACCTATCTGGGCATGCGCGAGGTCGCGGCCATCACCTTCGAAATGGGGCTGCGGGCCGCGTTTCCGCCGGCCGCCGAGCTGGAGCCGGTCTGGACCCGTGCCTCGCAGCGCGGCCTCTTGATGGGTCGCATGGGCCAGATGCTGGGTGTGGATCCCTGGGCCTCGCATTCGGCCGGGCTGTTCGAGGAATGCGGCAAGGCGGTGCTGTACCGCCATGCCTCGGCCCATTACCCGGCCATGCTGCGCGCCGCGCAGACCGATGCCGAGCTGGTGCAGCTGGAGCACACGGCCTTCGGCGTCAGCCATGACGCGTTGGGTGCGGCCTTGTGCGAGAGCTGGGGTCTGGCGCCGGCGGCGGTCACCAGCGTGCGCCACCATGTGCAGATCCAGGACGGCCTGCTGATCCCCGAGGCGGCCCAGCGCCGCAGCATCTGCGCGATCTCGGCGATCGCCTGGGTGCTGATGAACAAGCCGGCGGACCTGGAAGAGGTCGCCCACGCGATCGCGCCCCAGGCCCAGCTCGATGAGACCCTGGTGCTGCGCGCCGCGCGCCGCGTCAGCGAGCAGCTCAACGAAGCGCAGTCCAGAGGACGCTGAACCCAACGTCACGCGGCGGGAGCTTGGTTCGACCGAGCCGAGCCCATGGATCCGGCTTTGCCGGTCCATCGGGCTCTGCCACCCTTGAGGGGGTGGCGCGAAGCGCCGTCGGGGGTGGGTCGTCACGCAGCCAAGCTGAGCCGGTCTCGACCGGCGTGCTTGGCGATGTAGAGCGCCTCGTCGGCCGCCTGCAGCAGCGCCTGTGGACTCAGATAGGGGTGGCTGGCGCTGTAGGCCGCCAGGCCGATGCTGACGGTCAGGATCTTGTCGGCGGCCGGGCTGGCCGGATGGGCAAGGCCCAGCGCACGCCAGTCCTCGCGCAGCTGCTCCATCAGGCCCTGGGCCATCTCCATATCGAAGCCGGGCAGCAGCGCGACGAACTCCTCGCCGCCCAGGCGCGCGACCACATCGGTATCGCGCTTGAAGCGTTCGCCCAGCAGCCTAGCAAAGGCCTGCAGCGCCGCATCGCCGGCGGTCCGGCCCTGCTGCTCGTTGTAGGCCCGGAAGCTGTCCAGGTCCATCACCGCCAGCGCCAGCCGGCTGTGCTGGCGCTGGGCGCGCTTGAACTCGCGGCGCAGCGCGTCGTCGAACTCGCGGCGGTTGGCCAGGCCGGTCAGTGCATCGCAGCGGCTCAGCGCCGCCAACTCGCGCCGGGCGGCGTCCAGCGCCTGTTGCGTCTGCGCCAGCACCCGGCCGTGCTGCTCGACCTCGCTGCGCAGGCGCGCGGCCTCCGACTGTTCCTGCTGCAGCTGGGCCCCCAGGCTCTGGTGCACCCGCTCGAAGGCCTTGTTGATCTGGTGCAGTTCGCGCGGCCCGCCCTGCGTGTCGGGCCATGACAGCGAGCTCGGCGGCAGGCTGGGATCGAAGCTGTGGGCGCGCTCGGCCAGGCGCCGCAGCGGCCGCAGCAGCAGGCGCTCCAGCATCAGCACGCTGGCCAGCCCTAGGGCCAGCACCAGCAGCAGATCCTGCAGCGCCATGCCCAGCACATGCTCGGTGGCCAGCCTGGCCTCATGGCCGGCGCGCAGCCAGGCCGCCAGGGCCACGCCCAGCAGGCCGACCAGGACCAGCACGGCCAGCGTGCGCGTCTTCACCGACCCGCTGCTGACGGGGGCAAGTTGCTTGGTGGCGCTGAAGGGGAGTTTCACGATGCCGGACTGCAAGGCAATGGCGGTGAGTCAAATTGTGCATGGGGGCAAGCCCTGTGCGGTGGCCATAGCGCCCAGGGTATATCCCAGGCTTGATCAGGCTCAAGAGGTATAAATTAGTAATTGCTTATATATTGATTTGAAGCCATGAAACCCCAGACAGAGCCGCCGGCCGAGGCCGACCGGGTGTACGAGATCGCCGCCGAGCTGTTCGGGCTGATGGCCACGCCCTTGCGGCTGAAGATCATCAGCGCGCTGTGCAACGGCGAGAAGAGCGTGTCGGAGCTGCTGCTGGAGATCGAGACCACGCAGCCGAATATGTCGCAGCATCTCGGCCATCTCTACCGCGCCGGCATCCTGGCGCGGCGTCGCGACGGGGTGCAGATGTTCTACCGCGTCAGCAACGAGCGCGCCGTCGCGCTGTGCCGCGCGGTCTGCACGCAGATCGCGATCGAGATGGATGACCCGCAGGCGGTCGAGCCCGCCGAGCGCCTGCTGATGGCCCGGGGCTGAAGGAGACCAGACGATGAATGAGAAGACCGGCCGGCTGCGGCGGGCGCCCGAGGGCTTCCTCAGCCGGCAAGACCTGACCCTGATGCAGCAGCAGGCACCGGCCGAGCGGCGCAGTTTCCTGCGCGGCGCCTTTGCGGCGGCCAGTGCGGCGCTGGCCACCGGTGCGCTGCGCGCCCAGGCCAACCCTGTGCCGGCCGAGGGCGGCGACCCCAACATCCTGAACCTGCCGCCGCATGCGCTGAGCCTGGGCCAGCCGGTCGCGCTGGAGGGCTATGGCAAGCCGTCCAAGTACGAGAGCAATCTGCAGCGTCGCCAAAGCCCGGGCCTGACGCAGACCCGCCAGGCCTCAGTGTCCTTCGCGCCACTGCAGGGCCTGTTCGGCATCGTCACGCCCAGCGGCCTGCATTTCGAGCGCCATCACCAGGGCTGGTGGGACATCGACCCCAGCACGCACCGGCTGATGGTCAACGGCTCGGACGAGAAGATGCTGAAGCGGGCGATGGTGTTCACGATGGACGAGCTGATGCGCCTGCCCAGCGTGTCGCGCTTTCATTTCATCGAGTGCGGCGCCAATACCGGCATGGAGTGGGGCAATGTGGCCGTGCCCACCGTGCAGTACAGCCACGGCATGCTCAGCTGCAGCGAGTTCACCGGCGTGCGCCTGATCGATGTGCTGGAGATGTGCGGCGTCGACTTGAAGCGCGCCCGCTTCGTGCTGGCCGAGGGCGCCGACGGCTCGGCGATGACGCGCACCATCCCGATGGAGCTGGTCAGGAGCGGCCAGGTGCTGCTGGCTTATGGCCAGAACGGCGAGATGCTGCGGCCCGAGAACGGCTATCCGCTGCGCCTGGTCGTGCCCGGGGTGCAGGGCGTCAGCTGGGTCAAGTACCTGCGCCGCATCGAGGTCGGCGACCAGCCCTGGGCCAGCAAGGACGAGAACATCCATTACATCGACCTGATGCCCGACGGCCTGCACCGCCAGTACACCTCGATCCAGGAGGTCAAGAGCGTGATCACGACGCCCAGCGGGGGCCAGGTCTTGCTGGACAAGGGCTTCTACAACATCAGCGGCCTGGCCTGGTCGGGCCGCGGCAAGATCGCCAAGGTCGATGTCTCGGTCGACGGCGGCCGCAACTGGCGGCCGGCCCGGCTGGAGACCCCGGTGCTGGACCGCTGCCTGACCCGCTTCAACCTCGACTGGGTCTGGGCCGGCCAGGCGACCCTGGTGATGAGCCGTGCCACCGACGACACCGGCCATGTGCAGCCCAACTACGCCCAGCTGCGTGCGGTGCGCGGCCGACGCTCGATCTATCACAACAATGCGATCCAGACCTGGCTGGTGCAGGAGAGCGGCGAGGTCAAGAATGTCCAGCTCTCTTAAAGCGCTGAGCGTCGCGCTGGCGCTGGTGACAGGTCTTGCTTCAGTGCAAGCGTTCGAGGGCATAGGCCGCAGCGCCACCCAGCCGGAGATCAAGGCCTGGGACATCGATGTGCGGCCCGACTTCAAGGGCCTGCCGCCCGGGCGTGGCACGGTGGCCCAGGGCCAGGAGCTCTGGGAGGCCAAGTGCGCCGGCTGCCACGGTGTGTTCGGCGAGTCCAACGAGGTGTTCAGCCCGCTGATCGGCGGCACCACCAAGGAGGACATCAAGAACGGCCGTGTCGCCAGCCTGCGTGACAACAGCTTCCCGGGCCGCACGACGATGATGAAGGTCTCCCAGCTCTCCAGCCTGTGGGACTACATCAACCGCGCGATGCCCTGGACCGCGCCCAAGTCCCTCAAGCCCGACGAGGTCTATGCGGTGACGGCCTATATGCTGTCGCTGGCCGATGTGCTGCCCGCAGACGGCGAACTCTCGGACAAGAACATCGCCGAGGTGCAGCAGCGCCTGCCGAATCGCAACGGCAAATCGACCCGCCATGCCTTGTGGCCCGGCGCCGAGTTCGCGGCCGGTGCCAAGCCCGATGTGCAGGGCTCGGCCTGTGTGAAGAACTGTGCGCCCGAGGCCAAGGTCGCGTCCTATCTGCCCGATTTCGCCCGCGACGCCCATGGCAACCTGGCCCAGCAGCAGCGCCTGGTCGGGCCGCAACGCGGCATCGACACCCAGGCCAAGGCGCCGCCGGCACAGGCCGCCGCCGCCAAGCCGGTCAGCGCCTTGCTGCAGCAGCATGCCTGCATGGCCTGCCACCAGATCGACAGCAAGGTGGTCGGCCCCTCGTTCCGCGAGGTGGTGGCCAAATACAAGGACCGCAGCGATGCGCGCGAGTACTACGCCGCCAAGCTCAAGAGCGGCAGCGCCGGCACCTGGGGTGCGGTGCCGATGCCGCCGCAGGCCCTGCCCGAGGCCGATCTGGCCGCCATCGCCGCCTGGCTGGCGGCCGGTGCCAGGCCGTAGCTCGCACAAGCCTGCCCTGCAAGCCCCCCGCCTACACCTGACAATACCGCTCACCCCCCGATAAGGAGACTCCATGCAAACCCGCCGAGACATGATGAAACACAGCGTCCTGGTGGCCGGCCTGCTGGCCGCCGCCCTGCCGCTGAGTGCGCAGGCGCAGGCCGCCTTCAACCGCGCCGCCTTCGATGCCAAGTCCATGGACGAGATGCTCAAGGCCCTGGGCTTGGGCAAGCCGACCGAGAGCAAGGAGGTCACGCTGACCGGCCCCGATATCGCCGAGAACGGCGCCGTCGTGCCGCTGGGCGTCGCCAGCTCGGCCGCCGGCGTCAAGCGCCTGCTGCTGCTGGTCGAGAAGAATCCCAACATCCTGGCCGCCTCCTTCGACGTCAGCGATGCGGTCGAGGCCAGCATGAGCACGCGCGTCAAGATGGGCCAGACCTCCAATGTGTTCGCCGTGGCGATCACCGGCGACAACAAGGTGCTGTTCGCTCAAAAGGAAGTCAAGGTCACCCTGGGTGGTTGTGGCGGCTGATAACTGAATTAGGAGATAGCAATGGCAGATCCGATGCGAATTCGCGCCCAGGCGCAAGGTGGCAACGCCGTGGTGCGTGTGCTGATGAGTCATGAGATGGAGACCGGCCAGCGCAAGGACGCCGCCGGCAAGACCATCCCGGCCTGGCACATCACCGAGGTGACGGCCGCGCTGAATGGCAAGACCGTGCTGACCGCGCAATGGGGCCCGGCGGTGTCGAAGAACCCGTTCCTGCAGTTCACCGTCAAGGGTGCCAAGGCCGGTGACAAGATCACCGTGAACTGGGTCGACAACAAGGGCGACAAGCGCAGCGACGAAGCGACGGTGGCCTGATAGGCTGCGCCGGGTCCGAACAACAAAAGGAGACAAGCATGATGACGATGCGCAAGTCGGCATGGGCCCTGGGCTGCGTGCTCGCGGCCAGCTGCGCCCAGGCCCAGACCTCGTCGGCCGACGCGATCGCGCAGTACCGCGCGATGCTGGCCGATGGCAACCCGGCCGAGTTGTTCGAGGCCAAGGGCGAGGAGCTCTGGAAGCAAAAGCGCGGCCCCAAGAATGTCTCGATGGAGCGCTGCGATCTGGGCAAGGGCCCGGGCGTCGTCAAGGGCGCTTTTGTCGAGCTGCCGCGTTATTTCGCCGACACCGGCCGGGTGCAGGATCTGGAGTCGCGGCTGCTCAGCTGTATGGAGTCGCTGCAGGGCCTGGATGCGAAGAAGATCGCCGCCACCGGTTTCGGTCGCGATGAGCAGAAGAATATCGAGGGCCTGGTGGCCTGGATCGCCGCCGAGTCGCGCGGCCTCAAGTTCAATCTGCCGGTGGCCCATGCGCAGGAGCAGAAGATGTACGAGGTCGGCAAGCGCCTGTTCTTCTTCCGCGGCGGCCCCTATGACTTTGCCTGCGCCTCCTGCCACAGCGAGACCGGCAAGCGCATCCGCCTGCAGGACCTGCCCGACCTGACCAAGAACCCCGGCGACGGCATCGGCTTCGCGGCCTGGCCGGCCTATCGCGTCTCCAGCGGCGAGCTGTGGGGCATGCAGCGGCGCCTGAACGACTGCTTCCGCCAGCAGCGCTTCCCCTTCCCCGGCTATGGCTCGGACGTGACGGTGGCGCTGGCCAGCTATATGGGCATCAACAGCAAGGGCGCGGTCTCGATCGCCCCGTCGATCAAACGTTGAAGGAGCCGCGCATCATGAACAAGAAGAACCCGATTCTCTGGGGCGGCCTGGCCGCCGCGGGCCTGGTGCTGGTCGGCTGCGCCAGCCTGCCCAGCGCCGCCGAGCTGGACGCCGAGGCGCTGGCGATGGTGAAGAGCTCCTTCCGCGAGCAGGGCATCGCCAAGCTCGACCGCATCGAGCAAGACCTGGCACAGAAAGCCTGCTCCAGCGACAAGCAGCCCGACGAGGCGACAACCAAGCGCATCGAGGCCGAGGCGCTGGCCTCGATCAAGTGGCCGGCCAATGGCCAGTATCTGGGCGACTGGCGCGAGGGCGAGAAGCTGGCGCAAAACGGCCGCGGCATGACCTGGACCGATGCGGCCGGCGCACCGAGCGGCGGCAATTGCTACAACTGCCACCAGATCAGCAAGGCCGAGATCAGCTTCGGCACCATTGGCCCCAGCCTCTACCAGTACGGCAAGCTACGCGGCGTCAGCAACCCGGCGGCACCGGAGACGGCGGCCATCGTGCAATACACCTGGGGCAAGCTGTGGAACGCCAAGGCCTACAGCGCCTGCTCGGGCATGCCGCGCTTCGGCCATGCCGGCGTGCTGAACGAGGGCCAGATGCGCGACATCATGGCCCTGCTGCTGGACCCTAAGTCCCCCGTCAACTCGCAGTAATTCGAGTCCGACCCACCACCGGCCCTGCGGGGCCAGCGGAGCCCTGCCCATCATGAACCTCAGCAAACGCGATCTGCTCAATGTCCTGGGTGCGGCCTCGGTGGCCGGCTTCGGCTTCGCGCGCCCGGCCCAGGCGGCCACGCCCTACGATGCGCCGGCGCCCTTCAAGGGTCCCGGTGCGGTCTCGCTGCTGCACATGACCGACTGCCATGCCCAGCTGCTGCCCATTCATTTCCGCGAGCCCAGCGTCAACCTCGGCTTCGGGGCCTTGAAGGGGCGGCTGCCGCATCTGGTCGGCGAGCAGTTGCTGAAAGCCGCCGGCCTGCGGCCCGGCACGCGCGAGGCGCATGCCTTCACCTACCTGGACTTCGAGCGTGCCGCGCGTCGCTACGGCAAGGTCGGCGGCTTCGCCCATCTGGCCACGCTGGTCAAGCGCCTGCGCGCCAGCCGGCCCGGCGCGCTGCTGCTGGACGGCGGCGACACCTGGCAAGGCTCGGCGACCTCGCTATGGACCAACGCGCAGGACATGGTCGATGCCTGCAAGCTGCTGGGCGTCGACGTGATGACCGGCCACTGGGAGTTCACCTATGGCCAGCAGCGGGTGCAGGAAATCGTCGAGAAGGACTTCAAGGGCAAGATCGATTTCGTTGCTCAGAACGTCAAGACCCAGGACTTCGGCGACGATGTGTTCGCGCCCTACACGCTGAAGGAAATCAATGGCGTGCCGGTGGCCATCATCGGCCAGGCTTTCCCGTACACACCGATCGCCAACCCGCGCTATATGGTGGCGGACTGGAGCTTCGGCATCCGCGACGAGGAGCTGCAGAAGGTCATCGACACGGTGCGTGCCAAGGGCGCCCAGGTGGTCGTGCTGCTGAGCCATAACGGCATGGATGTGGACCTGAAGCTGGCCTCGCGCGTCTCGGGCCTGGACGCCATCCTCGGCGGCCACACCCATGACGGCGTGCCGGTGCCGGTGTCGGTGAAGAACCGCGGCGGCCAGACCCTGGTGACCAATGCCGGCAGCAATGGCAAGTTCCTCGGCGTGCTGGACATCCGCGTCAAGGACGGCCGCGCCGCCGAGCTCAAGTACCAGTTGCTGCCGGTCTTCGCCAATCTGCTGCCAGCCGATGCCGAGATGGCGGCGCTGATCAAGAAGGTGCGCGCGCCCTTCGAGGCCCGCCTCGCCGAGCCCCTGGCGATCACCGACGGCCTGCTGTACCGACGCGGCAATTTCAACGGCAGCTGGGACCAGCTGCTGTGCGATGCGCTGATGGAGGTGCAGGGGGCCGAGATCGCGTTCTCGCCGGGCTTCCGCTGGGGCACCAGCCTGCTGCCGGGCCAGACCATTACGCGCGAGTTCCTGATGGACCAGACCGCCATCACCTATCCGCACACCACGCTGACCGAGATGAGCGGCGCGATGATCAAGACGGTGCTCGAAGACGTGGCCGACAACCTTTTCAACCCCGACCCCTACTACCAGCAGGGCGGCGATATGGTGCGGGTCGGCGGCCTGAGCTATAGCTGCACGCCCGAGGCCGGCATGGGCGCGCGCATCAGCGAGATGCGCCTGGGCGGCAAGGCGATAGAGGCCGACAAGACCTACAAGGTGGCCGGCTGGGCGCCGGTTGGCGAAGAGGCGGCCAAAGCCGGGACCAAGCCGGTCTGGGACCTGGTCGAACAATGGTTCAAGAGCCAGGCCAAGGGTAGCGGCCCGGCTCATATCGCGGCGCGCAAGCTCAACAACCCGAGCCTGGTCGGCGCGGCCGGCAATCCCGGCATGGCCTGAACGGGCGCCCGGAACGCAGGCGGCAGAATGCCGCATGGTCAAACCGAAGAATCCCAGCGCCGCGCCCGTCTTCACCACGCTGGACGGCCGACCCGCGCTGAGCAAGGCCCAGATGCTGGACCAGGCGCGCGAGCTCAAGCGCAGCCTGATGCAGGGGCGTCCGGCGCCGGCCGAGCCGCAGCCCCTGACGCCGGAGCAGCGCAGCCGCCTGGCCGAGACCGAGCTGCAGGCGCTGGCGCTGGTGCGGGTGGACGAGCTGCTGGCCGGCGAGCCCATGCCGGCTGTGTTCGAGGCCGCCCGGCTGGCGCTGCGCGGCGCGTGGCCGGCCGCCGCCGAGGCCTATGAGCAGGCGCTGAAGACCCTGCGCCAGACCAGCGGGCTGCGCCGTGGCCTGCTCGATCCCGAGCAGGGCCGGCTTTATGTGCTGAGCCTGCTGGCCCAGGACCAGCCGCAGGCCTGGGAGACGGCGCGCAAGTTCTGCATCGCCGAGTCGGGCACGCGCAAGCCCAGCGCCCACGAGTGGTGGGGGCTGTGGGTCCATGTGATCGGTGCGCGCCTGGGCGATGAGAGCCTGGACGAGAGCGCGCTGGCCTATCTGCCGGGGCTGGAGGCACGCGAGCATGCGCTGGGGCTGGCGGCCAACCGCCTGCTGCTGGCCGCCTGGCTGGGCCGGCCGGCGCCGGGGTGGACGGCGGCCACCGCCCAGACCCTGCTGCAGCGGCTGCAGGCCTCGCGCCAGCTCTGGTTGGCGGCCCTGGTGGCCGGCGCGCTGCGACGCCTGGAGCTGGGCGAACCCCAGCTCGATCTGACCGGCCTGCCACAGCCGGCCAGCTTTCTGAGCGCGCCGCGCGAGCCCTGGCGCGATGCGCTGGCGGCCATCGTCGCACTGGACCGTAGCGCGGCGCTCCAGCCGGTGGCCGCGCCGACCGAGCTGGCCTGGCAGCTGACGCTGGACGGCCTGGGCCGGGTGCAGAGCGTGCAGGCGCTGGAGCGCAGCCAGGGCGCGCGCGGCCAGCTCAAGCTGAAGGCCGTGGGCTGGGCCAAGCTGAAGAAGTCGGGCGACCACGATGCCCGCGACAACGCGGTGCTGCGCCATCTGGAGCGGCCGGCTTACGGCAGCACGCACACCTATCAGATCGATGTCACGCAGGCGGCGATCGCGCTGGTCGGCCATCCGGCCGTGATGTTCGCCGACGCGCCGGGCCAGTGGGTCGAGCTGGTCGAGGCCCAGCCCGAGCTGGAGGTCTTGCGCCGGCCCGCGCCCGAGGGCGGCGAGCAGTTCGAGTTCCGCATCCATCCGCCGCTGAGCGCCTCCGAGCCGCCACAGCTGATAGCCTGGCAGGGCACGACCCACGAGACCGAGATCGAGAAGCGCAACAGCCTGCGGGTGCTGCGCGACGGCCCGCAGCGTGCGCGGCTGATACGCATAGGCGCGCCGCAGCGCCGCGTCGCCGAGCTGGTGGCCCAGGGCTGGAAGGTGCCGGCCAGCGCCGGTGCGGAGCTGGGCGCGGCCTTGCAGGTGCTCAGCGGGCATTTCCAGCTGCACAGCGATGCGGCGGCCGGCCAGCTGGTCGCGGGCGACAGCCGGCTGCGGGCCCAGCTGACGCCGCTGGGCGAGGGCCTGCAGCTGCAGCTGGTGGCCCAGCCCTTCGGCGCCTTCGGCCCGGCCGTGACGCCGGGCCTGGGCCGCTCGCGGCTGATGTGCATGCACGAGGGTGTCAGCCTGGCCACCGAGCGCGATCTGGCGGCGGAAAGCGCGCACCGCGCTGCGGTGCTGGAGGCCCTGCCTTTTCTGGACGCCGAGCTGGGCCCCGAGTCGCCCTGGCTGCTCGACGATGCCGAGCTGGCGCTGCGCGCGGTCGAGCTGCTGCCGGGCCTGCCCGGCGTGGCCGCGCTGGACTGGCCCAAGGGCAAGCCGCTGCGCGTCAAACCGCTGGACAGCGCGAGTCTGAGCGTGCAGGTCAGCAGCGGGCGCGACTGGCTGGGCCTGGTCGGCGAGGCGCGGGTCGATGAGCAGCGCGTGCTGAGCCTGCAGCAGCTGATGGCGCTGACGCGGGCCTCGCGCAGCCGCTTCGTCAGCCTCGGCGAGGGGCAATACCTGGCCCTCAGCGAGCAGCTGCGCCAGCAGCTGCGCGATCTCGATGCGCTGGCGCTTGCGAAGAAGGACCAGCTGCAGCTGCCCCGGGCCGGCGCCAGCTGGCTGGACGAGACGCTGGAGGGCATGGCCGTCGAGGGCGACAGGCCCTGGCGCGAGCGCATGGATGCGCTGGCCGAGGCCGTCGCGCTGCAGCCCGCCGCACCGGCGGGCCTGCGCGCCGAGCTGCGCGCTTATCAGCTGGAAGGCTATGCCTGGATGACGCGGCTGGCCCATGCCGGCCTGGGCGCCTGCCTGGCCGACGATATGGGCCTGGGCAAGACGGTGCAGACCCTGGCCCTGCTGATCGCCCGCGCCGAGCAAGGCCCGGCCCTGGTGCTGGCGCCGACCTCGGTCTGCGCCAACTGGCTGGCCGAGGCGGCCGTGTTCGCGCCGGGCCTGCGCTGTAGGCTGTATGGCGAGGACGGCGAGCGCGCCGCCCAGATCGAGCAGGCCGGGCCCGGCGATATCGTGATCGCCTCCTATGCGCTGGCCCAGATCGATGCCGAGCGCTTTGCCGACAAGAGCTGGGCCACGCTGGTGATGGACGAGGCCCAGGCGTTGAAGAATGCCGCGACCAAGCGGGCCAAATCGGTGGCCGAGTTCAAGGCCGGTTTCCGATTGGCGCTGTCGGGCACGCCGGTCGAGAACCGGCTGGCCGATCTGTGGTCCATCATGAATCTGATCAACCCCGGACTCCTGGGTACGGCGCCGCAGTTCCAGGAGCGCTTTGCCGGGGCTATCGAGCGCCAGCAGGATGCCGCGGTGCGCGCCCGGCTGCGCCGCCTGGTCTCGCCCTTTCTGCTGCGCCGCACCAAGGCCCAGGTGCTGCAAGACCTGCCCCCGCGTACCGAGATCGTCCATCTGGTGCAGCCCGGCAGCGAGGAGCGCAGCTTTCTGGAGGCGCTGCGCCGCCAGGCTGAAGCGCAGGTCGAGCAGGGCGGCCAGCAGCCCATGCAGGTGCTCGCCGAGCTGATGCGGCTGCGCCGCGCCGCCTGCGACCCGCGCCTGGTGGCGCCCGAGACCGGCCTGGTCGGCGCGAAGATGGCCGAGTTCGAGCACATCGTGCAGGAGCTGGTGGCCGGCGGCCACAAGGCCCTGGTGTTCAGCCAGTTCACCGACTTCCTGAAGCTGCTGGCTGAGCGCCTGGACGGCATGGGCCTGGCCTACCAGTACCTGGACGGCAGCACGCCGGCGGCCGAGCGGGCCAAGCGCGTCACGGCCTTCCAGAAGGGCGAGGGCGAGCTCTTCCTGATCAGCCTGAAGGCCGGCGGCTTCGGCCTGAACCTGACGATGGCCGACTATGTCTTGATCGTCGACCCCTGGTGGAACCCGGCCGCCGAGGATCAGGCCATGGGCCGCGCCCACCGCATGGGTCAGCAGCGCCCGGTGACGGTCTACCGCCTGGTGACGGCCGGCTCGGTGGAGGAACGCATCATCGAGCTGCACCGCGACAAGCGCGGCCTGGCCGACGGCATCCTTGAAGGCCAGGACAAGGCGACGGTGCTGGACGCGAAGGCGCTGGCGGCGCTGCTGCGGAGCTGAGCCGGCTTTGTGCGCCGCCGAGGTGTCGCAAGCCGCCCCAGGCGCGCACAATCAACAAGCGGCTGTGACGGTGCCAGCTGCATGGAGGTGGCGCGATGAGAAGCGGGCGGCTTGCGGCAGCTTGGTTGTGCCTGTTGACGATGCTGATGCCGGTGGTGGCCTTGGCGCAGCAACAGGTCGAGATGCTGCGCCTGTGCGCCGATGAGCAACCGCTCTACCCCTGGCGACTGGCCGATGCCGGCGCGGCGCCGCCTGCGCAGCAGCGCGGCCTGGACTTTCTGCTGCTGGAAACGGCGGCCCGGCGTTTGGGCCTGAAGCTTGTCTTTACCGCACTGCCCTGGCGACGTTGCCAGGCCGATCTGCAGCAGGGCTTGCAGGATGGCGCGCTGGGCATGAGTTTCCGGCGCGACCGCATGGGCTTGGGCGTATTCCCGCTGCGCGATGGCGAACCGGACGAGGGGCTGCGCATGCGGCGCGAGCGCTACAGCCTCTACAAGCTGGCCGATCAGGCCCTGCACTGGGACGGCAAGACCCTGTCGGCCTCGTCGGGCCAGGACCTGGTGGTCGGCGCCCAGTCGGGCTACTCCATCGTTGAGCAGCTTGGCAGCATGGGCTTGAAGGTCGATGCGGGCACGCGCAGCGTCGAGGCCAATCTCGAGAAGCTGCTGCGCGGCCGTGTTCAGGCGGTGGCGCTGCTGAGCGGCGAGGGCGACGATGCACTCAAGCGTGATGAGCGGAAGGCCGCGCTGCTGCGGCGGCTGGACCCGCCGCTGGTCGAGAAGTCCTACTTCCTGGTGTTCTCGCGCGCCTACTTCGCTGCCCACGAGCCGCTGGCACGTCGGCTCTGGGCCGAGCTGGCCTTGGTGCGCGAGTCGGCCGAGTTCAAGCGGGCCGAGGCGGAGCTGCTCAGGGACTGAGCCGACACTGGCTGCGGAACTGGCGCCGCACACCGGTGATCGGGTCCGCAAAGCCGATCTCGCGCGCCAGCAACTGCAACGGCCGGGTGTAGTCGGGCTCTGCCTGCTCGGGCAGCAGCCGCGGATAGATGCGATCACCGACGATGGGCAGGCCTAGCGCACTCATCTGTGCGCGCAGCTGGTGCTTCTGGCCGGTGCTGGGCCGCAGCTCGTAGCGGGCCAGGCTGTCGCCCAGGCGCTCGAGCAGCGCGATATGGGTCTCGGCATTGGGCTCGCCGGCCACTTCCGCCATCTGCATGAAGGCATCGGCGCGTTCCTGCAGGCGGCTGCGGTAGCTCAGCGGCAGCGCCAAGTCTTGCCTGTAGCCAGCGATGGCCTCGTAGACCTTCTCGACCGCGCGCTCGCGGAACAGGCGCTGGTAGGCGTCGCGGTCCCCGGGCCGCACGGCGAACAGGCACAGGCCGGCGGTCTCGCGGTCGATGCGGTGGATAGGCGTCAGGGTCGCGATGCCGGTGGTCTTCTTCAGCCGCGTCAGCAGGGTCTGCTGCACATAGCGGCCCTTGGGCGTGACCGGCAGGAAATGCGGTTTGTCGGCCACCAGCAGCTGCTCGTCCTGGAACAGCAGGGTCTCGGCAAAGGGAATGTCCGGCTCGGCCGCCAGCTGGCGGTAGTAGAAGACACGGCGCCCGGCGCGATAAGGCGTCGCGGGCGGCAAGGCCCGGCCTTGTTCGTCCAGCACCTGGCCGGCGGCCATGCGTGCGTGCCAGTCCTCGCGCGACACCAGCGGCAGACGCTCGGCCAGGCAGTCCAGCAGCAAGGCCCAGGGGCCGGGGCCCAGGGCCAGCGCGCTGGCACTGACGCCGTCGAGCAGAGGGAGCTCGGGCTTGGGCGGGCGGCTCATTACTCGATCTGCGGGCCGGCGCTGGCACGCTCGTCCAGATAGCGCAGCAGGCGCCGGCGCTCGGCCTCGTCCAGCGCCGCGCCGCGCCACTCGCGCAGCCAGCGCTCGCGCTGCGGGTCCTCGGCCAGCGTGCGCACGGCCCGGTCTATCGCCTCGATCTGCTGCCGGCCCTCGGGCGTGCGGCTGCAGGCGGCGGTGGCCATCGTGGTGCTGCGGCCCTCGGCCAGCGGCAGCTTGAGCAGCTCGGGCGGGCCGCCCAGGCTCTGCATGAACTCGTCGACCGCGGCCGGGTACTCCAGCGTGTAGTCCATGCGCTTGGCGCGCAGCATCGCCAGCAGCTGCATGCCGCGACCGGTGGCGACGGTCTTGGGCGCGTTCGTGCCTTGCGCCTGCAGCAGCGCGTCGATGCGCGGGCCGTAGCTGCGGTCGCGCGGCAGCAGGCCGACCAGCTCGCGGCGCTGCAGCAGCTCGGCCAGCTGCAGGGTCTGGCCGCCCTGCTCGAAGCGGGCCTTGCTGTCACGGTGCACGATCACATGGATCTCGCGCGAGGCCAGGGCCGGATGCAGATGGGTGAAGTACAGCCAGTCCAGCCGCTCGGGCCGGCGCACATGCAGCACGCTGCACAGCGTTTCGCCCTGGCGCGCCAGGCTTTCGAAGCGCGCCGTGCTGGCCTCGATGAACTCATGGCGGTACTCGGGCAGGCGCGGGATCAGCAGGCGCAGGAAACCGTCAACCTCGCCACGCCCCAGGTCCTCGATGGTCTGCGGCACACGGCCGCTGGCATAGCTGAAATGCGGCGGCATGTGCTGCACCACCCAGCGCAGCGTGGTCGGCGGCTGCGCCTGGGCACCGGCCGCCGCGCAGGCCAGCGCGGCGAGGCCGCGCGCGAGAAGGCGTCGCATGAGGTGCTGGCCGGCCCGGCCTCAGTCGCCGTCCACCCATTCGATGCGGGCACCCAGGCGGCCGATGTTCTCGGCGAAGTGCGGGTGGGCGCGGCGGATCGGCGTGGCGTTGCGGATGGTGGACTTGCCGGGGATGCTGGCTGCCACCATCAGCAGCGCGATCGCGACGCGGATGATGTAGGGGCTCTCGACCTCGGCGGCGGCCAGCGGCTTGCCGCCAAAGGTGACCATGCGGTGCGGGTCGGACAGGAAGGCGTGGGCGCCGAACTTGCTGAGCTCCGAGGTCCAGCCCATCGCGCCGTCATAGACCTTGTTCCAGAACATCACGCTGCCCTCGGCCTTGACGCCCAGCGCGACGAAGATGGGCAGCAGGTCGACCGGCAGATAGGGCCAGGGCGCAGCCTCGACCTTTTGCAGGATGTTGCGGGTGAAGGGTTCCTTGACCTTGAGCTTGCCGTCCGGCGACAGCAGCTGCGCGCGCGACCAGCCGCCCTCGTGGATGATCTGCACGCCGAACTTGGCAAACGTGCGGTCGATCAGCGGGAACTGCTCCGGCGTCGAGTTCTTGACCTGCACATCGCCGCCGGTGATCGCGCCCAGGGCCAGAAAGGTGACGATCTCGTGGAAGTCCTCGGCGAAGGTGAACTCGCCACCCTGCAGCGCATCGACGCCGGTGATTGTCAGCTTGGACGTGCCCAGGCCCTCGATCTTCGCGCCCAGCATCAGCATGAACTCGCAGAACTCCTGCACATGGGGCTCGGAGGCGGCGTTCATCAGGGTCGAACGGCCGTCGGCCAGCGCGGCGCAGAGCACGAAGTTCTCGGTGGTGGTGACCGAGGCATAGTCGGTCCAGTGATTGTTGGCGCGCAGCTTGCTCGCGCCGCTGTCGCCCGGATGCCCCACCTGCACCAGCAGGCCGTCGCTGTGGCGCTCGACCGCGGCGCCGAAGCGCTCGAACACCTCGACATGCGGATCGATTTCGCGCGCGCCCAGCGTGCAGCCCTTGACATCGTCCTCGATGCGGGCGGCGCCGAAGCGCGCCATCAGGCCGGGCACCAGCATGATGGAACTGCGCATCTCCTCGGGCAGGCGATCGATGGCCGGGTCGAAATGCGTGTCGCGGTGGTGCACATCGAGCACGCCGGTCGCGAAGTCCACCGCCACCGTGCTACCCAGGCTGCGGAACACCTCGAGAATCTTCTTGACGTCGGTGATCTCGGGCACGCCCTTGAGCCGGATCGGCTGCTGGCTCAGCAACGTGGCGCACAGGATCGGCAGCACCGCGTTCTTGTTGGCCGAGGGGATGATGCGGCCCTTCAAAGGGGTGCCGCCGTGGACGATCAGATTGGACATGGGGCGCGGGGGGCTTTCGACTGCGGGCAAGAGGGACGGAAACTGGCGTCGATTATCAACCGTCCGGGTCCAGACGCTTGGCGCGCGCCAGCCGCCACGGCGGCTCCTCGGCATAGACCTGCTCGGCGCTGGTCGCGGTTTCCTGCAGCCGGGTGTCGAGCGCGATGCGCTTGTCGAACACAAAGCATTCGCCCTGCCAATCGGCTTCAGGCTCGGGCATCGATTGGAAGTAGTTCAGGATGCCGCCGTCGAGCTGGTAGACCTGCAGACCCTGGTCCTGCATCCAGGCGGCGGTTTTCTCGCAGCGGATGCCGCCGGTGCAATACATCGCGATGGTCTTGCCCTCGCGCTTCCAGGCCTCGGCATGCTCGTTCACATAGGCCGGGAAATCGCGGAAATGCGTGACCGCCGGATCGATGGCATTCTTGAAGCGGCCGAGCTTGAACTCGAAGCTGTTGCGGTTGTCGAGCACCAGCACATCGGGCCGAGCCAGCAGCTCGCGCCAGCGCGCCGGCGCCACATGGGTGTCGGGTCGCTCGGGCGCCGGCAGGCCGCTGACGCCCGGCACACCGAAGGCGACGATCTCCGGCTTCACATGCACCTTGATCAGCGTGAACGGCCGGGTCGCACAGGCGCTGTGCTTGAACACCAGGCCGGCGAAGGCCCCGCCGAACGCCGCGTCGCTCTGCAGCGCCGCCTCGAAGGCTCGCAGCACATCCGGCTCGCCGGCCACCGCGCCGCTGATGCCTTCGGCCGCGACCAGGATATTGCCGCCCAGCCCCACGGCCACCAGCTCACGCAGCCGCGCCGCCACGCCCTCCGGGTCGCTCAGCGCGACGAAGCGGTAGAAGGAGCTGTGGATTTCGGTGCAGGGCATGGACGGGGTACAGGCAGGACGGAGGAGGCGCGTCGCCAATGGTAGCGGGACCGGCCGTTCAGACCCCGCAATGCACCACGCGCAGGCCGAGGTGCTCTTCGAAGGCGTCGAAGTCGCGGTCGCTGTGAAGCAGCACCAGCCCATCGGTCAAGCACCGTGTGGCGATGATCACGTCGATCGTGCCGCGCACCGTCACCCCGCGTGCACGCAGCTTGCGGAAGTTGCGCGCCGCCTCCACCGCCGTGTCTTCTCCACAGAGCGAGACCTGCTCCAGCCGGCCAAGCAGGCGACGAGCCTCGTTGAAACCACGCTCATCCTTGAACCCGCGCAAGACCTCCGCCAGGATCAGGTCGCCCATCACCAGGCTTTCATGGCCGAGATGACTGTCCAGCCACTCGGCCTGTGGTGTGGGCTGGTTGCGGAAGAAGTCGATCCAGACGCTGGAATCGACAAGAATCATGCGTCCCGCCTCATCGCGTCAAGATCGCCCTCCCACTCGTACTTTCCACGCAGCTTGCGCAGCTCGGTCTGCTGTTTCAGCCGGAGCAGGGTCCGCAAACCCAGTTCCACAGCCTCACGTTTGGTCTTGATGCCGGTCGCCTTCAGCGTTGCCGTCATCAGCTTGTCGTCAATCACGATATTGGTGCGCATGAGAGGCCTCGTCTTTGGGTGGCGTACACATCATACAGAAATTGATACACACCTGTCGGGCGGCGAGCGGCGCCCAGCTTCGAGACCGCGCCCCCTACAATCCCGCACCTTCCGAACTGAGCTGGGGTATTTCCCGTGTCCGACCGTCTGGCCGTATTGCCGCAGTATCTGATGCCCAAGCAGGCGCTGACCCGTCTGGCGGGCCTGTTTGCCTCGGCGCGCCTGGGTGCGCTGACGACGGCCGTGATCCGGCGTTTTGTCGCACGCTACCGGGTCGATATGGCCGAGGCGGCCAACCCCGACATCGCCAGCTATGCCAGCTTCAACGACTTCTTCACCCGCGCGCTCAAGCCCGGTGCGCGGCCGCTGGCCGATGGCCCGCTGATCTGCCCGGTGGACGGCGGCATCAGCCAGTTCGGCGCGATCGCCGGCGACCAGGTTTTCCAGGCCAAGGGCCACAGCTTCTCGACCACCGCCCTGGTCGGCGGCGATGCAGCGCTGGCCGCACAGTTCCGCGACGGCTTCTTCGCCAATCTCTATCTGAGCCCGCGCGACTACCACCGCATCCATATGCCCTGCGACGGCCGCCTGAGGCGCATGATCCATGTGCCCGGCGCGCTGTTCTCGGTCAACCCGACCACGGCGCGCGGCGTGCCGGGCCTGTTCGCCCGCAACGAACGGGTGGTCTGCGTGTTCGAGGGCGAGGCCGGGCCCTTTGTGATGGTCCTGGTCGGCGCCACCATCGTCGGCTCGATGGCCACGGTCTGGCATGGCCAGGTCAATCCGCCGCGCCCCGGCCAGCTGCGCGAGTGGGTCTATCCCGAGGGTCAGGTCGTGCTCAAGCAAGGCGAGGAGATGGGCCGCTTCCTGCTCGGCTCCACCGTCGTGATGCTGTTCCCGCAGCGCCAGGGCCTGGACTTCAATCCCGGCTGGCAGCCGGGCGGCGCGATCCGCCTCGGCGAGCTGATGGCCCGCACTAGGAATTGAGCGGCGGATGGAGGTCGACAAAGCGCCGCAGCAGTTCGGTGGCGCGCTCGGCCGATAGCGGCCGGCTCAGGTAGTAGCCCTGCAGCTGGGTGCAGCCCAGCGCCTCGACGGCCATGGCCTGCTCCTCGGTCTCGACGCCCTCGGCGATGATCTCCAGCCCCAGCGAATGGCCCAGCGCGCAGGTCGCCTGCACCACCGCGCTGGCGTCCTGGCGCGGCAGCGGCTCGATCATGCTGCGGTCGAGCTTCATTGCATGGATGGGCAGCTGGCGCAGCATGGTCAGCGAGGACTGGCCGGTGCCGAAATCGTCCAGCGCGCACAGCACGCCGGCCGTGCGCAGCCGCTCCAGCTGCGGCAGCACCCGCTCGACATGGCCGATCGCCGCGCTCTCGGTGATCTCGATCTGCAGCGCCGCCGCCGGCAGGCGCTGGCGCTCCAGCGCGGCCAGCAGCTGCGGCACGAACTCCGGATCCTCGAACTGCAGCGGCGAGACATTGATGGCCACCGGCAGCAGCCGGCCGAAGCGGTCCAGCCACTGGCGCAGCTGGGCGGTTGCGATCGCGATGATCAGCGTGCCCAGCGCGCGGATCTGGCCGGTGCGCTCGGCCGCCGGGATGAACTCGGCCGGGCTGACCGGGCCTATGCCCGGTCGCTGCCAGCGCACCAGCGCCTCGAAGCCGCAGAGCTCGCGCGAGACCGCCAGCATCTTGGGCTGGTAGTCGAGCCGGAACTGGCCCTCCTCCAGCGCCCGCGACAGCGCCTGCTCGGCCTCCATGCGGGCCTGGGCGGCGCGGTTCATCGCCGCGTCGAAGAAGGCGTAGGTGGCGCCGGCGCGCGCCTTGGCCCGGTGCATCGCCGAGTCGGCGGCGCGCAGCAGGCCGGGGCCGTCGGCCGCGTCCTGCGGAAATAGCGCCACGCCGACCGACATATGGACGAACAGCTCGGCCCCGTCGACGGCAAAGGGCCGCTCCATCAGCGCCAGCAGCCGCTCGGCGAAGGCCAGCGCCTCGGCCCGCCCAGGCGCCCCCTCGACCAGCATCACGAACTGGTCCTCGCCCAGCCGCGCCAGCGTCGCGGTGGGCGGCAGCTCGGCGCACAGGCGCTGCGCGATGCCCTGCAGCAAGGCATCGCCGACCGCATGGCCCAACGACTCATTGATCAGCTGGAAGCGGTCCATATCCGCCGAGACCAGCGCGAACGGCGGAGCGCCCAGCCGCGTCAGCTGCTGCAGGCGCTCGACCGCGAAATTGCGGTTCGGCAGCGCGGTCAGCTCGTCGTGCAGGGCCTGGCGGCGCAAGGCTTCGAGAGCGGCCTGGCGCTCGCTGTCGTCAACCATTACCAGCAGCTCGGCCGGCTGGCCGTCCCAGTCCAGATGGCTGGACAGACCGCGCACATGCAGCAGCCGGCCGTCGAAACCCAGCCGCGGCCCCTCCCATTCGATGCGAGCCTGCGGGTCGGCCAGCACTGCGCGATGGCGCTGCCGCGCAGCCTCGCGCAGATCGGGCGACACCAGCTCGGCCAGCGCGGTCTCACCGGGCCGGTCGCGCTCGGGGTCGTGGCCGAACATGCGGCGTGCCGCCGGGTTGGCGTAGACGACGCGGTAGTCCTGCAGCACCACCAGGCCCTGCAGCGAATGTTCGGCCAGACGGGTGAAGCGCTCGGCCTGGCGCCGTGCCTGGCCATGTGCCCGGCTCACCGACAGCAGCATCAGGCCCAGGCCCAGCGCGGTCTGCACGATCAGGCCCAGGCTGTAGGTGATGACCGAGCGGCCCTGCGGGTCCAGCAGCGGGCCGGTCGTGTGCACCAGGGCCACCGCGACGAAGCCGGCGCTGACCCAGCGCTCCAGTCCCTGGCTGGCACGCCACAGAATCGCCGCGCTGGCCAGCGCGCCCAGGCCCAGCACCAGCGCGCCCATCAGCACCGCCTGGCTCATCTCGCGCGAGCCCAGCGCCGCCAGCACGCACATCAGCAGCACGAAGCCCGGCAGCCATTGCATCAGTCGCAGCCGTCGGCCGCGGTAGTCCAGCGCGCCGGCCAGCTGCAGCAGCTGCGAGCCCATCACCGCCGCCGAGGCCGCGAAGGCCTGCAGATTGCGCGCCGCCCCCGGCTCGAACAGGTCCTGGAGCAGCGGGCCGCCGCCCAGGCCCAGGGCCAGCAGAATCCAGCTCCAACCCCATTGCCGCACATAGCGCAGGCTGCGTTCCTGCCGCCACAAGAGCAGCAGCGCGCCGCCCAGCATGGCGAGCAGTGCGGCGCTGACCAGCAACAGAGGTGTCATCGGGGTGGACGGGTGTTTTGGCGAATCCTAAGCTGAGCGCGGCGCGCTTGCTGGGAGAATAGGCGGCAATCCGAGCGACTTTGTCTAATCCGGCCCACACCCGACCCCCGATCACCACCATGACCCTGCGCGTTCTGACCGGCATCACCACCACCGGTACCCTGCATCTCGGCAACTATGTCGGCGCGGTGCGCCGCGCCATCGCCGCCAGCCGCGAGGCCGGTGCCGAGAGCTATTTCTTCATGGCGGACTACCACGCGCTGATCAAGTGCGACGAGCCCGGCCGCATCGAGGCCTCGCGCCTGCAGATTGCCGCCACCTGGCTGGCTGCGGGCCTGGACACCGAGCGCGTGACCTTCTATCGCCAGAGCGACATCCCCGAGATCCCTGAGCTGACCTGGCTGCTGACCTGCGTCACTTCCAAGGGCCAGATGAACCGCGCCCATGCCTACAAGGGCGCGGTCGACGCCAATGTGGCGGCCGGCGAGGACGCCGACGCCGGCATCACGATGGGCTTGTACAGCTACCCCATCCTGATGGCGGCCGACATTCTGATGTTCAACGCCCACCGCGTGCCGGTCGGCAAAGACCAGGCCCAGCACATCGAGATGGCCCGCGATGTGGCCCAGCGCTTCAACCATCTGTTCGGCGACGGCCAGGACTTCTTTGTGCTGCCCGAGGCCAGCATCGACGAGGAGATGGAGCTGCTGCCGGGCCTGGACGGCCGCAAGATGAGCAAGAGCTACGACAACGTGATCCCGCTGTTCGAGGGTGGGGCCAAGGGTCTGCGCGAAGCCATCGCCCGCATCGTCACCGACTCGCGCCTGCCCGGCGAGCCCAAGGAGCCCGAGGGTTCGCACCTGGTGCAGATCTACGACGCCTTCGCGAGCCCCGCGCAGCGCCAGGCCTTCCGCGAGGCGCTGCGCGCCGGCCTGGCCTGGGGCGAGGCCAAGCAGCAGCTGTTCGAGCTGATCGACGCCGAGATCGGCCCGATGCGCACGCGCTACGAGGCCTTGATGGCCCACCCCGAGCAGATCGAGGCGGTGCTGATGGCCGGCGCCGCCAAGGCGCGCGCCCAGGCCGCGCCGCTGCTGCAGCGCCTGCGCGAGGCGGTGGGCCTGCGTCGCTTCCGGCCGCTCGCCGCGCCGGTGCAGGCGGCGACCAAGGCGAAGTCGGCCCTGCCGGTGTTCAAGCAGTACCGCGAGGACGATGGCCAGTTCTACTTCAAGCTCAATGCCGCCGATGGCGAGCTGCTGCTGCAAAGCCGCGGCTTTGCCCAGGGGCGCGAGGCCGGCCAGTGGGTGGCGCGGCTCAAGCGCGAGGGCACGGCCGCGCTGGCCGAGGCGCCGGTGGAGCGCGCCCCCGGGCTCGCGGCCGGCGCGCTGGAGCAGGCCCTGGATGCGCTGGCCGCTGCGGCCGCCGCCGAATAAGCAAGGCCTAGCCTGCGATGAGCCAGGGCGCGATCACCCAGCTGCTGGTGGATTGCTCGGGCGGCGATGCCCAGGCGCTGCAGCGGCTTTATGCAACGCTCTATCCCGAGATCAAGCGGGTGGCGCGGCAGCGGCTGGCGCAGTCGGGCCGGGTCGTCGGGCTCAACACCACGGCCCTGGTGCATGAGGGCTTTCTGCGCATCGCCGAGCAGGAGGGCTTGCAAGGCGCCTCGCGCGGCCAGTTCTTCGCCTATGTCGGCCGGGTGCTGCGCTCGGTGGTGATCGACCATGTGCGTGCCGAGGGGCGCGACAAGCGCGGCGGCGATGCGGTAATGCTGACCTTGTCGGCGGCCGAGCAGGTGGCGGCGGTCAGCAGCGAGATGGTGGACCTGATCGCGCTGGACCGCGCGCTGGCGCGCATGCAGGCGCTGGACCAGGGTCTGTACGAGCTGATCGAGATGCTCAGCTTTGCCGGCCTGACGATTGCCGAGGTGGCGCTGCTGCGCGGCACGTCCAGCCGCACCGTCAACCGCGAGCTGATCAAGGCGCGGGCCCTGCTGCAGGAGCTGCTGGGCGACGGCGCACCCCCTGGCTGAGGCCGATGCTGGCGCGCGATCAATGGCAGCGCCTGTCGGCCGGCTTTGACGAGCTGGTCGAGCTGGGCGCGGCCGAGCGCGCCGCCCGGCTCGCCGCGCTGCGGGCGCAGGAGCCGGAGCTGGCCGAGCGCCTGGCGCGCATGCTGGCCTCGGCCGACCAGGCCGCCGAGAGCGCCGACCGATCCGAAGCAGCCGCACCGGCCCAGGGCTTTCAGCAGCGTCTGGCCCGGGCGCTGGCGGCCGAGCCCGGTGGCGGCGGTGGCGCCGCAGCCGGCGAGCGGCTAGGCCCTTGGCGCCTGGTCTCCAAGCTGGGCGAGGGCGGCATGGGCGAGGTCTGGCTGGCCGAGCGCGCCGACGGGCTCTACCAGGCCCGGGTCGCGATCAAGCTGCTGCGCGACGATGTCTCGGCGCCGGGCCTGGCCGAGCGTTTCGCACGCGAGCGTGCGGTGCTGGCGCGGCTGACCCACCCGGGCATTGCGCGCTTGCTGGACGCCGGCGTCCAGGCCCAGCCCGGCGGCGGCCGCGCCTATCTGGTGCTGGAGCATGTGGCGGGGCTGACGCTCAGCGAGCATGTGCGCCAGGCCCGGCTGCCGGTGGCCGAGCGGGTGCGCCTGCTGATGGGGGTGGCGCGGGCGGTCGAGCATGCCCATGCGCAGCTGATCGTGCACCGCGACCTCAAGCCCAGCAATGTGATGGTGACGGCCGAGGGCAGCCCGAAGCTGCTGGACTTCGGCATCGCCGGCCTGCTCGACGACGACGGCGCCAGCACCGACAGCCAGCTGACCCGCCAGGCCGGCCGCCGCCTGACACCGGCCTATGCCGCGCCCGAGCAGATCACCGGTGCGGCCATCGGCGTCGCGGCCGATGTCTACTCGCTGGGCGTGATGCTGTACGAGCTGCTCAGCGGCGTGCTGCCCTTCGGCCAGGCCGGTGGCTCGCGCACCGCACTCGAACATGCGGTGCTGCACACCGAGCCGGCACGGCTCTCGCGCAGCACGCTGCCGCCCGAGGGCCAGCGGCCGGGGCCGGGCCGTCCGCCCGACTTCGAGCGCACCCGGGGCGATCTGGAGGCGGTGGCGGCCAAGGCCATGCGCAAGCAGCCGGGCCAGCGCTACGGCAGCGTTGGCGCGCTGATCGACGATCTGCAGCGCTGGCTGGAGCACCGCCCGGTCAGCGCCCGCCGCGACGACTGGCGCCATCGCAGCCGGCTCTGGCTGCGCCGCCACGCCAAGCTGGCGATCGCCGCGCTGCTGCTGGGCGCCAGCCTCAGCACCGGCCTGGCGATCAGCCTGTGGCAATGGCAGCGCGCCGAGGCCGCAGCGCGCCAGTCCGATCAGGTGACCCGCTACCTGACCGAGCTGCTGGCCTCGGCCAACCCCGACCGCCATGGCGGCCGCCCGCCGACGGTGCTGGAGCTGCTGGAGAAAAGCCGTGCCGAGCTGGGCGACAAGTTTGCCGACGACCCGGCGACGCGGGCGCGGCTGCTGGAGGTGCTGGTCGGCACCTACCGCGACCTGAACCGCTACGACATCGCGATCCCGCTGGCTCAGCAGCTGATCGAGCATGCGCAGCAGCATTTCGGCAGCGCAGACGAACGCACGCTGAATGCCCGCCTGGGCCTGGCGCGCATCTACACCTCGCAGGGCTCGCCGGCCAAGGTGATCGCCCTGGTCGAGCCGCTGCAGGCCGACCTGATCGCGCGCCACGGCGAGGTTTCGCACCCGCACTCCGCTGCGCTCTACCTGCTGGGCGTGGCTTACTCGCGCGTCGGCCGGCTCGACGAGGCCGAGCAGGCGCTGGTGCGCGCCCGGCCCATCGTCGACAAGCTCTACAAGCCCAGCGACTTCGAGCACATGTTCTTCGACAACTATGTGCAGAGCCTGCGCGTGGCCCAGGGCCGGCTGGCCGAGGCCGAGGCCCTGCTGCGGGCCACCGAGCCGCGCTGGGCCACGGCGCCGCCGCGCTATGCCCGCTTCGTGCTGGTGCTGCGGCGCAATCTGCTGGCCGTGCAGATCCGCCAGGCCAAGTACGCCGGCATCGAGGCGCGCGCGAGCGCGCTGCTGGCCGAGATGGAGGCGCTGCTGGGGCCGGGCAATGACATGGCCGCCGGCATGCGGGCCGAGCTGGCGCGCTACCACGCCGACCGCGGCGAGCATGGCCGCGCGCTGCAGCTGCACGAGCAGATCCAGGCCAGCCTGAGCGCCGCCGCTGTCACGCACCCGACGCTGCGCCTGCCGCAGCAGGCCGCGCTGCTGCAGGCCCGGGCCATGGCCGGCCCGGTCGACGCGGCGCTGCGGACGCAGGCGGGCGCGCTGCTGGACGAGATCGGCGCGACCCCGGCGGTCAGCGGGCCGGCGCGGGTCGAGGCCGGCCTGGCCCTGCTGCGGGTCGGCCTGCTGGGGCAAGACCTGGCCCTGGCCGAGCGCGCGCTGGTCCTGGTGCAGAGCGATCCGGTGCTGCAGACCAGTGCCGCGCTGCGCAGCCGCAGCGAGCAGCTGCGCGGCCAGCTGCTGCGCGCGCGTGGCGATCTGGCCGGCAGCCGGGCCGCACTGGAGCGTCGCCTCGCCTATCTCGACGCCCTGCCCGAGCCCCAGCAGGTGGCGGCCTGGACCGCCCAGCTGGACCTGGCCGCCACCCTGGTGCTGCTGCGCGAGCCGGGCGCGGCGGCTGCGCTGGCGCGCGCCGACGCGCTGCGCCCCGCCGGCCTGCCTGAGGTCCATGAGCTGGACGGGCTGCGCCGTGCGCTGGACGAGGGCCGGCTGGCCCCTGGCTTTCTAGAGCGGCGACTCTGAATCCAGCCCTAGCCCCGCAATAACCCGGTAGGCAGGGTGGCGCCCAGCCTATAGCCTCAGCGCCAAACCCCAAGAGGAGACATGCACATGCCCACCACGATTCCTGCCGACAGCCTGGCCCTGCAGCGCCTGTACCACTGGGAGCGCACCCGCCCGTCCAGCATCACGCTGACCCAGCCCCTGGGCAATGGCCAGGTGCAGGACTTCACCTGGGCCCAGGTGGCCGATGGCGCGCGCCGCATGGCCGCCCATCTGAAGAGCCAGGGCTGGGAGCCGGGCTCCAAGGTGGCCATCCTGTCGAAGAACTGCGCCTGGTGGCTGATGAGCGATCTGGCGATCTGGATGGCCGGCTATGTCTCGGTGCCGCTGTACCCGACCTTGGCGCCCGAGACCATCAAGCAGATCCTGAATCACAGCGAGGCCAAGGCCTGCTTCGTCGGCAAGCTTGACGGCTGGGCCGGCATGAAGCCGGGCCTGCCCGCAGGCTTGCCCTGCATCAGCTACCCGCTCTCGCCCGACGATGCGAAAGCCGCCTACGAGGGCTGGGACGCGATCTGCGCCCGCAACCAGCCGCTGCAGGGCGAGCCGCTGCGCCCGGCCGACGAGCTGGCCACGCTGATCTACACCTCGGGCACGACAGGCAACCCCAAGGGCGTGATGCATACCTTCGGCGCCTTCGCCTGGGCGCTGCAGGCCGGCCTGGGCCGCATCCCGCTGAATGCCGAGGACCGCATGCTGTCCTATCTGCCGCTGGCCCATGTGGTCGAGCGGGTGCTGGTCGAGCATGGCTGGCTGCGCACCGGC
Organism: Burkholderiales bacterium C2; assembly: GCA_005503085.1. Lineage (GTDB taxonomy): Bacteria > Pseudomonadota > Gammaproteobacteria > Burkholderiales > Burkholderiaceae_C > Roseateles_E. The sequence goes on along the minus strand of SCOI01000028.1, from coordinate 7,200 downwards.
ATGCGGCTGTTCTTCGCCGAGAGCCTGGACACCTTCACCGCCGATCTGCAGCGCGCCCGGCCGACCGTGTTCTTCTCGGTGCCGCGGCTGTGGGTCAAGTTCCAGCAGGGCATCCAGGCCAAGATGCCGCCGGCCAAGCTGGCCCGGCTGCTGTCGATTCCTATCATTGGCGGGCTGGTGCGGCGCAAGATCCTGAAGGCCCTGGGCCTGGACCAGTGCCGCATCGCCGCTGGCGGCGCCGCGCCGATGCCGCTGGCCCTGCTGCAGTGGTACAGCAAGCTGGGTCTGAACATCAACGAGGGCTATGGCATGACGGAGAACCTGGCGGTCTCCCACATCACCGTGCCCGGCACCTTGCAGCAGGGTACGGTGGGCCCTGCCTATGACGGGGTCGACACCCGGCTCGATCCCAAGACCGGCGAGCTGCAGATGCGCAGCCCGGCGCTGATGCTGGGCTATTACAAGGAGCCCGAGCTGAGCCGCGAGGCCTTCACCGAGGACGGCTGGCTGCGCACCGGCGACAAGGCCCAGCAGGACGCGAACGGCTGCCTGCGCATCACCGGCCGGGTCAAGGATTTGTTCAAGACCAGCAAGGGCAAGTATGTCGCGCCTTCGCCGATCGAGGACCGGCTCGGCGCCCACCCGGCGGTCGAGGCCTGTGTGGTCACCGGCGCCAATCTGGGCCAGCCGCTGGGCATCGTGATGCTGTCGCCCGATGCCGCCGAGCGCAGCGGCACCGAAGCCGACCGCCAGCAGCTGATGACCCAGCTCAACCAGCATCTGGACGACGTCAACGCCCGGCTCGACCCGCATGAGCAGCTCGACTGCCTGGTGGTCGTCAAGACGCCCTGGACCGTCGACAACGGCTTCATCACGCCGACCTTCAAGGTCAAGCGCAACCGCGTCGAAGAGGTCTACGGCCCGCACTTCGAGGAGTGGGTCGAGAAGCGCAAGAAGATCGTGTTCGGGGACTGATGGCAAGGCGCCGCGGGCTGCTCAAGCGCTGGGCCTGGGCGCTGAAGTCCCAGGTCCTGGCGGTGTATTTCGCAGCCCGCGATCCGGCCGCGCCCGGGGGCCTGCGCCTGCTGGCCCTGGTCGTTGCCGCCTATGCGCTGAGTCCGATCGACCTGATCCCGGACTTCATCCCGCTGCTCGGCTATCTCGACGACCTGCTGATCGTGCCGCTGGGGCTGTGGCTGGTGGTCCGCTATATGCCCGGGCCGGTGATGGCGCGGGCCCGGCTGCGGGCCGAGGCCTTGCTGAAGAGACCCAGGAGCTGGGCCGCCGCAGCCGTGGTCATCGCCCTCTGGCTGTTGCTGGCCGGGCTGCTGACGCTGTGGCTGGTGAGGACGTTTCCGGCCTGAGCCTGGGCCGACTCACTGGCGGCGCAGCCGCTCCAGCTCGGCCGCCATCATGCGCTCGCGCAGGCCGCCGCCGCTCATAAGTGCCAGCAGGGTCACCAGGCCGTGGACGGCCAGGCCCAGGCCCCAGCCCCACAGCGGGAACACATGCCAGCGCGGGCCGCCGGTCAGGCTGTTGAGCACAATGAGGCCCAGATTGACCGCGACGAAAACGGTCAGATGCACCAGAAAGCCCATCTTCATGTCGACGCGCTTCTTGGCTTGGTCCCGCAGTTCCTGCTCGGTGGGGGTGCTGATGGTCATGGTGCTGGCTTGGTTTGTGTTGATGGGTCTCATCTTCGGCACCGGCGCTTGGCCCTGCCAGCGGCGGGCGACGAATGGCGAGCCGGCGCCGTGAATCGACGCCGTGACGGCGCGAAGCGGAGCGCGAGCCCGGCTATGCTGGGCGCCGCTGCGAGACAGACCCCTGGGGAGGAAAACAATGCTGGCTTCGTTCCGAGTTCCTGCGTGCCGGCTCTTGCTGGCAACCCTGACCCTGCTGCCGGGCCTGGCCGGCGCCCAGTCCGAGGCGCCGGCCTTCACGCCCGCCGAGCTGCAGACCGCCCAGGCCCTGCGCGCGGCGGCGGCCGATCATGGCCTGGCCTATGAGCTGGTCGATTCGCTGGTCACCGAGGTTGGCGCCCGGCCGGCCGGCTCGCTGGCCGACGCGCGAGCGGTCGAATGGGCGCTGGCGCGGCTGAAGGCGCTGGGCTTCTCGAATGTGCGCGCCGAGCCGGTGCCGCTGCGCGCCTGGAAGCGCGGCGAGGCTCACGCCCATATCACCGCGCCCTATCCGCACCCGCTGGTGATGACGGCGCTGGGCAATAGCGTGGCCACGGCCAAGGAGGGCCTGCATGCCGAGATCGCTTACTACCCCGATCTGGAGGCGCTGAAGGCCGACGCCAGCGAGCGCGCCAAGGGCCGCATCGTCTTCATCGACCAGAAGACCGAACGAACGCGCGATGCGCGCGGCTACGGCCGGGCGGTGGCGGCGCGGGCCCAGGGCACGGTCGAGGCCGCCAAGCGCGGCGCGCTGGCCGTGGCGATACGCTCGATCGGCACCGATCGCGACCGCCTGGCCCATACCGGCGCGACCCGCTATGCCGAGGGCATCAGCAAGATCCCGGCGTTGGCTGTCTCGGTGCCCGATGCCGACCTGATCGCCCGGCTGCAGCGTTACGGCCAGCCGGTCAAGATGCATCTGGTGCTGCGGGCCGAGGCCGGCATCGCCGCGACCTCGCACAACGTCATCGCCGAGATTCCCGGCGGCGAGCTGGCCGAGGAGGTGGTGCTGCTGGGCGCCCATCTGGACAGCTGGGACCTGGGCCCCGGCGCGCTCGACGACGGCGCCGGTGTCGGCATCGTCACCGCAGCGGCCAAGCTGATGCTGGAAGCGAACCTGAAGCCGCGTCGCACCGTGCGCGTGGTGCTGTTCGCCAACGAGGAAAACGGTTTCGACGGCGCGCTGGCCTATGCCGAGCAGTACAAGGCCCAGGTGCACCAGTTCGTCGGCGAGAGCGATCTGGGGGCAGGTCTTGTCTACCGGCTGCAAAGCCGGGTGCGGCCCGAGGCCCTGGGCATCGTGACCCAGATCGCCCAGCAGCTGGCGCCGCTGGGCATCGCCCCGGGCAGCAACGAGGCCACGCCCGGGCCCGATGCCGCGCTGCTGATGCGCCGCCTGAACTGGCCGGCGCTGGAGCTGAGCCAGGACGGCAGCGACTACTTCGACTGGCACCACACGCCCAACGACACGCTGGACAAGATCGACCCGGCCAAGCTGCGCCAGAACGTCGCCGCCTGGGCCGTGATGGCCTGGCTGGCGGCGCAGAGCCCCGTGCCCTTCGGGCCGATGCCGGCGGCGCCGACGCCTGCCGCCAGGCCCTGAGGCGCGATGGCCAGCCCGCCTGAGCAGCCGCTGGGTTTCAGCTGGCTGCTGCATGACAAGACTGGCGAACTGCGGGTCCGCCGCGATGGCCAGGTCGTTGCCCTGATGCGTGGCGGTGCGGTGCGTGCCCGAGTCTCGGGCGAGATCGCTAACAATCGAGCGACAACACGTTAAGCAGCGTAGACATGGATCCGTCGGCGATCACTGAGTGGGCAGATGCATATATCGCTTTGCAAAGCGATACGCGGCACGCGCTTGAGACGCACCCTCTGGTCTGGGCGGCTGAGCGCTTCATGACGCCGGGGGATTCCGCAACGGCCGAAGACTGCTGGCTGGCCATCCTTGAAGTTCTTTCTCGGAAGCCGTCAAAAGCAGTGATTGGAATGCTTGCAGCCGGACCGCTGGAGGATCTAATCCATCATGCAGGCCCAGAGTTCATCGAGAGAATCGAGGCCCAGGCAGGGCGAGATCCTGCGTTTCGAGATCTACTCGACGGAGTCTGGCAAAGCAGTTCACATGAGGTGTGGGCCCGAGTCGAAGCAGCTCGGGGGAAAGCGTGCTGACGCCGCCCAACCCGTCATTTCAGCGGACGTCTAGCGGCACCGCTGAAGTCAATCGATGAGCATCCTAGACCCTACACCCGCCGTCCAGCAACGCGCCCAGGTGCGCGCCGAACTGCTGTTTATCCGACCCTGGGACGCGCTGGAGCGGGAGCAGCTGGCGCAGATGCTGGACTGGGTGGACAGCGGCGCGCCGCTGTGCCGCATCGCCAAGCCGGCTACGCCGCCCCGTCATCTGGTGTCCTACTTCGCGTTGGTGGATGGCGAGTACATCCTGCTGGTGGACCACCGCAACGCGCGCCTGTGGTTGCCTAGCGGCGGCCATGTCGAGCCGCTGGAGCCGCCGCGCCGTACCGTGGCGCGCGAGCTGGCCGAGGAGCTGGGCCTGGTGGTGGACGAGTCCGAGGTCGGCCCGCCGCGCTTTCTCACCTGCACCACCACGGTCGGCCTGACTGCCGGCTATGAGGACGTGTCGCTCTGGTACGTCCTGCAAGGCGACCGCCATGCGCCGCTGCCACGCTTCGATGCGAGCGAGTTCGAGGCTGTGCGCTGGTTCGCTTTTGACGAAGTGCCGCTGCAGCGCAGTGATCCGCACATGGGGCGGTTTCTGGGCAAGCTGCGGAGCGGGAGGCAGCTCGCCCATTCCTGATGCGCCGCAGCTGGTTGTCACAGCGAGTTGAGGAAGGCCAGCAAGGCCTCGCGGTCCGCCTTGGACAGGGCCTCGAAGCGCTGCCGGCTCGCCGTTGCCTCGCCGCCGTGCCAGAGGATGGCTTCGGTCAGCGTGCGGGCCCGGCCGTCATGCAGATAGCCCACCTTGCCGGCATTGCCGGCGACCCGCTCGGTGTAGCCGATGCCCCAGAGCGCGGGCGTGCGCCACATGCTGCCGCTCGCCTGCCCCTCGACCAGGTTGTCGGCCAGATCTGCCCCCATATCGTGCAGCAGCAGGTCGGTGTAGGGCTTGATGATCTGGTTGCGCAACTCGGCAAACTCGGATCCTGAACCCGTCTTCATCTCGCTGACATGGCAGGCGGTGCAACGGTTGTTCTGGAAGATCTTGGCGCCTGCGGCCACCTGGGTCGGATTGACGTCCAGGTAGGGCAGCGGGGCCACGCCCTTGGGGAAGCCGCTGGCCACGCTGCGCTGCGCCGGCACGGCCAGCAGGCCCAGGTAGCGCGTGATCAGGGTCAGGTCGTCCTCGGACAGGCCCCGTTCGACCTTGGCCGGCGCGCACTGGCCCATCAGGCAATCGCGGTTCGGGTAGACCGGGCTGGTGACCGACATGTCGAGCAGGGCCGCGTTGGCGGCCTGGTGGCGCAGGCTGACCTTGGAGGCCTTCCAGCCGTAGCGGCCCAGCTTCACCGCGCTGGTCTCCGGGTCGTAGGCGTAGTTGGCCTGGCCCTTGACGCCATCGGCGTCAGGCGTGCTGCGCACGCGCGAGAGGATCTCGGCGTCGGAGACGGCCTCCAGCAGGCCCATGCCTATCATCGGCTGGGCGCTGCGCAGCGAGAACACGCTGGGCGTCGGCCCGTCGAAGGCGACCCTGGGCTTGCTCAGCGTCACCGCGGTGCCGTCCGGCAGCGTCACGGTCTTCAGGTCGAAGCCCGCCACACGCACGCCGGTGCCCCAGTCCTGCGCGGCGCCGGTGGCGAGCGAGCGCGCATTCATCTGGACGGCCATGCCGTAGATCGGATGGGGCACCTGCTGCCCGCTGGCGTCGGTCGTCGCGGCGCGCACGGCCATCGTGTCGAGCCGCTGGTTGATCGCGCTCGGCGCCAGGCTGCGGCCGTTGCCGATGTGGCAGGCGAAGCAGGTGGCCTGGTTGAAGCGCGGGCCTTGCAGGCCGACGCCCGCCTGGTTCCGGTCGTTGCCGCTCTCGTTGTGATCGCCGGTCCACATATGGGTGTGGATCCAGCGGCGCCCTTCCATGAAGCGCTGCATGTTCTGCATGCCGATCTGGTTGTTCGGCTGCTGGAACATGAAGCTCGCGTTGTCGGCGTAGTCATAGGACACCGAACCGAGGCCGCCCTGCAGGGTGTCCTCCGGCAGCGGCGCGTTCATCAGGCGCGGCTGCACGCCGTACCAGGGGCGCAGGCCGCTGCCCACCACATAGGTCACCTCGTTGGTGTAGTAGCGGAAGGCGCCGCTGTCGCCGATCGCGTCCATCGCCGCGCGGGTCGAGAAGAACGAGCCGGTGAACTCGATCGCATCGCCCACCTTCAGCGCACGCGAGGCCACGCTGGCGCCGTTCGGCGCCATCACGCCGTTGGCGTTGGCGGCCAGCGCCCGGTGGCCGGGATAGCTGTCGAGCACGACGCTGCAGCCGTCGTTGGCGCCCTTGACGCCCTTGTAGCCGCCGTTCGGATTGAGCAGTGCGCCCTGCGGCGGCTTTGCGACGATGGCGCAGGCGGCCACATCGTTGAAGCCTGCCGTGTAGGTCGAGCGGTCCAGCAATTCTCCGGGTGACATCCAGCCATAGCCCGTCACACCGGGTTCGTCGAAGCGCCGGAAGAAAGAGTGGCCGCCGCCCCGCTGTGCCTGCTGGTAATACTGGTTGACGACGATGGTCGGCTTGGTGACGCCGGCGACCCGGCTGTTGTCGATGAACTCCACGCCCCAGGTGCGGTTCTTGAAGTAGTTGGCGACGAAGTTCAGGTGGGCGCCCGGACCCTTGTCCTGCGGCTTGCCTGTCGCGTCGACGGTCTCGTTGACACCGTAGCCGATCTCGTTCCAGTCCTCGCCACGCTCGCGCGCGTGGCGGGAGCGGCCCACCATGCCGAAGCGGGTGACCAGGGTGCCATCGGGCAGCGAGAACTGCACCGTTTCCAGCGGTGCCTGCGCGGCGGGCGGGGGCGCGAGTGCGGCCCCGTTGGCCGGAAACGGCAACGCCGCCGTGGCGAGCACCGGCAGTGAGTTGTCGCTGCCCGGCGATTTGAATGTCACCTCGAACAAGGAGTAGCCATACTGCGTGGCCCGCGCGACCCCTTGCAGTCGCACATAGCGCACATGGGCGTTGAGGTTGAAGAACTCCTCGGTGCCGCCCTTGCCGCCCACCACGTAGCGGATCTGATACCAGGTCTGGCCATCGTCCGAGCCCTGCAGCGCGTACTCCTTGCCGTGCGCGTTCTCCCAGGACAGCTGTAGATAGCCCAGCTGGGTCTTGGCGCCAAAGTCGAACTGGATCCACGCGGCATCGTCTGCGGCGCTGGACCAGCGCGTGGTCTTGCTGCCGTCGATGGCCAGGGCGGCCGTGTGGGCGCCCTCGACGGCCGACGAGGTCGCCGCGGCCACCTTCACCGCCACGCCCGGCTTGCTGAGGTCGATGCTGCCGACCGGCAATTGCTGCGCGGGCGGGAGG
>SCOI01000027.1 GCA_005503085.1 Burkholderiales bacterium C2 | reverse complement strand
GGTCGGGGTTGCCACCGGCGTGGGCGTGGGCAAGGCCACCGGCGCGGCCACCGGTGCGGGCTCCAGCACAGGCTCAACCGTCGGCGCGGAGGCTGGAGGTTCGGGCGCCGGCGACCCACCGAGGGGCGGCGCGTCCGCAGGCGGCGAGGTCTCGCTGCCACCGCCGCCACCGCCACATGCCGCAAGCGCGGTGGCAAGCGCGATGAGCAGGGCCGACGTGACCCACGGATGGCGAGGCGCGTGCCGTTGCGGGCCGGCGGCCACGGCGCTGTTGGTCTTGCTGTTCATGTTCAATTCCCGCGGTGGTGCTGACAACGAGGGAAAGGCGACCGAAAGCCATCCCGCCGTTAGCTATCGCTTTGTTTACTTCTTCTTTGTCGTCTGCCAGGCGATGACGGCCGGCCGACTGCGCGAGATGGTGTCAGTGCCCGTGTCTGGGCTGATGCCGACTTGTAAGCGGATATGAATGGCGAGGAGCGCACAGTCTTCTGACTCGTGAAATAGCACCGCATTCGGTGCCGTGCGGGTGTGCCGCCTGAGGCAAATGCCGGCTGCTGTGCCTGGCCCTGAAGTCTTGCCAGCAGTGGCGTTAGCGGGCTTTCCCCCTGCCGGATCAGCCCTCCCACCAGTCAGCCGCCATTTCAATCGGAGTTGTTGACGATCAGTTGCAGACGGTTGCAGTTCTGCCAGGCGCCTGGGCTCCTTGTCGCGGCGCTGCGACTTCCCGCATGCACAGGGTCGGGCGGTCATCAAGCCGACTTGGTTCGGCTGCTGGCCCGCAAGCGAAGCCATCAGCTTTGGCTGATGCCCGGCCTGCCTGAGGCCTTGGAGGCGGTGGCTGCCGGCGCCACGCAGGCGGCGGTCGCGGCGCTGGGCCAGATGCTCGATGAACACCACCGCCAGATGACGACCTACAACAGCCATCTGGACAGCGCCAGCGAGGCGCTGATCTGCCCGCTGGCCTTGCTGCTGGTGGCGGTGGCCGGTCGGCGGGGCCTGGACCTCAAGCCGCTGCTGGCCGAACGCGCGCAGCGCCGGGTGCTGCTGCGGCCGCTGGATGGCCGCCATCGCCCCGAGGTGCCGGCCGGTGCCAAGGCGGCCATCGACGTGGACTATATGCCCGAGCTGTTCCTGCGCGCCTGGCGGCCAGCGGCGCAGGACCGGCCGAAGGACGCAAACCGGGGGACGGAGCAAACCGAGAGTCCAACGACGAGCGGGGGCGGGTCTTCCGTTTCCCGGTAGACGTTTGGTTCTGCAATAGAGGAGACTTGATCCTCAGCCGGGAACCCAGAGCTGGTGCGGCGGGCTGCAAAAGCGATTCCAGGCTTGAAGCTGGACAGGTATCGCGTGCAGTTCGCGTTTGAGGGAGCTACGGTCACAGTCGTGAGAGAAGGCCCGCGACATGCGAGCACTTCTATCGCAGATGGCGCGAGATTTCCAGCGCATCGGCCCGAAACCAGCGTGCTGTCTTGCTGCGCCCGCACTGCAACACCAGGTGTTCGACGCGCTGGGCCGGCGCCAGCTGCGGCAGCACCTGTTGCCAGCGCAGGATGCGGGTGCGATAGCCGTCGGTGTCGCCCTCGATGTACTCATGCACCTGGTCGGGGGGGCCGTACAGGGCCTTGAGCCTGGTGCTGAGCTGGTCGCAGCGCGGGTGGCGCGCCGGGCTCAGGACCTTGCCATCGGCGGCCTGCACGGCCGGGCGCTCGAAACCCAGCCGCAGCCGCCCCTGGCCCGAGCCATCGGGACTGGCGATCTGGATGCTGTAGATGTGATCGTGCGAGCGCTCGGACGGCAGCGTCATGTAGCTGCTGCCCGTCGCATCCTGAGGGTAGCGCTGGCGCAGCTGTGCCGCCGTGGTGTCCAGACTCAACCCGGCAAAGCCATAGGGTGTTGGCGTCGGCTCGGCCCGCAGGCCGCTGCTTGCCAGCACCAAGACCGCTGCTGCCCCGAGCCAGTTGCCCATGATGCCGCGACTCATTGGGGGCCCAGCACCAGCGCGATGCGGCGCCGCGCTCGCTCGGCGCCCGCCGCATCCCCCGCCGCCTGTGCTTGCCTGAGCTGCTGATGCAGCCAGGCCAGCAAGGGCCTGCGCCAGCCCTGGGCCGAGGCGGTGTCCACCGCCAGTGCCGCATCGACCACTTCGCCGCGCCGCAGCCGCACGCCCATGGACACCAGCCGCGCCAGCGGGTCGGCGATGGCCGCCGGCTGGGCCTGGCGCTGCGCCTCGGGCAGCAGGGTCAGGTCTTGTTGTTCGTCGCTGCGGCCGGTCAGATAGGCGGCATAGGCGCGCTCGGCCGGGCCGGCATCGGCGGCCAGCGGGGCGAAGCCGGCGCACGCGTCGTCGAACTCCAGACTGGCCACGCGCGCGGCGCATTCGGTCAGCAGGGCGCGGGCCAGCAGATCGGCACGGCCGGTGCGGGCCAGCTCGGCGCGGGCGCGCTCGAAGTCCAGCGCGGCGACCCGGCTGTTGCCGGCCAGATAGGCCGCAGTGGCGCGCTCCAGCGCGCTCTTGGCATTCATCTGCCAGTCGGGCGGCGGCGGGCCGCTGGCGCAGCCGGCCAAGAACGTGATCAGACAGATAAGGCCGAGACGCTTCATGGCAGTTTGATCTCGGTGTCGCGCTTGAAGGGCCAGCGCCGGTTGACCTCGTTGAGCAGCTGCTCAACCTTGCGCAGGCTGGCCTCGACCTCGGCGCGCAGCTGGCCCAGGTCTTCGGTGGCGGCGCGGGTGTTGCCGGTGATGCCTTGCACGTCCTGCAGAATGGCCTCGACCTTCTTCAGGCTGGCGCGGGCCTCGCCTAGCAGGCTATTGAGCTGGGCCACGGTGGCGCGGCTGTCGCGCACCAGGCCCTGTTCGCCGAAGACCTGGCTGTCGGCCTTGGCGACCAGGCCGTCCAGGCGCGCCAGCAGCGTGTTGGTCCGGTCCAGGGTCTGGATGATCTTTTTCGCGTCCTGCTCATCGCCCATCAGTGCGCCGAGCGCACCGCCCGGGCCGTTCAGGCGCGCGGTGGTGGCCTGGACATTGCGCAGCGTCTGGTTCAGCGGTGCATCGTCGGCGGTGATGGCGCTGAGATTGGCCAGCAGGTCGCGCACGCCGGCCATCAGGCGCGGGATCTCGGCGGCGGCGTCGCCGATCAGCACCTCGCGCTCGGCGCCGTCGGGCAGCGGTGGGTCGGCCAGGATGCCGCTGTAGGCGCGGATGCGCGGCGCGCCGACCAGGCCGCTCTCCATCGTGAACACGCTGCTGCTGCGCAGCCAGCGCGCGTCCTTCAGCGGCACATCGATGACGATGCGGGCCTTGCCGGCATCGGAGAGCTCGATGCGCCGCACCCGGCCGATCGCGAAGCCGGCGAAGCTCAGATCCATGCCGACGACCACGCCCTCGGCGCTATCGGCCACCAGCACCAGGGTCTGGGCCCGCTCGAAGGCGCCGCGCGCATACAGCACATACGCCACCGCCGCCGCCAGCAGCAGGGCCACGGCCAGCAGCAGCAGCCGGGCCTTCAGGTCCAGGTTGGCGACCGGCGGCGGGGCGTCGCTGGGGGGCAGGTCTTGCTTGTCCGTCATGGCTCAATAGTAGTTGCCCACCAGGGACAGCAGCTCGATCAGCAGCACCACGGCCAGCAGCCGCGCCAGCCGGGCGATGTCGGCGCGGCCGGCCAGGCTCTCCTCGCGGGCCAGCGGCACCATCGGGATGATGGCCACGGCCAGGCTCAGCAACAGCGTCTTGAGGCCGAAGATCAGCACGATCACCGGGCTGAACACCTGGCCGACGGTGCGGGTGAAGCCCTCGACACCCCAGCCGCTGAAGCCGTAGACGGCCAGGTAGCTGAGCACCAGTGTGATGAAGCTGCTCAAGAGGGTCAGCGTGATCGCGGCGAACATGCCGGCCAGCGCGCGCGGCAGCACCTCGTCGCGCAGCGGGTCGAGGCCGCGCGCCAGCGCCGCCTTGTGCAGGCCCTGCTGGCGCTGGCGGCGCACCTGCTCGGCAGCCGGCAGCGTGTAGCGCACGGCGGCGAACAGCGCGGCCGACAGCGGGATCAGCTCCAGCACCAGGGTGCGCACCAGCACGTCCAGCGCGTAGCGGCTCAGCCCATAGCTCAGCGCGGTGGCCAGCACGATGCGGATGACGATCTGCGCGGCGACCGCCGAGGCGATCGCAAAGCCCGGCAGCAGCGGCGCGGTAGCCAGGTACAGAGTGCGCAGCATCAACTGGCGTTGCGAGCGGCGGTAGCTCGACGGCGCCAGCGCCAGCACCAGCAGGCGCGCGCCGAAATGCAGCAGCCGGCCCCAGCTGGCGAGCCAGGCCCAAAGGGTTTGCAATGGCGCGATGCGTGCGGTGTGGAGCATGGTGTCCAGTCTATTGTGCGTGCTGGCCGGAGCGGGCTGGGGTAAGCTGGCTCGCCATGAGCCGTATCACCTTGCGCCAGCTGGACAGTGCCATCGAGGGCCACCTCTTGCTGGGCCTGTTGCGGCAGCAGGGGCTGGAGGCCTGGCTGCTGGGCGAGCATCTGCTGGGCGGGGTCGGCGAGCTGCCGGCCTGCGGCCTGCTGCGCCTGGTGGTGGACGAGGCCGACCGGGCCGGCGCCGAGGCGGTGCTGCAGGACTGGGATGCGGCAACGCCGCTGCCCGACGAGTCGCCGCCCGATGTCAGCCATGGCCAGGGACTGCGGCCCGCATGAGCTTCGAGGTGCTCCCCCTGTATCAACGCCCCGAGTTGGTCGAGCCGGTGGCGCGGCTGATCTATGAGGAGTTCTGGCGCGAGGTCGAGGGCGGTTACAGCGTGGCCGATCTGGTCGCCCATCTGCGCAGCGCCACCGACCCCGACCGCATTCCGCTGAGCCTGATCGCCGTCGAGGACGGCCGGCTGCTGGGCACCATCAATCTGATCGAGAACGATGACGCGAAGCGCGCCCATCTGCGGCCCTGGCTGGCGGCCATGGTGGTCAGCCAGGGCCGGCGCGGCGAAGGCATAGGCAGCGCACTGGTGCGCGCCCTGCTCGCCGAGGCGCAGCGCCTGGGCCTGCCCCGGCTCTACTTCGGCACCGACGGGCCGGGCTTTTACGCCCGGCTGGGCGCGCAGCTGCACGAGCAGGTGCGGGACGACTTCTGCATCATGCGTTTCGAGCTCGGCGAGCGGCCATGACCATCGTCCGGCCGTGCCGCAGGGCTTACAGTCGCTCATCATGCTCGGCACCCAAGACCTGACCCTGTTCATCATTTCCGGCCTGCTGCTGAATATCGCACCGGGGCCGGATTCCATCCTGATCATGACGCGCAGCGCCACCCAGGGCTGGCGCGCCGGCTCGGCGGCGGCGCTGGGCATAGGCGCCGGCACCTGCGTCCATGTGCTGGCGGCGGCGCTGGGCCTGTCGGCCCTGCTGGCGGCCTCGAGCTGGGCCTTCACCGTGATCAAGTGGGTGGGCGCGGCCTATCTGGTCTGGATCGGGCTGCAGATGCTGCTGAGCCGCCAGCAGACCGGCCCGGCCACGCCAGCAGCACTCACCCCCGCGCTGCCCTACCGCAAGATCTTCGCCCAGGGCTTTCTGACCAATGTGCTGAACCCCAAGGTGGCGCTGTTCTTCCTGGCCTTTGTGCCGCAGTTCATCGCACCGGAGGCGCCGCACAAGGCCCTGGCCTTCATCCTGCTGGGCGCGATCTTCAACCTCAACGGCATGCTGTGGTGCCATTTTCTGGCGGTCTCGACCGCGCTGGCCAGCCAGCGCCTGCGCCTCGGTGTCGGGTTGGCGCGCTGGCTGAGCCGTGGCATCGGCGCGCTGTTCCTGTCCTTCGGCATCAAGCTGGCCCTGTCGGAAAGGTAAGGTGCTCGCGATGACGCTCGATGAAGAGATTGCCCGCAAGCTGCGCGAGGCCGCCGCCTCCGGCGAACTGGCCGCGGCCAAGGGCTATGGCCGGCCGTTCGACGAGGATGAGGGTTGGCACGCGACGCCCGAGGCGCTGCGCATGCCCTTCAAGATCCTGAAGAACGCCGGTTATGCACCGCCCGAGGTCGAGCTGTTCCATGAGCGGGCGCGTCTGCGCGCCGCCGTCGAGCTGGCGACCGACGCGCACGAGCGCCAGCGCCTGCAGCGCACACTCAGCGAGCTCGAGCAGTCGCTGGCGCTGCGGCTGGAATCGCTGCGCGTCAACGCCAGCCTGTGATGCGGCGCCGACACCAGCTGAGCCTTGCGGCCGCCCTGCTGGCCGGCCTGTGCTTCTACGCCACGCCTTATCTGGCCCTGCACCAGATCCGCAGCGCGGCGGCGGCGCAGGACGCCGCCAAGCTGGCCGGCTATGTCGATTTCCCGGCGCTGCGCCAGAGCCTGAAGACGGGGGTGCGGGCGCGCCTGATCGGCGATCAGCGCAACGAGCGGGGTGAGCCGACCCCGGCCAATGTGCTGGGCGCGGCGGTGGCCGGCGCCTTGCTGGGCCCGATGGTGGACAGCCTGATCACGCCCGAAAGCCTGGCCCGGCTGCTGCAAGGCCAGCAGCCGGTGGCCGCCGTCACCGGCATGGCCGGCGAGCCGCCCGGCACGCTGCAGACCCGCATGGCTTATGAGGGCGCCGACCGTTTTGTCTTCAGCGTCAGCAAGCCGGACGAGGAGCCGGTCGACCTGGTGCTCAGGCGCGACGGCCTGCTGCATTGGAAACTGGCCGAGCTGCGCCTGCCCTGATGTCCGACTCACCCACGGAGAGACCGCGATGAACACCCGAAGAACCGCCCTGCTGGCCGGCCTGGCGCTGGCCCTGCCCATGTTCACCATCGCCCAGACCGCCGCTGCGGGCGACAAGGTCGTCTATCACATCGACAACGCGGCCCTGCAGGCCACCAAGGGCTTGCGCAATATCCGCAACCATCTGGATGTGGCGCCCGACACCCGTATCGTCGTCGTGACCCATGCCGAGGGCGTGGACTTTCTGATGGAAGGCGCCAAGGACAAGAACAACCCGAATATCGACTACGCGCCCCTGGTCTCGGCCCTGGTGGCGCGCGGTGTCAAGTTCGAGGTCTGCGAGATCACCTTGAAGAACCGCAACCTCGACAAGAAGGCCTTCGTGATGGACGCCGAGTTCACGCCTTCCGGCGTGGTACGGGCGGCGCGGCTGCAGACGCGCGAGGGCTATGCCTATCTGAAGCCCTGAGCGGGCCGGGCCGGTGGCCGTTTAGACAAACAGGCTTTGCGGCGCCAGATAGCGCTGCCGATAGCTCTCGAAGTCCATCACATCGGCGGCCTCGATGCGTCGCTGCTCGGCCACCGAGGCCTCGGCCATCGCGGCAAAGCGCTGCTGCAACTCGGGGCCGAAGGGCAGGGCCAGCAGGGCCTGGCGGGTCTGCTCGGATTGGGCGCGGATGAAGGCCACATGGCTGTCGCCGAAGTCCTGGGCCATCGCGGCCAGCACCCGGGCCGAGGGGCTGCGATCGGGCAGGGCCAGGGTCAGGCGGGCATCGGCCAGCGCGGCCTGGTAGGCTCCCCCGCCATGGGCCGCATCGAGGGCCGCCGCAATCGGCGCGCAGCCGTCCAGCAGCTCGGCACCCCAGTCGGCCAGCGTGATCTCGGCGCCGCCGCGGGCCAGGCGCAGGCCCGGCTCGCGGCCGCGGGCGGCGGTCAGGTGCTGGTTGTTGGCCAGCGCGGCGATCTCGTCGGGGCTGTCCGGCGGGCTGTCGGTCTGCAGGCAGTGCAGGAGAAAGATGTCGAGAAAACGCATGGTCTGGGCATTGATGCCCAGCGGCTCGAAGGGGTCGAGGTCCATGCAGCGCACCTCGACGTACTCGACACCGCGCTCGCGCAGCGCGTGCAGCGGGCGTTCGCCGGAGCGGATCACGCGCTTGGGGCGTATCGTGCCGTAGAACTCGTTCTCGATCTGCAGCAGCGTGGGGCTGAGCTGGTTGTAGTCGCCGCCGACGCCGCGCACGCCCAGCTTCTCATAAGCCGGATAGGGCCGTATTAGCGCTTCCTGCAGCGAGGCCGCATAGCTTTCCAGGCTGTTGTAGCTGACCGAGAGCGAGGCCTGGGCGTCGCTCTGGTAGCCCAGCCGCCCCATGCGCAGCGAGGTGCCGTGGGGCATGTGATAGGTGTGCGTGCCCAGCGGATGCAGCTCGTGTGCGCGGCCTTCGACAAAGCTCGAACACAGGGCCGGCGAGGCGCCGAACAGATAGAGCAGCAGGAAGGAGTGGCGGCGGAAATTGCGGATCAGGCCGAAATACTGCTGGGTCGTGACGCCCGGCAGCGACCAGTTGTAGTGGATGCCCGAGATGGTCTGCATGCGCCGGCCATAGCGCTGGCCCAGGCCCATGCGGTAGACGCTCTTGGCGCGGCCGACATTGGAGTGGCCGTAGCGGCCCAGCGGGATGGTTTCGTCGGTCGGCAGGCCGCAGGGCATGGAGCCGACCCACAGCCGCTCCTGGCCCTCGGCCTGCAGCACCTGGTAGACCGACTGGTGGACCTCGCGCAGCTCGGTCAGCGCGGCCTCGACATCGGCATGCACGCCGGTGATCAGCTCCAGCTGCGATTCGCTGAAATCGGTGGTGATATGGGGGTGGGTCAGGGCCGAGCCCAGCGCCAGCGGGTGCGGGGTCAGGGCCAGGCGGCCATCGGGCAGCGCGCGCAGGCTTTCCTTCTCGATACCGCGTCGAATGCCTTGTAGTTGTGCGGCCGCAGCTGGCTGCGGCCTGTTTTTGGTCTCGCTCATGCGACGGTCCCCTTGTTCTAGCGAGCGCGGAAGTTAACAGAAGCGCGTGACCGGCGCTTTAGTCCTTCTCCTGCTCCATCAGCAGATAGGTGTTATAGGCGTTCATGCGGTTGGCCAGTTTGAACAGCGGCAGGGCCTCGTAGCGCGACCAGTCGGTGGCAGCATAGACCTCGTCGAAGGGCGTCATCTCGCGCGCCGCTCGGCCCATGGTGGCGCGCAGATAGGCCAGATAGTCGCGGGTCAGCAGCAAGTCCTGCAAGGCTTCGGTGGAGGCCGGGCCGTGGCCCGGCACGATGACGGCGGCCGGACGGGTCAGCAAGCGGTCCAGCGAGGCCACCCAGCGCCGGCTGTCGGCCTGGCCGACAAAGGGGATGCGGCCGCGGAACACCAGGTCACCGGCGAACAGCAGCTTGTCGGCCGGCAGCCAGACGCTCAGGTCCTCCGGCGTGTGGGCCGGCCCGACCGGGATCAGCTGGATCTCCAGCCCGCCCAGGCTCAGCCGGGTATCGCGGTCCACCCACTGATCGGCCGCCACCAGCGTGGTGCCGGGCTCGACCAGGCCTTCGGCGATGCTGGCCTGCAGGCGCTGGGCGGCGGTTTCGCTGTTCAGGTATTCGCGCGCCGCCTGGTGGGCGATGATGCGCGCGCCGGCCTTCTTGAACTCCTGCAGGCCGTAGATATGGTCCGCGTGGTAGTGGGTCAGGATCACATGGCTCAGCGGCTTGGGGCTGAGCGTCTTGATGACTTGCAGCAGCTCGCGCGCCAGCGCCGGCGAGCCCAGCGCGTCGACCAGCACCAGGCTGTCGGCGGTCTCGATCAGGCCGGCATTGGAGATGTTGTTGCGGTTCTCGCGGCTGCCGGCGGCCGACAGGCCCTCGAACATCCAGACATGGGGCGAGAGGCGCTGCGGGGTCAGCGGCGCGGCCTGGGCCGGCGCGGCGCCGATCAGCAGGGCCAGGGCCAGCAGCGGGGCAGCAAGAGAGTGCGGTGACATGGGCCTGGAGCGTAGCAGGCCCGGCCTCGCTACACTCGGACGCAGCACAATCGATGGTCCATGATGGAAGCGTTCTGGCGTCAGGCAAGGCAAGCGGCGCTGCGCGTCTGGCGACAGGATGCGGCGGCGCTGCGCTGCGAGCCCAATGCGGCGGCGCTGCAATGGGCCGGGGGCCTGGACGCGTCCGACCCGGCCTGGCTGGCGCTCGCGCAGGCGGTGCTGCAGGCCCCCGACGACGCGGTGCGGCCCTGGCGACTCGGCAGCGCGGACTTCGAGGGTCAGGCCTTGCTGGTCGAGGACGGCGCGCTGCTGTGGTGGCAGGCGGCGGCCATCGACCCGAGCCTGGCGCAGGCCGTGCAGCTGGCCGGGCTGTCGATCTGGCGGCTCGACACGCAGACCGAGCGCATCAGCTACGACCCCTATGGCGCCGGCCCCACCGGCATGCCGTCGCCGCAGCAGGGTGTCGCGCTGGGCCTGGTGCGCGAGCGCATCCATCCCGACGACCGAGAGGCCGTCCGGCGCGCCAGCGCGGCCGCGATAGAGGGCCAGGCGCGCGTCGACACGCTGGCCCGCTACCGCCAGGACGACGGCCGCTGGTGCCCGGTGTTGACCCGCCGCGTGGCCCAGCGCGACGCCGCCGGCCGGCTGCTGGGCTTGCTGGGCGTCTCGCTCGATCTCAGCGTGCTGGTCGCGGAGCGCGAGCGCATGGTCTCGGCGGCCGAGGCGGCGGGCCTGGGGCTGTGGAGTCTGCATGGCAATGACGGCCGGCCCGAGTGGAATCTGCCGATGTACCGCATCCACCACTGCGATCCGACGAAGCCGCCGCCCAGCCAGGCCTTCTGGTGGGCCCACCATGTGCATCCGCTGGACCGCGAGCGCCTGAAGCGCGAATACCGCGAGGCCGAGACCCAGGGCGAGATCAGCCATCAGAGCGAGTTCCGTGTGCTGACGCCCGAGGGCCGGGTGCGCTGGGTTCACAGCTGGACCCGGCACGAGCTGCGCGATGGCCGGCACACCGCCTATGGCCTGCATCTGGATGTGACCGACCGGCGCGGCGTCGAGTTCGAGCTGCAGCAGGAGCGCGAGCGCACGCTGTTCGCGCTCAGCGCGGCCGGTGTCGGCGTCTGGCGGCGTGTCGATGCGCAGCACAGCTACTGGAGCGAGGTGATGTACCGGCTGCGCGGCCTCGATCCCGCCGATCCGCGCCCTATCGATCAGTTGGCCGAGCTGTGCCTGCATCCGGAGGACCGTGCCGCCTGGGCCGAGATCTCGGGCCGCTACAAGCGCGGCGACAGCGAGGCGGTGCTGGAATGGGAGTTCCGCGTGGTCTGGCCCGATGGCTCGGTGCATTGGCTGGTCAGCCGCGGCCGCACCGTGCGCGATGAGCAGGGCCGGCCGAGCTACCGCACCGGCATCAATGTCGATGTGACCGGGCGCCACCAGGCCCAGGCCCTGCTGCTGGAGAGCCAGCGCCTGGAGCAGCTCAAGCGCACCCAGTCCGAGTTCCTGGCCCGGGTCAGCCATGAGTTGCGCACGCCGCTGAACGCGGTGCTCGGCTTCGCCCAGCTGCTGGCCTATGACGCCAGCGAGCCGCTGAGCGAGCGCCAGAGCGAGCGCCTGGCCCGCATCGATGCGGCCGGCCGCCATCTGCTGGCCCTGATCGACGATGTGCTGGACCTGGCCCGCATCGATGTGGACCAGCAGCCGCTGGCCGACGAGCCGGTGTCGCTGCAGGCGCTGGCCCAGCAGGCGCTGGAATGGGTGGCCGCGCCGGCCCAGGCCGCCGGCATCGCGCTGCGCCTGGCCGAGCCGCAGCTGCCGGGCCGGGTACGGGCCGATCGCCGCCGGCTCGGCCAGGTGGCGATCAATCTGCTGACCAATGCGATCAAGTACAACCGCGCCCAGGGTTGGGTCGAGGTCGGCACGCTGGCGCGCGGCCGCTCCGAAGACGGGCCGGCGCAATGGGCGCTGGTGGTGCGCGACAGCGGGCGCGGCCTGGCGCCGGAGGTGCGCCAGCGCATCTTCGAGCCCTTCAACCGGCTGGGCGCCGAACTCGAGGGCATCGCCGGCACCGGCATCGGCCTGGCCATCGTGCGCCAGCTGACCGAGCGCATGGGCGGCCAGATCGAGCTGCTCAGCGAGCCCGGGGTCGGCAGCGAGTTCCGCATCTGGCTGCCGGCCGACCAGGAGGGCACGCGCCCGGCACCGCTGGACGAACTGCCGCCGCTGATGGCAGCGCAGCCGACGCATGCCGGGGCGGGCGCGCGGCTGAAGCTGCTATGCATCGAGGACAACCCGACCAATCTGCAGCTGGTGCGCGAGCTGCTGGCGCTGCGCCCGGCGGTGGCGCTGAGCACGGCCGACACCGGCCGTGCCGGCATCGCGCTGGCCTTGCAACTGCGCCCCGATGTGGTCTTGCTGGACATGCAGCTGCCCGATCTGCACGGCAGCGAGGTCTTGCGCGCGCTGCGCCGCTCGCCGGCCCTGAGCGCCTGCCGGGTGATCGCGCTGTCGGCCAATGCGATGCCGGCCGATATCGAGGCCGCGCGCGCCCAGGGCTTCGACGACTACTGGACCAAACCGATCGAGCTGGCGCGCTTTCTGCGCGGCATCGATGCCTTATTGGCCTGAGCCGAACAGCGCGTCATAACGGCGCTGCATCTCCTGCGGCGTGACGTCCTCCAGATGATGGCCGATATTCCACAAATGGCCGAAGGGGTCGCGCACGGTGCCCGAGCGTTCGCCATAGAACTCGTCCTGGGCCGGCCTGATCAGCGTGGCGCCGGCCTCTACGGCGCGCGCGATCAGCGCATCGCAGTCGTCGACATGCAGGTGGATCGAGAACGAGGTGCCGCCTATCGTTTCGGGCCCGACACAGCCGATCTCCGGATACTCGTCCGAGAACATGATCACCTGGCCGCCGAAGTCCAGCTCCACATGGCCGACCCGGCCGCCGGGCTCGGTCAGGCGAAACAGCTCGGTGGCGCCGAAGGCGCGGCGGTAGAAATCGATGGCCTGCGCGGCATGGCGCACGCGCACTTGGGCGAACACTTCCTTGATGGTCATGAGCGGGCTCCGCAGTGGATCTGGACCCCACCTTAACGCGCCGCGTCGTCGCCGGCTTGAAGGAATTTGACCTCAGGCCTGCGGCATGGGCACATGATTGATCTGCGCCGGCGCGATGCGGCGGTAGGCGCCGGGCGTCAGTCCGGCGATGCCGCTGAACTCACGGCTCATATGGGCCTGGTCGCTGTAGCCGGCGTCCAGGGCCAGCTGGGCCAGCGGCCGCGCGGGGTCGGCGGCCAGCGCCGCCAGCAGGGTCTGGAAGCGCTGCACCCGGCAGAAGGCCTTGGGCGTCAGCCCGACTGCGGCGCCGAACAGCGCATTGAAATGGCGGTGGCTGAAGCCGCTGGCCTGCACCACCGCGTCGACGCGCTGCCCCCGGGCGAAGGCCGCCAATGCAAAGGCCACTGCGGCCGGTAGCGCCGGCCCTGGCGTCGCCAGCCGCGCCAGCAGCGCCGCCTCGAACAGATCCAGCACCCGCAGCGGCGCGGCCTCGGCCGCCAGCCGCTGGCGCAATGCCTCGGCCGCGCTGCCCCACAGCTGGTCCAGCGGCGTATGGCAATGGGCCAGTTCCAGTGCCGGCACACCGAAGAGCCACATGCTGGCGCCCGGCCGCAGCTGCGCGCCGACGGCACGGCCGGACGCAGCGCCGGCACGCACATAAAGGCGCTCGCGGGCGCCACCGACGATGGATAAACCCAGCTCCCGGGTGGCGCTGTCGAACAGCCGCAGCGGCGGGCCGGACAGGCGCAGCACCAGGCTCATCGCGCCGGTGGGCAGGGTGTGCTCGCGCGCCACCGCCGGCGCGGCGGCGCCGTCGCTGACCCAGAGCTTCTCGACGACCGCGCGCAGCGGCGGCGTGATCGACAAGCCTTCACGAAGAATCATCGACATGGCGGCTGCTCCCTGGCGGGCCGTTAATCGGGGCCCCGATTCTGGGGGGGGCGGCTATCGAGGCGAACCGACCGCATCCCCAGCCAACATCCCCTGATGATGGCTCAGGAACACCTGGCCGGCGAACCAGTCCTGCCAGCCGCTGCGGCGCAGCCGGTCGAGCACCGGGCCCTTGACCTCGCTGAGGTCGAGGCGGATGCCCTGGCGGCGCAGGGCCTCGTGCAGCTCGCGCAGGGCTTCCAGGCCGCTGAAGTCGATGCCGTTGACCGGTGACATTTGCAGCACGACACGGCCGGGCGGCTCGCCCTGCTGGGCCAGATAGCTTTGCACCACCTCGGTCAGGCTGCGCGCATTGGTGAACAGCAGGCTTTCGTCGATGCGCAGGCCCAGCACGCCGGGCAGGCATTCGACCGCATGGCGGTCGACATTGCGGTAGTGCTCGGTGCCGGGCACCCGGCCGATCAGGGCCACATGGGGGCGCGCGGTGCGCTGCAGAAGCAAGGCGATCGAGCCCAGCACGCCGATGCCCAGCGCCGCCGCGACGCTCCACAGCAGCACCAGCGCGCTGACGGTCAGCATCAGCAGCGCCTCGGGCCAGTCATAGCGCCAGGCCTCGCGGTAGGGCGAGAGCTTGAGCCCGGACAGCACCGCGACGATGATGGTCGCGGCCAGCACCGCCTTGGGCAGCTGGGCCAGCGGCTCGGCCAGCAGCAGCATGGCCAGCCCCATCACGCCGGCGATGAAGACCCCGGTCATGCGGCTGCGGCTGCCGGCGTCATACATCAGCACGCTGCGCGAGAAGCTGGCGGCCACCGGCATGCCACCGCTCAGCGCGGCGGCGATGTTGGCGCCGGCCAGGCCGCGCAGCTCGGCGCGTGCGTCGATGCGCTGGCCGGCGCGCCGGCCCAGCGACTCGGCCACCACCAGGCTGGACACATAGCCGACCAGGGCCACCAGCAAGGCGCCCGGCAGCATGGCCAGCCAGAGTGCGCCGTCCAGGCGCGGCAGGCTGAAGTGCAGGCGCAGCGGCGGCAGCTGGCCGACCAGGGGCACGCCGCGCGACAGCGCATCCGAGCCATGGGCCAGGGCCATCGCGGCCAGCAGTATCAGCAAGGGCGCGAGCCGGCCCGGCAGACCCTTGAGCCAGCGCCGCGCCGCCAGCAGCAGGGCCAGCGCGAGCAGGCCGTAGAGCGCGCTGAGGCCATGCCAGGCGAAGCCGCTGCGCCAGGCGCTCTGCAGCAGGGCCGGCAGTTCGAAACCCTTGGCCGGGCTGCCCAGCAGCACCGGCAGCTGGCTGGCCGCAATCGACAAGGTGGCGCCGGTCTCGAAGCCGTGCAACACCGGCACGCTCAGCAGCGCGGCCAGCGCATCCAGGCGCAACGCTGCGGCCAGCGCCAGGATCAGCCCGACCTCGGCGGCCAGCACCAGGGCCGCCTCGCTGGGGCTGACGCCAGCCGGCGCCTGGCCCAGGGTCTGGGCAATCATCAGCGCCAGCACCGCCACCGGGCCGAGGCCCAGATGGGCGCTGGAGCCGAAGGCCGCATAGAGCAGCAGCGGCAGCAGGCTGGCATACAGCCCGACCTGGGGTGGCAGGCCGGCCAGCATCGCGTAGGCGATGCTTTGCGGGATCAGCAACACGCTGACGACCAGGGCCGCCAGCAGATCGTCGCGCAGGAGTTGCCGGCGGTAGTCCTGCCAGCGCTGCCACAGATGCATCAGTCGACCTTGGCGCCCGAGACCTTGACCACCTGGGCCCACTTCTTGGTCTCGCTCTGGATCAGCGCGGCGAACTCGCTGCTGGGCATGCCGCTGGCGATCGCGCCCTGGCTGGCCAGGCGCTCCTTGATGGCCGGGGTGGCCAGGGCCTTGGCGGTTTCGCGCTGCAGCAGCTGCACCTGGGCGGCGGGCATGCTGATGGGCGCCAGCAGGCCGAACCAGGAGCTGGCCTCATAGCCCTTCAGCGCTGGTCCGCCGGCCTCCTCGATGGTGGGCAGCTCGGGCAGGGCCTCGCTACGGCGGGCAGAGGTGACGGCAATCGCCTTGAGCTTGCCGGCCTTGATATGGGGCAGCGACGAGGGCAGGTTGTCGAACATCAGGTCGGTGTTGCCGCCCATCAGATCCATCAGTGCCGGACCGGAGCCGCGGTAGGGGAAGTGCAGCATGAAGCTGCCGGTCATGCTCTTGAACAGCTCGCCGGCCAGATGGATGGAGGTGCCATTGCCGCTGGAAGCCATGTTGAGCTTGCCGGGGTTGGCCTTGGCCACCTTGATCAGGTCCTGCACCGAGTTGATGCCCAGCGCCTGGGCCTTGGCCGGGTTGATGACCAGCACATTGGGCACGGCCGCGACCAGGGTGATGGGCGCGAAGTCCTTCACCGGGTCGTAGGGCAGCTTGGGATAGAGCGACTGGTTGATGCCGTGGGTGCCCACCGTGCCCATCAGGATGGTGTGGCCGTCGGTAGCGCGAGCGACTTCGGCCGCGCCGGTGTTGCCGCCGGCGCCGGGCTTGTTCTCGATCAAGACCGGCTGCCCCAGCGCCTTCTGCAGCTCGGGCGCCAGCGCGCGGGCCAGGATGTCGGTGGTGCCGCCGGCCGCGAAGGGCACGACGATGCGCAGCGGCTTGCTGGGCCAGGCGCTTGGGGCCTGGGCCTGGGACAGGGCAGGCAGCAGGGCGACGGCCGCGACGAGCAGCGTGCGACGGGTCAGGTCTTGCGTCATGGGGTGTCTCCGTTGTTGTTCGGGGTCGGGGCAAGTATGCGGCAAGCCCGCCGGGCCGCGAGCGATCAGCGCCCGGCCGGGCCGGTGGTGTGGCGCAGGCTGACCTTTTGCGCCGAACAGGCGGCATCGAAGTCGGCCTCGATCTGCTGCAGCGCGAGCACGTCGGCGGCCTCGACGCCGGCGATGCCCACCGCGCGGTTGCGGCCCTGGGCCTTGGCGGTGTAGAGCGCCATATCGGCCCAGTTGACCGCCTGCTCCCAGTCCAGCGCCAGCCGGCCGGGTGGCAGCGGGAAGCGCGCATGGCCGATCGAGACGGTGACGCGCAGCGGCCCGGCCTCGGTGGCGACCGGCTCGGTGCCGACGCTGAACAGGATGCGCTCGGCCAGCAGCTGCAGCTGGTCCTGCGCGACCTCGGGCGCGTAGACCAGAAACTCCTCGCCGCCCCAGCGCACCACCAGGTCCTCGTGGCGCACCGCCTGCGAGATGCGCCGTGCGACCTCGCAGATCACGATGTCGCCGGCCGCATGGCCATGGCGGTCATTGACATGCTTGAAGTGATCGATATCGACCATCAGCAGCGCGCCCTCGAACTGGCGCTGGGCGCGCTGCGCCATCACGGCCAGGAAATGGCGCCGGTTGGCCAGATCGGTCAGCGGGTCGCGCTCGCTTTGCGCGCGCAGCAGCAGCTGATTGGCCTTGAGCCGCTTGTTGGCGGCCTGCACGCGCTTGAGCATCACGCCGGCCAGCAGCAGCGACAGGGCCAGCAGCGTGCCGACCGCGATGCCGACGCGCTGGGCCAGATCGCGGTTGGCGAGCTGCTGGTCTTTCAGGGTCTTGTCGCGCGTCAGCAGGTCAAGATCGCGCTGGGCGCGGTCGCTGTCGTACTTGAGCCGCAGCTCCTGCAGCTGCGCCTCGCGGTTGCGGGCCTGGATCATCGCGCTGAGCGCACGCTCGGTATGGAAGGCCGTGATGGCCTCGCGCGGCTGGCCGGCTGCGGCCCAGGCCTCGCCGATTTCGCGCAGATGGGTGGCGCGGCGCGCCGGCTCGGTCTGGCCGTCGGTCAGGGCCTGGGCGCGCGCCAGCTCGCGCCGTGCCGCGTCGAACTGGCGTAGCAGAATCATCGACACCGCCATGTTGTGGCGCAAGGTGCGCTCGATGCGCAGGTCCTTGTGGCGCAGCAGCACCGGCAGGGCCTGGCGCGCCAGCGCCAGCGCCACCGCCGGACGGCCGTTGTGCATATGCAAATCGGTCAGATTGGTCTGGACCTGGGCCACCAGCCGCGGCGACTCGGCCTGCTTTGCGAAGGCCAACGCCTCCTCGTAGGCGCGCAGCTGGCCGGGCTTGTCACCGCGCCGCACCGCGATGCGGGCCTCGGTGATCTTGGTGCGCGCCATCGCCAGCGCATCGTCGCCGGCGCGCTCCAGCGCCGCAGCCAGCCAGCGGCGGGCCTCGTCACCCTGATCCAGCTCCTGGCTCAGCAGCGCCAGCGCGCCCATGCTGATCGCGCTCAGATAGCTGTCACCGCCGGCCTCCGCCAGCGCCAGCGCATAGCGCAAGGTGCTCGCGGCCTGGGCCAGCGCGCCCTGGGCCGCCTGGTCGCGTTCGATGATGCGCAGCGCCGCCCAGGCGCTGCGAAAGTCGCAGCCGCGCGCGATGCTGGCGGCCTCGGCGCCGCGCTCGCAGCGCCGCTCCAGCCCGCGCAGGGCCTGCTGCGCGGTCTCGGTGGCCAGGCTGTTGAGGCCATCGCGCGCGGCCAGCTGGGCGCTCAGCACGGTGGCACGATCACGCGTCTTCTCCGCGGCGGCCAGGCGCTCGACGAGCTTGCGGGCGGCGCTGGTGTCGCCGCCCTGCACCAGGATCTGGCCCTCGGCCATGGCCAGCTGGTTCTGGGCCAGCGCATGATGCGGGGCCAGTTCGCGCAGCGAGCGCAGCGCGGCCTCGGGCCGGTCATAGGCCATCAGCACCAGACGGGCCAGCTGGGCATCGAGCGTGCGGTCGATCTCGGCCAGCGCCGGGGCCATGGCCAGGCTCAGCATGAAAGAAAGCGCGAGCCGCCTCATGAGGCGCCCTGGCCCGACGGGCCCTGCAGTGCGACCAGGCCGACCCGGCCCTCCTGCCAGGCGGCTTCCATGCGGGTGGACAGCCGGCCCAGCTCGGCCTCGTCCTGCGCGTCGATGTGCAGCACGCCATAGGCCTTGTTGCGGCCATGGGCCTTGGCCAGATACATCACGGTGTCGACCAGATCAATGGCGCGCTCCCAGCTCAGCGCCAGGCCATGCGGCGCTACGGGCAAGCTGGCAAAGCCGATCGAGGCGCTGATGCCGATCTGCCGCTCGCCATGGGCCACCGGCGGCGCGCCGATCAGGTCCAGCAGGCGCTGGGCCAGTACCTGGGCGTCGACCGCGTCGCGCGGTGGCACGACGATCAGGAACTCCTCGCCGCCCCAGCGCACCACCAGATCGTCCTCGCGCAGCGCGGCGCGCAGGCGCTGCGCGACCTCGATCAGCACGCTGTCGCCGGCGGCATGGCCCCATTGGTCGTTGATGCGTTTGAAGTGGTCGATGTCGATCAGATAGACGGTGCCGGCCAGCTTGCCGCTGTCGGCCAGGCGCTGGACGGCGGACTGGAAATGGCGCCGATTGGCCAGGCCGGTCAGCGGGTCGCGCTCGCTCTGGATCTTCAGGTGCTCGTTGCTGCTGGCCAGCGCAAGATTGGTGCGGCGAATGCGCTGATAGGCCAGGCCCAGCAGGGTGGCCGACAGCACCACGCAACCGGCCAGCGCGGCCCACAGTTTGAGCTCCAGATCACGGGCGCGGATCTGCTCGGCCTTCAGACTGTTGGCGCGGTTGAGCAGCTCGATGTCGCGGGCGCGCCGTTCGGCATCGAAGCGCTCCTGCTCTTCGAGCACGGTCTTGCGGGTGTCGTCGCGCAGCACCTGGTCGATGATGCGGCGGTACTGATGGTGGGCCTCGATCGCGCCGGCCCAATCGCCCGCCTGCTCCAGATACTGGCCCAGTTCCTTCCAGCCGTCGGCGGCATAGGCCAGCGCGCCCTGCTGCTCGTCCAGCGTGATGGCCTGGCGCACATGGATCTGGCCCTCGGCGACCCGCTTCAGGCCGATCTTGGCGATGCCCAGATTGTGCAGCGCGACGATCTCGGCATTCAGGTTCTGCGCCCGCCGCGCCAGCGGCAGCGCCTGCTCGGCCAGCTCCAGCGCGCGCGTGTAGTCGCCCAGGCGCAGATAGTGGTCGGCGTAATTGGCCAGGCCCATGGCCTGCAAGCCTTCGGCCTTGGCCTCGCGGGCGTAGTTCAGCGCCTCGGTCCAGGCCTGGCGGGTCACGCTGCCATCGCGATCCTCGGCGTGCAGGATGCCCTTGACCGTCATCACGCTGCTCATCAGCACCGGGTCGGGGTCGAGCTGGGCCGCGCGCAAGGCCTCGGCATGGATCTGCTTGGCGCGCTCGACCTGCTGGGCGCGGTGGTAGGTGCGGGCCAGCTCGTTCAGGCCGGACGCACGGCGCCAGTGGGCGCCCAGGCCCTCGGCCTGACGCACCGCGGCCAGCGCGGCGGCCAGCGCCTCCTCCATCTGGCCGCGGTCGCTCTGCACCGTGGCCAAGGTTGCATGGGCGCGCAGCAGCACGCGCGGTGCGCGCGGTGCCTGGCCTTGCTGCTCCAGCGGGGCCAGGGCCTTCAGCGCCTCGCGCAGATCGCCCTTGTTCTGATGAAACTGGGCCAGCATCACGGCCGCCGCCAGCTCGGCCGAGGGTCGGTCGGCCTCGACCGGCCAATGGTTCAGCTGGCTCAGCAATTCATCGACGCGCGCGCGGTCGCGCATCTGGCCGGCCGTCAGCCCTCGCAGGCTGAGCACTTCCAGGCGCTCGGCGCTGCCCGGCGCGGTGCGGGCCTGCAGAGTCTGCAGGACCTGCTCCTGCTGCTGGGGCCGGCCCCGGCTCAGGCGTTCGCTCTGCTCGATCTCCTGCCACAGCGCCTCGTCACGCTGGCCGGTCTGCGCATTGCGGCCCTCCTGCCCGCCCGGCTGGCAGCCAAGCAGCGGCGCGGCCAGCGCCAGGCACAGGGCCAGGACGCGGCCGCGCGGCATCCAGGACGCGGGGCAAACCATGCTCATTACCAGGCCTATCGGCGCATTCGCGGGCAGCTTGAGAATGGGCAGGACTCAGGCGGCCGCGTGGCTGCGCGCCTGGGGATGCGACCCGGCACGGCGGGTGCCACAAGGCCGGGCCTGAATCTGGTGCGGGCTCATCATGGGGGCGCTGGGGCTCTCTCTTGCTGCTTGTGGCGCCAGTGTAGGGACGCGGCCGGCCCGCCAGACCTGGGGCCGGCCCTAGGCCCGGGCGGAGTTGCGCAGTTTGCACGCTTAGCCGAGGTGGCTGCAGACCGCTGCCAGCGTCGCCGCGTCGGCCAGCAGGCGGCGGTGCCCCAGGCCGCTGCTGACTTGCAGCCGGGCCTCGGGCAGGGCCGCCGCCAGCGCCTGGGCGGCGGCCAGCGGTGCTGCGCGGTCCTCGCTGTCGTGCAGCAGCAAGGTCGGCTGCTTCAGCCGCGCGCCCAGCCAGGCCGGCTCGAAGATTTCCAGCCCCTGCCCGCCCGACAGCGCCTCCAGCCGCTGCCGCATCAGCGCCTGCACGGCGCGGCCCAGGCCGAAGCTGCCGCCGAACCAGCCCAGCACCTGGCGTGGCGGCGCCGAGGCCGCGAGCAGCACCAGGCGCTCGGCCGCCAGTCCGCCGGCCAGCGCCTGGCTGGCGGCCAGGGCACCCAGCGAATGCGCGACCACGCCGCGCAACGGGCCGAAGTGCTGGCCGGCCGAGCGCAGCGCGCGCACAAACTCCGGCAGATGGCTTTGCCGGCCGCTGCTGCGGCCATGGGCCGGCAGGTCCAGCAGCAGCGGGTCCAGGCCGGCGCGCCACAGCGCCTCGCCCAGCGGCCGCATCTGCTGGGCATCGCCGGCCCAGCCATGGACCAGCAGCACACGCGGGCGCACGATGTCCGGTACCGCAGCGTCGCGGCGCTGCCAGGCCACCAGGCGCCGGCCCTCGAAAAACCAGTGCAGCGGCTGCCATTCGGGCGGCACCGGCCGTCGCCGTGCCGCCTGCTTGCTGGGTATCGGCGTGATGAAGAACTGGTAGGCCAAGCCGGCCGCCAGTCGCGGGCTGAGCCGCTGCAGCAGGTCCAGCGCGCCGCGCAGCAGGCGTTGGCCGCCCCCGGCGGCATAGAACAGCGCGGCCGGGTTGGGGGGCAGGGTCTTGTCGCTCATCGTGCTTACTCCGGAAAAATGAAGTCGCGGTTGTCGTTCGGCACGGCGCGCCAGAGCCGGCGCAGGCCCAGCCAGGCGCGCCAGGCCAGCAGCGCCACCGGGATCAGCAAAAGCAGCTCAATCATCAAAGCCTCCTGACGGGTGAATGCGCCGATGTTGTTCGCACGATCGTGCGAAATTGGCGCGTGGGGTGAAGCAGGACCATGGTCTGCAGGGCGGACTCAGGACTTGTAGTGCTGGATCAGGCGCTGGTAGCTGGCCCAGCCGCGCTGGGACGTCAGCGGCTCGCGCAGGAAGCGGGCCTCGCGCATCAGCGCGGTGAACAGGCCGTCGAGCTCGAACACCAGCTGCTCGGCGTCCAGGTCGGCGCGCAGATGGCCCATCTCGACCGCCTGCAGCACGCTGCGCTTGAGCGCGCCGCGCCAGCGCCGCACACCGGCCAGCAGCAGCTCGCGCAGCGGGCCGTCGCGGTCGTCGAACTCGAAGCTGCCGGCCACATAGAGACAGCTGCCGCGCGGGCCGGCCAGCGTGGTGCGCTGCAGCCAGGCCGCCATGATGGCGTCCAGCCGCGGCAGGCCGCGCGGCTCGCGCAGCGCCGGCACCAGGATGTCTTGCTGGAAGCGCCGGTCGAACTCCTCCAGCACCGCGCGCTGCAGGCCCTCGCGCGAGCCGATGCGGGAGAACACCCCGCTCTTGGACAGGTTCAGCCGCTTGGCCACCTCGCCGATGCTGAGGCTCTCCAGGCCGTCGAGCGCGGCCATCTCCAGCGCGACATCGACGATGGCACTCTGGGTCAACTCGCTGCGCTCGGTCTTGGCTTCCATGAGTCGGAATTTAGCACGACCGTGCGAATATTTGTCAAGGTATCGACAAGACCTACCGGCCGGTACTGACAAGCTTTGTCAGCAGGCCGGCCCGATCAGCCCGCGCGAATCCGGGTCCTCGGCCTATGATGGCGGGTTCTCCGTCAGCCACCTCGTCCCCCAGCTTCCATGTCCGACGACCATTCCAGCGCCCGCCGCCCTCCCGTCGCCGAAGCCGCGATGATCCGCGTGCGTGGCGCGCGCACCCACAATCTGAAGAACATCGATGTGGACCTGCCGCGCAACCAGCTGGTGGTGATCACGGGCCTGTCCGGCTCGGGCAAGTCCAGCCTGGCCTTCGATACGCTGTATGCCGAGGGTCAGCGCCGCTATGTCGAGAGCCTGTCGGCCTATGCCCGGCAGTTCCTGCAGCTGATGGACAAGCCCGATGTCGATGTGATCGAAGGCCTGTCGCCGGCGATCTCGATCGAGCAGAAGGCCACCAGCCACAACCCGCGCTCGACCGTCGGCACGGTCACCGAGATCCACGACTATCTGCGCCTGCTCTACGCCCGCGCCGGCACGCCCTTCTGCCCCGACCATCACCTGCCGCTGGAGGCGCAAAGCGTCAGCCAGATGGTCGACGCGGTGCTGTCCATGCCCGAGGAGAGCAAGCTGCTGCTGCTGGCGCCGGTGGCGCGCGACCGCAAGGGTGAGTTCCTCGACCTGTTCGAGGCGCTGCAGGCCCAGGGCTATGTGCGCTTTCGCATCGACGGCGCGACGGTCGAGGCCCCCGATCTGCCGGCGCTGAAGAAGGCCGAGAAGCACGATATCGATGTGGTGGTCGATCGCGTCAAGCTCAAGGCCGACGGTGCCGACAGCCTGCGCCAGCGCCTGGCCGAGAGCTTCGAGGCGGCGCTGCGCCTGGCCGAGGGCCGGGCCCTGGTGCTGAATATGGACACCGGCGCCGAGACCATCTTCTCCAGCAAGTTCGCCTGCCCGATCTGCAGCTATTCGCTGCCCGAGCTGGAGCCGCGGCTGTTCTCGTTCAACTCGCCGGTCGGCGCCTGCCCCAGCTGCGAAGGTCTGGGCCAGGTCACCGCCTTCGACCCGGACCGGGTCGTCGCGTTCCCTACGCTGAGTCTGGCCAGCGGCGCGGTCAAGGGGTGGGACCGCCGCAATGCCTACACCTTCTCGATGCTGGAGAGCGTGGCCAAGCACTACGGCTTCGATATCGAACTGCCCTTCGAGGAACTGCCCGAGACGGCGCGCCAGGTGCTGCTGCGCGGCTCGGGCAGCGACGAGATCAGCTTTGTCTACGAGGCCGAGAGTGCGAACGGCAAGAAGCGCTCGGTCAAGCGCGCGCATGCCTTCGAGGGCATCCTGCCGAATCTGGAGCGGCGCTTCAAGGAGACCGATTCCAGCGCGGTGCGCGAGGACCTGGCCCGTTATATGGCGGCCAAACCCTGTCCGCATTGCGAAGGCTCCCGCCTGCGGCGCGAGGCCCGGCATGTGGTGCTGCAGCCGGCCGATGCGCCCGAGGGTTTCAAGGGCAAGCCGATCTACGAGGTCGAGCATGCGACCTTGCGCGACTGCCTGCACTACTTCGAGGGCCTGAAGCTCAAGGGCGCCAAGGCCGATATCGGCGACAAGGTGGTGCGCGAGATCAGCTCGCGGCTGCGCTTCCTGAACGATGTGGGCCTGAACTATCTGAGCCTGGA
The DNA here is from genome assembly GCA_005503085.1 of Burkholderiales bacterium C2. Lineage (GTDB taxonomy): Bacteria > Pseudomonadota > Gammaproteobacteria > Burkholderiales > Burkholderiaceae_C > Roseateles_E. The sequence continues at coordinate 59,598 of SCOI01000027.1, read as the reverse complement.
CCGCAGCGCCGACACCTTGTCCGGCGGCGAGGCCCAGCGCATCCGCCTGGCCTCGCAGATCGGCTCGGGCCTGACCGGCGTGATGTATGTGCTGGACGAGCCCAGCATCGGCCTGCACCAGCGCGACAACGACCGCCTGATCGCCACCTTGCGCCATCTGCGCGATCTCGGCAACTCGGTGCTGGTGGTCGAGCATGACGAGGACGCGATCCGCGCGGCCGACTATGTGCTGGATCTCGGCCCTGGCGCCGGCGTGCACGGCGGCCGTGTGATGGCCCAGGGCACGCCCGCCGAGGTGGCGGCGAACCCGGACTCGCTGACCGGCCGCTATCTGAGCGGGGCCGAGCGCATCGCGGTGCCGGCCAAGCGCCACACGCTGGCCGGCATGGCCGAGCCGCGTTCGCTGAAGATCGTCAACGCGCGCGGCAACAATCTGCAGGGCGTGACAGTCGAGATCCCGGTCGGCCTGCTGACCTGCGTGACCGGCGTCTCGGGCTCGGGCAAGTCAACCCTGGTCAATGACACGCTGTATGCGGCCGTGGCCAAGAAGCTCTATCAGAGCCATCAAGACCCGGCCCCGCACGACGAGATCGAGGGCCTGGATGCCTTCGACAAGGTCATCAATGTGGACCAGAGCCCGATCGGTCGTACGCCGCGCAGCAATCCGGCCACCTACACCGGCTTGTTCACGCCGATCCGCGAGCTGTTCGCCGAGATGAATACCGCTCGCGAGCGCGGCTACGGCCCCGGGCGTTTCAGCTTCAACGTGGCCGGCGGCCGCTGCGAGGCCTGCCAGGGCGACGGTGTGCTGAAGGTCGAGATGCACTTCCTGCCGGATGTCTATGTGCCCTGCGATGTCTGCCATGGCAAGCGCTACAACCGCGAGACCCTGGAGGTGCTCTACAAGGGCAAGAACATCACCCAGGTGCTGGGCATGACCATCGAGGACGCGCACCAGTTCTTCAGCGCGGTGCCGACGCTGGCGCGCAAGCTGCAGACCCTGCTGGATGTGGGCCTGGGCTATGTCAAGCTGGGCCAGAGCGCGACCACCTTGTCGGGCGGCGAGGCGCAGCGGGTCAAGCTGGCGCTGGAGCTATCGAAGCGCGACACCGGGCGCACGCTCTACATCCTCGACGAGCCGACCACCGGCCTGCATTTCGCCGATATCGCGCTGCTGCTGAAGGTGCTGCACCAGCTGCGCGACGCCGGCAACACCATCGTCGTGATCGAGCACAACCTTGATGTGATCAAGACCGCCGACTGGCTGATCGATATGGGGCCCGAGGGCGGCTCCGGTGGGGGTCAGCTCTTGCTGGCCGGCACGCCGGAAGAGCTGGCCGCCCATCAGGGCAGCCATACCGGCCGCTATCTGAAGGCGCTGCTTCCCAAGAAGCGCTGAGCCGGAAGGCTCAGGCGCGGCGGCGGCGGGCCACCCAGCCGACCGTCGCCAGGCCGGCCAGCATCAGGGCCCAGGTCTCGGGCTCGGGCACCGGCGTGGTGACGCCGGGCGGCAGCGGCGGGATGCCGCCCAGACCGCCGCCGGGCGGCGGTGTCAGGCCGCCACCGGTGAAGCTCCCGGGCAGACTGGGGCCGGTGGCCACCGGTTGGCCGCTGGGCAAGGCGGCGACTTGAGAGAAGCTCGGTTCGCTGCCGGCCACGGTCGCAGGCGCGCCGCCGCCCGGCACACCAGCGCCGGTCGGGTCCATCTCCAGCAGGGCCTGCGGGTCTTCGCCTTCGCGGGTCGAGGACGCCACATTGGTGGCGGCAGCCGGTGCGGCCGCCTGCTTGGTGCGCTTGATGCGGCTGACATTGCGGCAGACCGTGGGCACCAGGATGCACTCGCCGTCCTCGCAATAGACCAGGCCGCGTTCCTGCATCTGGTCGGTCCAGCGGGCGCGGGTCACCGTGCCGCAGACGCTGCCCTGGCCGAAATGCATGGCATTGATCTGCGGGCTGTACTCGGCCTGGCCGTTGATCGACTCGCGCGTGATCGTGACCATCTCGTCGTAGCTGCGCTTTTGCATGCGCGCCTTCAGTTTGGCGCGGGTGGCCGCCGGGATGTCCTGGTAGCGATCCACGGCCGCCACCACATCGCCCATGAAGGGGTTCACCCCCGGCCTATCCCAGGAGCATTGGGGCAAAGTTGCGCCCGACGCAGCAAGCGCCATGGTGACGAGTATGGACATGGACCTATTCCCTTATCAGCCCGTGGGGGCGGGCATCTTGTTGGCTTGGTCTGCCAGCGCGTCCGCTGGTCGCCAAGCGTTTGACGATGTAGAAATTTTAAGTGGAGGGCTGTGGTGCCCTTGCCGACAAGCCCCCCTCAGCCGGGGGAGCGCGCCTGCGGCATAAGTCACGCTTCGCACAGCCCCATCCCCTGCACTAGACTGCGCGCAGCCCAGGAGATGCCATGCCCCGCACGATCGACTACTACTTCGCCCCGCAATCCCCGTGGACCTATCTGGGCCATGCCCGCTTCTGTGCGCTGCTGGCACGCACCGGTGCCGAGGTGCGCGTGCTGCCGGTCGATCTGGGCGGGGTGTTTCCGGTCTCGGGCGGCCTGCCGCTGGCCAAGCGGGCACCGCAGCGGCAGGCCTATCGTCTGGTCGAGCTGCAGCGCTTCAGCAGCTGGCTGGGCCTGCCGCTGCATGTGCAGCCGCGCTTCTTTCCGGTCTCCGGCGATGCGGCCGCCCGCCTGATCATCGCGGTGGACCGGCACGACGGCAGCGCGGCGGCACTGCGCCTGGCCGGCGCGGTGATGAGCGCCGTCTGGGCCCAGCAGCGCGATATCGCCGATACGGCGGTGCTGGCAGAATTGCTGGCCGAGCAAGGCCTGGCCGCCGAGCGCCTGGCGGACGCCGACGACGCGGCCGTGCAGGCGCACTATGCCGCCCATACCCAGCAGGCCATAGCTGCCGGTGTGTTCGGTGCGCCCAGCTATGTGCTCGATGGCGAGATCTTCTGGGGCCAGGACCGGCTCGATTTTCTGGAGCGCCGCCTCCAGACGCCGGCCTGAGAGGCCGATTCGCTGCTACCCTGCGCCGTCCCCGATCCGCCGGTGTCCCCATGCCAGATTCCGCGCCCATGCGCCGTGTGCTCTACGTCGAAGACGACCGCATCAACATCGTGTTGATGGAAGAGGTGTTCCGGCGCCTGCCGGGCTGGAGCCTGGACTGCGTCGAGGACGGGGCTCAGGCCTTGCAGGCGCTGCGCGAAGACAAGCCGGATCTGCTGCTGATCGACATGAACCTGCCCGATATGAATGGGCTGGAGCTGCTGGCGCGGCTGCGGGCAGAGACGCCGCATGCGCATCTGCCCTGCGTGGCGCTGTCGGCCGACGCCTTGCCGGAGCAGATCGCGGGCGCGCTGGAAGCCGGCTTCATGGCCTACTGGCTCAAGCCCATCGATGTGTTGCAACTCGCCCAGACCCTGCACGAACTCGGCACGACCGGGCATTAAAAAGGCCCGGGGATACCGGGCCTGATGTATGACGCGGCGCCGCGAGGCGCCGGCGTCTCACTTCAGATGGCTGTTGATCAGCTTGGTCATCTCGAACATATCGGCCTTGGCCTTGCCGAAGATTTCCTTCAGCTTGGCATCGGCGACGATGATGCGCTTCTGCACAGCGTCCTGCAGATTGTTCTTCTTGATGTACTCCCAGACCTTCTTGGTCACATCGGTGCGCGGCAGCGGTGCTGCGCCGACGATGGCCGCCAGCGCAGCGCTGGGGGTCAGTGCCTTCATGAAGGCGGCGTTGGGAGTGCGCTTCTTTGCCGGCGCTGCAGCCTTCTTAACAGGAGCTGCTTTCTTTGCCGGGGCGGCGGCCTTCTTGGCGGGCGCCGCCGCCTTCTTGGCTGCCGGAGCAGCCTTCTTGGCCGGAGCCGCTTTTTTGGCGGGTGCCTTAGCGGGCGCGGCCTTCTTCGCAGTTGCCATTTCGATTCTCTCCATCAAGGGTTTGGTTGATGTGCCGGGTCAGGGTGAAGACCGCGTGAGCCTTCAATTCTCTCTAGCACCGAGCGAGGGCAATGGTACTGCGCGCCTAGAGCGTTGAGAAGGCTTTACTAGGGCAGGAATGCCCCAAGTCGCAAGGAATAGCGCGATGTTTGTCGCGGCCTCGCATCAGATAGCGCTCACGGACGTGTTTGCCAGAGCAGATGCGGCCCCGCCTCGCTGAGCTGCTTGCAGCCGCACAAGGCCATCGCGATCTCCAGCTCATCGCGCAACAGGCGCAGCGCATGGGCCACGCCGAGCGCGCCGGCGGTGGCCAGCGCATGCACATAAGGCCGGCCCAGCAGCACCGCGTCGGCCCCCAGCGCGATCGCCTTCAGCACATCGGTGCCGCGGCGGATGCCGCCGTCGACCAGCAGCGGAAAGTCCTCGCCCATCGTGGCGCGCAGCATGGGCAGCAGCTCGGCCGTGGTCGGCAGCGCGTCCAAGGTGCGGCCGCCATGGTTGGAAACGATCAGGCCGGCGACGCCACGACGCTGCGCCTCCCGCGCATCTTCTGGGTGGGCCACGCCCTTGAGCAGCAGCGGCAGGCGGCTGTGCTGGCGCAGCCAGTCGATCTCGGCCCACTTCGCGGCGCGCGGCATCAGGCCGTCGAACATCGCGCTCTGCCCCGGCGCCAGATCCAGCGGCTTCTTCAGCCCGCCGAGGTTGACGGCGCGGATATCGTCCGGCAGTTTGAAGCCGGCGCGGCGCTCGCGGTCGCGCGCGCCATGCACCGGCGCATCGACGGTCAGCACCAGGGCTTCGAAGCCGGCCGCCTCGATGCGCTGCAGCAGCTCCCGCATGAAGTCGCGGTCGTCGCGCCAGTAGAGCTGGAACCACAGCGGGCCGCGATCCGCCTCGCTCAGCATGGCTTGGGCCACGCCCTGCATCGGCATGCTGGCCTGGGCGCTGAGTATCAAGCCGGCGCCCTGCGCGGCGGCGGCATAGGCGCTGGCCAGCTCGCCGTCGGGGTGGGCAAGCCGCTGGTAGGCGATCGGCGCCAGCGCCACCGGCTGCGGCCACTCGCGGCCGAGCAGCGTGATGCGGGTGTGCCCGCCGCTGAGGTCGCGCAGCACGCGCGGCCACAGCTTGATGGCGTCCCATGCCGCACGGTTGGCGCGCAGCACCTGCTCGTCGGCCGCACCGCCATTCAGATAGGCGAAAGCCTGCTCGCTCATGCAGGCCCGCGCATGGGCCTCGAAGTCGGCCAGGTTGGCGACGTCGGCCGGGATCTGCTGCAGCGCGGAGAGGCTCATGTGTCGGCCCACATGCGCAGCAGGTTGTGATACGTGCCGGTCAGTTGCACCGTGGCCTCGGACTCGCCATGCTCGCTGCGCAGCCGCATCAGGCTCATATCCATCTCGTAGAGCAGGCGGCGCTGCTCGTCGCTGCGCACCATGCTCTCGATCCAGAAGAAGCTGGCCAGGCGCTGGCCGCGTGTGACCGGCGCGACGTGGTGCACGCTGGTGCCGGGGTAGAGGATCATGTCGCCGGCGGCCAGCTTGACGCGCTGCTCGCCAAAGGTGTCCTGGATCACCAGCTCGCCGCCGTCGTAATCCTCGGGGTCGGCCAGGAACAGCGTGCAGGAGATGTCGGTGCGCACCCGCTGCGAGCCGCCGGGCAGATAGCGCACGGCCTGGTCGACGTGGGGGCCATAGCTATTGGCCGCACCGCCATAGCGATTGAACAGCGGGGGCAGCACGCGCTTGGGCAGTGCGGCGGAGAAGAAGATCGGGTGCCGCTCCAGCGCCTGCAGCACCAATTGCTGCAAGGCCGCTGCTTCGCGGCTGGAGGCGCTCAGCTGCTCATTGTTCTTGACCTGCGCCGCCTGTGGTCCGGCGGTGCTGCGCCCGTCCTCCCAACTGGCCTCGCGCAACAGCGCGCGCGCACGGGCCAGCACCTCGGGGCTCAGAACCTGCTCGATCTTCAGCAACATGGCGAACGCGTTCCTATGAAAAAAGGCCCGGGGCAAGCCCGGGCCAACAAAGGCCTCTTCGAAGAGAAGTTTAGCGAGCCGGCCGCAGCCGGCTCTTGCGGCGCGTCAGAACTTGTAGGTGCCGGTCAACGATGCGATGCGGCCCGCGCCGGGCACGTAGTGACCCGGATACAGAGAATCGGCATACAGCTTGTTGCCGATATTGCTGACGTTGAGCTTGAAGATCAGCTTGTCCTGGATCGCCTGGTACTCGGCCATCACGTCGCCGATAACGAACTTGGGCACGGCGAAGCCGGGGTTGCGCAGCGGTGTCTGCGAGCTGCGAGCGGTCAAACCGCCACCGATGCGGATGCGCGGCGTCAGCTGATAGGTTGTCCACAAGGTACCGGTGTGTTTCGGGGTCAGCGAAGGGCGGCTGCCCTGGACCTCGCCGCCGGTGGCGCTGCTGATGTCGATGTTGGCGACCGGCATCCACATATAGCTGGCGAACACCTCCCATTGCGGGGTGATGCGGCCGTTGACATCCAGCTCGATACCGGCCACATGACGCTTGCCGGACAGGGTCACGACATCGGTCAGCAGCGGATCAGTATTGCGCTCATGCAGCTTGGTCGAGCGGAACACCGCGACGCGGGTGCTCAGCCGGCCGTCGGCCGAGTCAATCTTGGCACCGAGCTCGACGTTGATGGCCTGCTCGGGATCGATGTTGACATTGCTGGGGCTGAGCGAATAGGCATCGCCCGAGGTATTGAACGAGGTCGCCGCCGAGGCATGGAAGGACATGCGCTCATTCGGCTGGAACAGCAGACCCAGGCGCTTGCTCCACTCCGAGACCTTCATGCGGTAGCTGGACTTGGTGACCGGGCCGGGCGCAGCGTTGGGAATCGCGAAAGCGTCGTAGTCCCCGGTCAGTCGGTCATAACGCAGGCCGGCCAGCAGCTTCCACTGCGGCGCCAGTTCAATCGTGTCCTGCAGGTAGAGGCCCGTACCGCGCGCGGTGTATTCGTTGGCCGTGCGCATCACGCGACTGTCTTCATTGACCGAGGCACCGTCATCGGGTCGGCCGACCGTGGTGGTCGGCTTGGTGATGTTGACGCCGCCTTGGGCAGCGCTGCGGGCCGCGAAGACCTGCTTCTTTTCCTGTGCGAAGTCCACGCCCGCCAGCAGATCGTGTTTCATGCCAAGCGCTGCGAACTTGCCGCTGAAATCGCTCTGCCCGTACACGGTCTGCATGTCCTGGGTCTTGTTGTGGGTGCCGCGGGTGATCACGGTGCTCGGACCGAAGGTGGCCAGGCTCACCGCAACGCCACCGGGTTGCATCGCCGCACCAGCAAATCGCACGGTGCCGGAGCGCTGGTCGCGCGCATAGTCGGACACACGCAGACGGGTCACGAGTTCCATGTTCTGACCGAAACGATGCACATGGGTGCCGGTCAGGCTGCTGGCTTGACCTTCGTTCTTGTCGCTGGCCATGCCGTAATAGGCCTTGGGATCCAGCGGCAACAACGTCGTGCTTCCGACGGGGGCGGTCAAGGTCGGCCGGATGTACGGCATGCCGTAGTTGATGCCGTTGTTGTTGTCCAGGTGGTAGACACCCACCGAGAACTCGTCGCGTTCACCGATACCCCAGCGATAGACGCCGGCCAGGCCGATCTTGTCGGTGCGAGCACCGGTGCCGTCGTTGTCGGCGTTATCGAACATGGTGCCGACGCGCAATGCCGAGGACTCGCTCATCTTGGCATTGAAATCACCAACCACGCGCACGCCGTTGTGGCTGGACACCGTGGCATCGATCTGGTGCTCGTTGAGCAGGCGAGGTTGTTTGGTGACCTGGTTGACCGCGCCGCCGGTGGAGCCGCGACCGAAGGTCAGCGCGGCCGAGCCGCGCAGCACCTCGAGGCGGTCATAGAAGAAGGTGTCGCGCTCGTAGAAGGCCGGGTCACGCATGCCATCAATGAACACATCGCCAGAAGCTTGCAAGGGGAAGCCGCGCAGGCGGATGTCTTCCTCGCCACCCTCGGCTGCCAGGAAGGTAATGCCCGAGGTGTTCTTCAGCACTTCCCGCAGTGTGTCCAGATTGCGGTCATCGATCAGCTTCTCCGTCACCACGGTCACCGACTGCGGAATGTCGCGCAGTTCCTGCTTGCCCTTGCCGATGCGGGTCTCGGTGGCCTGGTAGTCGTCCTTGCCGGCGCGTTCGGCGCTGGCCTTGGCGCGCACCACGGGCAGGGCGCTCTCGGTCTTGGTCGGTTCGGCGGGCGGGGTCTGAGCGATGGCTGCGGAGGCCAGGCCGAAGCCGGCGGCCAGGGCGCCCAAGGGGAGCAAGGTGGCCTTGTGTTTGATGCGGGACATGAGGACTCTCCAGTTTGATGAGGGGTGGGCAAGGCGCTGCCCATGACGGCCTGGCGATGGCTTGGCCGCCTTGTTCTTGAAATCGGGGTGGGGTGCTAGGGCCGCTCGGGCTCGCTGACGAAGCCGACCTTGCTCAGGCCGGCCTTGGACGCGTCGGCCAGGGTTTCGGCGACCAGGCGGTAGGCGACGTTCTGATCGGCGCGCAGATGGACTTCGGGCTGGACCGGCTTGGTGCCCTCGGCGGCGAAGCGCTGGGCTGCGTCCTCGCGCGAGACCGGTTCACCGTTCCAGAAGCGCTGGCCGGCGGCGTCGATCGCGAACTCGATCTTGTCGGGCTGCAGCTCGTTGGCCGCCGAGCTGACCTTGGGCAGGTCGAGCTTGACCGCATGGGTCAAGAGCGGCGCGGTGACGATGAAGATCACCAGCAGCACCAGCATCACATCGATCAGCGGCACCATATTGATCTCGGCCATAGGCCCGCCGCCGCGCTTGTTGTCAAAGGAAGCGAATGCCATCGTGGGCTCCTCAGGACGCGGTGGCGGGCTTCAGCGGGCGCACATTGGCGGCCTGGCCCTGGGCCGTGGCGCCGGGCGCCTCGCCCAAGGTCAGGAAGCTGTGCAGCTCGTAGGCGAAAGCATCCAGCCGGGCCGACAGCACGCGGTTGCTGCGGCTGAAGGCGTTGTAGGCCATCACGGCGGGGATCGCGACGGCCAGGCCGATGCCGGTCATGATCAGCGCCTCGCCGACCGGGCCGGCCACCTTGTCTAGCGTGCCCGAGCCGCTCATGCCGATGGCCAGCAGCGCGTGGTAGACGCCCCAGACCGTGCCGAACAGGCCGACGAAGGGGGCGGTCGCGCCAATGGTGGCCAGCGTGGTCAGGCCCGACTCCAGCCGCGTGGTCTCCTCGTCCAGCACTTTCTTGATGGTGCGGGTGATGAAGTCATTGGCCGTGCCGGCCTCGGCCAGCCGGGCCGAGCCGTGGCGGGCATGGTGGGCCTGGGCGTGCAGTGCATGGGCGCTGAGGTGCGAGAAGGGATCGCGTGCGCCATGGGTGTTCAGCTCGGCCTGCACCGCGTCCAGCGAGCGGGCGTTCCAGAAAAAGTCCAGGAAGCCGGTGCTGCGCTTGTTGCGCAGGTACTGGGTCAGGCCCTTGGCGATGATCAGCGCCCAGGAGGCGACCGACATCAGCACCAGCACCCCGAAGAGGAATTTGCCGACGAAATCGGCCTGGGTGATGAAGTGACCGAAGCCCATGGCCTGGGCGGAGTTGACGGTGGTGGTGGCGGTGGTGACGTCCATGATGCTCAGGGTTCTTGGTGTTCTGGTTCAGCGGTCCAGCTCGTAGGACAGCAGGGCGGTGGTTTCCCATTCGATCGGCTGGCCGTTGTCGAGATAGGGTGCGAAGCGGGCGCTGCGGATGTCTTGCAAGGCCTGCTGATCGATGCGGGCAAAGCCCGAGGACTTCTTCAGCGAGGCCTCCTTCAGCTGGCCGCGTGCGTCGACGACGATGCGCAGATGCACCAGGCCCTGCTCGCCCAGGCGGCGCGACAGCAGCGGTACGGTCAGGCGTGGCTCGACCACATAGCGCACCGCGCTGGGCGGGATCTGCCGGGGCACGGCGGGCGCCACCTGGGCCGGCGGTGCCGGAGGGGCCGGTGGCGGCGCGGGCTTGGGCGGCGCTGGCGCATCGATCAGGCTGACCATGATGGGCGCCGCTTCGATCACCGCCTGCCGCACCGCATCGACCTGCAGCAAGGCCCAGCCGCCCAGCACATGGGCGGCCAGCACGCCGCCGGTCAGCACGCGGCGCGCGGTGGGGCCCAGCTCATCGACCGGCGCCGGCGCAGTGATCCGAGGCGTCGGCAGGGCCGCCGCCGCGCGCGGTGCTTCCGGGACGCCGCCGGGTCGGGCGGCAAGAGTGGCTTGAGTCACAGCAAAGGCGCGAACGCAAGGATTGAGATCGGCCGGAATCGTAACATTAATGCGAACTATTCCTATTACTTATGGGCATTTCTACCAAGATCCCGCGCTGACCGTCCCCAGAATGCGACAGCCCCCGGGGCGAACCGCCGGGGGCTGTGTGGGAGATGGATGGACGGCGTTCGCCGTCCGGGGCGCCGGGCTCGGCGCGGGCTCAGCGCTCGCCGGCCTGCTCGGTGCTCGTGATCTTCGGCGCGGTGCGCAGGCTCAGCACCATGGTCACGGCCAGGATCGCGACCACCACGCCCAGCGAGGCCAGCACCGGGATCTTGATCACATCGATCAGCATCATCTTCGTGCCGATGAAGGCCAGCACCACGGCCAGGCCATAGCTCAGCAGATGGAACTTGGCGGCCATTGCGGCGAGCAGGAAGTACATCGCCCGCAGACCCAGGATGGCGAAGATATTGGAGGTCAGCACGATGAAGGGATCGTTGGTGATCGCGAAGATCGCCGGGATCGAGTCGACCGCGAAGATCACATCGGTGACACCCACCAGCGCGATCACCAACAGCAGCGGCGTGGCCAGGCGCTTGCCGTTCTCCTTGGTGAAGAAGCGCTCGCCATCGAAGTTCTGGCTGACCGGGATCAGGCGGCGCAGCAGCTTGAGCGCCGGATTGCTCTCCAGATCGGGTTCCTGACCGGCGGCCCACCACATCTTGATGCCGGTGATCAGCAGGAAGGCGCCGAAGACATAGAGCACCCAGTGGAACTGCGCGATCAGCCAGCTGCCGACCAGAATCATCACGGTGCGCAGCACGATGGCGCCGATGATGCCGTACATCAGCACCCGCTTCTGGTAGGCCGGCGGCACCGAGAAGTAGGTGAAGATCATCAGGAAGACAAAGATGTTGTCCACCGCCAGCGACTTCTCGATCAGATAGCCGGTCAGGAATTCCAGCGATTTGGTCGTGGCCAGATCGGCGTCGCCGGTGCTGTCCTTGACGGCCCACCAGAACAGGCCGTTGAAGGCCAGGCTCAGGGCCACCCAGACCAGCGACCAGTTGATCGCCTCCTTGACGCTGACCTCGTGCGCGCCCTGCTTGCGCAGCACGACGAAGTCGACGAACAAGGCCACCAGCACCGAGCCGGCAAAGAAAATCCACAGCCACAGGGGCGCAATCGAGCTCATGCAGAGACTCCCGCAAGTAGAAAAGTTGATGAAGCAACGGACCGAAAGGTCTTGCGGGGCAGGATGCGGATGTGGGGGACACATCCACCAGCTGCGGGGTCCGGATGCCAGCGGGCGCTGGCAACGTAATGACGGACGGCCGCCACGACAAGGCGTCGTGTAGCTACTCCCCTTTCGGTTGGCCGCGAGTATGCCAGGGTTTGCGCCAGATCAATCGGCAAGCCCCCAGGGGAAAGACCCGATTCGTGAAGTCCTGCCGCGTCATCGCCCGCTTGTATGCTAGGCGGCATGAAAACCTTGACGCGATGGTTCTTGCTCGCCGGCGCCCTGCTGCTGGTGGCCGCCCTCTACCCCGGTGTGGTCGTCACCAGCTATGGCGCCGCGCTGATCGCGGCCCTGGTGCTGGGCCTGCTGAACACCTTGCTGCGGCCCATCCTGGTGCTGCTGACCCTGCCGGTCACGGTGATCACCTTGGGGCTGTTCCTCTTCATCATCAATGCGCTGATGTTCTGGGCCGCCGCCTCGGTGCTCGACGGCCTGAGAGTCACCGGCTTCTGGGCCGCGCTGATCGGCTCGCTGATCTACAGCCTGTGCGGCATGCTGATCGATGTGGTGATCGAGCGCCTGTTCCCGGGGCGCGACTGACCCCCCCAGAATCGATGGCGCCGGCCGAGGCGTAAAAACGTCTGATCCGAAGAGAAGGACGCAATGTCTGCGTTCGACCCGGAGATCGGCATGTTGCGCAAGTACCTGCTGGGCCTAGGCGCCCTCACCCTGAGCCTGGCGGCCGACGCCGCCGCCCTGGACTACCAGGGCATATTCACCACCGACGACCAGCTCTTCGTCACCCAGTTCACGCTGGCTGCCGATGAGCCGGTGCAGGCCTTCAGCAGCTCCTGGCTGCAAGGCGGTTTCGCGCCGGTGCTGTCGCTGTTCGATCTGGCCAGCGGCGAGCTGCTGGCGCTGGCCAGCGGCAGCCAGAACAGCTGCGGCCCCGGCGAGGCCGGCGATCCGGTCAGCGGCTTTTGCTGGGACGCCCGCTTCGCGATCAGCCTGGCGGCCGGCAGCTACCGGCTGGTGCTGTCGCAGGACGGCAATACCCCGCTGGGCTCCAACTGGGACGAGGGCTATCTGATGAGCGGCCAGCCCGACTACACCGGGCTGAGCTATCTGGGCAGCGAGCAACGCTTCATCAATGTCGACGGCAGCCCGCGCAGCGGCGCCTGGGCCTTCAGCTTGCACGCCAATGTCGTGCCCGAACCGGGCACCTGGGCGCTGATGCTGGGCGGTCTGGGCCTGCTGGCCTGGCGCCGCCGCCTGGCCGGCGCGGCCGTGCTGGGCCTGGCCCTGCCGGCGGCCGCGCTGGACGCGCCGCTGGTGGCCGACACGCACATCAACGCCGGCCTGCCGGCGCAGAACTTCGGCGCCCTGCCGACGCTGAACGTGGGCGGCGGCGCCAGCGCCTTGCTGCGCTTCGATCTGGGCGGCCTGCCCAGCGGCCTGAAGCCGGCCCAGCTGGTCAAGGCCAATCTGCTGCTCTACGTCAACCGCGTCGGCACGCCCGGCACGCTGGAGCTGCTGAGTGTCTACGCGCCCTGGGACGAGGCCGGCGTCAGCCATGCGGCCGCGCCGGTCAATGGCGGTGCCGGCAGCGGCCAGAGCTTTGCGGTCGGCAAGGCCCAGCAGTTCATCAGCCTCGACATCAGCAAGATCGTCAAGGGCTGGATCGCCAACCCTGCCAGCAACCATGGCCTGCAGCTGCAGCCCGCGCTGAACAGCCTGGGCACCGTGGCCTTCTTCGACAGCAAGGAGAACACCGGCACCGCCCATGTGGCCCGGCTGGACCTGACCCTGGCCGACCAGGGGCCGCAAGGTCCGCAAGGGGTTCAAGGCTTGCAGGGACCGCCCGGTGTGCAGGGCATCCAGGGCATCCAGGGCGTGCAAGGGCCGCGCGGCTTCACCGGGCCGGTCGGCCCGCAGGGACCGCAAGGCAATCAGGGGCCGGCCGGACCGGTGCATCTGCACTATGTCAGCCACACCCACACGCTGGCCGGCAACACTTGGTCCGGCTATTCGGCGGTCTGCCCGGGCAATACCCGTCTGGTCGGCGGCGGCTGCGGCCACCGCGACAACAACAGCGCCCAGGACGAGATCAATGTGAACTATGCCGGCCCGCGGCCCGACTACTCGACCCAGGTCTACCAGTGCAATCTGCGCAACCATGGCGGCGACAACCGCGCGATCCGCATCTGGGCCATCTGCGCCGAAGCCAGCGGTGTGACCCAGCACTGAGTCATCTGCTTCAGGGAGTTGCCAGCCGGGGTGTCAGCGGCCGTGCCTGCAGATTGGGCAGCTCGGCACCCGGCGGCACATTGCCGCGGTACATCTCGCTGAGCAGCTGGCGGCGCTCGTAGAGCAGCTGGCGCAGCCGCGCGTCGATGACGGCAGCCTCGATCTGGTCGGCGCTGCGGCTCCTCGACTGATTCAGGCCCGAGCGCAGCCGGTCGATCGCGCCATTGAGGTCGCCGGCCGCCGCGCGCGTCTCGCCCAGCGCGCGCACCGCGCGCAGCGGCTGATCGAGGCGCTGCCAGAGCTGGGCCAGCAGCGCCCAGGCCTGGGCATCATTGGGGTTCAGGCTGACATGGGTCTGCAAGGTGTCGGCCGCCTCGCGCGCCGATGCCAGGCGCGTGTCCACCAGGGCCAGCTGGGCGCGCTGGATCAGCAGCACGCGCGAGCGGTCCTGCGCCAGCGGCGCCAGCGCGGCAAAGCCGGCCTCGCCCTGTTCGCGCGCCTGCGCCAGCTCGGCGCGCGCCAGGGTCAGCACGCGGGCCGAGCGCGGGTCGCTGCCCATCATCTGCAGCAGCAGCTCGGCGCTGCGCAGCGCGCTGTCGGCGCGGCCGTAGTTGCGCATCTTGATCGAGGCCAGCGCGCTGGCATAGCGCGCGCCGAGCTGCTCGAAGCCATTGCCGGCCGTGCCGCCGCGGCTGTCGCGCACGCCGGCATCGAGCTCCTGCAGCTTGGTCCAGGTCTCAGCGCGCGGGTCCATCAGCACCCGCGAGCGCGCCGCCATCAGCGCATGCAGGGCCAGGCCATGCGGCCGCTCCATCGTGCCGGTGCCCAGGCGCGCGCGCGCCTCGCCTATGCGTTCGCTGGTCAGCGGGTGGGAGCGCAGATAGGGGTAGTTGCCGGCGTCCATCAGATGGTAGGCCTGCTCCATGCGCTCGAACATGCTGGCCATGCCCGAGGGCGCATAGCCGGCCTGGGTCATGAAGTTGAAGCCGACGCGGTCGGCCTCGCGCTCCATATCGCGCGAGAAGCTCAGCGAGGCGGCGGCGGCGACGGCCTGGCTGCCGACGATGGCGGCCTGGGCCGCATCGGGGCTGCCCGAGCGCGAGGCCACCAGCAGGCCGGCGATCAGGCCGGCGGTGGCCAGGAGACTGTTGCGCGAGTCGCCGGCGATGCGGCGCGCGATATGGCGCTGGGTGATGTGGGCCAGCTCATGGCCCAGCACCGAGGCCAGCTCGTCGGGCGCGCTGGTGATCGCGATCAAGCCCAGATGGGTGCCGACGAAGCCGCCCGGCAGCGCAAAGGCGTTGACGCTGCGGTCACGCACCAGAAAGATGTCCCAGGCGAAGCGCTGCTGCGTGTCGTCGCCGATCTGGCCCAGCTGCTTGGCCGAATTCACCAAAGGGGTCCACAGCGACTGCACATACTCGAGCAGCAGCGGGTCGTCGAGGTAGTCGGGGTCGATGCGGATCTGCCGCATGATCTGGTCGCCGATGCGGCGCTCGTCATTGACGTCCAGGTCCTGCGACACCGAGTCGCCCAGGGCCGGCAGATTGACCTGGGCCTTTGCGGGCAGGCCCGGCAGCAGCATCAGGGCGGCCGACAAGGCCACGGCCAGGCGGCGCGGGCGGGTCATCAAACTAGGCATTCGCGGCATTCTCCAGGCAGGTCAGGCGCCTATGATGGCAGATCGCAGGTTTCCAGATTGTTGCCGCTGCCATGACTTCCGCACTCACCCACTTCGACGCCCAGGGCCAGGCCCATATGGTCGATGTGTCGGCCAAGGCCGAAACCCATCGCATCGCCCGCGCCGCCGGCCGCATCTCCATGCTGCCGGCCACGCTGGCCCTGATCACCAGCGGCACGGCCAAGAAGGGCGATGTGCTGGGCATTGCCCGCATCGCCGCGATCCAGGCGGCCAAGCGCACCGCCGAGCTGATCCCGCTGTGCCATCCGCTGCCCATCACCCGCGTGGCGGTCGAGTTCGAGATTGATGAGGCTGGCGCCAGCGTGCAATGCACAGCCCAGGTCGAGACGCTGGGCCGCACCGGCGTCGAGATGGAGGCCTTGACGGCGGTGCAGATCGGACTGCTGACGATTTACGATATTTGCAAGGCCGCCGATCGCGGCATGGTGATGGGCGAGATCCGCGTGCTGGAGAAGCAGGGCGGCAAGAGCGGCGACTGGTCGGCCGCGCCGCTGCTCAGCGCATCTCCCTGAAATCGTAGTCGCGTGACGGCTGCTCGCACTGGAAGGGCGGCGGCTTCAGCGCCCTGACCTCGGGCTCCTCGCATTCGGCCAGCCAGTCCTCGGCCTGCTTGTTGCGGAACTCGCGCAGACGTTGCACGACATAGCGGGCGCGGTCGGTGTCGCCGCTGGCGTGCAGGGACTTGGCCCAGGCCATCATCAAGCGCGTGTCGATCAGCTGGTGGGCGGTGCGGCGGGTCGCTTCCAAGGCGGCCGGGCCGGCGGGCAGGCTGGTGGCGGCCGCATAGTCGGCCTGCGCGCCGAAGAACAGGCTGTGCTGCCCGCGCGCGATGCGCTGCTCCAGCGGCGCGGACTGTGCCGGCGGCATATAGATCTCGACCACGCGCAGATAGTCCCACAGCGCGAAGGCACTGCCGGCGATCATCAGCACGCCGGCCGCGCGCAGCGCCCCGGCCGGCAGGGTCAGGCCTTGCCCGGCTTTGGTCGGCGCGGCGGCACCCAGGCACAGTCCCAGCGCGAACACCGCCGGCAGCAGGAAGTAGACGTACCACAGCGGGTACTCCAGCAGGCTGTGCAGACCGATCATCAGCACGATCATGAAGGCACAGCGCAGCAGCGGCGCCTCGCCATCCGGCGCCCGCAGGCCCGAGAGGAAGGCGCGCCAGAACGAGCACAGCAGCAGCGCGATCACCAGCAGGCCCAGCGGCCAGCCCAGCTCCACCAAGAGCTGCATCGGCAGATTGTGGGTGTGGTCGAAGAAGGCGGTGGGCCGAGCCGGGAAGGGCGTCATGGTCCAGGCCAGATTGAACTCGCCCCAGCCCACGCCGGTCAGCGGGTATTGCTGCAGCAGGCGCCAGGCATTGGCAAGAATGGCCAGGCGCGAGGGCGAACCCGCGCCCTCGGCCAGCCGCGACTCGGCGCCGAAGGCCTGGCCCGAGCTGGCGGCCCAGGCCGACATCAGCAGCCAGCTCAGGCCCAGCATCAGCGGCGTGGCCACCAGGGCCCAGCGCGAGAGCCGGGTCAGCTTGCGGTCCAGCAGACCCCAGAGCGCCAGCAGGCCGACACCGATCATGCCGGTGCGCGAGGCGCTCAGCACCACGGCGAACACCAAGGCGAACAGCAGCGCCGGCAGCGCGGCCGCCCAAGCGCGGCCCCGGCGCGAGTTGGACAGCCAGACCGCCGCGACGCAGGCCCACATCAGCAGGCTGGCCAGATGATTGGGCTGGCGCATATTGCCGACCGCCCGGCCGACCACGCCGGAGCGTGCGATCACGCTGCCATCGGCCCAGCTCGGCGCGAACACCTGGACCAGGGCCACCGCCACGCTCAGCAGCCCGGCCACCAGCAGAGCCAGGCAGAACAGGCCCATTACCGGCTCGCGCGCCCGCGCGTCGCCACCGGCGCGCAGGCCGGCCAGCAGCACCAGCAGCGCTGCGGCCAGCGCGGCGGCGCTTGATGCGCCATTGGGTGCGACCAGCGCCGCCAGCAGCAGCAGCCCCAGCGCCAGCAGCGCCGCATTCGGGCGCAAGCCCTGCCTCGCCGGTGCCAGCAGGTACAGACACAGTCCCCAGCCGGCCAGCGCGGCGAGCTGGTTGAACAGCGTCGCCATCGGCGTCAGGTTGTAGGCGATCAGCGGCGGCAGCGTACAGGCCGCCAGCAAGGCGGCCAGCAGCGCGGGTGAGGCATGAAGGGGGTGCGTCGGGCGATCCATGGGGCGGCATCATGGCACGGCGGCCGCCCCGTGGCCTCAGCGCAGCGCCATCGCCACCGTCAGGCGCAGGCCGCGCGGCTCGACCGGGTGGAAATGCCGGTCGGCCACCGGCGCCGCTTCGCCGGCCAGGCGCGACTCGTAGAAATAGTCGATGTCGCTGGCGCGCTGGTCGAAGAGATTGAAGACATCCAGGCTCACGGTGACGCGCGGCGTCGCACGCCAGCTGGCGCGCGCGTAGGCCAGGGTGGTGGCACGCGAGCGCTGCGAGCCGTCCTCGACCAGATCGCGCGGGCCGAAATGGCGCAGCTGCAGCTGGCCCGACCAGGGCGCGCCAGGCTCGGCCCAGCTCAGTCCCAGCGAGGCCACCTTGTCGACCGCGCCGGGCACGCGCTGGCCCTCGGGGGCCGGGTCGCGGTAGCGGGCGCGGGAGGCGGCCCAGTCCAGGTCCAGCTGCCAGTCGCGGCCGAGCCGCCAATGACTGTTCAGCTCCAGGCCTTGGCGCCGGCTGGCGCGCGAGGCCTCGGTATCGCCGGCGTCGCCGACAAAGACCAGCTCCGAGTCCAGCTCCAGCCGCCACAGCGCCAGGCTGGTCTGCCAGCCTGGCAGCCACTCGCCGCGCAGGCCCAGCTCGCCGCCGCGGCTGGCGGCAAGACCCGGCACGGCGTCTATCGCCGTGCCCTGCTTGGGTGAGAGCCGTGCCGTCGTGCCGCGCGCGTCATTGCTGTGGAAGCCGCGACCGTAGTTGATGAAGAACTCGGTGCTGGCCCAGGGACCGAGCACCAGGGCCAGCTTGGGGCTGAGCTGGCGGTCGCTGGCGCGGCCGCTGTTGGCTGCGATCGAGCTGTCGACGTGAAAGCGCGCCGCGTCGGCACGCAGGCCGACGACGCTGCGCAGCCAGGGCGTCCAGCCGCTGGCCAGTTCGGCGTAGACGCCCAGGCTGCTCTCGCGCACCCGGCTCTCCTGCGTCGTGCCCAGGCGCTGGCGCTGCGCGGTGGCATAGAGGCCCACCGGGCTCAGCCGGTCGTGGCGGGCCTGGCTGCCGAGGCTGATCTGCTGCTCGGCCCCGGCCCACTGGAACTGCCAGCGCCGGCTCAGCTCGCCACCGAGCACGCGGCGCGACTCGGCCTGCTCGAACTGGTCGCCGTTGACCGGGTCGTCCTGGAAGAAGGTGAAGTTGGAGAACAGGTTCAGACGCGAGTGGATCAGGTAGGCACTGGCCTGCCAGTTGCCATCGGCCATCTGGCGCTGCAGCTGGCCCGAGATCGACCAGCGCTGGCTGCGCCCGCCGTCGCTGGCGTCCAGGCTGCCGAAGCGGCCCAGATCACCCGCATCGACCGCGCGCTGCGGAATCTGGTCGGTGGCGGTCCAGCGGTTGCGGTAGGCCATCAGGCTCAGCGAGCGCGAGCCCTCGGCCGTGCGCTCGCTGTAGCGCAAGAGGCCGTTGAACTTGCGTGCGCGCTGCGGTGTTTCCCACGGGCCGTCGTTGCCCTGCAGCTCCAGCGCGCCCAGCCAGCGCCCGGCACCGGCGCCGCCGCCATCGGCCAGCAGCGCGCGGGCATGGCCGTGCCCGCCCAGCGTCAGGCTGGCAAGACCTGGCCCCATCTCGTCGCGCAGCCGCAGCCGGGCGCTGCCGGCCGAGGCGAAATCGCCGTCGCTGGCGAAGTAAGGGCCTTTGCGGTAGTCGATGCGCTGGACCAGTTCGGGGATCAGGAAATTCAGATCGCTATAGCCCTGGCCATGGGCATGGCTGACCATATTCACCGGCATGCCGTCGACAAAGGTCGCGAAGTCGGTGCCGTGGTCGAGATTGAAGCCGCGCAGAAAATACTGGTTGGCCTTGCCGTCGCCGCTGTGCTGGGTGACGATCATGCCGGGCACGAACTCCAGCAGCTCGGCCGGCCGCAGCACCGGCCGCGCCTCGATCAGGCTGGCCCGCACCGAGCCCTCGCTGGCGGCACTGGCCTGGCCCAGGCCCAGCTGGTAGTGGCCCAGCAGTTCGACCTTGTCGAGTTTCTCGACCTGAGCCAGTGCGCCCAAGGGCGCCAGCAGGGCCAGCGCGGCAATCCGGTGTTTCATGACAACTCCAGCAGTTTGAGATCGAGGGCCCGCTCCAGCAGCCAGACCAGGGCCAGCGCCGCCGCCAGCAGCGAGCCGCCGCCCAGCAGCCAGCGGCTGTAGAAACTTTGCTTTCGCAGCAACCAGGCCAGCGGCACGAAGACCGCGACGATGAGCAGCTGCCCGGCCTCGACGCCCAGGTTGAACATCAAGAGCGGCCCGGCCAGCGCGCCCTGCCCCAGCCCCAGATCCCTCAGCGCACCGGCAAAGCCGAAGCCATGGATCAGGCCGAAGACGAAGCTCAGCTTCCAGCGTGCTTGCTTGACCACCGGCCAGAGGTTGTTCAGCGCGGCCAGCAGCACGCTGGCCGCAATCAGTGATTCGACCCAGCGCGATGGTGGGTCCAGCACCCCGAAGACGGCCAGGCCCAGCGTGATCGAATGGGCGACGGTGAAGGCGGTCACGACGCCGATCACCTCGACCAGCGCCGGCCGCAACACCGGGGCCGGGGCCCAGCTGACCGACAGCCGCAGTAGCACCGCCGGCAGCAGCAGCACCAGCAGGAACAACACGTGGTCGATACCGATCCAGATGTGGTGCACGCCTTCGAGGAAGAAGCCGCCGAGTCCCAGTGCGGCGGCGGCGTCGCCCAGCTTGAGCTGCTGTGGCCGGCCATCGGGTGCCAGCACTAGCAGCCGGGCCTCGTGCGTCCCTTGCTCCAGCCGGGCAATGCCGCGGTGGGTCGGGTCGCTGGCGGCAAACAGCCGGTAGTTCAGGGTCAGGTCTTGCGGCGGGGCTTCGCAGTGCCAGCTGCGGCTTAGCACCGCATAGCGGCCATCGCTGTGCGAGCTGATCTGCAGCGGCCGATAGGCGTCGGGCTTGCAGGCCCGGCCCTTGGCATCGCGCAGATCGAGGCTCAGGCCCTGCTCGGCCAGGGCCTGGATCGCCGGGGCGCGGGAGCGCAGCTCGCCCCATTGCAGCGCGCCGTCCGCATCGGCATCCAGATCCAGTTCGCGGTCCAGATCGCGCAGCGCGATGTCAAAGCGCTGCTCCAGCGTCGCACCCTGCAGGTTCAGGCGCAGATAGGCATCGCTGGGCTTGTGGGCCTGGGCCGGTAGCGCGAGCAGACACAGCAGGATCGACAACAGGCATGTCAGCGCTCTCATCGTGCGGCCTCCCTCGCGCGGGCCAGCAGCAGTGCATCGGCCGGCTCGCGCTGCTGCGCCCAGTTGGCCTCGGCATGGACCAGCGCGGCCTTGGCATCACCTCGCAGGTCCAGCGCGAAGCGGGCCAGCTCGCGCTCATGGCCACCGTCGCCGCGCAGCCGTGCGGCCTCGAAGCGGGCCTGCAGCTCGGCCACGGCCGGTTTGGCGCGGGCCGTGTCGCCGCTGCGCTGCCAGGCAATCGCCAGGCGCAAGAGCAGCGCGTCGGCCGACGCCTGGCCCTGCAGCAGCGCGACCACCGCGGGCCAGCGCTGGCGCTCCAGCAGCCAGTCGGCATAGGCGGCGCGGGTGTAGACATCGTTGTTCAGCTCCAGTGCGCTGCGGTACAGGGCCTCGGCCGTCGGTTCGCCGCGTCGGTGTGCGAGCTCGGCACGCAGCAGCGCGATCCAGCCGGCGGGTGCGCCGGGTTGGCGGGCCAGCCGCGCCAGCTCCTGAGCGGCCGCGTCGCCCCCGCCCTGCAGGCTGGCCAGCTCGGCCAGGCAGACCCGGCCATGCAGCGCGGCGCCGGTGTCGCTGCGTGAATCGGCCAGGCGCTGGCAGCCGGCCTGCGCTTCGGACAGGCGGCCGCGCAGCTGCAGCAGTGCGGCGCGGTTCAGCTCGGCCTGGGCCTGGATGGTCGGCGAGGTGCCGGGCGTGGCCAGCAGCGCATCGAGATCGGCCAGCGCCGCGTCGAAGCGGTGCTGGCTTTGCGCAATCGTCGCGCGCAGCAGCCGCACCGGGGCCGGTGGCGCCGGCTGGCTCCACCAGGGCGCGAGCGCGGCCTGGGCCAGGCCGAGCTCGCGCGGGTCGCCCAGCGCTCGCGACCGCGCGATGGCCTCACGCGCCAGTTGCAGCGCCAGCGGCAGGTTGGTCGGGGCCGCGCCCAGTTGGTCCCGCAGGCGGCGCTGCTCGGCGCCGAGGCGCTTGGGCAGTCGCTCCACCAGCTCGGTGTCGCTGGCCGGCGTGTAGGGCTGCTCGGCGACGGCTGGCAGGGCCAGGCAACACAGCAAGAACAGTGTGATACGCATGACCCTGCCCCCGGCTCAGCCGAGCGAGACCGGCTCGTCGGTCTCGCTGCCGGGCGGCACCGACACATTGTCGGCACCCAGCGGCTCGGCGCTGTCACTGGCGGTCTGGCTCTGCCCGATCGCGAACTGCGTGAAGCTGGCCGACGAGGCCAGCGCGCTGTCCGGCACCTGGGCCGGGCCGGCCGGCGGCGGCACGACGACCACGTCCTCATGATCGCTGCCACCGCAGGCGCTCAGCAACGCGCCGGCCAGCAAGCCGAGCAGAAACGTCTTGTTGAAGGTTCTCATGGCCTGCTCCTTACTTGGTGCCGCCGACCGGCGTGAACAGATAGGGGAAGCCGGCCAGCAGCGGTGCCGTGGCCTGGTCGACCGCGTCGTGCAGCTTCAGCGCGGTGGCGCCCAGCGGCACATTCGAGGGCTTGCAGTCGGCACCGAAGCCCAGCGCATTGGTTTCGCCGTTGGCCATGCACAGGCCGCCCATCACCGCGATCAGCGAGACATCGACCACATCGTCCTTGGGGCGGCGGCCGTTCGGGAAGCCGGCCAGATCGTTGCCGCCGGCCAGGATGTTGCCGACCACGCCGAGCCGGTTCTGCTGCGCAAACGGCACCGGCGCGATCGCGGTGTTGAGCCGCAGCATCTCCGAGGCCACCACATTGGCGGGCTGGTTGACGCCCTTGATGCCGGTCAGAAAGGTCGTGACCAGATCGGTGCGCGGCAGGTTCTTCGGCGCGGTGCCGGGCAGGGCCAGCGCGATCTCCAGCAGGGCCGGCAGGCTGGGGTTCGTCACATAGGTGGCGAACTGGCCATCGTCCTTGGGTTTGGCGCTGTTGAAACGGTCCTTGTCGGGCAGGCCGATGACCACCTCGTTGACCAGGGGCATGCCCAGGCGCGACACCTGCACCCAGGCGCCACCGGCCTTCTCCGTGCTCTGGTGGCCGGGTTTCGGGCTCGGGTCGAGCACGCGGGCCTGGCGCAGGCTGGCCGTGGTCCAGCCGCCGATCACGGTCTCGGTGCCGGCGGTCAGGCAGCTCTTGTGCAGCTCCAGCGCCAGGGTCGTGACGTTCTTGTCGTCGATGGTGTTCTTGACCGCGCCGATCAGCGTCGGGTCGGTGATCACGCCGACCGGCGCATTGACCAGGTCGAAGATGGTCCCGAGATTGACCGCGAAGGGGTCCTTGCGCTGGCCGACAAAGACCTTGCCCGGCATCGCGCAGCCGGGGATGTTGATGCTGTGCACATGCTTGCCGGCATAGGCAG
Source organism: Burkholderiales bacterium C2 (assembly GCA_005503085.1). Classification (GTDB taxonomy): domain Bacteria; phylum Pseudomonadota; class Gammaproteobacteria; order Burkholderiales; family Burkholderiaceae_C; genus Roseateles_E. The sequence goes on along the minus strand of SCOI01000027.1, from coordinate 36,458 downwards.
CGTAGTCCGGAATGGTCTTGACGCCGATGTTGTCGACCGGCTTGTCGAAACTGGTGCCGCCGCCGCTGGCATTGCTGACGGCCTGGCGGCTGCCGCTGCGGCGGTCGCCGCGCACGATGTCTATCGTGTAGCTCTCGTTCAGATTGAGCGTGGCGGCGCGCGGCTCGCTGGCCGCACCGGCCTGTATCAGCGGGATCGCGACATTCTTGTCACCGATCGGCAAGGTCACGCTGTTGAGCTTGTTCTTGAAGCGGAACTGGAAGCTGAGGTCTTCCTTGGCGTCGCCGTTGTTGTCGATATGGATCTCGTAGAGCGCGTTCGGATCGAGCGAGAAGTAGTTCGGGCCGCCATAGGCATCCTGCAGCGGCAGGTAGTTGGCGATCACGGTCACATAGTCGCTGCGGCCGGCCTCGTAGCTGGCGAACATATAGAAGTCGCTGGCATCGACCTTGGGCACGGTCGTGATGAAAGGGGCTTCGCGGTGGCTGGAGGCGTGGGCGCCGCCGGCCAACAACAGGCCGACGGCCAGCGCGATCAAGGTGGCGCGCGGGCGCACCTGGGATGAGGCTTTGTATTGCATGAGGCGTCTCCGGATGGCGGTTGGCCCAATGCCAACCTGCTGTCCTTACGCCCCGCATCCCTGATCGGATGCAGCCGCTATCCAATTTCCTAGGGGGAGCCCTGCCGCTTCAACGCCGCTCCACCACCACCGGCTGCAGCGCCAGCGCCTGGCGCACCCGCTCGGCCGCCTGGCGCGCGTCCTCGCGCGTCGGATAGGGGCCGGCCTGCAGGCGGTGCAGCGCGCGGTCCTTGAAGACGGCCAGCAGCGGGGCCATCCAGTCGGCCTCCTTCAGCAGCTGCTGCCGAAAGGACTCGGCCCCGGCCAGCTGCGAGAACGCGCCGAGCTGCACCCAGAAGCCGGGCGCGGCCACCGTGCGTATCTGCGGCAGCGGGGCCTCGTCGGCCAGCAGCGCGGCGGGGTCGGTGGTGGGTACGGCGGTGGCAGCGGGCACAGCGGCCGGTGGCACTGCCGCGACGCTGGCCGTGGTGCTCAGCGCCGGCGCGCCGCTGGCCTCGCTGGCCACATAGATGGGCGGCGGCTCGACCGGCGCGGCGGGCTCGCTGCCGCGCATCCAGGCGCCGGTGCGGATGTCCTCATAGGTCAGCCGCTCCAGCTCGACCGCACCGACCCCGCGCAGCAGGTCCAGCTTCAGCGCGGCGGTGTAGCTGAGGTCGATGATGCGGCCGCGGTGGAAGGGGCCGCGGTCGTTGACCCTGACGATGATCTCGCGGCCGTTCTTCGGATTGCGCACCCGCGCATAGCTGGGGATGGGCATGGTCGGATGCGCGGCCGTCATCGCATACATGTTGTAGATCTCGCCGCTGGCGGTCGGCCGGCCATGGAACTTGCGGCCATACCAGGAGGCCAGGCCACGCTCGATCAGCGGCTCGTCGCCGGCCATCGGCTCGTAGCGCTGGCCCAGCACCTCGTAGGGCTTGTTGGGCCCGCCCTTGCGGATGTTCTCCAGCTTGGGCGCCGCATCGGGCACCTTGTGCAGATCGGGCGGGATCACCGCATCGGGGCCGTCGCGGGCCGGCCAGCCGCCGGCCGGCGGCGCCGGTCGCGGGGCCGGCGCGGTACTGGGAGCGGGCGCGCGGCTGGCGCAGCCGACCAGCAGGGCCAGCAGCACGAGGGCGGGCAGGGACTTGGACATCAGCATTGGGCGCGATGGTAGCCGGGATGCGCACGGGCGCTGCCCGACTACGCAAAGCCCGCAACCCGGCTCCCCGTCGACTTGGCTATGCTGCGCCATCCACAGCATCGTCCCGCCCATCATGACCGACTATGTTTTCGCTCCCGAGGCCCAGCCCAGTGTGGCCGTGCGCGGCAGCCGCCAGCGCTACGCCGTCGCCCGCATCTTCTGCGTCGGCCGCAATTACGCCGCCCATGCCCGCGAGATGGGCAGCGATCCGGATCGCGAGCCGCCGTTCTATTTCAGCAAGCCGGCCAATGCCCTGGTGCCGTCCGGCGCCAGCATCGCCTATCCGCCCGGCACCAGCAATTTCCATTACGAGATGGAACTGGTGATCGCGATCGGCGCGCCGGTCTTCAAGGTGGCGCCCGAGGCCGCCGAAGCGGCCATCTGGGGCTATGCCGCCGGCCTGGACATGACGCGCCGCGATTTGCAGAACGCGGCCAAGGCCAATGGCCGGCCCTGGGACATCGGCAAGGGCTTCGAGAACTCGGCCGTGATCACCGAGCTGGTGCCGGCCAGCGAGATCGGCCATCCGAAGGCCGGCGCGATCACGCTGGCGGTCAATGGCGTCGAGAAGCAGCGCGGCGATCTGTCGGACATGATCTGGAGCGTGCCCGAGATCGTCGCCAATCTGTCGCAGTACTACCACCTGGGCCCGGGCGATCTGATCTACACCGGCACGCCAGAGGGCGTCGGCGCGGTCAAGCCCGGCGATGTGATCACCGGCGTGATCGAGGGCCTGGATAATCTGAGCCTCACGATCAAAGACCCCGACTGAGCGATGTTCGATCACAACGAGAGCCTGGACCAAGCCCGCGAACGCAATATCCGCGAGGCGCTGATGGAAGACATCGGGGTCTGCGACTGGACCGCCCGGCTGGTGCCGGCGGGCCGGCGCGTCAAGGCCCAGCTGCGGGTGCGCGAGGCCGCGGTGCTGTGCGGGCGCCCCTGGTTCGACGGGGTGTTTGCCGCGCTCGATGCGACGGCCCGCATCGAGTGGCTGTATGAGGAAGGTGCACGTATGAGCGCCGACACCGTGGTCTGCGAGATCGAGGCCGACGGCCGGGCCCTGCTGTCGGCCGAGCGGCCGGCGATGAACTTCCTGCAGCTGCTGTCGGGCACGGCGACCCTGACCCGTGCCCATGTCGACGCGATCGCCGGCGCCAGCACCAATCCACGCGGCTGCGCCGTGCTGGACACGCGCAAGACCCTGCCGGGCCTGCGCCTGGCGCAGAAGTACGCGGTGCGCATCGGCGGCGGCGCGAACCAGCGCCTCGCCCTCTATGCCGGCATTCTGATCAAGGAAAACCATATCGCGGCGGCCGGCGGCGTCGCAGCGGCGCTGCGTGCGGCCCAGGCGCTGAACGCGGGCGTGGACATCCAGATCGAGGTCGAGAGCATCGCCGAGCTGCACGAGGCGCTGGACGCCGGTGCGCTCAGCGTGCTGCTGGACAATTTCAGCGAGGCGATGATGCGCGAGGCAGTGGCCGTGACGGCCGGCCGGGCGCTGCTGGAAGTCTCGGGCGGCGTCGAGCTCGACCAGCTGCGTTGGATCGCCGCCACCGGCGTCGACCGCATCTCGATCGGTCGGCTGACCAAGGATGTGAAGGCGGTCGACTACTCGATGCGGGTGCTGGGACCGGTCTGAGCCGGCCAGATGTAAACGTCGGCAACAGTACGACAGACTAGGGATTGCCCGGGTATTCTGCGAAGCCCGCCATTTGGCGATGCGTTGGCAGCGAGGGCTTTGTGGACAGCAAGACAGCAGCAGTGCTCGACCGTGACACCGGCTTTACGCTGGATGCGGGCCTGCTCGCCCAGCGCAAGGCGGCGCGGGCGCGTCGGCTGTATACCCAGCAGATTCCGGCACTGAGATTGCTGGGTTTCGCGATCCTCAGCGTGATCGCGCTGCTCAATATGCCCGGCGGCGGACTGGCCCGGCCCGAGCTGATGGTGCTGATGGCCTTCAATATGGGCTATGCGCTGCTCGGCTGGCTGGCGCTGCGCCTGGGCTGGGGGCGCAGCGGGCGGGTCGATCTGAGCCTGGTCTTCTTCAATCTTGATGTGCTGGCCTGGTTGCCGACGCTCTATCTGCTGGAGCAGGGGCAGCTGTTCTTTGCCTACTTCATGCTGGTGCGGGTGGTCGACCAGATCGGCTTCGGCTTCAGGCGCGCCTTCTATTTCGTCCACGTGATCACGCTGGCCTATCTGGCCTACGGGCTGGGCATCGCCGCGCTGGACCCGGCCCGGGCCTTGTGGAACGAGCGCCTGGGCATTGCCGCCTCGATGTATCTGCTGGGCGTCTATCTGGCCGCCACCGGCCTGGTGATGGAGCGGCTGCGCCGGCGGGCCCGCGAGGCGGTGCGCACCGCCCATCTGCTGGTCGAGCAGCTGGAGCAGAAAGCCCATGCGCTGGAACTGCAGACCATAGAGCTGGACGCGGCGCGGCGCCAGGCCGAGCAGGCCAACCAGGCCAAGTCGCAGTTTCTGGCGGCCACCAGCCACGAGATCCGCACGCCGATGAACGGCATCCTCGGCGCGGCCGAGCTGCTGATGGGCACGACCCTGACCCCGATCCAGCAGCGCTATGTGCAGACCGCCCACCATTCGGCCACCGCCTTGCTGGGCCTGATCGACGATGTGCTGGACCTGTCGCGCATCGAGGCTGGCAAGCTGGAGCTGCGGCCGGTGGTGCTGGACCTGCGCGCCCTGGTGGGCGAGGCGCTGGAGCTGGTGATGGCGACGACGCGCGACAAGCCGGTCACGCTCAGCGCGCATGCCTCGGTCAAGCTGCCGCCCCGGGTGCTGGCCGACGCGACACGCCTGCGCCAGCTGCTGGTGAATCTGCTGCACAACGCGGTCAAGTTCACCGACCGGGGCAGCGTGCGCCTGGAGGTGCTGGTGCTGGAGGCGCAGCCGCTGCGCGTGCGCTTCTCGGTGCGCGATACCGGCATCGGCATCCCGGCCTCGCAGCTGGAGACCATCTTCGACACCTTCACCCAGGTCGACAGCTCCAGCACCCGGCGCCACGGCGGTGGCGGCCTGGGGCTGGCCATCGTCAAGGAGCTGACCGAGCTGATGGGCGGCCAGGTCAATGTCGACAGCGATGTGGGCCAGGGCTCGCACTTCTGGATCGACCTGCCGCTGCAGGTCGCCGGCGAGGAGGCCGTCACGGTGGCCGCGCCGCTGGAGAGTGCCCATGAGGCGGTGACGGTCAATGTGCTGGTGGCCGAGGACGACCCGGTCAATCAGATGGTGGTCGAGGGCATGCTGAAGATGCTGGGCTGCCAGGTCGATGTGGTCAACGACGGCCAGGCCGCCCAGGCGGTGGCGCGCAAGGGGCAGTACGACATCATCTTCATGGACTGCCATATGCCGCAGATGGACGGCTACGAGGCCACTCAGCGCATCCGCGCCACCGAGCAGGACGGCAGCCGTCGCACCCCCATCGTCGCGCTGACCGCCGATGCGCTGGCCAGCGACCGCGAGCGCTGCCTGCAGGCCGGCATGAACGACTTCATGACCAAGCCGGTCAACCGCGCCCAGCTGGCCGCGATGATCAAGCGCTGGACCGGGCTGGCGACCCTGCCGACCACGCAGTGGTGAGCGAGGGGCCGGCTTGAGGTCCAATATCGCCATGGACAAAGCCCAAGACACCGAGCAACGCCTCACCGATCTGGAGATCAAGGCCAGCTTCACCGAAGACCTGGTCGACCACCTGAACCAGACCGTGATCCGCCAGCAGCAGCAGATCGATGCGCTGCTGCACGAGCTGGCCGCGCTGCGCGAGCGCGCCACGGCGCCGGCCGAGAGCGTGGGCTTTCGCAGCCTGCGCGACGAGCTGCCGCCGCACTACTGAGCCGGCGGCGTCAGCGTCACCTGCACCTGGGCCTGCATCGCCTCCCCGCCGCCGCCCAGGCGCATGCCGCGCACCGGGCAGGCGTCCAGATAGTCGGCACCGATGGCCAGCTTCACATAGCGGCCGTCGGCCAGGCATTGGTTGCTGACGTCGAAGCCCAGCCAGCCCTCGGTCAGCCGCGCCTCGGCCCAGGCATGGCTGGCAACATGGTGGTCGTCGGTGGCCAGATAGCCGGACACATAGCGCACCGGCACGCCCAACAGCCGCGCGCAGGTGGCAAACACCTGGGCATGGTCCTGGCAGACGCCCAGCCGGCGCTCGAAGGCCTCGGCCGCCGGCGTGGCGGCATCGGTGAAGCCGGGGGTGTAGGGCATCTGCACACCCAGCGCCTGCATCAGCGCCAGCAGGCCGTCGCGGGTGTCGGCGGCGACACCGCCACCATGAGCCTGGGCAAAGCTGCGCAGCGCCGCGTCGGCGCGGGTCAGGGCCGAGTCGCGCAGGAACAGCTCGGGCGGGAAGGCATCATGTGGGTCGGGCCGGGGCGGGCCATCGACGGTGTCGACCAGACCCTCGGCGCGCAGCCGGATCTCGCTGTGCGGCCGGTCCATGCTCAGCACATGCATCACATTGCCATAGGCGTCCTTGCCCCGGCTGGCCCGGCCCGGCAGGCTCAGCACCCAGCGCAGCACGCGCTGGCCGGCGCTGTCGGTGGGTGTCAGGCGCAGGTACTGGGTGCTGCGCTTGACCGGGTGGTCGTAGCGATAGACAGTCTCATGGCTGATGGCGAGCCGCATCAGTTGGCTTCCAGATAGGCTTCGCGGATCGCGTTGGCGAGCTGGGCCGATTCTTCGAGGAACTGGGTCAGCCAGCGGTGCACACCGGCGTCCAGGATCTCGTCGACCGCGCCGTACTCCAGCCGCAGCGCCAGCTGGCCGGCCAGGCGCTTGACCTCGCGGCCGGCGTCCTGCGCGCCCGGTTTCGCCTCGATATGCGGCAGGATCGCGACGATCTCGTCGCAGCAGGCCCGCAGCGAGCGCGGGATATCGGGCCGCAGTATCAGCAGCTCGGTGACACGGCGGCCGTCCAGGCTTTCGCGATAGACCGCGTGATAGGCCTCGAACGCCGACAGCGAGCGCAGCAGCGCGCTCCAGGCATAGAAGTCGGGCGCGCTCTCGACCGGCACGTCCACCGGCACCAGGCTCTCGACCGCCGGCTCGATCAGCTGCGACTTCACATCGAGCAGGCGGGCGGTGTTGTCGGCCCGCTCGATGAAGGTGCCCAGGCGGATGAAGTTGTAGGCATCGTTGCGCTGCAGGGTGCCGTAGGTGGCGCCGCGGAACAGGTGCGAGCGCTCCTTGACCCAGTCGAAGAAGCTCGAGACGCTGGGGATGCCGCGCTTGGGGAAGCTGCGCGCCTCCAGCCAGGTGCTGTTGATGGCCTCCCACATCTCGGCGGTGATCTGGCCGCGCACCGCATGGGCATTCTCGCGCGCGCCCTTCAGGCAGCTCAGCACCGAGGCCGGGTTGCTCAGGTCCAGCGCCATGAAGTTGAACAGATGCTCGGGGTCCAGCGAGGACTGGCTTTGCGTGAAGGACTCCAGCGTGCCGGTGACGGCCAGCGGCGCGGCCAGCTCGGTCATCGCGCCACGGCTTTGCGGCAGCAGCGACAGCGAGTGCGTCACATCGAGCATGCGCACCAGGTTCTCGGCGCGCTCCAGATAGCGGCTCATCCAGAAGAGTTGGGAGGCGGTACGTGACAACATGATCAGGACTCCCGCCGGGCCGCCCCAAGGGAGGCCTGCGCCCCCTCGGGGGGCAGTGAACGAAGTGAACCTGGGGGCTCCACACCTTCCAGGATCCAGGTGTCCTTGGTGCCGCCACCTTGGGACGAATTCACCACCAGCGAGCCCTGCTTCAGGGCCACACGCGTCAGCCCGCCGGCGACCATGCTGATCTCGCGGCCGCTCAGCACAAAAGGCCGCAGATCGATATGGCGCGGTGCGATGCCGGCCTCGACAAAGGTCGGGCAGCTCGACAGGCACAGCGTGGGCTGGGCGATGTAGTTGCTTGGGTTGGCCTTGACCCGCGCGCGGAAGTCATCGACCTCGGCGGCCGTCGAGGCCGGGCCCACCAACATGCCGTAGCCGCCGGCGCCATGGACCTCCTTGACCACCAGCTCGGCCATGTGCTTGAGCACATGGTCCAGATCGGCCGGCTTGCGGCATTGCCAGGTCGGCACGTTGTGCAAGATGGGCTCCTCCTTCAGATAGAAGCGGATCATGTCGGGCACATAAGGGTAGATCGATTTGTCATCGGCCACGCCGGTGCCTATCGCATTGGCCAGGATCAGATGACCCTGCTTGTAGACCGAGAGCAGACCCGGCACGCCCAGCATCGAGTCGGCGCGGAAGGCCAGCGGGTCGAGGAAGGCGTCATCGATGCGGCGGTAGATCACGTCCACCCGTTTCGGGCCCACGGTGGTGCGCATATAGAGGTAGTCATCCTTGACGAACAAGTCCTGACCCTCGACCAGCTCCACCCCCATCTGCTGGGCCAGGAAGGCGTGCTCGAAATAGGCGCTGTTGAAGGGGCCGGGGGTCAGCACGACCACATTAGGGTTCTCGACCTCTGCCGCATGCCGCAAGGTGTCCAGCAGCAGGGTCGGGTAATGCGCGACGGGGGCCACCGGGTAGCGGGAGAACAGCTCGGGGAACAGCCGCATCATCATCTTGCGGTTTTCCAGCATATAGCTGACGCCCGAGGGCACGCGCAGATTGTCTTCCAGCACGTAGTAGCCGCCGTCCGAGTGGCGTATCAGGTCGACCCCGGTGATGTGGGCGTAGATGCCGTGCGGCAGGTCCAGCCCCTGCATCGCCGGCTGGTACTGGGCATTGGCGAAGACCTGCTCGGCCGGGATCAGGCCGGCCTTGATGATCTCGTGATCGTGGTAGATGTCCCACAGAAAGCGGTTCAGCGCGGTGACGCGCTGGCGCAGCCCGGCCTCCAGCATCTGCCACTCGCTGGCCGGCACGATGCGCGGCACGGTGTCGAAAGGGATCAGGCGCTCGGCGCCGGCCTCGTCGCCGTAGACGGCGAAGGTGATGCCCACCTTGTGGAACAGCAGGTCGGCCTCGGCCCGCTTCTTGGCCAGGGCCTCGGGCGTCTGGGCCTGCAGCCACTGGTCGAAGGCCTGGTAATGGGGGCGTATGGCCCCGTCGGCGAGCAGCATCTCGTCATAGTGGCCCTGGGCGGGAAGGGTGAGCGCATGCATGTTGAGAAAGACTCCGTCGGCTTGAATCGCGATAGACGCAAGGGCTGTGCCCAGGCCTGCTTTGCTTGCCTGCAGTGCAGCTTGCCCGAGTTTGGTGCGTTCGGCCAGCGGCTGATGAATCGGTCATGCGCTGGCTTGGTGCGCGATGCCCGTCGCCCGACTTGCGGTGCATCGACGACCGGGCTACAAAGCGGCCCATGACTGTTGCGACGCAAGACCTGACCCGCCCCCGCAAGGACCGCCTCTCGCTGGGCAGCTGGCTGACCGCGGCCGTGCTGACGGCGGTGCTGCTGGCCGTGCTGAGCTGCGCCTGGCTGATCGAGAATTTCGCACGCGCCCATGCCGAGCGGCGCGCGACCGAGTCGCTGCGCCAGATCGCGCTGGACTTCCGTGATGCACTGGACCGCGGCATGGCCCAGCAGTTCCAGGAGGTCAAGGTGCTGTCGCAGCTGGAGCTGTTTCAGCGCCACGACGATGTGCCGGCGATGCGCCGGGCGCTGGAGCAGATCCGGCTGGGCTTTGGTCACTTCGCCTGGCTGGGCGTCACCGATGCCGAGGGCCAGGTGCTGGCCGCCGGCGGCGGTCTGCTCGAAGGGGTCAATGTCGCTAAGCGGCCCTGGTGGCAGGGCGGCAAGGCCGGCCCCTTCGTCGGCGATGTGCATGCGGCGGTGCTGCTGGAGAAGCTGCTGCCCAAGCAGAGCGAGCCCTGGCGCTTTGTCGACTTTGCGCTGCCGCTGCGCGATGAGCGCGGCCGCTATCTGGGCGTGTTCGGCGTGCATCTGAGCTGGGCCTGGGCGCGCCAGATCAAGAACGAACTGATCGACGCGGCGATGGAGTCGCATGCGGCCGAGGCCCTGGTGATCGGGCAGGACGGCACCGTGCTGCTGGGCCCACCGGCTTTGGAAGGACGCAAGCTGGCGCTCGATATGGGCACGATAGGCACGGCCCGGCGCTACAGCGATGCCGGCATCGACTATTTCGCGGTGACGGCCGCGACGCGCGGCCAGGGCAGCTATCCGGGCCTGGGCTGGACCATCCTGATGCGCACGCCGACCAGCGTCGCGCTGGCCGACTACCAGAGGCTGCGCGGCCAGATCGTGATGGTGGCGCTGGCGCTGGTGGCCCTGTCGGTGCCGCTGGCCTGGCTGCTGGCGCGCCGCCTGTCGGCGCCGCTGGAGCGCCTGGCCGCCGTGATCTCGGCCCGGCGCCATCTGGGCGATGAGCCGTTGCCGCGGGTGGGGGGCTATCGCGAGGTGGCCCTGCTGTCAGGCGCGCTGGCCGATCTGTCGGCCCGCCAGGCCCGGCAGGACGCAACGCTGGCCGAGCTCAACACCTCGCTGGAGCAGCGCGTCGAGCAGCGCACCGCCGAGCTGCAGCAGGCGCTGCGCCAGCTGCAGGCGGGCGAGCGGCGGCTGCGCACCATTGCCGACAACCTGCCGGTGCTGATCTCCTACATCGACCGCGAGCAGCGCCTGCAGTTCCTGAACGCGACCTTCAAGCCCTGGATGGACATCGACCCGGCTCGCGCCCTGGGCCAGCGTCTGCCCGAGCTGATCGGCCCCGAGGCCTATGAGCCGCGTCGCCAGGCCCTGCAGCAGGCCCTGGACGGCGAGCGGGCCAGCTTCGAGACCGAGGCCGAGGCGGGCGGCGTCAAGCGCCTGCTGCGCGCCGACTACATCCCCGATCTGCTGGAGGACGGCTCGGTGGCCGGCGTCTACACCCTGGCCACCGACATCACGGCGGCCAAGCTGGTCGAGCAGCATCTGGACCGGTTGTCGCGCGTCGACGAACTGACCGGCCTGCCGAACCGGCGCCAGTTCGACGAGCGACTGGACGAGGCGCTGGCCCGCAGCCGGCGCAACGCCCAGGGCCTGGCCCTGATCTTCCTGGACATCGACAAGTTCAAGCAGATCAATGACGGACTCGGCCACGCGGCCGGTGATCAGGTGCTGCAGGAGTTCGCCCGGCGCCTGAGCCGCTGCGTGCGCGGCACCGACATGGTCGCGCGGCTGGGCGGCGACGAGTTCGTGCTGATCCTGGAGGGCCTGCACCAGCCCAACGAGGCCGAGCTCGTGGCCGGCAAGATCCTGCATGCGATGCAGGCACCGGTGCAGCTGCCCACCGGCCCGCTACAGCTGGCGACCAGCATGGGGATTGCGGCGTATGACGGTGGCCCCGGCGATCCGCCCGTGGCAGCCGAGCTGCTGGCGAGCGCGGATGAGGCGCTGTATCGGGCCAAGGGGGCGGGGCGGGGGTGTTTCAGGTGGGCTGGGGCTGCTCCAAGCGCGTTGTAGTGGGCGGATGCTTGGCGGCAGGGTCTACAACGAGCGCTGGCCCCACATACCGGCTACCAGCCTCGGTTCGCCGCGAGTGGTCCGACACCGATAACATCACAGAAACTCACCGCCTGAGTGGCTACAAGTCCCGTAAGCAGGTCACCGACCCCGTGAATTGCTCACGCAGCGTCCTTGTTTCCCGGAAAGCGTCCGAACATGCAAGGAAGCCGGTAGGGAGAAACTGCCTTGAGTTACGGGGCAATCTGACCCCAATCTTTCATGAGGCCAAACAAAAAAGAAAGCGCCCTGGGGCGCTTTCTTTTTGGGCAACGGAATCAGGCTAGCGACTTGGTTTCATAGCCGTCTGCGATCTCCGTCACATTCGTTAAGGAGCAGCAGCAGCAGCCGTCGTGTTCTTGGTGATAGCGGCAAGAACGGCTGCCTCGGTTACGTCAGTCGTGACCGCCCAGGACATGCGCACGCCATCGACTGTCGGCGTGTAGGTGATCTTCTTGCCGTCCAATGACGCGCCATTTCCAGCAGCAAATGTCAACTGAATTGCGCCGGTTGCATCGGTATAGGCGAGGCCGGAGACAACGTTGGTCGCTGTGAATGCGGGGACGCCACCAGTACCGCCGGGCCCGCAATTCGCGAAGGTGCCGCTTTCTTGATAGCAGAGCGCGACGCCTTTCTTGACACCGTCAATACTGGCGATCGCCGAACCAACCTTTGTCTTCGACGTGTAATCACGGTACTGCGGAATCGCCACAGCAGCCAAGATACCAATAATCGCCACGACGATCATCAGTTCGATCAGGGTGAAACCTTGTTGGACGCGCTTCATGCTCATGATGGGGACTCCTGGGAAGAAAAGAAATGCATTGAGGGGTAGAGACACTCCCCCTGAATGCAGGGGCCGTGCCAGGCTTTTGATCGCCTTTGCCGTGACGGATCTCACGGAATTTCGGGGGCTTGCGGGCTTGAAGCGACCATTTTGGTCACCCGGGGCCGCGCGTTTTGTCCTGGCTTCGGGGATCTGACCATTTTTGTCAGTCGGCCCGGCGGCCGGCGCGGTTCAGAGGCTCAGGATGTCGCCGGCCTTCAGCGTGCGGATCCTGTGCGGGCTGCTCAAGGCACCGATCTCGCTCATCACCGCGTCGATTTCGCCGGGCTTGATATGGGTGATGTGGACCTCGACGCTGCCGCCCAGCTGGGCCAGCTCGCGGCCTAGCGCGGTGGGGCAGAGATGGCGGCTGATGCGGGCTAGTTGGCGCTCGTCGTCACCAAAAGCGGTTTCGATCACCAGATGGGCGACCTTGATCTCGGACAGGCGCTGCCACAGGACCGGGTTCGGGCCGGTGTCGCCGGTGTAGACCCAGTGGCCGGTGGGCGAGTCCACCGCGAAGCCGACCGCCGGTACCGTGTGTTCGGCATTCAGCACCTCGATCTCGCGGCCGCCCAGGTTCAGGCGCTGGCCGATCTCGAAGGGATGCAGGCTCAGCACCGGGTGCTCGGCGCTAGGCAGGCGGGTGAAGTCGGGCCAGATCACGCCGTTGAAGATGTGCTGGCGCAGCGCGTCCAGCGTCGCTGCCAGCGCGTGGACCTGGATAGGCGGGCGGCCGGCCTGGGCGCGCAGGCGCAGCACGGTGTCTGCCAGCAGCCCGATGGCCAGGATGTGGTCCAGGTGCGAGTGGCTGACCAGGATGTGGTCGATGCGGGCCAGGGCGTCCAGGCCGAGGTCACCGACACCGGTGCCGGCGTCGATCAGGATGTCGTCGTCGAGCAGGAAGGCGCTGGTCTTGTAGCCTGCTGCAATGGCGCCGGAGCAGCCCAGGACATGTATGTTCATGCGTCGGAGTCGGAGATGGCGCACGAGATTGTGGGCTCCGTCTCAATTTACGCGCCCCGGGCAGCCCTGCCTAGCTGCGTAGTTCGCGTTTCTCAGCCGATCAGGGGACGGCCGTGGCGATGTCGGGCGGTGGCGTGATTTGCTGCACGGCGGGCCCGGCCTGGGCTGCCGGTTTCAGCCGCCGGGTTCAGAGGCCGGCTTGGACGAACTGCATCTGGGTGCCGGCCAGCTCGATCACATCGCCGCTCTTCAGCGCGACCGATTCACCGACTAGGGGGATGCCGTTGACGCTGGGGCGGGCGCCGCCCTCGACATGGGCGAATACATAGCCGCTGGGGCGCTTGGTGATGGAGGCGACCTGCACGCCGGGCTTGCCGACCGTGGTGACCACCTTGGTCAGGCTGACCTCGCGGCCGGCGGCCGCGCCGGTCAGCACCTTGATGGTGGCCGGCAGCGCGGTGCTGGCGGGCGAACCCAGGGCGCCGAAGGACGAGGGCAGACCGAAACCGCTGGGCACGGCCGAGCCGGGCTTCAGGATCATGGTCTTCTCGTAGTCCACGCTGTCTTCCAGCAGGAACTTGATCTTGTATTTACCGATCTCGACGACGTCGCTGTTGCTGAGCAACTGCTTCTTGATCGCCTTGCCGTTGATATAGGTGCCGTTGGTGGAGTTCAGGTCTTCGATGAAGACATCGGCGCCCACCATCTGCAGCACGGCATGCTCACCGCTGACGGCCAGGTTGTCGATCACGATGTCGTTGTAAGGCCGCCGCCCCAGGGTGGTCTTGTCCTTGGTGATCTGCACCTCCTTGATCACCACCCCATCGAGCGAAACCACCAGCTTGCCCATGCTTGACCTCAAGTCCTGTTGTCTGTTTTGCGTGCCGGCCGGCCGCTCCAAGCCGCCGATTCGGACCCGACCTTATTTACGACCGAAGGGCCACCATGTCCGGCCGGTCGCCCGGGCGGGACCCTCGGCGCGGGCCAACACAATCGCAATATTATCCTTGCCGCCCATGTCATTGGCCGCATCAATCAAGGCTTGAGCCGCTTCCGACAGCGAAGGGTGGCTTAAGAGCAACTGAGCCAGGGCGTCGTCGTCCAGCATATCGGAGAGTCCATCCGAGCACAGCAGGAACAGATCGCCCGGCTGAACCTCGTGCTGATGCAGCTCCAGCATCACCGTGTCCTCGACGCCAACCGCCCGGGTCACCAGATTGCGGTTGTTGGAATAGGCGGCTTCTTCGGGGGTCAGCAGGCCGGCATCGAGCTGCTCTTGCAGCAGCGAATGGTCGCGGGTCAGCTGACTCAGCTGGCCGTTGCGCAAACGGTAGGCGCGCGAATCGCCGACATGGCCCAACAGCAGGCCCTCGTCGCGGAACACGGCCAGCACCAGGGTCGTGCCCATGCCGGCATAGCGCGGATTGGTGTTGGCCGCGTTGAAGATGGCGCGGTTGGCGTTGTCGACACAGATGTCCATCGCCCGCTTCACGTCGGCGGCGGTGGCCTTGTTGCTGGTTTCCTTCAGCCAGCGGCCCAGCTCGGCCGTGATGAAGGAGGTCAGCATCTGGCTGGCGACCTCGCCGGCGTTATAGCCCCCCATGCCGTCAGCCAGCACGGCCAGGCTCACGGCCGGGTCCAGCGCCACCGAGTCTTCGTTGTTGTCGCGGGCGCGGCCGACATCGGTAGCGCTGAAGATCTCCACGGTCATGGGCGGGCTGGGCTGTGTCGCTTGGGTCAGGGATTTTGCCCCGGTTCCTGGGGGTTCAGACGCAATGTTTGCGCGAACGGGTCGGCGGCCGTGAAATCCTCGCGGCCCGGCGGGCCTGCCGGATCGGCCGCCGGCAGCTGGGCCAGCACCGTCTCCAGGTCCTGGGCGAACAGCTCGCCGCTGCGGTAGCGCAGCTCGGGGCGCTTCTCCAGCGCCAGCGCCAGCACCAGCGCCAGCGCTTCGGGCAGCTCGGGCCGGTGGTGGCGCACATCCGGCGGCGCCTGGTTGGCGATCTGGTACATCAGCTGGGCCATCGAGTCCGACTGATGCGGCAGCTGGCCGGTCAGCAGCTGGTAGAGCAGTGCGCCCAGCGAATAGAGGTCGCTGCGCCCGTCGACCTGCAGCCCGGCGAGCTGCTCGGGCGACATGAAGGAGGGGGTGCCCAGCACCAGGCCGGTGCGGGTGCGGCTGCCGTCAGCAATGCGGGCAATGCCGAAATCCATGATCTTCAGCGTGCCGCTGCTGCGGTCCAGCATCACATTGGAGGGCTTGATGTCGCGGTGCACCACGCCCTGGCTGTGTGCGAAGGCCAGCGCGCGGGCCAGCCGTATGGCCAGCGCCAGCACCTCGCGCACCGGCAGCAGCGCACCCGCACGGGTGAAATGGCTCAGATCCTGACCCTGCACATACTCCATCGCGATCCAGGCGTCCTGGCCGGTCGGGCCGGCGTCAAGCACCTGCAGGATATCGGGGTGGGCCAGATGGCCGGCCGCGCGGGCCTCGCGCATGAAGCGCTGGCGCACATCGATCAGGTCCTCGGCCGCGAACTCCCGCTGCAGCGCCAGTCGCTTGATGGCCACCTGGCGGCCGCTGGCCCGCTCGGTGGCCAGATGCACGACGGCCATCGCACCGCGGCCCAGCTCGGGGCCGATCTCATAGCTGTCGAGGCTGGCGCCGCTGTCGGTCTGGAAATGCTGGGGCTGGGTGCTGGGCAGCGTGCTGGGCCCGGTGACGCTGTCGCCCGGGCTGCCCGGCTTGGCCTTGCGGCCCAGCACACGTTTCCAGAAGCCGGGCGCTGCCATCGTGCCTGTGCCTCAGGCGGCCTTGCTGCGCATGGCCATGGCCTTGCCGAACAGCAAGACCAGCAGCGCACCGGCCACGCCGCAGCCGTAATACAGCGCCGGCAGCACCTCGGTCGAGCCGGGCTTGTCGCCGGCCTGGGTCGGCACCCAGCTGGCCAGCGCCGGGTCGCCCACCATCATCGTGCCGGCAATCCAGCCCAGCAGCATCGCACCCAAGGTGATCACCATCGGGAAGCGATCCATCAGCTTGATCACCAGCTGGCTGCCCCAGACGATGATGGGGATGGAGACCAGCAGGCCAAAGATCACCAGCGGCATCTGGTGGTCGCCACCCGCGCCTTCGGCGGCGCCGGCGATCGCGATCACATTGTCCAGGCTCATCACGAAGTCGGCCACGATGACGGTTTTGACCGCCGCCCACAGCTTGTCGCTGGCCTGGATATTGGCATGCTCATCGTCATGCTCGGGCATCAGCAGCTTCATGCCGATCCACAGCAGCAGGATGCCGCCGACCAGCTTCAGGAAAGGCAGCTTCAGCAGCGTCAGCGCGAAGAAGATCAGCACGACGCGCAGCACGATGGCGCCGGCCGTGCCCCACAGAATGCCTTTGCGACGCTGCGCGTCGGGCAGCTTGCGGCAGGCCAGCGCGATCACCACCGCGTTGTCGCCGCCGAGCAGGATGTCGATCATGATGATCTGGCCGACGGCGAGCCAGAACTCGGGACTGGAGAGCATGTCCATGGGTATTTGCTTTGTTGGGTGTTCTGCGGCCGGCACAGAAACAGTGAACGACTATAACGAGGCCGGCCGGATCGCTGCCGGAAAACGAAAAAGGGGCTGTCGCCCCTTTTTCTCAGTCCGGCCGCTCGGGCTGCTGCTGAATTGTGCGATGCCACGCCCCCCTGGCTCGATGCGTGAAATTACGCATTTGCGAGGGCGGCCGTGGCGTCGTCTTTACAGCAGTGCCTTGAGCAGCTTGGCCATTTCCGACGGGTTGCGCGTGATCGTGAAGCCCGACTCTTCCATGATGGCGAGCTTGGCATCGGCCGTGTCAGCGCCGCCGGAGATCAGCGCGCCGGCGTGGCCCATGCGCTTGCCCGGAGGGGCGGTGACGCCGGCGATGAAGCCGACCACCGGCTTCTTCATGTTCAGCTTGCACCAGCGGGCGGCTTCGGCCTCATCCGGGCCGCCGATCTCGCCGATCATGATGACGGCGTCGGTATCCGGATCGTCGTTGAAGGCCTTCATCACGTCGATGTGCTTCAGGCCATTGATCGGGTCGCCACCGATGCCGACGGCCGAGGATTGGCCCAGGCCGATCTCGGTCAGCTGCGCCACGGCTTCATAGGTCAGCGTGCCCGAGCGGGAAACGACGCCGATGCGGCCCTTGCGGTGGATGTGGCCGGGCATGATGCCGATCTTGATTTCTTCGGGCGTGATCAGGCCGGGGCAGTTGGGGCCCAGCAGCAGGGTGCGCTTGCCACCGGCGGCTTCCTTGGCCTTCATCTTGTTGCGCACTTCCAGCATGTCCTTGACGGGGATGCCTTCGGTGATGCAAATCGCCAGGTCCAGATCGGCTTCGACGGCTTCCCAGATCGCGGCAGCAGCGCCGGCGGGCGGCACATAGATCACCGACACGGTGGCGCCGGTCTGGCCGGCGGCTTCCTTAACGGTCGCGTAGATTGGGATGTCCGAGAACTTCTCGCCGGCCTTCTTCGGGTTCACACCGGCGACGAAGGCGTTCTTGCCGTTGGCATAGGCCTGGCAACCGAGCGTGTGGAACTGACCGGTCTTGCCCGTGATGCCCTGGGTGATGACCTTGGTGTCTTTGTTGATGTAGATCGACATGATTTCTTTCCTAAAGGGCTTTAAGCGACGGCGGCGACGATCTTCGTCGCGGCTTCGGCCATCGAATCGGCGGCGATGATGGGCAGGCCGGATTCGGCCAGCATCTTCTTGCCCAGCTCTTCATTGGTGCCCTTCATGCGCACAACCAGCGGCACGGACAGATTCACGGCCTTGCAGGCGGTGATCACGCCTTCGGCGATGGTGTCGCACTTCATGATGCCGCCGAAGATGTTCACGAGGATGCCCTTCACCTCGGGGTTCTTCAGCATGATCTTGAAGGCTTCGGTGACCTTCTCGGCCGTGGCGCCGCCGCCGACGTCCAGGAAGTTGGCCGGCTCGCCGCCGAACAGCTTGATGGTGTCCATCGTGGCCATGGCCAGGCCAGCGCCGTTCACCAGGCAGCCGATATTGCCGTCCAGCGAGATGTAAGCCAGGTCGAACTTCGAGGCTTCGACTTCGGCCGGGTCCTCTTCATCCAGATCGCGGTAGGCGACGATCTCGGGGTGGCGGAACAGCGCGTTGGCGTCGAAGTTGAACTTAGCGTCCAGCGCGATCAGATTGCCCTTGGAGTCGCAGTTCAGCGGGTTGATCTCCACCAGCGACGCGTCGGTGTCCATATAGCACTTGTAGAGCTTGGCGAACAGGTCGACGGCCTGGTCCACCGAAGCGCCGGTCAGGCCAATGGCTGCGGCGATCTTGCGCGACTGGGCTTCGGTCAGGCCGGTCAGCGGGTCGATCATCTCGGTGATGATCTTCTCGGGTGTGGCGTGAGCCACTTCCTCGATGTCCATGCCGCCTTCGCTGGAGGCGATGAAGGCAACCTTCTGCGTGCCGCGGTCGGTGACCAGCGAGACATACAGCTCATTCTTGATGTCGGCGCCGTCTTCGATATAGAGGCGGCGGACCTTCTGGCCTTCCGGACCGGTCTGGTGCGTGATCAGCTGCATGCCCAGGATCTGCTCGGCCAGGCTCTTCACATCGTCCAGCGAGCGGCCCAGCTTGACACCTCCACCCTTGCCACGGCCACCGGCGTGAATCTGCGCCTTCACGACCCAGACCGGGCCGCCCAGCTTCTGTGCGGCTTCCACCGCTTCTTGCACCGTGAAGGCCGGGATGCCACGCGGCACCGGCACACCGAACTGGCGCAGGATTTCCTTGCCCTGGTACTCGTGAATCTTCATAGGGGTCTCGCTTCTTGGAAAAGTCAGGATGAGGAAGCCGCAGGCAGCGTGGCGGCGCCGGCAGCAGAGGCTGCCTGGCCGTCGCGATACCAGCGAGGGTAATGGGTGCGCACGACCGCGCCGTCGCGGCGCAAGGCATGGCATTTGTCGAGCTGGAATGGCGGCTGGCCCGAGCCATCGCCTTCGCGGGTGTCGATCACGAGGCCGGCAAAGGCCTGGATCACCGCAGTCGGCAGGATCTGGCACAACTCGGTCAGATGGGTGCAGCCGCGGGTGCCGGCCAGGCGTTCCTTGACGCCGAGCCGGAATCCTTTCAGCAGATTCAGGCCGACCAGGCGCGCATAGGCATCATCATGCTGGTCGCAGGCGCCGGGATAGGGCATCCAGCGCGTCTGCGAGCCGGCCTCGTGGATCGTCAACTCGGTGTCGACGACCAGCTGCAGCAGCATGTCATGGATGGGCTCGCCGGCATGGCGGGTGCCGCCGGCCATCGGGACATCGCGTGTCTTGGTGTCGCTCAGCGTGGCCTCGACCTCGTAGAGCCCGTCGTCGCGCGCATAGACCTGCACATCGAGAGCTCGACGGTGCAGCAGACGGCGCGCAGTGGAGGGGTTGAGCAAGGACATGGGGCGCTGGACAAACACGGACGCACAAAAACAGGCCCGCATGCCCTTGTTGTGGCTGCGAGCAGGCTTTGCACAGTCCGGCAATGTAGCATGCTGCGCCGCCGCAAGCCTGTCGCGAAGCTGTCAGCCGGTCTGTGACGCACGCAAAACCCGGCGCACGACATCGGCCGAAAAGCCCCGAGCCAGCAGAAAGCGGGTCTGCTTGGCACGGTCGTTGGCGTCCTCGGCCGGGCTGCCGAACTTGCGCTGCCAGATCGCCTGCGCGCGCTCGAACTCGCTGTCCTTCAGTCGTGCCTGGCTGTCGGCGCTCAGGCTCAGCCCGTGCTGGGCCAGTTCCTGCTGGATGCGCAGATGGCCATAGCGCTGGGCGCGGGCATGGATGCGCGACTCGACGAAGCGTTCCTCGCTGAGATAGCCCTGGGCCTGCAGCCAGACCAGCAATTCGTCGACCTCGGCCTCGATCTCTGCGGCCTCGACCGCCTCGGCGCCGGCCGCGTCGCGCTGCGCCCGCGCGATGCGCAGCAGCTTGCGACGCAACTCGCTGCGGCTGTGCTCACGCTGCGCCAGCAGCGTGATGGCACGCATCTTCAGGGACAGGGGCTTCATGGCAAGCCGGCGTCAGGTGCCCAACTCGGCAAAGCCCGAAGAAGCATCAAGCCTTGTCAGCCGGCCCGTCCACCGTCAACAGCGGCACGCCCAGCGATTCGCGCACCTTGTTCTCGATCTCGCGGCCGATATCGGGGTTCTCGCGCAGGAATTCGCGCGCATTGTCCTTGCCCTGGCCGATCTTCTCGCCGTTGTAGGCATACCAGGCGCCGGCCTTGTCGACCACCTTGGCGACCACGCCCATGTCGATGATCTCGCCTTCACGGCTGATGCCCTCACCATAGAGGATGTCGAACTCGGCGGTCTTGAACGGGGGGGCCACCTTGTTCTTGACCACCTTGACCTTGGTTTCGGAGCCGATCACTTCCTCGCCCTTCTTGATCGAGCCGATGCGGCGGATGTCCAGGCGCACCGAGGCATAGAACTTCAGCGCATTGCCGCCGGTGGTGGTTTCGGGGCTGCCGAACATCACGCCGATCTTCATGCGGATCTGGTTGATGAAGATGACCATGCAGTTGGTCTTCTTGATGGTGGCGGTCAGCTTGCGCAGCGCCTGGCTCATCAGCCGGGCTTGCAGGCCCGGCAGCGAGTCGCCCATCTCGCCTTCCAGCTCGGCCTTGGGCGTCAGCGCGGCGACCGAGTCGACCACGATCAGGTCCACGGAACCGGAGCGCACCAGCGCATCGACGATTTCCAGCGCCTGCTCGCCGGTGTCCGGCTGGCTGATCAGCAGTTCCTGCAGATTGACGCCCAGCTTCTGTGCGTACTGGATGTCCAGCGCGTGCTCGGCGTCGATGAAGGCGCAGACGCCGCTGAGCTTTTGCATCTCGGCAATCACCTGCAGGGTCAGCGTCGTCTTGCCCGAGGATTCCGGGCCATAGATCTCGACCACCCGGCCGCGTGGCAGGCCACCGACGCCCAGCGCGATGTCCAGGCCCAGCGAGCCGGTCGACACCACCTGGATGTCCTCGATCACCTCGCCCTCGCCCAGGCGCATGATGGAGCCCTTGCCGAACTGCTTTTCGATCTGGGACAGGGCGGCTTGCAGGGCCTTGGCTTTTTCGGTGTTGATGGCTTTGACGGGGGCGTCCATGTTTTTTCTCCTGTTGAGGCTGCGCGCATTATGGCGCAATCTGTATATTCGTACAGTAGTTTAGGGGCTGGCTGCTGACATGCAATGTCAGCAGGCCGGGCGTCCCTAGAATGCTCGTAAAGACTGGGGACAAAGCATGCGCATCCTGATTGCGGAAGACGACCAAGTGCTGGCCGATGGTTTGCTGCGCTCCTTGCGCGCCTCCGGCTATGCGGTGGACCAGGTCGGCTCGGGCACCGAGGCCGATGCGGCGCTGGCCTCGCACGAGTTCGATCTGGTGATTCTGGATCTGGGCCTGCCCAAGCTGCATGGGCTGGAGGTGCTGCGCAAGCTGCGCGGGCGCGGTGCATCGATGCCGGTGCTGATACTGACGGCGGCCGACAGTGTCGAGCAGCGCGTCAAGGGCCTGGATCTGGGCGCCGACGATTACATGGCCAAGCCCTTCTCGCTGCAGGAACTCGAGGCTAGGGTGCGGGCACTGACACGGCGCGGCCTGGGCACCGCCTCCAGCATCATCAAGCACGGGCCGCTCAGCTTCGACGCCACCGGCCGGGTTGCCTATATCAATGAGCAGATGATCGAGCTGTCGGCGCGCGAGCTGAGCCTGCTGGAGGTGCTGCTGCAGCGCGCCGGCCGCCTTGTCAGCAAGGATCAACTGGTCGAGCGCCTGTGCGAATGGGGCGAGGAGGTCAGCAATAACGCGATCGAGGTCTATATCCACCGGCTGCGCAAGAAGATCGAGCAGGGGCCGATACGCATCGCCACGGTGCGCGGCCTGGGCTACTGTCTCGAAAAGATTCCAGGCTGAGCCTGCACCGCTGAATGGCCGGAGACACCGAACAACGCTCGCTGTTTGGCGAGATCCTCGATTGGATGCTCGCCCCGCTGCTGGTGATCTGGCCCATCAGCGTGGCGCTGACCTGGCTGGTGGCGCAGGGCATTGCCAACCGGCCTTACGACCGCGAGCTCGGCGAGATGGCCCGCAATCTGGGCCTGCAGGCGGCCTCGGAGACGCCGCGCGCCGGCAGCAGCGCGCGCTCCCGCTACGCGCTGTCGCCGGAGGCCGCCGCGCTGCTGCGGGCCGACGAGGCCGACACGGTCTACTACCAGGTGCTGGGTCTGCGCGGCGAGTTCCTCAGCGGCGACCGCCAGCTGCCGGTGCCGGCCGCCGACGATCCCATCGTGCCTTGGGAGCTGCATTTCCGCGATGACGAGGTCGGCAGCGACACGGTGCGGGTCGCCTATCTATGGGTGGCGCCCGAGGGCCAGGCCGGCTCGACCCAGACCATGCTGGTCCAGGTGGCCGAGACCCTGGGCAAGCGGGCGCGCCTGACCAACGAGATCATCAAGGGCGTGATACTGCCGCAGTTCGTGATACTGCCGCTGGCGGTGCTGCTGGTGTGGCTGGCGCTGGCGCGCGGCATCGCACCGCTGAACGATCTGCAGCGCCGTATCCGCTCGCGCGAGAGTTCGGACCTGAGCCCGATCGACGAACGCCGCATCCCCGACGAGGTCGCGCCGCTGGTGCGCGCGATCAATGATTTGCTGGGCCGGCTCGACCAGTCGATCAGCGCGCAGAAGCACTTCCTGGCCGATGCCGCCCATCAGCTGAAGACGCCGCTGGCCGGCCTGCGCACCCAGGCCGAGTTCGCGCAGCGCGAGATCGACGAGGGCCGCAGCGAGCCGGCCGAGCTGCGCCGCTCGCTGCAGCAGATCGCCCTGTCCAGCCAGCGCGCCGCCCATATGGTCAACCAGCTGCTCGCGATGGCCCGCGCCGAGGACAAGGAGCATGCGGCGCGGCGCAGCGAGGTCAATCTGTCCGAGCTGGCGATGGAGACGGTGCGCGACTTTGTGCCGCGTGCGATGGACAAGCGCATCGACCTCGGCTTCGAGGGGCCGGACGACGAGCACAGCGCGCTGCGCATCAACGGCCATCCGCTGCTGATCCGCGAGCTGATCCGCAATCTGGTCGACAACGCCCTGCTCTACACGCCGCCGCATGGCACGGTGACGGTGCGCGTCGTCGAAGACCCGTTCGGCCAGGTCACGGTGCTGCAGGTCGAGGACTCGGGGCCGGGCATTCCGGCGTCGGAGCGCGAGCAGGTGTTCCAGCCCTTCTACCGGGCCCTGGGCACCAATGTCGACGGCTCGGGTCTGGGCCTGGCCATCGTGCGTGAGATCGTCCAGCAGCATGAGGCCGAGATCACGCTGGACGAGACCCGCGAGCTGCGATCCGGCCAGACGCAGGAGGACGGCCAGGGGCCTGGCGCACGCTTCACCGTGCGTTTCGCGGCCCATCCGGGCCGCGACGCGCTCAGCGGGACATGAAGCGCCGGCTCTTCGCGATCGACATCAGGATGCCCAGGCTCAGGCCCAGCATCACCATCGCGGTGCCGCCGTAGCTGATGAAGGGCAGCGGCACGCCGACCACCGGCAGGATGCCGCTGACCATGCCCATATTGACGAACACATAGGTGAAGAAGCTCAGCGTGATGGCGCCGGCCAGCAGGCGGCCGAACGGGTTGGCCGCCTCGGCCGCAATCATCAGCCCACGCACGATCAGCGCGGCAAATCCCAGCAGCAGGCCTAAAGCGCCGACCAGGCCGAACTCCTCGCCATAGGCGGCGAAGATGAAATCGGTGGTGCGCTCCGGGATGAACTCCAGATGGGTTTGCGTGCCCTTCATGAAGCCCTTGCCGGTCAGTCCGCCCGAGCCGATCGCGATCTCGCCCTGGATGATGTGGAAGCCCTTGCCGAGCGGGTCCTTGTGCGGATCGAGCAGGGTGCAGACCCGGTGCTTCTGATACTCGCGCAGCACCGGCCACTCGACATCGGGCTGACATATCTGGTCCTCGCTGAGCACCAGGGCTGTGATCGCGATCGCGCCGGCGGCGACGGCCGGCAGGATGATGCGCCAGCTAAAGCCGGCGAAGAACAGCACATAAAAGCCCGCCGCGAACACCAGGATGGAGGTGCCCAAATCGGGCTGGCGCGCCACCAGGCCCACCGGCACGGCCAGCATCAGCAGCGCGATGACGAAGTCGGCCGTGCGCAGCTGGCCCTCGCGCCGCTGGAACCACCAGGCCAGCATCAGCGGTGTGGCGATCTTCAGCAGCTCCGAGGGCTGGATCACGATGCCGATATTGAGCCAGCGTGTCGCACCCTTCTTGCTGATGCCGAACAGCGCCGTTGCCACCAGCAGCGCGATGCCCACGGTGTACAGCGGGATCGCCAGCGCCATCAGCCGCTGCGGCGGCACCTGGGCGACGACGAACATGATGGCCGCCGCCAGCGCCATATTGCGGGCATGGTCGACGAAGCGCGTGCCATGGTCGAAGCCGGCCGAGTACATGCACATGAGGCCCAGGCCGGCGAGCCAGGCCAGTATCAGCAGCAGCGGTCCGTCAAAGCCGCTGACCCAGGGCCGCAGGCGGCTGAGCAGCGAGGGCTTGTTGAAGACATGGCTCATCGGCGGACTCCCGAGGCGGCTGATGTGGCGGCTGAAGCAGCGGCGGATGCCGCCGGCACGGGCGCCGCCGCCTGACCCGGCAGCGGCACGGCAGCGATGGGGCGCGGCGTGCCGACCGGCGCCTTGGTCAGGCCTTGCTGAGTCAGCGCAATATCTTCCTCGCTGGGGTAGACGCCTTGCAGCAGGAAGTCGAAGACGCGGCGCGCAATCGGCGCGGCGGCGGTCGACCCCCAGCCGGCATTCTCGACGATCAGCGCCAGCGCGACGGTCGGGGACTCGACCGGCGCGAAGGCGACATAGAGCGAGTGGTCGCGCTTGCGCTCATCGGCCTTGATGCTGCTGTATTTTTCGCCGGCGCGCAGGCCCACGGCTTGGGCCGTGCCGGTCTTGCCGCCGCTGGTATAGGGCGCCCCCATGAAGACGGCGCGCGAGGTGCCTTCCATCGTCACGCCATGCATCGCATTGCGTATCACCTCGGCATCGGCGGGCTTGAGCGGCAGCGGCTCCAGCGCGTCGCTGGCGACGCGGCGCTGCTCATGCTTGACCACGTCCTCGATCTCTCGCACCAGGCGCGGCTTGTAGCGCTGGCCGCTGGTGGCCACGGTGGCATAGGCAGTGGCCAGCTGCAGCATCGTGAAGCTGTTGTAGCCCTGGCCGATGCCCAGCGAGATGGTCTCGCCGGGGAACCACTTCTGGTTGGCCGGGCTGCGGGCGAAATAGCGCTTCTTCCAGGCCTGCGAAGGCAGCACGCCCGTCACCTCGCCCTGCAGGTCGATCTCGGTCTTGCGCCCCAGGCCGAAGGGTTCGAGCTCGTCGTGGATCAGATCCACGCCCATCTCGTTGGCCAGGCTGTAGAAGTAGACATTGCTGGAGCCGACGATGGCCAGCCGCATGTCCTTGGGGCCGGGCCGGTCCGCCTCCGGGCTGCCGAAGGTGCGGCCGCCGAAGCTGTAGACCAGGTTGTCCATCACGATGGTGCCGGGCGCGCGCTTGCCGCTGGTCAGCGCCGCCATCGCCATCAGCGGCTTGAAGGTCGAGCCGGGCGGATAGGTGCCCCGCAACGCGCGGTTCAACAGCGGCTTATCGATGTTGTCGTTGAGCTCGCGCCAGCTGTCGGCATCGATGCCGTCGACGAACAGATTCGGGTCGAAGGTCGGCTTGGAGACGAAGGCCAGCACCTCGCCATTGCGCGGGTCTATCGCCACCAGCGCGCCACGCCGGTCCTTGTAGAGTTCCTCGACCAGGGCTTGCAGCCGGATGTCGATCGACAGCATCAGCGTGTTGCCCGGCGTCGGCGGCTTGTGGGCCAGGCGCCGCACCGCGCGGCCGCCGGCGCTGGTCTCCAGCTGCTCGAAGCCGGTGATGCCATGGAGCTCGCGTTCGTAGGCCTGCTCCAGGCCCAGCTTGCCGATGTATTCGGTGCCGCGGTAGTTGGCGATGTCTTCCTCGTCCCAGTCGTCCATGGCCTTTTTCTCGGCCTGGTTGATGCGGCCGATATAGCCGATCAGATGGCTGCCGACCTCGCCCATCGGATAGCTGCGGAACAGCCGGGCCTTGATCTCGACGCCTGGGAAACGGAAGCGCTGGGCGGTGAAGCGGGCGACCTCCTCATCCGTCAGCTTGGTGCGTATCGGCAGCGAGTCGAAGTGCTTGCTCTCCTCCAGCAAGCGTTTGAAGCGGCGGCGGTCGCGCGTCTGGATCTCGATCACCTCGGACAGGGCATCGATGGTCTTGTCCAGATCGCCGGCCTTGGACGGCATGATTTCCAGCGTGTAGGCCGAGTAGTTGCTCGCCAGCACGATGCCGTTGCGGTCCTTGATCAGGCCGCGGTTGGGCACGATGGGCACGATAGCGGTGCGGTTGCTCTCGGCCTGCTCGGCCAGCTCGTCATGCTGCAGCACCTGCAGCCAGACCAGGCGCGCCACCAGCAGGCCGAAGCAGAACAGCACGAAGGCCACCGCCGCCAGCACGCGCAGCCGGAACTGCGACTGCTCCTGCTCGGAATTCTTCAGCAGCATCATCACAGGGGCCGGTTGGCGTCTCGATCCGGGGCGCGGCGTTGCGGCGCCAGCAGCAGCACCGTGGCGATGGGCCACAGCAAGGCCTCGAACAGCGGCGCCAGCAGCAGCGGCCAGCCCGGCCACATGCCGCCGACCATCAACCGCACCGCCAGCGACACCGCGTGGGCCAGCACGAACAGCGGCAGGATGTGCAGGGCCTGCACGGGCAGGCTGAACCAGAGCAGGCGCCGGTGCAGCGCGATCGCGCCAAAGCTCAGCACGCTATAGGACAGCGCATGCTGACCCAGCAGCGCGCCATGCTGGACATCGACCAGCAGACCGAACACAAAGGCCCAGCCGACCCCGACCCGGCGCGGCTGGTGCACATTCCAGAACACCAGCACCAGGGCCAGCACATCGGGCATCGCGCTCTGGCGCCCGACCGGCACCATGTCCACCACCAGGGCCAGCAGCAGGCTCAGCGCGATGAAGAGGGGGTTGGCCGGCAGCAGCAGCTGGCCGGAGCCGCGCGGCATGATCATGGTCGACCTCCGCTGGCCTTGCTGCCGGCGCGTGCCGGGGCCGACGCTGCGGCGGCCGAGGCCGCGACGGCCTCGTTGCGGGCGTGCTCGAGTTCGGCCAGCGCGCCCAGCACCAGTACATGGCGGACGTTGTCGAGCTGGGCCACCGGGCGCAGGCTGACGCGGGCAAAGCTGCTGTCGCCGCGCCGCTCGATCGCGCTGATGCGGGCCACCGGCAGGCCGGGCGGATAGACGCCGTCCAGGCCCGAGGTGGTCAGCAGATCGTCCTGCTTGATGTCGGCGTTGGTGGCCATGAAGCGCAGCTCCATGCCCAGGCCGTCGGTGCCGCCAAAGGCCGCGCCGCGCTGCTGGCTGCGGGTGTTGAGCACGGGGATCGCGGCGTCCTTGTCATTGAGCAGTGTGACCTCGGCCGACAGCAGATAGACCCGCGTCACCTGGCCCAGCACGCCGGCATCGTTGATGACCGGCGCGCCGGCGCGCACGCCCTGCTGGCTGCCGCGGTCGATCACCACCTTGCGCGAGTAGGGATCGCTCGCCTCGTACAGGACCTCGGCGGCAATGGTCGGCACCTGCAGCGCCGGGCGCAGTGCCAGCAGCGCGCGCAGGCTCTGGTTCTCGGCCTGCAGCTGCTCGGCGCGCGACAGGCGCTCGGCCTGCTGCACCAGCTGGCGCCGCGCCTGGTCCTCGGCGGCCATCGCGCGCTCGGTGCCGCGCAGATAGTCCCCCAGCTGTTCCCAGGCATCGACCGGCGCCAGCAGCGCCCGCTGCACCGGGTGCAGCACCAGGGCCAGTGCGGCGCGCGCCGGCGTCGCGAGCTTGAAGCGGGCATCGGCCACCATCAGGAAGATGGCCAGCGCCGCGCACAGCAGCAGCTTGGTCAGGGCCGAGGGGCCCTGGCGGAAAAACGGGGGTGGCGTGCGATCCAGGGTGCCCAGTGGCATGGCTCAGGCGGGGGGCAAGATGTGCAAAAGCCGGCCCCGCGTGAAGCGTGCCGGCTCGGAGCGCTTCATGGAGGCGCTTACTCCGAAGTGAAGATCGAGCCCAGGCGCTCCATGCGCTCCAGCGCCATGCCGCAACCGCGCACCACGCAGGTCAGCGGATCCTCGGCCACCAGCACCGGCAGGCCGGTCTCCTCGGCCAGCAACCGGTCCAGGTCGCGCAGCAGCGCGCCGCCGCCGGTCAGCATCATGCCGCGCTCGGCGATGTCGGCGCCCAGCTCCGGCGGGGTCTGCTCCAGCGCGTTCTTCACCGCACTGACGATCTGATTCAGCGGGTCGGTCAGCGCTTCCAGGATCTCGTTGCTCGAAATCGTGAAGCTGCGCGGCACGCCTTCGCTGAGGTTGCGGCCCTTGACTTCCATTTCCTTGACCTCGGAGCCGGGGAAGGCGGAGCCGATGTTCTTCTTGATGGCCTCGGCGGTGGGCTCGCCGATCAGCATGCCGTAGTTGCGGCGGATGTAGTTGATGATGGCCTCGTCGAACTTGTCGCCGCCGACGCGGACCGAGCCCTTGTAGACCATGCCGCCCAGCGAGATCACGCCGACCTCGGTGGTGCCGCCGCCAATGTCGACCACCATCGAGCCGGAAGCCTCGGAGACCGGCAGGCCGGCACCGATCGCGGCGGCCATCGGCTCTTCGATCAGGTAGACCTCGGAGGCGCCGGCGCCCAGCGCGGACTCGCGGATCGCGCGGCGCTCGACCTGGGTCGAACCGCAGGGCACGCAGATGATGATTCTCGGGCTCGGCTTGAGCATCTTCGAGTCGTGCACCATCTTGATGAACTGCTTGAGCATCTGCTCGGTGACGGTGAAGTCGGCGATCACGCCGTCTTTCATCGGGCGGATCGCCTCGATATTGCCGGGCACCTTGCCCAGCATGGCCTTGGCCTCGCGGCCGACGGCCTGGATGGTCTTCTTGCCGTTCGGGCCGCCTTCGTGGCGGATGGCGACCACCGAGGGCTCATCCAGCACGATGCCCTTGCCGCGCACGTAGATGAGGGTGTTGGCGGTGCCGAGGTCGATGGCGAGGTCGGTGGAGAAGTAGCGACGCAGGGAAGCGAACATGGTGTGTGTGGAGCGCCAGTCAGGGCATCTGAGCCTGTGGGTGAGATCGACCTGGAGCTGGCTTGGGGCTGAGCGGTTCTGAAAACGGTGCAGCCGGATTGAGGGCTGCGCGGATTTGTTCGCACCATATGCAACGAGGCCGCTTGAACCTTGCGGCCATGCAGCCCCGTAACCATGGAGATAAGCGGAGATAATACCCGATCACCTCTGGGTTTCCTGCCCTGGCAGACCCGAGGGGACCTCAGTTTCTGACACTTACGGACCTGGTTTTTCCCGGCCCCAAACCGTTTACCCCATGGCCCTGACCCCACAAGACGTGAGCCGCATCGCCCATCTGGCGCGGCTGGAGCTGCAAGGCGGCGAACCCGAGGCGCTGCTGACTCAGCTCAATGGCTTCTTCACCATCGTCGAGCAGATGAGCGCGGTCGACACCAGCGGCGTCGAGCCGCTGTACACGCCGCTGTCCGCCGTGCAGGAGGTGGCTTTGCGCCTGCGCGAGGACGCGGTCACCGAGAGCAATCAGCGCGAGCTCAATCAGCGCAGCGCACCGGCGGTCGAAGACGGTCTGTTCCTGGTTCCCAAGGTCATCGAATGAATATGCTGCACACCCTGGGCGTCGCCGAACTCGGCCGTGCCCTCGCCGACAAGACAGTTTCCAGCCTCGAAATCACGCAACACCTTCTTGCACGTGTTACCTCCGCCGAGGCGCTGGGGGCCTTTCTGCATGTCGATGCCGAGGGCGCGCTGGCCAGCGCGCGCGCTGCCGATGCGCGCCGTGCTGCCGGCGAGAGCCAAGCGCTGCTGGGCGTGCCGCTGGCGCACAAGGACATCTTCGTCACCCGCGACATGCCCACGACCGCCGGCTCCAAGATGCTGGTCGGCTACCGCAGCCCTTTTGACGCCACCGTCGTCGCCAAGCTGAACGCGGCCGGCACGGTCTCGCTGGGCAAGCTCAACTGCGACGAGTTCGCGATGGGCTCGGCCAACGAGAACTCGGCCTTCAAGCCCGTGTCCAACCCCTGGGACGCGAGCCGGGTGCCGGGCGGCTCCTCGGGCGGCTCGGCCGCTGCGGTGGCGGCCCGCCTGGTGCCGGCCACCACCGGCACCGACACCGGCGGATCAATCCGCCAGCCGGCCAGCTTCACCGGCATCACCGGCATCAAGCCGACCTATGGCGTGTGCTCGCGCTACGGCATGATCGCCTTCGCCTCCAGTCTGGACCAGGCCGGCCCGATGGCGCGCTCGGCCGAAGACTGCGCCCTGCTGCTGTCGGCGATGAGCGGCTTTGACGAGCGCGATGCCACCAGCATCGAGCAGCCACCGCAGGACTTCCATGCGCAGATGCTGGCGGCCCGCGAGGGTGCCACGGCGGCCCAGCCGCTCAAGGGTCTGCGCATCGGCCTGCCGCGCGAGTTCTTCCCGGCCGCGCTGAGCGGCGATGTCGAGCGCGCGGTGCGCGCCGGTCTGGCTGAGCTGGAAAAGCTCGGCGCCACGCTGGTCGACGTCAGCCTGCCACGCACCGAGCTGGCGATTCCGGTCTACTACATCATCGCGCCGGCCGAGGCCAGCTCGAACCTCTCCCGCTTCGACGGCGTCAAGTTCGGCCACCGCGCCGCCAAGTACGACGATCTGCTGGACATGTACAAGAAGACCCGCGCCGAGGGCTTCGGCGCCGAGGTCAAGCGCCGCATCATGATCGGCTCCTATGTGCTGAGCCATGGCTATTACGACGCCTACTATCTGCAGGCGCAGAAGCTGCGCCGCATGATTGCCGACGACTTCCAGCGCTGCTTCACCCAGTGCGACCTGATCGCCGGCCCGGTGGCGCCGACCGTCGCCTGGAAGCATGGCGAGGGCGCGGACGATCCGGTCAAGGCCTATCTGGCCGACATCTTCACGCTGCCCGGCTCGCTGGCCGGCCTGCCCGGCATGAGCTTGCCGGTAGGCCTGGGCGAGGGCGGCATGCCGGTGGGCCTGCAGCTGTTGGGCAACTACTTCAAGGAGGGTCAGCTCTTGCACGCGGCCCATGCCTTGCAGCAGGCGACCGACTGGCACCAACAAGCCCCGGCAGGAATCTGACATGACGAGCAAACTCATCCGCGGCTACGAAGTCGTGATCGGGCTGGAGAACCACGTCCAGCTGTCCACCCAGTCGAAGATCTTCAGCGGCTCCTCGACGGCCTTCGGCGCCGAGCCCAATACCCAGGCCTCGCCGGTGGACCTGGCCCTGCCTGGCACCCTGCCGGTCCTGAACCGCGGCGCCGTCGAGCGAGCGATCCGGCTGGGCCTGGCCGTGGGCGCGAAGATCGCGCCGCTGTCGATCTTTGCGCGCAAGAACTACTTCTACCCCGACCTGCCCAAGGGCTACCAGATCAGCCAGTACGAGATTCCGGTCGTGCAGGGCGGCAAGCTGGAGTTCTTCGTCGGCGAGCAGAAGAAGGTCGTCAACCTGACCCGCGCCCACCTCGAAGAGGACGCGGGCAAGAGCCTGCATGAGGACTATCACGGCCAATCGGGCATAGACCTGAACCGCGCCGGCACGCCGCTGCTGGAGATCGTCTCCGAGCCCGATATGCGCTCCGGCGCCGAGGCCTGCGAATACGCCAAGACCCTGCATGCGCTGGTGATGTGGTTGGGCATCTGCGACGGCAATATGCAGGAGGGCTCGTTCCGCTGCGATGTCAATGTCTCGGTGCGCAAGCCCGGCGAGTCCTATGGCACGCGCCGCGAGATCAAGAACCTGAACAGCTTCCGCAATCTGCTGCAGGCGGTCGACTACGAGGTCAACTGGCAGATCGACGAGATCGAGGACGGCCGCGAGATTCAGCAGGCCACCGTGCTGTTCAACCCCGACACCGGCGAGACCCGGGCGATGCGCAGCAAGGAAGACGCGGCCGACTACCGCTACTTCCCCGACCCCGACCTGCCGCCGCTGGTGATCGCGCCGGAATGGGTGGAGCGGGTCCGCGGCGAGCTGCCCGAGCTGCCGGCCGTGATGGCGGCGCGCTTCCAGGAGGCCGACGGCCTGCCAGCCTATGACGCCAGCCTGATGACGGCCAGCCTCGCGACCGCGCGCTTCTACGAAGCCGCCCGCGATATCTGCAAGGCGCCCAAGCTGGTGGCCAACTGGCTGCAGGGCGAGATTGCGCGCCGCCTCAATGCCGAGGAGCGCGAGATTGACAGCAGCCCGGTGAGCGCCGCGACCCTGGGCGCGCTGATCCTGCGCATCCAGGACGGCACGATCTCCAACAACTCGGCCAAGCAGGTGTTCGAGGAGCTGTGGTCCAAGGGCGGCGAGGTCGACGCCATCATCGAAGCCAAGGACCTCAAGCAGTCCAATGACACCGGTGAGCTGGAGCGCATCCTCGACGAGGTGCTGGCCGCCAATCAGAAATCGGTGGAGGAGTTCCGCGCCGGCAAGGACAAGGCCTTCAACGCCCTGGTCGGCCAGGCCATGAAGGCCACCAAAGGCAAGGCCAATCCGACCGCGGTCAACGAGCTGCTGAAGAAGAAACTGAGCTAGGACCGAGGCCGGTCCCTGCGGACCGGGCGACGCCTAGCGAAGGCCAGGGCATGTCCCGCATGCCTTGGCTCGGAGGCTGATCAGTCCAGGCTGCCGGGGGGCGCGCCGGCCCACAGCTTCTTCAGGCGTGCCAGCTCGGCATCGAAATTCTTGTTGATGCGCACCAGCTCGGCCTTCTGGTTCTCGATCAGCACGCGCTGTGCCTCGGCCGAGGCGTCGTTGGCATCGAGCTGCTGCTTGAGCTTGGCCGGCAGCGGCCGGCCCTTGTAGAACTCGGCCTCGTCCTGCAAGGGCTTGCGCTCGGTGGCCAGATCCTTGATGCGGTTCTCGGACAGGCGCATGCCCTTGATGACATCGTCCAGCGCGGCCTCGCGGGCATGCTGGTGGGCCTCGGCGCTGCGGTAGCGCGTCATCAGATTGCGGTCGCGCCGCACCGCGTCGGCCTGGGCCGCCCGCTCGGCCGCCAGGCGACGCTCGCGCGCTTCATAGGCGGCCCGCTCCTCGGGCGACATCGCCGGCGGCACGATGGCACGCAGCGAGCCATCGGCGTTCAGGATGCGCTGCTCGCGGTTGTTGCAGTCGGCGATCAGCCGGTCCGAGGTCAGGCGCCGGCCATCGGCCGTGGTGCAGCTGTAGATGGCCCCGATCGATGCCGGTTTGGCCTGCGCCCAGACCATGCCGGCCTCGGCCAGCAGCAGCAGCAGGACGGCAGGGGCAGGGCTGGAAGCTCGCATCAGACTCCGTATCGGTCTCGGTAGGCCTGCACCGCCGCCGAGTGGCCGGCGGCCACCGTGTCGCTGGTGCTGCGCAGATACTGCAGCAAGTCCGCCAGCCCGGCAATCGAGATCACCGGCAGTTGCAATTGCTCAGACACATACTGCACAGCCGACCAGCTCATGTCGACGCCGTTCTCGGCGGCCTTCTCCTGGCGGTCCAGCGCGATCGTCACGCCGCAGGGCGTGGCGCCGGCGGCCTGGATCATCGCGATCGACTCGCGCACCGAGGTGCCGGCCGAGATCACGTCGTCGATGATCAAGACCCGACCCCGCACCGGCGCGCCGACCAGGGTGCCGCCCTCGCCATGGTCCTTGGCTTCCTTGCGGTTGTAGGCGAAAGGCTTGTTGTGGCCCAGCCGCGCCAGCTCCATCGAGACGGCGGCCGCCAGCGTGATGCCCTTGTAGGCCGGGCCGAAGATCATGTCGAAGGCCAGACCCGAGGCGATCAGGCGCTGGGCATAGAAACCGGCCAGCCGGCCCAGCTTGGCACCGTCGTCGAACAGGCCGGCGTTGAAGAAATAGGGGCTCAGCCGCCCGGCCTTGGTCTTGAACTCGCCGAAGCGCAGCACGCCGGCCTCGACGGCAAAGGCAACGAAATCCTGGGCCAGGGCATCGGTGGGGGCGGCAGCGGTGGTCATGAGCGTGCTTTTTGATGATTCGTCGGCATTGTAGGGGCGTAAAAAAGCCCGGCCGCCTTGCGGCGACCGGGCTCGATCAAGCAGCCCTCAGGGCTTAGAACAGGGCCTTGAACTGCACACCGTAGGTGCGCGGGTCGTTGATGAAGCCGGTCAGGTTGTTGAAGTCGATCGCGCCGTTGACCACCACCTTGTCGGTGATGTTGCGCACAAAACCGGCCACCTCGTACTTGCCGTTGTCCCAGATGTAGCCGACGCGCAGGCCGCCCTCGGTCAGCGGCTTGCCGGTGAACTCGACCGACTTGTAGAGGAAGAAGTTGACCTTGGAACGGTAGGCCCAGTCGGTGTAGACGTAGAACTCATTGCCGGCCGCGGTCGGCATGCTGTAGCGGGCAGTCAGGTTGGCGATCCACTTGGGTGCATTCGGCAGCGGGTTGTTATAGATGCTGTAGTTGCCGTTGGCATCCGGCGTGCCGATCATCGTTGCGCCGCTGCCGGCCTGGGGCATGGTCAGGCTGCGGTCCTTGATCTTGGTGTCGTTGTAGCTGGTGCTCAGCGTCAGCAGCAGGTTGTCGGTGGGCAGCAACTCCAGGTTCAGCTCGAAGCCGCGGCCTTCGCCCTTGCTGGCATTCAGCAGGGTGTTGGTGTTGTTGGTGCCACCGACCGCGGTCAGCTGCTGGTCCTTGACCTCGTAGCTGAACAGCGTGGCCGACAGGCGGGCCCGGCGCTGCCAGAACTCGCTCTTGGCGCCCAGCTCGTACGAGGTCACGGTCTCCGGACGTGCCTTGCTCTGCGGGCCGAAACCGCTGGCCGGATAGATCGACGCGGCGCGGAAGCCGGTGGCGACGCGCGCATAGACATTGGTCTCGGGCGTTAGCGTGTAGGTGCCGGACAGATCCCAGTTGACCTTGCTGTCGTTGGTGCTGGCGCTGGTGCCGGCCGAGGCGTTGACCGTGCCGGTGGTGGCCAGGGTCTTCTTGTCCTTGGTGTAGCGCAGGCCCCCGCGCAGGTTCAGATCGGGGCTGACGCGGTAGTTAAGCGAGCCGAACAAGGCCCAGGCCTTGTTGGTCTGGCGGGTGCTGACCAGCGCGTCGGCCGGCGCCGCCAGATAGTCGATGCTCTCCATCGTGTAGCGCTCGTCGAACAGATAGACACCGCCCTGCCAGCGCAGCGGGCCGCTGCCATTGGACTCGAGACGGAACTCCTGGCTCAGCTGACGATGGTCCTTCAGTGCGTCCGAGGTTTCCGAGCTCCAGAACACATTGCCCTCGCCGTTGAACGGGGGCGGCTGGACGAAGTTGTTGATGTAGCCGGCGTCGACGTCGGCGCGGCTGAAGGGCTGGACCGCCTCGATGCCCGTGATCGAGTGCAGCGTGAATCCGTCCAGGGCCCACTTGATGCGGGCGCTGCCACCGGTGGCGTGCAGGCGCTGCTCGTTCTTGCCGTCGAAATAGGCCTTGGCCGGATCGAAGCCGTCGGCCAGGTCGTTGGTGCCGGGCTTGATGACGCTGGAGCGGAACAGGCGCGGACTGCCGTCGAGCTCGCGGTTGTGCACATTGAACAAGGCGCTGAAACCCTGGTTGGGTTCGTACAGGGCCTGCAGGCGGACCGCGCGGTCGTTGTAGCCCTCGGTCTTCTTGGTGGCACCGGTGGCAACCTGGTTCGTCACCCAGTCGTCGCGGCGCTGCACCTGGGCCGACACCCGGGCCGACCAGTCGCCGCCCAGCTGCACATTGGCGGCGCCCTCGACGGTCGCGCTGCCATGGGTTCCGTAGGAGGCGCTGAAATAGCCGTCCTGCTTCTTGGACGGGCGCACCGAGTCGAACTTGACCACGCCGGCCGGCGTGTTGCGGCCGAACAGCGTGCCCTGCGGGCCGGCGATCACTTCGACCGCCTTCATGTCGAAGACCGGGAAGCCCTTCAGGATCGGGTTCTCCTGCACCACGTCGTCATAGATCAGCGAGACCGGCTGCGAGGCATTGAGACGGAAGTCGGTATTGCCATAGCCGCGCAGGTAAAAGCGCGGGAAGGCGCGGCCGAACGACGATTCGATGTTCAGGCTGGGGACGCGGCCGGACAGGAAGCGCACATCCTGGCCGCCCGAGGCCAGCACATCGAGCTTCTCGCCGCTGACGCTGGAGACGGCCGTCGGCACGTCCTTGATGTTCTCGACCCGGCGCTCGGCCGTGATCGTGACGGTTTCGAGCTGGGTTTTTTCCTGGGCCAGGGCTTGGCTGGCGGGCCAGGCGGCCAGGGCCAGCGCCACCGCGAGGGCGGTCGGTGCGGGCACGGG
>SCOI01000026.1 GCA_005503085.1 Burkholderiales bacterium C2 | reverse complement strand
CCCACTTGCTGGAGCCCGCCATGCCCCCCAAGACCACCCTCTGCCTCTGGTACGACGGCACCGCGCTGGACGCCGCGACCTTCTATGCCGCAACCTTCCCGGACAGCGCGGTGAAGGCCATCCATCACGCGCCGGGCGACTATCCCTAGGGCAAGCAAGGCGATGTGCTGACGGTCGAATTCACGGTGATGGGCATTCCCTGCCTGGGGTTGAACGGCGGCCCGGCGTTCAAGCACAGCGAGGCATTTTCCTTTCAGGTGGCGACCGAGGACCAGGCCGAGACCGACCGGCTGTGGCACGCCATCATCGACAACGGCGGCCAGGCCAGTGCCTGCGGCTGGTGCAAGGACCGCTGGGGCCTGTCGTGGCAGATCACGCCGCGCGCGCTGACGGAAGCGATCACCGACCCGGACCCGGCGGCGGCCCAGCGCGCCTTCGCGGCCATGATGCAGATGGGCAAGATCGATATCGCGGCGATCGAGGCGGCGCGATTCAAGGCGAACTGAGCGCCATTTCCTGCAGCCAGCCAGCGCTGAGACGCAGCTGCTGTGTGATCTTGCCGCTGGGGCAGCAGCGCGGGTCGCCTGGCTTCTCGACGGCGCTGTCAATCCGAACCAAGGGGGGTGCGAGCGTCAGCACCGGGTTGATGCCGCGCACCCTCTGACTGCCTGCCAGGCGCCAGCCCGGCCGACCGGCGCCTGCTGGTGGCGGCGCCAGCACGCTCAGCGAGGTGCTCAGGCTGTTGCCATAGGGTTTGCTCCACAGCAGCAGGATCTCGGCGCGACCGTCCCCATCCAGATCGACCGGGCGCGCCTGCTCGACCCAGGGCTGGGCGCGCGGCTCCTCGGGGTCGCGCTGCTTGGCGAGGAACTGCTGCACAACACGACGCTGCGCCGCATCGAGACCGGCCAGGGCCTCGTCGGCCCGCCCGGGCTGCTGCACAGCGGCGCTCAGCAGCAAGGTCAGAACACAGCAGGTAAGAAGTGATTGCATGAGGGCCTCCCGGATCGCGAGCACGGGCATGCTGCCCGGTCAGCCGGCCAGCGTCCACTTCCAGATGGGAGTGATGAAAACCTCAGTCCGCATAGCGCGCCAGCAGCGCCACCAGGCCGGCCTGGTGGGTAACACCGGTCTTGGCGAACACCTGCTTCAGGCGCTGGCGCGCATGGGCTTCGCTGATGGCCAGGCGCTGGGCGGACTGGCGCAAGGTCAGCCCATCAAACAGAGCCAGCGCGAGCTCGGCCTCGCGCGGCGTCAGCTGATAGGCGGCGCGCAGCAAGGTTGCCAGCCGGGGCTGCGGCGCGGCCCGCTCGGGGTCGCGCAGCTCGATCAGCAGGCCCGCCTCCAGCGGTGCCAGCCACAGGGTCAGCGGCCGGCGACCCGGCCGCGGCAGGGCCAGCACGGTGGGCGTGGTCTCGGCGCGGCCCGCCAGCGCATCGGCCATCGCGCGCAGCGCCGCTTGCAGCGCGGCCTGGCATCCCGGCTCGCGGGCGCACAGGCGCTGTCCGCGCAGGCTCAGGCCGTCCTGCTCGCGCAGCAGGGCCTGGGCGGTAGCGCAGGCATAGAGCAGCCCACCCGCGCGGTCCACCAGCATCAGCCCGCGATGCGGCGCGGCGCTGCTCTGGCTGGCCAGCTGCTGCAACCAGCCCTCGCACAACCCTTCGTGCAGGCGCAGCGCGCGCTGCAGATGCGGCAGCAGCAGCGCGGCGCGGCGGCGCTCGGACGTGCCGTAGGGCCGCGCACCGCGCGGGCGGTGGATGCCCAGCACGCCGGTGCCGCCATCGCCGAGGTCGAACACCGCGCCTATCATGTGGCGGATCTCCAGCGGCCGCAGCCAGTCTTGGTAGAAACCGCTGCGCTCCAGCTCGCTGCTGCTCAGCAGCTGATCGTCGGTGACGATGCAATGCTTGCCATGGCGCAGCGAGCGCTCGACCCAGAGATCGTGGGCATGCCAATGAGCGGCCCAGTCGGCCTGGCCGCCGGGGATCTGCAGATTGGCGCTGCTGTCGGTCAGCCGTACCTGGCCCTGCGCGCCATGGGTCTTCAGCACCGCGCTGCTGGCATCGAAGGCCCGTGCCAGGGTCTGGGCCATGCCGCACCAGCCCTGTTGACGGGCCGCCGCCTCATAGCAGGCGCCGATCAGCGATGACAGGCTGCGATCTACCGTGCTCATCGGGGCTCCTGCGGCGAGGAGTCCCGAGTCTAGTGAAGTGCGCGCGGCGCCGGAAGTGCCGACCGCCGATGCGGCCCGCAGCGGATCAACGGAATGGCGTCAGCCGGCCAGCTCTAGCGCCGCCGTCAGGCGCTGCACCAGCTCGGTCGCCACGCCCTCGTGCACCTGGTCCACCACCTTCACTTCCTGCCCGCCATAGCGCAGGGCCACGCCGAAGCCGCGCTCGGCGAACTTTCTCGCCACGGCCTCGCCGGCCATTTGCCCGGAGCGCTGCGCCCCGGCGTTCCACGAGTTGCTGACGACAATATGGGTCGACTGGTTCTGCGGCGGCGCGCTGACCCAGAGCGCGCGGATGTCGGCGCGCGCATAGAGCTTGCCGTCGACATCCAGGCCCGCCGGGGTCACGGTGAGCGTGACCGTGCGTCTGGCCTGGCTCAGCTTGGCGCGGATCAGAGCATGGAAGAGGCCGCCGCAGACCAGGCCGGCGATCAGCATGCAGAACAGGAAGCTGGGGCCCCGACCGCTGAAGGCGTTGTCCAGCATGCCCCAGAGGACGAAGCCGCCAACCAGCCCGCCCGTCAAGCCCACGCCGAGCCACCCGCCGATCAGCAGGCCCGTGGCGGCGCCGCCATAGGGCGGCGGCGTGACGATGAAGCGCTTGCCCTGCGGGCTCTCAGCCTCGCGAAAACCGTAGTCCGCCGTCATGGCGCTCGGGGCTGTGGTGGACATGGACATGATGACCTCCTTGCAAGATGTGGGGCGTACCCGTTCAGCGCCCGGCGCAAGGCATGACCGCCGGCTGCAGGGCCGCCATGGCCAGCAGGCCGGCGGCGATGCAAGACAGGATGCGGGTCATGCGGCACTCCTCGGGCGGTGGATGACCCGGCCGATCTTGCGAGCCGGTCAGGCCCGGCGCCACTCCTGTTTGGGAGCGGTCGACATGCGGCACGGCGGGTTCCCGATCCCGTCGCCCTACTCGTTCAACTTCTTGTTTATTTCTTCCAGTTGACGAGGGTTCCGAGTGGACTCCTTCAGTGCCGCCAGCGCCATCCTGTAAGCCACATGGCGCGCCTGTGCACTCGTCGCTTTCACGTCGGGCTGAGCGCCGACATGCTCCCAGTTTGCCTTCGAGATGGGGTTGATCGCCTGCCCAATGGGAATGGCAGCGCGATACCCATGGCCCAGTTCGAAAAAGCGCCAAGGGTTCGCGCCCCCTTTGGTGGTTTCACCGACGATGGTTGCCCGACGCAGCTGTTTCAGGTTGTAGGCGAACTCCTCGGCGGCCGAAAACGTTTCGGCGCTGGTCAGGACGTACAGCGGCACATCCGTACGCCTTTTGCCGTCGATGTCTTCCAGGGTCCAGAATTCAGTGGTGGTGTTCGACGGCTTCCAATAGAAGCTGTTCAAGTGAACCTTGCCAGCCAGCAGATAGCTGCTGATCAGTCGCACCATATCGCCACTGCCGCCACCATTTTTCCTGAGGTCGAAAATGATGGCATCGGTGTCGGCAACCATGGCCATGACCGTTTTGACCCGGGTTCTCGAGGCGTCATTGACATTGTCGAAACCCCAGAAATCGACATAGCCGATATTGCCGTCAAGTATTTCGACTCTCTCAAAGCCAGAATTCTTGCGTCCCAGCTTGGCGAACCAGTCTTCGCCGCCAGCCCCCGCACTTGCGTGCTTCTGATCTCTCCACTGGACGCCAAAATGCTTGTCGAACCGGCGCAACGATGCGGTCAACAGCTCGGTCATTTCCTGGTGTGTTGAAACACGTTCCATCGAACCCGAACGAATCGCTTCATCCAGCGTCTTGTTGATCGCACCGACATGCTCGCTGAGTACGTAGTTGTCTGCTATCTCTTGCCTGAGCTTGCCTACGATCAGGTCTTTTTCCTGTTGCGTGATTGCGGCACCAGTAGCGAGCGAGGACATCGCCAGCGAGAAAGCAGCGGCAGCAATGGTCTTGCTTATCAAGTTGCGACTCCATGGTTAAGGGCGTGAACGAACTCCCCTGATTGGAATCGAGTCTAAACCTGGGGCTCGGTTCAGCAGGCTTCTGCGCTGGTCGATGCGCCTCTGAGCCCATAGGCCGCAGTGACCGACCCGGTGGCCGCCCCGGCGTTCTGCAGCGCTGCCGCTGACAGTGCGGATTCGGCAAGCCGCGCCAGCGCCGGGGCGTCGTAGCCGGTCGCGATGAAGATCCAGTCCGCCGCCTGGTCGGCCAGGCCGCGCAGGCGCTGCTCGGTGGTCGGTGCGATGGCCGGCTTGTCGGTCTGCAGCAGTTGCGCGCCGACCAGACCCGGCTGCGCGGGAAGCGCCCGCACCAGCGCGCGCAGATGGCTTTGCAAGCGCTGCTGCTCGCCGGCCGCCGGTGAGCAGCGTAGCGTCAGCGCGTGGCCCGCCACGGTGCTCCCGCAGCTTTCCAGCACGCGGCATGGGCTGCGCACCATGGCGCGGTGCTGCGGCATCATCTTCTTCGACCAATCGCTGGGGGCGTTCAGGCGCGCCAGATAGTCCGGTGAGACCAGGGCCTCGTAGCTCGCCAGTTCGTACAGCACAAAGAAGCCCGGGCCGCCCTCGGCATCCGCCCAGCGCGATGCCCGCAGAAAACCCGGCAGCGCCAGCCGCTCCGGGAAGTGCTCGTGCGAGTGCCAGTGCTCGAACTCCTCGCGCACCTCGGCATCGATGTCCCACCACATCGCGAGCGCGGCTTGACCCAGCATCATGTGCTCCTGTCGGGATCGGGCGGCGCGAGCCGCAGCAGGCGCCGGAAGTGCTGTTCCATGCGCGCCGCATCGGCCTTCAGACCGGTGAACAGCTCGAACGCACCCACCGCCTGGCCGACGGCCATGTGGCCGCCGTCCATCGTTGCGCAAGCTCGGGCGCGGGCCGCCTTCAGCAGCGCGGTCTCGAGCGGAAAGTACACCGCCTCCGAGACCCATAGCGAGGGCTGCAAGAGCTCGGCGGCGAGCGGCAGGCCGGGCAGCTTGGCCATGCCGGTGGGCGTGGCGTGTATCAG
This sequence comes from Burkholderiales bacterium C2, assembly GCA_005503085.1. Classification (GTDB taxonomy): domain Bacteria; phylum Pseudomonadota; class Gammaproteobacteria; order Burkholderiales; family Burkholderiaceae_C; genus Roseateles_E. The sequence continues at coordinate 81,886 of SCOI01000026.1, read as the reverse complement.
GCCGCTCGCGCCTTGCAGGGCCTGCGCCGCATCGCCATGCGCGCTGACGCGAAACGGGTAGCGCAGGTTCAGCGCCTCGGCCAGCGCCTGGGCCCGCGCGGCGTCGGTGTCCACCAGGCGCAGCTGCGCCGCGCCCAGGCTCAGCACCGCCTCGGCGATGGCCGAGCCGGCGCCGCCGGCACCCAGCAACACGACGCAGCCGAGGTCGGCACCCGGGAGCGCTCGCCGGAAGCCCCAGGTCCAACCGGAGCCATCGGTGTTGTGGCCAAGCAGCCGGCCGCCGCGCAAGACCACCGTGTTGACCGCGCCCATGGCCCGGGCCTGCGGTGAGAGTTCGTCGAGCAGCGGTATCACGGCCTGCTTGCAGGGATAGGTGATGTTCAGGCCGGCAAAGCCCATCATGCGGGCGGCGGCGAGCAGCGTCGGCAGCTGTTCGGGTGTTGCTCCACAGAGGTCCAGATCGATCAGCTGGTAGTGCAGGCGCAGCCCGTGCCGGCGCGCTTCCTCTTCGTGCAGGGCCGGGCTGAGCGAGCGCTGGATGCCGGCGCCGATCAGGCCGAGCAGCAGCTTGTCGCCCGGCGCGTTCACCCGGTATACCCCGCCAGGCGCGGCAGCCACAGCACCATGTCCGGCCACACCGTCACCAGCGCGAGCGCGCCCAGCATGACCAGCAGGAAGGGAAGCACATCGCGCATCAGCACCGTCAGCGACACATTGGCGATGCGCATCATCATGAAAAGCAGCAGGCCATAGGGCGGCGTCACCAGGCCTATCATGATGTTCAGCACCGCCATCACGCCGAAGTGAACGGGATCGACGCCCAGCGCGGTGGCGGTGGGCAGCAGCACCGGCAGGATGACCAGGATGATGGTGGAGCCCTCCAGGAACATGCCCAGGCCCAGCAGGATCAGATTGACCAGCAGCAGAAAGCCCAGCTGCGAGAGCTCCAGGCCCCGCATCGAGGCGCTGAGCGTGGCGGGGATGTTCTCCGAGGTGATGACGTAGTTGAACACCAGCGCGCCGGCGATCAGCATCCCGATCGAGATGCTCATGCGCGCGCTGGACAGCAGCGCCTCGTAAAGATCGCGCCAGCCCATGCTGCGGTACAGCCCGGCCGAGATCAGCAGCGCGTAGGCGGCGGCGATGCCGGCCGCCTCGGTGGGCGTGGTGATGCCGCTGTACATGCAGCCCAGCAGGATCACCGGTAGCATCAGCGCCGGGAAGGCCTCGCGCGTGATGCGGGGCATCTCGCGCAGCGGCGTCCTGGCCTCCACCGGGAAGCCGCGTCGCCGCGCCAGTCCATAGATCAGCCCCATCTGCACGGCCCCCAGCAGCAGCCCCGGCAGCACGCCGGCGATGAAGAGATAGCCGATCGAGCTGCCCGACACCAGCGCATACAGCACCAGCGGGATCGAGGGCGGCAGGATGGGCCCGATCACCGAGGACACCGCGCTGAGCGCGGCAGCGAAGCCCGGCGTGTACTTGCCGTCCTTGGTCATCATTGCCTGCATCAGCTTGCCCGAGCCGGCGGCGTCGGCCAGCGCGGAGCCCGACATGGTGGCGAACACAATGCTCTGCAGCACATTGACCTGGGCCAGCCCGCCGGGAAAGCGGCCGACGATGGCATTGCAAAAGCGCAGCAGGCGATCCAGGATGCTGCCGCTGCTCATGATGCTGGCGGCCAGGATGAACAGCGGTATCGCCAGCAGCAGGAAGCTGGAGTAGGTGCCGTTGAGCAGCTGCTCGGCGGCCGCGCCCATGTCCATGCCCTTGAGGTAGAGGTAGAGCACCGAGCCGCCGATCATCGCGTGGCCGACCGGCACGCCCAGCAGGCTCAGCGCGACAATGACGACCAGCGCCAGCGAGAAGGGGCTGGTGTAGTTCACAGGGCGGACGGCGGGGTGGGCGCTTCGCCGCCCGATGCCGCAGGGCCGCAGACCAGCTGGCGCAGGCTGCGGGCAATGACGGCGCCGGCAAACAGCAGGTAGATCGAGTACATCAGGTCCATGCGGATCCCCAGGTAGGCGCTTTTCTCGACCTTCATGAAGCTCACATAGGCCCAGGAAGCCGGCAGCGACATGCCGAACAGCAGGATCAGGCTCAGGGCGCCGATGCCGCCGACCACCCGGCGCGTGCGCCGGCTCGCACGCTCGGCAAAAAGGTCGATGCGGATCTCGTCCTCGTCCTTCAGCACAAAGGCCGCGCCCCACAGCACCAGCCATAGCCAGGCCGCCAGCGACAGCTCGGTGGTCCAGCCCACCGGCCAGTTGAACAGATAGCGCATGGCGATCTGCAGCAGGAAGGCGACGAAGATCAGCGCGAGCAAGACCACCGCGACCGCTTCGGCGAAGCGGTGCAAGGAACGCATGAGCCGACGCAGCATCTCCAGCTCACTTCATCGCGTTGATCTTGTCGAGCATGCCGGCCGGCCATGTCTTGGCCTCGTCCGAGCCCAGATAGACCTTCTGGGCATGCTCGCGGAAGGCCGCGATATTGGGCACATAGACCTCCAGCCCCTGCTTGCGGAAGGTCTCGGCCAGCTCGGCCTCGCGCTTCTGGTGTTCGCTCGTGCTCCAGGCGATGGCCTTGTCGGCGGCGGCCTGGAAGGCGCGCTGCCGGGCCGGCGCCAGGCCCTGCCAGGTCTTCATACTGACGGTCAGCAGATCGAAGGCCACCAGATGCGAGGTCAGCACGATCTGCGACATCACCTCGTAGAACTTCATGTTCTGCACATTGGGCAGCGGGTTGTCCTGGCCGTCGATGGCGCCGGTCTGTAGGCCGGTATAGGTCTCGGCGTAAGCCATCGGCGTCGGATTTGCGCCGATCGAGCGGCCCAGCATCTGCCAGGTGTCGCCGGGCGGCATGCGCAGCTTCACGCCGGCCAGGTCGGCGGGCACGTTGATGCGCTTCTTGGCCTTCAGGCCCAGATGCCGGGTGCCGAAGAAGGTCGGGCCCAGGATCTTCACCTTGAGCTGGTCCTCCACCAGCTTCTTCATCTGCGCGCCCGCCTCGCTGGCGAAGAAGCTGTTGAGGTGGTTGGCATCGCGGAACAGATAGGCCGAGGTCAGCAGCGACCAGGCGGGCACCTGCTTGGAAATGTCCTGGGGCGAGATATTGCCCATCTCCAGGTTGTCGCGCTGCAGCGCGACCAGCTCGGTGCCCTGGCGGAACAGCGTCGAGTTCAGATGCATCTCGAGCTTGAAGTCGGCCTCGATGTCCTTGGCGAACATCTTCATCATCTCGGCACGGATGTCCTTGTCGGAGAACACGGCGGCGAAGCGCAGGGTGGCCGGTGTCTGCGCCCAGGCCGGCAGCATGGCCCCGGCGGCCAGCGCGGCGCCCGCGCCCAGCAAGCTGCGGCGATCGATGCGAGAAGGGTTCATGGTCGTCTCCTTTGGAATTGTGTTGAGGGCCGGTTCTTCAGGGCGAGGCGGCCGCCAGCCGCTGGGCCAGCGCCCGGATCGCGAGCTCGTAGCCGAAGGCGCCAAAGCCGCAGATCACGCCGGTGGCGGCGAGCGACATCAGCGAATGCTGGTAGAGCGGGTCGCGTCTATGGATATTGGTCAGGTGGACCTCGGCAATCGGCTGCTCCAGCGTCTTCAGCGCATCCAGCAGCGGGATGGACCGGAACGACAGGCCCGCCGGGTTGATCACCAGCGCCGCCGCCCGCTCACGGGCTTCCTGCACCCAGTCCACCAGCACGCCCTCGTGATTGCTCTGCCGGAACTCGCAAGCCAGCCCCAGCTCGGCGGCCACGCGCTGGCACAGCTGCTCGATCTGCGGCAGCGAGGTGCTGCCATACAGATGCGGCTCGCGTATGCCCAGCAGGTTCAGATTGGGGCCGTTGAGGATGTAGAGGGTGGCACTCATGGGCTTGATTGTTGGGCGCGGCCCAGAAAGACTTTCCATTCAGGAAACCTGTTTCACAATACAGGAATGACCCTCGCTCTGGAACGCGGACTGGCGCTGCTGGAACATCTGATCCAGCACCCGCAAGGCCTGCCCCTGACCCTGATCGCCGCCGAGCTGGACATGCCGCTCAGCGTCTGCCACCGCCTGCTGGCGGATCTGCAGCGCTACGGCTATGTGCGCCAGGCCCATAAGCAGGGCGACTATGTGCTGACGACCAAGGTGGTGTCGATGGGACTGGGCTTCCTCAGCAGCGCGGGCATCGTCGACATCGCCGAACCGCTGCTGGAGCGGCTGGCGCAGGCCTCGGGCGAGCTGGTGCGGCTGTCCATCGTCGACGACGACCGCCTGACCTGGGTCGCCAAGTCACAGGGCATGCGGCAGACGGGCCTGCGCTATGACCCGGACATGGGCATGGACGCCCGGCTGTCCTGCACGGCCTCGGGCCACGCCTGGCTGATGACGCTGAGCGATGAACGCGCATTCGAACTGGTCGCGCGCCAAGGCTTTGGCCAGCCCAGCGACTATGGCCCCAAGGCACCCACCACCATCAAGGCCCTGGTCGGGTTTCTGCACGCGGCGCGCGTGCGCGGCTATGCGCTGATCGATGAGGTGTTCGCCCCGGGCATGGCGGCGATCGCGGCCCCGGTGTTCTGTCGCCAGCAGGCGATCGGCGTCATCAGCATCGCCGGCCCCCGCACCCGCCTGAGCAGCGCGCGGGCCCGCGATCTGGTGCCCGCCCTGCTCGCTGCCACCGCCGAGCTCGGACCGATCAGCAACGCCTCCAGCCTGTTCGGCCGGCCGCCGCTGGGCAAGGGCTGAGCGGGGCGGCCCCTGCGAAAAGCCCGTTAAGCGCCCGCCCCGGGCCGGTGGACTCTCGGCCCCAGCTCGCGCAGCGCATCGGCGCCTATCCAGCGGGCGCTCTTCTCGGGCCGCTCACGCAGGCGCTCGGCGCAGGCGATCGCCGCCGGCAGCAGCGCATCCGAGCGCTTGCCGATCTGGCGCAGCGCCCAGTTGACGGCCTTCTTGACGAAGTTGCGCTCGTCATCGGCCGCCGCCTCGATCAGCGGCAGCAGCGCGATGAAGTCGGCATCGGGCCGCTTCTTGTCATGCACCGCCATCACGGCCAGCAGCGCATAGCCGGCGCGCCGCACGAACTCCTCGCGGCTGGCGGCCCAGACGGGAATGCGTGCCCAGGCCAGCGGCGATTTGCGCAAGGCATTGTTGCAAGCCTGGTCGCAGACATCCCAGGCCGCCATGCCCTGGGTCCACCGGTCCATCTGCGCCAGCGTCAGCTTTGCCGGCTCGGCGATCAGGCCGGCGACGATCTGCGCGTCGGGGATGGCCGTCTCCCACAGCGCCAGCGCCAGTTCGTGGTCGCGGCCCAGCTGCCGGGCCACGTCACGCATCTGCGGCACCGACAGGCCCAGCCGCCCCTCGCCCCCGATCGCAAAGCGCGCCAGCGCCTGCAGCGCCTCGGGTCGGGCCTCGGCCCGGATCAGCCGCAAGGCCTCGGCCAGCCTCTCGGACATACCTTCGGCAAGACCTGGCACCGTGGAGATGTTCATGGCCGTTAGCATAAGCGCAGCACAGGACAGCAGGCTGAAGCGCCGCCACCGATGAAATACGTCGTCTTCTTTCGCAATCTCAATCTGGGCCGCCGCAACTGCCCGGACAAGGCCTTGCTGGAACAGGCTTTCGAGGCGGCCGGTGCGCTGCGGCCGGCCTCCTTCCAGGTCAACGGCACCCTGGTGTTCGAAGCCCGCAGCGATGCGGCGGCGCGGCGCGTGCTGGCGGCGGCTTCGGCTCATCTGAACACGGCCTGCGGGCTGCGCGAGCCGGGCTTTTTGCGCCGACTCGCGGCGGTGGCCGAGCTGGTCGACAGCCAGCCCTTCGCCAACCAGCGGCTCGACGATGTCTACGACTGCTGCATCAGCTTTCTGTCCGCCGAAGCCGGCGAGCTGCCGGGGCTGCCGCTGTGCTCGGCGCGCGGCGACGCCGAGGTGTTCGCTTATCACGCCGCCAGCCACACGGCGCTGGGCCTGAGCCGCCGGCTCGGCGCCAGCCCCGGCAGCAGCAATGCGCTGCTGGAGAAGACCCTGGGCACGCCGACGACGATGCGCAACTGGGGCACGCTGAGCCGGCTGGTTGCCAAGCACTTCAGCCGACGCTGAGCAGGCTCAGCGCCGGCGACGGACGGCTCGCCAGCGCGGATCCTGGCCCCCGGCTACAGCAGCCCCATCGTCAGCGCCTTCAGCGTGGCGGCGGCGCGCGTCGTGCAGTCGAGCTTGCGGAAGATGTTCTCAAGGTGCGCGCGCACCGTGCTCGGGCTGATGCCCAGCGCACGCGCCGCCTCCTTATTGCTCTCGCCATGGCTGATGCGGCGCAGCACCTCGATCTCGCGGGCGCTCAGCGGCCCGGCCGGGTCGGCGGGCATCGGCCTGGGCGACGCCGCCGGCGCGCCGGTCAGCGCGGCCACCACACGCGCATCGAAACGGCCCCGCTGCGCCTCATCGCGCAGGCGCTGGCTGGCCTCGGCCGCGTCCAGGCCCGGTTGGCCGGGCCGTTTGGTCTGCCACAGCAGCCATTGCGCGGCCGCGGCCAACACGCGGCCCTCGATGCCGATCGCGTCGCCCGACGCGCCACGGAAGAAGCCCGAGCCGTCCAGGCGCTCGTCGGCCTGGGAGGCAATGTCGGCCTCCTCGCTCAGGCTGCCGATGCGGCGCGCGGCACGCGCCGTCCAGTAGGGCACCAGGCGCAGCCGCTCCAGCGCCGCCTCGCTGCGCGGGCCGGGCCGGTTCCAGATCTCGTTGGGCACCGCGGCGCGGCCCATGCCGTGGATCAGCGCGGCGCGGTATATGCGCTGCGCCTGCGCCTCGCTCAAGTCAAGCCGCAGCGCGGCGGCGCGCGCCGCCTCGGCCACGCGGCGCGAGTAGCCGGTCAGCCAGGGCAGCTTCAGGTCGATCACATCGGCGATCAGCTCCAGCGGCGCGGTCGGCAGCGGCAGCAGCGCCGGCGCATCGATGCAGGCCGGCTCGCTTTCCAGCGTGTGCAGCCAGTCGGCCGCATGCTGGCGCAGCACCGGCAGCCACGCGGCGGGGTAGTGGCGGCCGGCGCGCGCGGCCAGGCCGGCCAGCGCGCTTTCCAGGTCATGGACGCGGCTCTGGATCTCCAGGTCGCTGGCGACCTGGGCCAGCAGCACCTCGACCGGCACCTCGGCGCCGGCGAGCGCGTTCGGCTGGCCGCTGCCGTCCAGCTTCTCGAAGATGCGGCGCAGCGCGCGCTCGATCGGCGGCGGCAGGCCCAAGGTGCGCGCGACATCGCCAGAGACCTCGCAATGGATCTGCGCCGCCGGGATCAGCCGGCCGGACAGATGGGCCGGCAGGCCGACCGCCAGCATCGCCTGCCGCCCGCCGACATCGTCGCCGATCACCTCGGCGACCTCGGAGGCGTTGGCGGTGCAGCCGGACCAGCGCAGCAGCGCGACGTAGGCCGCGTTGGCCTGCAGCGAGGCATCCAGGTCCAGCGCCGCCGCCAGTTGCACGGCCAGCCAGGCACTGCGGGCGGATTGGTCGATCGGCTGGCCCATGCTCAGGTCGCCGACAAAGGCAAGCGCTCTGACGGCATCGAAGACTTGGACCTGGGCGGTCGCGAGGACGGGGGCGCCGGCAACAGACATGGTGTGCGTTGAACGGAAGCGGGTGCGCCGCATCGCACGGCGCGCCCGCCCATCATGCCTTGTTGCTTTTTACTTGACGCTCTGCACCGCGTCCAGGATCACCGCGGCCACCTGGGCCGGCTGCGACTGCTGCGGCACATGGCTGGCCTTGACGGTGCTCAGCTTGGCCTTGATGGCCTGGGCCGTGGCGCGCTGCAGCTCCGGCGCGATCATGCGGTCGGCCTCGGCCAGCAGATACCACGAGGGCTTGTGCTTCCAGGCGGCCACCGAGACCTTGTCGCCGAAGGCGGTACCCAGGATCGGGCCCTGCGTGGCCGCCATCACGGCGGTGGTGGCGGCCGGAAGGTCCTGCGCGAAGTGCTGGCTCATGCCTTCGGGCGTCAGGTACAGCCAGCCCGCCGGATCGGGCGCGAAGTGGGCCAGGCCCGAGGGGGTCGGGTAGTTCTTGCCGAGCTCGCCGACGGCCTGGCCGACATCGGGCGCGAAGGCCGCAATATAGACCAGCGCGGCCACCTTCGAGTTGACGCCGGCCTCGGTGATGACCGCGCCGCCCCAGGAGTGACCGACCAGCACCACCTTGCCGGGCTGCGCGTCGATCGCGCGCTTGGCAGCAGCCGCATCGTCGGCCAGCGAGCTGAGCGGGTTCTGCACGGCGGTCACGCGCACGCCTTTGGCCTGCAGCAGCGGGATCACCTTGGCCCAGTCGGAACCGTCGGCAAAGGCACCGTGCACGATGACGACGCTGGGTTTCGCGGCATCAATCGGCGTGGCGGCAGCGGCGGAGCCGGCCATGATGGACGCGGCGAGGCCGAGGGTGGCGAGCCTGAGGAAAGAGTTCATGATGGAGGACGAGACAGGTGGGTTGCAGGAGGCCTCACTGTCTCCCGGCGGCGCCTGCCGCGCCATTGGACGAATGTCCGATCAGCTTGACCGGCATTTCCGTTCGGGCCGTGATGAATGCTGCATCTTCGATGCTGGAGAGGCACGTCAATCGGGGAGCTGTCCGTTGGTGGCGATGGCTCGGTTGCGCAAGGCCTCGACGCGCTCGTGGCTCATCTCCATCACCACGTTGCTGTCTGATGCGATCAGACTCACGATGGCTTCGCGTGGCCCCTTGCGCCAGGCGGGGCTCGCGTAGAAGGCAGCCTGGTCGACTTCAAGCTTGGCCACGTCGCGGAAGGCGCGAATCAGGAAATAGCCGTCCGCGTCGTGCAGCGAGGGGCCAAAGTCCACGACGTCAATGCCACAGTCCAGCATCAGCGGCAGGCTTTGTTGGCTGACCAGCTGGTGGAATCGATCTCGGCGGCCTGGCACAAGCCGGTAGCTGCGAATCTCGATTACAGGCATTCAGGTGATTCCGCAATTCCGTCGATACTGCGGAAGTCCATCACCCAGTTGACTTCCCAGCTGACACCCCCATCGGTGGAAAACGCTTGCTCCCAGCGTGGCTGACCCAGTTCAGAGCATTGAGTCCACAGGAAGCGAACGCGAATGGCCAGGCCCTTGTGAGTGTCGTCAGCGTAGAAGTAGCCCTGGCCGTCCTTGAAGCCACCGACAACGGGCACATCGAGCCGACCTGGATGGCGACCATCCAGCCACCAGATCGACCACAAGCCACTCGCCGCGTCGAAGCTTCGGAGGGTCAGGGCCCGGTAGTCGCCATCGGGCAGGTGGATCACGTTGTCATCCACATTGGCATGGCCTCCGAGCAGCTTTTGCATGGCAGAACTGCCCTCAAATCGCTCCCATTCCTGGCAGCCAGTCAGCCGTTCTTTGAGCCGACTGTGCTGTATCTGCCAGGACCCGACAAAGAAATCGAAATCAGAAGCTGCACCGGTGCTAGGGGCGGTTGAGGTGCTGGTTGTTGGGCTTGGCATGCCAGTTTGCTCTCGGGTTGTGCGAAACGTGCCTACAAGGCTAGGTGCTTGATCGGTCTTTTGTTCATCCATTTGTGCAAATAACGATGGCAAACTTGCAAGCCACCGAAACCCCAGCCCGTGGTGCGTTGCCATGACCCAAAGCCCCAACTCTTGGGACGACTTGCGTTTCTTCTTGCACATTGGTCGTGCCGGATCGCTGACCGCAGCCGCCGGCAAACTGGGGGTCAGCCATGCCACCGTGTTTCGTCGCCTGAGGTCTCTGGAAGGCGTACTGGGCGTGCGCTTGTTTGAGCGCAGCCGTGCCGGCTACGCGCTGACTGAGGCAGGGCAGGAGTTGTTGCAGGTTGCCGCCGACATGGAAACCGGCTTGGCCTCAGCCACACGGCAACTCGGTAAGCGCGCCGCCTGGCCGGGTGGGGTTGTGCGGCTGACCACCACCGACACCCTCATGCATGCAGCCCTGGCACCCTTGCTCAGTGCCTACCAGCGCCAGGCCGGTGTGCAGTTGTTGATCAACACTTCCACGGTGCAGCAAGACATTCTGAAGGGCGAGGCCGATGTGGCCATTCGTGCGGGCGGCCGGCCGGCGGACCCGCTGGTGGCACGGCGTCTGTGCCGCATCGAGTCCACGGTGTACCGCTCACGCAAGATCGGCGGGGCAACACCCAGCAATCTGGCCGATTTCCCCTGGGTTGCCGGCGACGACACCTTCGCGCATCTGGATTCCTCCAAGTGGCTGCACCAGCAAGGCTTGGACGCCAACGCCGTGTTGCGCACCAACAGTCACGTCAACGTGTTGAATCTAGTCAAAGCCGGCGCAGGCTTGGCCGTGCTGCCGTGCTATCTCGGTGATTTGGAGCCCAGCATCTGCCGTGTGCTACCGACGCCGCCCAAAGCCTGGCGCAGCGACCTTTGGCTGCTCACCCGTTTGGATCTGCGCTACGTGCCCCGCATCAAGCAACTGTTTGACGCGGTGTTTGAGGGCACACGTCCCCTGGTCGAGCTGTTTGATGGGCATGCGGCATTGCCCTGACCTTGAAATCGTCCCGTGAGCATCGCAAGAGGACACCGCAACAGCAAGCCGGCATCCCCCCGGCACGGCAGCCGTCAGCCCAGACCGCGCCCCAGTCCATCCCGCCAACGCCGCCCAGCCTCCTTCAGCAGCGACCTCACCACCAGCACATGCCCCGGAAGGATCAAGCCGAGGTACACCCGACCCAGCACGTTGTGGCAATGCACCACGGTGGTCGCCACAACCTCGCGGCGAGGTGATGATGAAGAAGAAGCAAAGCCTTCGACCGGCCTGACCAGGATCGACAACTTGAAATCCAGATGGCGGTCCATCTCCCCGAACACCGCCTCCTCCGGCCTGGCCGACAGCAGGCGAAAGATGTCGACATGCGCGACACCGCTGCGCGCCAGATGCTCGCGCATCGCCGCCGTGGTCTTCAGGCCTAAGGGCTTCACCAGCGCGTCGCGGATCGCCAGCAGCGCGCGCATCCAGCGCGGCGGGTGGGCCAGCACGGAGCGCGCGAGCGTCAGCGCATCGGCATCAGCAGGCGCCCCATCCGGCAGCGCGATGGCAAAGGCATCGGCAAGATGCGCGGCCCCGTAGTCCGCAGCGAGCACGCTTTCGGCCGGCGGCGAGACACGACGAGGGGCGTTGGACATTGGAGTTGAGGGGCAGGTCTTGCGTGGTGGGCCATCCTAGCGGGCGCCGCTGCGGTTAGGCTAAGCGCGTGTCTACGATCCCGTCATGGTGCCCACCTTGCAGACCAGCAACGACAGCAGCGACGACTTCCCCTTCTACAACGGCCAGCCCGTCGCGCTGAGCCCGCTTGCCTGGGGTCTGCTGATGCTGGCCGTTGTGGCCGGCTTCGCGGCTCTGTCCCTGCCGCTGCCGGCCGGTCCGGCCCGCCTGATCCCGGCGCTGCTGTTCCCGCTGATCCCGCTGCTGGCCCTGCGCGCGCTGGCCGGGCCGCACTGGCGCGCCCTGTTCCGGCGGCTCAGTCCGCGCGATTTGGCGCTGGCCCTGGGTATCGCGCTGCTGAACATCGCGGTGACCGTGGTGATCGGCTGGGTCGTCGCCAGCTGGCTCGGCGCCAATGCCAACCCAGCGGTCGAAGCGCTGGGCCGGGAGTCGGGTGGCGCGCGTGCGCTGTTCTTCCTGCAGTCGATCCCGCAGTTGCTCGGCGAGGAGTTGCTGACCCTGCTGCCCTTGCTGGCCTTGCTGAGCTGGTTCACCGGCCGCCTGGGCCTGCCACGCCGGCGCGCGCTGCTGCTGGCCTGGCTGCTGTCGGCCCTGCCCTTCGCGCTGGCCCATCTGCCGACCTACCAGTGGAACCTGGCGCAATGCCTGCTGGTGATAGGCTCGGCCCGGCTGGTGCTGAGCCTGGCCTATCTGCTCAGCAAGAACATCCTGGTGTCGACCCTGGCCCATGTGCTGAACGACTGGATGCTGTTTGGCGGTGCCATCGTGCTGAGCGGTCTGGCCGTCCGGGGCTGAGCGCCGCTTGTGCGCAGCGCGCATAAGCTCCTGCATTCCCCTCATGGGCAGGGCCTGGCTGTTGGGCAGACAATATCCTTCCTGATCAACAAGCCCGGCCCGCCTCACAAGGGCGGCGCGCTCGCCCCATGACACCACGCCTGACCGCCCTCGCCCTGGCACTCGCCCTGAGCAGCCCCACCGTCCTGCAGGCCGCCGCGCCCGCCGGCGTCAGCTGGCAGGCGGCCGCCGCCGATGCCGATATCGAGCGCGCCTTCGCGCAGGCGAAAGCCGAGAAGAAACCGGTGCTGCTGTACTGGGGCGCCAAATGGTGCCCGCCCTGCAACCAGCTGAAGGCCACGCTGTTCAACCGCCAGGACTTCATCGAGCAGTCGCGCGCCTTCGTTGCCGTCAATATCGATGGCGACCTGCCCGGCGCGCAGAAGCTCGGCAGCCGCTTCAAGGTGCGTGGCTATCCGACCATGATTCTGTTCAGCCCCGAGGGCAGCGAGATCACCCGCCTGCCCGGCGAGGCCGATGCGCCCCAGGTCATGAAGGTGCTGCAGCTGGGCCTGGCCGGTGGCCGTCCGGTCAAGGCGGTGCTGGCCGATGCAAAAGCCGGCAAGAAGCTGGCCGCCAACGAGTGGCGGCTGTTGGGCTTCTATTCCTGGGAAACCGACGAGCAGCAGCTGGTGCCGGCCGCTGAGCGGCCCGGGCTGCTGACCCAGCTGGCCGTGGCCAGCCAGGGCGTCGATGCCGAGACCACCACCCGGCTGTGGCTGAAGGCGCTGGCCGCCAGCAACGACGGCCAGGGCGTCAAGGCCGATGCCGCGCTGCGCGAGCGGGTGCGCGCGGTGCTGGCCGACGCCAGGCAGAGCCGCAGCCAGGCCGATGTGCTGACCAACGAGGCCGCCGACATCGTCAAGGCCCTGCACAACGAGCCCGGCGCCGAGCGCCAGGCCCTGGTGGCCGAGTTCGAGACCGCGCTCAAGCGCCTGGAGGCCGATACCACGCTGTCGCGCGCCGACCGCCTGGGCGCGCTGCTGGCCCGGGTCGGCCTGGCCCGCATCGACCAGCCCAAGACCGAGCTGCACCCCAAGATCGCGCCGGCCCTGCAGCAGGAGGTCAAGACCCATGCGGCCCGCGCCGACCGCGAGATCAGCGACGGCTACGAGCGCCAGGCCGTGATCACCTCGGCCTCCTATCTGCTGGGCCAGGCGGGGCTGTGGAAGGACAGCGACGAGCTGCTGAAGGCCAGCCTGGCCAAGAGCCATTCGCCCTACTACCTGATGAGCCAGCTGGGCGGCAATGCCAAGAAGCAGGGCCGCAACGACGAGGCGCTGCGCTGGTACGAGGAGGCCTTCAACAAGAGCGAAGGCCCGGCCACCCGGCTGCAATGGGGCTCCAGCTACTTCAGCGCGCTGGTCGAGCTGGCGCCGCTGGACGCGGCCAAGATCGAGAAGACCGCTGCCCAGCTCTTCGCCGAGGCCGCCAAGGACAAGGGCGCCTTCTACGAACGCAGCGCCCGCTCGCTGCAGCGCGTCGGCACCCAGCTGGCCAGCTGGGGCGCCGAGGGCCAGCACCAGGCGGTGCTGAACCGGCTCAAGACCCAGCTGAACGGCATCTGCGCCAAGGTCGACAGCGCCGACCAGCAGCGCGCCACCTGCGAAGGCCTGATCAAGGCGCCGGTCAAGAAAACCTGAGCGCCTGCAGCTTGGCGGCCAGGCCCCGGTAGCGGGCCTCGTCGCTGGCCGCCAGGTACTCGTCCAGCGGCCGCCAGGCCGCGCCATGCACCTCGGCCAGCTGCGGGGCCAGGTCTTGCGTCAGCGGCGCGATCACCAGATAGGCGTAGTCGTGATGCCAGTGATCGCCCTCGCCCTTCTTTGGATTGGCGGCGATCGGATGGCTGTCGATGTCCAGCGGCAAGGCCTGACCCCAGGCAGGGTGAGCGGCGAGATCCGTCACCCCGGTTTCCTCGGCCACCTCGCGCAGCGCCGACCCCCACAGGTCCTGTCCCGGCTCGTAATGCCCGCCCGGCTGCAGCCAGCGGCCGATCACGCGGTGGTGTATCAGCAGGATGTGGCGCAGCGACGCATCCAGCACCAGGGCGCTGGTCGTCACATGGCCGCGCATATTGGCACGGCTCAGCGGGTCGCCGGCGTCCTCGTCGAGCTGCGCGCGCAGCGCCGCCAGGCGCGCCGCCTCGGCCGGAAAGCGCTGCAGATAGAGCGCCAGCTGCTGGCGCGCCTGCGCTCTCACTTGATCAGGCCTTCGGCCTTCATCGCTTCCTGCACGGCCGGGCGGGCCGCGACGCGCTCACGGTAAGCCAGCAGATGGGTGTAGGTGCTGAGGTCGACATGGACCATCTTGGCCCAGTTGCTGACGGTGAACAGATAGGCGTCGGCCACCGTGAACTGATCGCCCATCAGAAATGGCTTGCCGGCCAGCTGCGCGTCGATCCAGCCCAGGCGCTCGGCCAGCTTGGCGCGCGACAGCGCCTTGGCTTCCTCGGGCATGGCCGGATTGAACAGCGGCGAGAAACCCTTGTGCAGCTCGCTGGTGATGAAGTTCAGCAGCTCCTGCAGGCGGTAGCGCGCCCAGCTGCCATTGGCCGGCGCCAGCTGCTTGTCAGGCACCTGGTCGGCGATGTACTGCACGATGGCCGGGCCTTCGCTGAGGCGCTCGCCGTTGTCCAGCTCCAGCAGCGGCACATAGCCCTTGGCATTGATGGTGTAGAAATCGGTGCCGTCCTGCAGCTTGTGGGTCTTGGTGCTGGCCAGCACCAGCTCGAAGGGCAGACCCGCCTCGCGCAGCACGATATGCGGGGACAGGGAGCAGGCGCCGGTGCTGTAGTAGAGCTTCATGGGAGTGCCTCCGTGGGCTGTGAGTTTGTTTGGGGCCGCAACGATACGATGCTTTCGATTTCTCTGCCCGGCCATGCCCACCGCCCTCGCCGCCCCACTTGCCGATCTGGTGCTGATCCTGCACCTGGCGGTGGTGCTGTTCGTCGTCGTCGGTCTGGTGGCCATCGTCGCCGGCAATATGGGCAGGCGGCGCTGGCCTGGTGTCAACCGCCTGGGCTTCCGCCTCGCCCACCTGGCGGCGATCGGCATCGTCGCGGCCCAGGCCTGGCTGGGCCAGACCTGCCCGCTGACCCTGCTGGAGAACTGGCTGCGCCGCCAGGCCGGCCAGCCCGCTTACGGCGGGCAGGGCTTCATCGCCGACTGGCTGCACCGCCTGCTGTTCTACAGTGCGCCGGACTGGGTGTTTGCCCTGCTCTACAGCGGCTTCGGCTTGCTGGTCCTGGCCGCCTGATGCTATTTTCCGCCCCGCCCCCGCAACTCAGGAGACCGGACGCCATGAGCGACAGCCCCTCTTCCAGTTCTGCCTCTGCCGGCAAGACCCAGCTGCACTTTTCCATCACCATCCAGGCGCCGCGCGACAAGGTCTGGCACACGCTGCTGGAGCAAGACACCTACCGCCAGTGGACCGCCGCCTTCGCGCCCAACTCCTGCTACGAGGGCTCCTGGGATGAGGGGGCCGAGATCCGCTTCCTGGCGCCCGGCGCCGGCGGCATGCTGGCGCGCATCGCCGAGCGCCGCGAACCCGAGTTCATCTCGATCCAGCACCTGGGCATGATCGACGCGAACGGCGTGGTGGACCGTGACAGCCCCATGGTGCGCGCCTGGACCCCGGCCTTCGAAAACTACACGCTGATCGCGCTGGACGCCGGCCGTACCGAGCTGCGCATCGATCAAGACATCGCCACCGACTACGAGGCGATGATGCAGGAGATGTGGCCCAAGGCCCTGGCGGCGCTGAAGGCGCTGTGCGAATGAGCCGGCTGCCGCTGCTCGCGCTTCTCCTGATCGGCACGCCCGCGATGGCCCTCGACCTCAACGCCCTCTGGAACTACTCCGACCCCGCGCTCAGCGAGCAGCGTTTCCGCGCCGCGCTGGTCCAGGCCAGTGGCGACGAGGCGCTGATCCTGCAGACCCAGATTGCCCGCACACATGGCCTGCGGCGCGATTTCGAGGCGGCGCGCACCGTGCTGGCCGCCATCGAGCCGCAGCTGGCGAGCGCCGGCCCCGAGCCGCGCGTGCGCCATGCGCTGGAGCTGGGCCGCAGCTACAGCTCGGCCACCCATGCGCCGGCCACCCAGACCGCAGAGACGCGCGCCCTCGCCCGCGCCGCCTATCAGCGCGCGCTGGAGCAGGCGCGTGCCGCGCGGCTGGACGGCCTGGCGGTGGACGTGCTGCACATGCTGGCCTTCGTCGACACCGCGCCGGCCGATCAGTTGCGCTGGGGCCGCGAGGCGCTGGCCCTGGCCCAGGCCTCCGAGCAGCCGGACGCGCGGCGCTGGCGCGCCACGCTGCACAACAATATCGGCATCGCGCTGCGCGAGCTGGGCCGGCCCGAGGAGGCGCTGGCCGAGTTTCGCACCGCGCTGGCGCTACGCCAGGAGGCCGGCGAGACGGCGCGGGCCCGCATAGCGCAGTGGATGGTCGCCAACCAGCTGCGTCTGCTGGGCCGCGCCGACGAGGCCCTGGCCCTGCAGCTGGCGCTGGCGCAGGACAACGCCGCAGCCGGCGCGCCCGACCCCTATGTGTTCGAGGAGCTGGAGGCGCTGTACCGGGCGCGCGGCGATGCGGCCCAGGCCGATCACTACGCGCGGCTGCGCGCCGCCGGCAAGCCCTGACCCTGGCGCCCCTCAGGGGCGCGTCTGGCCGTCGTGCCGCGCACGCTTGATGCTGCGGCTGTTGCGGTCCTGACGCTGCTCCAGCCGCAGCGCCTCCTTGCCGGTGACGCGGCCATCGGCCTCGACCCGCTGCTCCAGCCGGGCGGTCCTGGCCTGCTGGTGCTCCAGGCGCAGCTGCTCGCGACGGGTCAGCTGGCCGGACTCGATGCCGGCCGCGATGCGGCCGGTCTGGCGTTCCTGGCGCTGATCGACGCGTTGCTCTTGATGATCGGCCCAGCCGGCCTGGGCGCTGCCGACAGCCAGGCTCAAAGCGGCGATGGAGATGAAGCTGCGAACCACAGTCATGGTGCTTCCTTTCGGGGTTGAGAACAAAAAGCTGGTCTACGGCGCTTGAACCCGCGCCAGCCGGCCTGCTTACGGCCTGGCGGCAAATCCCTGCACACCGCTCGGATTTGGCGTAAGAGACTGCGGCCGGCCGGGTTCAACAGTCATGCAAGCCCCTGCCCTCGCCGCCCATCGCTTCGGTTATGCCGAGACCAGCCTGCGCGCCATGCAGGCCGACCCGCGTGCCTGGGTCCAGGCCCAGTTCGCTGTCGATCGGCAAGACCCGACCCCTTTCGACGCCAGCGGCCTGCCCGGCAGCGCGAGCGCGCTGGCGCTCAGCGCCGAGCTGCTGCAGGCGCTGCGCCAGCCGGGCGAGACCGAGGCGGTCCGCGAGGCCAGGCAGCGCCTGCGCGCGCTGAACGCCGCCGGCCTGCAGCGCCGCTGGCAGCACATCATCACAACCGAGTCGCCGGTGGCCGAGCGCTGGGTGCAGTTCTGGGCCAATCACTGCTGCGTCGCGGCCACCAAGCTGGCGGTGGCCGGCCTGGTGTGGCCGCATGAGAACGAAGCGATACGCCCGCAGGCGCTGGGCCGCTTCGAGGACCTGCTGCGCGCCTCGACCCTGCATCCGGCGATGCTGCTGTATCTGGACAATGCGCAGTCGATAGGCCCGCAGTCGCGCGCCGGCCGGCGCCGCGAGCGTGGCCTGAACGAGAACCTGGCGCGCGAGCTGCTGGAGCTGCACACACTGGGAGTGGGTGGCGGCTACACCCAGACCGATGTCACCGAGACCGCCCGCCTGCTGACCGGCTGGACCGTGCGCCTGCGTGGCGACGGCCGCGCCGGCTTCGAGCCGGCCCTGCATGAACCGGGGCCGAAGACGGTTCTGGGCAGGCGCTATCCGGAAGGCCCGCAGGCCCTGGACCTGCTGCTGGCCGATCTGGCCCGCCACCCGGCCACGGCCCGCCATCTGGCGCTGAAGCTGGCTCGGCATTTCGTCACCGACGACCCGCCCGCCGCCCTGGTCGACGCGGTGGCCGCCCGCTTCCTGGCCAGCGACGGCGATCTGCGCGCCACCGCGCAGGCCCTGTTCTCCCATGAGCAGAGCTGGCGCGCCGAGCATCGCCCCAAGTTCAAGCGGCCCGAGGAGCTGCTGCTCTCGGCCCACCGCATGCTGAAGCTGCCGATAGGCCCGCAACAGCTGGCTGCCGCCAGCCAGGCCTTGCTGGCGATGGGCCAGGCACCGGGTCGTGCGCCCTCGCCGCAGGGCTGGCCCGACCGCAGCGAGGACTGGCTCTCGCCGGACGCGCTGCTCAAGCGGGTGCAATGGGCCGAGCGCTTCGCCCAGGACCATGCCGATGCGGCCGATGCCCGGCTGCTGGCCCCGCTGAGCCTCGGCCCAGATCTGGGCGCGGCCACGCGGCAGCAGATCGAACGCGCGGCCAGCCCGGCCCAGGCGCTGGCGCTGTGGCTGGCCAGCCCCGACTTCCAACGGAGGTAAGCAGATGATGACGCGCATCGACACACAACGCCGGCTTCTGCTCCAAGGCCTGGGGCTGGCCACCCTGCTGCCGACCCGCCTGGCCCTGGCCGCCAGCAACAGTACGTCACCCGAGGCGCCGCGCCTCGTCGTCGTGATGCTGCGTGGCGCGCTGGACGGGCTGGCGGCGGTGCCGGCCCCCGGCGACCCGGCCTGGGCCGCGCTGCGCGGTGCCGACGGCCCGGCCCCGCTGCCGCTGGACGGCTTTTTCGGTCTGCATCCGGCGCTGACCGGGCTGCAGCGCTGGTGGGGCGAAGGCCAGCTGCTGCTGCTGCATGCGGCGGCCAGCCCTTACCGCGAGCGCTCGCATTTCGATGCCCAGCAGCTGCTGGAAAGCGGCGGCGAGCGGCCCTTCGAGCTCGGCACCGGCTGGCTGGGCCGTGCGCTGCAGGCCAGCGGCCAGGGCAGCGCGGTGGCGCTGAGCAGCAGCCTGCCGCTGGCGCTGCGCGGCGCCCAGCAAGCCGGCACTTGGACCCCGGCGCGGCGCGCCGGCGCCGACGAGGACCTGCTGGCCCGTGTCGGCCAGCTCTACCAGGACGACGCCGCGCTGTCCGCCGCCTGGCAGCGGGCGATGGCCCAGCAGGGCATGCTGGGCGGGGAGTCGGCCGGCACGGGTAATGGTTTTGCCGCGCTGGCCCGCCAGGCCGGCACTTTTCTGGCGGCCGAACAGGGCCCGCGCGTCGCCTGGCTGGAAGCCAACGGTTGGGACACCCACACCAACCAGGCCGGCCGTTTGCAGCGCCTGCTGGCCGGCCTGGATGAGGGCCTGCTGGCGCTGCGCGAGGCGCTGGGCCCCCAATGGCCGCGCAGCACGGTGCTGGTGATGACCGAGTTCGGCCGCTCGGCGGTGCTGAACGGCAGCGGCGGCACCGACCATGGCACGGCCGGCATGGCCTTGCTGGCCGGAGGCGCGGTGGCCGGCGGTAAGGTGCTGACCGACTGGCCCGGCCTGGCCCGGACCCAGCTGCTCGATGGCCGCGATCTGCGCCCGACCCTGGACCTGCGCCAGCTGATCGCGGCCCTGTTGCAGCGCCAGTTCGGCCTCAGCCAGGCCCAGCTGGCGGGCGGCGTGCTGCCCGGTGTGAGCGCCCGTGAGCTGGCGCTGTGGCGCGCCTGAGCGATGATGGTGAACAGGATGAAAGCAACGCTGATTTCTCTTCTGCTGGTGGGGCTGGTCTGCGCGGCGGCCCAGGCCGCACCGCCGGACGTGCCCGACCCACAGGACTGGGCACGGCTGACGCCCGAGCAGCAGCAGCAACGCCGCAGCGAGCTCAAGCAGCGGCTGCAGCAGGCCACGCCGGCCGAGCGCCGCGAGTTCCGCGAGCAACTGCGCCAGCGGCTCGAGACATTGAGCCCGGCCGAGCGCCGCGCGCTGGTCGCCCAGACCCGTGAGCGCTGGGATCAGCTGCCGCCCGAGCAGCGCCAGCGCATGGCCGAGCAGCGCCGCCAGGAGATCCAGGCCATGTCGCCCGAGCAGCGCCGCGAGCTGCTGCGGCAGCGCCGGGCCATGCTGGACAAGCTCAGCCCCGAGGAGCGGCGGGCACTGCGCGAGAAGCTGCCCGAGCGATGAGCGACAGCGCAGCTGCCACCGCGCCCGGCCTGCTGGCCCGCTGGTTCGGCCGCGCGCCGCGCCAAGCCGGCGAGGACTGGGCGCTGTGGCGCCGCGCCTGCGAGGGCGAGGCGCTCGCGGCCACCGAGCTGGTGCGCCGGCTGACACCCCAGGCCCATGGTCTGGCCCTGCAGCTGCTGCGTCGCAGCGAGGACGCCGAGGATGCGGTGCAGGAGTCCTTTCTGCGCCTGTGGGGCAGCCGGCCCAGCGATGCCCGCGGCGCCAGCCTGGCCACCTTCTTCAACACCATTGTGATCAACCGCTGCAAGACCTGGCTGGGCCGGCGCCAGGAGCTGGCCACCGAACAGGCGCTGCTGACCGAGCTGGCCGATGCCCAGCAACAGCCCATAGCGCCCGCCCCGGCCCGCAGCGCCAGCGAGTTGGCTGCGGCGATGCAGCGCCTGCCGGCGCGCCAGCGCATGGCGCTGGCGATGTGGGCCTATGCCGATGCCTCGGTGGCCGAGATTGCCGCCACGCTGGACCTTGAACCCAATGCCGCCCACCAGCTGCTGCACCGCGCCAAGCTGGCGCTGCGCCAGCAGCTGCGGGAAGGAGAGTCATAATGAAGCCCGATGAAGCCGGCGCTGACGAAGCGCTGCGCCAGACCCTGCGCACCGGCCTGCACTCGACCAACGATTCCCGTGAGGCGCTGCAGGCGCGCGTGCTGGCCCAGTGGCGCCAGCGCCATGCACCGCTGTCCGCCGAGGCTAGGCTGGCTAGCGCGGGCGGGCAGGGCTGGCCCGTCTCTCGCCCGCGGCGCTGGCTGGGCGCTGCCGCGCTGGCAGCCTCGCTGCTGCTGGCGCTGGCTTGGTGCGGCCGGCCCGACCCGGCGCTGGACGAGCTGATGCAGCTCGATGTGCTGTCGCAGATCGCGATCGGCGAGCTGTAGCCGGGCAGGCAAGGGCACGAGCGAGACCTCAGAGAAGTTCATCGCACTGCGTTTTTTGCTTAGCAATACTCTCTCATCAGTCAATCTCAAGTCATTGATTTGCAACAGGAAATTTCATTTCGTTTAGCATTTGCTAAACAGCCTGTTTAGCAAAAAACTGCTAGCGGCCATCACGCTTCTTCAGGCCATAGTGAGGCCGGTTGACAGGGCCGCTCTTGACAAGAAATCCGTCCGACGCAGACCACTTGCTCAACAGGCGCGAAGCTTCAACAACGGCCGAGGCCGAATCTCCCAGAGCCAACAGGGCCCGTAAATCCTTGTTGCCGATGCTCCGGTGATCACTAAGGTATTCGCGCACCATCTCGGCATATCGGATCGGATTCAACCCGCGCGTCCGTGTGTACGCAGCCTTGCCCTTCAGGTGGGTCGCCACATTCTTGGCCAGGTGATAGGTCGCAGCGCCGGTATGGCCGCGCCGCTCCAGCAACTGCAGTTGCGCCGAGGCCATCAGTTCCAGCGTTTGCCGCGCCTCGTCGCGGGGTAGTTGCAAAGCCTCAGCAGCGCTTGCCGTGTCGATGTAGTCGGCATGCAGCAAGGCATCGAGCACCAGCAGGTGATCCAGCGTGACGGGTGCGCCGCGTGCATCCAGTTCGGACACCATGCGCGCCAGCGTCGGGTTGGCGCCACGATTGAAGATGCGCAGCGTCACCGACACCGGCGTGGCCGTGTAGCTGGGCCGGCGCTTGCCGTAAACCAGGGCCGACCGGTAAATGCGCTTTCGGCCCACGCCCGACGACTCCACCAGCCGCAACTTCACGAAGGCATTGGCGAGCGTGCGGTTGCGTGGCCGAGGCTCGTGGCGAAGGATGTTCTCTGGCGTGATACCGGCAATGAAGCCGCCGGGGCTGGTCACGGTCAGCTCATCCGGAGAGTGACGCAGCAGCACTTCGCCAGCATCGCTGTAATCGCGATGGGTCAGCGCATTGAGCACAGCCTCGCGAACGGCCTCAAGCGGGAACTGCGGGATACGCAGCTTGAAAAGACCCAGCTCCAGTTCCTCTTCGGGATTCAATGGCCCCTGAAAGACCTGGTCCATGCGTTCGACAATTTCGAGCAAGGGCGAGCGGTCGATGTCATTGCGGGCCACCGTGGTCTCGTCGCGCAGCAGCACATAGTGGAACTGCGCCTGCGGACAACGCGACGCCAGCACATCCTTACGGCCAAACAAGAGCAAGCCGGTGTGTGTCACACGACCATCACGTACCGCCTCAAGGCCTGCCAGAAACTCCGGCTCCGCCAGGTCCAGGAGGCCGGAGCTCGGATCCTTGGCGCGCAGCATGTTGCGGGCGCGTTCAATTTGCACTCGGTCCAGATCGGCCAGCTCCACGCCCTCGGCGGGTGCCCCGCTCCAGTCCACAACGCCCGAGCGAAGCTGCGACAGGCGAAAGGCCTGAGGATCGAGCGGCATGCAGTTCTTGCCCTCACGCTGCTTGAACATGCCTGCCGTCGTGCCATAGGGCTTGTGCTCGCCCGCAGGCACACGCACGACCAGCAGTTGCCCCGTGCCCTCGGGTACGGTCAGAACCGAAACCTCCACGCTCAGGGCGGGTGAAACGCCCTCGTAAATGCCGCGCCGGAACACGTCCAGGTCAAAGCCCTTGGCCCCGTGGATGGCCACGGCCCTGCCGCGCAGCTTGTCACTCACGCCAAAGACGATGACACCGCCTTGAGCATTCGCGAAGCAGGCCGCAGTTTCACAGGCCGTCTTCAGATCATCCTTGGGGCCTTGCCATTGCTTGAAATCCAGCCATTGCGACTCCAAGGCGTCTGCGGGCTGATGCGCCAAACCATCCAGCAAGACCAGCAACTCGGGGTCGGTGGGAATGCTCATGCTCGCACGGCCCATCCCGGTGTGCCGGCAGCACTCGCTGGTTTCAGGCTCTGGTCCATCGCGCCGATTTTGGCCGAGGAATGAAGCCTCTCCTCCATCCGCCGCCAGATTCCACTTTTCGCTCCGCAACCGCCACCGTTCGCGACATTGCCGCGCGGCACGCGCCGCAAGCCTGCTCATAATCCCTGCGCACCAAGGAGGATGTGGATCCATGAGCAGACGAGTATGGGCGCTGGCCCTGCTGGCCGCCGCGCTGGGCCAGCCGGCTGCGGCAACACCCGGCCCCACCGAGCCCTGCCGCGTCGAGGGCGTAGCCACCGAGCTACGCTGCGGCCGGCTGCAGCGGCCGCTGGACCCCGGCCAGCCGCAGGGCCGGCAGATCACCGTCCACTACCTGGTGGTGCCGGCGATGGCGCGCAATAAGCAGCCCGACCCGGTGCTGCTGCTCGCCGGCGGGCCCGGGCAGAGTGCGATCGAGATCGCCGGCCGGGTACTGCCCCGGCTCGCGCGGCTGAACAACCGGCGCGACCTGGTCTTCATCGACCAGCGCGGCACCGGCCGCTCGGCGCCGCTGCAATGCGCCGATGACAGCCGACTGGCGATGGCCGAGGCGCTGGATCCGCAGGCCCAGCAGCGCCGCCTGGCGCAATGCCTGATCGAGCTGCAGAAGCTGCCCCATGGCGATCTGCGCTTCTACACCACGACGATCGCGATGCAGGACTTCGACGCAGTGCGCGAGCAGCTCGGCGCCGCGCAATGGAATCTGGTCGGCGCCTCCTACGGCACACGCGCCGCGCTGGAATATCAACGCCTGTTTCCGCAGCGGGTGCGCCGCACGGTGCTGGACGGCATGGCGCCGCCCGATATGGCCTTGCCGGCCAGTTTCTCGACCGACGGGCAGGCGGCGCTGGACGCGGTCTTCAAGGCCTGCGAGGACGAAGCCGCCTGCAAGACCGCCTTTCCCCGGCTGCGCCAGGACTGGGCGACCCTGCTGCAAGGCCTGCCTCGGCAGGTGGTGCTGGCGCATCCGCTCAGCGGCGCGCCCGAGCGGCTGACGATCACGCGCGAGCTGCTGATGCGGGCGGTGCGCGCGCCCATGTATGTGCCGGCCTACGCAGCCGGGCTGCCGGCCGCGATCAATGCGGCGGCCGGTGGCCGCTTCGAGGCGATCTCGGGGCTGAGCGGCGCGCTGGGCAGCGGCCGCAGCGGCAAGCTGGCGATGGGCATGCACTTGTCGGTGATCTGCAGCGAGGACCTGCCGCGCCTGGAGCGCACGGCCGAGGCGCCGGGCGCCGACTTCGGCCGCATCGATGCCGAGTTCTACCGACAGGCCTGCGCGCAGTGGCCGCGCGGCACGGTGGCCGAGGCCTTCTACCGGGTGGGCGCCGCGCCCGCGCCGGTGCTGCTGCTCAGCGGCGGGGCCGACCCGGTGACACCGCCGCGCCATGGCGAGCGCATCGCCGGCGCGCTGGGCCCCAAGGCCCGCCATCTGCAGGTGCCGGCGGCCGGGCACGGCGTGCTGTCCATCGCCTGCATGGGCGAGCTGCTGCACCGTTTCATCAACAGCAAGACCGAGGCCGAGGCGCTGGCCGTCGAGGCCGCTTGCGCCGCCAAGATGCCACGCCCGACGGCGGTATTCCCCATCCAGACCGCGACGCGATGATCAGCATCAGCCAGCTCAGCAAGCAGTTCACGTCCCGGCCCGGCGGCTCGGTGTTCAAGCGCGCCCCGAAGCAGATCGTGCGGGCGGTGCAGCATCTCGATCTGGAGGCACCGAACGGCCGCATCACCGGACTGCTGGGACCGAACGGCGCCGGCAAGACCACCAGCCTGCGCATGCTGGCGGGCCTGTTCGCGCCGGACAGCGGCGCGATCAGCGTCGACGGCATCGATGTGCGGCAGGCACCGCAGCAGGCGCTGGCGCGCATGGGGGTGCTGGGCGATGCCCATGGCCTCTATCCGCGCCTGTCGGCGCGCGAGAACATCGTCTATTTCGGGCGGCTGCAGGGCATGGAGGCGGAGGCGGCCCATGCGCGCGCCGAGGCGCTGGCCGAGCTGCTGGACATGCGCGCCATCCTGGACCGGCGCAGCGAGGGCTTCAGCCAGGGCGAACGGATGAAGACCGCGCTGGCCCGCGCCCTGGTGCATGACCCCGCCAATATCGTGCTGGACGAGCCGACCAACGGGCTCGATGTGCTGGCCACCCGCGCGCTGCGCGAGGCGCTGCGCCATCTGCGCTCGCCGGCCGGGGGCAGCAAATGCATCGTCTTCTCCAGCCACATCATGCAGGAGGTCGAGCTGCTGTGTGACCATGTCGTCGTGATGGCTCAGGGGCGGTCTGTGGCCGAGGGCTCGGTGGCGGCGCTGCTGGAGCGCACCGGACAGCAGCGCTTCGAGGACGCCTTCGTGGCGCTGGCGTTTGCCGACACACTGGAGGCACGGCCATGAGCAAGAGTTTCACGCGCGCGCTGCGGGTGGTGTTTGCCAAGGAGGTGGTCGATGCGCTGCGCGACCGCCGCACCCTGCTGAGGCTGCTGATTCCGGCGGTGCTGATGGGGCCGCTGCTGCTGCTGGCCTTGTCCGGCCTGATCGCCTCTCTGGAGGAGCGGGCCGAAAAGCGCGAGATCCTGGTCGTCGGCATCGAACACGCGCCGACCCTGCGCAACTTCCTGGAGCGCCAGACCTACACGATCAAGACCGCGCCGGCCGACTACGAGGCCGGGCTGCGTGCCACCACCCTGCTCGATCCGGTGCTGGTGATAGGCCCGGACTTCGAGGCCGCGCTGGCGCGCGGTGAGCAGCCGGCTGTGGAGCTGGTCAGCGACAGTGCCAATCAGCGCGCCAGCGCCAGCGTCGGCACGCTGGGCCGGCTGCTGCAGGGCTTCAACCGCGAGCGCGCCGGCGTGCTGCTGGCGCTGCGCGGCGTCTCGGCCAGCCTGCTGCAGCCGGTGCTGGTGGAGGAGCGCGATCTGGCCAGCACGCAGGCGCGCGCGGCGCGGCTGACGGCGATCGTGCCGATGTTCATCATCATGGCCGTGCTCTACGGCGCGCTGACCGCCGCGCTGGACAGCACCTCGGGCGAGCGCGAGCGCGGCTCGCTGGAGCCGCTCCTGATGAACCCGGCCCCGCATATGGCCCTGGTGCTGGGCAAATGGGGCGCGGTGGCCCTGCTGGGCATGGTAGTGGCCGTGCTGGCCAATCTGAGCTTCATCCCGGCCCAGCGCCTGATCCAGAGCGACAGCCTGCAGGCGATGTTCCAGTTCGGCGGCTACGAGGTGGCGGTGTTCGTGCTGCTGCAGCTGCCGCTGGCGGCCGGGCTGGGCGCGCTGCTGATGGCCATCGCGATCCGCACCAAGACCTTCAAGGAAGCCCAAGCCAGCACCACCATCGTCATCACCCTGGTGGCCTTGGCGCCGATGGTGAGCCTCTTGAACCCGGGCGGCGAGGCGGCCTGGTACTACTGGGTGCCGGGCCTGGCGCAGAACAGCCTGATGATGCTGGTGCTCAAGGGCGAGGCGCTGCCCTGGCCCAAGCTGCTGCCTTCGATGGCGGTGGGCGTGGCGCTGACCTGGGTCTGCCTGGCCTTCGTGGCCCGCTCGATGCGCAGCGCGGTAGCCCGGTGAGGAAGTGCTGGATCGCTTCAGTGCAGACCGAGCACGCGCTGCACCTCGTTCTGCCAGGGCAGCGCATGGACAATCTCGTTGAGCTGCAGCACCGATTGCATGGGCGCCAGCACCTCGCCGGCCGGGCTCAGGAACTGTAGATTGGTCACCAGCGACATCGGATCGACCATCGCGACCACGCCCTCGGGCAGACGGATCCAGTCCCAGGCGACCCCGGCGGCGCCGCTGTCGGATTCACCGGTCCACAGGGTTTGCCCCAGGGCCGGATGCTCGGCGTCTCCCGACACCAACACCCGGGTGCTTAAATGCGCGAAATGCAGACGCGGTGCGCGTTCCGCCTCACACAAAATCCGTGGCCATGCGTACACAATCCAAGCTGGAGTCATTGTCTATAGATTTTCGGGTGCGGTTGTGGAACCAAGCGTTCTGGGTCTTGCCAGTTTGCTGACGGGCAACGTAAATCGCTAGCTGTAAACCTTGTCAGGGATATGACGTCCGGCGCCGCAGCTGCGGCCCGGTCAAGCCATTGGAAACAAGTTAGATGCTGCAGGGCGGTTACCAGTCGGTGCTCGAAGCCAGAACCCGTGATGAATTTCGCGGGGAGATCAGCCGCTTCACGGAAGCCTTGGAATTCGAGACCTTCTCGGCGATCACCGTGGTCGACCATGCGATCAGCAAGTCGGAGTTCATCGTTATCGACAACTGCCCTCCGGGATTTAGGGAGGCGATGGACAGCCCCCAGCTCGGTCGGCAAGACCCGGTGATGCAGCATTGCAAGCGTCATAGCGTTCCAATCGTCTGGGATCAAAAAACCTATGCGAGAGAGGGTGCGGGCGACCTATGGGAAACCCAGGCGCGCTTTGGCTATCGAACCGGCATCTGCCTGGCCCTGCATCTGCCCGAGGGGCGGCACTTCGTGCTGGGGGTGGACCGCGACAAGGCCTTGCCCAAGGACGCCACCGAGCTGACCCGGCTGGTGGCCGATCTGCAGCTGTTTGCGGTCCATGCGCTGGATGCGGCGATGCGCGTGCTGCTGCCGCCGGAGCAGCAGCTGGACGCGCCCAAGCTGACGCCGCGCGAGCTCGAATGCCTGCGCTGGACCATGGAGGGCAAGACGGCCTGGGAGGTCGGCACGATATTGAGCATCACCGAGCGGACGGCGGTGCTGCATATCAATAACGCGATGCACAAGCTGGGCAGCCATAACAAGCATCAAGCCGTTCTCAAAGCGTTGCGCTTAGGCCTAATACGCTAGCACGCTGCCGTACATCCCCCACTGTAAGAGTTGACAGTTACTCATGAATGTTCTTGCTGCTCAAATTCGTTCTGTGCACTTCCTCGCACTTCAACGAATTTGGAGCCGGTCATGCAAAACCAAAAGCAAGTTTCCCCGTCGCAAACCCTGTCGAACGACAAGCTGGCAGCACCCCGCGAAATTGACGCCAGCCTGCTGCATCTGGTCAGCGGCGGTGCACCGAAGAGCACCTGGGGCGCACAGATCCTGTCCACCCAGGCCCCCAAGAGCACCTGGTAAATCACAAGTTCTCGCTGTCATCGGCTCGCGCGAGCGGGCATCTTTGTGCCGAGTCTGAATGCTGTTTCGTAAAGAGGCGCTGGCCGGCCAGCAGCAAGCCTGGCTTGGCAGCATTCAACTTCTCAGGCCCCTCTCGCTGAAGCTGCTCACGGCTGTTGCCGTGGGCAGTGTTTTTTTGGTCGTCACTTTTCTGTGCACGGCCGAGTACAGCCGCAAGGCCCGTGTCGCCGGCTATCTGGTGCCGGACCGCGGCGTGCTGCGCATCAGCTCGCCGCAGGCGGCCACGGTGCTGGCCCGCCAGGTCAGCGAGGGCCAGGCAGTCAAGGCCGGCGATGTGCTGTTCGTGCTGAGCCTGGACGCCGCCAGTGGTGCCGGCGAGGGTGTGGCACAAAGCCTGAGCGAGCGCCAACTTTCTCTGAATGCGGCAGCCGAGCAGCAGCGCCGCCTGGCCAGCCAGCAGGACGAGAGCCTGCGGGCCCGCATCGCCACCTTGCAGCGGGAGCTGGCCGCCGCCGCCGTCGAGGCGCAGGCCTATGCCGAACGGCTGCGCCTGCTGCGCGAGGATCTGGGCAAGCATGAGGCGCTGCGCCAGCAGGGCTTCTACTCCGACACCCTGCTGCAGAACAAGCGCCAGGAGCTGCTGCTGGCCCAGGCCCAGGCCCAGAACCTGGCACGCGAGCGCGAGGCCTCGCAGCGAGATCTGCTGGCCCTGCAGGCCGAGGCGCGCGAGCTGCCTTTGCGCAGCCAGGTGCAGCAGGGCCAGATCGCCCGAGACCTGGCCAGCCTGAAGGCTTTGGGCCTGGAGACCGAGGCGCGGCGCCGGCTGATACTGCGGGCGCCGGCCGATGGCGTCGTCAGCACGGTGCAGGCCGAGCCAGGTCAGCCGGTCAACCCCTCGATGGCACTGGCCCAGGTGCTGCCGGCGCAGACCCAGATGCTGGCCCATCTGTATGCGCCGTCCAGCGCGGTCGGCTTTGTACGCCCCGAGCAGGCCGTGCGCCTGCGCTACCAGGCCTTCCCCTATCAGCGCTTCGGCCATCAGCACGGCCGGGTGCTGCAGGTCTCGCGCACCCCACTGGCGAGCCAGGATCTGGCCGCCCTACCGCTGGGCGAGAACAACGGCAACGAGCCGCTGTACCGCATTACCGTTGCCCTGGAACATCAGTCGGTGGCCGCCTACGGGCAGGAACAGCCGCTGGCGGTCGGCATGCAGCTGGACGCCGATGTGCTGCTGGAGAAGCGCCGCCTGATCGAGTGGATTTTCGAACCTTTGCTGAGTCTGGCCCGACGTGTCTGAGTCCTTGTTGAACCGCCTGCACCTGGGCCTGGGCCGGCGCTCCAGGCTGCCGCTGATCCTGCAGACCGAGGGCGCCGAATGCGCACTGGCCTGCCTGGCGATGGTGGCCAGCTTCCATGGCCAGCGCTGCGATCTGGCCGAGCTGCGCGGGCGCTTCTCGCTGTCGCTGAAGGGCGCAACGATGGCCGACCTGGTCCGGATGGCCGACCAGCTGGGCCTGGCCAGCCGGGCCTTGCGCGCCGAACCCGAGCATCTGGCCCAGCTGCAGCTGCCCTGCATCCTGCACTGGGACTTCAAGCACTTCGTCGTGCTGGCCGAGGTGCGCGGCGACCGGGCGCTGCTGCACGACCCGGTGGCCGGCCAGCGCTGGATCACGCTGGCCGAGCTGTCGCGCCACTTCACCGGCGTGGTGCTGGAACTGCGGCCCGGCGCCGATTTCGCGCCCAAGCCGGCACCGCCCAAGATCCGCTGGCAGCAGCTGCTGGGCCGCATCACCGGGCTGAAGCGCTCGCTGGCCCAAATCCTGGCTTTGGCGCTGGCGCTGGAGCTGCTGGTGCTGCTGTCGCCCTTCTTCATGCAATGGGTGGTGGACGGGGTGCTGGTCAGCGCCGACCACGACCTGCTGGTGACCCTGGGCCTGGGCTTCGGTCTCTTGGTGCTGCTGCAGGTGGGCATCGGTGCGCTGCGCTCCTGGGCCGTGCTGCAGCTCTCGGCCAGCCTGAACCTGCAGTGGCTCAGCAATGTGTTCACCCATCTGCTGCGCCTGCCGCTGGCCTGGTTCGAGAAGCGCCATCTGGGCGACATCCTGTCGCGCTTCGGCAGCGTGCAGCAGATGCAGCAGACGCTGACCACCCACTTCATCGAGGCCCTGCTGGACGGGCTGATGGTGCTGATCACGCTGGTGATGATGTGGATCTACAGCCCGCGTCTGGCCCTGGTGGCGCTGGCCGCCGTGCTGGCCTATGGTCTGCTGCGCTGGGTCTATTTCCGGCCGCTGCGGCTGGCCTCGGAGGAGGCCCTGGTGCACGAGGCGCGCCAGACCAGCCACTTCCTGGAGTCGCTGCGCGGGGCCCAGGCCGTCAAGCTCTTCAATGCCCAGGCCGACCGCAGCGCGCGCTTTGCCAATCTGGTGGTCGAGACCATGAACGCCCAGCTCGGCACGCACCGGCTGGAGCTGGGCATGGGCGTGGCCAACAAGCTGCTGTTCGGGCTGGAGCGCGTCATCATCATCTGGCTAGGCGCCCTGCTGGTGCTGGACCGGCAGCTGTCGGTGGGCATGCTGTTCGCGTTCATGGCCTACAAGGAACAGTTCAGCCTGCGCATCAGCGCGCTGATCGACAAGGCGGTGAGCCTGAAGATGCTGGGCCTGCAGGGCGAGCGCCTTGCCGATATCGTGCTGACGGCGCCCGAGCCGAGCGAGGCCCCCGCCCTGCCCCGCCCGGTCGAGCAGGCGGCGGCGCTGGAGCTGAGCGAGGTGTCGTTCCGCTATGCCGACGGCGAGCCCGAGGTGATCTCCGGCTGTAGCCTGCGCATCGAGGCCGGCGAGTCGGTCGCCATCGTCGGCCCCTCGGGCTGCGGCAAGACCACCTTGCTGAAGCTGATGCTGGGCATCCATGCGCCGCAATCGGGCGAGATCCGGCTCGGCCAGCAGGCGCTGTCGCAGATCGGCCTGCAAGACTGGCGTGCGCGCATCGGCACGGTGATGCAGGACGACCAGCTGTTTGCCGGCAGCATCGCCGACAACATCTCCTTCTTCGACCCCGAGGCCGATGCCGCCTGGATCGAGCGCTGCGCGGTGCTGGCCTGCGTGCACGAGGACATCGTCGCGATGCCCATGGCCTACGAAAGCCTGATCGGCGATATGGGCTCCAGCCTGTCCGGCGGCCAGCGCCAGCGCGTGTTGCTGGCCCGCGCGCTGTACAAGAAGCCGGCCTTCCTCTTCCTCGACGAGGCCACCAGCGCACTGGACGTGGAGCGCGAGCGCCAGGTCAATGCCTCGCTGCGCCAGCTGCCGCTGACCCGCATCGTGATCGCACACCGGCCGGAGACGATTGCGGCGGCGCAGCGCGTCATCACCTTGCAGCAGGGCCGGGTCGCGCAGGATTTGCGCAGCGTGCCGCCACCAGGCGCCCAGGCCTGATCGCGCCCCTAGACCTGTCGCTTCGCGCGAGGTCCCCCGAGGGGGGGGGGCTATCGCCACGATGGCCAGATTCAACTGGCCGGCCCAGATGGGAATCATTAGCATTCTCCTATCTGATTTTCGATATCGATAGGAGTAACACCATGGCCAAAACCGCCAGCTTCGGCATCCTGCACCTGGGCACCGCCTTCGGCGTCACCTATGCGCTGACCGGCGATGTCGCGATCGCCGGTGCCGTGACCTTTGTCGAACCGATGGTCAACACCGTGATGCACTACTTCCACGACAAGCACTGGGACCGCATCGCCCAGCACCTGCCGCGTCTGACTCGGTTCTCCGGCCTCAATCGGGCTTGATCTTGGCGCGGGCGATCACGGCCTTCCAGCGCTGCTGCTCCTGGGCGATAAAACTGCCGAACTGAGCAGGGGTGTTGCCCACCGGCTCGGCGGCATCGGTGGCCAGGCGCTCCCTGGCGCTGACCGAGCGGATCGCCTTGACGGCCTCGACCGCCAGCTTGTCGATATGGGCCTGCGCCATAGCAGCCGGTGCGTTCAGCCCGTACCACTGCGTCATCTCGAAGCCCGGGAAGCCCTGTTCCGCCACGGTCGGCACATCGGGCAGCTGGGGCAGGCGCTCCTTGGAACCGGTGGCGATGCAGCGCAGCTTGCCGGTCTTGATGAATTGCAGGATGGCCGGCGCACCGACGGCCGCCGCATCCAGCCGGCCGGCCAGCAGATCGGTCAGCTGCGGGCCGGTGCCGCGGTAAGGCACGTGCAGGATGAAGAGATTGCCGGTCATCTTCAGGTATTCGAAGGCCAGGTGGCCGGCGCTGCCATTGCCGGCCGAGCCGTAGTTGAGCTTGCCGGGCTTGCTGCGGGCCAGCGCGACGAATTCCTTGAGATCCTTGGCCGGCACATCCGGATGGACCACATAGAGGCTGGGCACCTTGGCCAGCAGGGTCACCGGCTTGAAATCCTTGTTGGTGTCGAAGGGCAGCTTGTCGTAGATGAAGGGGTTTACCGCCAAGGTACCGATATGACCCAGGATCAGCGTGTGCTGGTCATCGGCGCGGGCCACCTCGCCCATCGCGATATTGCCGCCGCCGCCAGGCTTGTTCTCGACATAAACGGTCTGGCCCAGGGTCTTGCTGAGCTCGAAGGCGGTGGCGCGGGCGACGATCTCGCTGCTGCCCCCCGGCGCAAAAGGCACGACCAGGCGCACCGAGCGGCTCGGCCAGGGGCCGGCCTGTGCGGCTGCCGGCAGGCCCACCAGGCCGGCGGCACCGGCCAGGCCGGATTGAAGAATAAGGCGGCGATCTACGGGCATGGGCTTGTCTCCATCGTTGTTGTGGAGCCAGTCTAGGCCTGCCGCCTGTCAAGGCGCTGTCTCGCGCTCCATCCAGCCCAGCCAGCGCATGGCCTGTTCGCGCGTTTCGCCACACATCATCTCGCTGGGCTGCAGCGAGCCGCAGACGGCCGGACGCTCGGGCCGGCCAAAGATCTTGCAAGCGTCCTGCTCGTCGAGCTGGATGCAGCGCACACCGGCCGGCTTGCCCTGCGGCATCCCGGGTATGGGCGAGCTGATCGACGGCGCGATACAGCAGGCGGCGCAATGGTCTCGGCACTTCATCGCGATATTGTCGCGGCCCTTGCAGCCCCCAGCCGTGACTTATCCACAGCCCCCCGGTAAAATTCAGGGTTTGCCCGCGCCGGCATTTTCGGCGCCTGATCGAGGCACTTCCCCATGCTCTACCCCAAGGAATTCGACGTCATCGTGGTCGGCGGCGGCCATGCCGGCACCGAGGCCGCGCTGGCCGCCGCCCGCATGGGCGTCAAGACCCTGCTGCTGACCCACAATATCGAGACCCTGGGCCAGATGAGCTGCAACCCCTCGATCGGCGGCATCGGCAAGGGCCATCTGGTCAAGGAGGTCGACGCGCTGGGCGGCGCGATGGCCGCCGCCACCGACGAGGGCGGCATCCAGTTCCGCATCCTCAACGGCTCCAAGGGCCCGGCCGTGCGCGCCACCCGCGCCCAGGCCGACCGCGTGCTCTACAAGGCGGCAATCCGCCGCCGGCTGGAGAACCAGCCGAATCTGTGGCTGTTCCAGCAGGCGGTCGATGACCTGATGGTTGAGGGCGACCGTGTGGTCGGCGCCGTGACCCAGATCGGCCTGCAGTTCCGCGCTCGCGCCGTCGTGCTGACGGCCGGCACCTTTCTGGATGGCCGCATCCATGTGGGTCTGCAGAACTACAGCGCCGGCCGGGCCGGTGATCCGCCGGCGGTCTCGCTGTCGGGCCGGCTCAAGGAGCTGAAGCTGCCACAGGGCCGCTTGAAGACCGGCACGCCGCCGCGCATCGACGGCCGCAGCATCGACTTCTCGAAATGCGAGGAACAGCCGGGAGACCTGGATCCGGTGCCGGTGTTCAGCTTCATGGGCTCGGCCGATCAGCATCCGCAGCAGGTGCCCTGCTGGATCACCCACACCTCGGCCCGCACCCACGAGATCATCCGCTCCGGCTTCGAGCGCAGCCCGATGTTCACCGGCGTGATCGAGGGCGTCGGCCCGCGCTACTGCCCCTCGATCGAGGACAAGGTCAATCGCTTCGCCGACAAGGACAGCCACCAGATTTTCCTGGAGCCCGAAGGCCTGACCACGCACGAGTTCTACCCGAACGGCATCTCGACCTCCCTGCCCTTCGACATCCAGCTGGCCGCGGTGCAATCGATCCCCGGCCTGGAGAACGCCCACATCCTGCGCCCCGGCTATGCGATCGAATACGACTACTTCGACCCGCGCGAGCTGAAGAGCAGCTTCGAGACCCGCGCGATCCAGGGCCTGTTCTTCGCCGGCCAGATCAATGGCACGACCGGCTATGAGGAGGCGGCGGCCCAGGGCTTGTTTGCCGGGCTGAATGCCGCGTTGCAGGTCAAGGACCAGGGCCCTTGGTTGCCCGGCCGCGAGCAGGCCTACCTGGGCGTGCTGGTCGACGACCTGATCACCAAGGGCGTGACCGAGCCCTACCGCATGTTCACCAGCCGCGCCGAGTTCCGGCTGCAGCTGCGTGAGGACAACGCCGATATGCGACTGACCGAGGCCGGCCGTGAATTGGGCCTGGTCGACGATGCTCGCTGGGAGGCCTTCAATCGCAAGCGCGATGCTGTTTCACGTGAAACAGAGAAACTGAAGTCGACCTGGGTCCACCCCAGCATCCTGCCGGCAGCCGATGCCGAGCGCCTGGTCGGTAAGGCGCTCGAGCGTGAGTACAACTTCATCGACCTGCTGCGTAGGCCTGGCGTGGTGTTTGACACGCTGGTCGAAGTCGCTTCGATCGCGCGACCCGAAGCCGGTGTTTCACGTGAAACGCTGACGACAGAGTTGGGTGCAACGATGGCCGATGCCGTCATCGAGCAGATCGAGACCAGCGTCAAGTACGCCGGCTACATCAACAAGCAGGTCGAGGACGTTGCCCGCGCGGCCCACTTCGAGAACCTGAGGCTGCCGGCGGAACTGGACTACGGCCAGGTCCAGGCCCTCTCCTTCGAGGTGCGCCAGAAGCTCAGCAAGCACCAGCCCGAGACCCTGGGCCAGGCCTCGCGCATCTCCGGCGTGACTCCGGCGGCGATCTCGCTGCTGCTGGTCCATCTGAAAAAGGGTCGATTCAAGGGATTCGTTGATGCCGCATGACATGAAGCCGGCGCTGGCCGGTGCCGCCGCCGAACTGGGCCTGGCGCTCACCGAGACGCAACTCGATCAGCTGCTGGACTATCTGGCGCTAATACAGAAGTGGAACAAGGTCTACAACCTGACTGCGGTGCGCGAACCCCAGGCCATGCTGACCCAGCATCTGGTGGACAGCCTCAGTCTGATCCCGGCGCTGCGACGCCATGCCAAAGGCCAAGCGATGCGCATGATGGATGTGGGCAGCGGCGGTGGCCTGCCTGGTGTGGTCGTGGCGATCTGTGACCCTTCCATCGACGTCACCTGCGTCGATGCCGTCGCCAAGAAGGCTACTTTCATCAAGCAGGTCGCGGCTGAGATCGGCCTGCCGAATCTGCATGGCGAGCATTCGCGTGTCGAGGCGCTGGACACCGCGCCCTTCGACCTGATCACCTCGCGCGCCTTTGCCTCACTGCTGGACTTCACGACGCTGACCCGTCAGCACCTCAAGTCCGATGCCATCTGGTTGGCGATGAAGGGCCAACACCCCGCCGAGGAGCTGGCCGCCCTGCCCTCCGATCTGGATGTGTTTCACGTGGAACAACTGCAGGTGCCCGGGCTCGATGCCCAGCGTTGTCTCATCTGGATCAAGCCCAGGGCCTGATCTGGGCTTTTGCCCCGCCCATCCGGGCTACCATCGCTGCCTGCTGAGAAAAACTAGACCATGGCCAAAATCTTCTGCATTGCCAATCAAAAAGGGGGGGTCGGCAAGACCACCACGACGGTCAACCTCGCGGCCGGTCTGGCCCAGGTCGGTCAGCGGGTGCTGGTCGTCGATCTGGACCCACAGGGCAATGCCACGATGGGCTCGGGCATCGACAAGCGCGCACTGGAGCTGAGCGTCTATGACGTCTTGCTGGAGTCGGCCAGCATCGCCGAGGCCAAGCAGCGCAACGACAAGGTCGGCTATGACGTGCTGGGTGCCAATCGAGAGCTGGCCGGCGCCGAGGTCGAACTGGTCGAGCTGGAACGCCGCGAGCGCCGCCTCAAGGGTGCGCTGGCCGCCGCCAAGGACGACTACGACTTCGTACTGATCGACTGCCCGCCCTCGCTGTCCATGCTGACGCTGAACGGCCTGTGCTCGGCCCATGGCGTGGTCGTGCCGATGCAGTGCGAGTACTTCGCACTGGAAGGCCTGTCCGACCTGGTCAACACGATCAAGCAGGTCCATGCCAATCTGAACCCGGACCTGCAGATCATCGGCCTGCTGCGGGTGATGTTCGACCCCCGCATCACCTTGCAGCAGCAGGTCAGCGAGCAGCTGAAGAGCCACTTCGGCGACAAGGTCTTTGACAGCGTGATCCCCCGCAATGTGCGCCTGGCCGAAGCGCCCAGCTACGGTCTGCCGGGCGTGGTGTTCGACCCGGCCTCCAAGGGCGCGCAAGCCTTTGTCGAGTTCGCCCGGGAGATGGTGCGCCGCGTGGGGGCGATGTGATGGGGCTCGAAGCACTGGCGCGTCGCGCCGAAGAGGCCGGCCTCAATGCCAGCGCCCCGCCCCAGCAAGCCCAGGTCGACGGGTGGCTGATTCGTTTGTCACCGGGCAAGGCCAAGCGCTCGCGCTGCGTCAATGCCTTGAGCGCCGGCAGCACCGCGCTGGAACACTTGCTGGACCGGTGCCGGCAGGCCTTCGATGCGGCCCAGCTGCCGCTGATCGTGCGCATCACCCCCTTCAGCCAGCCGGCCGATCTGGACGTCCAGCTGGCAGCCAAGGGCTGGTTCGAATTTGATCCGGCCGATGTGATGGTGCGCCCTCAGCTCGATGAGCTGCCGGCCGTCCATCAGCGGCTGCAAGCCGTCGATGCACCGCGTTACGCGCAGATTGTTGGCGAGCTGCGCGGCTCCAGTGCCGGCGCGATCGCTGCCCATGCCGAGCGCATGCAGGCCGCTGCTGTGCCCTATCAGGGCTTTGTGCTGCAAGGCAGCGCGGGGCAGCTGCTGGCCTGCGGGCAATTCGTCCGCGAGGGCGATATCGTCGGCCTCTACGACATCTTCACGCCGCCCGAGCAGCGCGGCCAGGGGCATGCCCAGCAGCTGTGCAGCGCCTTGCTGCAGGCCGCCAAGGCCCAGGGCGCAACGCAGGCCTATCTGCAGGTCGGCAGCGACAACGAGGTCGCCAAGCGCCTGTACGCGCGCCTGGGATTTCGCTTCGCCTACCGCTACCACTACCGCAGCGATAACCCGGCCGCCGTGGACTGAGTACGAGCGCGGCTCAGTCGCGCGGCTTCCAGACCTTCAGCAAGGTATGGCGCGTGAAGCCGGGCACAAAGTCGTGGACATGGGCGATGCAGGCATAGCCGAGGTGTTCGTAGATCTCGGCCACCTCGTCCAGCAGGGTCTCGATCAAGGCATCGAAGCAGCCGCGACGCAAGGCCTGAGCCTCCAGCTGGCGCAGGCAGTCGCCACCCAGGCCCTGGCCGCGATCAGCATCGCGGACCCACAGATAGCTGACATAGAGGCGCTGGAACTCGGTACGGCCCCAGGCGCCAGCGATCAGCTCCTCGCCTTCGTACAGCGCACAGGCAATATCGACCGCATCGCTGCCCTGGGCCTGCTGGCGACCATGGCTGATCACGCCGTCACGGATCGCCTCCAGCGCCGATTGCGGCACGGCGTCATCGCGACGCCACTGCCGTGCTGCGCTCATCAGAGGCCCAGGCCCTCGTCCAGGCCCAGATGCACATTCATCGCCTGCACGGCGGCGCCGCTGGCGCCCTTGCCCAGGTTGTCCAGGCGGGCCATCACCAGCACCTGCGTGTCGGAGCCGAACACGAACAGATCGACCCGGTTCGTGTCATTGCAGGCCTGCACATCGAAGAAGCCTGCTTCCAAGGTCGCCGCATCGCGCAGCGGCATCACGCGGATGAAGCGCTCGCCTTCGTAATGGGCCGCCAGCGCCTGCTGGATGTCCTCGGCCTTGGCGCCGGCGCGCAGCTGGCTCAGATGCAGGGGCACGGTCACGGCCAGGCCCTTGTAGAACTTGCCGACGATGGGCATGAAGACCGGCGCGTTCTTCAGCCCCGTATGCGCCATCATCTCGGGCAGATGCTTGTGGGCCAGGCCCAGCGCATAGGGGCGCGGCGAATCCAGCTTGGCGTCGCCGCCGGCCTCGTACTGCGCAATCATCGATTTGCCGCCACCCGAGTAGCCGGTGATCGAGGTCGCCGATACCAGGGCGTCGGCCGGCAGCAGGCCAGCATCGACCAGCGGACGCAACGCCAGGATGAAGGCGCTGGCGTGGCAGCCGGGATTGGCGATGCGCTTGGCGGCGCGGATCTTGGCGCGCTGCTCGCGGGCCAGCTCGGGCAGACCGAAGGCCCAGCCGGGCACGGTGCGGTGCGCGGTGCTGGCGTCGATCAGGCAGGTGTTGGGGTTGCTGATCATCGCGGCCGCCTCGCGCGAGGCCGCATCGGGCAGGCACAGGAAGGCGACGTCGGCCGCGTTCAGCAGGCGGGCGCGCTCGGCCGGGTCCTTGCGCTTGTCGGCATCGATGCGCAGCACCTCGATGTCTCGACGTGCGGCCAGATACTCATGAATGCGCAGGCCGGTCGTGCCCTCTTGACCATCGACAAACACCGCGTACGTCATGACATCTCCAGCACAATGAGCAACAAAGGAAGCGAAGCATAAAGCATGACGATGTCTGACGAACGCGTGTTGTTGTTGCCCGGTTGGCTGAACTCCGACCACTATCATTGGCAAAGCCGCTGGGAGCGGCAGTTCGGCTACCAGCGCGTCGAGCAGGCCGACTGGCAATGGCCGCGACGTGGCGACTGGATGGCCCGACTGGACGAGGTGCTGCTGGCCGATCCGCGCCCCGCCCTGCTGGTCGCGCACTCGCTGGGCTGCCAGCTCGTTGCGGCCTGGGCCGAACACTCGCAGCACACGGCTCGGGTCACCGGCGCTCTGCTGGTGGCGCCACCCGATACCGAGGCCGAGCACATGCCGCCGCAGCTGCACAACTGGCGGCCCATCCGCCGTCCGCGCCTGCCCTTCAAGGCCATCGCCGTGGTCAGCAGCGACGACCCCTATTGCGACCGAGCACGCGCCGCCGGGATGGCGGCCGACTGGGGTGCCGAGCTGGTGCTGGCCGGTGCGCTGGGCCACCTGAACAGCGAGTCCGGCCTGGGCGACTGGCCCGAGGGTCAGGCCTTGCTGGCCTCTCTGAGGTCATAAGCGACAATCCGCCCCTATGGTCACGAAAAAACCCAAAGGCCTTGGCATGGGCCTGGAGGCCCTGCTGGGCCCCAAAGTCAGCGAGAACGCTGGCGCCGCCGCCCGCGACGGCGAACCCAGCAGCCTGCGCCTGGAGCTGATGCAGGCCGGCAAATACCAGCCGCGCACCCGCATGGACGAGGGCTCGCTGTACGAGCTGGCCGAGAGCATCAAGGGCCAGGGCATCATGCAGCCCATCCTCGTGCGCCCCATCAGCGCCGAGACCTCCAAGGACGGCGAGGCCCGCTACGAGATCATCGCCGGCGAACGGCGCTTCCGCGCCGCCAAGCTGGCGGGGCTGCGCGAGGTGCCGGTGCTGGTCAAGACCGTGCCCGACGAGGCCGCGGCCGCGATGGCCCTGATCGAGAACATCCAGCGCGAGGATCTGAACCCGCTGGAAGAAGCGCAAGGCCTGAAGCGCCTGACCGAGGAGTTCGGCCTGACCCACGAGCAGGCCGCCCAAGCGGTGGGCCGCTCGCGCAGCGCCGCCAGCAATCTGCTGCGCCTGCTGCAGCTGGCCGAGCCGGTGCAGAACATGCTGATGGCCGGTGATCTGGACATGGGCCATGCCCGTGCGCTGCTGCCGCTGGATGGCGCCCACCAGATCACCACGGCCACCGAGATCGCCGCCAAGAAGCTCAGCGTGCGCGAGGCCGAGAAGCTGGTCGCGCGCCATCAGGGCGCGGGTCGCCAGTCGCCCTTGCTGCGCGTCAAGAACGACAAGAGCCGCGACCTGCTGCGCCTGGAGGAGGAGCTGTCGGATTTGTTGACGGCCCAGGTCGAGGTGCGCGTCAAGAAGCGCACCAAGCGCGGCGAGCAGGGCGAGGTGTCGATCCAGTTCGGCTCGCTGGACGAACTCAACGGGCTGATC
The DNA here is from genome assembly GCA_005503085.1 of Burkholderiales bacterium C2. GTDB lineage: Bacteria > Pseudomonadota > Gammaproteobacteria > Burkholderiales > Burkholderiaceae_C > Roseateles_E. The sequence goes on along the minus strand of SCOI01000026.1, from coordinate 41,584 downwards.
GACCGGCTGCGCGGCCCGCAGTAAGTTGGCAAGTAAAGCCGCGCAAAGCCGTGACTCGTTCACGGCTTTTTTGATGGCCGCGGACAAAGCTGGCACGCCCTATGCATATTGATATTCGCAGCCCTTCCACCGCTTTCGGGGGGGCGGCACAGGGGGTCAGGTCTTGCCTTGCACGAAAAATCACAGAAGGGCGTAGCATGGTGTCAACGCAGGGAGCATTCGACGTGTTGAAGGACTAAGACAGGGCTTATCCTGCATTCAAGGCCTCGGCCTTGAACGAAGCTAGAGTTGAAGAGATCACGCTGAACCTCGGAAAGCTCTGATGACGCCTCGGCCCAGATTTAGGGGCGCCATCAGAACTTCCCAGACGACGCCGGGTAGCCCATGACCCGCGCCGTCTCACCCCGACACAGGAGGTCAGCATGGACGTGATCAGCAGCTTCGCCGCTCGCTACGAACGCACAAGGGTTGAAGAGATCTCTCTCGAAGAGTATCTGGCCGAGTGCAAACGCAATCCCCTCGCCTACGCCACCGCAGCCGAACGTATGCTGCAGGCCATCGGCGAGCCGCAGATGGTGGACACCCGCAACGACACGCGGCTGTCGCGCATCTTTGCGAACAAGACCATCAAGATCTATCCCGCCTTCGCCGAGTTCTACGGCATGGAGGACGCGATCGAGCAGGTGGTCAGCTACTTCCGCCACGCCGCGCAGGGGCTCGAAGAAAAGAAGCAGATCCTCTATCTGCTGGGCCCGGTCGGCGGCGGCAAGAGCTCGATCGCCGAACGCCTCAAGTACCTGATGGAACAGGTGCCCTTCTACGCGCTGGCCGGCTCACCGGTCAACGAGTCGCCGCTGGGCCTGTTCAATGCGGCCGAGGACGGCCCGCTGCTGGAGAAGGAATACGGCATCCCGCTGCGCTACCTGAACCGCGTGATGAGCCCCTGGGCCGTCAAGCGGCTTGAGGAGTTCGGCGGCGACATCCGCCGCTTCAAGGTGGTCAAGCGCTATCCCAGCGTGCTCAAGCAGGTCGGCGTGGCCAAGACCGAGCCGGGCGATGAGAACAACCAGGACATCAGCTCGCTGGTCGGCAAGGTCGACATCCGCAAGCTCGAGACCTATGCGCAGGACGATCCCGATGCCTACAGCTATTCCGGCGGCCTGTGCCTGGCCAACCAGGGCCTGCTGGAGTTCGTCGAGATGTTCAAGGCGCCGATCAAGGTACTGCACCCGCTGCTGACCGCGACCCAGGAGGGCAACTTCAAGGGCACCGAGGGCTTTGGCGCGATTCCCTTCGACGGCATCGTGCTGGCCCACAGCAATGAGAGCGAGTGGAAGACCTTTCGCAACAACAAGAACAACGAGGCCTTCCTCGACCGCATCTACATCGTCAAGGTGCCCTACTGCCTGCGCGTCAGCGAAGAGGTCAAGATCTACGAGAAGCTGATCCGCGGCTCCTCACTGGCCGAGGCCAAGTGCGCGCCCGGCACCTTGAAGATGATGAGCCAGTTTGCGATCCTGACGCGGCTGAAGGAGCCGGAAAACTCCTCGCTGTATTCGAAGATGCAGGTCTACGACGGTGACAACCTGAAGGACACCGACCCGCGCGCCAAGAGCTATCAGGAGTATCGCGACTACGCCGGCGTCGACGAAGGCATGAGTGGCGTCTCGACCCGCTTCGCCTACAAGATCATCTCCAAGGTCTTCAACTTCGACAGCGCCGAGGTGGCGGCCAATCCGGTGCACCTGATGTATGTGCTGGAGCAGCAGATCGAGCGCGAGCAGTTCCCGGCCGAGACCGAGCAGAAGTACGTCGGCTTCATCAAGGAATTGCTGGCGCCACGCTATGCCGAGTTCATCGGCAAGGAAATCCAGACCGCCTATCTGGAGAGCTATAGCGAGTACGGCCAGAACATCTTCGACCGCTACGTCACCTACGCCGACTACTGGATCCAGGACCAGGAGTACCGCGATACCGACACCGGCGAGGTCTTTGATCGCTCGGCGCTGAACGGCGAGCTGGAAAAGATCGAGAAGCCGGCCGGCATCAGCAATCCCAAGGATTTCCGCAACGAGATCGTCAACTTCGTGCTGCGCGCGCGCGCCAACAATGCCGGCAAGAACCCGGCCTGGACCAGCTACGAGAAGCTGCGCACCGTGATCGAGAAGAAGATGTTCTCGAACACCGAGGAGCTGCTGCCGGTGATCAGCTTCAATGCCAAGGCCAGCGCCGACGAGGCCAAGAAGCATGAGAACTTCGTCCAGCGCATGGTGGACAAGGGCTACACGGCCAAGCAGGTGCGTTTGCTGTGCGAGTGGTATCTCAGAGTCCGCAAGAGTTCATGATCTGAGGAGCCCCGATGCTTCAACAAATCATCGATCGCAGGCTGTCAGGGAAAAACAAGTCGATAGGCAACCGCGAGCGCTTTCTGCGCCGCCACAAGGAGCAGATCCGCGAGGCGGTGAAGCGGGCCGTCGACGGCCGCGGCATCCGCGATATGGAGCGCGGCGAAGAGGTGCGCATCCCGAAGAAGGACCTCAGCGAGCCTGTGTTCGGCCATGGCGAGGGCGGCGTGCGCGAGGTGGTGCGGCCCGGCAATACCGAGCACGTGCGAGGCGACCGCATCGCCAAACCGCCCGGTGGCGGCGGCGGCCAGGGCGGCGGCAAGGCCAGCGACTCGGGCGAAGGCGAGGACGACTTCGTCTTTCACCTCAGCCGCGAGGAGTTCATGCAGGTCTTCTTCGACGACCTGGCCCTGCCCAACCTCGAACGCACCCAGCTGGCCGACACGCCGGAATACAAAAGCCACCGTGCCGGCTATGTCTCGGACGGCACGCCGACCAATCTGCATGTGGTGCGCTCGATGCGCGGCGCCTTGGGCCGGCGCATCGCGCTGGGCACCAGCAAGCGCCGCGAGCTGCACGAGCTGGAGGAACGCCTGGACCTGCTGCACCGCGAGGATGCGCGCAAGCCCGACGTCCAGGCCGCGCTGCAGGAGACCGAGGCCCGCATCCTGTTCCTGCGCCAGCGCATCAAGGCCATTCCCTTTCTCGACCCGATCGATCTGCGCTTTCGCAACCGCGTGCGGGTGCCGGTGCCGACCAGCCGGGCCGTGATGTTCTGCCTGATGGATGTCAGCGGCTCGATGGACGAGAGCCGCAAGGACCTGGCCAAGCGCTTCTTCATTCTGCTCTATTTGTTCCTGACCCGACACTACGAGAAGATCGAGGTGGTCTTCATCCGCCACCACACCCAGGCCCAGGAGGTCGACGAGCAGAACTTCTTCCACGCCACCGAGACCGGCGGCACCGTGGTCTCCAGCGCTCTGGTGCTGATGGAAGAGATCATCCGCGAGCGCTATCCGCGCAGCGAATGGAATATCTACGGCGCCCAGGCCAGCGACGGCGACAACTGGCACCATGACAGTGGCCGTTGCCGCGAGCTGCTGGCCGACAAGATCCTGCCGCTGTGCCGCTACTTCGCCTATGTGCAGGTGGCCGAGGCCGAGCAGAACCTCTGGGAGGAGTACGCCAAGCTCAGCGACGAGGTCGGTCACTTCGCGATGCGCAAGGCCGTCGAGGCCTCGCAGATCTACCCGGTCTTCCGCGAGCTGTTCAAGAAGGAAGGGGCCAGCAAATGAGCGTGATCGAGAACCGCCGCCATATCGGCATCGCCCCGGACAAGCATGAGTACGGCGGGCGCCGCCACCGCGAGCCGCTGCGGCAGATGCTGCCGCTTAAGCAGCGGCCAGCAGCACCCCTGCCCTCGCCCAGCGATTGGACCTTCGGCCTGATCGAGGACTATCACGATGTCATCCGCGCCACGGCCGAGCGCTACGGCCTGGACACCTATCCCAATCAGCTGGAGGTCATCAGCTCCGAGCAAATGATGGACGCCTATGCCTCGGTCGGCATGCCGGTCAACTACCGGCACTGGAGCTATGGCAAGGAGTTCATCGCCACCGAGCGCAACTACTCGCGCGGCCAGATGGGTCTGGCCTACGAGATCGTCATCAACTCCGACCCCTGCATCGCCTATCTGATGGAGGAGAACACCCTGGCCATGCAGGCCCTGGTGATCGCCCACGCCTGCTACGGCCACAACAGCTTCTTCAAGGGCAACTACCTGTTTCGCATGTGGACCGATGCCTCGTCCATCATCGACTATCTGGTCTACGCGAAGAACTTCGTCGCCGAGTGCGAGGAGCGCCATGGCCTGGACGCCGTCGAACAGACGCTGGACTCCTGCCATGCGCTGATGAACCACGGCGTCGACCGCTACCGCCGCCCCGCCAAACTCTCGCTGGCCCAGGAGCGCGCCCGTCTGCACGACCGCGAAGCCTATGCCCAGCAGCAGATCAACGACCTCTGGCGTACCTTGCCGCGCCGGGCCGACAAGGCCGAGGAAGAGAAGGAGGCACGGCGCTTTCCCGAGGAACCGCAGGAGAACCTGCTGTACTTCATCGAGAAGAATGCACCGCTGCTGGAACCCTGGCAGCGGGAAATCGTTCGCATCGTGCGCAAGATCGCGCAGTACTTCTACCCGCAGCGCCAGACCCAGGTGATGAACGAGGGCTGGGCCACCTTCTGGCACCACCGGTTGCTGAACCAGATGTATGACGATGGCTATCTCAGCGACGGCATGATGATCGAGTGGCTCAAGTCCCACACCAATGTCGTGGCCCAGCAACCCATGGCCAATCTGAACCCCTACGCGCTGGGCTTCGCGATGTACACCGACATCAAGCGCATCTGCGAGAAGCCCACCGACGAGGACCGCCGCTGGTTCCCCGACCTGGCCGGCGCCGACTGGCTGCCGACGCTGGACCATGCGATGCGCAACTTCAAGGACGAGAGCTTCATCGGCCAGTACCTGAGCCCGCATTTGATGCGCGAGTTCCGGCTCTTCTCCATCGTCGATGATGCCGCGCAGCGCGAGTACGAGATCTCGGCCATCCATGACGAGGCGGGCTACCAGCATGTGCGCGAGGCCTTGTCGCGCCAGTACGACCTCAGCACCCGCGAGCCCAATATCCAGGTCTGGAACGTCAATCTGCGCGGCGACCGCTCACTGACCCTGCGCCACACCCAGCATCAGAACCGGCCCCTGCATGAGAGTGCGCAGGAGGTGCTCAAGCATGTGGCGCGGCTGTGGGGCTTCGGCGTCCATATGGAGAGCGCCAACGACAAGGGCGACATCACCAAGCGCTGGAGCGTGCCCGCCCCCGAGCATTGAGCCCGCCGCAGGGTCAGAGCGCGAAGATCTTGCCCGGATTCATGATGTTGCGGGGATCCAGCGCCTTTTTCAGCTTACGCATCACGTCCACGGCGCCCTCGCCCGCCTCCTCGACCAGAAAGCCCTGCTTGTGCAGGCCGATGCCGTGCTCGCCGGTGCAGGTGCCCTCCAGGCGCAGCGCGCGCTGCACCATCTGGGCGCTGAGACGCTCGGCGGTCTCGCGCTCGGACGGGATCGCGGGGTCGATCAGGTAGCCGAGATGGAAGTTGCCGTCGCCGACATGGCCGACGATGAAGTACGGCAGGCCGGCCTCCTCAACCTCGCGCACCGACTCGTTGATGCTCTCGGCCAGGCGCGAGATCGGCACGCAGGTGTCGGTCGTGACACAGCGGCAGCCAGGCTTGGTCTGCAGCGCCGACAGATAGGCATGGTGGCGCGCGGTCCAGAGCTTGGTGCGGGCCTCGGGCGTGGTCGCCCACTCAAAGTCCTCGCCGCCGAACTCGCGGGCGATCTCCTGCACGGTCTCGGCCTGCTCGGCCACGCCGGCCTGCGAGCCGTGGAACTCCATCAGCAGCATCGGCGCCTCGCGCAGGCCCAGCTTGTCATGCAGATTGACGGCCCGCACCGAATGCGCGTCCAGCAGCTCGCAGCGCGCGATCGGCACACCCATCTGGATGATCTGTATCGTGGTCTGCACCGCCGCATCAATGCTGGGGAAGAAGCAGATCGCCGCCGACAGCGCCTCGGGCAGCGGGTAGATGCGCAGGCTGACTTCGGTGATCACGCCCAGCGTGCCCTCGCTGCCGACGAACAGGCGCGTCAGGTCATAGCCGGCGCTGCTCTTGCGGGCGCGCGAGCCGGTGCGGATGATCTCGCCCTGCGGCGTCACCACCGTCAGCCCCAGGACGTTCTCGCGCATCGTGCCGTAGCGCACCGCGTTCGTGCCGCTGGCCCGCGTTGCGGCCATGCCGCCCAGCGAGGCATCGGCGCCGGGGTCGATCGGGAAGAACAGGCCGCTGTGGCGGATCTCGTTGTTCAGCTGGTTGCGGCTGACGCCGGCCTGCACCGTCACGGTCAGATCCTCGGCATTGACCCGCAGGATCTCATTCATCCGCGAGACATCCAGGCTGACGCCGCCCTGCACCGCCAGCAGATGGCCCTCCAGCGAGGAGCCGGCGCCATAGGGGATCACCGGCACATGGTGCTCATGCGCCAAGGCCAGCACCCAAGCCACCTCCTCGGTGCTCTGCGCAAACACCACGCAGTCGGGCGGCGCCACATCGAAGGGTGACTCATCGCGGCCGTGCTGCTCGCGCACCGCCAGCGCGGTGGCGCAGCGCTCGGCAAAGCGGGCCTTCAGCGCCTCCAGCATCGCGGCCGGCAGGGGCCGGCGCTCGGCGGCGAGAAGATGGGCGGGTGGGGAAGAAGCATTCATCGCGGGCGCTCCGGGTGTCCGAAGCGCCCATTCTGCGCGTTTGCGACGGCGGTCTGAGCGCGATGCGCCCAGACCTTGGCGCATCACTCGCTGATGCTCATGCTCTTGTAGGCCGGGTCGGCCTTGATCTCGGCCTCGCTGAAGGGCAGCTTGGCCCACTTGGCCCCCTTCAGGAAGATGTCCGAGTAGAGCTTGGTCTGGTCCGAGAAGTGCGGCGACAGCAGATGGCTGGACTGCGAGTAGGTCAGCACCCCCTCGGCCACCGGGCCGTTGGCATCGAAGGTGACGAACTGCATATAGCTGTTGCCATAGACCGGATCGCCGTAGAGGCCCGAAGCGCCCAGATTGCCGCGCACATTGTTGAAGGTGTAGCGACCTCCGGGGAACGGGATCGGCGCACTGTCACGGATGATCACCTGCTTGCGCGCATTGACCTCCTCCAGCGCGAACTTGTTGGTCGCAAACCACTGCACCGTGTCCGCCAGCAAGGTGACGGCCTTGGTGTTGGCGGTGTTGAAGCCGCGCGGCGTCATCACCGGGTCGGCCGCACTGAAGGGCACGCGCCAGTAGCTGGCCTCCTCCAGCTCGCCGGCCAGCTCATAGAGCTTGCGGAACAACAGGGCGCCCGGATCGGTCAGGCCCTCGGTCTTCTTCCAGATGGCCAGCACGCCGCAGGCCTTGGTGATGTCGGTGTCGACGCCGTTCGTGCCCTTGACGACGATGGGCTGAGGCTTGCCGGCGCAGATGGCGGCCAGGAACTCGTCCAGCCACATCTCGGCGCGGAAGAAGCGGCTCTTGGCATAGACCTGCTGCAGATTGGCGAGGGTGAAGCGGTTGCCGCCCAGGCCATCGGCATTGCTGAGCCGGTCCTTGACCTGGACGATGCCCATGCGGGTGCGCTCGCCCTGGGGCATGCCTTCGGCATCAGGCCCGGTGGCGATGATCTTCGGGAAGGCAGTCAGCCGCACCTGTTCATTGGGCAGCCAGTGGCTGTCATTGGCATTGACGATGTAGTCGTCGCGCAGCACATAGGGCCGCTGGGTGGCCGGGATCGCGCCGGTCCACTGGCAGCTGCTCTTGCTGCCGTCCATCAGCACCAGGCCGCGCGTGGCCAGCAGGAACTGACCCGTGGGGCTGTTGACGCAAGCACCCAGCTGGGCATCGCTGACATTGGCCGCCACCGAATAGTTGGCGTAGAGGGCCTTGCCGTTCTTGTCGGCCGCCATCGTGTTGACCCAGGGCATCGCGTTGTGCGTGGCCAGGTTCTGGCGCAGGCTCTCGGCGCTGGTGGACGTGCCGTTCAGCAGGGCCTGGTCGATCAGCTTGTAGTTCGTGTAATTGGCATCGCGGATCACAAAGGCCGCCGCACCACTCCAGTTGAAGGTGGCGCCATCGCTGAGCAGCGGGCCGAAGTCGGTGCCGTACAGCGTGCGCTGATGCGTCTTCAGGCTGCCATCGGGCTGCAGGGCCTCCACCGTCAGCGCGGTCTTGCTCATCGCCTTGTAGCTACCGTCGACCTGGTAGCGGGTCGGGTCGGCCGGGTCCAGCTTCAGCTGGAACAGCGTGAAGCGGTTGTCGGTCGAGAAGGTGTGGGTCCAGGCCACGTCCTTGTTGAAACCGATCAGCGGCACCGGCGCCCCCAGCAGGGTGGAGCCGAAGACATCGAGCTTGCCGGGAATGGTCAGGTGCAGCTTGTGCAGGCGCAGTGCGCCCCACCAGGGGAAGTGCGGGTTGCCCAGCACCATGCCGGCGCCGCTCTGCGTCACGTCCTTGCCCAGGCCATAGCCATTCGAGCCGACCGCGTGCTCGAACAGCGGGTTGGTCGCCTGCACCAGTGGGCTGTTCAGCACCGCCAGCTGGCTGCGCTGCGTCTTCAGCGCCTTGGCGCTCAAGGCCGGGGCGGCCGCCACCTTGACGACCGGCGGCTGGGCACTGCCGATGGCCTCGATGAACTGGATCGAGCTGCCAGCCATCGCCGCCTGGCTGAAGCGCCAGTAGGCCTCGTCCTCGGTCATCGGCTTGACCCAGGCCGCACCCTTGCACTCGACCGGCAGGCCGTTGACGCCCTTGTCGCGCAGATAGCGGTTGTAGCCGGCCACAAAGCCGCTGACCAGATCGCGCGTGTCGGCGCCGGCGGCGGACCGCATCGCCTGCGCCAGGGCCGGGGTCAGGTGCAGCTTGTAGAAGAAGTCGGAGGCCAGATTGGGCGTGGCGGTACCGAACTGGCCCAGATAGTTGATCGGCACGCCCTTGGCATCGAAGTCACCGAAGTAGCGCGAACGCTCGCCGCGCATCGTCACCAGCTCCTGGGCGAACAGGCAGACATGGTCCTCGGCAAAAGCGTAGCCGTAGCCATAGCCGGCGCCCTTGAAGTTGTCGGCCTTGATATGGGGCACGCCGTAGCTGGTGTAGCGGATCTCGGCGGCGAAGCCGGGCGCGGCCGGCGGTGGTGGCGCGGTCGGATCGGCATCGCCGGAGCCGCCACAGGCGCTCAGCAGCGCGGCCAGGGCCAGCAGGCTGCAGGCGCCGGCGACGGGGGTCAGGCCTTGCCTGCGCGCGGCAGTCGGCGTTTTTGTCTGTCTTGTCATCGGGTGTCTCCTTAGTGTTTTATCGCGACAACGGCCTGTGCGAGCCGTAACGCAGAGCGGGCTTCCGTATACGTCAGGCAGGCTATCATCAAATGCAAAAGGCCAGCTACCCGGCCTACCCTCAAAACATACGGAGACCGCATGCGATTCGCCCCCACTCCCCTGTTGCTCGGTCTGCTGTCCGCACTGAGCGCTTCCTCCGTGATGGCCTCGGGCTATCACTTCGGCTCGCAGTCGGCCTCGGCCCAGGGCACGGCCAATGCCAACGCCGCCGAAGCCGGCGACGCCACGGTTGTGTTCTACAACCCGGCCGGCATGACCCGCCTGGATGGCACCCGCGCCAGCGGCGTGCTCAATGTCGTCGTGCCCGAGGGCAAATTCAAGGACCAGGGCAGCATCACCTCGCTGGGCCTGCCCATCAGCGGCAGCAACGGCGGCAAGTTCGTCGAGGCCACGGCCGTGCCCCATGGCTACTTCACCCACAAGTATTCGGACCGTCTCAGCCTGGGCCTGGGCATCTTCGTGCCCTTCGGCTCCAAGAGCGAGTATTCGACCGACTGGACCGGCCGCTACAACAGCATCGGCACCGAGCTGAAGACCCTGGCCTTCAACCCCTCGATCGCTTTCAAGCTCAATGAGAAGCTGAGCCTGGGTGCCGGCCTGACGGCCCAGCACATCGAGGGCAAGCTGTCCAAGGCCGCCGACTTCGGCTCGGGCGCGATGAATCTGGTGATCGAGCAGCAGGTGGCCGCGAATGCGGCGCCGGGCGTGCCGCTGGACGTGGTGCGCGCCGCGGTGATCAACCAGCTGGGCGGGCTGATCAAGCAGGTCTCCGGCAATCCGACCTATTCAGGCCGGGTCGATGTCGAGGGCAAGGACTGGGGGTTCGGCTTCAATCTGGGCCTGATGTATCACTATGACGAGAGCACGCGTTTCGGCATCGCCTATCGCTCGCGCATCAAGCACCAGCTCAAGGGCGAATCGCAATGGCAGGTGCAGACCCCCGCCGGCAATCTGGGTGCGCTGCTGAACGCTGCCCTGCCCGGCGCCGGCACCCAGGTGCAGCAGCGCCTGGTCGGCCTCTATACCGACAGCGATGCGCGCCTGAAGGTGAACACGCCGGAATCGCTGTCCTTCTCCTTCTACAAGGAGCAGGACAAGAAGTTCGCGGTGATGGGTGATGTGACGCTGACCAAGCATTCGCGCTTCCAGGAGCTGCGCATCGATTTCGCCAACAACCTGCCCGACTCGACCACGCCGCAGCGCTGGGAAGACACGGTGCGTGCCTCGCTGGGCGTCAACTACAAATGGAGCGATGCGCTGGCCCTGCGCGCTGGCGTGGCCTTCGACCAGTCGCCGGTGACCGCCGCGCGCCGCACCCCGTCGATCCCGGACAACGATCGCACCTGGCTGTCCGGGGGCTTCAACTGGAAGCTCGACAACAAGCGCTCGGTGGACTTCGCGATGAGCTATATCCATGTGGCCGACAGCCAGATCGATATGTTCGACAACGGCGGCCAGCGCAATGCGGTCGGCTCGGCCGTCTGCAACACGGCCGGCAATACCTCCAGCTGCGCCACGCTGCGCGGCCGCTATCAGCTGAGCTCGGTCCTGTTCGGCCTGCAGTACAACCATCAGTTCTGAACCCAGGTCGGCGCCGGCTTGCCCCCAAGGCCGGCCGGTGCCACCATAGAGGCCTGTTCCTGATGAAGGAGATCGGCCATGTCGGATCCCGCCAGCCTGCTCTTGTTGCTCGTCCTGCTGCTGGCCGTGATCGGCGCGCTGCGCTTCGATCTGATGGGCCTGATCTGGCGCGAGTGGCTCAAGCTCGGCAACAAGGGCAGCGCCCTGCCGCCGGCCGACTCCGCCCACGGCCCCTATCAGGGCCGGTCCGGCCACCTGCCGCATCGCAGCCCGGCCGCCGCCCACAAACCTGACTTCCACCGTAGCGGCCGGCGCGGCTGACCCCAAGGCCGAACTCGGGCAAGATGCGGGTCTTCCCAAGACCCGCAGACATCAAGCCCCATGGCCAACCGACTCTCTCAAATCGCAACCCGCACCGGCGACGACGGCACCACCGGCCTGGGTGATGGCAGCCGCGTGCCCAAGGACCATCTGCGTGTGCAGGCCATGGGCGATGTCGACGAGCTGAATTCGCAGATCGGCGTGCTGCTGGCCGAGCCGCTGCCCGGCGATGTTCGCGAGCTGCTGATCACGATTCAGCATGAGCTCTTCAATCTCGGCGGCGAGCTCTGCATGCCCGGCTACGAGCTCTTGAAGATGGATGCCGTGCTGCGCCTGGACGAGGCGCTGGCCCACTACAACGCCGCCCTGCCCCGGCTGAAGGAGTTCATCCTGCCGGCGGGTACGCGCAGCGCCGCGATCGCCCATGTCTGCCGCACCGTGGCCCGCCGCGCCGAGCGTGCCGTCGTCACGCTGGCCGCGCAGGAAAGCATCAATGCCGCGCCGCGCCAGTACCTGAATCGCCTGTCCGATCTGCTCTTCGTGCTGGCCCGCGTGCTGAACCGTGCCAACCTCGACGGGCTGGGCGGCGACGATGTCTACTGGCACAGCGAGCGCCTGAAGCGCCAGGACGCCGATCAATCCAGCTGAGCCGCCGCCTCCCTGAGCCGCTTCGCATAGGCCTGGCGCAGCGCCGGCGGCGCCAGCACCTCGACCTGGCCGGCGTGGCGCAGCAGATCCATCAGCAGCTCGGTGGCATCCACATACGGCACCTCCAGCTGCCAGCGCCCGTCCGCCAGCCACTCGCTTTGCTGGCTGGCGTGCCACTCCTCGCGTGAGACCCAGGCCGCCGCCTCGGCGCTGAACACCAGCCTCGCCTGTTGGGTCTGGCCACCGGCAAAAATGCCGTAGCCCTGGTCCAGCTCGCTCTCCAGCGCCTTCAGCGCCACCGGCTTGGCCTTCTCGTCCATCAGCTCGGCAGCCTCCATCGCGTCCAGCGCAAAGCGGCGCAGGCCCTCGCTCTGATGACACCAGGCATCCAGATACCAGGTGTTGCGGTAATGCACCAGGCGCTGCGGCGACACCACCCGCGAGCCCACCGTGCCGCCGCCCTTGCCGCGCTTGCGATAGCTGATGCGCAGCTTCTGGCGCTGCACCACGGCGCTGCCCACCGTCTCGAAATACTCGCTGGCCACGCGCCGGCGTGCGGTGCTGATCAGCTTGACGCGCCGCGTCATCTCCTTGGCCTCGGCCGCATCGGTGCCCAGCATGCCGGTCAGCTTGTCGAACATCGGCTGCAGATGCCGGCTCAGGATGCCGTTCTCGTCCAGCCCGGAGAGCAGCTGGTGCATGGTCAGCAGCGCATGCAGCTCCTTCTCGTTGAACCAGACCCCCGGCAGCTCATGCTGCTGGCCGCGCCATTGCTGGCCGAAACGGTAGCCATTGGCCAGCGCGTCGTACTCGATCGGCGCATCCATGCGCTCACGCAGATACTGCAGATCGCGTTTCAAGGTCGCCGGCGACACCTCCAGCGCCTCCAGCAAAGTCGCAAAACTGACACATTCACGGCCGCGTATCAGCAGCTCGATTTTGTAGAAGCGCTCGGTCCTGTCCATGCGATCGCCATCCCTTCCCTGATTCTTTTTGCTGGCTCATCCCATGAGCCAGTGAGGTCAGACACTGTGCCACATGGTTGCTGACAAATCGATGGCAGCCGCAACCGGAGCACCTCATGGCACAGATCGCAGCAGCATCCGCCCAGATGGAATTGGGCATCCTTCCCGTCGAACAGGCCGCGCCGGCCAATGCCAGCCTCGGTTTCGAGCTGGGCTGGGATTTCGCCCACCATGGGGTGGCGCCGCCGGTCGCCCATCTGTATGCCCAGTCACCGCTGCTGCAAGGCTGGCAGGCCGGCTCGGCCACCTTCGGCCGCCGCACGCTGAAGCCCTCCCGCCACACCCAGCTGTGGCTGCAGCTGCGCACCCATGCCTGGGCACGCGGGCGCAGCTTCGAGGATGTGCAAGTCACACCCAACTATCTGCAGCAGATCACGGTCGACTACTGCCCCATCCTGCGCCAGCCGCTGCTGGGCCAGGCCTCCATCGACCGCGTCCGCAACGATGCCGGCTACGCGGCCGGCAATCTGGCGATGATGAGTGCCGGTGCCAATGCGGCCAAGGCCGCCCATGGCTGGGCCGAGGCAAACGAGATCGCCGGCAGTGTCAATGACGGCCCTTTCCAGCGCATCGCCGGCCTGGGCCCGGCCGAATGGCAGCGGGTCGCGGTGCTGTGCAGCTTTGTCACCGAGCTGTCCCATGAGGAAGCGGCGACGATCCCGCTGCATCTGCTGCCGCCGAACCGGCTGCGCCTGTTCAACCCGATCCAGGCGCTGCAGGCCCTGGTGACCCGCCAGCTCGCGACACCGGGCTGGAGCGCCCGCCTCGCGCGCATCGAGGCCTTGCTGCCGGGCGATGCGCTGCGCGCCGACTTCAACCGCTTCCTGATGGCGCTGGCACCCCGGGTGCTGCGGGTCGGTGCGCTGACCGAGGCTCAGGACATCCGCTGGGCGCTCGAAGACGCCTGGAGCGATGCGCTGGTGCAAAAGCGCTGGGTCCGTTTCGCGCTGCAGCTGAACGCCACCCAGGCCGAGAGGCTGGTGCAGCGCGCCGCCGCCAAGCGGCTCAGCACGGTCCATGTGCAGCGCCATCCGCGCCTGACCGCCACAGAGGGCTGGGCGCTGGAGCGCGGCGGCTACCGGGCGGCCGCCTGAGGAAAATTCAGCCCGGCAAACCCTGGCTGACCTTCTCCATGCCGCCGCTCTGGTCCTGCAGGGCCACATGGTGACCGCGCTCGCCGAACCAGTGCGCCCATTGCTCGGCCAGCTTCTTGTTGGGCAGCCAGGGACCGGTGCGGTCCATCTGTACGCGGTTGCCGCGGCGCTCATAGAACACCACGCGCCACATGCCACTGGAAATTGATCGGTCGAAGTTGCTCATCGGTCGGCGAATCTAGCAGAGCTTGTGTGACACCGCCGCCCCGTCAAACCCTCAGCGCCGCCAAAAATTCCTCGCTGCCCAGCAGCTTGAAACCGGGTTTGGCGGAACGTGCGACAAGCGCCCGCAACGCCCTGCTGTCGCTGACCAGAACACGGCCGCGCGCGCCCTGCGCCAGGCTCAGCGCGAGCTGCTCAAAGGCCGGCAGCCGCGCGGTCCTGGCAGCTGCCGGCGCCTCGGCCGGCAGCACCTGGGCATAGGGCAGATAGTCGGCCAGCAACTCATGCTGCTGCGTCGGCGACAGCCCCAGCACCGGGCAGGCCAGCGCCAGCATCAGCGCCCGTGCGCTGGCCGGATCAACCAGGGCCTGGCAGCGTCCGAGCTGCCAGCTCTGGCGCAGCCGCTGCGCACGGGCATCGCCCGACACCAGGGCGCCCAGCAGCAGCCGGGTGTCGAACACCACGGCCGGCGCGGCGACCGCTTTGGCCAATCGGCGAGCGGTGCTCATCGCGCGGTCTTGCGCTTGCTGACTATTTTGACGGCCGGCCTGGCAGCACTCGATGGCTTTTTTGCCGCCGTCGTTTTGCGCGCCGTCACCAGCTTCTTGACGGCTGGTTTCTTGGCCACTGCGGTCTTTTTGGCACTCAATGGTTTTGCCGCTGCCTTCTGGGCCCAGTCCAGCGCCGCATCCAGCGTTTTTTCGTCGATGGACAGTTCGGCCAGCTTGGCCCGCAGCGCGTCGCCGCGCTGGATGCGCACCGGGGTCAGGATGATTTGCCCGGCCTTCTCCTGCACCTCGAAATACTGCACCGGCCCGAGGGCCTGGGTCACGCTCTTGGGCAGCGTCAATTGGTTCTTGGAGGTGATCTTGGCCAGCACTTGGAGGACTTGTGGAAAGTAAGGGGCCCTTACTTTAACGTTTTCCGACCGGCGGAAAGTGCGTAGGCAAGACCTGGCCCTTGTGATTGGGAAGGGTGATCGGAGGGACGAAAAAAAGCGCCCTTTGAAGGGCGCTTCATCAACGGAGAGTAGGGTCTCAGACCAGCGAGCGTTGCAGGCGCAGCTCTTCCAGACGCACGCCGCTGACCTCGGTGGTCTTGGTGCTGCCGAGCTCGCGCTTGAAACCGGCCAGCTCGAAGAAACGCAGTGCGCGCTCATTGCGCAGCCAGGTCCACAAGGTCACCTTGGTGCAGCCTTCTTCCTGCAGGCCGTCGCGGGCCGCGTCCCACAGGGCCAGGCCAACGCCCTTCTCCCAATGCACCGGCGAGGCATAGATGGCCCAGATCTCGCCGGTGGTCGACGGCGTGCCCTTGTCGCGCGAGCGGTCGAAGCCGACAAAGCCCATCACCTCGTTGTCGATATGGGCCACCAGCACCTGGGGCTCACAAAGATCGATGGCCTCGCGCCAGAAGGCCTGGCGCTTCTGCACCGACAGCGCGTCCAGTGCGGCATCGGGCAGCAGCCCCTTGTACGCGTCCTGCCAGGCTGCAACATGGATTTCGGCAATGGCTTTGGCGTCACGCAGGGTGGCCGGACGGACCTGAATACTCGACATACGAATGAATAGAACTCTGGGAACTCAAACAAAAACGGAAGGGCGGAATTTTGCGCCCCTAAAGCGCCGCGATGAGCGCTTGACAGCGGGTTTTTTTCTGCCGTCAGTTCGCGGCCAGTGCCGAACTGCGCGCCGCCAGCTGCGGCCGGGCGTAGTCGGATACACAGCGTTGCAAAGCCGTCTTGGCCGTGCGCTGCAGCCTCGCCAGCAGCGCGTGCTCGACCCGCAAGGGTCCGAGCTCGCGCGCAAAGCGTTGCGCCAGATCGGCCTGCATGCGCAGCAGCAGATGGGCGGTGGTCTGTGCATCGGCCAGCGCGCGGTGGGCCCGGCCCATATCGGGCAGCGCATGGAACTGGGCCAGCGTGCCGAGCTTGCAGTTCGGCGCCTCGGGATAGAGCCGGCGCGCCAGCAGCACGGTGCAGGCGAACTCATGGGCGCTGTCGCGCTCGCAGCCGGCCCGCTCCAGCTCATGGAACCAGAAGCCGCGATCGAAGGAGGCGTTGTGCGCCACCAGCGGGCAGCCGCGCGTGAACTCGGCCACCTCGCGCATCACCCGTGCCGAGTCGGGCGCCTGGGCCAGCATCGCATTGCTGATGCCGGTCAGCTGCTCAATGAAGGGCGGCACCCAGGCGCCGCTGTTCATCAGGCTCTGGTAGCTGCCGACGATCTCGCCGTCGCGCACCAGCACCGCCGCGATCTCGGTGGCGCGGCCGCCCGCGCCGGGTCCGAGGCCGGTGGTTTCAAAGTCGATGACGGCGATGGTCTGCATGCGATTGCGAGAAGAAGAGGTTCAGGGCGGCGGGTACTTCAAGGCGTTCTTGGCCAGCTTGCGTTCCACCGCCGCCGCCATATCAACGCCGCTGTGATCGGCAATCTGCAGCAAGTAGAGCATCACATCGGCAACTTCATCGCCCAGATGCTCGAGCTTGGCCGGGTCCTGCGCAATCGTCTGCGACTCTTCCGGTGTCATCCACTGAAAGATCTCCACCAATTCGGCAGCCTCCACGACCATGGCCATCGCCAGGTTCTTGGGCGTCTGGTAGGGCTGCCACTGCCGCTCGGCGGCGAACTGGCGCAGCCGCTGCTGCAGGTTCCGGATGTCCATGTCTTCAATCCCTGTATTTAGATCTTTTAACTTGGTAGTCGTAGTAGAGCCGGCAGCCTGCTGTGGACAGCTGGCAAAGTCGCTTTGAATTCAAAGACTTAGCAGCACCAAAAGTCTGTGCGCCGAAGCCGGGACAGCGCCGGGCTCAGCCGACAACAACTTGGTTGCGCAAGACATTGCTGTGGACAAGCGCTCACTTGCTCAAGACTTATCCACAGACTTGTTCCATCACTCGATGCCGATGACCTTGTGCATCTGCACGCTCAGCCGCCATTGCGGGTGTTCCATGCAATAGGCCACGGCCGCGCGGGTGTGCTGGGCCTTCAGCAGCGAGTCCATCGGCTGTAAAAAGAAATGCTCGAAGTCCAGGCCGGCAAAGCGCTCGGGCAGCGCGGCCGGCTGCGGATAGACCAGCTTCAGCTCATGGCCGCGGGTCAGCACGATCTCGCTGTCGGCCTTGGGGCTGACGCAGATCCAGTCCAAACCCTCGGGTGCCGGCTGTGTGCCATTGGTCTCGACCGCGATCTCGAAGCCCCGGGCGTGCAGCGCCTCTATCAGCGCCGCGTCGAGCTGCAGCAGGGGTTCCCCCCCGGTGCAGACCACATAAGGCCTGCCAGGCCGGTCTGCGGGCCAGCGCGAGGCAATCGCGGCGGCCAGGGCCTCGGCCGTGGCGAACTTGCCGCCACCCTGGCCATCGGTGCCGACAAAATCGGTATCGCAGAAGTTGCAGACGGCGCTGGCCCGGTCTTGCTCGCGGCCGCTCCACAGATTGCAGCCGGCAAAGCGGCAGAACACCGAAGCCCGGCCCGCCTGCGCGCCCTCGCCCTGCAGCGTGTAGAAGATTTCTTTGACGGCGTAAGTCATTTGTGCCCCTCGTCCGGCGGGTACGCCGGCCGATCCCCCGAGGGGATGCGGGCTGGCTTGGGAACGGCCCTGCGCTCGGCCCGCTTCATACCGGAATCAGATCATCAATGCCCGAGGCGCTGACGATGGCGCCCGAGCCGCGGGTTTCGTACATATCGACCCGGTCCAGCTGCGGCAGCACGGCCCGGCCCTTGGCTAGCACCCAGGCCGCCAGGCTGGCGCTGTCGCCATCGGGCAGGTCGGCGATCTCGTAGAGCGGGCGGTGGTCTATGGCCTTGAAGATGGGATCGAAGCGCGTTTTCACATCGCCGAAGTCCACCGTCCAGCCTTTCAGCGCATCGAGCTCGGCGCTCAGATGCAGGCGCAAGGTATAGGTATGGCCATGGATGGCCCGCAGCGGGCTGCCGGCCGGCGCTCGCTTGAGCTGGATCGCGCTGTCCAAGGTCAGCTCTTTCCAGATCCGGTACTGCTGGCCATCGAAATTGGCGCCGCAGGAGCCGGTCTCATAGACCGTGACCCAGGACAGCTCGGGCAGTTGCGGCTTCAGCCGCTGCCACAGCCAGGCCGAGATCACCTCGCTGGTCGGGTTGTCCAGACCCTCGATCTCGTTGAGGCACTGGTAGTTCAGCTGCATATGGAAGGGCGCCCAGACCTCGTCCAGATGGTCGTAGTCGATGCTCAGATCGCGCTCGCCCAGATCCTGGTTGGCATGAACGATCACCTCGAAACCATGGCCGTGCATGCGGCCGCATTTGTGGCCGGGCGGCACATTCGGCAATTGGTGCGCGGCCTGGAAACGGTAGCGCCGCCAGACATGGGCGCGGCCGCCGACATCCAGATCGACCCCGCTGTGCGCGGTGCTCTGGATGCCGATCTGCTGGATGCCCGGCACGCCGAAGTCTTGCTCCAGACGGTTTTTGATCCAGCGCGCGATGTTCTCGTCGGTCGGCTGTTCCAGCGTGCTGTTCAGCAGCCCGTGGTCCAGCGGCGCCAGACAGGCTTCCAGCCGCCGGCGCAATTCCTCGACCTCGGCACCGGGAAACGGCGCCCAGCCGGGCGGCAGCGCGGCCCTGACGGTGGCGAGATAGCTGTGGCCGTGCAGACCGCGGCTGCGGTGCCCCTCGGGCAAGGCCGGGATCTGGCAGGCGGCTTCGAAACCGCAAGACGCCGAGTACAGCGTGGAGGAGTTGGGGGCTGAGGGTGTCGTGTTCATGGCGCTCCGTGGCGCGATGCACACGGGGCGGCAGTGTGACATGAGCCGGGCTTTGTGCGCTCACCGCGCGGCCAAGCCCGCCCGGGCCGCTCAGGCTTTGAAATACAGCGGAGAAGCGCTCCGCTCTTTTTACTGGTATTTCTATCTTTCAGATTAGTAGTCTTAGTAGAGCAGCGCTGCGGCTGTGGACAAGCTGCTTTTTCCTTTTTGATTCCAGCACTTGCAAGCGGTCAAAGCATGTGAGTCGCTTGGGGTCGGCGCGGCACACCGACAGATAACAACTCCGGCGCAATGCCAACAGCTGTGGATAACTTGGGGCTTGTTCAAATATTGTGCACAGCTTTGTCCATCACAGTGCCGGCACCGCTTCCAGCAAGGACCCGACCATCGCATTGAAGGCCGCCGCATGACTGATCGGCCCCAGATGGCCGGCGCCGGGCAGCATGCACAGCTCGGACTGCTCCAGTGCCAGGGACAGCAGCTCGCTGACCCGGCGTGCCGGTGCCCGGGTCAGCGAACCGCAGACCAGGCGCAGCGGCAGCGCCCGCAGCCGGGCCAGCTCGCGCGGCCCCCAGGTGGCGGCGAACAGCGCGGCGAAGTGCCGGTCGACGCTGGGCATGCAGCGCGCGATGCGCTGCTGCTGGTTGTCGTTCATGCCCTGCCAGGCCGGACCGGCCGCCCAGTAGTTGCAGAACATCTGGCCCGCCGCCTCGAAGCGGCCGGCGCCGACCAGCTCGCTGACGATGCGGGCGATCTGGGAGATCTCGCCCCAGGCCTCGCCCCAGGGCTCGTGCCGGCGCAGCAGGCCAAACAATACCGGTTCATACAAGGTGAGTGAGCGCACACAAGACGGGCGCTCCACCGCCATCTGCAGCGCCAGCGCGCCGCCATAGGAATGGCCGACGATGTCCAGCGGCTCCTCGATATCGCCCAGCGCGGCCCAGACCGCGTCGCTCTCCAGCCCCAGCCCGACCGGCGCATCGGCGGGCCAGTCCGGGCTGCGGCCGTGGCCGGGCAGATCGGGGATCAGCAGCTCGCGCTGCTCTTGCAGCTGCTCGGCCAGCCCGCGCCATTGGCCGGCGCTGGCACTGCTGGAATGCAGGCACAGCAGCGGACGGCCCTGGCCCAGGCGCTGCATGTTCAGGGGGAGGGTGGTATTCATCGTGCGAGCCTTGTCTTGTTCAACAACAGGCTGGCAGTCTCGGCCGCTGCGGTTTCAGCCCGGCTTCTGCGGCCGGGCCTGGCCGTTTCGTTTGTTCAGGCGTGTATCCAGAAGGCGCTCTCGGCGAACTCCTGGCCCAGCCACCAGCCGGCCTTGCCGGTGCCGAAGCGGAAGTTGCTGGCCCCGGCCTGGCTTTGCAGCGGCGCCATGACCTCGCCGGCGCTGTCGCGCCTGGCCCGCAGCTCGCCGAGCTCGGGCACCACCGGCACGATATGGCCGGAGCGCCCGTCTTCCTTGCGCCGCGCGATGATCAGGCCGATCGCGCCCTGGTTCGCAGCCTGCTGCAGCTTGCTCAAGGAGCCGGTCTGGCGCCAGCCAAAGGCGGGGCCATGGTCGCGCAGCCAGCGGAACAGATCGTTGGCGCGCAGCTCGACAATGGTGTTGCCGATCAGCGGCGCCACGGTCTCTCCCTGGGCCAATTTCAGCAAGGCATGGGCCGACCACCAGACCCGTGGCAGGTAGACACCGGCCAGATGGCAGTAGTCATGCGCATAGATATTGCAAAAGGTCAGACCGCTGCGCGGCTGGTAGCGCCTATGCGCCGGCTTGTCCACCGCCAGCCAGTCGATGATGGCGGCCAGCTCCTGACGCAGCGTTTCGGCATCCGTGCCCTTGCGTTGCGGCTGACCGGCTTCGTTGAGCGAATGGGCATTGGCCAGGTCGATGCGGCGCGTCACCGAGCCGCTCTTGCGTGGCATCCATACCGCGACGATGCCGCTGCTCGGCAGGGCTGGCGCCGGCTCGACGACGGCAATCGGCTCGGGCGCGGCATCGGCCACCAGCAGCTTGGCCGAGACAAAACCATGGATCAACGCGCCGGCCAGGCTGGTCTCGATCTCGAGAAAGCCCTTGACCGGCTTGCCGCTGACGGCGCGCACCGGATGGCCGTCCGGCAGGTGGCTGATCACATTGGCGGTCTCGGGCTGGCTGATCAGCGGCTCGCTGCGCACCCGCAGCATCGAGAGCTGGGTCTTGACCCGGAACTGCGGGCCCTCGGCCGTCACGGGGCTGGGCGGCGGCACGATGGCCTGGCCGGGCGGCGGCGCTTCGAGCAGCGCATCTTCGCCGCTCAGCGCCACCGTATGGGCCAGACGGATGAAGTCGAACAGCGCCTCGCCATAGAACTGTGTGCCGTTGAAATGCCCCTGCTTGAGCCCCTTGGCCGGCTTGAAGCCGCCGGTGTTGTAGGCGATGCCGACGGCGGCCAGCTCCTGGTCGCTGAGCTCGCTGCGGTCCTGCAGACCCAGCTTGCGCAAGCCCTTCTTCAGCTCGTCGACGCACAGGGCCAGGGTGTCCTCGAAGCGCTCATAGCGCTTCTCCAGAAAGTAGTCGGGGTCGCTGAGGAAGAACTGCAGATCGCGCTGGAACAGGCCGAAGCCGTGGCAGAACTTGTGCGGCCGGGCCGCCACGCCGGCGAAGCCCGGGATGTGCTGGGCCATGTCGACCAGGGCCTGGTGGGCGATCTCGAACATCGCCGCGCCATCGGGCGCGGCCAGCAGATCGGCCTTGGTCTGCGGGAAGGCGCGGCGGCCCTTGTCGGCATCGAGCGTGTCGCCGACGCACAGCGCCAGGATCTTGTTCGTGCCCAGGTTCTTGCGCCGCAGCAGCGACCAGATGGCACCCGTTTCCTGGCACGCGATCGCGGTGATCATGTCCACCGTCAGCGGCGTGCCGGCCAGGGCCGGCGTGATGCGGGCCTGGAACTGCTTCTTGAACCACAGGATGTCGGCGCTGTCGGGCATGGCGGTCTCCAGGGAGTGTGCGCCCGACATTAGGGGATCGCAGGGCCGGCGCCTAGCCGTCGGCGGCGGCTTTGCTCCTGCAAGATAGGGATGCCGTGCCTGGTTCCGGGCCTCTTAGCGCCGGCCCGCTGGCTTGGCAGGCAGGGTCTGCAGATAGGCGTACATCGCGTGCAGGTCGGCGTCGTTCAATTCCTTCAGCGCGTTGAAAGGCATCACCGGGCTGACCGCGCTGCCATCGGGACGCCGGCCGCTGCGCATCATCGCGGTGAACTGCTCGGCGTTCCTGTAGGCCGGCATCGCACTGCCCTCGCCCGGCGTCAGGTTCGAGGCCGGCGGCCAGTCGGGCGGCGTGCCCGGGATCTTGCCGCCCGAGAAGCCGGGCCCGTGGCAGCCTATGCACATGCTGGCCACATAGGCGCCGTTGGCGACGCTGACGGTCGAGGCCATCGCTGGCGAAGGCGGCAGGCTGTGGTCTATCTTCTCGGCCGCATCCTGGATCAGGCCCAGGCCGTACATGGCCTTGAAGGGCAGCGACAGCTGCACGATGGCCGGCCCGCCCTCGACCGGGGGCATGCGCTGCAGATGCGCGATCAGCGCGCCCATGTCCTCGTCGCTGAGGCGGTTGTAATCCTCGCTGGGCATCACGATGGCGGGCCGGCCATCGGGCTTGACGCCATGGCGAATCGCGCGCACCCAGTCCTCGACCCGGTAGTTGGCCACGGTGGGCGAGCCCTGCGCGATATTCGGGCCGCGTATGAGCAGGCCCTTGCCATCATCGATCAGCACCTTGCCGCCGCCGGCGCGGCCATGGCAGTCGACGCAGCCGCGTGACAGATAGAGATAGCGGCCGCGCTCCAGCGCGGCGGCCTCGGCCGGCAACGGCACGGCCGCCACGCGCAGATCGACCTGGCGCTGCAGCTTGTAGTCGGCGCGGGCTAGGGCCAGGCCGACGGTGGCGGCCAGGGCGGCCGTGAGGCCAAGCAGTATCAAGAGGCTGCGGCGCAGCCAGGTTCGCTGGGTCATGGGCGTTTCCTTGCTTCGGTGGCATCAAGCCGGGCCGCACCTTAATCGCTGGCCGAAGCGAAAAACCAGGGCTGAAACAAACGAAGCCGGGCTGCAACAATCTAAGCGGGGCCGGGCGTCGCCAGGCTGTCGCGCCGGTACTGCAGCAGCCGTCCGCTATAGCCGGGCTGCTTGATGACGGTCTCCTGCAGCCGGTAGCCCAGCGTCGCCATATGGCGGCTGAAGGCCGGGCGATTGCCGCGGTTCGGGTCGACGATGATGACCTCGCTGGCCGACCGCGCATGCAGCGCGATGAAGGCGGCCAGGCTGCCGGCCTCGTCGCGCTCGTACAGCACATCGCTGCCGATGATCAGATCGAAGCGGCCCTGCACGAGTGGCGCGCTCTGGCCACGGCCGGTGGTGGTCGGGCCCCAGTCGCCATGGCAGTAGCGCATCGGTGCCAGTGCATTGAGTCGCAGGTTCTCCAGCAGGAAGCCTGCGGCCATCGGGTGGCAGTCGCTGGCCGTCACCAGCGCGCCACGCCGGTGGCTGACCAGGCTGGCCAGCGCCAGGCCGCAGCCGATCTCGAGGATGCTCTCATCAGCCAGCAGTGGCCGCCGCGCCATGGCCGCCGCCAGGTGCAGGCCCGAGGGCCACAGCAGGCCGAACAGCGGCCAGGCCGCCGACGAGATGCCACGTGCCAGCGCCTCGCCCAGCGGGTCGTCGAACTGCTGCCGGTCCAGCAGCGAACGGATCTGCAGATCCGCCACACCGGCGATGGCAATGCACTCCTGCTTGACCACATAGGGGCTGCTCATGACGATGGCCCCGAAAAACCGGCAAGAGTTGGCAGGCCGCAGGGCCGGCCGGGCCTATATTCCCGCCCATCCGAAAGAACCGAGCGGTGAACACGATGAAAAGCCAAGCATTCCGTCACGGGCGCCCCGCCCTCGCGCTGCTGCTGACCTTGCTGCTGATCCAGCCCGCGCTGCAGCCCGGCTCGGCGCAGGCCGGGCCGACGCTGGAGCGCATCAAATCCAGCGGCCGCATCGTGCTGGCGCACCGCGAGTCTTCGGTACCTTTTTCCTATCTGGATGCGCAGCGTCGGCCGATCGGCTATGCGCTGGACCTCTGCCACCGGCTTGGCGAGGCCTTGCGCAAGCATCTGCAGCTCAAGAGTCTGGCCACCGATTATGTGCAGGTCAGCTCCAGCGACCGCATCGCGGTGATCGCCGAGGGCCGTGCCGACCTGGAATGCGGCTCGACCACCAACAACGCCGAGCGGCGCGAGAAGGTGGCGTTCACCGTGCCGCACTACGTCACCGGCTCGCGCTATCTGGTGCGCGCCGATTCGGGCATCAAGGAGCTCAGCGATTTCGCCAAGCGCCGGCTGGTGTCCACCAAGGGTACGACCAGCTTCAAGGAGATCCAGGCCGTCAATCGTGACCGCCTGCTGGGCATCCAGGTGCTGGAGGCGCCCGATCATGGGCGCGCTTTCGAGATGGTCGAAAAGGGCGAGGCCGACGGTTTCGTGATGGACGATGTGCTGCTCTATGGCCTGATCGCCGGCAGCAAGAATCCCAAGGGCCTGGAGGTGGTGGGCAAGTTCCTGACCATCGAACCGCTGGCGGTGATGATGTCGCGCGAGGACGCCGAGCTCAAGCGCGTCGTCGACGCCGAGATGAAGCGTCTGATTGCCAGCCGCGAGGCCCATGCCCTCTATGAGCGCTGGTTCCAGCAGCCGATACCGCCGAAGCAGACGGCGCTGAATCTGCCGATCAGCTATCTGCTGCGCGACTTCTGGAAGTATCCGAGCGACCAGGTGCCGAACTGAGCGAGGGCCGTGCACCTGGCGGCCCATGGCCTCAGCTCAACAGCGCGTAAGGACCGCCGCGCTCCAGCGCGCGCTGGTAGGCGGGGCGCGCATGGATGCGCTTCAGGAAGTCCGTCAGCCGCGGCCGGTCCGCCGCCAGCCCGCCGCGCGAGGCGGCCGCCTCCAGCGGAAAACTGAGCTGTACATCGGCAGCCGTGAACTCGGCGCCGGCAAACCAGGGGCTCTTGGCCAGCTCGGCCTCCATAAAGTCCAGATGACTCTTGATCGCGGGCTGGATGAAGCCGGCCTTGACCTTGGCCGCGATGCCCTTGGCAATCGGCTTGGCGAAGAAGGGCATGGGCGAGCGCTCGATGCGGTCGAAGATCAGCTTCATCAGCAGCGGCGGCATCGCCGAGCCCTCGGCGTAATGCATCCAGTAGCGGTAGCGCAGCGCCTCGGCGCTGTCGGGCGCGGGCTTGAACCGGCCCTGACCGTAGCGATCGACCAGGTATTCGAGGATGGCGCCGGACTCGGCCACCACCAGCTCGCCATCGCTGATCACCGGCGACTTGCCCAGCGGGTGCACCGCGCGCAGCTCGGGTGGCGCCAGCATCGTCGCCTTGTCGCGCTGGTAGTGCTTGATTTCGTAGGGCAGGCCCAGCTCTTCGAGCAGCCACAACACGCGCTGCGAGCGCGAGTTGTTGAGGTGGTGAACGGTGATCAATCCATGCTCCTGTTTGTCAGCGCCGGCCGCGCGTCTGCCACAGCGGCTTCTTGCCCTTCAGATGGCGCTCGATGCCGTCGTTGAGCCGGCTGCGCAGATCGCCGACGGCCGCCACATGGCCGTAGACGCCCGGGAAGCGCAGGTCCAGCCACAGCCACAGCGTGCAGGAGCGCAGCGCCTGTTCCATGCGGTCGAGCCGGCTGTGCTCGTCGACATCGTCGAGGAACCAGGGCGCGCCGACCGTGCCGGTCAGCGCGTGGCGGCTGGCCCAGTCCAGATACTCCTGCACCTGGCTGTCGGTGCGGCTGTCCACCGGCGCCTGCGCATAGATGAAGCGGGCCTTCAGCGGCAGGCCGCCGGCCGCGCGGTCCAGCTGCTCGGCCAGCGCCAGCATCTGCTCCAGCTCGGCCACCTCGAAGTGAGCGTTGTCCAGCAGCAGCTGGTCCATGAAGACCATCAGCACCGCATGCAGCTTCTTCAGTCCCAGGCGCTGCGCGATGGTGTCGATATGCCACCAGTTCGGCGCCACTGCGGCCTTGAAGTCGCGCGGCGCGCGCGGGCTCTTGGGCAGCAGCTCCTTCAGCGTGCGCGCCGCCGTCGGCTCGGCCTCGCGCAGCACGCCGACAAAGCCCTCGTCATGCATGCCGTAACGCCCGGCCCGGCCGGCGATCTGGTGCACCTCGGTGACCTCCAGCGTGCGGTCGCCCTGGCCATCGAACTTCGTCATCGTGCTGAACAGCACGCGGCGGATCGGCAGGTTCAGCCCCATGCCGATCGCATCGGTGGCCACCAGGATATGGGTCGCGCCATTGGCAAAGCGCTCGGCTTCGCGGCGTCGCACCTCGGGCGGCAGTGCGCCGTAGATCACCGAGACCGGATGACCGGCCGCACCGATCTGGTCGCGCAGCATCAGCACCTCGCGGCGGCTGAAGGCCACGACCGCGTCGCCATGTTTGAGCGCCGCGATCGGCACCGGCGCCGGCAACAGCTGCACCTCTTGCTTGCGCTCGAAATGGCGCACCGTGCAGCGCTCGCCGCACAGGCCCAAGAGGCTTTCGATGGCCGGCACCGCATAGGCGCTGCAGATGATGATCAGCTCATTGGCCGGCACCGCGACGATGGCCTGGGTCCAGGCCCAGCCGCGGTACAGATCGAACAGCATCTGCGCCTCATCGATCACCGCGACGTCAATGGGCTTGTTGGTGTTGACCATCTCGATGGTGCTGGAGACCACGCGCGAATTCTCGGCCGGCACGTTCTCCTCGCCGGTCAGCAGCGAGCAGGGCACGCCGCGACCCACCAGCCGGTCGCGCCCTTCCAGCGCCAGCAGGCGCAGCGGCGCCAGATAGGCGCCCTGCTGGGCCTGGGCCAGGCGCTCGAAGGCCGCATAGGTCTTGCCGCTGTTCGGCGCGCCGACATAGAGGGTCACGGTGCGCTGCATGCGCCGCGCGATGTCGAAGGTGTCGGGATAGCCCTGGAAGGCCAGGTCCTGGTTCAGGCCGGCCAGCGCATTGAGCTCGGCAACGCGATGTTCCCAGCGGTCCTGGGCCCGCGTGCAGCCGGCTTTCAGGGTCTCGAAGGACTGCGGCGTCGCGCACTCCGACTGCAGGCGCGGCAGCAGCGTGTCCAGGTGTTCCGGGTGGCCCGACTCGCTGCGCAGATAAAGATTCTCCAGATGCGCTTGCAGCTCGGCCGCATGGGCGTAGGCCGGCATCTGGCCGATCGCGGCCTTCAGCGCATGCAGATCGCCGCTGCGGTAGAAGTCCCAGATCGGCGCGTCATCGGCGACTTCGGCGCGGTAGCTGACAGGGATCTGCCAGCCCGGCTCGGCGAGCTTGAGCACCAGCTTGCACAGCCGGCTCCAGCGCTGGCCTTCTCGGCTCAGGCCTAGCGCGGTCTCGATCTGGGCCGTGCGCTGCTGCATCAGCGCGCGCACCGTCGGCGCGGTGCCGACCACATCGAGATGGGCCAGCGCTGAGGCGATCAGGCGTGGCGCGATCCAGCGGCTGGGCCGCGCACCGCTGCTGGCCTTGGTGGCCTTCTGGATCTGGATCAGGCCCAGCTTGTCGAGCTGATCCTCATGGCCGGTCTCGCCATCGAAATCACCAGGTGTCAGTACCTGCGGCAGCTGATAGGCCGCCTGGCGGATGCGCTGCCATTGCTCGGGATCGATGTCGGCCGGCAGGCGGGCCGCATGGCGCGGGTTCGGGAGTTGCATCGTGGCCGGCGGGAGTTGGGCGGCCGGCGCGGGGGTGGGGAGAGTTTTTGTATCGAGCACTTGGGGAGTGGAACACAAGAGGCCGGCGGGCCGCCCTGTCCTCGGGTGGCTGCATAAATGTAGAAACGTAACTACAATGTGGAGATGTCGCCTGAGGAGCTGTCATGACCACCACCACCCTCTCCAGCCGCGAGTTCAACCAGGACTCCAGCGCCGCCAAGAAGGCGGCGAAGCAGGGCCCGGTCTTTATCACCGACCGAGGTCGACCCGCCCATGTGCTGCTGAGCATCCAGCATTACCGGCAGTTGGTCGGCGGACCGGACGCCAGCAGCATCGTCGACATGCTGGCGATGCCCGAGGTGGCGGGTGCTGAGGATCTGTCCTTCGATCCGCCGCGTGCCGGCGAGCTGTTTCGCCCGGCCGAGCTGTCCACCTGATGTTTGTTCTCGACACCAACGTTGTCTCCGAGCTGCGCAAGGCCAAGTCAGGCAAGGCCGACAAGCATGTGCTGAGCTGGGCCGCCGGCGTGCCGGCCGGCAGTCTGTTCATCTCGGCGATCACGGTGCTTGAGCTGGAAATAGGCGTGCTGCAGATCGAGCGACGCGACGCCGCGCAGGGGGCGCTGCTGCGAGCCTGGCTGGAGGGACAGGTCTTGCCGGCTTTTGCAGGACGAGTGCTGGCGGTTGATCTGGCGGTGGCGCAGCGTTGCGCCCGCCTGCATGTGCCCGACCGCCGATCCGAGCGCGATGCCTTGATTGCCGCGACCGCCCTTGTCCATGGCATGAATGTCGTCACGCGCAATGTCGCGGACTTCGAGTTGCTGCAAGGAGTGGCGCTGCTCAATCCTTGGGAGGCGGTCGCTGCGGTGAAACCATTGGCTACGGCGCGGCGGCCCAAGAAGTAGAGGCCCGTCTGTGCCGCCGCAGAACAATGCACTGCCAGCCCACGCCAATCACGCAGATGCCACCGTCGCGGGCACCGACTTCGGCAGCGACCGAGGACGGTCTCTGCATAGCATGAAGGTCTCCGCTGACCCTTGGCCAAGAGCCGCCGTCCTTCATGTCAAACCATCTGCTCGTTCCCTTCAACTTCGACCAACTCGGCGAGGCGCATGAATACCGGCCGCCGGCCGACCGTGTCATCGAGGGCGATATCGTCTGCCGCAGCTGGGATGTCGACAGCGCCAAGGACGGCAAGGTGCGCGCCGGCGTGTTCGAGGCCACGCCGGGCGTCAACCGTTCGATCAAGGGCGAAACCTGGGAGTTCTGCCTGATCCTGTCCGGCCGGGTCGAGATCACCGAGGACGGCCACCCGCCGGTCATCTACAAGGCCGGCGACTGCTTCATCATGAAGCCCGGCTACACCGGCACCTGGCGCACCCTGGAGACCGTGCGCAAGGTCTGGGTCACGGCCTGAAGAGGTCGGCAGCGTCGCCGGCCCCCACCTGCCCGAACACTTCCAGCGCCCGCTGCGCGTGCAGGGCGCGCAGCATGTCCGCCGGATCCACCGCCTCGGCCAGCGCCAGCGCGCCGCTGTGCCGATACGAGGGCGCCAGCAGGCGCCGGGCCGCTTCGATGACGATGGGGGCGGTCACGGCATAGATGTCCTGCCCGCGCACGCCGGCCTTCTTGCTGATACCGCCCTGCAGCAGCTCCAGCTGCAGCTCGAAGCGCTGGGCCGAGCGGCCGCTGTCGTCCACCGCGGTGGGCGGCGGCGTCGTGGCATCGCGGATGTCCTCTAGCGCCGAGCGGTTGAGCAGGGAGCGGATCGCACCGATCTCCAGATGATGGCTGAGCGTGATGATCTCGCTGAACGGCAGCTCGACCATGGGCAAGCGGCCCAGCGGCGCCCCGAAGCGCCAGTCCTGTGGCTCGGCCGCCGGCACCAGCGGCGCAAGCCGGCCTTGCTTGACCACCAGGCGGGGCAGCTTGTTGCGCTCGCCGGTCTCGCGCGTGCCATGGGTGGGCCACCAGCGGTCAAGCCCTATCGCCACCGTGATCTCATCGATCGCGCCGGCCGAGGCCATCGCGCTGGCCAGCAGGTCGGCCAGGCCGCCATAGAAGCCGGCCGCCGGGATCACGACCCGGCCGGCGGCGCGCGCCGGTGCATCGAGCTCGGCAAAGCTAGCCTGGGCGCTGCCCTGTTCGGCCGTCACGTCGATGTAGTGGCAGCCGGCGCGCAATGCGGCCCGGGCCACCGGTGCGGCGGTGTCGAGAAAGGGCCCGACGCAGTTGATCACCACGGCGCAGCCGGCAAAAGCCTGTTCAAGACTGGCGGCGTCGTCGAGCGCTGCGACCCGGTGGGTCACGGCCGCCGACGCAAACATCTCCGCCAGCCGCGCGGCATTGCGGCCGACCGCGACCACGTTCAGCCCGCAGCGCAGGGCTTCATCGACGACGAAACGACCGGTAGTGCCGCTGGCACCGTAGACGGCGATGGCGGTGGCGGAAGAGGGATTGCTGGTGGATGTTTGCATGATGACCTTTCAATAGATACAGACCTGTCTGTTCTTCAATGATTACAGACAGGTCTGTATCATGTCAAGCATGCGCAGCACAACAACCCCCCGTCCCCCGCGAAATCCCATGGCCGGTGCGGCCGTCAAACGTGCGGCGAAGGCCCCAGGCGGTGTCGCCATCGAGCCGGTGCCGGATGTGCGCGACCGCATCCTCGACACCGCGTCCACGCTGTTCTATCAGCGCGGCGTGCGTGCCGTCGGTGTCGATCTGGTCGTGCAGGAGGCGGCGGTGGCCAAGACCAGCCTGTACCGCTATTTCCCCACCAAGGACGATCTGATCGTCGCCTTCCTGGAGCGCGAGGATCTGGAGTTCTGGGCGTTGTGGGACAGCGTGGCCGCGCAGCATGCCGACGACCCCGCCGGCGAGCTGGCCGCCCATATGCGCTGGATCGGCGAACGCCTGGCCCGCGCCAATTACCGCGGCTGCCCGCAGATCAATGTGGCCGCCGAATTCGCCGAGCAGGATCACCCGGCCCGCCAGGTCGCGCAGCGCCATATGCTGGCGCTGCGCGGTCGGCTGCAGGACATCGCCCGGCGGCTGGGCGTGGCGCGCCCCGACCCGCTGGCCGCCCAGCTGGCGCTGCTGGTCAACGGCGCCTTCGTCAGCTCGGCCCTGCTCAGTGCCGATGAGGCCACCGATGTGCTGCTCGGTGCGCTGCAAGCCCTGCTGGCCGCAGCGCGCGCCGGCGCCTGAACCGAGCCCCGCTCCGAACCCCCAAGCCAGAAAGGTTTGATCGCCATGAGCACGACCACCACCATCCGTCTGCACCGTGTGCTGCGCGCGCCGGCCGAGCGCATCTACCGCGCCTTCCTCGATGCGGCGGCGTTCAGCAAATGGCTGCCCCCGCATGGCTTCACCGGCACGGTCCACGAGATGGATCCGCGGGTCGGCGGCAGCTACCGCATGTCCTTCACCAATCTGACGACCCAGCAAAGCCATGGCTTCGGGGGCCGCTATCTGGAGTTGGTTCCGCATGAGCGGCTGAGCTATACAGCCGTCTTCGATGCGGCGCTGAACCTGCCCGGCGAGATGCGCACCACCGTGACGCTGAAGGCGGTGTTCTGCGGCACCGAAGTTCATATCGAGCAGCAGGGCATACCGGCTCAGATTCCGGCCGAGGCCTGCTATCTGGGTTGGCAGGAGTCGCTGACCCTGCTGGCCCAACTCGTCGAGCCCGAGATCCGCCAGTAGCATCCAGCGGTCCGTCCCTCCATTCGGCCACCGGGAGCTCGTCGATGTTTTCCCACGTCTTTGTCGGTGTCAGCGACTTCGAACGCGCTCTGGCCTTCTACACGCCGCTGATGGCCTGCCTGGGCTTGCCGCCGCGCTTTTGCGATCACGGCCGTCCCTGGGCCGGCTGGCAGACGCCGGGAAGCGCCAACGGCCGCCCGCTATTCCTGATCGGCCGGCCCCATGACGGCCAGGCCCATCTGCCGGGCAACGGCCAGATGCCGGCTTTTCTGGCCGCTGATCGAGCCAGCGTCGATGCCGCCCATGCGCTGGCGCTGCGCCTGGGCGGCCGCTGCGAGGGCCCACCGGGCCTGCGGCCCGATTACCACCCTCACTACTACGGCGCCTATTTCCGCGACACCGAGGGCAACAAGCTCGGCGTGGCCTGCCACACGGCCGAGTAGCTGGGTCGGCATCAGCCGGGCTTCTTCGACCGCCGCCTCTGCCCCGCCCCGTGCTGGCGCAGTTCCTGCGCCGTCAGGAAGAAACTGCGGTTGCCGGCCACCCGCTCCACCGCGAGATCGATGAAGGCGCGCACCCGGGCCGGCTGGGCGAGGCGGCTGCCGTAGTAGGCATACAAGCCCAGGTGCTCGGCCACATGGTCGATCAGCAGCGGCACCAGCAGACCGGCGCGTATCAGCGGCGCGGCGCTGACGCCGACCAGCTGGCCGATGAATTCGCCGGCCAGCACGGCTTTCTCTTCCAGCTCGACATCGTTGGTGCACAGCCGCGCCGGAATCGTGCGCGAAACAATCTCATCACCGACCTTGAAGTCCCAGCTCATCAGCTTGCCGGTGGCCGGGTGGCGAAAGCCGCTGCAGCGATGCTGTGAGGACAGCAACTCGTCGATGCTGGCCGGCGCGCCATGGCGCTGCAGATAGCGGGGTGCGGCGCAGACGATCAGCTGGATCGGCAGCAGCCGTCGCGCCACGACGCCCTCGGCCGGCGGGCTACCGGCTCGAAAACCGACATCGATGCGGTCCTCGACCCAGTTGCCAATGCGATCGTCCAGCTGCACATCGGGCTCGACCTCGGGGTAGCGCCGGCAGAACTCCTCCAGCACCGGCCACAGCATCGGCAGCATGATGGAGCGCGGCGCCGCGATGCGCAGCGGCCCGGCGATCTCGTCGCGGCCGCGCCGCGCGCCATGCAGTGCGCGTTGCAGCGTCGCCAGACCCGGTTGAGCGGCTTCCAGAAAGGCGCGGCCCTCCTCGGTCAGGCTCAGGCTGCGCGTCGTCCGGTGGATCAGCCGCACCCCCAGATGCGCTTCCAACTGGCTCAGCGACAGGCTGGCCGCTTGCGGCGTGATGCCCTGCGATGTGGCGGCCTGTCGCAGGCTGCCCAGCTCGACGGCCTTGATGAAGGTGGCGACGGCGCGCAGTTCGTTGAATGCCATGCAAGCCCTCCAATTGTCATGATTAACTTGCGGATCAATGACGAGATTGTGGGCTAGTTGGCGCGCAATCGAAAACCTACATTGAGCTCACCCCATCACTTTTCTGCAAGGAAACGACCATGAGCTCCTCCCCTTCTTTCAAGCGTGTCTGGATGATCACCGGCGCCTCGCGCGGCATCGGTGCCCGCCTCGTCGAGGCCGTGCTGGCCCATGGTGACGCGGTCGTCGCGACCGCGCGCGACAGCGCCGCGCTGCACCAGCGCTTCGGTGCCCAGACCGGGCTGCTGGCCCTGCCGCTGGATGTGACCCGCGAGGCCGATGCCGCCCATGCGGTCGAAACAGCGCTGGCCCATTTCGGCCGCCT
Organism: Burkholderiales bacterium C2; assembly: GCA_005503085.1. Taxonomy (GTDB): domain Bacteria; phylum Pseudomonadota; class Gammaproteobacteria; order Burkholderiales; family Burkholderiaceae_C; genus Roseateles_E. The sequence continues at coordinate 8,404 of SCOI01000026.1, read as the reverse complement.
CGATGTGCTGGTCAACAACGCCGGCTATGGCCTGCTCGGCGCGGTGGAGGAGACGAACGGCGACGAGGTGCGGCGTCTCTACGAGACCAATGTGTTCGGTCTGTTGAACGTCACGCGGGCGGTGCTGCCAAGCATGCGTTCGCGCCGCAGCGGCCATCTGATCAATATCTCCTCGCTGGGCGGCTACCAGTCGGCGGCCGGCTTCGGTGTCTACTGCTCGACCAAGTTTGCGGTCGAAGGCCTGACCGAGGCGCTGCACGCCGAACTGACGCCGCTGGGCATCCATGCCACGGTGGTCGAGCCGGGCTATTTCCGCACCGACTTTCTGGAGAGCCAGTCGCTGGCCGTGTCGCCCAAGGTGTTGGAGGACTATGCGGCCAGTGCCGGCCAGGTGCGCGAGGCGGCCAAGCGCATCAGCCTGAACCAGCCCGGTGATCCGCAGCGCCTGGCCCAGGCCCTGATCCTGCTGGTCGAGACTTCGCGCCCACCACTGCGCTTGCCGCTGGGCAGCGATACGCTGCAGACGATCCGCGCCAAGAATGCCTTTGTCGAGCAGGAGACGGCCGAGTGGCAAGCGCTGGCCGCCTCGACCGACTTCCCGGCCGGCGCCTGAGCGCCCGATCAGGCTTCGACGAGCACCTCGAAGCCGCCAAAAATCATGCGCTGGCCATCGAAAGGCATCGCGGCCGGATCCATATCCATGCGCGGATCGGCCATCGCGTTCTTCATGCCCTCGTCGCGCATGCCGCGCGAGGGCCAGACTATCCACGAGAACACCACGCTCTCGTCCTCCTTGCGCTGCACGGCCATCGTGAAGGAGGTGAGCTTGCCCTCGGGCACATCGTCGCCCCAGCATTCGACCACCGACAAGGCGCCATGGTCCTTGAAGACCTGGGCCGCTGTGGTGGCAAGTTGACGGTAGGCCTCGCGCTTGGCGGTGGGCACGGCGAGCAGGAATCCATCGACATAACTCATCTCGGTTCTCCTAGAAAAGAGGGCTTGGCATCTGCACGACGGCGGGAGCCAAGCAAAATCGACCGGTCGCCACAAAAAGACCTGCCATGCCTCCCGCTGCACGACCCGGCGACCTGCTGTCGGCCGTCGACACGCCGGCCCTGATCCTCGACCTGGACGCCTTCGAGCGCAATCTCGATCGCATGCAGGCCGCTGCCGCGGCCGCCGGCCTGGCCTTGCGCCCCCATGCCAAGGCGCACAAATGCCCGGCCATCGCCCAGGCCCAGCTCGCGCGCGGCGCGCTGGGCATCTGCTGCCAGAAGGTCAGCGAGGCGATCCCTTTTCTGCAGGCCGGCATCAGCGACATCCACATCAGCAACGAAGTGGTCGGCGCCGCCAAGACCGCGCTGCTGGCCCGGCTGGCGCTGCAGGGCCGGCTCAGCGTCTGTGTCGACCACGCCGAGCAGGTCGCGGCGCTGGCCGCAGCCACGGCCGAGGCCGGCAGCCGGCTCGATGTCTTCGTCGAGATCAATATCGGCCAGAACCGCTGCGGCGTCGCTGCCGAGGCGCCGGTCGTGCTGGGCCTGGTCGAGGCGATCACCGCCCATCCGCAACTGCACTTCAAGGGCCTGCAGGCTTATCACGGCGCGCTCCAGCATCTGCGCGGCCATGCCGAGCGGCGCGAGGCGGTGGCCGCCGCGGCGGCGCGCACGGCCGCGGTCGTCGCGGCGCTGGCCCAGGCCGGGGTGCGCTGCGAGACCGTGACCGGCGGGGGCACGGGCAGCGCCGAGTTCGATCTGCACTCGGGTGTCTACACCGAGCTGCAGCCGGGCTCCTATGTCTTCATGGACGGCGACTACGGGCGCAACGACTACGGCCAGGCACTGCGCTTCGAGCACAGCCTGTTTGTCGCCACCATGGTGATGAGCCAGGGCTGCGGCGGTCGTGTGGTGGTCGACGCCGGACTGAAGTCGCTGGCGCTGGACTCCGGTCTGCCCACGCTCTGGGGCGAGGCCGGGCTGGCCTATGTCTCGGCCAATGACGAGCATGGCCTCGTGCAGCTCGCCGATGCGAGCGTGCCCCGGCCGGCGCTGGGCCGCCAGCTGCTGCTGGTGCCCGGCCACTGTGATCCCACCTTGAATCTGCATGACGAGATCGTCGCGCTGCGCGCCGGCCGGGTCGAGGCCGTCTGGCCGATCGCGGCGCGGGGCCTCAGCCGCTGAGTTGCGCGCGGCGCCAGCCCAGACCCAGATTCACGCCCAGATTGCCCAGCGCGATCAGCGCCACACCCAGCCATTGCTGCAAGCCCAGCTGCTGGCCGTAGAAGCCGTGATCGATGGCCAAGGCAATGGCTGGGTAGATGAAGCTCAGCACAGCAACCCGCGTGGTTGGCAGGCGCTGGATGGCCGAATAGAGCAGGATGTACATCAGCCCGGTGTGCAGCACCCCCATGCCCAGCAACCATAGCCAGGGCGCCGGAGACTGCTGCGGCGCCGGCAGCGCGCCGAAGTCGGCCAGCGGCAGCAGCAGCAGCGTGCCCAGGCTCACCTGCACCAGCGCGATCAGCTGCGGCGGCACGCCGGCCAGGCGCTTGATCACCAGGGCCGCGAAGGCGTAAAGCAGGGCCGCACCCAGCGCCATCGCGAAGCCAAGCAGGCTGGCGCTGCCCTGGCTCAGCGGACCGATGCCGACCAGCAGCAGCAGGCCGACAAAGGCCAGCGCGATCCAGGCCAGCTTGGCGGCGTCGACCCGCTCGCCCAGCAGCAGCACACCCAGGCCGACCAGCATGAAGGGCTGGGTGTTGTAGACCGCGGTGGCGATCGATATCGAGGCGTGGTGGAAAGCCGCGAACAGCAGCACCCAGTTGAAGACGATGAAGACCCCGCCCAGCGCCGACAGCCCCAGCATGCGGCGCGTGAAGTGGCGGCGCCGCAGCAGGCCGGTCGCGGCGCACCAGGCCGCCAGGCACAGGGCACCGAACAGGCAGCGGAAGAACACCACATTGAAAGGGCTTTGGCCCGACTCGAAGACAAAGGCGCCGATCGTGCCGGAGATCGCCATGGCAGCGACCATCTGCAGGCTGCCGAGCTGTTGCGTGCTGAGTTTCATTGCCCAATTTTCTTGGCTTGTTTCCGAAATTCACGTAGGCTTATCTGAGAAAAATCGCTCACTAGCCTTAAAAAACCAAGAGATTTTCGATGCCTGCCTTCAATCCTGTGGTCGATGCTTTGGACGCCCGCATCCTCGCCCTGCTGGCCGACGAGGGCCGCTTGCCCATCAGCGAACTGGCACGGCGGCTGGGCCTGTCTGCGCCCAGCGTCACCGAGCGGGTGCGCCGGCTCGAAAGCGAGGACGTGATACGGGGCTATGCGGCCGGGCTCGATCTGCAGCGCCTGGGCTACCCGCTGCAGGCCCTGGTGCGGCTGCGCCCAGTGCCGGGCCGGCTGCGCGATGTCGAGGCCCTGCTGCTTCAGACGCCCGAATGCATCGAATGCGACAAGATCACCGGCGAGGACTGTTTTGTCGCCCGCCTGGCTCTGCGTTCGATCCAGCATCTGGACCAGGTGCTGGAGCCCTTTGCCGACTGTGCCGAGACCAATAGTGCGCTGGTCAAGTCCACCCCGGTGCAGCGGCGGCTGCCACCGCTGCGTTAGCCCGGGGATTTCTGCACAATGGCGTGGCTCACAAAGATCAGGGAGATCCCATGTCCTACTTGCTTTTGATCGTTGAACCCACCGGCCAGCGCGCGGAGCGCGGTCTTGACGCGGGCCGTGATGCCTGTGAGCAGATGGGGCGCTTCGGCGCCGATCTGCAAGCCAAGGGTCTGCTGGTGGGCGCCAATTCGCTGGCCACCTCCGGCGTGCGCCTGCAGATGCGCGAGGGCCGGCGGGTGCTGACCGACGGGCCATTTGCCGAGGCCAAGGAACTGGTGGGCGGCTATTTCTTGCTGAACTGCGAAAGCCGCGAGGAGGCGCTGGCCATTGCCGCCGAATGCCCGGCTGCCCAGTGGGCGAGCGTCGAGGTCCGCCGCATCGCCCCCTGCTACGAGGACTGAGTCGGGACCGAGGCGAGTCCCTGCGGACTCACTGACGCCCGACGAAGGCCCAGACGCGTCTCGTGCGGCTGGGCTGAGTCACGGCGAGTCCCTGCGGACTCACTGACGCCCGACGAAGGCCTGGCCGCAGCCCGTGCGATTGGGCTGAACCGCCGCCCTCAGACCGGCGGCCCGAACACCAGGGCCTGGTGCACCGAGGCCCCGGCCATCACGCCGTCGGCCGAGGCGAAAGTGGCGTTGTGCGGCACGCGCGCGGCATCGCCGGCCGCGTAGACGCCGGCCACCGTGGTCTGCTTGAAGGCGTCGGTGCGTATCACCGGGCCGAAGGGGCCGGCGTCGAATTCGCAGCCCAGCTGCTCGGCCAGCGGGCTGGCCATCTCGGTGCGGCTGGCCAGATACAGGGCCGCGATCTCGATCAGCCGGCCGTCGCGCAGACGCACGCCGACGTCCTCCATGCCGGCCAGCAGCGCCGGCTCCAGACTGACGCCGCGCGCCAGCAGCTGGGCCCGCATCCCGCCATCGAGCTCAGCTTCGCGGCCGTTCAGCAACAGGGTGGTCGGGCCCCACTCGGGAATCAGCTGGGCCTGGTGCGCCGACATCGGCCCGAGCCACAGCACGCCCAGCGGGCGGCCGTCGAACTCGTAACCATGGCAATAGGGGCAGTGCAGCACGGTCCGGCCCCAGCGCTCGTGCAGGCCCGGGATGCCATCGGGCAGGCGGTCGACGATGCCGCAGGCCAGCACCAGCTTGCGCGCGCGCAGCGCCTCGCCGGTGTCCAGCACCACCGAGAAGCCGCCGCCGCTGGCCTCGGCCGCCGCGCCGACGGCCAGCCCCTGGATGAAGCGCACATTGGGGTAGTCCAGCAGCTTCGCACGTGCGTTCGCGATCATTGCCAATGGGGCCTCGCCGTCCTGACCGAAGAAGCCGTGCGAGGCGCTGGCAAAGCGGTTGCGTGGCGCGCCGGCGTCGACGACGCAGACCCGACGGCGCCCGCGCGCGATCTGCATTGCGGCGGACAGGCCGGCGAAGCTGCCGCCGATGACCAGCGCATCAAAAGTCATGGTCATGGTGATGTTGATGGGCCGTGCCCCGGTGGGATTGCAGGCGTTGATGGAAATCGGCGGACAGCTGGGCCAGGCTGACGCCCCCCAGCCGCGCCAGCAGCAAGGCCTCGGCCTCGGTGAAGGCGCTGCCCAGAGCCGCATTGACGGCCTTCTCGACCAGGCAGTCAGGGTGCTCCGAGCGGTGGCCAATGGCCAGCAGGGTCGGTGCGCCCAGCGCCTCGTGCACATCGCGCAGGCTGATGTCGGTCAGCCGGCAGGCCAGCGACCAGCCGCCGCCATGGCCCTTCTCCGAGGCGACAAAGCCGGCCTCGCGCAAGCCGCCCAGCAGCCGGCGCAGCACCACCGGGTTGCTGCCCATCGCCTTGGCCAGCGTTTCGGAGGTGGCGGGGCCGTCCATTTCGGCCAGGTGCAAGAGCACATGCAGAACGGCGGAGAGGCGGCTGTCTCTAGTCATGCAACATCATATGTTTCATGATTTGAGATCGTTAACCGCTTCGGTGAAAACCATTTGGTTTCGATAAAACCCCTGGTTTCGATGGCCTTGTCGATTTCGTCCGATCTGCTTCGTCGTGCATGCAGGGGCCGACGAATGGCTCCACCCAGCCAGGAGAACACCATGCGTTACATGATCATTGTCAGGGCCACGGCCCAGAGCGAAGCCGGCGTGATGCCGCCGCCCGAGGACGGGCTGATGGCCGAGATGGCCGCCTTCCACGAGCAGCTGGCCCAGGCCGGCGTGCTGCTCGACGCCAACGGGCTCAGGCCCAGCAGCGAAGGCTGGCGCATCCGCCACCAGCGTGGCCAGCGGCTGCTGATCGACGGCCCCTTCGCCGAAACCAAGGAGCTGATCGCCGGCTACACGCTGATCCAGGTGCGCTCGCGCGAAGAGGCGATGGAATGGGCGCGGCGCTTTCCGGCGCCCTTTCGCGACCAGCTCTGCGAGATCGAGGTGCGCCGGCTCTACGAGCTGGAGGACTTCGAGGACCAGGCCTGTGTGGACCGCTTCCGCGAGCTGCCGCCCTACAAGAACTGAGTCACATCGTTAACATCAAACTTCAGGGAAAACATCCAATGATCAAGACCATTGCTCTCGTCATCGTCGCCGCCCTGGCCCTGCTGCTGATCTATGCCGCTACCCGCCCCGACAGCTTCCGCGTCGAGCGCAGCGCCCGCATCCAGGCGCCGCCCGAGAAGATCTATGCGCTGATCCATGATCTGAAGGGCTTCAACCGCTGGAACCCCTACGAGAAGAAGGACCCAGCCATCAAGGGCCAGTACAGCGCCGTCACCGCCGGCCCTGGCGCCCGTTATGGCTGGGAGAGCGACAAGGTCGGTGTCGGCAGCATGGAGATCACCGAGGTGGCCGCGCCCAGCCGGGTCGCGATGAAGCTGGACTTCGTCAAGCCCTTCGAGGCCCACAACCAGGTGGAGTTCAGGCTCAGGCCCGAGGGCGGCGCCACCCAGGTGAGCTGGGCCATGCAAGGCCCCTCGCCCTTTGTCTCCAAGCTGATCGGCGTCTTCATCAGCATGGACCGGATGATCGGCCAGGACTTCGAGGACGGGCTGGCGAACCTGAAAAGCCTGGCCGAGCAGCACTGAATCACCCACCCACCAAGCAATCAAACCATCTAGGGAGACCCCATCATGCACAAGCAAATCTTCGTCAATCTGCCGATCAAGGACATGGCGCGTTCGCAGGCCTTCTTCCGCGCCATCGGCTATGAGTTCAACAGCCAGTTCACCAATGATCAGGCCGCGGCTCTGGTGCTGGGCGAGAACCTCTATGCGATGCTGCTGGTCGAGGACTTCTTCAAGGGCTTCACGGCCAAGACCCTCGTCGATGCCCACCAGAGCACCGAGGTGCTGACCTGCCTGTCCTGCGACAGCCGGGCCCAGGTCGATGCGCTGGTCGCCAAGGCGGTGGCCGCCGGCGCCACCGTGCCTCGCCCGCCGCAGGACCATGGCTTTATGTACTCCCATGGCTTCGAGGACCTGGACGGCCATGCCTGGGAGCTGATGTTCATGGACGCCAGCGCCGCCGCCAATCCCGCCCAAGATGCCTGAGCGCAGCGAGATCCATCGCGCCATCGATGCGGTCTGGCGCATCGAGTCGGCCAAGATCATCGCGGTCGTGGCCCGCATGGTGCGCGATGTGGGCCTGGCCGAAGAACTGGCCCAGGATGCGCTGGTGGCCGCGCTGGAGCATTGGCCCGTCGACGGCCTGCCCGACAAGCCCGGCGCCTGGCTGACCACGACGGCCAAGCGCCGCGCGCTCGACCGCCTGCGCGAGCATGCGCTGCACGAGCGCAAACATGAGGAGATCGGCCTGGACCTGGAAGCGCTGCAGCAGCATGTCGAACCCGACTTCGTCGACGCGCTCGACGCCGCCCGCCAGGACGATATCGGCGACGACCTCTTGCGCCTGATCTTCACCGCCTGCCATCCGCTGCTCTCGACCGAGGCGCGGGTGGCACTGACTCTGCGCCTGCTGGGTGGCCTGTCCACCGACGAGATCGCGCGCGCCTTCCTGACCGCCGAGACCACGGTGGCCCAGCGCATCGTGCGCGCCAAGCGCAGCCTGACGGCGGCGCGCGTGCCCTTCGAGGTGCCGCCGGCCGGCCCGGCCCGCGCCGAGCGCCTGGCCTCGGTGCTGGAGGTGATCTACCTGATCTTCAACGAGGGCTACTCGGCCACCGCCGGCGACGACTGGATGCGCCCGGCGCTGTGCGAGGAGGCGCTGCGCCTGGGTCGGGTGCTGGCCGGGTTGGCACCCGATGAGCCCGAGGTGCATGGCCTGGTGGCGCTGATGGAGATCCAGGCCTCGCGCACCCATGCCCGCACCGATGCGCAAGGCCGGCCGGTGCTGCTGATGGCCCAGGACCGCAGCCGCTGGGACCGCTTGCTGATACGCCGCGGCCTGGCCGCGCTGCAGCGCGCCGCCGGCCCCGGCGCGGCGCTAGGCCCTTACGGCCTGCAGGCCGCGATCGCCGCCTGCCATGCCCGCGCGGCCCGCCCCGAAGACACCGACTGGGCCCAGATCGTCGCGCTCTATGACGCGCTGCACCAGCTGATGCCCTCGCCGGTGGTGGCGCTGAACCGCGCTGTCGCGGTCGGCATGGGCCAGGGCCCCGGCCTCGGCCCCGCCGCCGCGCTGGAGCTGGTCAACATGCTCGCCGCCGACCCGCAGCTGCAGGGCTACCACTGGCTGCCCAGCGTGCGCGGCGACCTGGCCGCGGACGGTGCACTGGCCAGTACCCGTTCCCTTATACAAACGTCCCAACCCCCCATCCGTCTGATACACTACTATGTCTCCTTTCGCTTGATAACACAA
>SCOI01000025.1 GCA_005503085.1 Burkholderiales bacterium C2 | reverse complement strand
GCTCCAGCACCATGCGCACGGCACGCTCACGTACCTCAGGGGAAAACTTCGGGGACTTCTTCATGGCTCCATTCTCTACAGTTGAAGCCTCCTCGAAACCCGGGGCGATTCACTCCGACCGATGCAGGCCCCCAGCGCCCCCACCAAGAGCCCGACGGCAGACCAAGGCAAACCAAGCGAGGGACCGCTGCGAGCGGAGCGCTGCCGCGCCAGCGGGCGTCACGGTGAGCTTCCAGGGCGTTCGACTGTCTTTCGACGGCAGAGACCCCGTGCTCCTCGACCTCAACCTCGACATCCCGGCCGGGCGATCCCTGGCGCTTGTCGGCGCCAGCGGCGGCGGCAAATCGTCACTCGTTCGGCTGCTGCTGCGACTCTGCGAGCCTGATGAGGGCTGCATCAGGCTGGATGGCGTTCGCATCGATGCATTGCCGATCCAGCAACTGCGCGCCATGATCGCCGTGGTGCCTCAGGACCTCGCGCTGCTGAACAGCACGATCGGAGCCAATATTTCGCTCGGCATGGAGTCGGCGACAGCGTCCAGCATTGCACAGGCTGCACGCCTTGCAGGACTGCACGACTTCATCGCCACCCTCCCCTGCGGCTACGACACGGTCATCGGCGAGCGTGGGCTCAAGCTGTCCGGCGGCGAGCGCCAGCGAATCGCGATCGCGCGGGCCATCCTGCGCGATCCGCGCCTGTACGTCTTCGACGAGGCCACCTCGATGCTGGACCCACTGACCGAGGAGGCGATCATGCGACGCATCAAGGCGCTGTCGAAGGGCCGCACGGTGCTCCTGATCGCCCACCGGCTGGCGGCGGCTCGCCATGCCGACGAGATCGCAGTGCTGAACGGGGGGAGGATTGCAGAGCGAGGCGACCACGCCACGCTGCTAGCCCGCGGTAGGGTCTACGCCAGCATGTGGCGCGACCACACAGACTCAGAAGTGGGATGAGATGAGAAGCAATGTCCTGGGGCGCAAACGCCGGAAGCGTGGACACCGTCAGCGAAACTGAGGCGCGCCGGACTCGCCATGTTCGAGCCTCGTGCCCCCTGCCGCAGCTTTGAGCCCTTCGACGATCTGGTCGGCGTAGCTGCCCGACAACAGATACAGTCAACCGCCCTGGCAAGCAGTTCGGCCGGCTTGAAATGACAGGTCCGAACATACATGGTTAGCGCACTGCCCTCTTCATGGCCGCTGGGACCGTCTTGGACGGAGCCTTCTTGGCCGGCGCGCGCTCAGGCATTCCCTCCGGTGCGGCCCGCTTCGACGTGCGAATCAAGAGGTCTTCGTCCCCCAGGGTCTTCCCGGCTTCCAGGACCTCGCGAGCCAATACGGCCGCTTGCTAGTGGCGTGCCAGGTGTTGCTAGCATCGTCGGCGATGCTTGGCTGGGCACGTGGCCAAAGAGCAGGTCGGCCGTCGGGCCATGTTGGGCGATCTCCTTGCGGAGCCGTCTGGAACAGCTGTTGGCAATGCGACCGACCTCATCGGGGAATTCGGTCTGTGTTGGTCCATCGAAATCCGGCGCCCTCACCTCAATCTTCATCGGGTGCTCATTCAATGATGGGCACAGGCTCGCGGTCCTCGAACGTGGACTGCACGGCCTCGACGACGCGCAGGGCCAGTGCCTTCTCTTCCAGTCGGGGGTACTCCTTTGCGAGTTTGCCTGACACTCGCCAGCCGCTTTCCTTGATCGAGCGGATCATGCGCACCGCGTCCGCGTCGGGCATCTCCAGCACAGCTTTGATACGCTGCTGCGCTAGCTGAAATCGGACGAGGATCCGCGCCTCGTCCGCCATCTCGTGCTGGATCGTGTGGGCCACGAGTCGTGCCGTATAGATCACATGCTCCGTGAGATCCGGATAGCGCCAGGCATGGCTGGCGTTCTCATAGGCATCGAATACAAGGTTCGAGCGCATCCCGTCCTCGTAGGTGCGCATCTCCCCGAATCGATACGCTGTGGCGTACCGCCGCATGAAAGGACGCGAGAACACTTCAAGAACCGAGTCGTACCCGTGCCCAAACTCGCGCACGCCGGTGATGGTGGCCGAGATCGGAACGATCACGCCAGACGGAATGGCGTTGTCGCGCTGCAGCGTATCGCTGATGAGGAAGCGGTGGATGCGACCGTTGCCGTCGCTCATGGGGTGGATATAGACAAAGCCAAATGCCAGAGTCGCCGCCCGCGCCAGCGCCTCCCTGCCCCGGGTTGCCTGCTCGAACACGCGCAGCCCCTCCAGCATGGCGGGGAGTTGCGAGAAGTGAGGACCGATGTAGTGAACGATGTCATCGCGTATCGTGGACTGGCCGACGAACACAGGCGACTGACGTAGACCAAGGCGAAGCGCGTCGTCGCCAAGAATGCCCCGCTGCAGCAGGGTGAGGCTGCCGCTGTCGAGCGGTTCTTCCAGCTTGCCGCTGTGCTCCGCCATGACGTGAGCGTACCGCTTGATTCGGTCAGTCTCGTCGGCCTCGTGCTCGATCAGGAAGCTCGCACGCGACTCCTTGAGCGATAGCCATGCCGCCGCGCGCATCAGGACATCTGCCCCGAACTGGCGATCCAGTTCGGTGATCGCGCCATGGGGGTCGAACTCGAGCGCCTGGCCTAGAGCCGGGCTACGACGGATGAGAGGGCAGAAAGCCGGCGAACCCGGCAGATTGTTATTGATCCGCCAGCGCCGCTCGCGAACGGCTTGGGTGCGTGTCATGTAGACATCGCCTGCCACCGCGTCAACATAGGTACCCCCTGCCAGGTCTGGCACGTCCAGTCGTTGCCCCGTGAACCATTCATAGAAGAAGCCCGCGCGACGAGCGTACTGCCCGAAAGGCTCCGCCTTGCACCACTGTTCGAGCGGAGCCGGCCCGCAGACAGCGAACAGGCGTGAGAAAAATTCGAAGTGGATCTCCTCGTACTTCAAACCGAACTCGAAGTGCCCGGCAAAGGTGTCGGCAGGTCTGTAGACGTTTGGATACTGGCGCTGAATTCGCTGCGGCGACTCCCTCTCCGAACGTGTCGTGCCAATGACCGACTCCACCCGCAAGGGCTGAACCAAAACGATGCCGAATTGGGCCTCCAGAGCTTTGAAACCGATCTGCACGTTACAAAAATCCTCTCATACGCCAATAAAAACGATGCCAATTCCGGCAATTGGTCAAAAAACACGACTGACAACATCGTTACACAAATTGGCTTGTGACAGAAGAAAAACAATGACAAACACAAGAGAAAGGAGAAAAGCAATCTTACTCACGAACACGAATGGCGCTCTGCAAATCCATAGAACGCGGCATCTCTGACACCACTCCATCTGCCTTGGCTTGAAGACTGTCAGAAACTACACCACACTTCTGACACTTTCAAAGTGATCACCATGCAGACCCTCGCCACACAAGTCTTGGAGCAAGCCGCCGGTTTGCCGGAGGGCGCGCCTTTGATCGCGAAGGAACTGCTGCACTTAGGAAACCGGGCCGCCGTGGACCAGGTTCTGTCCCGGCTTGTGCAGCGGGGCAAGCTGCTGCGCGCGGGTCGCGGCATCTATGTCCTGCCGGTTGAGAGCCGCTTCGGTTCGCGTGCGCCCTCGACCGTGAAGATGGTCGAAGGGCTCGCCCGTCAGCGCGGGGAAACCATCGTGCCGCATGGTGCGTCCGCAGCCAACACACTCGGGCTCACGACCCAGGTGCCGACACGATCCGTCTATCTGACGTCCGGCCCCAGCCGCCGCTTGAAGCTGGGTGCCCAGACCGTGGAGTTGCGGCATGCGCCGACGTGGCAGCTGATCTTTCCCGGCCGCGCTGCCGGCGACGTGGTGAGGGCGCTGGCATGGTTGGGGCCCGACAAGGCCGGCGCTGCACTGCGGGCGCTACGCGCCAAACTGCCACCGGCCGAGATGAAGAAAGTGGCATCGGCACGCGCGCGCCTGCCGACCTGGATGGCGCAGGAATTAAGCGCGCTGTTGGCACATGCCTGAATTCTTCAAGCTCTCTGACGACGAACGCCTGGAAGTACTTGTCCGGGCCGCCAACGCGTCCGGGCGCCCTCCCCACCTGCTGGAATCATCCGGTCCGCAAAGTCATTCAAGCACTTATCAAGTCCGGCCAGGCCGAACCAGGCTACTGCGCGAGCGCCGTGCGGACGCATCGAGGCTGCTCATCGACTGCCGCCTTCATCACCGCCATCTGGTCCCACCGTCGGTACTGGTCCTGCAGGCTGTCGGCCGTCTCTCCAGGCACGACCGGAACCTGACGGCGCTCACCCTTCAGCCAGAACCTGTACCAGTCCACATTCCCCTGCAGCGAGATCATCCGCCAAGACACACTTCTCAGGAAGTCCAAAGCCGTCCCAGAGACGGCTTTTTTTCGTCTGTTTCATAGGGAAAAGGCCACCACCACCCCAAGAGGACATCTCAGGTCGTCTCGCAACATCCTGTTGCTTCCCGCACTTTTTTGTGGGTCGAATTGGGGGTACGCTTTGTGGGTAGGAATTTCGAGATCCTCGAAATTTTGTGGGTAGACAGCAGCCTAATGCGTCCACATCCCGTTCACCTGCCCTGACCGCTACGTTGCTCCAGCTCGCAGCGCACAAGGGCCAGGCCGTAGGCCACCAGGCGATCCAGTGCATGGTCAAATGCTGCGCCGTCCTTGAATAATCCTGGCGCCAACGCTTCGATGTGATCCCCTGACACCCAGTAGTCGTGGACCAGTGCAGCAATCGCAAGGGTCAGCTGGTGAATCTGTGGGTCCACTGCGCAAGCACCGACGCAGCGCGCCAACATGGCTGCCAGAGCCTGATGCTGTGGCAAGACGTACTCTGCATGGGCACGCTCGAAGACAGGCGTGGGGTCGCTGATCTCACGGCCGAAGATGCGCATCAGCTCCCTGGGCGCTCGGTCCTGGCTGACCAAGGGCTCAAGGAAGGCACGGTAGTAGGACCTGAGCCAGGATTCCAGCGGCATGCGTTCATCAGCTTGCGGCAGCGCCTGCATCATGGCTGCCAAGGGCTCGACCAGGATCTCCCGGTAAAGCCCGGCCTTGTCGCCGAAGTAGTAGGCGATAAGGCCGACCTGGGTCTTGGCCGCCCTACAGATCTCGCGCGTACTGGCCCGCTCGAATCCTTTCTCCGCGAAGGCACGACGCGCTTCGATCAAGAGGCGCTGGCGGGTGTCTGACGGCCGGATCTCTGCGTGCATCAACTGATCTTAGTTGCCATGTTCTGAAGGGTCGGGGCAGGCATCCTGAGACTCTTGAACTCAGGTCCCATCTCGCCAGACCTGGGCGAAGAAGGAGCTGCGCGCGGCCACGGCTTGGTAGGAGGCGCTGTCGCTCATGCAGTGCGGGCACCAATGGCCGCCCTTGAGCAGAAGATTGGGCGACAGGCCGAAAGCATGGCCCAGGGCGCAAGTCCAGCGCGCCGGCACGAAGGGGTCGTCCACAAGCGCCTGATCGAAGCTGCCGCCACGAAAGCGCGCGGCCCGGCGCAGTTGGTCCGCCGTCAGGTCCGCCATCGCACTCGATTCGTCGTAGCCATGCTCCAGCCTCGCGGGAACCCGGCTTGGCTGTTCCAGCTCGATCTTGTCCCAGTCCCTTGGCAGCCGCTGCCAAGCTTCGCGCGAGCCGAAGTAGGCCTCGATGCGCGCCTCGTCCCCATGGGTCAGCCAGTACAGCGGCCCGCCTTCGGACTCAGCCAGCTTTTGGATGCGCCGCCGACCCAGACTGGCCGGCAGCCGGGCCGCCAGCTTGATGTAGAGAGGCACCGATTCGCGCAGTTGCCGCACATAGTCCTGCAGCGTTTCCTGGCGGAAAGGCACCAGGGACTGTAGCCGGTCGGCATCGGTGTACCACTGGCCGTGAAAGTTGCGCGTCGCAAACCAGTGCGGCCGGTAGGAGCCGCGCCAGTCAGACTGGCCCACCGCGCTGGCCAGCGCATGGGCAAACTCGTGGTTCACCACCCGCATGGCCTCGCCGCCGCTGATGTTGTAGAAGCCGCGCCAGAAGGCGTCCGGCACCCGGTCCTCGCAGGTGTTGGCTGCCAGGCGGCCGGAGTCGTTCACCGTCACCCATTCCAGCACGCCGTTGAACGGGCTGTGGAACATGATGGGATCGAAGGTCTTCCAGATGTCCAGGTGCGCAATGCCGGTCTGACGCAGCGAGACCCAGTGGCGGATGCCGGACTCGGCGATGACTGCCTCGGCCCTTGTCTTGCTGAGCGCATAGTGGTCGTAGGCACTGATCTTGATCGGGTCGCCGGTGCGCCCCCAGTGGACCGGGGCGGCTCGATGGCCAGTCTGCGCCACAGTGCCGATATAGACCAGCCGGATGTCCTGCGTCCGGCCCTGCTCATGAATGGCCCGCACGATGTTCTGCGCGCCGCCCACGTTGACCGCCATCGTCAGTTCGGGATGCCAGTCGGCCAGCGGCGAGACCATGCCTCCGATGTGAAGTACCTGATCCACGCCCTGCACGGCGCGGTACACGTCGTCGTAGTGCCGCAGGTCACCCCAGACGATTTCCAGGTCCGGGTGTCCTTGGTAGGGGCGCAGCGCGGCATGCCCGCGCTCGCGCTCCAGCACCAGGGCCTTGACGCGGAAGCGCTCGCTGCGCGCCATCAGCTCGCGCAGCGTAGCGCGGCCCATGTGGCCGGTGGCACCGGTCAGGAGGATGGTTTTCTTGCTGCTGCTCATGGACGGTTCCGGATCGATGCGTTCAAGGCTGCAGCGCGCCACGGCGCTGCAGCCAGGCTTCCAGCAACTGCGGCGCCAGACGCAGGGCGGGGTCGCTCAGCGCGAAACCCATGCCGTGGCGGCCCTGCTCGAAGACATGCAGCTCCACCGGCACGCCGGCGGCCAGCAGCGCCCCATGGAACTCAAGCACGCCGCGCGGCGGCACGAGTTCGTCGTCGCGGGTGTGGAAGATGAAGGTGGGCGGGGTCGCCTGGCTGACGTAGTTCACGCTCAGCACCTGGTCGCGGGTTACCGGATCGGGTCGTTCGCCCAGCAACTCGGCCCGGCGTTCCATCGGCAGCAGGCCCGGATACCAGAGCACCAGGAAGTCGGGGCGGCTGCTGAGGCGATCAATCGCATCCGCCGCGGCGGCGTCGCCAGGGCGGCCCTGCGTACCCACCATGGCCGTGACGGCCCCTCCGGCGGAGAACCCCATCATGCCAACCCGCTTCGGGTCGACGCCGAACTCGGCCGCATGGGCACGCACCCAGCGCACCGCCCGCTCGCCGTCCAGTTTCTGCGTCGGGTGGCGGTAGCCGAAGGGTGTCAGCCGGTAGCTCAGCACAAAGGCCGTCACTCCGCGGGCCGTGAACCAGTCCGCGATCTGCCGCCCCTCGTGGTTGCTGGCCAGCGCCTTAAAGCCGCCGCCGGGTGCCACGATCACAGCCGCGCCGTTGGCCTGCTCGGGAATGGGCGTGAACACGGTCAGCGAGGGCCTGTCCTGCTCGCGCTCCCCGAGCGCACCGGGCGCGCCGCGTTCCCACAGCGGCAGGGTGCGGGGCCGCAGAGCGTCCTCCGGTTCACGGACAAGCGCGGGCGGAACGGCCACACCGGCCGGCCCGGCGAACAGCGCCAGCTCCCGGTCCAGTGTGGCAAGCAAGGCATCGGTCAGCGCGGGCACATAGGGTTTGAGCGCGCGCAGCGGCAGTGCGCGAGCGGCGGCGATCTGGGGGCTGGCGACCACCTCCGGCAGGTGGCGGGCCAACACCGCGCGGGCCTGGGGATGGTCGAGCAGGCTGCCGACGGTGGATTGGCTGCTCAGCACGGAAGTAGCGCTCATGGTTGTGGCAGCAGGGGCTTGGGCCGTAGCGGCCCTCGCGCCCAGGGCCAGCGCGGAGACCTCAAGCGCTAGCAAGGCCGCGGAATAAACGTGTTTCATGTTCGGTGGGCTCGGGATGCTGTCGTCAGTCGTCCAATGCCCGCAGCGCCCCCAGCAGAGCCGGATGCGGGTCCTCGATCAGCCACAGGGGAATGAGCTGCAGATAGGCGGCGAGCCGGCCCTTGGCCTCGAAGTGCTGCCTAAGCAGGACCGTGTCCAGCAAGGGACCCAATCGCCCCGTCACGCCGCCACCGATGTAGACACCGCCCAGCGCGCCGAAGCTCAGCGCCTGATTGCCGGCAAAGCCGCCGAGGAATTCGGTGAAGAGGCGCAAGACGCCGAGCGCCAGGTCATCGCCACCTCGCGCCGCCTCCACCACCTCGCGCGGCGTTCGCTCGCGCCAGGCCGCGCCGGCCAGCGCGCTCAAGGCCCGATGCAGGTTGACCAGGCCCGGTCCCGACAGCACGCGCTCGGCGGACACATGGCCGAACTCGCGGCGCAGCAGGCGCAGCACCTGGGCCTGCTCCTCGCTGAGCGCCGCGATGCTGCCGTGGCCGCCCTCGCCGCTGATGGCCACCCAGCGACCGTCCAGTCCGCGCGCCAACGCCGCCAAGCCCAGCCCGGTGCCTGGGCCGACGACGACTCTGGGCGCCGCCGCCAAGGCTTCGCCGCCGCCGATGCGGCGCATCTGGCCCGCCGCCAAGGCCGGCAAGCTGAGCGCCAGCGCTGCAAAGTCGTTGAGCACCAGCAGGCGCTCCAGGCCCAGCGCCTGCTGCAAGTCGCTGCGCGAGAAGTTCCAGGGATTGTTGACGAAGACGATGCGCTCTGCGGTCACAGCGGTCGCCACGCCCAGCGCCATCTCCTCAGGCGCCGGCAGACCATGCTGGGCCAGGTAGTGGCGCAGCGCCGCGTCCAGGCTGCCGAAGTCCGCGCAGGCGTACTCGGCCACCGCACCCAACGCCTCGCCGGCCTGAAGCTGCATGGCAAAGCGTGCGCTCGTGCCGCCGATGTCGCCGACGAGGCGAGGGTGATTCGCGCGGCTCAAGATGGGTTCCTCATGGACCGGATTCACGCCAAGGCTGCGCAGCGGACTTGCAGTACCGGCGCATCCACTGGCACGGCGACGGCGCGCACGCGCGGCGGCATGGCTTGCTGCTCCGTCCAGTGCGCCAGCACATGGCCGCCGCGCGCCGTGCCCTCCACCACGTCGATGCTGGCATGCACCTGGCCCAGCAGGGCGGCCAGCAGTTCCAGGTAGGCATCGTTGGTCGCCAGTGGTCCGTCCACGGTCAGCGGCCCGGCGGCGCCCAGCACATTTGCACAGCGTGCAGTCTCGCGGGCCGCATGCAGCACGGCCAGGCTGGCACGCTCTCGCGCATCCAGCCCTCCAGGCGCCAAATCCATCGATAGACCGCGCTGGATCAACTGGCGCACTATGCGACTGTCGGCCAGCGCCGGATCGGCTCCCGCACAGATGCGTTCGATCTCGCGCCCGCCCATGAAACGACCGGTAGGCACCGGCTCACCGCGCACCGAGACGTTGGCCAGGAAGTCGCCTTGCGCGTCCAGGGCGGTCAGCGGCGCGCCGGCCGCCATCACGACCACCCAGGTGCCGCTGGACACCAAGGTCACCCGCGGCCAGGCGCGCAGATAGCGGGCCAGGCAGGCATTGCTGTCGTGCGCCCCGCAGAGCACACGCACGCTGCGCGGCAGGCCCAGCGCCTCGGCCAGCTCAGGTCGCAGCAGGCCCAGGGTCTCCCACGCCTGACGCAGGGGTGCGAAGCGCTTCGCCCAACCGCGCCGCCGGGCCAGCCCTGACCAGTCGCCCTCGCGCGGATTCCAAAGTTGGGTGTGGCAGCCCAGGGCTGATACCTCGCTACTGGCTACGCCGCAGAGCCACCAGGCCCAATACTGGGCATAGGGCATCCACTGCGTGACCCGGGCGACGCGGTCCGGCATCCGGCGCTGCAGCCAGTCCAGTTGGGTGGCCAGGTTGAGCCCCTGCGGTAGCAGTGGGCTGAGCGTCTGCGCGAAAGGGTCGATCTGCTCGGCCCAGTCGGACTCTCGCTCGTCGAAACCCGCGAACTCGTAGTCGGGCACCGGGAGAACCAGGCCTCCGGCGTCGATGCCGGCCAGGGCTGCACCATGGGTGATGGGAACGATGCTGCGCACTGCTTTGCGCAAGGCCCCCATGCTGGCAAGGGTCTGGCATAGCCAGGTCTGGACACCGGCGGTATCCAGCGCTCGATAGCCAGCCGCCGCATCGGTACCGCGGCTCTGACGCTGCCAGCCATCCACCAGCGTTCCGTCCTCGGCGATGGCCAGCAGCTTGGTGCGTGTCTTGCCGACGTCCAACACCATGGTGAGAGCAAGCTCAGACAATGCCACCTCCGCCACCCACGGTCGCCGGGCGTTCCGCCGCGACTCGGGTCCTGTAACCGCTGGCCCGGTAGCAGGCCAGCAGATCGATGGCGCCCCCCTGCTCCAGACGTGCCTGCTGCAGCAGCGGCGTCACATCGGTCTCGAAGCCCTTCTTGAGCAATTGTGTGGCGACCAGCGCATCGTTGGCCTGCTGGGCGGCGTCGAGCGCGGTGCGGTCCACCAACAGGGCCTGGGCATAGCTGCGCTGCACCTGGGCCGCACTGCTCATCAGGCTCTCGATCGGGTCGGTGACGTTGTGGCTCTGGTCCAGCATATAGGCCGGATCGAAACCAGCCACACCCTCGTGCGCGGCTGCCACCAGCTCATTGAAGACCAGGAACAGGCGGTAGGGCGCGACGCTGCCGGCATCCAGGTCGTCATCGCCGTACTTGCTGTCGTTGAAGTGGAAGCCCGCCAGCTTGCCGGCCGCGATCAGGCGCGCCACGATAAGCTCGATATTGATGTTGGGTGCGTGGTGGCCCAGGTCGACCAGGCACTGCGCCTTGGGGCCCAGGGCAGACGCCGCCAGGTAGCTGCTGCCCCAGTCCTGGATCACCGTGCTATAGAAAGCCGGCTCGCAGATCTTGTGCTCCAGGAACATGCGCCAGTCATCGGGCAGCGCGGCGTAGATCTGGCGTGCGCTCTCCAGGTAGCGATCGAAGGCGCGGCGGAAGTGCTGCTGGCCGGGGAAGTTGCTGCCGTCACCGATCCACACGGTCAGTGCCTTCGAGCCCAGCGCGCGACCGGCCTCGATGACACGCAGGTTGTGCTCGACAGCTTGGGCTCGCGTGCCGGCGTCGGTGTGCGTGAGGCTGCCGAACTTGTAGCTGTGTGCCTGGTCCTTCTGGTCGGAGAAGGTGTTGGAGTTCACCGCGTCGAAGTACAGGCCCAGGGCCTGGGCCTGGCCGCGCAGCTCGGTCCAGTCGCTGCAATGGTCCCAGGGCAGGTGCAGCGAGATGCCGGGCGTACAGCGTGCGAGCTGGTGCACGACGCCGCAGTCCTGCAGCTTGTCGAACACATGGCGCGGCTCGCCCGCACCAGGAAAGCGCGCGAAGCGGGTGCCGCCGGTGCCCACGCCCCAGGAGGGCAAGGCCACGGCGAAGCGCTTGAGCTGCTCCTTGACGGGGTCGATGTCGATGCCGCGCCGGGCCAGCTGTTCGCCCAGGTAGGCATAGTCGCTGCGCAGCGGCGCCAGCAAGGGCGCATTGGAGGCGGCGATCAGGTCGTGGGAGATGGCATGCATGGCGTGACCTCCGGGTTCAGCGCGTGAAGGCGGCCAGATTGCCGGCATCGACATTGACGATATTGCCGGTGCACTTGGCCGACAAGTGCTCGGCAGCGAAGAAGTAGGCGGCCTCGGCGATGTCCTCGGGGAAGACACTGCGCTTGAGCATGGAGCGCTCACGGTAGAAAGCCTCCAGGTCACCCTCCTCCACCTTGTTGGCCGCCGCGCGTTCTTCGCTCCACTTGCCGGTCCAGATCTTGGAGCCGCGGATCACCGCATCGGGGTTGACCACATTGGAGCGGATGCCCAGCGGCGCGCCTTCCAGCGCGAAGCTGCGGCTGAGCTGGATCTCGGCGGCCTTGGCGGCGCAGTAGGCGGTGGCCTGGTTGCTGGCCACCATGCCGTTTTTGCTGGCCACCACGATGATGGCGCCACCGGTGGCCTGGGCCTTCATCTGGCGGAAGGCCTCGCGGCCGACCAGGAAATAACCGGTGGCCAGAATGTCCTGGTTGCGCTGCCACAGGGCCAGCGAGGTGTCCTCCAGCGGCGCGGCCGAGGCGATGCCCGCATTGCTGACCAGGATGTCAACGCCGCCGAACTCGCGGGCGGCCTGTGCGAAGGCGGCCTGCACCGAGGCTTCCGAGGTCACATCGCAGCGCACACCGCGCACCGCATCGCTGCTGAAGCTCTTGGCCAGCGTGGCTGCGGTCTCCTCCAGGGCCGTCTGGTCGATGTCGGCCAGCACCACACAGGCGCCTTCGACCAGCATGCGCCGGGCAATGGCCTGGCCGATGCCGCCGGCGCCGCCGGTCACCAGCGCCACCTTGCCGACCAGGGGCTTGGGCTTTGGGGCTCGCTGCAGCTTGGCCTCTTCGAGCAGCCAGTATTCGATGTCGAAGCACTCCTGCTCGGGCAGACCCACATAGCGGTCCACCGCATTGGCCTCGCGCATCACATTGATGGCGTTGACATAGAACTCGCCGGCGATGCGGGCCGTGGCCTTGTCCAGCGCGATGGTCACCATGCCGATGCGCGGCAGCAGCACGACGACCGGGTTGGGGTCGCGCAGCGCCGGGCTCGTCGGACGCTTGCAGCGCTCGTAATAGGCCGTGTAGTCGGCGCGGTAGTCGGCCAGCAGCTGCTCCAGCGCCATCTTCAGCTCGGCGCCGTCGAGGCGGTACAGGGCCTCGGGCACGACCAGGGGGCGGATCTTGGTGCGCAGGAAATGGTCCGGGCAGGAGGTGCCCAGGGCCGCCAGTGGCTCCAGGTCGGCGGAATTGACGAACTCCAGCACCTCGGCCGAGGTGTTGAGGTGCAGCAGCTTAGCGCGGCCTTGGTGGGCCAGGCCACGCAGCACCGGCAGCAGGCGAGCCAGGGTCTCGTCGCGGTCTGCGCTGCTCAGCGAATCGAAGCGGTTGCCGCCGAACACCTGCGCCTGCTTCTCCTGGCGCTGCTGGCTCAGCCAGCTTTGCGCACGGGCGATCAGGTCCACCGTGTTCTCGTAGCAGCTCTTGGAGGTGTCGCCCCAGCTGAACAGGCCATGGCCGGCCAGCACGATGCCGCGCAGGTCCGGATTCCTGGCCACATGCTCGGCCAGGCGCAGGCCCAGCTCATAGCCCGGGCGCAGCCAGGGCAGCCAGCCGACCTGACCGCCATAGACCTCCTGCGTGATGCGCTCGGAGTTCTCCATCGCGGCGATCGCGATCACCGCGTCGGGGTGCATGTGGTCGACATGGGCAAAAGGCAGGCCGCTGTGCAGCGGCGTGTCGATGGAGGCGGCGCGATTGTTCAGGTTGAAGGTGCAGTGCGGCAGGTAGCCGACCATCTCGTCTTCGTGGGCCAGGCCGCGATAGAGCTTCTTCAGCGCGCGCAGCTTGTCCATGTACAGCGTCGCGAAGCCGTCCAGCTTCATCGAGCCGACATCGCCGCCCGAACCCTTGACCCACAGCACCTCGACCTGTTCGCCGCTCAGCGGATCGGTCTGCCAGATCTTGGCCGAGGTATTACCGCCGCCATAGTTGGTGATGCGCAGATCGGAGCCGAGCAGGTTGCTGCGGTACAGCAGCAGCTCAGGTTCACCTAGGGTGGCGGCGTGACTGTCGTTCCAGGACGGGAAATTCAAGGTACTCATGGAATGCTTCTACAGAAGGGGCGAATCGGAAGGGAAAAGAGCCTTGCGCAGGGCGAGGATCTGGCTGTCCAGGTAACGGCGGCTGGCCTGGGCCTCTGGCGCCAGCACGTCGAAGCCGTGATACGCGCCTGGCACGCTGAGCCATTCGCAGGGCACGCCGGCCGCGCGTAGACGCCCGGCATGGACCTGGTTCTCAGAGGCCGCATCACGCGGCGAGCCCAGCGTTGCGGGTGCGGGGTCATGAGTCGTGCTTTGGGCAGCATGGGGAACCGCGACTCTGGCGCCACTTCGGCCCAGCCGAATGTGGCATCGATGTCGACTTCAGGCATTGGCAGCCTCGACCATCTGCTCGATCATGGACAGCGTCAGCTGGCCGCCGCTGACGGCCACCATCTTGCTTAGCGGCATGCCTTCGATCATGCGCAGCATTGCATCCACGTCGCCAGGCGCCTGAGCGAAGAGCTGTTGCACGATGGGGCCGCCGCGCGGGTGCTTGAGCCACTCAAGGATGGTGTGGTCGGCACTGATCAGCGCGGCCGGCAGCGGAGCGTCGACCTGCACCGTGGCCACCAGGCGGAGATCGCGCGAGGAGGCGCCCAGGGCCAGCTCGAACTCGCCGCCCTCAAGCACCCAGCGCTGCAGTTCGGTGCTGTAGTAGGACAGCTCGCGGGCGCCCAGCGTGAACGCCACCTGCGCCGCCTCGCCGGCCGCGATCCAGGGCTTGCAAAAGCCCTGGAGTTCACGCACCGGGCGGTCCAGCAGCGAGGCAGGGTCGCGCACATACAGTTGCACCACCTCGTGGGCGTCCCGCATGCCGGTGTTGCGGACGGTGGCAGTCACGACGATGGCCACCTGCTGGCCGCTGCCTTGCACCTGAACGGCCAGGTCGCCGTACTCGAAGCTCGTGTAGGACAGGCCGTGGCCGAAGGGGTACGCCACCGCCTGGCGGCGCTTGTCGTAGCCCCGGTAGCCGACATAGAGGCCCTCGCCATAGCGCACCACACTGGCGCTGCCGGGGAAGTTCAGATAGGCCGGCGTGTCCTCCAGCTGCAGCGGCACCGTTTCTGCCATGCGACCGCTGGGGCTGGCCTTGCCGTAGACCAAGTCCGCCACGGCCGCACCGCCGGCCTGGCCGGGCAACCAGAGTTCCAGTATGGCGCGGGCCTGGGCATCCCAGTCTACCGTCTGCACCACGGCGCCATTGCTCAGCAGCACGGCGATGGCCGGCTGCACCGCCGCCAGCGCGGCCAACAGCGCGCGCTGCGCGGCCGGCAGTTGCAGATGACTGCGGTCGAAACCCTCGGACTCTTCCTTGTCAGGCAAGCCCAGGAAGAGCAGCACCACATCGCTGCGCTGAGCCAGGGCCAGGGCCTCGGCGCGTAGCGCGACATCGGCGGTGCCTGGTTCAAAGCCGTAGCCCGGTGCGAAGCCCACCGTGCTTGCGGCGCCGGCCGCCGCGCATAGCGCATCGAGCGCGTTCTCCACGCGGGTCGGGTTCACACGCGAGCTGCCCTCGCCCTGGTAGCGCGGGCAGCGGGCGAACTCGCCGATCACGGCGATGCGCAGGCCGGCCTGCGGGTCCAGCGGCAGCAGCGCTCCTTCGTTCTTCAGGAGCACGGCCGACTCCAGCGCTGCCTGGTGGGCCAGCGCATGGTGGCTGGCGGCATCAATGGCGGTCGGTTGGCCCATCGCAGGCCGGGCCCGCTCGGCCAGTTCGATCAGCTGGGTCGCCGCGCGGTCCAGCGATGCCTCGGCCATCACACCGCGCTGCACGGCGGCGACCAGGGCCTGCGGACCGGCGCCGTTGCTGGAGGGCATTTCCAGGTCGGTGCCAGCCGCCACGCAGGCGGGCAACTCGTCGACCGCGCCCCAGTCGGACATCACCAGGCCATCGAAGCCCCACTCCTGGCGCAGCACCTTGCCCAGCAGCCAGGGGTTGGCGCAGGCATGAAGACCGTTGACCTTGTTGTAGGCGGCCATCACGGACCAGGGCTGCGCCTCGCTGACCACGCGCTCGAAGGCCGGCAGGTAGATCTCGCGCAGGGTGCGCTCGTCCACCTGGGCATCGACGCGCATGCGGTCGGTCTCCTGGTTGTTGGCCGCGAAATGCTTGACTGCGGCACCCACGCCCTCGGCCTGCACGCCGCGCACCCAGGCCGCACCCAGCACGCCGGAGAGCAGCGGGTCTTCCGAGAAATACTCGAAATTGCGGCCGCACAGCGGTGATCGCTTGATGTTGATGCCCGGACCCAGCAGCACCTGCACACCGGCAGCGCGCGCCTCCCGGCCCAGGGCCGAGCCGATGCGCGTGAGCAGCGCTTCGTTCCAGGTCGATCCCAGCCCGGCCGCCGTGGGGAAACAGGTTGCCGGCTCGCTGTCGTACAGGCCCTGATGATCGGCCCCCGGGGGCTGGCGGCGCAGGCCGTGCGGGCCATCGCTGAAGCGCAGCGATGGCAGGCCCAGGCGCTCCACGCCCACCGTGGTCCAGACGGAGGCGCCGGAGCACAGGGTGGCCTTCTCTTGCAGCGTCAGCTGGGCCACCAGGGCGGCCGTGCCCGTCAAGGCTTCACGCGCCTCCTCTTGCGCTGCCTCCTGCGCAACTGGCGCCTGCTCGGCTTCGCCGCGCTCGCGGGCCTCGAACAGCGCATCCAGAGCCTCGATCACGGCCTCGGTCACCTTCATCGATGGCGGGATCAGCGACAGCTGCTCGATCAGCGGCACATTCGCGCCCTGCTGGCCGCCGGCGCTGTCATTGTCCAGATGTTCGGCCAGGGCCGGCATGGCGCGCACCATCGCGGCCTTCACCTCAGCCCAGGCCTGCTTGTCCTCCATCAGCTCGGCGGCCGTGTTCTGCACCGTCAGCCGCTTGAAACCCTGGGTCGTCTCGACCTGGTAAGGCACCCGCCAGGCATGGCTGCCACTGCCGACCTCCAGCGCCGCCTGCCCCGGCAGGCACACCTCGGCACGCGTGTTGGGCGGCACGACGGCGTCGACCAGCAGTTCCACACCCTCGATGCGCCAGCGCACGCTGGCCTCGCCATAGGGCGTGAGATGACGGGTGCTGGCCTGCGTGAGCGAGCCTCCCGGCAGCGGCGCAATGCGCAGGCGCCGATAGCCCGGGGCCAGCGGCGCCAGGCCACCGACCACGCGATGCAGCCAGTCGACCACCGCACCGAAGGCATAGTGGTTGAAGCTGGTCATGCCGCTGGGGTTGACGCGGCCATCGGGCATCAGGCTGTCCCAGCGCTCCCAGATCGTCGTCGCGCCTTGCGCCACCGGATACAGCCACGAGGGGCAGTCGCGCTGCAGCAGCAGCTTGTAGGCCATCTCCGGCGCGCCGGCCATCAGCAGCGCGTCGCAGACCAGAGGCGTTCCCACAAAGCCGGTCGCGATGCGGAAGCCGCTCTCCTGCACAAGCTCCCTCAGGCGGCGTGCCGCGCCTTCGCGCTGCGCACCGTCCAGCAGGTCGAACACCAGGGCCATGCTGTAGGCGGTGATGGAGTCGCCCAGCATCAGACCGTCGGGTGTGACGTACTGCTTCTTGAAGGCCTGCAGCACGCGCGCAGCCAGGGCCTCGAAATGGGCCGCGTCGGCCGCGTCGCCCAGCACCTTGGAGGCCTGCGCGACGCAGCGCGCGCTGCGCACCAGATGGGCGGTGGCCAGCAGATAGGGATGGGTCTTGCCGGCGGCCGGCTTGTCCTTGGGCGCGGCGGGATCCAGCCAGTCGCCGAATTGGTAGCCCTTGTTCCACAGACCCGACTCGCCGACGATGCCCTCCACCTGGCTGACCCAGGCCTTCATGCTGGGGTATTGCCGGGCCAGGGCCTGGGCATTGCCGCTGCGCTGGTACAGCACCCAGGGCGTGACCGCGGCCACGTCGCCCCAGGCCGCAGTGGGCGGGCTCGCAAGGCCGCCCATGCAGTCGGGCACGACGAAGGGAACGACGCCCTTGGCCTGCTGCTCGGCGGCCACGCATTGCAGCCACGAGCCCAGCGTCCCGTGGCAGTCGTAGAGGTAGGTGGCCGCCGGCGCGAACACCTGCAGGTCCCCGGTCCAGCCCATGCGCTCGTCGCGTTGGGGGCAGTCAGTGGGCACGTCGAGGAAGTTGCCTCGCATGCTCCAGACGGCGTTCTCGTGCAGCCGGGTGACCAGCGGGTCGGAGCACTCGAACCAGCCGCTGCGCTGCATATCGCTGTGCACCACCACGGCCTCGATGGCATCGGCCGCCAGCTCGCCCGGCCAGCCTGTCACCTCGGCATAGCGAAAGCCGTGGAAGGTGAAGCGCGGCTCCCAGGTCTCGACGCCTTCGCCGACCAACACGTAGTGGTCGGTGGCCTGGGCCGTGCGCAGCGGCTCGACGCAGAGCTCGCCATCCTGCAGCACCTCGGCATGGCGCAGCGTGATGCAGCGCCCGCGCGGGCCTTGCACGCGGATGCGCAGCCAGCCGACCAGGTTCTGGCCGAAATCGACCAGCGTGTTTCCGCCGGGCGAGCGCGTGATCTGCACCGGCCGGATGACCTCGATGCGCCGCATCGGCGGGCCGTCCGGCGCGACCAGCGTGTCGAGGCTGCGCTCCAGCCGCCGCACCGGTTGCCAGCCTGCATCGACGAAACCGGCCTCGCGCCAGCCGGCGGGCTCCAGGCGCGCGTCGTAGCGCTCACCGTCGTAGATCTCGCTGGCCAGCAGGCCGCCGGTGCTGGCTCGCCACTGTTCGTCGCTGCAGATGCGCTCGATGCGGCCATCGGCATAGCGCAGCTCAAGCTGCGACAGCAGGCCCAGGCGGTCGCCCCACTGATTGCGCTGGCCCTTGCCGAAGCCCAGGCGACCGGCGAACCAGCCGTCGCCCAGCACGGCGGCGATGGTGTTGCGGCCCGGCTGCACCAGGGCCGTCACATCGTGGGTCTGATAACGCAGGCGGTGGTCGTAGCTGGTCCAGCCAGGGGCCAGAACCTCGTCGCCGACGCGCTCGCCGTTGAGTGTGGCCTCATAGCAGCCGCAGGCGGTGATGTAGAGGCGCGCCTGCACGAAGCCGGCTTGTACGTCGAACTCGCGGCGCAGCAGCGGGCTGGGCTGGGAGGTTTCGGTGTCCTGCTCCCAGGAGGGCGTGATGAACACCGCCTGCCAGTCAGCCGTATCCAGCAGGCCGGCCTCGATGGCCAGCGGCTCGCTCCAGCCGGAGGCGCTGCCGTCCTCGCCCCAGACCTGCACGCTGACCTGCACAGACTGGCGCGAAGCCAGCGGCGCAAAGGGCCAGGCGACAAAGGCGGACTCGTCCGAGTCGACCGTCTCGCCGAGCTGTTCCTGGCCCTCTTGCACCAACCTCAGCTGGTAACGCTGCTGGCGCCAGTCGGCCAGGTGCGTCTCGACGCGCCAGCTCAGGCTGGGGCGCGGATTGCCGATGCCCAGGGCCTGGGTGCTCTGAGCGGCGCGCAGATTGAGCACGCGCAGGTCTTCTTGCTCTCGGGATGCCATGTCTACTTCTCTCAATGCTGGGTACGGGCGGGCTCAGCGCACGCTCTTGATCGGCAGGGTGGCCAGCGCGCCCAGCAGCCCGAAACTGCCGGCCACCAGGTACAGGGCTGCGTAGTTGTTGGGGCCGCCGATGCTCAGGAACAGCGGTGCCAGCGCCGGCGCGATGGACTGCGGCAGGACCGACGCGATGTTGAAGACGCCCATGTCCTTGGCTCGGTTGTCGGGGTTGGGCAGCACCTGGGTCACCAGGGCCAGGTCGATGGCGCTGTACATGCCGATGGCCATCCCGGTGAGCAGCGACCATGCCAGATAGACCTCGAAGCTGTTGGCCGAGGCGATGCCCGCCATGCCCACCGCGTACAGTGCTGCGGAGGCGACCACGAAGTGCTTGCGACGCCCCAGCCGGTCGGACATGATGCCGCCGACGATGGCAGCGGCGGTTGTGACGAACATGCCCAGCAGACTGCCAATAAGCATCAGGCGCGGCACTTCCTCGGGCTTGTAGCCGAGCTTGTCGGTCAGGTAGTAGACCGAGTAGTTGGCCATGATCGCGAAGCCCATGCCGATCATGAAGCGCCCGACCCAGGCCCAGCCGAAGTCCGGATGCAGCCGGGGATTGACCCAGTAGCTCTTGAGCAGCGCGCGGAAATCCAGGGGCGGCCTGCGCTTGGGGTCGGCCGGGCGGTCCGGCAGCACCACGACCAGCGTGATCACACCCACCAGGCCCAGTGTTGCCGGGATCATGAAGGCCAGGAACAGATTGCCCTGCACAAGTTGGGTGATGGTCACGCCCACCGCCACACCGATCTGCTGCGACATGCCGATCAGGCCCGACAGCTTGCCGCGCTGCGACTCTGGAATCAGGTCCGGCATGATGGCGCTGGTGGCGGCACCGTTGACGGCGAACATGGCCTGCGTCACGCACCAGCCAAGGACCACTATCGGGATGGAGTCCGCGGTCGCGACGATCAGCAGGCCGAGGAAGCCGCCGACGATGCCCAGGGCCATCCAGGGGCGGCGCCGTCCCATGCGCAGCGTCGTGCGGTCGCTGAGCAGGCCGACGATCGGCCCGACCAACATATTGACGAGGGCTCCAAGGCTCGTGGCCAGGGCCAGGCTGCCGGCCTTGCCCTCGGGGTCCAGCTGCTGGACGCGCAGCGCCAGTGTCATCGCGATCGGCGTGATCAGTGCCACCCAGGCCGCGAACGAGGCGAAGGTGTAGGCGCAGATGAAACCGGTGCTGACCCTCGGTGGTTCGGCGCTTGCAGCGCCCGGCACGGTGCCCGGCAATGCATCAAGGCTGGAAATACTCATGAAAGGAAACTCCGGGTCCTGGCAGTTGATCGGCCGTCGGAAGAAAGATCAGAAGGAATAGCGGGCGGTAAGGCCAACCTGACGCGGCAAGGTGCTGTTCAACTCGCGATAGCCCGAATCGAAGATGCCCAGCGCGCCCACCGGGGTCACCGCGTTGCCGGTGTTGGCCCTCGTGATGCGGCGCTGGTCCAGCGCGTTCTTGACGAACAGGCCCAACTCCCAGTCCCCCTTGGCGCTGCGAATCCCGGCATTCAGCGACAGGTTGGTGAAGGACTCGTAGTCGTAGTTGACCTTGTCGGAGTGGAAGCCCGGGCGGTGGTTCAGCAAGGCCCCGACATAGGGCTGCAGACCGCCCCAGTTCGTCCGGTACTCGGTGCCCACCGACATGCTGAAGCGCGGCAGCTCGGCGATGCTGCCCTTGAGCGGGCACAGGGCTACCTGCTGACCGGCGGGGATCAGCGTAGGGCCGTCGCCGTCCGGAATGCCGTCGCCATTGGAGTCGGCACAGGGGGTTGAGCCGGAGGTGTAGCGGCTCTTCACCCAGGACATGCCGAGACTGATGTCCCAGGCTGCCGAAGGCCGCGCGAACACTTGCGCCTCGATGCCCTGGACACGGGCGTCGCCGGAGTTGTTGAATGGCGTGGTGTCGCGCAGGGTCTGACCGGTGTAGTCCACAAACTGGTAGACGATGTCACCGGTCCGGTCGATGTAACCCTGGTAGCGCTGCGCGAAGGCGGCAACGTTCAGGCTGAGCTTGCGCTCCATGAAATCGCTCTTGAAGCCCACCTCCAGGGAGTCGGATTTCTCCGGGGGCATGCCCAGCAGGCTCGGGTCAATCGGATTCAGGATGCCTACCTGGTAGGTGCCGGGGCGGAAGGAATGCCCCACGGCCGCGTAGCCGGTCAGCTCGCGGCTGAAGCGATTGGTCAGGCTCAGGCCCCAGGTCAGCGGCTTGTCGGTCACGCGGGCATACTTCTCGGGGATCGACGGCGGGAAGGTGAAGCCGGGCACGGACGCCACGCTCTGCTGCTCGGTCTTGAGCTCGGAGTAACGGGCACCGGCATCGAAGGTCAAGCTGTCACTCAACTTGAAGCTGTGCCGGGTGAAGATCGCATTCGCCGTGGATCCGCCGGGTACCGTCAGCAGGAATGAACCCGAGGCCACGTTCACATTGCTGGTGGCCTGGGTCTTGTCGTGATAAAGCCCGACGGTGTAGTTCCAGAACGGATGGCCCTCGGCGCTGAATACCAGCTCGGCGCTGTCGGTGCGGATGCCGGTTTTGACCAGCTGCGGTATGACCGTGCCGGGAATCACATTGCCGACGTCACGATCAAAGGACTGGTCCAGCCTGATGTCCTGGTAGCCGGTGATGAAGCTCAGCGAGTGACGATCATCCAGGGACCAGCTCGCCTTCATGGTCGTCAGATTGGCCTTGGTACCGTAATGATCGGAAGCGTCGGTCACGCCGGCCAGGTCTTCCAGGGCAAGTGCCGTCGCCGGGCGCCCCAGGCTGAACGGCGTCACGACGCCGCTGCCCACCATCTGCTTGACCTGGCGGTTGTCGACGTTGAGTTCCTGCGTCATCAGGTCGAAGCGCAGGTCATCGGTGGCCTGCCAGGCCAGGCTCAGCCTGTAGCTCTCCGTCTCACTCTTTGAGCGCTCGCCATTGGTGATGTTCTTCACCTGGTTCAGGCGGTTCTCATCGCGTACCGCAGCAAAGCGCAGGGCCAGCTTGTCGCTCACCAGAGGCAGGTTGAACGCGCCCTTGAGGTTGCGACCACCGCGATCGTCCGCCGTCAGGAGCAGCTCTCCGCCTATTTGGGAAAGGTCCGGCTTGCGCGTGACCATGGTGATCGCGCCGGCTGGCGTCATCTGGCCGCGCAAGGTGCCCTGCGGACCGCGCAGGACCTCGACCTGCCCCAGGTCATACAGGGCATTGAAGGCCACGTTCGAGCTGACCGGCACCTCATTGATGTGCACACCCACAGCAGCGACCGAGACGCCGGTATCCGGGCTGAACGAGATGCCGCGCATCGAGGCCACGTTTTGGCGGCCGTCGTTGTTTGTCATCTCGACACCGGGCGCCAGCTTGGCGATGTCCTTGGCATCGAGCAACTGATAGCGGTCGATATCCTTCGCGGAAATGACGTCTATGGCCATCGGCACGTTGCGGGCCGATTCGACCTTGCGGTTGGCCGTCACGACGACCGCATCAAGCGTCGTCTTCTCAACCGGCGTGGCGCCAGCCTTGTTGGGCGCCTGCTCCTGGGCCACGGCGGGCAGTCCGCACAGGCAAAGAACGGCTGCGGCCAGGGCGGAATGGCCGTGGGGGGCCGAACGATGCCAAACCGAGGCGGATGTGCGCCGGAACGCGATAGCTGAAGTGCTCATTGAGCTTGTCTCCGATGTTTTGGAATCTCGGCCGTTTGGTCTTTCCGACACTCGGCCTGTGGCGGCAATGTAGGAGTCGGCCCGAACTCGAACAACAACATTGCCTGATCGAATCAGTAAGCGATACTTATAGATCACTTGTTCAACTCTACGCTACAGCTAAGATTCGTCAGGAGCCCGCGATTACTCCGGGTATGTGCTTAGAAAATTGGTCCAAGCCCTATGAAGAACATCACTTTGCGAGGCCTGAAGATCTTCGAGGTGGCGGCGACCCACGAGAGCTTCTCGCGGGCCGCCGAAGTGCTGGACCTGACCCAGCCCGCCGTCTCCATGCAGGTGAGGCAACTGGAGGAAGATGCCGGCGTTGCCCTGTTCGAGAAGAAGGCGCGGCGAGTGGTCTTGACCGACGCAGGCCGGGCGCTTCTCATCCATGCGCGCGACATCCTGGCCCGGGTGCGGGTTGCCGAGGACGCGCTCAAGGCGCTGGAAGGGGACTTCAGCGGGCAGCTTCACCTGGGCGTGATTTCGCCGGCGAACTACTTTGCGCCGCGCCTGATGCAGGCCTTCCGGCAGCTGTATCCGGCGGTCCGCATGAAACTGAGCATGGGCAAGCGCGACGAGTTGCTGGCGGCCTTGCAGGAGCACCAGCTGGACCTCGTAATCGCCGGCTTTCCACCAGGCCATGCAGACATCGAGGCCGAGCCCTTCGCCCGCCACCCGCACTGCATCGTTGCCGCTCCATCCCATCGGCTGGTCGGGCGTCGAAGCGTCGGCTGGAGCGAGCTGCGCGACGAGCCCTTCCTGTACCGGGAGCCCGGCTCATCGACGCGGCAGTTTCTCGAACATTTGCTGCAGGCGCATCAGCTGCAGATTCAGGTAAGCACGGAGCTGCACGGCAACGAAACCATCAAGCAGGCTGTGATGGCCGAGATGGGCATCAGCTTCATGTCCGCCAATGCGTTCCAGAGCGAATTGGCGTCAGGTCAGATCGCGACGCTGGACGTCATCGACATGCCCAAGATGCTGGACTGGTGCTTGCTTCAGAAGCGCGCCACGAAGCTGACGGGCATCAAGGCTCTTTTCAGAGCATTCGTGCTGACCCATGGCTTGGAGGCCGCCGCCTGCAAGTTGTCATAGGGACGGCTGAAAGTGCAAGAATGACCTTCGGACTGGCGTCTGGAGGCGAGCCAAGAGTTTAGGTTTGTCGCGCACCTGCCCGGCGTCAGCGCAGCGTCGCGAACGACACCACCGTGAAGGCGGGTGTCGGACAAACCTCTAGGGAGGAAGCTGCGGCGAATGTGGTGATGGTTGTCGTTGCCGCGAGTGCTATGGCGATTCCGTCGATGGGCCTAGCTGACGATGCCCGTTGGAGCATGTGCAACCGATGGCAGCGAGCACTCGCCCCCATCGTCCGCCGTTGAACATCATGGCTTGCATGCCGTCCTTGGTGGCGAGTGGCGAGGGCAAGCGGGCGTTTGGCACTGATGGCGCAAGCCGGCCCCGCGCCGACCTCTGAAGAGAGCTCGGCTGGCGATGCCAACGATGCTGGCTGTTGACGCTCATGGTCCGAGGCCTCCACCTGGCGGCGCTCTGATCGAGGGCCGCTCGCGCATGAGGATCTCAAGAATGATCAACGGCTTGCCGCAATGCCTGCAGACGAACGTCGGCGCGTGGGTCTGCGCCGCCTCGACCGGCCCGCTGACCTCGGCCTGCAGCGCCGTCCGTGCCTGGGCAAGGCAGTCGCGCCGGTTGCCATTGGCCAGCAGGCCGTAGTGCCGGATGCGGTGGAACCCGCCGGACAAGGTGTGCAGCAGGAAGCGCCGCATGAACTCCTGCGGCTGTAGCGTCATGGTCTTGTGCCGCGTGCGTCCCTTGGCGCGGTAGTCCTTCCAGCGGAAGGTGATGGCCGCCGCCTAGTCGCTCGAGATACCTTGTTCTTTCACAAGCTTCTTCCACCGCTGCTCTTCGGCGCGTGCCAGGCGCCCCAGTTCCTCGGGCGTGCTGATCGACAGGATCAGACCTTCGTTCGAGATCTGGCGGCGAACCGGCTCGACCTGCGCGGCTTTGCGCAGCGCATCGTTGAGTCGCTTGATCACCGCAGCCGGCGTGCCGGCCGGCGCGAAGATGCCGTACCAGACCTCGGCGTCATAGCCAGGCACGCCAGACTCGGCAAGGGTCGGCGTGTCGGGCCAGGCCGGTGAACGTGCACCCGATGTGACGGCCAACAGACGCAGCTTGCCGCTGGCCATCGCGCCGACAGCGCTGGGCTGCGTCGCGAAGCCCATGTCGATCTGCCCGCCGACCAGGTCGGTGATCATCGGGCTGGCGCCCTTGTACGGCACATGCAACATATCCAGCTTGCCCACATTCTTCAGCGACTCGGCAGCCAGATGGGTCGTCGTGCCATTGCCCGCCGAGCCATAAGTCAGCTTGCCGGGGTTGGACTTCAGGAAGGCCACCAGGTCCTTGGCGGTTTTGAAGCGGCTTTTGGCACTGACCAGCACCATATTGGGCGCCCGCCCGAGTTGGGCGACCGGTGCGAACGCGGCTTCTCCAGCGTACGGCAGCTTGTTCACCAGGCTCGGCACGATGGAGAAGGAGCTGGTGTTGATCAGCAGGGTGTAGCCGTCCGCCGGGCTCTTGCTGACGAAGTCGTTGCCCAGCACCGTGCCTGCCCCCGGCTTGTTGTCGACCAGCACCGTCTGGCCCAGGTCTTTTGACAGCGCTTCGGCAAGGCTGCGAGCGATCGCATCGGTCCCTCCGCCCGCCGGGTAGGGGACGATGATCTTGATCGGTCGTTCAGGGAAGGCGGCTTGCACGGGCTGCGGCGCGAGGCCGATCATGGCCGCGCTCAGCGCCAGCCCCACGGCAAACACCTGGCGTCTGCTGACAATGAAGGTCTTCATGCTCTGTCTCCGTTGGTTTAATTTGTGATGGTCATTGACCGGGCGGGCCTGAGCAACGCTGGCCCGCCACGGGCGAGCTGATCAGGGTTCGGTCGTTCAGATCCTTTCAAGAATCACGGCGATGCCCTGCCCGACGCCGATGCACATGGTGCAAAGTGCGTAGCGGCCCTGGATACGATGCAGTTGGTTCACCGCCGTGGTGGCCAGGCGCGCACCCGAAGCACCGAGCGGATGACCCAGCGCGATGGCGCCGCCGTTCGGATTGACACGCGCGTCGTCATCGGCCAGGCCCAGTTGCCGCAGCACGGCCAGACCCTGGGCCGCAAAAGCCTCGTTCAGCTCGATCACATCCATATCGGCCAGGCTGAGGCCAGCCAGGGCCAGCACCTTGCGCGTCGCAGGCGCAGGGCCGATGCCCATGATGCGCGGCGGCACGCCGGCCGTCGCCATCGCTATCACGCGGGCCCGAGGCGTCAGCCCGTGGCGCGCGGCCGAGGCCTCGTCGGCCAGCAGCAGCGCGCAGGCGCCATCATTGACGCCCGAGGCGTTCCCGGCCGTCACCGTGCCGTCGGCGCGCACCACGCCTTTGAGCCGGGCCAGCGCCTCCAGGCTGGTGTCGCGCGGGTGCTCATCACAATCCACCAGCAGGGCCTCGCCCTTCTTCTGCGGGATGCGCACCGGCACGATCTCGCGGTCGAAGACGCCGTCCCGCTGCGCCGCCAGCGCGCGCTGCTGGGAAGCCAGGGCCATGCGGTCCTGGGCCTCGCGCTCGATGCCGAATTCGACGGCCACGTTCTCGGCCGTCTCGGGCATCGAGTCCACACCGTAGCGCTCCTTCATCAGGCGGTTGACGAAACGCCAGCCGATGGTGGTGTCCTGCACCGAGTTGGCCCGAGAGAACGCAGACTCCGCCTTGGGCATCACGAAGGGTGCGCGGCTCATGCTCTCCACACCGCCGGCAATCATCAGGTCCGCTTCGCCGGACTTGATCGCCCGCGCAGCCGTGCCCAGCGCATCCAGGCCGGAGCCGCACAGGCGGTTGACCGTCGATCCCGGCAGCTCCAGCGGCAGCCCAGCCAGCAAGGCGCTCATGCGAGCGACGTTGCGGTTGTCCTCGCCGGCCTGATTGGCGCAGCCATAGATCACATCGCTGACGGCCTGCCAGTCGACTCCGGCGTTGCGGTCCATCAGGGCGGCCAGCGGGATGGCCCCGAGGTCGTCGGCGCGCACCGACGCCAGCGCGCCGCCATAGCGGCCAAAGGGGGTGCGTACGGCGTCGCAGATGAAGGCATGTCGGCTCATGGCAGGGTCTCCGAGCGGTCCAGGGTCCACAGCCGCGCCAGCAAGGCCTGCGCTGCGGCTGCACCGAGCGTCGGCGCGGCCAGCTCGATCAGCTTGCTGCCCAGTTCCTCGTCCGACAGCGGCAGCTCCGGGTCG
This sequence comes from Burkholderiales bacterium C2, assembly GCA_005503085.1. GTDB lineage: Bacteria > Pseudomonadota > Gammaproteobacteria > Burkholderiales > Burkholderiaceae_C > Roseateles_E. Next base: position 69,719 of record SCOI01000025.1, on the reverse strand, counting down.
CCCTTGCGGTCTGGCTGCAGATGGGTCAGGCGCCTTCCATCACGCAGCACGATCTCGACGCTCGCCGAGCGCCGCCCGGGGAAGCCGGCGTCAAGCACCGGGTCGACAACGGCCTCGACCCGCCGCATCAGATCCAGCGTCGCCGGATCCTCCAGCCGGTCACGCTCGTAGGCCGACAGCCGGACGCTGCCGTGCACCAGCGCCGTGGCCACGACATAGTTGAGGCTGAAGCGCGCCTCATCGGCCGTGCTCGGCTGCACATGGCAGGCAATGTCCAGCGCCGGCTTGTAGATGCCCACATGAACCCGCTCGATGTCCTGATGCCCGAAGCCATGCAGGCGCTGCAGTTCCAGCGCGCCATCAATGGCCGGGAATGTGTGGCCGCAACCGATATGGTTCTTGAAGGTCAACCTTGTGACGTGGAAATCTCGACCCAGGGTCGAGCCGATCTGAGACCAGTCAGGCCCATCACTCATCGCGCTCCCCAGGCCGGACTCGCCCTCAAACACGTCGAGCGTGCTGCTCATGCCGCTGCCGGCCAGTTCTGCGGCCAGCAACCCCGCCTCGGCAGCGCGGCCGGCATGCAGCGGTTTGGACATGCTCTCCTTGCGGAACGCCTGCTGCAGACCTGCGGCGAACGTGCCTGCGATGGCAAGCGCTTTCGCGAACGCAGCCTCATCGAGTTGCAACAGGCTGGCCGCCGCCGCCGTGGCGCCGAAGGTGCCGACCGTGCCCGTGCTGTGCCAGAACTTGTAGTGCGCCCGCCCCATCGCCACGCCGATGCGTGTCGACACCTCATAGCCGAGCACGACGGCGCGCAGGAACTGCAGACCGTCGGCCCGCACCAGTTGCGCTGCGGCCAGCGCGGCGGCAACCGTGGCGGCCCCGGGGTGGTACATCGCCTCGCGGAAGCTGTCGTCGACTTCGGCCGCATGGGCCGCCGTGCCATTGATCAGCGCCGCAGCCCGTGCCGTCGCGGGGCGCCCCAGCGCCAGCCTGGCCAGGCCATGGTCCAGGTCTTCGGCCAGCGTGCGCTCCAGCACACCGACGGACTCGGTGGACAGGCCCGGAAACAGCGAGGCATACCAGTCGATCACCGCACGCTTGGCATGGTGCAGCACCGCCTCGCTGAGCGGCTGCTCACGATAGACCATCGCATAACGGGCAAACACTTCGGTGACGAACATCTTCTTCATCCTTCCTGATTCAAGACATGACGCAGATCGCCGCGCACGAAACCGGGGCCGCTCAGGCCGGCCAGTTCATCCAGCCCGGCCCGCAAGGCCGGCTCGCCGCGCTCGCGCGCCCAGAACACCGGCCCGCCCTGCAGGCGCGGAAATCCGTAACCATTGGCCAACACCACATCGACATCGCTGGCACGCTGCGCCACGCCTTCGCCCAGCAGCAGGCTGGCTTCATTGACCATGCACAGCAAGGTGCGTCGCACGATCTCCTCGTCGCCCAGGCTGCGCCGGCTGATGCCCTTGGCCGCACTGGCCGCAAGGATCAGGGCCTCGACCTGCGGGTCGGGCCGGCGCTGGGTCTTGCCGTCGCGGCTCTCATAGGCGTAGTAGCCGGCCCCGGTCTTGCGGCCCAGGCGGCCGGTCTCGCAGATCTGGTCCGCAATCGTCACATAGCGAGCCTGCGGATCCCGCTGGCCGGCCTGGGCCTGGCGCATGCGCCAGGCAATGTCCAGCCCCGACAGATCGGCCACCGCGAACGGGCCCATGGCGAAGCCGAAGGCCTCCAGCGCTGCGTCGACCTGCTGCGGCAGCGCGCCCTCCTCGATCATGAACTCGCACTGGCGGCGGTAGGCCGAATAGATGCGGTTGCCGACAAAGCCGAAGGCATTGCCGGTCACCACCGGCTGCTTCTTCATGCGCTTGGCCAGGGCCAGGCCGCTGGCCAGCACCTGCGGCGAGGTGTGCGCGCCGCGCACGATCTCGAGCAGGCGCATCACCTGGGCCGGGCTGAAGAAGTGCAGGCCCAGCACGTCATGCGGGCGGCTGGTCGTCGCGGCGATGGCGTCCAGGTCCAGGTAGGAGGTGTTGGAGGCCAGCACGGCGCCGGGACGCGCGATCCCGTCAATGCGCTGGAACACGGCCTGCTTGACCGCCAGGTCCTCGAAGACCGCTTCGATCACCAGATCCGCCTCGGCCAGCAGCGCCCAGTCCAGCGTCGGCTGCAGCCGTGCTTCTCGGGCAGCGGCCTCGACGGCTTTCAGCTTGCCGGTCGCCACCCGGCCGGCATAGTGCTCCCGAATGCGCGCGCCGCCGCGCTGCAGCGCCTCGGCCTGCTGCTCCAGCAGCGACACATTGCAGCCCGCATCCAGCGCTGCGATGGCAATGCCGGTTCCCATGGTGCCGGCACCGATGACGGCCACGCGCTGCGTGGCGCGGGGCGCCACCGCGTCTTCCATAGACCACTCAGCTGCCGCTCGCTCGGCAACAAGAAGATGACGCAGCCCGGGTGCCATCTCCGCCGCACTCGTATCGTGGTTCAGTTGCGTAGGTACTGAAGTCATGGCCTCACCCCTGCTCCTTGTCGTTCATGTTTTGCTGCTGTCTGCCAGCCATGCCAGCAGCAGAGGATTCACCGTCTCGGCCCGCTCGTACTGGACCCAATGGCCCGCACCGGCAACGATCTGCACCTGGCAGGCTTGCTGCGGCGCGCAGGCCTCTACCACCGCACGGCCAGCCTGTGCCGGCTCCGCGGTCACGTCGTGCTCACCCCAGATCAGCAGCAAGGGCCCGGCGTGATGCCCAAGCCACCCCGTCAGACCACCGGCGCGCGAGATCGCCTTGCTTCGAAAACGCGTCGCCAGGCAACTCTGGCGGTGGATGTGCAGGCCGAGCGCATCAGCCGGCTCGTGCAGCATGTGCATCGCCAGGTTGTGCCGCATGACCTCGTTAAGCGCAGCCGCATCCCCGCTCTGGGCCGCATCACGCCAGGAACGCAGCTCGCCGCGAGGACGTCGGACACCGCCATGCCCGGCCGGGCCCAGCAAGGCCAGCTTCGACACGGCCCCGCGCCGTGCCGCGACAGCCGCCGCCACCAGGCCACCGAACGAGAAGCCGACCAGCATCACCGGCGTGCCCTCGCCGATCAAGGCATCGAGCGTGGCGACCGTCGCCTCGACCAGCCCCTCCAGCGAAGGTGCCGATGGCTGGCTCGACTCGCCGAAACCCGGCAGATCGGGCACCCAGACAGTGTGCCCGGCCGCCAAAGCCGGGATGTTCCGGGCCCAGTGCAACCAACTGCCATGGCCACCATGCAGCAAGACCAGCGCAGGCCCGGCGCCAAAGCGCCGCCAGCTGGCATGTCCGCCATCGAACGGCACCTGATGCCGCTGCGCCGACGCTTCCAGCTCGCCGAGCAGTGCCTCGGTGCCGGTCGCAGCGTCGATGGCAGTCATGGCGTTCAATCGCCCAACACGACCACACCATCGGCAGCGCGCACGCCCTGCCCCTGCGGCAGCACGAACACCGGGTTGATCTCCGCTTCAACCAGACGCTCGCCGAGCTGCGCAGCCATATTCGAAAAGGCCACGATGGTCCCGACCAGGGCATCGATATCGGCCTTAGGCCGGCCACGGAAGCCGTCCAGCAAGGGCCAGGTCGTGAGCTCCCGCGCCATCTCCAGCGCCTGCTCGCGGCTGAGCCCGCCGCTGGGCGGCAACAGACGCATCGTGGTGTCTTTGAACAGCTCGGCCGTGATGCCACCCATGCCCAGCAGGATGGCCGTACCCAGCGGGTCGCGGTACATGCCGAGAATCAGCTCGGTCCCGCCGCCCACCATCTCCTGGACCAGGAAGCGAGAAGGACGCAAGCCCGCCTTGCGTTCGACCTCGTCAGCCATCACGAGGACCCGGTCGGCGATCTGCTCGGGCAGCAGGTTGACGGCCACGCCGCCAACATCGCTCTTGTGTGTGATTTCTCCGGACAGGATTTTCAGCACCGTGCGCCCGCCGAGCTCACGCGCGGCCTGCTCGGCCTCGGCCGGCGTCTGCACCACAAGTTCACGGGCGCAGGGCACACCGAAGCGGGCGAACAACTGCTTGGCTTGCGCCTCATCCAGCGAACCGGCCGGAAAATCGTTGGCGGCAATAGTCACCGGTAAAGCCCCCGGCTCCGTAGGCGCCTTCCAACGACCAGCCTGAAGCATGCCGGCCAACGCGGCCGTGCAGCTCTCGGCCGCCGCGAAAGCGGGCACGCCGCGCTGCGTCAGCAAGGCCCCCACCTCCGGCGCATGCGGGCTGACATAGGCGATCACCGGCTTGTCGGACAGGGGCAGACAGTCCTGGATCGCGCCGGCCATCAGCTCGGGCATGGCCAGGCTGGATGAACCGACGATGATGGTCAGCGCGTCATAGCTGGGGCTGGCCAGCAAGGTCTTGATCGCGCCGCGCAGCAGATCGGGCTGCAGGCCCGCGAGGGTGACGTCGATCGGATTGCGGTCCAGCGCGGCGTGATCACCGGTCTGGAGTGCACGCAGGGCCTCGGCCGTCTGCGGGTCCGGCGCCGGGGTCTCGAAGCCGTTGACCCCCAGGCTGTCGGACACCAGGGTGCCGGCGCCACCGGTCGAGGTCAGAATGGCCACCCGATTGCCTCTCAACACGCGGCCGGTGGACAGTGCTGCTGGTATGTCCAACAGATCAGCGAAGGTCTGGGCGCGGATCACGCCGGTCTGGCGGAACAGCGCGTCATACATGCTGTCTGCGCCTGCCAGCGCGCCGGTGTGCGACACGGCAGCTTTGGCACCGGCCTCGGAGCGGCCGATCTTGAAAGCCACCACCGGCTTGCCGACCCTTGCGGCCTTCAGCGCGGCAGCGCGGAATTTTTCCGGGTTGCGCACCGTCTCGACATACAGGGCGATCACCTTGGTGGCCTCGTCGTCGGCGAGCTGATCAATGAAATCGGCCAGCTCGAGATCCACCTCGTTGCTGGTGGAGATCAGCTTGGACAGGCCGATGCCACGCGCCGCCGCTCGCGACAGCAGCGCCCCAAGAATGCCGCCGCTTTGCGACACCACGCCAATCGAGCCGACCGGGAAGTGATCCATCTCGAGCGCGCCGGTGGCGGACAGCACGATGTTGTCGGTGAGGTTGACCAGCCCGATGGTGTTGGGGCCTAGCAGGCGCATGCTGCCGGCTGCCTCGAGCAGCTGCTGCTGGCGCCGCGCGCCCTCTTCGCCGGTCTCGGTATAGCCACTGGCCAGCACGATGGCAGCGGCCGTGCCGCGCGCCGCCAGATCGCGCACCGCCAGATGCGCGCGTTCGGCGCCCAGCAGCACGATGCCCACATCGGGCACCGCAGGCAGCGAGGCGATGTCCGGGTAGCAGGTCAGCTCACCGATGCGATTGACCTTGGGGTTGACCGGATAGATGTCGCCGGCAAAGCCGTGCTTGACCAGGTAGGAAACCGGACGGCCGGCGGTCTTGGCGGCATCGGCCGAGGCGCCGATGATCGCAACGCTGCGGGGTTTCAGAAGTCGGGAGATCGCATCCATCACATCACTCCTTCGCAGCGGACTTGGTCAGGAAGGCCATCACCGACTCGCGGTGCTCGGTGCTCGTGTAGCAGATGCCCTGGGCCTGGCTGCCCTGGGCGAAGACCTGCTGGGCCGACAGCTCGAAGCTCTGGTTCAGGATGGTCTTGCCCAGCGCCAGCGCGGTGGACGAGCCCTGGCTGAGTTCGGCGGCCCAGGCCTGGGCATCGGCCACCAGCGTGTCGGCCGAGGTCTTGCGATCAATCAGGCCCAGCGCCAGCGCCTCCTCGGCGTCAACCTTGCGGCCGGTGAAGATCAGCTCCTTGGCCTTGGGCAGGCCGACCCGGCGCGGCAGGAAGTACATGCCGCCGCCATCGGGAATGATGCCGCGGTGGATGTAGGACCAGCTGAGGCTGGCCCACTCGCTGGCAATGATGAAGTCGCAGGCCAGCGCGGTGTCGGCGCCCAGACCGGAAGCTGCGCCGTTGACGGCGGCGATCACCGGCTTGGGCATGGTGTGCAGCAAAGCCTGAGTGTGATGTACCCGCTGCTGCCGGTGCCAGCCGTTGAAACCCACCTCGCCCGCCGGCGCCTTCATGCGCCGCTCCATGCCTGCGATATCACCGCCGGCACAAAAGCCCTTCCCGGCGCCGGTCAGCACCAGCGCGCGGATCGCCTTGTCGGCCGCGACGCGCTCAAGCGCGTCGATGAACTCGCTGCGCATCTCATCGCTCATCGCGTTGCGCTTGTCGGGGCGGTTGAAGGTGATCGTGGCAATGCCGGCTTGCAGCTGTAGATCGATCAACGAGAAGGTCATGATGGGAAACTCCGGAAGTAGATGACTGGATCAGCTCAGTCGGACTTGATGTTGTTTTCTTTGACGATCTTGCGCCAGCGAGCCTCTTCCGCCCGGACATAGGCATCGAGTTCTGCAGGCGGTCCCACATTGACGACCAGCCCTTCGTGCTCGACCTTCTTGACGAAATCCGCGCTGTGCGCAGCCTTGGCCGCGGCAGCGTTGAGCTTGGCGATCACATCGGCCGGCGTGCCAGCGGGCACATAGAGGCCGTACCAGCTCTCAACCTGATAGCCGGGCAAGGTGTCGGCAATGGCAGGGATGCCCTTAAAGGCAGGGGACGGCTGCGGCGTGGTCACGGCCAATGGGCGCAACTTGCCGCTGTCAACGAACACCGAGACTGCGGCGGCTGTGCCGAAGATCATGTCGACCTGGCCGCCCAGCAGGTCGGTGATGGCCGGGCCTGCGCCACGGTAAGGCACATGCACCATCTCGACCTTGGCCAGATTGGTGAACATCTCGCCGGCCATATGGGCCGAGGTGCCGTTGCCCTGCGACGCGTAGGTCAGCGCACCCGGCTTGCTCTTGGCAGCGGTGATCACATCCTTGACGGTTTTGAAGGGACTGTCCGCCCGCACCACCAGCACGTTCGGGCCGCGCCCCAGCAGCACGACCGGCGCGAACGCCTTGCTTGTGTCGAAGGGCAGCTTGGGCGCCAGGCTGGGGTTGACCGCATGCGCAAAGGACGCGATGACCATGGTGTAACCATCGGGCGCACTCTTGGCGACGGCATCCGTACCGATGATGGTGCCGGCACCGGGCTTGTTGTCGACGAGCACCGTCTGCCCTAGTGCCTGCGACATGCCGGCGCCCAAAGTGCGGGCGATCAGATCTGTTCCACCGCCTGGCGCGAAGGGAACGACCAGACGGATCGGCTTGTCTGGGAACGCCGCGAAGGCAGTGCTTGTCGCCAATGCCGTGGTGCCGATCAAGGCACCCAGCCGGGCGAGCACGGCGCGAAAGGAAGTCTGCATCATGGTTTGTCTCCTGTAGGAATTGGGCTCTGGCCCTTTTGCGCAAGGGCGCACATGAATTCACCATTGACGCCGCAAGCTTAGGATGCTTACCGTCTGAAGGCATCCGTCAATTTCCACCAGATGGAAATGCAGAACTACAGGAGACCGCGATGAACCGGGACAAAACCCTTTCGCTACCGACCGAAAATCCACGCGGAGACAGGAATCGTTCGCTGGAGCGTGGCATAGAAATACTGCGTGCCTTCAGGCCGGGCGCCGATCTGCTGGGCAATGGCGAACTGGCGGAACGCAGCGGCCTGTCCAGAGCCACGGTCAGCCGTCTGGCGCAGACCCTGGTGGACTGCGGCATGCTGGAGCACGACCGCCGCCAGCGGGCCTATCGGCTTGCAGCGCCAGTGCTGAGCCTGGCCCATGCAATGCGCTCCGGCTCTCCAGTTCTTCAGTTGGTCGGCCCGCTGATGCGCAGCGAAGCCGAGAAGCGGAAGATCAATATTGGCCTGGCGGTCGCTGACCGCGAGGAGATGGTCTACCTGGAGTCCATCCGCTTCAGCCGACGGGTCGCTTGGCGCAACGTCGTCGCCGGCCAACGCGTGCCTATGGAGCTGACCTCTCTGGGCAGGGCCTGGCTGGCTGCGGCGAGCGACGACGAACGGCAGCGACTACTGCGTCGATTTCGCGACCGACGCCAGCCAGGCTGGCGGGAGCTATCAAAGGAAATCACCGCAGCGATCGACAGCGTGCGCACTCTGGGGTATTGCTGGGCTGCCTGGCAGCCAGAGGTAGTCGCACTCGCGGCACCTGTCGTGATCCCGGGCCACCCGGTCTACGTCCTAAACATGAGTGTCGCCGGAGACACGCCCCCTCAGCAGGTGGTCGAGGGTCTGCGGGAGCCTTTGTTGAACCTGGCGCAAAGCATCCGGCAGTCTCTCCAGCACCTTTGAATCAGAGCCATTGGCTTTCATCAGCCGTTCCAAGCACAGACCCGATCAGGGGCACCCGCCGCAGCCGGCGTTCGCTCAGGGCAGCGATCAAGCGATCTCTATCTGATGGGCCAGGGTCTCAACCGGCCGCACGTGGCTGACCATCGGAGTGGATGCCGCGTGGCCTCACCCACCACGGGCGGATTGCGGCAACTGTCTCTGGAGGGCTTCACCAGGCGGCACGCACGGCGTTCAGACAGATGATGCTGGGCAATCATCTTGGCCGCCGCTGCGCGCCTGACCTGCGGGGCTAAGGCTTTGCGCCGAAGACGTCCTTGAGCGCGTGGACGTCGAGGTGAGCCTCGGCCAGCAGGCGCTTGAGCTTGGCGTTCTCGGATTCGAGTTCACGCAGGCGCTTTGCATCCGTGGCCTGCATGCCGCTGTACTTGGCTCGCCACTTGTAGAAGGCGGCGTCGCTGAAGCCGCCTTGCCGGCACAGCTCCTTGACCGGCATACCGGCCTCGGCTTGCTTGAGGAACCCGATGATCTGTTCCTCGGTGAATCTACTCTTCTTCATGTCCATCATTTTCCTGGCTGATGGACTTCGCTATCTATACGCCGGTACGGCTGGGAGGGGCAGGTCAGAGGGTGAGGCCAAACAAGGCTGTCCAACCCTGACCCACAGACGTCTGGCTATCTCAGCATTCTGCTGATGTTCAGTCGAAAGCCCCCAAACTAATATGGCGGCTACCGTCAAAGCACAGGTGCGGGCACCGACTCTTGGTAATAGTCAGCCCCTTGGGCGGACACATGCTTGCCATGGGCTGATGCAATGAAATCCAGGCCGACACAGCAGAACAGGGGCCAGACTGGCGACTCTCGCGCGGTAGCCCACACGGTAGCGCCGCAGGCCCAGCCAAGCCCAGGTCATGACACTCCTTTGAGTCGCCGGCATGAACTGGCCCAGGACGGCCCCATGGCCATGCAGCTCAGACAGCAGGGCGAACGCCTGACCCACAGCCCCCGCGCCTCCGCGCAACGCGATCAATTGGCTTCGCTCGGCCGCAGCGGCTTGCCCGCAGGGCTGAAGACCGGCATCGAATCCTTGAGCGGCCTGAGCATGGACGGCGTGCAAGTGCAATACAACTCGGCCAAGCCGGCCCAACTGAACGCGCTGGCCTATGCCCAAGGCAACCAGATCCACGTGGCCCCCGGCCAGGAGCGGCATCTGCCGCACGAGGCCTGGCACCTGGTGCAGCAAGCCCAGGGCCGCGTCAGACCTACCACACAGATATCGGGCCTGCCAGTGAACGACGACCACGTCCTGGAGCAAGAGGCCGACGCCATGGGCGCCAAAGCGGTAGTGCAAGGCCGGGCTTCGGGCAGAGGCGCGGCGGTGCAGCGCCTGCCCGTGCCTCTGGCCACGGGCCTGGCGACGAAGGCCCCTCGGCAACAGCAGCAGCAGCAGCCCGTGCAGAGAAAGTGGGACAAGGTCAGCGAAACCATGATGGCTTGGGACACTCCCATGGGTGGCTTGTACTGGTTCTTCAACCAGGAGTCCGACAAGATGGCCTTCAAGCTGGCCGGGCCTGAGTCCGACTACGCACCTGAGGTGATCGAGCAAGTGAAGGTCTGGCGATCCTATGGGGATTGGCAGCTCATGGGCTGGGGCATCGAAGGTGCACCCGAGACGCCCACCACGATGGTCAAGAGGGAGGACTACGAGCGTAGCCTTGAATCCTATGTGCAGACCGGAACCAGGCGCTGGGTCGATCTCCAGAAGGCCATGGATAAGGGCGGAGGCGGCGGTTCACTGGATCGCGATACCCAGGCCGCCCGGAACTGGTTCTTCAAGGAACACTACACGACCGGCAGCAAGCCGGGCGACTATGAAGGCGACAGCCAGATCGAGTCCAGCTACAAATTTCGGCCCGAGAGTATCAAGGGCATGTCGGGCAACGGCGCCTACACCAACCGATTCCAACCCGCCACGGGCCATATCGTGGCCGACTCCAACTACGCCCTGAAGTCCGGCGAGGACTACTACAACCCCCGAAGTGGCAAAGCCGAGGGCATGAGCAACAGCGAGATCCTTTTCCAGCAATGGAAGCTGGCCGCCGAAAAGTCCACGAAAAGTGCATCCAAGCTGAACCGGGTCATCCGCAGCCACATCTCCGGCACCGGCCTGCCCATGCTCACCGTGATTCAGAACCTGCTGTTTACCGACAAGCCCAAGGAAGACATCACCCTTGAGCCTCCTGACAAGTACTTCATGGCCTTGCTCGCCATGCCCAATGTGGTGTCATCGATCTGGCTGATACGAGACCATGGTGACGATCTGGGCGCACGCAACATCGTTAGCATCACCATACGCAAGGCCAAGACGCTGGAGATCAATTTCGGGTGATGTCAGAAGGACGGCGCGGGCCTAAACCCGGCCGATTGGTGCCGATCAATATGTGACCATAGCCAGCCGAATCCTTCCATCACCGGGATGGGCCGGGCAAACACGCCGCTGGATCCAACCGAAGCTCGATAGCCGTTCAGAGAGATCCCGGCACCACCCGCAGCACACGACCATCGGGGCTGTCCGTCAGCAGATAGATCGCGCCGTCAGGCCCGGCGCGCACATCGCGAATGCGTTCGCCGAGTTCCTTGAACAGCACTTCTTGCGGTCCCGGCACCCCCTTGACCATGGGCACTCGGCGCACGCTGCGTTCGACCAGAGCCGCGACCAAAAAGCTGCCGCGCCATGCCGGAAACAAGGCCCCGTCGTACCAGGCCAGCCCGGCCGGTGCGATCGATGGTGTCCATTCCACCAGCGGCGGCTGGATGCCGGACAGGCTCCGGTAAGGCGTGATGCGTGCGTAGGTGTAGTCGATGCCGCCCGTGGTGATGGGCCAGCCGTAGTTGGCGCCGGGCTGAATGCGGTTGAGCTCGTCACCGCCTCGCGCACCATGCTCATGGGCAAACGGCACACCGTCCACCACCACCATTCCCTGCGGGTTGCGATGTCCGAGGGAGTAGATCTCCGGCCTGGCGTCCGTGCGCTTCACGAAAGGGTTGTCACCCGGGATGCTGCCGTCGGCTTGGATGCGCAGCAGCTTGCCCAGATGGGTGTGCAGGCGCTGCGCATCGGTGCGCTCCAGATTGCCGTCACCCATGCCAAACAGCAGGGTTCCATCGGCCAGCCACGCCAGGCGCCCACCGAAGTGCTGTGTGTCGGCCTTGGCAGGCTGGGAGGTGAAAATGGCTTGCACCTGCTGCAATTGACGGCCATCGAAGCGGGATCGTATCACCCGCAGATGGTTCGCCTCGGGCCTGCCATGCGCGAAGGACAACAGCACCCGACCGTTGTGCGCAAAGTCCGGGTCCAACACCACATCGAACAGGCCGGCCTGTCCTTGCGCCAGCACCGTCGGCACACCCGCCACGGGCTCGGCGCGCAACTGCAGTCGGCCATCAGGCCCGGGCTCGATCAGGCGCAGCCGGCCCGGACGCTCGGTCACCAGCATGCCTCCGCCCGGCAGCACTGCCAGAGACCAGGGGTGCACGAGCCCGGTGGCCACGGTCTCGATCCGGTAGCCAGCCGCCTGAACCGAGGGGACCCAAACCAGCACACCCAGGAGAAAAGCAAGCAGGTATTTCATAATGAAGATTATGAGATCGGTCACCACGAGCGCGTCCCCGTCCCCCCAATGGACGCGGCATCTTGCGCCGCTGCTGCTGGCTTGGTTGTTGGCTGCAGCCTGGGGCTCGGTGGTGCAGACGCAATGGAACTTGCAGGCGCTGGTGGGCCTGGGTGTGGACATCCCCGCCGCGGAACGAGCCCGCGCGACCTGGCAAGACCTGATCGGCTTCGCTCCCCTCTATGCCGGCATCCTGGCCGCAGGGTGGTTGCCCGCCCTGCCCGTGGCAGCCCTGCTGGCGCGTGGCCGGCCGGCCTGGCGCAGCCCGCTGTTGGCGATTGCGGCCGGGCTAGGCATGGTGGCTGCGGTGCGCGCTGTCGACGCGGTCGCACCCATGCCGGTATTCATCGACGCCACACGACACCTGCCCGGCCTGCTGGCCATGGCCACCGGCTCGGTGATCGGTGGTCTGCTGTATGCAAAGCTCACAGCACGCGACACCATGAGCCGCGTGTCATAGGCCATCCAACGAGGTGCAAAGGCTGCCAGATGGTTTTCGAAAGCATCGAGGTCGTCGCCCCCGTATTTGATCTCGCGACCTAATTCCTCGCTCCAGATGCGAGCGATGGATTCTCCCGTCCAGGCATCAGACTGCGCATCACGGCGGCGCTATGCCCGGCCTGGCTGCCCACGCGCTACGGAAGAGAGTCACGGCAGGCATCCCGTCTTACATCATGGCTGTTTCCCTTGAAGCGTTGAAGGGCCGAAGGCCGGCCCTCACAGAGAGCCCGCCCGCAAGTGCCAGGTGATCGGACCACGCTCAATTGCGGCCGGCCATCACGCCACCATCCACGTCCCAGATCGCGCCGGTCACCCAAGCCGCCTTGTCCGACAGCAGGAAGACGATCACTTCGGCCACATCCTGCGGCATGCCGATACGGCCGATCGGGTGAAAGCCGTTGAAGCCCTGCAAGGCACTGTGCACCTCGGCCTTGGGGATGAAGCCCTCATAGATCGGCGTCTGCACCACCGCCGGCGACACTGCGTTGACGCGGATGCCCTTAGGCGCCAATTCCATGGCCAGGTGCTGGGTCAGCGAGTGCAGGCCGGCCTTGGCCATCGAGTAGGCCGAGGACGGGGTAGCGGCGATCGCCTGCTTGGCCCACATCGAGCCGATGTTCACGATGGCACCCGGGCGGCCCTTGGCCACCAGATTGGCAGCGACCTTCTGGGTGACGAAGAAGAACGCCTTGTTGAGCTTCATGTACTGGTCGTAGTCGGCCGCCTGGTGCTCCAGGAAGGGCTTGGGGAAGAAGACACCAGCTGCATTGACCAACAGGTCGATGTCGGGATGCTGCTCGTCCAGCATCTTGAGCAGCGCAGCCAGACCGTCGTCGCTGGAGAGGTCTGCGGTCAGCATCCAGACGCTGCCGACCGCTGCCAACTCCGTCCGCGCCTCTTCGGCCTTGTCCACCCGGTGGCCCACGATCACCACGCTGCCGCCTTCGGCCAGGACCATTCTGGCCGTCTGCAGACCCATGCCGCTGGTACCGCCGACGACCAACAGCTTCCTGCCTTGAAATTCCTTGCTCATGATGAAGACCTTCTTGGGAGTTCAGATTGCGAATCGAAGTGCGTTCCTCGGCGAGGAACTTGCCACACCTCACCGACAGGTAGAGATTCTTCGCGTCCGACGTCACCCTGACAAACGAGATAAAGTCAGTCTCACTGAAAGAAAAACTATCTGACGATGAAGGCTCCCGTTCACCTCAACGCGCTGCGGGCTTTCGAGGCCAGCGCACGGCACCAGAGCTTTTCAGCGGCGGCGACAGAATTGCATGTCACCCCCGCCGCAGTGGGTCAGTTGGTCCGCACACTGGAGGAGTGGCTGGGGGCGCCCTTGTTTCATCGCAGCAGCAGCGGAAGAGCCCGATTGGTGCCCACCGAGACCGCTGAGCGGGCGCTGCCGGACATCCGCGCCGGCTTCGAACGGCTGACCTTGGGTTTGGAGCGACTGAAGGAAGGATCCACCAGCGGCATGCTGACCATGACGGTCAGCCCGGCGTTCGCCGCCAAGTGGCTGCTGCCTCGCATTGAGAGCTTCCATGCGGCCTACCCCGACACGGACCTGCGGCTGGACACCAGCCTGAAAGCTCTGGATTTCGTCGCCCAGCGCGTAGACATCGGCGTGCGCTACGGTGCTGGCCAGTGGCCTGGTCTCAGCGCGGAGAAGCTGATGTCCGAGGAAATCTATCCCGTTTGCTCACCCATGCTGCTGCGCGAGCGAGGGCGCCTGCAACAGCCGGCTGACCTAGCGCACGAGACACTGATCCACGACCTGTCAATGGATGGCCATGCCAGATTTCCGTCGTGGGACGCCTGGCTGCGCAAGGCGGGTGTGACAGAGCGGACCGGTAAGCGCGGCATGAAGATCAACAACTCCGCCGCAGTGCTGCAAGCGGCGATCGAAGGTCAAGGCATTGCGCTCGCGCGCAGCGTGATGGCGCATGACGATGTGGCGAGTGGGCGCCTGAGTCGGCTGTTTCCAAAGATCAAGTTTGCATCGCCATTGGCCTACTACGTGGTGTATCGCGTCGAATGTGCCAGCCTGCCCCGTCTTATTGCTTTCCGAGATTGGCTCTTCAGCCAGGCCAAGGCTTGAAGCGAAATTCCATTCAATAGAAGCTCCAACGTCGCACCAGACAACCGTGCTGATCCGCTGTAAGCCGGGAAGGCCACAGCTGCCCGTTGGCAGACGGCAGATCAGCCCTATCTCGCACCTCGGAACCCGCAGCACGGACAGCGAAAGGGCGGCTCGCATTCTTGGCGGCCTAGAACAGTGTCTCGCCGCCGATGCTCGGCTTGAGCATTGCCAGCTCCATAAGATATCCCAGTACTCGCTGGGCCTCTCACCGAATGAAGACATCGCAAAGTCATGCGGCGACGCCGCCAAGCAAGACCTCGCCGCAGGGCCTTCAAGCGGTGGCACCGCCATTGTGTCGGAGCAGCGCCTGCAGCGAGCTCAGCAGAAAGGCCCGGATGGCGACATCCTCCGTCAATCCGATCGCAGTCTGCAGCGCCCGCGCACCCGAGCTGCGATCCCCCGCCGCGACCATGGCGTTGGCCAGCGTCACCCAGTAGGGCTGGTAACTGCCCAGTTCGGCCGGGACCAAGCGCTCCAGCACGGCAAGGGCCTGCGCGGCCTCGCCCGCCTCGACCATCGCAGCCGCCTGCGCGACCAGCACACCGACGCTGGGGCAATGCGTCGCGAGCAACTGGTACAGCGTGGTCAGCACATCATGCCGGGTCTGGCCGGTCAGCGCGCGTTGCGCGTGCACCGACTGGATCGCCGCCTCGCATTGGTAGCGACCGAACACGCCCGACCGAGATGCGGTGCTCAGGTGCTGCTCGGCCTCGATGATCAAGTCTCGCGACCACAGCCGCACATCCTGCAGCTTCAGCGGCACGAAGCTGCCGTCGCTGCTGCGCCGCGCGGCGCGCCGGGACTCGCAGTACAGCAGCAAGGCCAGCAGTCCGCGCGCCTCCGGCTGCGCTGGCAGCAGCGTCACCAACAGACGACTGAGAAACAAGGCCTCCTCGGCCAGGTTGCGCACACCGGTGTCCGCCCCGGCCACAGCGTCCCAGCTCAGGCCGTAAGCCGCGTAGATCGCGTTCAGCACATCGCCCAGGCGCTCAGGCATGTCCTCGGCGTTTGGCAGCTCAAAGCGCAGGCCTGCATCCTTGATCTTGGCCTTGGCACGCACCAGGCGTTGCCCCATCGTGGCCGGGGCGACCAGAAAAGCCGCACCGATCTGGGCCGCGTCCAGACCCAGCACGGTCTGCAGCATCAGCGGCGTGCGCACCGCCTCGTCAATGGCGGGGTGGGCGCAGACAAACAGCAGCTTCAAGCGCTCGTCCGGCAACTCGCCAGGCTCCGGTGCAAGCTCGTCCTGCAGCAGCGCTAGGTCGATCGCCGAGGCATCGACCACCCCACGGTGGCGCGCCGCGTTCTTCAGCCGGTTGCGCGCGGCCGTGATCAACCAAGCCTCAGGGTTGTCCGGCACGCCGCTGGCGGGCCAGGCCTGCAGGGCGGCGAGCAGCGCTTCCGACAGCGCATCCTCCGCAGCGGCGATGTCGCGAGATCGCGCGACCAGCAGCGACAGCAGCCGCCCATAGGAGGTCCGTGCCGCCCTTGCTGCCGCATCGCGCGCGGCCTGCATCGTCAGGCCACCGGTGGTGCCATCGGCGGCAGCACGGGCCGCACCTCGACCGAAGCGCTGGAGGCTGAGGGTGCGCGCGCTGCCCATTCCAGCGCGGCGTCTAGATCGGGCACCTCGATCACGAAGTAGCCACCGAGCTGCTCCTTCGTGTCGGCAAACGGACCGTCCTGCACCAGGCGTTTTCCATCACGGATGCGCACGGTCGTGGCCGTCTGCGGGCCTTGCAGACCATCACCCTTGACGATGATGCCGGCCTGCGCCATCGCGCCGATGAAAGCGTTCCAACCGCCCCAATAGGCGCCGGCATGTTCAGGGTCATTGCGCTTGGCGAACTCGGCCTCGGGCTCGTTGAGCAAAAGCATGTATTGCATGGTCATTTGTCCTTTCTTCGAGTCGCGCAGCCATGACGCGGGATGCATCACCGGCTCGCTTCTCCATGGGATGACACGCAGGTCTGCTTGATTTCGACAAGCTCGGAGAAATATTACGGCGTGCCAACCTGTTGAGGCCCGATGCCGGTGGCCATCGGCGACATCGATGGACCGCATCCTGAGTCGACAAGGTCGGCCGCATGATCGACCGAACGCTGCGGGCGCTGTTCAGAGCAAGAGCGGCAGAGCCAGCAACATCGCGAGCAGCAGCAAGACCAGGACGCGGGTGAAATAGCGTTCGCCCCGCTCGCCATGCGGGGAGCTCTGCGCGGCATGCTCAGATGCTGCGTGCAAGGTATCGACAGACATGGTCAGCAAACACATCGGGCTCATGTGATCCTTTCAAGGCCCGGAGGGCCGGCTTCATTGCATGTCAGTCTCTGCTGAGGCGGTTTCAGCCGCGCTTCGCCGGCCTTCCCCTCTTGTTTCGAATGTTGCTCGCCAGCGGTGGCTGCAACATGACAATAAACACAGCAGGTGCCGAAGCCGGTGTTTACGCACGAACTGATAGCGATCAGAAAGGACGGGCGCGAGCCATGCCTATTGCAGGCGCCGGTAGCGCAAGCCATCGATCAAGGACTCGCCGCCGACATGGCGCCGATGCTCATGCAGGATCTCGACCCGGCCATGCGCTTCGAGATCACGGAACTCACGCGCGGTGCTGTCGAACACCAGCGGATGTTCCAGAGCGCAGCCTGCATGAGGCAGATCGGAGACCTCGCCCAGCTCGGAGTCCAGGAACAGGGACATGGCAATCGATGTCATGGCAATCCTCTCGCGTCGTCGGGCGGCAATGAAGAGGGTTTGCCGCAAACCCAGCGCAGTCTATGCTGCACAGCAGCATGAAAAATCCGGGTTTACCTCAGGAGCAACCAGGCCGGCAGCGCGGTGGACAGCGGGGGAAACAGCGCGATCAGCAGGGTGCCCACAAAAATGGCCAGCATCGCCGGCAGCACCGAGCGGGCCACATAGCGTACCGACTTGCCGAACATGGCTGAGGCAAAGTAGATATTCATGCCGGCTGGCGGGCAGAGGAAACCTGCCTCCATCGCCGCCAGAAAGATGATGCCGAAGTGCAGCGGGTCCAGCCCGTAGCTGAGTGCCAGCGGCAGCAGCAGCGGCACCAGCACCGCAATCGCCGCAAATATTTCCATCAAGGCGGCAGCGATGAACAGGAAGGCACACAGCGCCAGCAGGAACAGGTGCTTGTCGGGGATCGCCGCCTGCACCCAGTCCACCGCCTGCTCGGGGATGCCGGCATCGACCATGAAATTGGTCAGGGCCAGCGCCATGCCCAGTATCAGCATCACCCCACCGATCACCTGCGCGCACTCGGCCAGGCAGCGTACCAGCAGGCGCCAGCCCAATTCGCGATGGATCAGCCCCTGCGTCAGCAGCGCATAGGCCGCCGTCAGGGCAGCGCTCTCGGTGGGCGTGGCAAGGCCGCCGACCAGCGCGCCTATAGCCACCAGCGGCGCCATGATCTCCCATTTTGCGACCCATGCGGCCCGCGCTACGGCCGTTGCACCGCGCAGATCGGCCTTGCCAAGATCAGTCGTAGAAACCGGCATAGCGCCGGTGCCATGCACAAAGCCCCCCAGCAGCAGCAGGCAGGCCACCATCACCAGCGCCGGCAGCAGCCCAGCCAGGAACATCGCCTCGATCGGCACGCGCGCGATCACCGCGAACATGATCAAGGGCACCGACGGCGCCAGCAGGACTCCCAAAGCGCTGGCACTGGTGACCAGACCGATGCCGCGCTGCTCGGCATAGCCGGACTGACGCAGCAGCGGCAGCAACAGGCCGCCCAGGGCCAGGATGGTGACGCCGCTGCCGCCAGTGAAGGCGGTGAAGGCCGAGCACAGCACTGCGGCCGCCAGCACGGTGCCGCGCGGACCGCTGCCGAACAGCTGGACGAACAGCGCGCCCAAGCGCGCTGCGGCGCCGGTGCGGGCGAAGATCAGGCCGGCCAAGGTGAACAGGGGCAGCGCCGGCAGCGAGGGGTTGACCGTGATCTGGTAGTGCGACAGCGCGATTGAGGCCAGCGGCAGCTCGGCGTTCCAGAACAAGGCCAGGGCCAGTCCACCGAGCACGGCAAATACCGGTGCACCAGCCAACAGCAAGGCCAGCAGGAAGAGCAGCGCGGGTGTCAGTGGCAAAGCCTGCTGCGCCCAAAGAGACGCGGCCAAGCAGCCAGCCAGCGGCAGCAGCACAGCAGTGAAGGCCCGCAGCGGCGCGGCATTGACAACCTGGGCGCCCAGCCGCAGACCCAGCAGCGCGAAGCCCAACGGCAGGCTCAGCTGCACCCACCAAGTCGGCAGGCCATAGGCCAGCAGCTGGCCAGCCTGGCGTTCGGCGTCGACCAGTTGCCAGCCGGCCTGCGCCAGCACGCCGCACAGCAGTGCCGAGCCGCCTTTGGCAAAGGCGCGCACCCGCACCCGGCTCGCGGCACTGCCGAAATGGTCCAGGCTGCTGCCCAGGCTGGCGAGGTGGCCGCCGCGCTCGGCTGCCAGAGCGCCGAACATGGCCAGCACCAGACCCAGATGCTGTACCAGCACCGGCGCGTTCTCGACACCCCGGCCGCTCAGCGGCCGCAACACCATCTCCAGCAGTGGCAGCAGCAGCATGAGCGCCAAGGCCAGTACGGCCGGCACGCCGTCCAGACGACTCAACCGTTGCAGGCCGACGGCCAGGCGCGCGAGCACCCTCACTTGCCCTGCGCGGCGCGGTAGGCCTTCAGGTGCAAGAAGACCTCATCAAAGGTCTCGGCAGGCACCATGCTGCCGCGGATGCGCGGGTACAGTTTTTCAGCCAACTCAGTCCATTCGCGCCACTGCTCGGCATTGGGGCGGTTGACCGTCAGACCACGCTTTTGCATCGCGGCCACCGCCTCGTCGACCTCCTGCCGGGCCTTGGCTCGCATCTGCAGTCCGGCCTTGTCGCCCGCCACTTGCAGGGCCTGCTGCGCTGCGGGCGACATCGCGTCCCAGGCCTTCTTGCTGACCACCAACGCGCCGACGATGGGTGCCCAGTTGATGTCCAGCATATGGGTGGCCGTGGTGTAAACCTGGCTGGCCAGCGCGAAGTACGGTGTAGACGGGACGACGTTGATCATGCCGGTCTGCAGCGAGGGCAGCACATCGGCCGTTTCCAGCGGCACTGGCGTGTAGCCCAGGCTCTTCATGATGGCCTGCTGCTCCGGCTCCGACCCCCAGGCAAAGAACTTCATGCGCTTGAAGTCATCGGGCCGCAAGGCCGCCTCCTTCGAAAAGAAGCGCACCCAGCCCGCATCGCCCCAGCCCAGCACGACGAAGCCGCGCTCCAGGAAGCGCTTCTCCATCGCCGGGCGCATCTTCTCGCGCACATGGTCGACCTCGTCCCAATTGCGGAACAGCAGCGGCAGGTTCTGCAGCGCGGCGATGCTGGGCTCGATCTCGCGCAAGCCCACCACCGACATCAGCGCGCCCTGCAACTGGCCAATGCGCACACGCCGCGCCAGCTCGGCCTCGCCACCCTGGCTGCCATCGGTGAACACGGTGAACTTGGCATTGGCTCCCTGTGCCGCCCGCCAGCTCTCCCCCAACTCCATCAGTTGCTGGTGGTAGAGCGAGTTGCGCGGTACCACGGTGCCGATGCGCAGCTGCACGGTCTGAGCCTGGGCCAGACTGCCGAGGCCGAGGACCATCGCAAGCAGGCCGGCGCGCAAGCGATACTGCAGCGGGATCGGGTTCGTCATGGTCATCTGGCCTCGGTGAGGATTGGATTCAGAAGCGGTCGTCGGCGCTATCCAGCAACCATTGGGCGCGCTCGCGCATCAGCTGGTTGGCGACATCCGGGCGTGCCGCTGCGGCCTGCAACGACTGCTGCAGCAGGCGCTCGAAGACCGGGCGGTCGTTGTCGGCCAGGGCCTCGGCGCGAGCCAGGTAGATGCCGGCATTGCGGCCGGCGCCATAGGCCTCGGCCTGATCAAACAGCCGCTCGGCCTCGCGCCGGCTGCCGCCGGGGCGGGCCGCCTCGAAACTGGCCAGCAGGCTCGCAAGCGCGCCCTCACCATGGCCAGGTTCTTGCTCCCAGGCCAGGCGCGCCAGACGCACGGCCAGCGGCAGGTCGGCCACGACCTCGGGCTGATCTTTGGACAGTGAAATATAAGCACCCCAGGCGGCGGCGGCCCAATAGGCCAGGCCGACCTGATCGGCGTCCAGGCGCGGTGGGGTGGTGGCAGCGAGCGCGCGCGCAAAGCCAGGACGGCGCTGTTCCAGCGCCTGCATCGCGTGGCGGTGCGCACGCAGGTACAGGCGTGCAGCTCGCTGGCGCAGCGCTTGTGCCGCCCTGGCATCGCGCGACTCCAGGCGCTCGGCCTCAAAGGCCACAAAGGCATAGGCGTACTGCGTGAAGCCGCCGGCGACCGCCTCGCCCAAGGCCACATGACCAGGGGTCTGGCGCAGCAGGGATTCGGACAGCTTCAAATAGAAGGCGCTGGCCTCGCGCGCCAGCACCAGATCGTCCTCCGGCGCCTGGCCCTGCGCGGCCAGTTCGTCCGCGACATGGTCGAGCAACAGATGGCGCGGCGAACAGGCACTGAGCAGCGCCAGCAGGGACAGCAAGAACAACAGGGGAAGGAGGCGCCGCACGGACTGGATGTCATCGATTCGTCATGCAAGCTGCCAGTCTAGAAAGCCTTGATGAAGTTGCAGTGACAGCGCCGGAGACAGACGCCAGCGCCCTCCTCCCATGCGCCCGGCTCACTCGCCTTTCTTGGACTTGGGGCGACCGCTCTTGATGGCTGCCACGTCGCTGCATCGAAGCCAGATAGGTGGAACGGCTCGAACTGCCAGGCCTGAAGCCGGAACGGCGCGGGCTGCTGTCCGGTGGGCTGGAGATCTTGCAAGCGTTGACCGAGCTTTGCGAAATCGCGGTGCTGCAACCGGCCAAGGCAGCCTTTCGGTCAGGGGGTGATCATCGATCGACACGACCGCAGCGTCGGCCAGATCGCCGCAGCAGATCCCTTGGTACAGGAGCGGCAACAGCGCTTCAAGGTCGATATCGAGAGATGCAGCCGGGTGACTACAGTCGACCTTGAGCTTCATCGCCTGCTGCGGCCGGACGCCCCGAGCAGCCGGCGCCGCGAGCTCGGCCGGGCGGTTTCCAAACGCCGGCACCATCGGCAGGGGGCCAATCTGCTGAGTCACACCGGAACGCATGGCCTGCCTGTCGAAGAGCACCAGCGGCTCGCATCGCTGGTGCTGGGACAGCGAGGCGGACTGGCGAAGGTCGCACTAGCGCTGCGAGACACTGAATTTGCCTGGCAGCTGCTGTGCCTGCGGCTCGCGGTCATCCTCTGCGATGACCGGCATTCGAGCGCGACCTACCCTGCCTTGCGCCTTCAACGCTGCGACCGTCAGCTTCGCCTTGCGCTGCAGCGCCGTGAGTCCGACAAAGGACCCCGGACCGTCGATTCGTTTCGTGAGGAGATGGCGCTGTGGACTTCAACCACGCGCCGGGACATCACCCTTGCTGAGCTGGGAGGGAGGACTTCTTGCTCATGGGCAAGACTCTCGGACGAGCGCCCCCTCCGGGCTTTTGATGGATTGCGATGGGGCCGCTGGCCGGCTCAGTTGAGCGTCGAACGTGACGGCACGCCGAAACGGCCGGCCGTCAGATCGGCAAAGGCATTGAACAACCAGGGGCATCCGGGCGCCACCGCGTAGAGCTGGCGATGGCCGGTCGAGCGACGGCGCACGGTCAGCAAGCGATCCGGCAAGCCGATCGCCGCCAACTCCTTCGGTGCGCCCTCGGACATCTCGAAATCAACGGGGTCGAAGCCGGCGAGTTCCAGGGTGCTGGCCAGCGTGGGCCAGAGCTGCAACGCTGGGGTGTTGATCGGCTGTGCCATTTGAAAGCTCCTCACTGCATCGCCGGTACAACTCTTCCGGCTGACCGGAGTCTTGCCGACTCGCGTGACAGCGTGATGACTCGGCCAAGCATAGAATCCGCCACCAATTGGCCGCGCGAGAGCGGCTCGTTCTTGTTCTCGATGTTGGAGGCCATGCAATGAGCGCGACAGACACCCATTCCCAGTTGCCGCCCCCCCCGTTGCTTCCGGACCTGGACGGGCTGCTGCCGGCCTTGCGGGGCTATCCGGTCACCGATCTGGTCACCGTCTATACCGAGATGGCCACGCAGGCACCGGCTTCGATGGACGCGGCCCGCAGCTTTGCGCTGGTCGAGCGATGCATTTCCAACTGGATCGCGACACTGGAGCTGACGCTGGCGTCGAGCGAACCCTGCGACGAAGAGCCGCACAAGCGCCTGCGCCTGCAGCAGCAAGGCGCCCGGGACGCGCTGCTGTGCGTGCGCCGGATGCTGTCGGCCGCCGAGAGCCGGCGGCGCTGCGGTCCGCATCGGCTGCCGTCCTGAGTCATCCGCGCTGCAGCCGGAACTCGCCGGCGAGTGCACTCATCTGCTCGGCCTGCTGGTTCATCGATTGCGCTGCCGCCGCCGACTGCTCGACCAAGGCCGCATTCTGCTGCGTCATCCGGTCAATCTCGGCAATCGCCTCGCTGAGCTCATGCATGCGGGCCGACTCCTGCTTGGCATCGCTGGCGATGCTGCGGATCATGCCGCTGACCTGCTCAACGCCCTGGGCAATGCCGCTCATCGCGGCGTTGGCCTCGGCGATCTGGCGCGAGCCGGTCTCGACCTGCTCGACCGAGGCGCCGATCAGGCTCTTGATCTCGCGGGCCGCGCCGGCACTGCGCTGGGCCAGCGCCCGCACTTCGGCCGCGACCACCGCGAAGCCGCGCCCCTGCTCGCCGGCCCGCGCCGCCTCGACCGCGGCATTGAGAGCCAGGATATTGGTCTGGAAGGCGATGCTGTCAATCACGCCGATGATGTCGGCGATCTTGTGCGAGCCGGCGCTGATGCTCTGCATCGTGACCAGGAACTGGCCCACCACGGAGCAGCCCTGGCTCGCCGCCTGAGAGGCGGTCTGCGCCAGCCGGCTGGCCTCATCGGCGGCGCGGGCGGTGTTGCCGACGGTCAGGCTCAGCTGCTCGACATTGCCGGCCGCCACCTGCATGCGCGCGGCCGACTGCTCGCTGCGCTGGCTCAGGTCCTGGTTGCCGGCCGAGACCTCATCGGCCGCCTGGTGGATCTCGCCGGCCGACTCCTGCAGCTTGTGCACCAGGCCGCGCAGGCGCTGCTGCATGCCGGCGATGGCATTGAGCACGCGCCACATCTCGTCGCGCCGGCCCAGCACCACCGCGCTGCTGAGATCGCCGCCGGCGATCTTCTCGGTCACCTCGACGGCCTGCAGCACCGGCCGCAGAATCCCGGCGATGGTGCGCCACAGCAGCAGGCCCACGGCCAGCAGACCGAGCAGAACGACCAGGGCGATCAGCCAGGCACGCTGCCGCAGGGCCGACTCGCGCTCGGCCAGGCGGGTATCGACCGTCTTCAGCACCTCGGATGACACATTGCTCTGCAGTTGCGCCGCCTGGGCGAAGGCCGCGCTCATCTTGTCGAGCGGATAGCTGACATCCTTGGCCGAGGCCTCCAGCACCTCGTTGACCATCAGCTGCTGCGACGCAGCAGCCTGGCGCGATTGCTGATAGTCGGATGCACGCTCGGGGTCGAGCCGGGCCGCCAGTGCCAGGTTGTGCTGCAACTGGTGGATATCGGCGTTGTAGCGCGCGGCAGCGCCGGCCACCCGGGCCACATCGTCGATGGCGGCCGCACTGGCGATCGCGCCCAGCTCGGACAAGGCATCGCCGATGCGCGGCGCCACCTGCAGCCCGGCAATCACCGAGAAGTAGGCGGCGGCATCGGCGTCCAGCAGCAAACCGGCGTCGGCATTGAGCTGATTGATCTCGTCGAAAAGGCCGGCCGCGAGTTGCTGCTGGCGCTTCATCAGCGATGCGAAGTCCAGCTCGCGTTTGGCGATGGCCGCATCGATGGACACGAAGTCCTGCCGCAAGGCCTCCAGCGAGGCACCGCGCGTGCTCGCAGAGCCGGAACGCTCCAGCGCGGCGGCAACACCGGCAAAGGCCTTGAGCACTCGCTCGGCCGTCGCCCGACGCTCGGTCTCGCCATCCGGCTTGGCCTGCAGCGCCGCGGCCGCCAGGCGGTGCGCATTCAAGGCTTCCAGCAACTGCTGCGCCATCTGGTTGGCCGGCAGGCCGGCACGCTCTTGGCTGACAACAGCCAGATCCTCGGCCATGCGCGCGCCGAGCTGCCAGGTCGGAATCAGACACAGCAGCGCACACAGCAGGGCCACCAGACCCAGGCGCTGGCGCAGATTGAGGGGGTGTGAGAACAACATGATCAACAACTCATCCGGTACGACTTCGTCAGCGAGCTCGCGACGCGAACTCCGACCTCAGAACTGTGGAAGTGTCCCAACAATTGGTGACAATCGCTGCCAAGGAATACGCAGCCCGACAGATCCAGTGGACGCTCACCAATTCATCAAATCGTCACATTGACAAGCCGCCGCGGAGACCCGGCCCGCAAACCCCCTCAGCGACGCGGCCGGGGCGATTAGCGGACAATTGCGGTTTACCCTGAGTCGGCGCACAACTACCGGCAGCGCCGCCCACCCATGAGCACTGAATTGCCGTTCTCGATGACGCAGACGCTGGCGCTGGAGCTTGACCGCGTCATTGCGCAGCAAAGCCTGGAGATTCATTTCCAGCCGATCGTCGATGTCCGCCAGGCCCAGATCATCGGCTACGAGGCCCTGACACGGGCACCAGCCAACTCGGCCCTGCATTCACCGCTGGTGCTGTTCGATGTGGCCGCCAGCCTCGGGCGGCTGGTCGAACTGGAGCGCCTGGTGGTGCGGCGCATCGTGCGACGCTTTGTCGAGTTGCAACTGCCGGGTCGGGTGTTTCTCAATGTCACGGCCGACACCTTGATGGCGGCCGAACATCGTGGTGCCCTGATCGCCGAGGAGTTCCGGCCGCACGGTCTGGCCGCCAACCGGGTCGTGGTCGAGCTGACCGAAACCCGGCCGGTGCTGGACCTGGTGGCCCTGGGCAACGCGGTCGACACCTTGCGCGGGCTCGGCTTCATGATGGCGCTCGACGATCTGGGCGAAGGCTTTGCCAGCCTCAAGCGCTGGGTCGATCTGCGGCCCGACTTCGTCAAGATCGACCGCCACTTCATCGACGGTGTCGCGACCGACCCGCTCAAGCAGCAGTTCGTTCGCTCCATTCTTGAGATGGCAGGCACCAGCGGCGCCACCGTGATCGCCGAGGGCTTGGAGCAGGAGGGTGATCTGCTGGTGCTGCGCGGGCTGGGCATCGATCTGTGCCAGGGCTATCTGCTGGCGCGGCCGTCGCTGACGCCACGCACCAGCTTGCGGGCCGATCTGGACGCCTTGCTGGGCTCGGCGGCCAGCACGCGGTCGACACCCGCGGGCGAACTCTCGGTGATCACCGCGAGCCAGTTGGCGCGCAAAGGCCCGACGGTCGACCCTGCGGTCAGCTGCGCCGAGGTCATCGAGATGTTCAGCCGCGACGAGTATCTGTACTCGCTGCCGGTGCTGGGTCCCGACGAGCGGCCGCTGGGCATCCTGCGCTCGATGAGCGTGCTCAAACGCGGTGCCGAGCGCTTCTTCATCGAGATCTTCGGGCGCAAGAGCTGCATCGAATTGATGGACGCCAACCCGCTGGTGTTCGATGCCAGCGCGAGCCTGCGCAGCATGAGCGAGGCGCTGGCCAATATCGATGATCGTTATATGGTCGACGGTTTCGTCGTCACCCGGCAGGGGCGATACCTGGGCATCGGCCGCAGCTCGGACCTGCTGAAGGCCGTGTCGGACAGCCAGCTGAGCATTGCCACGAACGCCAACCCGCTGACGCTGCTGCCCGGCAATCTGGTGATCGACCGCCAGCTGACACGCCTGCTCGAACGTGCCGAGCACTTTGTCGTAGCCTACTGGGACATCAATCACTTCAAGCCTTTCAACGACGCCTACGGCTATCACGTTGGCGATGAGGTCATCCGCTTCGCCGCCCAGCTGATGGCGCAGGTCGCCGAGGCGCACGGCGACTTCCTCGGCCATATCGGTGGCGACGATTTCATGATGCTGATGGCGCCGGAAGAGTGGGAGGCGCGCCTGCAGGCGATCGGCCAGGGGTTTGACAGCGGCGTGCTGCGGTTTTTGCAGCCGCAGCATATCGAGGCCCAGGGTTATCACGGCAGGAATCGTCAGGGACGCGAGCAGTTCCATCCCCTGCCCAGCCTCAGCGCCGGCGTATTGCGAGTGGCGCCGGGCGAGTATGGCTCGGCGCGCCAGATAGCGGCCGCCCTGGTCGAACCCAGGCAGCAGGCCAAGAACCGGGGGCCCCGCAGCGGCTTCTTCGTCGAGCGCCGCCAGGCCCAAAGTCCAATCGCTATCGCCCCGAGCGCCTGAAACCCTGTCTGGCGGACGACCTATCGGTCATCCGACCCGCAAGGTCTTGAACTGACCGCGCGTCACGGCACCGGCTGACCAGCACCTCGCCTCGTCCACATTCAATTGGACTACAGCATCGCGCCCCGTGGGTCCGCTTCCACAGCAGGTGGCACCAGGGCTTGAGGCGCTTGGCCGCTGCGCCGCTTTGAGAAGCAGGCAAAACCAAGCGAGCCCGGATTCCGCAAGGGCCAGCACAGATGCCTGTGATTTGAGCAAATCTTCTTTAGATAAAAATTATGTAAACTGAATATACGGTTTACACAGAAAAGGAAACCAGATGATTGCTCGCACTAAAGCCGCCTCCCAGGTCACCGATCAGAAACCGGCTGCCACCACGTCTGGCAGTGCCGCGACCGCAGCGCGCAAGACTGAGATCAAGCCAGCGAAGGCCCGGCCCGCAGTCAAGGCCGGCCCAGCTCGCAAAGCAAGCGCAACCGAAAAATCCCCCAGCGCTGCCGTCAAACCGGCTACAAAGACCAAGACCGTGCCGCTCAAGCTCAAGGACACCGAGCCCAAGCCCGCCAAGGTCAAGCTGGTGCGCGACAGTTTTACGATGCCCTCAGACGAGTACGCCGTTCTGGCGATCATCAAGCAGCGTGCCCTGGCCAAGGCCCATCCGGTGAAGAAGAGCGAGTTGCTGCGCGCTGGCGTCAAGCTGCTGGAAGGCCTGAGTGATGCTGAGTTGCTGCGCACACTCAAAGGAGTGCCAACCATCAAGACTGGCCGCCCCAAGACCAAGAAAGGTGACTGAGCCGGGAGGTCTCGTTGTTGTCGCCAAGAGCCTGAAATCACGGCGCAGCTGATCGACAGCCGCGTCTGCAGCCAGCTGCGGATGGGCTTCGCGTCGGCGAGTGCCATCCCGATTGCTGCCATCGATGTGGCCTATCGTCGCTGGCACCTCGCCGACTACCCTCTTCCCACGTTTCTGCCTTGGTGCCGGGAGGGGCGCTTTCCAGGTAAACCCGGACTTTGCAGTGCTGCAATGCAGCATAGACTGAGGCTGGCTGACGGCAAGCCTTGCAAATTGCCGCCTGACAACGCACGAGGATTGCCATGGCATCGATTGCAATGTCGCTTTTCCTGGACTCCGAACTGGGTGCCATCTCCGACCTCCCCCATGCAGGCAGCACCTTGGAACATCCGCTGGTGTACGACAGCACCGCCCGCGAATTCCGCGCGCTTGAAATGCAGGGCAAGGTCGAAATCCTGCACGAGCGCCAGCGTCGCGTCGGCGATGAGACCTTGATCGACCACCTGAGATTCAGGCGCCTGCAGTAATTGCTCCAACGTGAGGTCGGTCAGGGCTAGCCCGGCCGAACCCGCAAGCGCTCATCCAACGGCTTCTGCCATGCCTCCCGAGAGCAGGCTTTGCGAGCCCATCTCGACCGGCGCCAAGCGCAGCCGCGAGATTCGTTTGGCCTCCTCCGCGTCCATGCCCAGCGCGCGCAAGGCAGCGGCAGCGCTCTGCTCAGCGAAGTCGCTCTCGCAGTGAGGCTTGAGCATGCAATTCGCCGCGCCGATGACGGCGCCGGCGACGATGTTCAAGGCCAGCGCCATCGGCATTGGTGTGAACCGGCCGCGCCGCAGGCCCTCGGCGAGATCGCGCGCGACGAAGTCAAGCAGCACCGTCGGGCCGCGCACATCCGGCCAGCCCAGCCGCACCAAAAAACTGGCCGCCAGCGGATGTTCCAGCGCCAGCCTGGCCACCAGCCGCATGCCGCATGACACCCGCTCCGCCGGATCGTCATAGCGCTGAACGACCGGCTCGGCCATTTTGATCAACTCGTTCGCGACGTCGACGGCCAGTTCGCGCACCAGTTCCTCGGGCGAGGAAAAGTACTTGTAGAAAGTGCCCCGCGACACCTCGGCGGCGGAAATGACGTCGTCGATCGACATCGCCGCCGGACCCTTGGCCGCGACCAGCTTCATTGCACTGGCCAGCAACCTGGCACGCATCCGTTCGCGCCGCTCTGCGGCGACCCGCTGTCGATGGTCTTCTGTTTGCATGCGTCGATTGTGCCAGCGTCTTTTGTAATAACGACGCTATTGTCATGGTGACACTATTGTCATTATGATGTGGGCACAAGGTTCGTAGAAACAAACCAGGAGACAACAACATGCAAGCTACTCGCAGACTGAATCACCTTGCTATCGCCGCCGCAGCTCTGGCGGCCCACGGCGCGGTACTGGCCGTCAACGGCGCTCAACCCGGCGGCTACGGCATCAAGAACGCGGCGATGGGCGGGGCTTCCATAGCACTGCCATTGGACGCTGAGGCCACCGCCAACAATCCCGCCGGCCTGGGCCTGCTGCCCTCCTCCTGGACCCTGGGCACCCAGGTGTTCAACGGGCGCTCATCGGCCAACTATGTGTTCCCCGGCAACCGCCTGCGTAACCGGCAGACGGAGATTTCTCCGGAAGGCGGCATCAACTGGCGCCTGAACCCGGCCTGGGCCGTGGGGCTCAGCATCGCCGGCAGCGGCGCCGGCTCGGACTATGGCCAGCAAGCACTGCCGGTTCCCGGCGCTGGCGAGGCCAAAACGACGCTGCGCGTGCTGGAGCTGATTCCAGCCGTCGCCTGGACGCCCAGCCCCGAGCTTTCCCTCGGCCTGGGTCTCAATATGGCCGTGCAGCAATTCGAGGCCGACGGCGTGATCGTGCCGGTGCCTGGCGGCCTCTTCCCCGTGCCAGGGCACGGTAAGCAGTCCGCGACCGGTGCCGGCCTGCGTGCCGGCCTGCTGTGGAAGCCGACACAGGACTGGAGTGTCGGCCTCAACCTCAAGTCACGCACCCACATGAGCAAGCTCAAGGGCTACGACCAGGATCTGCTGGCCTACAGCAACGGTCGTCTGGACATTCCCGCGCAGTACGGCCTCGGCCTCGCTTGGCAGCCGAGCGAGCGCCTGACCCTGGCCGCCGACTGGCTGCGAATCCTCTGGGGCGATATCCAGGCCATGAAGGATCCGAGCGGCTTTGCCTGGCGCAATCAGCCGGTGCTGCGTCTCGGCGCGGCCTGGAAGCTCGATGAGCACTGGACCCTGCGCGCGGGCCTGAGCCGCAACAGCCGACAGATCGACAGCAGCCGAACCCTGCATAACCTGCTGGTGCCCTCGATCAACCAGCGCGCCCTCACGCTCGGCGCCAGCTTGCAGCTCGATCCCAAGGCCGAAATCAACCTGGGCTACGAGCTGAATCCACGCACCACCTTGACCGGCACGGGCGCGAGCACCGGCACCCAACTGACGAGCAAGGTCCAGATGGTCTTGCTCGGCTATCACCACCGCTTTTGACAAGAGAGTTCACCGTGACCGCTCACCGCGCCGTACTCCGGCAGCCCGAGTCCTCTCCCGAGAGCCGCTTGCCGCCGGGCGTTCAGCCGCTGGCGCGGCCGGCCGCGCTGGGACGCGCCGCCGCGCTGGCCTTTCTGCGCTGGGAGAAGCGCGATCTGGCCCGCACTGAAAGCTTCTGGCGTGACTTCGGTTTTCATATCGTCAGCGCCACGCCCGAGCGCTTGCTCGCGCGCGGCACCGGTACCGCACCCTGCATCGCCCTCGCACAGGCAGGATCCAGCGACCGCTTCGTCGGCCCGGCATTCCAAATGTCAGGCGACACCGATCTGCAGCGCTATATCCAGGAGCTGGGCGCGCGATGGTTGCGGCCCGAGGAGCTGCCAGCCGGCGGCTATGGCGTCGAGCTGATGGACCCCTGCGGTCGCAGCGTCTGGCTGCTCCAGCAACAGCCGAGCGTCGAGCCGCTGCCGCTGCGGGCCTCGGCGACGCCGCTGACCAACACGGCGGACCGCACCCCGCGTGTGAACCGCACTGTTCGCACACCGATCGAGCCAGCGCGCGTCGTCCGACTGGGCCATGTGGTGCTGCAGACCCTGGACTTCGCGGGCATGGCCCACTGGTATTTGAGGGTGCTCGGCCTGATCCCGACCGATGTGCAATACCTGCCGGACGGCAGCCCGAACCTGGCTTTCTGCCGGCTCGACCTCGGCGCGCAGCCGGCCGACCACCACACGCTGGTGATCGTCGGCGGCATCGACGAGAAGTACGAGCACAGCGCCTACGAGGTGCTGGACCTCGATGCCCTGGGCCAGGGCCAGCAGGTGCTGCGCGCCCAGGGCCACCGCCATGTGTGGGGCATAGGCCGCCATCTGCTGGGCAGCCAGTTGTTCGACTACTGGTGCGACCCCGAAGGCTTCGAGTACGAGCACTACACCGACGGCGATGTCTTCACCGCCGAGGTGCCCACCGAGTATTCGCCGCTCGAATTCGGCGGCATCTGGGCCTGGGGCGAGGACGCCCCGGCCTCGATGAAGCCGCAGAAAAACCTGCCCACGCTGCTGCGCCTGCTGGCGCTGATACGCCGCAAGGCCATCACGCCGCAGCGCCTGAAGCTGCTGAGTGCCGCGCTCGATGCGCCGGCACGCCCTTGGCTCTAACTCATCATCACCATGTCACGTACCGTCGTTCGTTTTTCCCTCCACGCCAGGCCTCACTGGGGTGTCCTGTTCGGCCGCAGCATCGCCCCGCTCGCCAGCCAGGCCCGCAGCACCGGTGACCTGCTGGAGAACTGCTGGGATCAGATCTGGGCCACCGAGGCCCAAAGCGCCACGATCCCGCTCGACCAGGTCGAGTTGCTGGCTCCGGTGACCGACCGGCAGCAGTTCATCTGCCAGGGCGTCAACTACCGCAGCCACATCGCCGAGTCGGGCCTGCGACCGGAGAATTTCCCCTTCAATACGATCTTTACCAAGGCCTCTTCCTGCATCACGGCGGCCGACGCGCCAGTGGTCCGGCCCGCCCATGTGCAGCTGCTGGACTACGAGATCGAACTCGGACTGGTGCTGCGCCGCTCGCTGCCCGCGGGCACGAAGGTCACGCCCGAGGACCTGCCACAATGGCTGGCGGGCGTGACCATCGTCAACGACCTGTCGGCCCGCGATGTCCAGCTGCCCCAGGGCCAGTTCTACAAGGGCAAGAGCTATCGCGGCTTCGGCCCGGTCGGACCGGGCCTGGTGCTGTTGCAGCCCCAGGAGTGGGCGCGCTGGCCGGAGCTGCATATGCGGCTCGCGGTGAATGGCCAGATCCGGCAGGACGCCTATTGCGCCGACATGATCCACCAGCCGGCGGCTACGCTGACCGAGCTCGCCGCGATGCACGATCTGCATGCCGGCGATCTGATTGCCACCGGCACGCCGGCGGGCTGCGCCGCCCGGGCGCCGGGCAAGCTGGTGATGTTCGTCCTCAAGCACCTGCTCAGCGAAGCCGGCAAATGGCGCATCTTCATCCGCAAGGGCCTGAGCAACCCCGCCTATCTGCGCCCCGGCGACCGCATCCAGGCCTCGATCCGCACCGATGACGGGCTGATCGACCTCGGCGAGCAAAACACCCGCATCACCGCCCCATGACGACATCGCCCATCGACACCGAGGTCCTGCTGGTCGGCCTCGGCCCGGTCGGCGCCGCGCTGGCCAATCTGCTGGGTCGCTACGGCGTTCGCGTGCTGGCCATCGACAAGGCCGGCGCCATCTTCGACAAGCCCCGCGCCATCGCGCTCGACAACGAGGCGCTGCGCATCCTGCAGCTGGCTGGCGTGCGTGATGGTGAGTTCGAGACCATCGCGATCCCCGAGGTGCAGTACCGCTCGCCGCTGTTCGGTCGCTTCGCCCGCATCAACAGTGCCGGCATCATCGACGGCCACCCGGCCCTGGTGACCTTCTACCAGCCGGAGCTTGAGCGTCTGCTGCGTGCCAAGCTCGCGCAGTACCCCGATGTCGAGACCCGGCTGGGCGTCGAGCTGGAGAGCTTCGTCGACGATGGTCGCTCGGTCCATGCCCAGCTGAAGGACGCCACCGGCCAGCTGAGCGAGGTGCGCGCCCGCTACATGGTGGGCACCGACGGCGCCCACTCGCTGGTGCGGCGCGCGCTCGGCCTGGACTTCGAGGGTCGCAGCTTCCAGCAGGACTGGCTGATCGTCGACGCCTTCGATGTGCCCGCACCGATCGACCATGTCGAGTTCGTCTGCGACCCGCGGCGCCCGACGCCACGCATGGTCGCACCCGGCGGGCGCCAGCGCTGGGAGTTCATGCTGCGCCCCGGCGAGAAGCCCGAGCAGATGGAGCGGCCGGAATCGGTACGCCAACTGCTTGCGCCCTGGTGCGACAGCCAAAGCATCCGGATCGAGCGCACGGCGGTCTACCGCTTTCATGCACGCGAGGTGAAGCGGTTTTCCAAGGGCCGCTGCTTCCTCGCCGGCGATGCGGCCCACATCACGCCACCCTTTGCCGGCCAGGGCCTGGTGGCCGGGCTGCGCGATGCAGCCAATCTGGCCTGGAAGCTGGCCTGGGTGCTGCGCGGCCAGGCCAGCCAGCACATCCTCGACAGCTACGACACCGAGCGCCGCCCACACGCCCGGAAGATCATCAAGCTGGCCCTGAGGCTCGGCGCCCTCGTGATGCCGCAGAACCGCGCCACGGCCTTCGCCGTGCACGGGCTGATGAGCTTGCTGCGTCTGCTGCCGGCCGGCCGTGCGCTGTTCGAAGACCTGAAAGTCAAGCCGCAGAACACCTTCGACGAAGGCCTGTTCTGGCGCGAACCCGGCCACGAGCGGCTGCGCGCAGGCGCCATGCTGCCGCAAGGCTGGGTTCGCCGGGCCACAGGCGAGTCGCCCCTTCTCAGCGATGACGCGCTGGGTCTGGGCTGGGCCTTGATCGGCTTTGGCGTCGATCCCAGCGCGGGTCTGCCGACCGATCTGCTGCAGCGCTGGCAGGCCGCCGGTGGCCGGGTCTGGCAATGGTGCCAGCGCTCTCAGGGCCTGCACCTGGCAGCCCCGGAGCACAGGCTGGAGGCGCTTGACGAGGCGCTGCTGCCGCGCAAGGTGCCGCTGGGCTGGGTGGCCCTCGTCAGGCCCGACCGCTGCATCCTCGCCGAAGGTCCGGCCCTGCACTGCGAGGCGCTGCTGCGCCGGGCGCTGCAGACCCTGGCCCCAAAACCCTCCACTGTTTCCCTCAATCCCAGGAGTGCCCCCCATGCGGCGTGAACTCATTTGCACGGCGCCCACGACGCCGCCCCAGTTCGAAGTCCGCCGCGCGGAGCTGCCCCGCCCCGGTCGCGGCGAGGTGCTGGTGCGTGTGCTGGCCAGCTCGGTGAACCCGATCGACGCCAAGCGCGCTGCCGGCTATGGCCAGCGTCTGCTGGCCCTGAAGGGTGCCGGGCGTTTTCCGCTGGTGCTGGGCAACGACCTGGCCGGTCAGGTGCTGGCTGTCGGTCCCGGCGTCAGCCAATTCACGGCCGGTCAACAAGTGTTCGGTCTGTTGGCCACGGGTCGCGCAGGCGGAGCGCATGCCACCCATGTGCTCGTGCCGCAGCAGCAATTGATGCTGGCCGACAAGAACTCGCCGCCCTCGGCTTTGGCCGCACTGCCCTACTCCTTCGTGACGATGTGGCTGGCCCTAAATGGTGCCGGCCTGTCGCTGTCCAACGCCCGGCAGGCCCGCGTGCTGATCAATGGCGCCAGCGGCGGCCTCGGCCGCCTCGCGCTGCAGCTGCTGACCGCCTGGGGCAGCCGGCTGACCACCATTTGTGGCCGCGGGCAGCGCCAGCTCGGCCTTGACATGGGAGCCGAGCACTCCATCGAGCGTGGCCCGGGCAACATCGAGTCGCT
This sequence comes from Burkholderiales bacterium C2, assembly GCA_005503085.1. GTDB lineage: Bacteria > Pseudomonadota > Gammaproteobacteria > Burkholderiales > Burkholderiaceae_C > Roseateles_E. The sequence continues at coordinate 35,069 of SCOI01000025.1, read as the reverse complement.
GCCCAAGGACTTCGACGCGGTGCTGAACTTCGGCAGCTGGGACGACGAGGCGCTGCTGTCCTCCCGCCTTGGTCCCAAGGCCCTGGGCCAGGCCACCACCGTGCATCCTTTGCTCGGCCATGTCGACCGCCTGGGCCTGCTCGCCGGCGCCTGGGCCAGCCGCAAGGACTGGCGCGCCGCGCGCGCCCGGGTCAGCGCACGCGCGCCGGGCGCACGCTACGCCTGGACCGTCTTCAAACCCGACCGCGAGGCCCTGGAAGCGCTCGCCACCAGTCTGCGTGAGCGCCGCATCGCGCTGCCGGTCGGCGTTGCGCTGTCGCTGGACCAGGCTGAGCTGGCCTTCGAGCATGTGTCGGCCGGACGGCCCGGCCGCGCAGTCTTGCTGCCCTGAACACACGGAGACCCAACCATGACAAGCACCGCCAAGCAGATCGATCTGGTGGCCATCGAGGCCGAGCCGCCCCCGTCCCTGCCGAACAGCACCTACGAGGTGATCCGCGCCACCGCAGCCGCCCATCCCGAAGCACCGGCGCTGTCTTTCTTCGCGCGTGTCGAGGATCACGAGAACGCCCAGGTCTGGACCTATGCCGAGCTGCTCGCGGGCATTCACGCCAGCGCCAATCTGCTGCATGAGCTGGGCGTTGGCCCTGCAGACGTGATCGCCTTCGTGCTGCCCAATCTGCCGCAGACGCATCTGGTGATCTGGGGGGCTCAGGCCAGCGGCATCGTGTTCCCGATCAATCCGCTGCTGGAGGCGGTGGCCATCGCCGATCTGCTCATCGCCGCGCAAGCCAAGGTGCTGGTGACGCTGGCGCCGGGCACCGAGCTGTGGTGCAAGCTGCAGCCGGTGCTCGGTGACGTGCAAAGCCTGCGGCAGGTGCTGCTGCTTGATCCCAGCGGGGCCGAGCCGGATGAGGCCCTGGCCCAAGCCTGCACCGCGCTGCCCGGGCGGATCGGCGTGCATGGCTTTACCGCTGGCATCCGCTATCAGCCGAGCGACCGGCTCGTCAGCGGCCGCCAGTTCGAGCCCGATGAGCTGTCCTCTTATTTCTGCACCGGCGGCACCACGGGAGCGCCCAAGATCGCGATGCGCAGGCATAGCAACGAGGTGGCCAATGCCCACGCCGTCGCCCAGTTGCTCGGCGAGGGCATGGGGCCGGGCAAGAACATCTTCTGCGGGCTGCCGCTGTTCCATGTCAACGCCGTGCTGGTCACCGGCCTGCTGCCCTTCTCGCGCGGCGCCCATGTGATTCTCGGCACGCCGCAGGGCTATCGGGACAGCGGCGTCGTCGGCCGCTTCTGGGAGCTGGTGGAGCGCCACCGCATCAACTTCTTCAGCGCGGTGCCGACCTTGTATGCCGCGCTGCTGCAGCAGCCGATGGCGGGCCGCGATCTGAGTTCGCTGCAGTACGGCTTGTGCGGCGCGGCGCCGATGCCGGTGGAGCTGATGCGCAGCTTCGAGCAGCGCACCGGTCTGAAGATCCTGGAGGGCTATGGCCTGACCGAGGCCACCTGCGTCAGCAGCTGCAACCCTCCCGAGGGCGAGCGCCGCCTCGGCTCCATCGGCCTGCGCCTGCCCTGGCAGGCGATGAAGGCCATCATCCTGAACGAAGCCGGCCACTATGTGCGCGACTGCCAGGTCGGTGAGGTCGGTCTGCTGGTGATCAGCGGTCCGAATGTGTTCGAGGGCTACAAGGTGGGGGAGCACAACCGGGGCCTGTGGGTGGACTGCGGTGACGGCCGACGCTGGCTGAACACCGGTGACCTGGGTCGCCAGGACGCCGAGGGCTATTTCTACCTGACCGGGCGGCGCAAGGAGCTGATCATCCGCGGCGGCCACAATATCGACCCCGCCAGCATCGAAGGTCCGCTGCATCGGCACCCGGCGGTGCAGCTAGTGGCCGCAGTCGGGCGCCCCGACGCTCACGCAGGCGAACTGCCCGTGGCCTATGTGCAGCTCAAGGCCGGCGCCAGCGCGACCGAGGCCGAGTTGCTGGCCTTCGCCAAGCAAGAGATCAGCGAGCGTGCGGCGCTGCCCAAAGCGATCCGGGTTTTGCCGGCCCTGCCGCTGACCGGCGTCGGCAAGATCTTCAAGCCCGAGCTGAAGCAGCGTGAGACCGAGGACGCGCTGCGCACGGCGCTGCAGGAAGCCGGTGCTGCGGCCGCCGCCCTGGTGGCGGTCAATGACCCCCAGCTCGGCATCCGCATCGAGCTCACGTTGGCGGACCCAGCCGGGGCCGAGATCGCCCGCCGGGTGCTGGGCCGGTTTCCCTTCCGCTACGAGCTGGCGGGCTGACCGGCGGACAGCGGCTTATCGGGAGACCGCCGTGCTGGTCGCCACGGCCTTCGCCTTGGGCTTGACCGGGAAGCCCTCGAAGACCGCCGCGACCGCCTTCTCGGCCGCGCTGCCCGCATCGCGGAGCATCTCGGGGCTCACCCGGCCTTCTGCGGTGCTGTGCCAGACGACATCGCGTCGACGCGCATCGATCAGGTCGATGGCCAGACGACCCAGGCGGTAGTCCTCGGTCTCCACGCCATCCCTGCCCGGGAAGCCTCCTGGCGTGGCGCGCAGCCCCTGCCGCTCCTCGACGACCGCGGCGATATTCACCAGCAGGTCCGGCGCCAGTTCGTCGAAGACATAGCCGCGCCGCTCGAGCTGGCTGCGCGCGGCGGAAATCAGGCGCCGCTCGATCAGCGAGGCATAGCCGTCGGGCTGTGCCGGCAGGATGGCGAAGGTCCGGTAGGCATTGAAGTCGGCCGTGGGATCCTGGATGCGGGACAGATCGGGCTTGGCCGCGCATCCAGCCAGGCCGAGAGTCAGGGCGGCCAGGCCAAGCAGCAGTGAACGACGTTTGGAGATCATGAGGGGGTTCCTTGTGGGTAATTGCCGGGCTTGCACCTGGGCTTGCGCGCTTGGCAGCCTGTGCTTCGGCCATTCGTAGCTAAGTTCGGTAGAGCTGGGCGAAGCCGGCCGCATAACGGGGAGCACCAGTGTCTGAGCCTGATCGGCCCAAGTCGTCTCGGGCCGGTCCCGGCTCGGTATCGCTTGGGTCGGGCCACTGCTGCGACCTTGACGGTGAACCTCCGGTGCCAGCGAGACTGAATCGGGACCGGCCCGAGACGAGCTCAGCAAACAGGACTCCGACACTAGACCGTGCAACTTCGGCATTCCCCGTCGAGGCAGGCGGCACGCCCGACGCCCCGTTCCACTCCATGTTCAGCTTCAGACTGTCATTGACAACACACGATCAATGAAGGTGTTTGAGCATGTAGTGGCCGAGAACGGATTCCCTGCTTGCGCCCGAAAACTCAGCATCTCACCTGCGGCGGTGACGCGTTTGATCTCCGATCTGGAAGATCATCTGGATGTGCGGCTGCTTCATCGCACCACCCGCCTGAGTCTCAGCAGTGCCTGGATGACGTCCCGGCGCTCAGCACTCGCCATCGGGGCGCTCCATGCGGCCATCGGCACGGCGCACGAAGCGCAGCGGTTGCGGCCCATGCACCGGCTCGGCCGGCCAGGGCCAGCCGCCGAACCGGGTGCGCTGGAAGTCCTCGAAGGCCTGGGCCACCTCGCCCGCGCTGTTCATGACGAAGGGGCCATGCTGCACCACCGGCTCGCCGATGGGCCGGCCCTGCAACATCAGCAACTCCACCCGGTTCGGGCCCGGGTTATGCAGCTCCACGGCCGTCTGCGCGGCCAGCTCGATGGCGGCATGGGCATCGAGCGTCGTCGCGCCGATCTGCAGCCGCTGGCCGGCGAAGAAGTAGAGATGGCGACGTGTCGCGGCCCAGGCGGCTGCGGGCAAGCCGAAGCGGGCGCCGGGATCCAGGGCCAGGGTCCAGATGGCGACCTCATGCTCGGCCGCAGCGGCCCAGGAGTCGGGCGGCATGCCGGGCGGTGCGGCCAGACCTGGCAGGGCACCGGCCACGCAGACCAGCTCGGCACCGCCGGCCCTCAGGCGCGGGATGTCCCGCGCCCAGAACATCGCAAAATGCGGCGGCGCCAGCTTGCTGTGCGCCGGCAGATTGAGCCAGATCTGGAACAGCTCCAGCGGGTTGGGCGCGGCCATGTCGAGCAGCGGGAACATTTCGGCATGCATCAGGCCACGGCCGGCCGTCAGCCACTGCACATCGCCGGCGCCATAGCGGGCTGCGGCGCCCAGCGAGTCGGCATGGTCGATCCAGCCGCGGCGCACCAGCGTCACGGTTTCGAAGCCGCGATGCGGATGGGGAGGGAAGCCCGGCACCTGCTCGCCGTGGTACATGCGCCAGCCGTCGGCATTGTCGAAATCAGCGCCGAGCCGATGCCCAGCCAGCGAGGCTGCCGGGCCGTAGCGGCCGTTGGCGCGAGGATAGGCGTCGTCGTGATGGACGCAGAACAGAAAGGGGTCGACGGTCTTCCAGGGGAAGCCGAGGGGCGTGAGCGTGAGAATGATGTCGTTCATGGTGTTGTGCATGCTGCTGCGGCGGCAACGCCGAAGGTGTCGGCAGCGCCTGCCTGCTGCTTGCCTCCGGTCGGCGTCGGATCCGTGCCATCGCTAGGGCTGGCGGACGCCTGGAGTCCGGCGGCGGTCAATCTCGACAACAGGCTGCAGAGCGCCTCTAGTTCCCCCTCCCCGGCGGACGTAAACCAGTGCCGCAGGATGGTCACTTTCATGCCCTCAGTGGCATCGAGAGCGGATCTCCCAAGTTCCGTGATCTGCAACTGCACGCAGCGTTGATCTCCACCGCCACACCGTCCCAGGCACAGCTTCTTGGCCAGCAGCCGATCCAGCAGTCGCGTCGTGGCGCCCGCATCCAGTTCCAGGGCTCGCGACATCTCGATGGGCGTGATCGTACGGCCTTGATTCAGCACGACCAGGGCCTTGCGCTGCGCGAGCGTCAGGCCGTGGGCACGAAGCCGACCGGCAGTGTCGTCGTCCATGGCCTGGACCAACCCTTTCATAAAGGACGCCGCAAGCGCAGCGGCAGCACTGTTGCGTTGCGCCATAGCCTGCTCGAACAGGCGGCGCTTGTTGCCGAAGCGGAATGCCAGCGCGCCCCAGGTCAGACCCACGGCGGCGGCGATCTCGCGCGTCGTCGCATGGAGTCCATGGTGCAAAAACACAGGGCGAGCGCGCGCGAGGATGTCCTGGTCGGTCAGTGTCTGCCGTCTTCCCATAAGCCCTTGGTTCAGTTGCGCACCGGATTGATGCTGAAGCTCGACACCCCGTCGAAGGCTGCGATCTCGTCGGCCAGCAAGGCTGTCGAGGTCGCACTGGCCCGGTCCAGCGCCACGACGCTGAAGCGCCAGACCGGACGGCCGTCGGCGAAGCTGATGCTCAGACTATCGCGCAGCAGCCGGTAGCCACGTGAGGCGGCGATGCCGGCCAGCACCTCGTACGAGGGCGGGTGGGTCGGCCGGAAGCTCAGCGTGACATCCAGGGTCGCCCGGCCCGGCAGCATGGCCTCGACGCGGTGCAGCATGGACATCGAGAGCATGCAAAGCAGGGCCAGCAGCAGAGCTGCGGCATAAAAACCCACGCCCAGCAGCACGCCGATCGCCGCTGCCGCCCAGATGGAGGCGGCCGTCGTCAGGCCGCTGATGCTCATGCCGTCCTTCATGATGACGCCGGCGCACAGAAAGCCGATGCCCGTGACGATGCCCTGCACCACCCGCGTCGGATCGGCCATCAACTGTGGCGCCGACCCGCCATACCACAGCGGCGCATGGCCGACGAACACGGTGAGCGCGGTCGAAGCCATGCACACCAGCCCATAGGTGCGCATGCCGGCGGCCCGGCCGTTGAAGGAACGCTCATAGCCGACCAGCATGCCCAGCAGCAAGGCGCCGAGCAGGTTCAGGCCGATGAAGGCGTTGGCGGCCAGAAAGCTGCCGTTCCAGTAATGCTGCAGCTGACCCAGCATAGTCTCAGCGATCTCGCACCCACAACTTCATCATGGCGCGGCGGCCGGCTCGGTCGCGGCCGCCGCCACCTCCTCGGACCCGGCCTGCAGGCTCTGGCGCAAGCGCTGGAAGGCCGGCGACTCCCTCAGCACCTCGCGCCCGGCCTTTTGCAACTGCCGGACCTGGATGGGCAGGATGGTCAGCGCTGTCGGCACCTGCAGCAGGCTGCGGCGCAGCGCCGGGTCGCGCAGCTGACGCAGGCCGACATTGATCACATGGATCTCGGCATCCGCCGCGAAGGGACTGCCCGGCCGCCCCCGCTCGGTCTTCAGCGCCTCGTTCATGCGTCGCGCCACATCGTCGACCATCATCTCGGTCTCCTTGGTCATGCGCGAGCCGGCACCGAAGACCAGGGCGTCCAGCACCTGCAGCGTACCGGGCACGCGGTCGCTGCCGTCGATGCGTTCGGCGGTGTCGCGCTCGGAGTTGACGCTGATCAGCACGATCTGGCGTACCGAGCCCGGTTGCAAGCCCTTGAAGCTGGCTTCGAAGCTGCCGCCGGCGAGCGTGCGCTCCAGCAGGCCGCGCACGCCGAGGTTGTCGACCATGCCGCCATCCACGAGGTGGATGAAAGGCCGTTCCTGGGCGTCCCGGTAGGTGTCGGCGACCAGATCCAGCAGGCGCCCCGATAGATTGCGCTCTGGCTGGACTGTTTCGATGGTCGGCGAGGCCGCCGGACATTGGCCGGCGTAATTGCGCAGCGTCACGGGGCTCAGCAGCAGAGGCACGGCCGAGGAGGCGGCCACCGCAAAGGACAGCGGCACGCTGTCCAGGTCCGAGCAGATCAGCGCGAACTGCTCGGGCGTGAACTCGAAGGGTGCCCCGGTGGTCAGATCGGTGGCGGTCACCAGCAGGCGCGGCCGCGCGCGCAGATCGGCAAAGCTCAGGCCGCGGAACACGGGATCCAGGCGCTCGGTGAAGGCATTGCTGCGACCCCACCAGGGCGAGCTGAGCTTGTACAGGGTCGGCGGCATGAGCACATCGCGGATCAGGCCTTTCTGGAAGTCTGCCAGCAGGAAATCGCGCTCGAAGCGCGTGAACACCTCGTCGCCGAAGGCCGCGTAGTAGCTCGCCAGCACGCTGCCGCCCGAGACCCCGCTGATCAGGCCGACCTCGTCGAGCAGGCTGGTCGAGCGACCATCCCGTTCGAAGCGGGTCGCCTTCAGCTCCTGCAGCACGCCCAGGCCAAAGGCCGCGGCGCGCGCGCCGCCACCCGACAGGGTGACGGCGGCGATGATGGAGGGCGAGGCGGCGCTGGCCGCCATGGCGGCGGGCGACATTGTCGACGCCGCCACGGCCGGCAATGGCGACTCGGTCGGCTTGTTGATCCAGGGTCTGGCGGTCGAGCAGGCCGCCAGCAGCGCGGCGGCACAAAGAGGCAACAGTCGCCACGCCAGGCCGCCGGCCCGGACGGCCGGGTTCAGGTATCGCAGCATGGCCTCAGGGCGTCGCGAGCCAGCTGTTGACGACGCGCAGCTCGGCATCGCCGATCTCGCCGGCTGCCACCGCCAGGCGGACCCGGCCCAGCAGGTAGTCCAGCCGCATCTGCACCAGCTCGAGTTCGGCCGCGAAGGCGCGCTGCTGGGCGTCCAGCACATCGAGCTCGGTGCGGGTGCCGACATCGCGGCCCAGCGTGGTTGCCTCCAGCGCCGTGCGCGCCGAGACCAGCGACTGTTCGGCCGCGGCAATGCGCGACACGCCGGTCCGCACCGTGAGATAGGCATCCTGGACCTGCAAGCGCACATCGCGCTTGGTGGCCGCCAAGGCCTGCTCGGCCTCGCGCCGGCGGGCATGCGACTCGCGCTCCTTCGAGTCGAGACCGCCACCCGAGTAGAGCGGCATATTGAACTGCAGGCCGATATAGCCACTGCGGTTGTTGTCGGGAGCCGCCACGGGCGACAGGTCGCCGCTCTGCTCCTTGGCCGAATAGCTGGCGACCAGGCTCAGGGTCGGACGCCCGGAGACGCGGTACTTGCCGATCTCGGCCTCGGCGATCTCCAGCTGCGAACGCTGCGCCCGCACGGCGCTGCTCTGCTCCTCGCCCTTGAGCTGCCAGGCCAGCAGGCTGTCGGGCTCGGGCGGCTTGACGGCCTGGCCAGGTACCAAGCTGGCCAGTGCCTCGGCCCGGCTGCCCGTGGTCTCCTCGAACTGGGCGCTCCGCAGCTCCAGCATGCTGCGTGCGTTGATCTCCTTGCTCAGGATCTGGTCATAGCGTGCCTGGGCCTCCTGCAGGTCGGTGACCTTGCCGCGGCCGACCTCGAAGCGCGCCTGCGCCCGGTCGCGCTGCATGGCGATCGCCGTCTTCTCGGCCAAGGTGACGCGCAGCGCCTCCTGCGCCTGTAGCACGCCCAAATAGACCTCGGCGACGCGTTGCGTCAGCCCCTGCTGGGCCTGATCGAAGCGTGTCTCGGCCAGCCTCGCCTGCTGGTGCAGCTGCTGCTTGCCGGCGCGCGCCGTCGCGTCATAGAGCGGCTGGGTCAGCTGAAGGGTGGCCTGCCTGAGCGTGCCCGAGCTGTCCACGCCCGAGCTGCGATCACCGAGCCGGCCCAGATTGGCCTGCAGGCCGACGCTCGGCTTCAGCAGCGAGTCGCCCTGCACGAGCTTCTCGCGGCCGGCCAGCAGCGCCTCGTCGGCGGCCAGCTTGGCGGGGTCGTGGCGCAGCGCCTGCTCATAGGCGCCGACCAGATCGAGGGCCTGGGCCTGGGCCTGGGCCTGGGCCTGGGTCGAGAAGACCTGCAGCGCCAGGGCCATGCATACCGCCCAGCGGGCGGTCTTGTGCTTGCGTTTCATTATTGCCTGTGCTTTCGTCGCCTTGGCGGCGTCAAGGAGATGAGGGCCGCTTCGCGCCGTACACCATGGCGTAGAGCGCCGGCAGGAAGACCAGGGTCAGCAGCGTGGCGACAGCCAGGCCACCCATGATGGCCCAGGCCATCGGACCCCAGAAGACCGAGCGGGTCAGCGGAATCATGGCCAGGATGGCGGCCAGCGCGGTCAGCACGATGGGGCGCAGGCGCCGCACGGCCGATTCGACGATGGCGGTCCACAGCGGCGCGCCGGCCGCCAGGTCCTCGCCGATCTGCACCACCAGGATCACCGAGTTGCGGATGATCATGCCGGCCAGCGCGATGACGCCCAGCATCGCGACGAAGCCGAACGGGATCTGGAAGGCCGCCATGATGGCGCTGACGCCAATCAGCCCCAGCGGGGCCGTCAGCAGCACGATCACCATCTTCTTCATGTCCTGCAGCTGGATCATCAGCAGCAGCAGCACCGCGACGAGGGTCGCCGGCATCACGGCGAAGATGGACTTCTGCGCCTTCTCGCTCGATTCGGTCGCGCCACCCACGTCGATGCCATAGCCCAGCGGCAGGGTCTTGGCCAGTTCGTCGAGCTTGGGCTGCAAAGCCTTCGTGACGTCGGGGCCTTCGGCACCGGCCACATCGGCCCGCACCGTCAGCGTCGGCACGCGGTTGCGACGCCACAGCTGGCTGTCCTCGCTCTCCAGGCTCAGCCGCGCCACCTGCGAGACCGGCACGAACTTGCCCTCGCGCAGATAGATCTTGGCATCCTTCAGATTGTCGAGGTTGCTGCGCTCGGACTGGGTCAGGCGGGCCACGACGTCGATGGTCTGGTCACCCTCGCGGTACTGCGTGATCGGCGTGCCCGAGATCGAGGCCTCCAGCGCCTGCTTGATCTGGTAGGAGGTCACGCCCAGCGCGCGGGCCTTGTCCTGGTCCACGTCGATCTGCACGCGCTTGGTCCGCTCGCCCCAGTCCTGGTTGACCTGACGCACATGCGGATTGCCGCGCATCACGGTGGCCACCTTGGCGCCGATCTCGGCCACCCGGCCGAGGTCGTCGCCGTAGACCCGGAACTGCACCGGATAGCCGACCGGCGGGCCGTTCTCGAGCCGGTTGACGCGGCCGCGCACATTGGGCAGGTCGTTCTGGAACAGATTCTGGATCTTGCTCAGCACGCGCTCGCGCGCCTCGCCGCCCTTGGTCATGACCATCACCTCGCCCAGGTTCAGATTGGGCGTCTGCACATCCAGCGGCAGGTAAAAGCGCGGGCTGCCGGTGCCGACATAGCTGGTCACGGCCTCGACATCGGGATCGCCCTTGAGCACCTGCTCGAGCTTTTGCACCTCGCGGGCGCTGGCCTCGAAGGTGGAGGCCTGCGGCATCCACAGATCGACCACCAGTTCCGGCCGGTCGGAGGCCGGGAAGAACTGCTGGGGCACGGCCTTGAACAGCGCGATCGAGCCGACGAAGGCCGCCAACGTGATGCCCACCACCAGACCGCGATGCCGCAGGCAGAGGTCGACGAAACGGCGGAAGCGCAGGTAAAAGCCCTTCTGGTAGACCGCGTCCTCGTCGTGGTGGGCGTCCTTGTGCTCCTTCAGCAGCTTGAAGCCGATATAGGGTGCGAACACCACCGCGACGATCCAGGACAGCATCAGCGAGATGCCGACCACCTGGAACAGCGAATAGACATACTCGCCGGTACCCGACTTCGCGAAGCCCACCGGCAGGAAGCCGGCGGCCGTGATCAGCGTGCCCGTCAGCATCGGGAAGGCGGTCGCGGTGTAGGCGAAGGTCGCTGCACGGGCCTTGTCCCAGCCCTGTTCGAGCTTGAGCTGCATCATCTCCACCGCGATGATGGCGTCGTCGACCAGCAGGCCCAGCGCGATGATCAGCGCGCCCAGCGAGATGCGCTGCAGTTCGATGCCCATCAGGTACATGGCCAGGAAGGTCAGCGCCAGCACCAGCGGAATGCACAGGGCCACCACCAGGCCGGGGCGCATGCCCAGCGACAGGAAGCTGACCGCCAGCACGATGATGACGGCCTCGGCCAGCACCTTCTTGAACTCGTGGACCGACTTCTCGACCACGTGCGGCTGGTCGCTGACTGCATGGATCTGCACACCAACCGGCAGATTGGCCTGCACGCGCTTGACCGTCGCGTCAAGCTCCTGGCCGAGGTGAATCACGTCACCGCCCTTGCGCATGCTGACCGACAGGCCCATCGCCTCCATGCCGTTGTGGCGCATCTTGGTCTGGGCCGGATCGACGAAGCCGCGCTTGACCTCGGCGATGTCGCCGAGCCTGAACGTGCGGTTACCGGCGCGGATGCCGATATTGCGGATGTGCTCGACCGAGTCGAACTCGCCGCTGACCGTCAGGCGCACCTGCTCGCCGCTGGTCTGCACCGTGCCCGCCGGCGCGACCACATTGGTCTGCGCCAGCGTGGCGGCGATCAGCGCCGGGTCGATACCCAGCGAGGCCAGCTTGGCGGTCGAGATCTCGACATAGACCTTCTCGTCCTGCTTGCCGATCAGGTCAACCTTGTTGACATCGGCCACGCGCAGGAACTCGTTGCGGGCCGCATCGGCGAACTGGCGCAGCTCGGCATTGCTGAAGCCGTCGCCGGTGATCGCATAGAGGTTGCCGAAGGTGTCGCCGAACTCGTCGTTGAAGAAAGGCCCCTGGACCTCGCGCGGCAGGGTGTGCTTGATGTCGCCGACCTTTTTTCGCACCTGGTACCAGACCTCGGGCAACTCCTGGCTCGTGGTGGCCTCGCGCAGGTTGACACGGATCTGCATCTCGCCCGGCCGCACATAGGTGGACGTGTAGTCGATCTCGGCGATCTCCTGCAGCTTCTTCTCGATCCGGTCGGTGACCTGCTCGGCCATCTGCTGCGAGGAGCTGCCCGGCCAGAAGGCCTGGACCACCATGGTCTTGACGGTGAAGTCGGGGTCCTCCTTCTGCCCCAGATTGTTGTAGGCGAACAAGCCGGCCACGCTCAGCAGTATCAGCAGGAAGGCGACCATCTGCTGGTGCTTGAGCGCCCATTCGGAGAGGTTGGGGCCCTTCACTTGGCGGCTCCCGAGCTGGCAGCGACTGCCGGCAGCTTGACGCGCTGGCCGGGCTGCAGCATGTGCACGCCGGCGCTGACCACGGTCTCGCCGATGGCCAGTCCGTCGAGGACCTGGACCCGGTCATCCTGGGGAGTGCCCAGCTTGACGGTGCGCAGCGCGACCCGCGAGCTCTTGGGGTCGACGACCCAGATCTGGCGTTGACCCTGGCGATCCAGCACGGCAGTCAGCGGCAGGCGGATGGCGACGCCCTCGGCTCCTTGCACGGCCACGGTGGCCGTCATGCCCAGCCTCAGCAGGGCCGGATCGGGATTGCGGATGGCGATGCGCGCCGAGTAGGTGCGGGTGATGCTGTCGGTGCTGGGCGCGAGTTCGCGCAGCACGCCGTCCCAGCTGCGCCCGGGGTGTGCCCAGACGGACACGCGCAGGCTGCGCGCCTTGCTGAGCTCGTCGACCCGCGATTCGGGGATGCTGATCAGGACCTCGCGCTCGCCATCGGCGGCGACGGTCACCACGGGATGGCCGGGCGCGACCACCTGGCCGACCTCGGCCGTCACTGCGGTCACGACGCCGTCGCGATCCGTGCTCAGCGCCGTGTAGCCCTGCTGGTTGGTCTGGGCTGCGCGCCGCGCCAGCGCGGCGCGCAGCTGCGCCTCGGCCTGGTCCAGCGCCAGCTTGTGCTGGTCCAGCTCGTCGCGGGAGGCGAACTGGCGGGTCAGCAGCTGCTCGGTGCGCCGCAGATCGACCCGCGCCTGGTCCACACGGCTCCGGGCGGCATCGACATCGGCGCTGGCCGCAGCCACCTGCAGGGCTTCCTGCTCGGGGCTCAGGCGCATCAGCACCTGGCCGCGCTTGACGACGCTGCCGACATCGACCAGGCGGGCCGAGACCTTGCCGGAGGTCCGGAAGCCCAGCAGACTCTCGTGCCGCGCGACGATCTCGCCCGAGTAGCCGACGCCGATCGAGCCCTCGCTGTGGCCGGCGACGACGGTGCGCACCGGACGGATGTCCTCGACGGGTTCGGCTTCGTGGCGCTGACAGCCCGCCAGCAAGGCGGCCATGGCCAGGGGCGCGACGGCCCATTGAACTTTCATTGCTGTTCTCCTCATTCCAATGACTACTTGACGCTGTAAGCCCGATCAGCCAAGCAGGCCGCCAGCGCTCGCAGATGAATGGATTGCGGGCTTTCGCCCGCAACGGTGCCTTGCTGACGCTGGGCCTGGGCCGGATGAGCCTCGATGCCGGCCGGCTGCGCCAGCGCTGCGGTGGACACCAGCACGAAGGCCGCGATCAGCGCGGCCAACAGGGTCAGCAAGGTCTTCATGGGGACGTGTCCTCGGCTCGGGTCGGCCCGCTTTGCAACTGCGCGGCATGCCGGGCCAACCAATCGAACAAGGCCTGGCTGTCCGGAAAGTCCGACCAGTCGCCGCTTGCGACGTGCTGGATACGGCCCATCAGCAGGCCCTCGGCCGGGCGTGCGTCCCGGTGCAGCCGCAGCACATAAGCACCAGCGGATGGATGGATCGGATGTGGGTTCAGCGTCATGCCCGACAGTGTGGAGATGCGCCGCTGGCGAGTCGTCTTGAATCGGTCTCGGTTCGGTACCGGGTACAGCGCGTTACAGTGGCGTCATGGAAGAAAAAGAAGCGCTGCACGCCCGGTTTGGCAGTTTTGTGATCGATGAGGCACAGGCTCGGCTCGAACGCGACCAGCAGGCCGTTGACGTGCCCCCCCGTGCCTTCCAGGTGCTGTGCGAGCTCGTGCGCCGGGCCGGGCAGTTGGTGACCAAGGACGCGCTGCTCGATGCGGTTTGGGGACATAGACATATCAACGAGGCAGCGCTGAAGAACCTCGTCAGCCAGCTGCGCCAGGCGCTGGGAGACGATGCCCGCGAGTCCATCTTCATCCAGACGGTGTCGCGCCGGGGCTATCGCTTCATCGCGCCCGTCAATCAGCCCGTGGGCGAGCGTTCGCCGCCCCAGGGGGCTTTGGCACCGGCAGGCGCGACGGTCCCGGCGCCGGTCCGCTTGATCGGACGCGGCGATGCGCTGAACCGGCTGCATGCCGCGCTGGATGCCGCGCGCGCCGGCCAGCGACAGCTTGTGTTCGTTGCCGGCGAAGCCGGCATCGGCAAGAGCACCCTGATCGAGCGCTTCGTCGCAGATGCCGGTGTGGCCGCAGTCCATGGGCAGTGCATCGAACACCATGGCGGTGCCGAGCCCTATATGCCTTTTCTCGAGGCCTTGAACGGCCTGTGTCGCGAGCGCGGCGGCGCGGAGTTTGTCGGCTTGATGCGCCGTGTCGCGCCGACATGGCTGCTGCACTTGCCCTGGTTTGTCCGTGATGAGGACCGGCGGGAGCTGCAGCGCGAGGTGGCCGGCGCCACCCAGGAGCGGATGCTGCGCGAGTTCGGCGAGCTGGTTGATCGTGCGGCCGCCGACCGGCTGCTGCTGCTGGTGATCGAAGACCTGCACTGGAGCGACCACGCGACGATTCAGCTCTTGGACTACCTGGCACGGCGACGCGGACCGGGCTCGCTGCTGATACTCGGCACCTTCCGCCCTGCTGAGCTGATCCTCAAGGACCACCCGCTCGCCGCGCTGCGGCAGGAGCTGCGCTTGCGCCGGCTGTGCCTGGATGTCGATCTCGAATTCCTCTCCGAGCTGGAGCTGGGGGACTTGCTGGCGGCACGCATCGGCCAACCCGCATCCGAGTCCTTTGTTCGCCGCCTGCATGAGCACACCTCGGGCCTGCCCTTGTTTGTGGTGGCGGTGCTGGACGAACTGATCGCCTCCGGCAAGCTGGCCTGGAGCGAGGGGCACTGGAAGCTGCCGGATCAGGATCTCGCCGTGCCCCACAGCATCGCCGCCGTCATCGAGCGGCAGCTCAGCCGGCTGACGCCCGGGCAGCAGCGCGCGCTGGCCGCAGCCAGCGTGGGAGGCGTGGACTTTGTGCACCTGACGCTCGCTGCGGTGCTGCAGCTCGGGCCCGATAAGCTGCATGAGCAACTGGAAGAAGCCATCGCCTGCCTGCCCTGGCTGCACAGCCGTGGCACGGCCTCCCTGGATGATGGGCGGCTGGCGGCGCGCTATGGCTTCGCTCATACCATCTACAGGCAGGTGTTGTATGAGCGCCTGCCGGCCCTGGCGCGCATGCAATGGCACCGGCAATGGGCGGCCGCATTGGCCGCCACCCATCCGTCAAAGCTGCCCGAACTCGCCGCCGAGTTGGCTTTGCATTTCGAGCGCGGTGGCGCCCCGCTTGAGGCCGCGGCCCAGCTGGCCGTCGTGGCTGCCCGCGCCATGGCTTATGGCGCCCCGCACGAGGCCCTCCTCGCGGCGCAGCAGGGCCTGCAGCTGGCGGCCGGGCGTCTGAGTCCGGTGCTGGAGCTGGAGTTGCGCGTGCAGGAGGCGGTGGCCCTGACCCGGCAGGAGGTCATCACGGCACCGGCGGTGACGGAGGCGTTCGAGCGGGCGCGCGCCCTCGGTCCGCAGGACAGCCCGGCCTGGCAGCGCGCCTTGCAGGGCTGCTGGTGGGTGCATTTCGCCCGTGCCGAGTTTCCGCAGGCGCGCGCGCTGGCGGCCGAGATGCTGGACCTCGCCACCCACCGAGAGGATGCCGCGCTGCGGCTGGCCAGCATGAACGCGATGGGCGTTGTTCAGATGGTGACGGGCGATTTCGAGGGCGCCCGGCGCAGCCTCGAGGAAGCCCTGGAGATCTACGCCCGTGTGTCGGCCGAGTTGCCGCTGACCAGCTTTGTGCAGGACCCGGGCGTCGAGGCCGCCGAGGGGCTTGCCATGGTCTGCTGGATCGCGGGGCAGCCCTCGCGCGCGCGCCAGATGGCCGAGCACGCGGTGGCGCTGGCCGCCGCCAACCGCCATCCGCTCAGCGAAGCCACGGCCCTGTATGCGGCGGCCATCATGCATGCGCTGGCCGGCGAGTTCGAGATCGTCTACGCCCTGACCGAACGTCTGTATGCCGTCATCCTGGATCACGCGCTGCCGGAGCGACGTGGCGGCTTCGCCTGGTTGCACGGCCAGGCCCTGGTGACGCTGCGGCGCGTGGACGAGGGGCTCGCCGAGATGGAGGCGGCCGGCCAGATGGCACGGGAGCTTGGCATGCGCACGGGGCTGTGCGGCTTTCACTATCACCATGCGATGGCCTGCCGGCTCGTGGGCCATGAGGCCGAGGCCGAGGTCTCGATCCAGGCTGGGCTGGCTCTGGTCGACGAGGTCGGTGAGACGATGTTGCACTCGTCCTTGCTGCTGCTGCGCTCGGAGTCCGAGTTCGCCCACGGTGATATGGACCGGGCCAGTGCGTCGCTGCAGCAAGCCGTCGAGATCGCCCGCACGCAGGGCGCCGCGTTCTTCGAACTGCAGGCGCTGGCCTGTGCCCGGCGTCATGGCCTGCCCATGGCGGACGCCGAGCGGCTTCGCTCGCTGCTGGCGTTGTACGGGGACGATCCCAGTCCCGTGATTGCCGAGATCAGGGCGCAGCCGGAGTGACCCGCCCAGGCAGGTGCTGTTGCGCGGGCCGGATCGGGGTGAGAATGCCCTCGTGGAACGGTGACGCCCCATAGGACTCTGGGCAGAGGGTCGGGCAGACCGCGTGCTGCCTTCGATGGCTGGGCTAACGAGAATCGAGATGCTGGGCTCTTTGAAACTGAGACTTGCCGTCGCCTGTGCGCTGCTGATCGCCTTGAGCGTCGCCGCCATGGCCTTTCTCGCCGTCCGGGAGTTGCAAAGAGGAACGGAGGAAGCGCTGCTGGGCACCAACCTCGGCGCGGCCCAGCTCGCAGCCACGCTGTCGGCCGCCGTGGTCACCCGCCAGCGCGCCCTGGTCGCAACAGCGCAGCAGTGGCCACGCCAGCAGGCCGCTGACCCGACAGCCGTTGAGACGTTTTTAGGCCGACAGGCGGCGCTCGGCGCCCTGTTCAACCGCATGACCGTTGCAACGCATGCTGGTGCACGCACATCGACCCAGCCTCCCGGTCAGGTGGTGTCGGCCCCCTTGCGCGGTCTGTCGGGGGCCGATGAGCTCGAGTTGGCGATCTTCATGCAACTGCCTTCTGACAAGCAGCCCGCGCCCGTCCTGGCCGGTCTGCTGGATCTGCGCAAGACCAACTTCCTGACCGGATTGGTGCGCGCAGCCGGTCTGGACGACGAGCATGTCCGCACTATCGTGGCGGATCAGCAAGGCTATGTGCTGGCACATGCTGACGAGCAGCGACTGCTGTCCCTGGTCGATGACGATCCCGGCCTTCGCCACGCCGTGGCCCGTTGGCGTGCGATGGGCAGTCCGCTGGAGCCGGCCCCATGGTCCGGGAAGTTCGACCAGAATTTCGTGGCCATGGCGGCTGTGCCCGGCACGGACTGGATGGTGTTCCGGATCGCGGACGCCAAGGAGATCTACGGCGCGGCCAGTCGAGCCGTGAGCAGGACCCTGGCACAGGGCCTAGCCGTCGGTGTGGCCGGCGCACTGGCCATCTTCGGCTTAACCGCCTGGCTGCTGAGACCGATGGGCCGGCTCAGGCAGCGAGCCCTGCTCGCCCTGGACACCAGCTACCCGGCCCTGCAGGGCTGGCCCGAGACCGGCGGCGAAGTGGGCGAGCTTGCCCGGGTACTCAAACATGTCAGCGGGCAACTGGCGGCCAGCCGGGCCGATATCGAGCACGCGCTGCAACGCATGCAGGCGGTGATGGCCCATGCCCCGGTCGGCATCGCCTTCAACAGCGAGAACCGCATCGAGCTGGCGAGCAGCCATCTGGAGCGCATGCTGGGTTATGACCAGGGGGCTTTGAACTGCCACTGGGGCGAGTTGCTGGCGCCCGATGTCGCCAGCGATACGCTGCGCGAGCAGGCCGAGGCGAGCTTTGCGCAAGGCCGGGTCTTCGAGGCCGAGGTGCCGCTGTGTCGCCTCGACGGCTCGGTGCTGTGGACCCAGGTGTCGGGTGCGGCCATCTTCGGCGCCCAGCGCTGGACCATATGGATCGTCTCGGACGTCACCGATGCCCGCCGGCAGCGGGAAGATCTGGTCTGGCGCGCCGCCCACGACGCCCTCACCGAGCTCGTCAATCGCCGTGAGTTCGAGCGCCGCCTCGGTCAATTGGTGGCCGACCGGCGACGCCGCGAGGTGGCCTGCGCCTTCTTCATCGACCTCGACCATTTCAAGCAGGTCAACGACAGCGCCGGACATGCGGCGGGCGATGCCATCCTGAAGAAGGTGGCCCAGGTACTGCGCGATTGCGTGCGCTCCGGCGACACGGTGGCCCGGCTCGGCGGCGACGAGTTCGCCGTGCTGCTGCCCGCTTGTGGTCTGGACCGGGCCATGCTGATCGCCGAGAAGATGCGTTACGGCATCGCGCTCGAAGGCGTCTGCGAGGCCGATCCGAGCTTGCGCGTGACGGCCAGCATCGGCATCGTCGAGATCGACAACCGCCTGCGTTCGCTGGCCGAGGTGCTCGAAGCGGCCGACCAGGCCTGCTATGCCGCCAAGCATGCCGGCCGCAACGTGGTGCGTTGCGCACCGCTCAAGCTGCAGGCGGAGCCGGGCGCTTGAGCGTCTGGCCGCTCAAACTGGCTGGCAGGTCTCGACCATCGCCCGCAAGTCCTCTGCGCTCATCGGCCGGCCGGTCAGATAGCCCTGGAAACTGGTGCAGCCGCAGGCCAGCAAGCGCTCGCGCTGGGACGGGGTCTCGACCCCTTCGGCAATCACCGACAGCCCCAGCACCCGGCACATATCGACCATGCCGCGCACCAGCACCTCGTCGCGCGCGCTGCGGTCGATCTCGACGATGAAGCTGCGGTCGATCTTCAGCTGATCCAGCGGCAGTTCACGCAAGTAGGCCATCGAGGAGTAGCCGGTGCCGAAATCGTCCAGCGACAGGCCGACACCCATGCACTTGAGGGCCGAGAGTTTCCGCGCCAGATCGCTGAGGTCGACGGTCAGCACGCTCTCGGTCAGCTCCAGCTTCAGGCGGCGCGGGTCCGCCCCGCTGACGGCGAGGGCCCGTGACACGGCGGGCACGAACTCCGGGTCGAGAAACTCGGTGGCGCTGATATTGATCGCGATAGACAAGACCGCTGTCTGCCGATGACGCCGCCAGCCAGCCAGCATGTCGCAGGCCTGCCGCAGCACCCATTGCCCGATCTCGATGATGAAGCCGCTCTGCTCGGCCAAGGGGATGAAGTCGGCCGGCGATACCATGCCACGGCTCGGATGGCGCCAGCGCAGCAGCGCCTCGGCGCCCAGCACATCACCCCATTCATCCACCTGTGGTTGGTAGACCAGCGCCAGCTCCTGGCGCTGCAGCGCCAGACGAAGGTCGTTCAGCAGGCTGGCACGCAAGGCCGCCAACCGCCCCATCTCGGCAGCATAGAAGCGGTAGGTATCGCGCGACTCGGACTTCGCCTGCTGCATCGCCAGCTCCGCATGCGCCAGCAGTGCCTCAGGCGACTCGCGGCCATCACGAACCAGCAGCACGCCCAGGCTGGCACTGGTCCGGTACTCCTGGCCGGCAATCTGGTGCTCGCAGCGCAGGCGATGGAGAAGCCGCTGGCACCATTGCGCCGCCTCCAGCTGGGCCATATCGGCGTCGGTGTCGAGATCCGAGATCAACATCGCGAACTCGTCGCCTCCCAGCCGTGCGACCAGGCCCTGCCCGTCCAGGCAGTCCTTGAGGCGCATCCCGGTCGCCCGCAGCAGCGCGTCGCCACCGGCATGGCCCAAGGTGTCGTTGGCGCTCTTGAAGCGATCAATGTCGGCAAAGATCAGCGCGGCATGGCCACCCTGCTTCGCAAACCGGCTGTGCAGCTGCGCCAGCTGATCCAGCACCCAGCGACGGTTGGGCAGGCCGGTCAGGGCGTCGTAGTAGGCAAGCCGCTCGATGTGGGACTCGGCTTCTTTCTGCTCGGAGATGTCGCGGACCAGGCCGACATAGCTCAGCTGCCCATCACGCTCGATGGCCGACAGCGACAGCTGGATCGGGAAGACAAGGCCGCATTTGTGCAGGCCGAAGGTCTCGCGCCCCACGCCGATGACCCGGGCTTCGCGCGTCGACTCGTAGCGCACCATATGGGCGTCGTGCTGTGCCCGGTCGGGTGCAGGCATCAGCATCGAGACATTCCGGCCTATCACCTCTTGTGCCGCGTAGCCAAAGATGCGTGTGGCGGCACGGTTGAACGAGGTCATCAAGCCCCGCGAGTCGGTCGTGATGATCGCTTCAAGCACGTTATCGAGGATGGCCTGGCCGTGCTGTGCGGCGTCGGCCGGATCGAAGACAAGGGCTGGGCACATAGGAAGATTCATGTCTAGATCCGGAAAAGACTGACCGAGGCGGCCAGGGTTTTGGCTTGGCCGGAGAGCGAGTCGGCGGAGGTGGAGAGCTGATTGACCAGCATCGAATTGCGCTGGGTCATGTCGTCCAGCGACTCGACGGCCGCGCTAATCTCAGAGATCGCCTGCAACTGCTCGCGGCTGGCGCGGTGAACGCCGTCGACAAGCTGGCGCAGCTGGGTCGCCGCCGAGGCCGTATCGGTGATGGCCGCTGCCGCGCCGCCGACCTCGGACACACCGGCCGCCACCCGTTTCTGCGAGCCCTCGCTCAGATCCTTGATCTCGCGGGCGGCGGCCGTGGTCCGCGCCGCCAGCGCCCTGACCTCCTGGGCGACGACGGCGAAGCCCTTGCCCTGCTCACCGGCGCGCGCCGCCTCGACGGCCGCATTCAGCGCCAGGATATTGGTCTGGAACGAGATCGCGTCGATGACCTGGGTGATGTCCGAGATCTTGGCGGTGGATTCGTTGATGTCACGCATCGTCGCGCGCATATGGTCAACGCTGGCCGTGCTGCGCAGCGCCACCGCCAGGGTCTGCTCGGCCAGGCAGGCGCCCTGCTCCGCCGCCTGGACGTTGTGCCGGACGGTTTCGGTCAGCTGCTTGAGTGCGGCGGCGGACTGTTGCAGACCGGCCGCCTGTGCGTCCGTGCTGATGGACAGCGATTCCTTGCCCATCACCACGGCGGCCACCACCGCTTCCATCGCCACCACTTCCGCGCGCGCATCTCCCACCATGCCCTGCAGGTTGACACTGAGCTGGCCCAGGGCGCGCTCCAACTGCTCGACCAGCCGACCGCCTTTCACCGCCAGCCGCCGGCTGAAGTCTCCCGCAGCGATGCCGCTGGCAAAGCCAGACAGGGTGCGCAGCGGCGCCTCCAGCAATCGCTGCTGGGCCAGCGTCGCCAGCAGGGCCAGCGGCAGTGCGGCGGGCAGCGCGATGGCACTGCCGAACCAGGCACCAAAACCGGCAGCCAGTAGAGTGGCCAGCACAGCGGGCAGCGCCACAGCCGTGCGGCGCAACTGCGTCACAGCTCGCTGCACGAGACCCGCCCAGCCAGTACGCCGCAGCTGGCCGCGCTGGATCACCCACGGCGGGCGGATACAGCGGGACTCATCGGAGCGCAGACTGCGATAGAGCACTTCCGCCTGCGCCACCTCGGCCCGGCTCGGCGCCGTCCGCACCGACAGATAGCCGACGGCCTGTCCTTCGTCCAGCAACGGCGTCACATTCGCGCGCACCCAGTAATGATCACCGTTCTTGCGGCGATTCTTGACCAGCATGGTCCAGGGCAAGCCGCTCTGGATCGTGCGCCACATATCGGCAAAAGCCATGGCCGGCATGTCGGCATGGCGGATCAGATTGTGCGGCTGCCCCAACAGCTCCTCGCGTGAGAAACCGCTGGCCTGTTCGAAGGCGGCATTGCAGTGCGTGATGCGCCCCTTCAGGTCCGTCGTCGACATCAGACTCTGTCCCGGAGGCAGCAGGTACTCGCGCCCGGTGACGGGGCCGTTGTTTCTCATCGGATGTCCTTTTGCTTGGTGCTGCGCTGGGGCGCTCGAGCGCCAGTTGGCATGCGGCGCAGTGTGGCGCGCAGCGCCCTGCCGAGTCGTCTCGATATGGTCTCGGCTGGGTATCGATACGCGCGACGGGCCGCTATCGACTCGATAATTTCCAGGTCAGCCCCGCCGAGCAGCACGCTCGGGCGCAACAGGAGTTTTGCCAGCGTGAAACGTACAGCCATGGAAGCCCAACAGACGCGCCAACAGATCTTGCTGGCTGCGGTGGAGGTGTTCGCGGAACAAGGCTATGGGTCTGCCGGACTGGCGGAAATTGCAGCGCGCGCCAACGTGACGCGCGGCGCGGTCTACTTCCACTTCAAGGACAAGACGGATGTATTCGCAACCGTCTGCCGCCTGGTCGCATGGGGTCCCAACGCGGTCCAGCACCAAGACCGCACCGAGTCGCCGATGAAGCGCCTGCGCGAGCTGATGGCCGCCTGGATCGAGGATCTCGACCAAGGCGGGCTGAAACGCCACATCCTAGACCTGCTTCTGCACAAGACCGAATGGACGACCGTCAACGAGGACTTCAGGGCGGAGCTGCGCAGCGCCAACGACCAGCACCGACGCCAGATCGAGGTCGTCCTTGCTCAAGCGATTGCGGACGGCGAGATCGCCATGCCACCGCATCTCAGCGCGCATCAGGCGAGCAAGGCGCTGAAGGCGGCACTGCTCGGGATGGTGTCATTCACGCTGCGTTACCCCCAGAGCTTTGATCTCGCACAAGCCGTGGCGTGGCTCACGGACTGTCTTCTTGCCCCGGGGGGCACAGAACGGGCACGGAGTGTGGTGAAAAGCTGCTCCGCCGAACAAAGTTTGTCGGACTGGGCATGAGCAAGCCCCTGGCGAAATGGGCGGTTCTGATCTATGCGGCAGGGTCGCGCGCAACAGCTATCGCAAAGGAAGGGCGCGAGCCATGCCTATTGCAGGCGCCGCTAGCGCAAACCATCGATCAAGGACTCGCCGCCGACATGGCACCGATACTCATACAGGATCTCGACCCGCCCCTGCGCTTCGAGATGACGGAACTCGCGTGCACCTGGCACTCCGACTTGCCGAATACAGCCGAGACTAGGATGGCAAGACGGGCTGCGATCCATGGTCGTCGGCAGACGATGCAAGCAAAAAGCCGCCAAGTGCATGAATCACTGGGCGGCTTGCAATGTTGTGGGGCTTTATGAGGGCCTGATTTGGCCTGCCCGGAGGGACTCGAACCCCCTTCCTATCTCGCTGCAGGCCGCGCCGTTGCTGGCTCAGCGCCAACCTGCCAAGGGCGCATGTGAGAAACATGTGAATCTGCAGAGTGGCCGACAGCGGCTAGTTGGCAGCGCGCAGGCGCAAAAAAGCCGCCCGGAGGCGGCTGGTTGGCGACAGGATCTGCGGTACAAAGAATGCATGCCAAAGATTCCAAACTGGGCGATCAGCGTTCTTGCAGGCTTCTGGGCCTTCGCATCAGCATCACTTTTTCAGCTTCCCATCTTCCAATCCAATTGGCTGATGCAGCTTGTTGGTGGTGTCGTCTGGATTGTCGCGCTTGGGTTCTACATCGCCGCAATCGGCGAGTACGACGAGCTCGTCAACAAGAACCGGGCTGTCTATGAAGAGCGCATTTACGAGCTGATGTCGGCCAAGCAAGACCTTGAGAGGGAACTAGAGTCCGTGCGTTCCAAGTTGGCGTCGTACCAGAACGGCTTTGCCAAAGCACAACTCAGGCAGTTTCAATTGGGCTTTGAGGAGGCGCTTAGATCGCGTGCGCCGTCAGAAGACGCCGACGGCCAGTGAATTTCATCGGCCCAGGTCGCGCTCCCCGGAAGCCCGATTGCGGCCGTCCGGCGCGGGAGCGTCTGGGTCGGCGCCTTTGGCCAGCTTCAGTAATTCTTCCTGCACGACATTGAAGGATCGCCGGGTATCTGCATTGGTCAGCACCCGAGCCAGATTCGCTGCGCGCTGCACATCCAGCTTGACGGCTTCATCGCTGACATAGCTTGCCGCCCTCTCGGTAATGGCCGCCATCGCCTCGATGACTTGCGCCATGGTTTCCGCCTCCTCTCCAAGGGCTTGGATCGTGTCAGCCAGGGTCTTGAGGGCCAGGCGGACGCCCGCATCGGTTGAGTCCCCCTCAAAGCTCTGCGCCAGGCGGCTGATGATTTCCGCGTTAAAGGTGCGCTCGCCTTTTCTGGCCGCCTCATGGATGGCTTTGTGCAGATCAGGTGGCACGCGCAACGCCGTCCGAATGAAGTCGTCTTGTTGAGCCATGCGGAAATTTTACGCCCCGGCTTCAAATTGAAGTTGACTTCACGGTGAAGCCTCGCATACATTTACTCACGGCTTCACGGTGAAGCCGAAGGAGCAAATCCAGTGAAAGGCAATAAAGAAATCACGCCGTCTCCATTTCGGCTGCCGGTTGACCTCAAGACTTGGCTCAAGCACCGAGCCATCGACAACCGGCGCTCGCTGAACAGCGAAGTCACTGTCCGGCTGGAAGAAAGCCGCCGCCGAGAAGAGAGTGAACAGCAGGGAGCCCAGCAATGAACTCCCTCATGCAAACCGGCGGCGCGCCGCTGACGATGACCAGCCGCGAGATAGCCGAGCTGACTGGCAAGGAACACCGCAACGTCCTGCGTGACGCGCGGGCCATGCTGGTGGAATTGCACGGCGAAGGGGGTCTGCTCAGTTTTGAGCAGACCCACCGCGACCCGCAGAACGGCCAGGAATACCCCATCCTGACGCTCCCGAAGCGGGAAACGCTCATCCTGGTGTCCGGCTACAGCGTCCAGGTGCGCGCCCGCATCATCGACCGCTGGCAAGAACTCGAAGCCCGGCCGACTGCGCTGAGCCCGGCCAACTTGTCGCGCTTGGAGCTGATCCAGATAGCCATGCAGGCCGAGCAAGAGCGGCTGCAACTGGAGGGCGAGAAGGCGGCAGTCGTGGCTCAGCTTGCGCTGGCCGAACCCAAGGCTGCGG
Organism: Burkholderiales bacterium C2; assembly: GCA_005503085.1. GTDB lineage: Bacteria > Pseudomonadota > Gammaproteobacteria > Burkholderiales > Burkholderiaceae_C > Roseateles_E. The sequence continues at coordinate 10,387 of SCOI01000025.1, read as the reverse complement.
CGCTCGATCGCATCGCCAAGCACTCGGACGGCAGCTTCTGCCTCACCGATGCCGCGAAGGACCTGCAGATGCAGCCGAAGAAGTTCCTGGCCAAGTTGCAGGAGATCGGCTGGATTCATCGCCGGCCAATGGGCGGTGGCTGGCTGGCCTACCAGACCCGGATCACGCAGGGCGTCTTGGAGCACAAGGTGACCACGGGCGAAAAGTCTGATGGGTCGGAGTGGGTCGGCACCCAAGTGCGCGTTACGGCGCGTGGCATGGCGCGGCTGGCTGAGATCCTCGAGCGCGACAAGGTGGCCGCGTGACGAAAAAGGCGAAGCCCCTGTCAGCAGCAACTGGCAAGGGCTTCTAGGTGAGATCAATCTTCTCAGGGACAGATCACATGAATGATCGTATCGCAGTTCTGATGGAACGCAAGACCCGCGCCGCCAAAGCCCGGACCGATGCAGCCCGAAGCCGCGCCTTCGCCATGGCGAAGACCAACCCGGACGCCGCGGCCGAACTCCTCAATCAAGCCAACATGGCCGAGGTTGTGGAGTGCAGCGCCATCCGCGAGATGGCCACGATGCCGGTCTTGTGCGACTTCGCCGCCGAGCGCGCGGCGCTGCAACTCTCCCGCCAGTACATCCGGCCAAGCGCCGGTGGCGCGCTGGCCTGACCCGTGCTCACCGTCGATGGCGCCGTCGACCGCGTGGCCGCCGAGTGGCGCGGCGCGCCGCGGGTGACGGTTGTGCCGACTGTGGAAGCACTTCCCTTCCGTGCGCCCGCAGACGCGGAAGGAGTCTATCGGCGCGGAGAGGTCCACCTCGTGCGCGACGCGATGGAGCCGGCGCGCGCCGTCAAGGTCCTGAGCCACGAGGTCGTGGGGCATCACGGGATCAGGAAGGCGCTTGGCTCGGCCTGGCCCTCGTTCATGGTCGATGTGCTGACCGGCGCCAGATCAGACCCGGCGCTGCGCGCAGCACGCACCCATGTCGAGCGGACCTATACCGGGCCGGACGGCCGCTGCAACCTCCCTGCCCTGCACCTGGCCGACGAGGTCGCCGCCTCGCTGGCGGAGCACGCCATGGACACGGCCACCGGGAGGATCGCCATCAGGCAGCCGCTGCGCAAGCAGGCCATGGCCATGCGCGGACACCTTGCCAGGGAGGTGCTGCTGCTGGACCACCCTGTGTGCCGGGCCCAGCTCGAGGGCGTGGTGCTGATGGCGGAGCGCTGTGTCCGCTTTGGTGGGAGATTCTTCGGCGTGCCAATGCGATTGCTCGGCTGGTATGCTGGGACCGTGACGCCACCCAAGCCCCGCCCACTGCATCCCTACAAGCCGCCGATGAGCTTCGAGGAATCGAAAGCCTTGCTGGCCGCCGAGGATGGGCGCCGCCAGCGCAAAGAGGATGACAAGGTCCTGGGCCAGATGTCGCTGGTCGCGCTGCTGGCCGTGGCCACGCTGTGCACCTTCGCCTACGGCGCCTACGTGCTGGCCAGCAAGGCATTCGGATAGATCGCTAGGAGGCCTCGGTCTCCGCGCTCGGGAATTCCAGCGCCAGCGGCAGCAGTTCTTCCATCGGCGCGCTGAACCTGATCACCTTGATCGGGCCGCCCTGCTTCACGGCCGCCAGCCAAGTATGGTGCCCGTCAAGGACGCGGCCATCGGCCGACACCAGCACGGACCGGTCGCCTGGATCTCGCTCCGCCGCAGCCTCGGCCTTCTCAGGGCTGAACTCCAGCTGGGTCGGCCGCAGGCTGTCGGCCGGCACCTCGTCGGCCTCGTGCGTGACACCGCGCGCCGCCAGGAAGTTCACCAGGGGCCCGCGGTGCTGCTGCCTGATCTGCGGCATCTCAGCGCGCGGGACGCCCAGTGTGCCAGTCTCCGGCGGGAAGGCTTCCCAGCCTGGCTCGAGCGCCGGCGTTACGCCTGCTGCTGCCGCGGCTTCATCGACTTGACCAGCTGGGCTATGGCCCGGCGCAGCCTCGGGTTCGCCTCCAGTCGCTTGATCAGGAAGGTCGTCTCCTGCAAGGGCTGGCCCTCCAGCGTCATTGGTTTCGCCATGGTCTGCTCCTTCGCCCGCCAGGGCCTTGGTCAAGATCTCGCTGGCCTCAGGTTCCTGGGCCAGGAACTGCAGGATCTCGATGGTTTCTGGGCTGATGTCATCGACCTCAGCGATGTCGACGCCGCCGTCTCGCTGAATGGCGCGCTGGATCTCGCGCGCCGCGCCGGTCAGTGTCGGCCCAATGTCGAAGTCGCCGGCCCGCCGCCCGACGCTGGCGCGATCGGCAGGCGTGCTGCGGACCCGCACCAGTACCGGCTTGGCCACCGCATCGACGGCCTCGGGGGTGATTCCGAACGAGGCGGCGTGCTCGCGCAGGTACTGGCGATAGTCGTCGGCCTTCTGACCGTTGGCCTGGTAGATCCGCTGCAGGGCAACGGCGCGCGAGTTCCCGGCCTCGACCAGGCCGTCAGGCCCGACCACAGGGGCGCCGTCATCCACGCCGGCGGCGGCACCGATGCGCGATGGATCGAACTCGCGCACGATGGACTGCACCTGGGCCTCGTGCTCGGCGCGCGGCCGCGACACCGGCGCCAGCACTGCGGCATGTTCTGGCACCGCGCGCAGATTGACGTCATGCGACGCGCTGAGGCTCTTGGCATCGACGATTGCGTACTGACCGGCGAGCTCTTCACCGTCCGGCGTCGCGAACCAGGTCGGCGCGCCGGGCTGGCCGCCGGCCGGCAGCTCTGGGCCGGCGAAGACAGTATCGTCTCCGAGTAACACCGGGCCGGCCTGGGCCTCGGGCGGCGCGAAGACTGCGGCGTCATCCAGGAGCTCGCTCAAGGTGCCGGCTCCCAGCCGTTGCCGCGCCAGATCATGCGGCCGCGTGGGGTTTCGTAGACGGTGCCGATCTCGCGCTGCTCCGGCGCAAGATCTGTGGGAGCGGAGAGCCGGGCCGCTGACATGGCGGCATTGGCGCCCATGCCCTCGGGGATCGCAGTGCGCGTCGCAGCCAGCCGCAGGGTGCGCGGGTTCGTCATCACCCTTGCCGTGGCATTGGCCGTGGCCATCGGCAGCGCCACAGTGGCCAGCGGCAGCGCCGAGCCCGTCAGCGCCGAACCGACACCGCCGACCAGCGCGCCGGCGGCGCCCATGTGCGCGGCGGCCGTCGCGGTGCCGCTGTTGTTCTCCAACACGCGGCCACCCGCCCGGCGGGCCTCGGCGAGCTGGGCCAGCAGCTTGATAGCGCCGTCGACGCCGCCCTCGGTATCGCCGAAGATGGCCTGGCGCGCGGCAGGGCTCATCTTGCTGAAGGCCGTGAGGAATCGCTCCGAGCTGAAGGCGTCGCCCTCGGCGGTCTGCTGGCCAGGATTGGCGCGGCCCATGCGCTGCAGCACCGCGGCGGCGACCTCGCGCTTTTCCTCCGCCGGCAGCGCTGACATGACACGCTTCACGACCGTAGCACCTTCGTTCGCACCGCTGAGGGCAGCGGTGAAGATCTTCTCTGGCGCATCGCGCCGTACGATCGATGCCAGTTCATCCAGGCGCTGCATATGCTGGCTGGTGAAGTCGTTTGTCCTCTTCCATGCAGCCTCTGCCTGTGGGCCTGCGGCCTTGGCGGCGTCGCCGAGATCCTCGCTCAGCGCGCCATAGAGCGCGCGCCACTTCGAGCGCGGGACGTCCGACACCAGCGACCCATCGGTTATCTCGTTGCCGACAAGGGTCCGTAGCTTCTTGATGGCCTCAAAGGGCAGCGCTGCTGGCCTCGGGGCCTGCGGCATCACGGAGCTTTGTCCTGGCGGCGTGGCCGCAAGCTCCAGATCAGAGATCAACGCCTTCTCGATGTTGCCAATCTTGGCGTTGCGGAACCACCGGCTCAGTGCTGGCGCGCCCTCGATCCCCTCGTTCATCGCGGCGAGTGCCTGTCGGGTGCGATCGACAGTGATCGGAACTTCCTTTGGCAGCACAGCGCCAAGTTCGTCGTACAGCTCGGACTGTGCGCTCTTGAATCCGGCCTTGAAGGCGCCGATTCCGCGCTCAATGGCCTCTCCCGCGCTCGTCGCATTGGCTCCCGGCGCCAACTCATCAGACAAACGCTGCACTGCCGCCTGCATGTCGTCAGCCTGCCTCTCGGCAAAACGGGCCATGATGCCGGAGCTGCCAGGGGCCTTGGACAGCGTCGATTCGAGACCGCGCGCGAAGCGTCCCTCGGTGGCCTGGGCCAGGCTCGGCGTGGTGCCGGCGGCCTCCTCGAAAAGCTTGATGTTCTGTTCGACTCGCTGCCGGCCGGCCTCGCCACCGCGCAGGAGGCCACGCGCCGCCATACGGGCGCCAGTGGGCAGCGCCGACGGCGCCAGCCCGGCCGCGAGGCCAGCTGCCATCTGCGCCCCGACCCCACCGCCATTTTCACGAACCGTGCCGGCCGCAGCCGCGCCGGCCGCCCCACCAACAGTCTGTGCGGCCAGACCACTGCCCAAACCGAGGCCTACAGCCGCAATCAACGGGTTGGCGGCGCGCGCCAGAAGCTCGCCGGCCTTGGCAGTGGTCCCTACACCCGTGATCGCAGAGGTGACGTCGCCGACAACGCGCTCACCTTTGGTTTCGGGTGCCGGCAGCCCAGCGGCCGAAAGCGTGTCCTGAAGCGCCTGGCCGGCGGGCTGGAAACGGAAGCCGTTGCCCTTGCCGAGCAGCGCGTCGGCACCGGTGTTGATCACACCGGTGATCGCATCGCTGGCCATGGCTGGGACCGCAGCAATGCCCGCGAGGGCGTGTCGCGCCGTCAGCCCTATAGCGCGGCCGGCCCCTTCCAGCCGCGACCGCTCCGGCCCGGCCACTTTCGGCAGTTGGGTGCCATCCGGGCCGAACTCGGTCTCGAACTGGGCGCGCGCGGCCTCAAGGCTTTCCTTGGGCACCTGCGGCGCAATGACCTCGTTCCAGTACTGCGCGCGCGCCGCCTCCCGGTCATCAGGCTTCAGCGCCCGATACTCAGGAGAAACGACCACCTCGCTCCATAGCTTTGTCATGCCGACTACCTCCGCCAGAGAGTGCTGAAGCCGTCTTTGCCGGACTCCGCTGCAGGCGGAGTGGCAGGGCCCGTTGGAATGGGTTCTGTGCCGAACTCGTCAGCGATCGCCTTTACGCGGCGGCCTATCCCGCCGCGCACTTCGCCCAGTTGAGCCGACAGGCCGTCCTTGCCGTACAACGCGCCTCGCAGCGATGTCGGGCTCGCCAACGCCTTGCCGATCATTTCCAGATCGGGACCAGTCAGCGCACCCAGCGCATGAGCCTCCTTGAACTGCAACTGAAGATCAGCGAGAAGTGACTCAGTGCGTGCCCGCACCTTCGGGTCCATCTGGTCGATTGGGCTGCGCGGGTCGAAGGTCTTCATCAGGGTTTCGTATTCATCGAGGCCCTTCTGCAGCGAGCGCAGCGCGACGTTCATCCGCTGCACCTCGGCCGGCGGCTTGCCCTTAAGGCCCTTGTCGCCCGGGCCGCCCGGAATCGCTTCCAGAGTGGTTCCGTCAGCCTTGTAACGATAGCCCGTCGGCGCTTCTTTTTTGCCCAGTCCAAGACCACCCTGCGCAGCCAACAGCTTCGCTCGCGCTGCAGCAGCCTCCTCGGGCGTCTTGGCATTGACAACGGCGAGCTGCAGGCCGGCCAGCGCGCCGCCAAGATCGCGCTGAGGTGCGCCGGCATCGAAGGTCTGCTGCTCACGGGCAGCAGCCGCCCCTGCCCGCTGGTCCGCCTTCGCCAGCAGGTTGTTCTTGAACTCGTTCTGGCTCCAGTTGTACAGGGCCATCGGGTCGCGGAACGAGGCCAGAGCGCTGACCAGCTGCCCCGTGTCCTTCATGACGGTGGGCGCCATCGGCCGGCCGTCCAGCGACTCGCGCTGGATCGTGATTTGTCCGTCCTTGCCGCGACTGACATCGGTGACGCGCGCACCATCGGGCACGAACTCGTTATAGAAGTCCCTCACCGAGTTAAGGTCGCCAGATGCCAGGCGCGAGGCGGTCTCGCCAAGGGCCTTCGTGCGGGCCTCGGTTTCGAGCTGCAGCTTGATGTGGGACTGCGCAGCGAAGTCTTTGTAGACCTGGCTTGCCTCGTTCAGCCGGCCCGCCTCGGCCAGCTTGAAGGCCCGGTACTGGGTCGCAGCGATGAAGTCGTCATTCTTCGCCGCGCGCGTGGTGCCGTCGGCGTTCTTCAGGCGGTTCGCATGCCAATCGCCGGCCTCGGCATCGAGTTGGCGCATGAAAGCCTCGTCGGCGTCGGCCTGGTCGTTGCGTCGGATGTCCCGCTCGTTCCGGTTCTGGTCCCAGGCAAAGCGCTGGTCTTCCTGCTGCCCTTGTTTCAGGTCGCGCAGCATGCGGCCGGCGCCGACGGGATCAGTCCGCATCATCACGCCAGCCATTGCCCGCTGCCGTGCGTCTGTGACTTGGCCATCAGAGAGCTCGCCAGCCGTGCGCTGGCCCAAGAAGTCGGTGACGCCCTTTTGTGCGATGGTGCCGCGCATCGACGGATCGGCTGCGACCTCGACCGTGTAGTTGCCATCGCTGGTGGTGCCGAGCTTGTAGATCGGGTTGCCCTCCGCATCCTTCGCGTTCGCGATGGCCTCGAGCTGCTTGCCGTCGTCAGCCGTGAAGCCTTGCGACTGCTCCGGCTTGGCGTCGGCGATCTTCCCGATGTCCAAGTCCTGGCGGACCTGATTGACCAGATTGAGGCCTGAGCTGAAGTTGCGGACAAAGTCCGTGAAGTTGCTGCCACGACGCGCCATTTAGGCCTCCACCATTTCGAGGCCCAGCAGGCCATAGTTGACTCGATCAAAACCGTCTTCACCGCGACACACAGCATCGGGACGGATCGTGCGGACCTCGTCCGCCATCACACCAATCCAGCGCTTGGTGGGGTCAGCGATGTAGCGGAATGCATACAGCTTCAAGCCGGTCGCCACATCGCGGCCGACGACCTCGATGTCGGTCTTCAGGCGCCGGTCGGAGAACCAGCCGAGCCCGCTCTTGCCGAGACCGGTGGCCAGGCCGCCGAGGCCGCCCAGCATTCCGCCAATGCTCTCCCCGCCGCCCTGCCCGTTGGCCTCGCGCGTAGCCTGCGCTCCGAACATGCTTGTCGCGTTAGTGCCGAGCTGGCCAGCCACCGAGGCGACAGAGCCGAAGCCCGAGTTCTGTCCAGCAAGAGACGCATTCGTCGTGTTGACGCCGGCAGTGCCATACGCAGCGCCCGAGCCGGTAGCCTGAGAGCCCATCGAGGGATAGCCGGACAGCGAGTTGTTGACGCGATCATTCAGCGCATAGCCTTCTGCCCGGGCATCGGTGCGGGCCTTGTTCGCAGCGCCGGCGGCGGCCGCGGTCTGGCCGAGCTGGATCTGGCTATCCATGGCCATGGCCCGGCCGGACGCCGGGTTGATGCCCATGCGCGCCACAGCGCGGGACGACTGGCCCCGGGCGTTGCTGGCTGCTGTGTTGACGTCGGCCATAGCAGCACCGGCAAGCTGCTCGCGGCGGCCCTCAGTGTTGAACTCAGAGGCGTCCTTGGCCATTTGATCCTGCACGCCAGACAGCATGTCTCGGCGCGAGAGCAGCCACTGCCGGTCGGACTGCGACTGGTCGTAAGCGGTCTTGCTGCTGTCCAGCGCGAACTGCATCTGCTGCTGTTGCAGCGGAAGCAGCTCGTTGCTGTTCTTCAGGATGCTCTGGATCGCAGAGTCCTGAATGCCCATGCTCTTGACCTGTGCCTCGACCAGGCGCGGGTCTGGCGCCGGGGCGGAGCTTCCCTTGCCACCTCCCTCCAGCGTCATCTGGCCATGTCGGCCGGCGCGCGGGCGGAACGCTCGCTCCGGCAGTAGATCAAACTCAGTTCGGTGGAATCGGCACATACCGGCACTCTCCTCGGCGCATGACGTACAAGATCACATCACCGCCATCCTGTGCGGCGCCCTTCAGGCGGGCTTCCTCTTTGAACCCCAGGGCCTCATCAAACCGACGGGCGGCCGTGTTGCTGGCATCGACATAGCCAGAGACACGGTCGACTCCACAGATCAGGAACGGATACCGGAAGCAGGCCTCCAGGTATCCCCGGGTCAGCCACCGCCCACCTGGCTCGGCAGCAACGTGCATCCAGATATTCCGGCCGTTGAAGCCCTCATAGACGACTCCGGCCACCAGTTCGCCGCGGCGGCGCAGGCCGATGGCACGCATGCCGTCAGCCGCACAGAAGCCAGGGAGGTGCCGGCGCACGAACGCCAGCACGCGGTAGAGATCGAAATCGAGGTCTGGGGCGCCCATCGCGCCAGACTGCCAGCCTTGGCACCAGCCGGGTCAGGCTGGAGTCGGCCAGGCCACCGCCTCGACCTGCTCCAGCGTCTCGGCCGCGTCGATCTGCAGGCGCAGGCCCCGGGCGATCTCGTGCGCACCTGAGACCTGCTGGGCCAGGGCCTGGCCGAGGGACACCACCTCGGCGGCATCGAGTGTGCGCACGCTGTTGTCGGCCAGCGTCCAGGGCATGGTGAACTGCTCACCGGCGGCGGCGGCGAGCGATGCCAGTTGAACCGCCCCTTGAATGCGGGCCTGCGATCGCTGGTCAGCGTCGAATGCGCAACCATCCCAGGACAGCAGCCCGAACTCGTGATCGTTGCGCTGCTGCTTGATCATGGCCCAGCGGCGGGCCTTGACGCCGGCCAGGTCGCTGGGTGCCGAGACGAGGCTGCCGCCTAGCCAGGGCGACCCCTCCAACTGCACCAGGGCCGTCTCAGCTGTCGCGACGAGGTCTTGCATGCTCAGCGCGGATCGTGGCACCAGCGGAAACCAGTTGAAAACAGCGAGCTGGCCCTCCAGGCTGGCGTCCTCGGTGATCCAGCCGCCGACCTGAACCTTTGCTGTGGCATCCTGGGCTTTCAGGTCCACATCGACGCGCAGCGCGGCGAAGTAGGTGCAGGGAGCGCCGTTGGGCGCAGCGAGTGTGTGGATGATGGGCATTAGGTCAGTCCCGTGCTGTCGATGATCAGCGCCCGGCAGGCCTTGATCTGGTAGTTGATGGAGTCCGACGGCGTCGGATCGACGTAGGGGCGGGCAGAGTCGGTCCACATGCGGCGGCGCGCCAGCGTTGAGCCGATCAGCGTCCATCCGTATGTTCCGCGCTGTAGATACTCGCCCGTGGTGTCCTGTATGTACTCGTGCTCGCCGTTCGTGCTGCCGATGATTGCTGGCGCGCTGATCCCGGTATCACGGCCGACTGAGTCCCCGTCGTAAAAGGCCTGATTCACCCAGCCGGTTCCGATGGAGTAGTAGCCGACATGGGCCGACAAATCGAGCACCTGCCGGATCCAGAGCGGACGCATCGAGAAGTCCCAGGCCACCGTTACCCCATCGGACTTAAACAGCTGCATGCCCCACGATGAACCACCCGCACTCATCGGCGCAAAGACCAGAACCTCGGGCTCGATTGGGTTGACCTGCGCCCCGTTGGCCGCGCCAAACAACTCGGTCGAGTAGACGTCGACATCCCAGGTCTTCATGGTTGCATCGCCCGAGTACCGTCCGATTCCAGCGATCTGCACCAATGTCGTTGTGCTGAGCTTGACAGCGATGATGGGGACAGCGGAGGAATTGGCCATCACGATGCGATAGCGCCATGCCGTCATCAGGTCGGGGGCCTTGGCAGCCGCAGTAAGTAGGCTGGCCCGACCGACATAGCCATAGCCGATAGAGTTGTCGTCGATCACCAGCACCGAAGCGTCGTTCTCGACGCGCATCCCGTAGCTCATGACGCGAAGATCAGAAACTGCAGCGTCTCAAAGCCGTTGCCGCCCGCGAGGCTGACACGCGGATAGCCGAGCGCATAGTCGACCGAGGCCGCCGCTACCATGTTGGAGCAGCCGTCCATGACGAAGGCAGACCGCCCAGCAAATGCTGGATAGGTCAACACGGTGGTGCTGGTGGTCTTCAGGGCTTGGACGTCGATCAGCACGCCGGCTTGGGCGATGCGGGAATCGAAGATCAGCGTCGTGCCGTCTGCGGCGAAGACCTGGGTGCCGTGGTCGCTCATCCCAGATACCCGATCTTCACGCGCTGAGCGCCCGAGCCATCGAACACGATGATCTTGTTCGGCTCCATCACGATGCGGCCGCCGCTTGTGGCCCCACCGTTGACCACCTGCGAAAGCGTTGCCACCGTGATATTGGCGGCGGTCAGCTGCTGGATGTGCGCTGCCCTGATCAGCGTCTGCCCGGCCATGACGACATCCCAGCTGGCTTGGCTGAAGTTGCCGCCCAGGTTGGCGCCGATAGTGGCGCCCACAGTGGCGTTGTCCTGGGGCTTGCCGGCGCCGCCGACGGCGGACCACTGGGAGCTGGACAGCGGGCCGAACTGCACATTGCTTATCGAGCCGCC
>SCOI01000024.1 GCA_005503085.1 Burkholderiales bacterium C2 | reverse complement strand
GACAACGTCGGTATCCTGCTGCGCGGCACCAAGCGTGAAGACGTCGAGCGCGGCCAAGTGCTGGCCAAGCCCGGCTCGATCAAGCCGCACACCCACTTCACGGCCGAGATCTATGTCTTGTCCAAGGAAGAGGGCGGCCGTCACACCCCGTTCTTCAACAACTACCGTCCCCAGTTCTACTTCCGCACGACGGACGTGACCGGTGCCGTGGAGTTGCCGGCGGACAAGGAAATGGTCATGCCTGGCGACAACGTCAGCATCACCGTGAAGCTGATCGCTCCGATCGCGATGGAAACCGGCCTGCGCTTCGCCATCCGTGAAGGCGGTCGTACCGTCGGCTCCGGCGTCGTGGCGACCATCATCGCCTAAGTCTTTTGCGTGACCGGCCCGGACCTGTTGAGGGTTCGGGCCTCACAAACCTCGTGGCCTCGGCCACACGCTCTTTGAAGGAATAGTCATGCAAAAGCAAAAGATCCGCATCCGCCTGAAGGCCTTCGACTACAAGCTGATCGACCAGTCGGCGCTTGAAATCGTCGAAACCGCCAAGCGTACCGGTGCCATCGTCAAGGGCCCCGTGCCCCTGCCGACGCGCATGGAGCGTTTCGACATCCTGCGTTCGCCGCACGTCAACAAGACTTCGCGCGACCAGTTCGAAATCCGCACCCACCAGCGCCTGATGGACATCGTCGATCCGACCGACAAGACGGTTGATGCGCTGATGAAGCTCGACCTGCCTGCCGGCGTCGATGTGGAAATCAAGCTGCAGTGATCGCAGTAGAGCTGTCGGAGATGACAGCTTCAAGAAGGGTGGCCCGCAACGGCCGCCCTTTTTGTTTGGCGATGCCTGGCGCGCCCTTGCGTAATTCCTAGGGTTCACGCTATACTCGCCAGCTTTTCCGCGCTGGTTCGTCCTGCGCGGGATTTGGCGCAGGGTCGGTTCTTGACTTGTCGAGATTCGGCGCTGCACTTATCGGCCCGACCAATCGATGTCGGGTGTACGTAAATGGCTTCCTGTGCGAGCAGAGGGGCTGGAGAAAAACCATGAGTCTAAGCAATCGTCTCGGATTGCTGGGCCGCAAGGTGGGCATGATGCGCATCTTCACGGACGATGGCGACGCCATCCCTGTGACGGTGCTGGATGTGTCCAACAACCGCGTGACCCAGATCAAGACTGTAGAAAACGACGGCTACAGCGCCATTCAAGTGGCGTTCGGTACGCGCAAAGCTTCGCGCGTCACCAAGCCGGAAGCCGGTCACCTCGCGAAAGCGGGCGTTGAAGCCGGTCGTATCCTGAAGGAATTCCGTGTCGACGCCGCCGTCGCCGCCGAATACAAGGCGGGCGCCCAGGTGCCGGTCTCGCTGTTCGCTGCCGGCCAGACCGTTGACGTGCAAGGCACGTCCATCGGTAAGGGCTTCGAAGGCACGATCAAGCGTCACAACTTCGGTTCGCAACGCGCTTCCCACGGTAACAGCCGCTCGCACAATGTTCCTGGCTCCATCTCGATGGCGCAGGATCCGGGCCGCGTGTTCCCTGGCAAGAAGATGTCGGGCCATATGGGCGACGAAACCGTGACCACCCAGAACCTGGACATCGTGCGCGTTGACGAAGCTCGTCAGCTGCTGCTGGTCCGTGGTGCTGTGCCGGGCGCCAAGAACGGCCACGTGGTCGTGCGTCCTGCTGTCAAGGTCAAGCTCAAGAAAGGAGTCAACTGATGCAGCTCGAGCTCCTGAATGAGCAAGGTCAGGCCACCGCCAAGGTGGATGCTCCTGACACCGTCTTCGCTCGCGATTACAACGAAGCCCTGGTGCACCAGGTGGTCGTGGCCTTCCAGGCCAATGCCCGCCAAGGTACCCGTGCCCAGAAGGATCGTGAACAGGTCAAGCACTCGACCAAGAAGCCGTTCCGTCAAAAGGGAACCGGCCGCGCACGTGCCGGTATGACGTCCTCGCCGCTGTGGCGCGGGGGTGGTCGGATTTTCCCGAACATGCCGGACGAGAACTTCACGCACAAGCTGAACAAGAAGATGTACCGCGCCGGTATGGCCGCCATCCTCTCGCAGCTGGCTCGTGAAGGCCGCCTGTCGGTGGTCGAGGCAATCGATATCGAAGCCCCGAAGACCAAGCTGCTGGCTGCCAAGTTCAAGGCCATGGGTCTGGAGTCGGTGATGCTGATCGCCAACGAAGTCTCCGACAACATGCTGCTGGCCTCGCGCAATCTGCACAATGTGCTGGTTTGCGAGCCGCGCTACGCCGATCCGCTGTCCCTGGTTCACTACAAGAAGGTGTTGGTGACCAAGGCTGCGATGGAGCAACTCAAGGAGATGCTGGCATGAGCGCCCCCACCAAGTATTCCGAAGGCCGTCTGGCCTCCGTGCTGCTGGCCCCCATCGTGTCCGAAAAGGCCACGTCGGTTGCCGAGAAGCACAACCAAGTGTTGTTCAAGGTGCTGCGTGACGCCACCAAGCCCGAGATCAAGGCCGCTGTTGAACTGATGTTCAAGGTCGAGGTCGAGGCTGTGAACGTCGTCAACGTCAAGGGCAAGGTCAAGCGCTTCGGCCGTTCCATCGGTCGCCGCGACCACGTCAAGAAGGCGTATGTGTCGCTGAAGGCGGGCCAAGAGCTCAACTTCTCCGGGGAGGCTGCGTAATGGCCGTCGTTAAAGTCAAACCGACCTCGCCCGGCCGCCGTGCCGTGGTCAAGGTGGTGCACAAGCACCTGCACAAGGGCGCGCCTGAGGCGTCGCTGCTTGAGCCGCAAAAGCAGAACTCTGGCCGTAACAACAACGGTCACATCACGATTCGCCACAAGGGCGGTGGTCACAAGCACCACTACCGCGTGGTCGACTTCAAGCGCAACAAGGACGGTATCCCGGCCAAGGTCGAGCGCATCGAGTACGACCCGAACCGTACGGCCCACATCGCTCTGGTGTGCTATGCCGACGGCGAGCGTCGCTACATCATCGCTCCGCGTGGTCTGGAAGTCGGTGCAACGATCTTGAGCGGCGCGGAAGCCCCGATCAAGGCCGGCAACACGCTGCCGATCCGCAATATCCCGGTGGGTTCGACGATCCATTGCATCGAGATGCTGCCTGGCAAGGGTGCGCAGATCGCGCGTTCGGCCGGCGTGTCCGTGGTGCTGATGGCCCGCGAAGGTGTCTACGCCCAGCTGCGCCTGCGCTCGGGTGAAGTGCGCCGCATCCACATCGACTGCCGCGCCACGATCGGCGAGGTCAGCAACGAAGAGCATCAGCTGCGCCAGTACGGCAAGGCCGGTGCAATCCGTTGGAAGGGTATCCGCCCGACCGTTCGCGGTACGGCGATGAACCCGGTGGATCACCCGCACGGTGGTGGTGAAGGTCGTACCGGCGAAGGCCAAGCGCCTGTGTCGCCGTGGAACACCCTCACGAAGGGCTACCGCACTCGTAACAACAAGCGCACGCAGACGTTCATCGTTTCGCGTCGCAAGAAGTAAAGGGTAGGCCATGACTCGTTCATTGAAGAAGGGCCCGTTCGTTGACCATCACCTGTTGGCCAAGGTCGACAAGGCGGTTGCCAACAAGGACAAAAAGCCTATCAAGACCTGGTCGCGTCGCTCGACGATCCTGCCCGAGTTCATCGGTCTGACGATCGCTGTGCACAACGGCAAGCAACACGTGCCGGTGTATGTGTCTGACCAGATGGTCGGTCACAAGCTGGGTGAATTCGCACTGACCCGCACCTTCAAAGGCCATCCGGCCGACAAGAAGGCCGGGAAGAAGTAAGGATGCCAACGATGGAAACCAAAGCAATCGTTCGCGGCGTTCGCCTCTCGTGTGACAAGGGTCGCCTGGTGGCTGACCTGATCCGCGGCAAGAAGGTGGACCAGGCGCTCAACATCCTGGAATTCACCCAGAAGAAGGCAGCCGTGATCATCAAGAAGGCGCTCGAGAGCGCCATCGCCAACGCCGAGCACAACGACGGCGCTGACATTGATGAACTCAAGGTCACCACGATCTATGTGGAGCAAGGTGCCACTCTGAAGCGTTTCTCCGCTCGTGCCAAGGGCCGCGGTAATCGCATCAGCAAGCCCACCTGCCACATCTTCGTGTCGGTCGGCAACTGAAGGCTGAAAGAAGACTATGGGACAAAAAATCCACCCAACCGGCTTCCGCCTGCCCGTCACCCGTAACTGGGCGTCGCGCTGGTACGCGTCGAACCAGAACTTCGCCACGATGCTGGCCGAAGATCTGCGCGTTCGCGAGTTCCTGAAGGCCCGCCTGAAGAGTGCCGCCGTGTCGCGCATTCTGATCGAACGACCCGCCAAGAACGCCCGCATCACCATCTACTCGGCACGTCCGGGCGTGGTGATCGGCAAGAAGGGCGAGGACATCGAAAACCTGAAGGCCGAACTGACCAAGCGTCTGGGCGTGCCGGTGGCAGTCAACATCGAAGAAGTGCGCAAGCCCGAAATCGATGCTCAGCTGATCGCCGACTCGATCACCCAGCAGCTGGAAAAGCGCATCATGTTCCGTCGCGCCATGAAGCGTGCGATGCAGAACGCGATGCGTCTGGGCGCCCAGGGCATCAAGATCATGTCTGCCGGCCGTCTGAATGGCATCGAAATCGCTCGTACCGAGTGGTATCGCGAAGGCCGTGTGCCGCTGCACACCCTGAAGGCTGACATCGACTACGGCTTCTCCGAAGCGAAGACCACCTACGGCGTCATTGGCGTCAAGGTCTGGGTCTACCGTGGTGACCGCCTCGCCAATGGCGAAGCGCCGGTGATCAACACGCCGGCAGGTGCCGAAGACGACCGTCGTCCGCGTCGCAACACCCGTCCGGGTGCACCGACCGGCCGTGGCCGTCCCGGTGGTGATCGTGGTCCGCGTGACGCCGCCCCGGCAGCTGACGCAGGCGCCGCCGGCCAGCCCGCCGCCAAGCGCGTCGTCCGCAAGCCCGCCGCCCCCGTGGCCGGCGAGCCCAAAGGAGAATAAAAAATGCTGCAACCAGCTCGTCGCAAATACCGCAAGGAGCAAAAGGGTCGCAACACCGGTGTTGCAACCCGCGGCGCTGCCGTGTCTTTTGGCGATTTCGGCCTGAAGGCAACTGAGCGTGGTCGTCTGACGGCCCGCCAGATCGAAGCTGCACGTCGTGCGATCTCGCGCCACATCAAGCGCGGTGGTCGTATCTTCATCCGCATCTTCCCGGACAAGCCGATCTCCCAGAAGCCCGCCGAAGTCCGTATGGGTAACGGTAAGGGCAACCCTGAGTACTACGTCGCTGAGATTCAGCCTGGCAAGGTGCTCTATGAAGTCAACGGTGTGCCGGAAGCCCTGGCTCGCGAAGCGTTCACGCTGGCTGCTGCAAAGCTGCCGCTGAGCTGCACCTTCGTGACCCGCCAGGTCGGCAGCTGAAGAGGAAAGACACCATGAAAGCATCTGAACTGCGTGGCAAGGATGTCGCTGCCTTGGAAAAGGAAGTGACCGACCTGCTGAAGGCCCATTTCGGCCTGCGCATGCAAAAAGCGACGCAACAATTGACCAACCACACCGTGTTGGGCAATACGCGCCGTGACATTGCTCGCGTCAAGACCGTGTTGGCCGAGAAGAAGAAGGGAGCCGCGAAATGACTACGCAAGCTCAAGAAAAGAACACGCGTACCCTGATCGGTCGCGTGGTCAGCGACAAGCGCTCCAAGACCGTGACCGTGCTGATCGAGCGCCGTGCCAAGCACGAGCTCTACGGCAAGATCGTGGCCCGTTCCCGCAAGTACCACGCCCATGACGAAAAGGGCGAGTACAAGATGGGTGATGTGGTCGAGATCGCCGAAGGCCGTCCGCTGTCCAAGACCAAGAGCTGGGTCGTGACCCGTCTGGTCGAGAAGGCGCAGGTCGTTTAATCGCCGCTGAAGTCCAGGCTGTTGCGGGGTTTTGTGCTCCGCGATGGCTCAGACGGCCGGAACGCTGGAATACTGGCGTCCGGCCGTTTTTCGTTGTGAACAAGGAGATCAACAATGCTGAAAGTCGGAGACAAGCTGCCCGCAGGCACGCTCAATGAGTTCATCGAGGTCGAGGGCAATGGCTGCTCGCTAGGCCCCAATAGCTTTGACATCGAGAAGGCGACCGCCGGCAAGAAAATTGCGATCTTCGCGTTGCCCGGCGCGTTCACGCCGACCTGCTCGGCCCAGCATGTGCCTGGCTATGTGCAGCAGGCCGAGGCCTTCAAGGCGGCTGGTGTCGACGAGATCTGGTGTGTGTCTGTCAATGACGCCTTCGTGATGGGCGCCTGGGGTCGCGAACAGAAGACCGCCGGCAAGGTCCGCATGATGGCTGACGGCAGCGCTGACTTCGCCAAAGCCACCGGCCTGACGCTGGACCTGGTGGCACGGGGCATGGGTCTGCGCTCGCAGCGCTACTCGATGCTGGTCGTTGACGGCGTCGTCAAGTCGCTGAATGTCGAGGCGCCCGGCAAATTCGAGGTCAGCGATGCTGCCACCTTGCTGGCTCAGGCCAAGGCGCTCTGAACTTTCACGGATCGGGCTGGCATCGCGGGGTCCGCGGTGCTGGCTTGCAAAGTTCTTCGGGGTTAACGCTTGACATGAGCGTAGGCCCTGACGCATAATCCAAAGCTTCGCCGAACGTCAGGCGCACTTTCTAGTGCGTTATGGCCTCGGGTTCGCCCATAACTGCCGGGCGCAAGGGTCTCAAAGATCCGAGCGAACGGTCCACGGGCCCAAGACTGACCGCTGAAGGTGGCTGCAAATTGGTTGCAGCGCTGGACGAGGGAAAAGTTGGGGACAGACATGATTCAAATGCAATCGCGGCTCGACGTCGCGGACAACACTGGCGCTAAATCCGTCATGTGCATCAAGGTGCTTGGCGGGTCCAAGCGTCGTTATGCCGGCATTGGCGACATCAT
This sequence comes from Burkholderiales bacterium C2, assembly GCA_005503085.1. Taxonomy (GTDB): domain Bacteria; phylum Pseudomonadota; class Gammaproteobacteria; order Burkholderiales; family Burkholderiaceae_C; genus Roseateles_E. Next base: position 90,841 of record SCOI01000024.1, on the reverse strand, counting down.
CAAGGTCAGCATCAAAGAAGCTGCTCCGCGCGGTCGCGTCAAAAAAGGCGAGATCTACAGCGCGGTGGTGGTTCGCACTGCCAAGGGCGTGCGCCGCCAAGACGGCTCTTTGGTCAAGTTCGACGGCAATGCCGCCGTGCTGCTGAACGCCAAGCTGGAGCCCATCGGCACTCGTATCTTCGGCCCGGTGACGCGTGAACTGCGTACCGAGCGTTTCATGAAGATCGTGTCGCTGGCGCCTGAGGTGCTCTGAGCACAGCCACAGACAAAGGTATTGCCATGAACAAGATTCGTAAAGGCGACCAGGTCATCGTGTTGACCGGCCGCGACAAGGGCAAGCGCGGCACTGTGTCGCAGCGTGTCGACGACGCCCACCTCGTGGTGGACGGCGTCAATGTCGTTAAGAAGCACGTCAAGCCCAACCCGATGAAGGGCACCACCGGCGGTGTGGTCGATAAGACGATGCCGATCCATCAATCCAACGTGGCGATTTTTAACGCTGCATCCGGCAAGGCCGATCGCGTGGGCATCAAGTTGCTCGCCGATGGCAAGAAGGTGCGCGTTTACAAGTCGACCGGCGAAGAGATCAAGGCTTAAGAGGTCCGACATGGCTCGTTTGCAAGCGTTTTATCGCGAAAAAGTTGTGCCAGGCCTCGTTGAGAAGTTTGGCTACAAGTCGGTCATGGAAGTGCCGCGCATCACCAAGATCACGCTCAATATGGGTGTGAGCGAGGCGGTTGCGGACAAGAAGGTGATGGACCACGCCGTCGGCGACCTCACCAAGATCGCCGGCCAAAAGCCCGTGGTCACCAAGTCCAAGAAGGCAATCGCGGGTTTCAAGATCCGTGAGCAGGTGCCGATCGGCTGCATGGTCACCCTGCGTGGCGTTCAGATGTATGAATTCCTGGATCGCTTCGTGACGGTCGCGCTGCCGCGCGTTCGTGACTTCCGTGGTATCTCGGGTCGCTCGTTCGATGGTCGTGGTAACTACAACATCGGCGTCAAAGAGCAGATCATTTTCCCGGAAATCGATTACGACAAGGTTGACGCGCTGCGTGGTCTGAATATCAGCATCACCACCACGGCCAAGTCGGACGATGAGTGCAAGGCCCTGTTGGCCGCATTCAAGTTCCCGTTCAAGAACTGAGGTGACCTGTGGCAAAACTCTCGATTAAGCAACGTGAGCTGAAGCGCGAACAACTGGTCGCCAAGTACGCCAAGAAGTATGCGGAACTGAAGGCCATCATCGACGACTTCAAGAAGTCGGAAGAAGAGCGCTATGCAGCCCGCCTGGAGCTGCAAAAGCTCCCCCGTAACGCCTACCCGACCCGCCTGCGTAACCGCTGCGAGTTGACCGGCCGTCCCCGCGGCACGTTCCGCAAGTTCGGCCTGGGCCGTAACAAAATTCGCGAGCTGGCCTTCAAGGGCGACATCCCCGGTGTCGTCAAGGCCAGCTGGTAATCGGCAGGTTTAGGAGATTTTCATATGAGCATGAGTGATCCTATCGCCGATATGCTGACTCGCATTCGCAACGCCCAAAGCGTTGAGAAAGCCAGCGTCGTGATGCCTTCGTCTAAGTTGAAGATCGCGATCGCCAAGGTCCTGAAGGACGAGGGTTATATCGATGGATTCGCGGTGCGCGGTGAAGCCGCCCGCCCCGAGTTGGAGATTGCGCTGAAGTATTACGCCGGTCGTCCGGTGATCGAGCGCATCGAGCGCGTGAGCCGTCCCGGCCTGCGCATTTACAAGGGCCGCCACGACATCCCGCAGGTCATGAATGGCCTGGGTGTGGCGATTGTCACCACCCCCAAGGGTGTGATGACCGACCGCAAAGCACGTCAAGCCGGTATCGGCGGCGAAGTGCTCTGCTACGTCGCCTAAGCGCAAGGAGATTTAAACAATGTCCCGCGTAGGAAAAATGCCGGTCGCCGTCCCCGCAGGTGTGGACGTGACGATCACCGCTGAGCAGATCAGCGTGAAGGGTGCCCAGGGCACGTTGGTGCGTGCTGCCAACCCCCAGGTCACCATCAAGAACGAAGCTGGCAAGCTGACTTTCGCCCCCGCCAACGAATCGGCCGACGCCGATGCGCTGAGCGGCACGATGCGCGCACTGGTGGCCAATATGGTCAACGGTGTGAGCAAGGGTTTCGAGAAGAAGCTGAATCTGGTGGGCGTGGGCTTCCGTGCCCAGGCTCAGGGCCAGAAGCTGAACCTGCAGATCGGTTTCTCTCACCCCGTGGTGAAGGACATGCCGGCTGGTATCAAGGTTGAGTGCCCGACCCAGACCGAAATCCTGATCAAGGGCGCGGACCGCCAAGTGGTCGGACAGATCGCCGCTGAAGTGCGCGCCTTCCGTCCGCCAGAGCCCTACAAGGGCAAGGGCATCCGCTATTCCGACGAGAAGGTCTCCCTCAAAGAGACCAAGAAGAAGTAAGGAGCAGCGCAATGTTGACCAAAAAAGAACAGCGCATCCGTCGCTCGCGTCAAACCCGCGCCCGGATTGCAATCCAGCGCGTGGCACGCCTGACGGTGTTCCGCTCCAACCTGCACATCTACGCCAGCGTCATTTCCGACTGCGGCACCAAAGTGCTGGCCAGCGCTTCGACCGCCGAGAAGGAAGTCCGTGCCGAACTGGGTGGCAATGGCAAGGGCGGCAACGTCGCTGCCGCCGTCCTGGTGGGCAAGCGCGTCGCCGAGAAGGCCAAGGCTGCCGGTATCGAGAAGGTGGCTTTCGACCGTGCGGGCTTTGCCTACCATGGCCGAGTCAAGGCACTGGCCGAAGCAGCCCGCGAAGCCGGCCTGCAGTTCTGACGCAACAAGGAATACGAAATGGCAAAATTTCAACCCCGCGCGCAGACCGAAGGCAATGACGACGGCCTGAAGGAAAAGATGATCGCGGTCAATCGCGTCACCAAGGTGGTCAAGGGCGGCCGTACGCTGTCCTTCGCAGCACTGACGGTGGTCGGCGACGGCGATGGCCGTATCGGCATGGGCAAGGGCAAGGCGAAGGAAGTTCCGGTCGCCGTACAAAAGGCAATGGAAGCCGCCCGCCGCAATATGGTCAAGGTCGATCTGCGCAATGGCACGATTCACCACAGCGTGAACGGTGACCATGGTGCTGCTCACGTGATGATGATTCCGGCCAAGGCCGGTACCGGCGTGATCGCCGGCGGCCCGATGCGCGCCGTCTTCGAAGTGATGGGCGTGACCGACATCGTGACCAAGAGCCACGGTTCGACCAACCCTTACAACATGGTTCGCGCCACGCTGGACGCTCTGAAGCGTTCCACCACGGCCGCGCAAGTCGCAGCCAAGCGCGGCAAGACAGTTGAAGACATCCTCAACTGAAGCTGCACTGGAGAGACTGATGTCTGACAAGAAAACTTTGACGGTCAAGCTGGTCCGCAGCCCCATTGGTACCCGTGCCTCGCACCGTGCCACCGTGGTTGGTCTGGGTCTGCGCAAGCTGAACAGCACCAGCGTGTTGGAAGACACGCCGGCGGTGCGCGGCATGATCAACAAGATCGCCTATCTCGTGCAGGTGCTGTAAGCGCCACACGAACTGAGGACTAGAAGATGCAACTCAATACCATCAAGCCTGCCGCTGGCGCCAAGCACGCCAAGCGTCGCGTGGGTCGTGGCATTGGCTCCGGTCTGGGCAAGACTGCTGGCCGCGGCCACAAGGGTCAAAAGTCGCGTGCCGGTGGCTACCACAAGGTGGGCTTCGAAGGCGGTCAAATGCCTTTGCAGCGTCGCCTACCCAAGCGCGGTTTCAAGTCGCAATCGCTGAAGTACAACGCCGAGATCACGCTGAGCGATCTGCAGGTGCTGGCCGGTGACGAGATCGACGTGCTCACCCTGAAGGCCGTCGGCCTGGTTCCCGAACTGGCGAAGACCGTCAAGGTCATCCTGTCGGGCGCTATCAGCCGCAAGATCACGCTGAAGGGCGTGGGCGCAACGGCGGGTGCCAAGGCAGCCATCGAAGCCGCTGGCGGCACGGTCGCTTAATAGAGCTACAGGATAGGCACAGTGGCAACCAACGCAAACCAACTGGCCAAGAGCGGCAAGTTCGGCGACCTCCGTCGTCGGCTTGTGTTCCTGCTGCTGGCGCTGGTGGTGTATCGGATCGGGGCGCATATCCCCGTGCCCGGCATCGACCCGGCCCAACTGCAGCAGCTCTTCAAGGGTCAGCAGGGCGGCATCCTGAGCCTGTTCAATATGTTCTCGGGCGGCGCGCTGTCCCGTTTCGCTGTCTTGGCGCTGGGCATCACGCCCTACATCTCGGCCTCCATCGTCATGCAGTTGATGACGCATGTGGTGCCGAGCTTGGAAGCGCTGAAGAAGGAAGGCGAAGCAGGGCGTCGCAAGATCACGCAGTACACCCGTTACGGCACCCTGGGTCTGGCCATCTTTCAATCGCTGAGCATTGCGCTGGCGCTGGAGAGCTCGCCGGGTCTGGTGATTGATCCTGGTTTTGGTTTCCGCATGACTGCGGTGACCAGCCTGGTGGCCGGCACGATGTTCCTGATGTGGCTGGGTGAGCAGATCACCGAGCGCGGTCTGGGCAACGGCATCTCGATTCTGATCTTCGGCGGTATCGCTGCGGGTCTGCCGGGTGCGGTGGCCGGGTTGCTGGAGCTGGTGCGGACTGGCGCAATGAGCATCATTGCTTCGATCTTCATCGTGGCCCTGGTGATCGGTGTGACCTACGCTGTGGTCTTTGTTGAACGTGGCCAGCGCAAGATCTTGGTGAACTATGCCAAGCGCCAGGTCGGCAACAAGGTCTATGGTGGCCAAAGCTCGCACCTGCCGCTGAAGCTGAACATGTCGGGCGTGATTCCGCCGATCTTCGCGTCATCCATCATCCTGCTGCCGACCACCGTGGTGAGTTGGTTTGCTACCGGTGATGGCCTGCGCTGGTTGAAAGACCTCGCTGACATGCTGCGTCCGGGCCAGCCGATTTATGTGCTGCTCTACGCTGCTGCCATCGTGTTCTTCTGCTTCTTCTACACGGCGCTGGTGTTTAACAGCCGTGAGACCGCAGACAACCTGAAGAAGAGTGGCGCGTTTATCCCCGGGATCCGTCCCGGCGATCAGACCGCCAAGCATATTGACAAGATCTTGTCGCGACTGACCTTGGCCGGCGCCATCTATATCACCGCCGTCTGTCTGCTGCCTGAGTTTTTGGTTCTGAAGTACAACGTGCCGTTCTATTTTGGCGGTACCTCCTTGTTGATCATCGTCGTGGTCACCATGGACTTCTGGGCTCAGGTGCAGTCTTATGTGATGAGTCAGCAGTACGAGTCGCTGCTGAAGAAGGCAAATTTCAAGGCCAGCTGACAAGCTGAGGTAATACCAACGGTTCCAACCGAACCTGAACGGCATGGCGAAAGACGACGTCATTCAGATGCAGGGTGAGATCCAAGAAAATCTCCCCAACGCAACGTTTCGTGTGAAGTTGGAAAACGGGCATGTGGTCCTCGGTCACATCTCCGGCAAGATGCGGATGCACTACATCCGCATCCTGCCCGGAGACAAAGTGACGGTGGAACTCACGCCCTACGATTTGAGTCGTGCTCGCATCGTTTTCCGGGCGAAGTGAGCTTGTTCATTCCCCGGACGCGCTGTTTGAGCGATTTAGAGTAGGTCAAGGAGCAGACCATGAAAGTTTCGGCATCCGTTAAGCAAATGTGCCGCAATTGCAAGATCATCCGCCGCAAGGGCGTGGTGCGTGTGATCTGTACCGATCCCCGCCACAAGCAGCGCCAGGGCTGATTGCTGCACGACACGAGCGAATTAGAGGACGCACATGGCACGTATTGCTGGTATCAACATTCCGCCGCAAAAGCACACTGAGATCGGTCTGACTTCGATCTACGGCATTGGCCGTACGACCGCACAGAAGATCTGCACAACTTGCGGCATCCCGTTCGACAAGAAGGTCAAGGACCTCACCGACGCTGATCTGGAAAAGATCCGTGAAGAAGTGGGCCGCATGACCATCGAAGGCGATCTGCGCCGCGAGATGTCGATCAACATCAAGCGCTTGATGGATCTGGGCTGCTACCGCGGCTTCCGTCATCGCCGTGGCCTGCCGATGCGCGGTCAACGCACCCGCACGAATGCCCGTACCCGCAAGGGTCCGCGCAAGTCGGCTGCGACCGGCAAGAAGTGATCACGCTGCCACAGCATTGAAAGAAGGTTCACATGGCAAAAGCACCTAATAACTCGGCTGCCCAGCGCGTTCGCAAGAAGGTTCGCAAGAACGTTGCCGACGGCGTTGCGCACGTCCACGCTTCGTTCAACAACACCATCATCACGATCACCGATCGTCAAGGTGGCGCTCTGTCCTGGGCCTCTTCCGGTGGTCAAGGCTTCAAGGGCTCGCGCAAGTCGACTCCCTTCGCTGCCCAGGTGGCTGCCGAAGTGGCCGGCCGCGCTGCTCAAGAGCAGGGCATCAAGAATCTGGACGTCAAGATCAAGGGCCCCGGCCCGGGTCGCGAATCGTCGGTGCGCGCTCTGGCCGCATTGGGCATCCGCATCAACTCGATCTCTGACGTGACGCCGGTGCCGCACAACGGCTGCCGTCCTCAAAAGCGTCGTCGTATCTAAACCTCTCGGTTTAGTGCGATAATCGCCGATTCGATTTTCCCAAGCCGGCTGGCGCGCAAGTGCCAGCCGGCCGTTTTGCTGAAGTCGAGGCCTCGTGTGAGCGCAGGCCGACACTTCAATAAGCCCACCGTCTGAGCTGATAAAAACACTGGCCAGACTCGCGCACAAGTCGACGGACTTTGTGCGTCAGATTGAACAAGGACACGCAAAGTGGCACGTTACCTCGGCCCCAAGGCCAAACTTTCCCGCCGCGAAGGCACCGACCTGTTCCTGAAGAGCGCCCGCCGCTCGATCAGCGACAAGGCCAAGTTTGATTCGAAGCCCGGCCAGCACGGCCGCACTTCCGGTCAGCGCACCTCCGACTTCGGTCTGCAACTGCGTGAAAAGCAGAAGGTCAAGCGCATGTACGGCGTGCTGGAGCGTCAGTTCCGCCGCTACTTCGCCGAAGCCGAGCGCCGCAAGGGTTCGACCGGCGTGAACCTGCTGCAACTGCTGGAATCGCGTCTGGACAACGTCGTCTACCGCATGGGCTTCGGTTCGACCCGTGCCGAAGCGCGCCAGCTGGTCTCGCACAAGGGCATCACCGTCAATGGCGAAGTGGTCAACATCGCTTCCTACCTGGTGAAGGCCGGTGACACCGTCGCCGTGCGTGAGAAGGCCAAGAAGCAGCTGCGCATCGTTGACGCGTTCAAGCTGGCCGAGTCCATCGGCATGCCTGCCTGGGTGCAGGTGGATGGTACGAAGCTGGAAGGCGTGTTCAAGAAGGCTCCCGACCGCGACGAGTTCGGCGCCGAGATCAACGAATCGCTGATCGTTGAGTTGTACTCGCGTTAATCGAAGTGCTCCGGCCGGGCGGCTCGTCAGGAGCGCGCTCGGCCTTGCCGTTTTCTTCGGCTTTATCTCGTCCGGGCCGGGCCCGTTCCGGCCGCGCCCGGTTGGTCCCTCAGCCTTATCGGTGTAACGAACCGAGGGTATTGAAAGAAAGACCTCATGCAAACAAACCTGCTGAAACCCAAATCCATCAATGTGGAGCCCCTGGGCGGCCATCGCGCCAAGGTGACGCTGGAGCCGTTCGAGCGCGGTTATGGCCACACCCTGGGCAATGCCCTGCGTCGTGTGCTGCTGTCCTCGATGGTGGGTTACGCGCCGACTGAAGTGACGATTGCCGGCGTGCTGCACGAGTACTCGGCCATCGACGGTGTGCAAGAAGACGTGGTTCACATCATGCTGAACCTCAAGGGCGTGGTGTTCCGCCTGCACAACCGCGAAGAAGTGACCCTGGTCCTGCGCAAGGAAGGTGAAGGCCCGGTCACGGCTGCCGACATCCAGACCCCGCACGACGTCGAGATCATCAATCCCGAGCACGTCATTGCCCATCTGTCGCAAGGCGGCAAGCTGGACATGCAGATCAAGGTCGAGAAGGGCCGTGGCTATGTGCCGGGCACGATGCGCCGCTATGGCGACGAGCCGACCAAGAGCATCGGCCGCATCGTGCTGGACGCCTCGTTCTCGCCCGTGCGCCGCGTCAGCTACGCCGTCGAGAACGCCCGCGTCGAGCAGCGTACCGATCTGGACAAGCTGGTCATGGAAATCGAAACCAACGGCGCCATCTCGCCCGAGGAAGCGATCCGCGCTTCGGCCAAGATCCTGGTCGAGCAACTGGCCGTGTTCGCACAGCTGCAGGGCACCGACCTGGTCGATGCCTTCGACCAGCCGGCCCAGCGCTCCAGCAGCTTCGACCCGATCCTGCTGCGCCCTGTCGATGAGCTCGAGTTGACCGTTCGTTCGGCCAACTGCCTGAAGGCCGAGAACATCTACTACATCGGCGACCTGATCCAGCGCACCGAGACCGAGCTGCTGAAGACCCCGAATCTGGGTCGCAAGTCGCTCAATGAAATCAAGGAAGTCCTCGCTTCGCGCGGCCTGACTCTGGGCGCCCGCCTGGAAAACTGGCCGCCGCAAGGTCTGGACAAGCGTTAATTAGTTTTTGAAGAAGAAGGATGGGGCGCTGACCCGCTTCATCCGGTGCACCCGGGCAGTACCTGATACGGCTGCTGGGATTACTCTAGGAAAGGAATAGCACCATGCGTCACCGTAACGGCCTCCGTAAGCTCAACCGCACCAGCGAACACCGCAAGGCAATGCTGCGCAATATGTGCGTCTCGCTGCTGCAGCACGAAGCCATCAAGACCACGGTCCCCAAGGCCAAGGAACTGCGTCGCGTCGTCGAGCCCCTGATCACCCTGGCCAAGGAACCCACGCTGGCCAATCGCCGCCTGGCTTTCGACCGTCTGCGTGACCGCGACATCGTCACCAAGCTGTTCAACGAACTGGGCCCGCGTTTCAAGGCGCGTCCGGGCGGCTACACCCGCATCCTGAAGATGGGCTTCCGTGTTGGCGACAACGCGCCGATGGCCTATGTGGAACTGGTTGACCGCGCTGAAGGCGAGACCGCCGGCGAAGCCGTCGAGTAAATCGACAGCGCTTGGGCTCCAGCCGTCCCGGTCGGAGCGTTCGCCCAGAGAAGGCCGGCTTGATGCTGGCCTTTTTTACGTCTGTACCCGCAGCAATGGTGACGAAGTCACCGAACTGCGCTATACTGCTAGCTTCAGTCGCGGGGTGGAGCAGTCTGGTAGCTCGTTGGGCTCATAACCCAAAGGTCGTAGGTTCAAATCCTGCCCCCGCAACCAGAGAACATCAAAAAGAGCCGCTTGTCTTTGAGCGGCTTTTTTGTCGGCGCGATGAGTGGGTCCGACGTTAAGCAAGAACAGTCGCGGGGTGGAGCAGTCTGGTAGCTCGTTGGGCTCATAACCCAAAGGTCGTAGGTTCAAATCCTGCCCCCGCAACCATCAATTACAAACGCCCTCGCATGCTGCGAGGGCGTTTTGCTTTGTGCGGTTCGATCCGTCAGATCATGCCGGCCAGCGCCTCACCCATCTCGGTCGTCGAGGCCTGGCCCCCCAGATCGCGCGTGCGCGGCCCCTCGACCAGCACCGTCTCGATGGCCTTCAGGATCGCGTCATGCGCGGCCCGCTCGCCCAGGAAGTCCAGCATCAGCGCCGCCGACCAGATCATCGCGACCGGGTTGGCAATGTTCTGCCCATAGATGTCCGGCGCCGAGCCATGCACCGGCTCGAACAGCGAGGGAAACTTGCGCTCCGGGTTCAGATTGGCCGAGGGCGCCAGGCCTATCGTGCCGGTGGTCGCCGGCCCCAGATCCGACAGGATGTCGCCGAACAGATTGCTGGCCACCACCACATCAAAGCGCCCCGGCTGCAGCACAAAGCGTGCGCTGAGGATGTCGATGTGCTGCTTGTCCACCGTGACCGCCGGATAGCCCTGGGCCACCGCATCGGCGCGGCCGTCCCACCAGGGCATGCTGATCGCGATGCCATTGCTCTTGGTCGCCACCGTCAGGTGCTTGCGCGCACGGCTGTCGGCCAGCTCGAAGGCGTACTTCAGCACCCGGTCGGTGCCGTGGCGCGAGTAGACCGACTCCTGGATCACGATCTCGCGTTCGGTGCCGGCATACATGATGCCGCCCAGATTGGTGTACTCGCCCTCGGTGTTCTCGCGCACGACGAAGTAGTCGATCTCGCCGGCCTTGCGCCCGGCCAAAGGGCAGGGCACGCCGTCGAACAGGCGCACCGGGCGCAGATTGATGTACTGGTCGAACTCGCGGCGGAATTTCAACAGCGAGCCCCACAGCGAGACATGGTCGGGCACCGTGGCCGGCCAGCCGACCGCACCGAACAGGATGGCGTCCATGCCCTCCAGCTGGGCCTTCCAATCGTCGGGCATCATCGCGCCGGTCTGGGCGTAGTAGTCGCAGCTGGCCCAGTCGATGTGGGTCAGTGCCAGCTGGAAGCCAAAGCGCTGGGCCGCGGCCTGCAGCGCGCGCAGGCCCTCGGGCATCACTTCCTTGCCGATGCCGTCGCCGGGGATCACGGCGATCTTGTAGGTCTTCATGGGTGTTCTCGTTCCGATTCAGGAGTGTTGTGCGGCCGCCGGTTGCTGCTCGTCGAGCCAGCCCTGGCGCAGCTCGGGCACCGAGCGGGCCAGCAACTCGTAATAGGGATGGTGCGGGCCGCGCTCATAGTCGGCGCGCGCCACCTGGGCCAGCTTGCGGCCATGCTGCATCACGACGATCTCGTCGCAGACCGAGCGCACCGTGTGCAGGTCATGGCTGATGAAGAGATAGGACAGTCCCAGCTCGCGGCGCAGCTCGGCGATCAGGTCCAGCACCGCGGCACCGACCACCGTGTCCAGCGCCGAGGTGACCTCGTCGCAAAGGATCAGGTCGGGCTCGGCGGCCAGCGCACGCGCCAGATTGACGCGCTGCTTCTGCCCGCCCGACAGCCCGCCGGGCAGGCGCTGCGCGCTGGCGGCAGGCAGCTTGACCAGGTCCAGCAGCTCGGCGATGCGCTTTTGCAGCGCCGCACCGGTGAGGCCTTTGTAGAACTGCAGCGGCCGGGCCAGGATGCGCTCAATCGTGTGGCTGGGGTTCAGCGCGGTATCGGCCATCTGGAACACGATCTGCACGCGGCGCAGCTCGTCCTTGCTGCGCTGGGCCAAACTGGGCGGCATGGCCTTGCCGTTGAACAGCATCTGGCCCTTGGCTGGAGCGATCAGGCCGGCGATGGCGCGCGCCAGGGTGGTCTTGCCTGAGCCCGACTCGCCGATCACGCCGATGGCCTGGCCGCGATACAGCTTCAGATGGATGTCTTCCAGGATCAGGATGGCCGGCTTGCCCTGCTTGTCGACCGGGCCGTAGCCGGCCGACAGGCCTCTGACCTCCAGCAGCGGCTGGTTGCTGCAGGCCTGGGCCGAGCACTGGCCACCCGCGCGCTCGCGCGGCTGCGCGGCGGCCAGCAGGCATTGGGTGTAGTCGTTGACCGGTGCGGTGATGATCTGCGCAGTGGCTCCGATCTCGCGCATCGTGCCGTCGCGCAGCACCAGGATGTGGTCGGCCATCTGGGCCACGACGGCCAGGTCGTGGCTGACATAGACGGCGGTGGCACGGCGCTCGCGCACAACACGGCGGAAGGCGCGCAGCACCTCGATCTGGGTGGTCACGTCCAGCGCCGTGGTCGGCTCGTCGAGTATCACCAGATCGGGGTCGCTGATCAGGGCCATGGCGGCCATCAGGCGCTGCAACTGGCCGCCGGAGACCTGGTGGGGATAGCGCGAGCCGATAGTGTCGGGATCGGGCAATGCCAGCTCGCGGAACAGCTCGACGGCCTTGGCCTCGGCCGCCGCGCGCGGCATCAGCCGGTGGATCAGCGCCGGTTCGACCACCTGGTCCATGATGGTCCGCGAGGGGTTGAACGAGGCGGCCGCGCTCTGCGCGATATAGGCCACCGTGCGGCCGCGCAGCGCGCGCTGCTGCGGCTCGGACAGCGCCAGCACATCGGTGCTGCCTATCGTGATGCTGCCGCCGGCGATACGGCAGCCGTGGCGGGCATAGCCCATCAGCGCCAGCGCGGTGGTGGTCTTGCCCGAGCCGGACTCGCCGATCAGGGCCAGCACTTCGCCGGGGGCGATGGAGAAGTTCAGGTTGTCGACGATGGCGTGTTCGCCGCCGCCGTTCTCTTTGTCGACGACGATGCGCAGACCGCGGACTGTGACCGGCGCGCCCATCAGTGCACCCCGCCTTCGCGAGCCGCACGGCCCGGCAGGTTGTCGATCAGCAGATTCACCGCGATGGTCAGGCTGGCGATGGCCAGGGCCGGCGCGATGATGGCGGCGCCGCCGGTGGGCAGCGCGCCGATGTTCTCGCGCACCAGCGAGCCCCAGTCGGCCGCCGGCGGTTGCACGCCCAGGCCCAGAAAGCTCAGCGAAGCCAGCAGCAGCACGACGTAGACAAAGCGCAAGCCCAGATCGGCCAGCATCGGGTTGACGATGTTCGGCAGGATCTCCTGCAGCATGATGTACAGGCGCCCTTCGCCCCGCGTGCGGGCCACCACCACATAGTCCATCGCGTTGATATTGACGGCCAGCGAGCGGGCGATGCGGTAGGCACCGGGCACATAGATGATGGCCGCCGTCAGTATCAGCATCGGCAGCGAGGAGCCGAAGGCCGCGACCATGATCAGGGCCAGCATCTTCGACGGGATCGAGGTCAGCGTGTCGATGCCACGGCTCAAGGCGCCGTCCAGCCAGGGGGCGCTGGAGGCCGCCAGCAAGGCCAGCACGGTGCCGGTGCTGCTGGCAGCCAGCGTGGCCAGCAGGGCCACGCCGACCGTGTAGCGCGCGCCCTCGATCACGCGGGCCAGCATGTCGCGGCCCAGATAGTCGGTGCCCAGCCAGTGCTGGGCGCTGATGCCGGCGAACACATCGCCGGCGCCCATGTCGGCGCCGCCCTGGCCCATCAGGCTGGGGCCGATCAGGGCGGCCAGCAGCCAGGCCAGCAGCACGGCCAGGCCCAGGAGGCCGGGCCAGCTCATCGAAGGCAGCAGGCGGCGCCGCGCGCGCGGGGCGGCGGGTTCTGCCGTGGTGGGGGTCAGGGTGGACATGGGGTGGGCCTTGGTTCAGCGATGGCGAAGGCGGGGATTGGCGACGATGCTGCAGATATCGGCCAGGGTCACCAGCAGCAGGTAGACGGCGCAGAACAGCATCGCGCAGGTCTGCACCAGCGGCATATCGCGCTGGCTGACGCCGTCCACCATCAGGCTGGCGATGCCGGGGTAGTTGAAGATGGTTTCGACGATGATGACGCCGCCCAGCAGATAGGACATCGACAGCGCCACCGCATTGGCGATCGGACCGATCGCATTCGGCAGCGCATGGGCCAACACCATGCGGGTCGGCGAGGCGCCCTTGAGCCGCACCATCTCGATATAGGGTGCGCGCAGCTGGTCGACCACGGCGGCGCGTGTCATCCGCATCATCTGCGCCATCGTCACGCAGCACAGGCTCAGCACCGGCATCGCGAAGGCGCGCAACATCTGGCCTATCGAGTCGACACTGCTGCTGTACGAGAGTGCCGGCAGCCAGCGCAGCTCGACCGCGAAGATCAGCACCGCCAGGGTCGCGACCAGAAACTCCGGCACCGAGACCACAGCCACCGCGCCCGAGCTGGCGAGGCGGTCGAACCAGGAGCCGCGCCACATCGCCGAGGCGATGCCCAGCGCCAGCGCCAGCGGCACGGCGATGGCGGCGGTGATCGCCGCCAGCTTGACCGAGTTCGGCAGCCGGCTGGAGATCATGTCGGCCACCGGCATATGGGTCACGATGGAGAGGCCGGGATTGCCGCTCACCATGCCCGAGAGCCAGGCCCAGTAGCGCTGGTGGGCCGGCACGTTCAGCCCCATCTGCTCGCGCAGCGCGGCCAGCGATTCGGCCGTGGCCTCCTGGCCCAGCTGGGCCTGCGCTGCATCGCCGGGCAGCAGGGCCGTGATCGTGAACACGACCGCGGACACCACCAGCAGCGAGACCAGGGCCAGCGCCACACGGTTGACGATGAGTCGCAGGATCAGCAGGTTCATGATGGCTTCAGGGGTGAGCGATCAATCAGGCGTCGAGCCAGACATGCTCGGCGAAGGAGTAGCCCATCAGGCCGCCCAGCGGGATCGGCGACAGACCCTTGAGCTTGGCATTGTGGCCGTCGATGCTGGCCAGGAACAGCGGGATGCCGATGCCGGCGTCCTGATGGATCATGGTCTGCATATCGGCATACATCTGCTTGCGCTTGGCCAGATCGGTCTCGGCGCGGGCGCCGATCAAGAGCTGGTCGAACTTCTCATTCTTCCAGCGCGACTCGTTCCAGGCCGCGTCCGACTTGAACAGCAGGGTCAGCAGCGCGTCGGCGCTGGGGCGCGGGTTGATATTGCCGAAGCCCACCGGGCTGTTGAGCCAGTGGTTGGCCCAGTAGCCATCGGCCGGCATGCGCTTGACGTCCAGATTCAGGCCGACACGCTGCGCCGCCTGCTGCAGCACCAGGGCCGTCTCGACCGAGTACATCGCGGCCGGTGACACGACCACCGGAATGGCCGCGCTGCCCAGATTGGCCTTCTTCAGATGGAACCTGGCCTTCTCAGGGTCATAAGCGCGCTGCGGCAGACCGGCGAAGTGGAAGCGGTTGGTCGGGTCAATCGGCTGGTCGTTGGCGACCACGGCATGGCCCAGGGCGATGGACTTTTTCATCTGCTCGCGGTCGAACAGATGCTTCATCGCCAGCACGAAATCGGGGTTCGCGCCCGGGCCCATATCGCGGCGCATGATCAGGTCCGAGTACTGGCCCGACTGGGTCGCGAAAATCGCATAGCCGGGCGTGCTCTTGACGCGCTCGACCGAGCGGGGGTTGACCGCCGCGACCAGATCCAGATCGCCCGACAGCAGCGCGTTGACGCGGGCGCCCTCGTCGCCGATGCCGACGAACTCGATCTCGTCCAGATAGGGACGTCCGGGCTTCCAGTAGGCCTCATTGCGCACCGCGACCGAGCGAACGCCGGGCTTGAACTCCTTGAGCTTGAAGGGGCCGGTGCCGATGCCGGTCGTGAAGTCGGTCGTGCCGTCCTTGACGATCATGAAGTGGAAGGTGCCGAGGATCACCGGCAGGTCGGCATTGGGCGCGCTCAAGGTGATGGTCACCTCGTTGGCGCCGGTGGCCTTGACCGTGTCGATCTGGTCGGCCAGGGCCTTGGCCTTGGAGGCGGTGGCGGCGTCCTTGTGGCGGGCGATCGAGAACACCACGTCGGCGGGCGTCAGCGCCTTGCCGTCATGGAAGACCACGCCCTTGCGCAGCTTGAAGACCCAGGTCTTGGCGTCCTTGGTCGCGAACTCCTCGGCCAGCGCCGGCTGCGGCGTCAGGCTGCCGTCCAGCGAGGTCAGGCCGTTGTAGAGCATGCAGCCGCGCGAATAGTCCGTCTGGTTGGACATCTTGGCCGGGTCCAGCGTGTCGGTGATCGCCCCGGTGGCGCCGGCCACCCGGATCTTGCCGCCGCGCTTGGGCGTCTGCGCATGGGCCGACAGTGCGGTGCCCGCCAGGCCGCCGGCCAGACCGGCCTGCATGCCGCCGGCCATCAGCATCGCGAGGATGTCGCGGCGCGTCGCGCCACGTTTGAGCGCATCCATCACACGGGTGCTTTCCTGGGGACCGATCAGGGTTTGCAGCTTCTTGCTCTCGTTCATGATTTTCTCCGGGGGGGTGAAACGGACACGGGGCGGACGGGGACGAAATTTGCTCAGGACACCATGTCCTTGAGGCGGTAGTAAAGCCCTACCGCGGGCAAGAACCAGGGCGGGCCCAGATGGCCCGGGATCGCCGGCCAGGGCCGGTCGCGCCAGGGGTTGGCCGCGGCATTGCCCAGCATGGTCTCGGCCATGCGCTGACCCATATGCACCGACATCTGCGTGCCATGGCCGCTATAGCCCAGCGAGTAGTACAGGCCGTCGCGCTCGCCAGCATGCGGCAGGCGGTCCTGGCTCATGTCGACCAGGCCGCCCCAGCAGTAATCGATGCGCACATCGGCCAATTGCGGAAAGATCTCGGCCATGCCGCGACGCAGGATCTCGCCGCTCTTCTGGTCCGAGGTCGGGCTGGAGATCGCGAAGCGGGCCCGGCCGCCAAACACCAGGCGGTGGTCCGGCGTCATGCGGAAATAGTGATGGATATTGGCCACCGTCACATAGGTGCGACGGCCGGCCAGCAGGGCCTGGGCGCGCTCAAACCCGAGCGGTTCGGTCACGACGATGAAGCTGCCGATGCCGACGATGCGCCGGCGCAGCCAGCCAAAAGTCCCGTAGCCGCCATGCAGGGTCGCGCCGGTGGCCACCAGCACCTGCTTGGCGCGCACGGCCCCGCGCGGCGTGTGGACAATGTGCGCCTCGCTCTGGCCCTGGCGCTGCAGCTTCAGCACGGGGGTGTTCAGATGGATCTGCGCGCCGCTGCGCTCGGCCGCCCGAGCCAGGCCCGCGGCAAAGCGACCCATATGCATCTGCGCGCTCTTCTTCTGCAGCAGGCCGCCGACGAAGCGCTCGCTGGCTACCTCGTCACGCACCCGGCGCGCGTCCAGCAGTTCCACATCGGGATCGACCTCGTGCGCCAGCCGCTCGCAGCTGCGCGCCAGCGCCTCGTAGTGCGCCGGCTTGGTGGCCAGCTTGAGCTTGCCGTTGCGCTGGAAATCGCAAGCGATGTCTTCCTCCTGCACCAGGCGGGCCACCGTATCGACCGCCGCATCGAACTCGCGGTACCAGGCCCGCGCCTTGTCGACGCCGTACTGCTCGGCTGCCGCTGCATAGTCGACCGCCAGGCCGTTGTTGACATGGCCGCCGTTGCGGCCCGAGGCCTCCTTGGCGACCCGGTCACAGGCTTCCAGCACCACGACATTCGCGCCGCGCTGGGCCAGGCTGCGCGCGGCCGACAGGCCGGTGAAGCCGCCACCGACGACCACCACATCGGCATTCGCCGGCAACTCGGCCTCGGCCGGCGTGAAGGCCGGTGCCGAGTCGGTCCAGAAGGAATCGAGCTTCATGGCGGCTGGGGTGTTCAGAGACCGACGACGCCCGGCAGTCCGCCGATATCCGCGATCTCCACATAGTTGTAGGCCGGATTGCCCGGGCCGTGGCCGCGGTTCACGAAGACCTTGTTCTTGATGCCCAGGTCGTCGGCCGACATCAGGTCGTAGCGCAGGCTGGACGAGACATGCAGCAGGTCCTCGGGATTCGCGTTCAGCGAGTCCAGCATGTACTCGAAGGCCTTCAGACGCGGCTTGTAAGCCTGGGCCTGCTGGGCCGTGTAGACGCGGTGGAAGGGTGCGCCGAGCAGGGCCACATTCTTCTGGATCTGGTTGTCCGAGGCATTGGACAGGATCACCAGCGGAATCTCCTTGGCGATCTTGGCCAGGCCGGCCGGCACATCCTCGTGCGGGGTCCAGGTGGGCACGGCGTCGTAATACTGCTGGGCCTCGTGGTCGAAGTACTGGATGCCCCATTTCTTGCACAGGCGGCGCACCGCGTTCTTCAGCACCACCTCGTAAGGCTGCCAGTCGCCCAGCACCTCGTCGAAGCGGTAGGCCGAGAAGTCGGCGATGAAGGCGTCCATCTGCTCGGGCTTGATGCGGTCGGCAAAGATATCGCGGGTCATCTCACCCATGCGGAAGCGCGTCAGCGTGCCGTAGCAGTCGAAGGTGATGTATTTGGGACGGAAGATAGCCATATCAGTCATTCCTTGGTCGGGTCAAGCGGGTGTCAGAAACCACCTGCACACGCTGCTGTCATCTGGATTTCATTGAAGCATGCGAGGTGAACAGAGTTGCGGGGTATTGACCGGGGGGCACACACAAAACTGTGGTTTGGGTGCCCGCCTGCGGCATAGCCTGCGGCGCGCGCCAGGCGGGGGCAGGCATGCACTTCATTGCGGCGCCGCGAAGTCGATCAGCACACTTTTGATGCGCAGATTGGCCTCGACGGCCTGGCGGCCCAGGTCCTTGCCGATGCCGGACTGGTGGTAGCCGCCGGTCGGGATCACGAAGTCATTGCTGCGCCCGTAGCGATTGATCCACACGGTGCCGGCCGAGAGGCCGCGCATCATGCGCAGGGCCCGGCCGATATCGGCCGTGTGCACGCCAGCGGCCAGGCCGTAGTGCGCGTGCGCCGCCAGCGCCAGGCCCTCTTCCTCGGTGTCGAAGGTCTGCACGGTCAGCACCGGCCCGAAGATTTCCTCGACCACGGCCGGGTTGCCGGCGGCGACGTTGTCGATCAGGGTTGGCATGTAGTAGGCCCCGTCGCCGCAGATTGTGCTGCGCAGGCCGCCGCCCAGCACCCGGCCGCCGGCCCGGGCCGTGCGCTGCACGATGTCGTCGATGCGCTGGGCCTGCGGGCGCGAGATGATGGGCGGCAGCGTGGCCTCGCCGTCCCAGGTGGCGCCGGGGCGGGCGGCCGCGAAGCGCCGGGCCAGGCCCTCGATCAGCGCCGGCGCGATGCCCTTTTGCACGATCAGCCGCGAGCCGGCCACGCAGACCTGGCCGGCATTGCCGGTGATGGCATTGGCGATCAGGCCGGTCAGCCTGGCCAGGTCGGGCGCGTCGTCGAACACCAGCTGCGGGCTCTTGCCGCCCAGCTCCAAGGTCACCGGCTTCGGGCCGTGCTGGGCGCAGGCGGCCATGATGGCCGCGCCGGTGCGGGTGCTGCCGGTGAAGGTCATCTTGGCGATGCGGGGGTGGCGGCTCAAGGCGTCGCCGGTGACGCGGCCATCGCCCTGCACGATATTGAAGATGCCGTCCGGCACGCCGGCCTGGCTGGCCAGCTCGGCCAGACGAAGCACCGAGAACGGCGTCAGCTCCGAGGGTTTCAGCACCACCGCATTGCCGGCCGCCAGCGCCGCGCCGACCTTCCAGGACACCATCACCAGCGGGAAGTTCCAGGGCGTGATCGCGCCGACCACGCCATAGGGCTCGGTGATGGTCATGCCCAGCTTATCGCTCTGCGTCGCGGCCACCTCGCCGCCCAGCTTGTCGGCATACTCGGCGAAAAAGCGCAGGCCCTCGGCCGTGAACGGCAGATCCCAGGCCAGCACATCGGTCAGCGGCCGGGTCGAACCGAGCGCCTCCAGCGGCCCCAGCACCGCACCATCGGCCTCGACCAGATCGGCCCAGCGGCGCAGCACGCGGGCGCGCTCGCGCGGCGCCCGGCGGGCCCAGTCGCTGCTGCGCCAGGCGGTCCAGGCGCTCTGCACCGCGCGGTCCACCAGGGCCGCATCGCCCAGCGGCAGATCGGCATAGGGCTGGCCATCGGAGGGCCGACGCACCTCCAGGCCACCGGCGCCGCTGACCAGCCGGCCATCGATGTAGTGGCCCTTGGGCACGGCGATACGGTCGGGGTCAAATGTTTGCACGGGCTTCCTTGGGTTCAAATCGGCAGCACCGATGCTAGGCAGGGTGGTACGGAATGTGTTTGCGTAGGCGCTCGGCACAGCGCAGTAAATTGCAAGTCGCGCGGCTCGCACAGTCGAAGCTGCCGAATGGGCCCAAGCAGCAAGATCGTCCTAGCGCCGCATGGGCAAGCTTGCAACCATGGGGCCACACCCGCGATATGGAGAGAACCCCTTGAGCTACGAATCCAATGTCGCCGCGATGCCTGCGGCCTCGGCTGATGGCGTCGTGCTGCGCGCGATGCAAGCCGGCGATCTGGAGGCCGCGCACGCGCTGTCGCTGGCCGTGCACTGGCCGCACCGGCTGGCCGACTGGCAGGCCGCGTTCGCGCTGGGCAGCGGCCTGGTGGCCGAGCGCGACGGCGAGCTGGTCGGCACCACGCTGGTCTGGCCCTGGGGCCCGGCCCATGCGACGCTGGGCCTGGTCATCGTCGACCCGCGCTGCCAGGGCCGGCGCATCGGCTACCGGCTGATGCAGGCCGCGCTGGCCCAGCTCGGCGAGGCCTGTTGCGTGCTGCTGCATGCCACCGCCGAAGGCCGCGGCCTCTATGAGCGCCTGGGCTTTGTGCGCACGGGCGAGGTGCGCCAGCACCAGGGCACTGCCGGTTCGGCGCCGCTGGTGGCGCTGGACGAGGGCTGGCGTCTGCGCCCCTCGGACCACAACGATGTGAACAGCCTGATCGAGCTCGACGCCCAGGCGCGCGGCATGCCGCGCGAGGCCCTGATTACCGAGCTGCTGGGCCATGCGGATACCGTGCTGCTGGACCACGAGGGCCTGGCCCGGGGCTTCGGGATGCTGCGCCGCTTCGGTCGCGGCCTGATCATCGGCCCGGTCGTCGCGCCCGACGCCGAGGGCGCTAAGGCCTTGATCGCCCATTTGGTCGGCCTGAGCGCCGGCAAGTTCGTGCGCATCGATGTCGACTTCGACAGCGGCCTGACCGAATGGCTGGAGACCCTGGGCCTGCTGCGCGTCGACGCACCGACCGAGATGGTGCGCGGCGGCCCGCTGGCCAAGCGGCCCGAGGTGCGCTTGTTCTCGCTGGCCACCCAGGCCCTGGGATGAGCGCCTTCGTCTACAAGGCCGACCCGGTGCGCGGCCGGGTCTGGGCCGAGATCTTTGCGCGCCAGGCCGGGCCGCAGCTCGACTTCCGCCTCTGGCCCGAGATCGGCGACCCGGCCGAGGTGCATTACCTGGCCGCCTGGGAGCCGCCGGCCGATATCCGCGCCACCTTCCCGAATCTCAAAGTGCTGTTCTCCTCGGGCGCCGGTGTCGACCAGTTCAGGTTCGATCAGCTGCCCGCCGACCTGCCCATTGTGCGCATGGTCGAACCCGGCATCATCCAGGGCATGGTCGAGTACGTCAGCTGGGCCGTGCTGAGCCTGCACCGCGACATGCCGGCCTATCAGCGCCAGCAGCGCGAGCACAGCCGCTGGATGCCTATCCAGGTACGGCCGGCTGCCAAGCGCCGCGTCGGCGTGCTGGGCCTGGGATCGCTGGGCCAGGCGGTGCTGGGCCAGCTGCGCGATTTCGGCTTCGACTGCGCCGGCTGGAGCCGCTCGCGCCACGCGGTCGACGGCGTGCAGTGCTTTGCCGGCGGCGAGGAGCTGGGCGCTTTTCTGGCCCGCAGCGAGTTGCTGATCTGCCTGCTGCCGCTGACCGAGGCGACGCGCGGCTTCCTGAACGCCGAGCTGTTCGCCCAGCTGCCGGCCGGCGCCAGCCTCATCCATGTGGGCCGCGGCCCGCAGCTGATAGCGGCCGACCTGCTGGCCGCGCTGGCCCGCGGCCAGCTCAAGCACGCCATCCTCGACGTCAGCGATCCCGAGCCCCTGCCCTCCTCTCACGCCTTCTGGCAGCACCCGCAAATCTGGCTGACGCCCCATATCGCCAGCATGACGCAGCCGGAGACGGCGGCGGAGGTGGTGCTGGAGAACATCAGGCGGTTCGAGGCGGGGGAAGAGATGGTGGGGCTGGTGGATCGGGGCTTGGGGTACTGAGCAAGTGCAAATATTTTGGCATTTATTGCCATGAAAACATAGAATATTTGCATCATGGCCAAGAAAACTGCCCCACTACTACCGGGTACCGACGAGTTGCTGCATCAGTTCGGTGAGCGTCTGCGCCTGGCGCGGCTGCGTCGGCGGCTACCCGCCAAGCAGGTCGCGGAGCGGGCCGGCATGTCGGCGATGACGCTGCGCAGCCTGGAGCGCGGCGGGTCGGGAGTGACCATGGGTGCCTACCTTGCGGTGATGCAGGTGCTGGGCATCGAGAAAGACCTCGAACTGCTCGGTAGGGCCGATTCCTTGGGCAGGGAGTTGCAGGATGCGCAGTTGCCCTCCAACACCAGGGCGACGGTACGACCCCGCTCGCCGACCACAGCCGCCCGGCCGTCACGACCAGATCGGCAGGGAGTCTCAGCCAGCCAGCCGAGGTCGCCGACAAAGCATTCGGATGGAGCACCGGACTGGATCAGCAAGAGCGGTTTCGCCAGCTCCGATGCGCTGGCCGCCTTGATCGAGACCGAGGCGCTGCCGAAGAAAAGTAGGCCAGCAAGAAAACTCGGCGCATAAGCACATGGCGACCACGGACATCGCTGTCTACGCCGACTGGCTCGGGCTCGATGGCCCGCTGCGACTGGGTTTCCTGCATGCCAGACTTGGGGCAGGACGCGAGGTCTTCGAGTTCGAGTTCGACGCCCGGGCGCTGGCCCACCCTGCCGTGCGGACGCTGCACCTGGATCCCCGGCTCGGCCTGTTCGAGGGTCGGCAACACCCGCCGCAAGGCCATGAGGCCTTCGGCGTTTTCGCCGATGCGAGCCCCGACCGATGGGGCCGACTGCTGATGCGTCGCCGGCTGGAGCGTGCTCAGCGGGCCGGGCAGGTGGGCAAGACCGCGCGATTGCACGAATCGGACTACCTGCTGGGTGTGCATGATGCTTACCGCTCCGGGGCACTGCGTTTGCGGCTTGATGACGCGGGCGACTTCCTGGACAACGCGCACGACACGGCCGCCCCCCCCTTCGTGCAACTGCGCGAGCTGGAGGCGGTCAGCCTGGCGCTGGAACGTGATGAAGACAACACCGCGCCAGCAGGTGACGACTGGCTGCGCATGCTGATCGCCCCCGGTGGCTCGCTTGGCGGGGCGCGGCCCAAGGCCAGTGTGATTGATCCGCAGGGACAGTTGTGGATCGCCAAATTCCCCAGCGTGCGTGATGAACAGGATGTGGGCGCCTGGGAGTTGGTGGTGCAGACCCTGGCGAAGGGCTGCGGCCTGGCCGTGCCGCAAAGCCTCGCGCGCCGGTTCGCCAGCCAGCAGCACACATTTCTGGTGAGGCGCTTCGACCGCACACCCGAGGGCCGACGGATTCACTTCGCCTCGGCGATGACGCTGACCGGCCACCAGGACGGTGACGACGCCTCGACGGGTGCGAGCTATCTTGAAATTGCCCGGGTGCTGGTTGACCACGGTGCCCAGCCCGCCGCCGATCTGCGCGAGCTGTGGTCACGCATCGTCTTCAATATGCTGGTCTCCAATACCGACGACCACCTGCGCAACCATGGCTTCCTGCTCCAGCCTGGCAAGGGCTGGCGTCTTTCCGAGGCCTACGACATCAATCCCGCACCTGAGTCGCGGGGCTTGAAGCTCAATGTCAGCGAGGCCGACAACGTGCTGGACCTCGAGCTGGCACGCTCGGTAGCGCCCTACTTCCGAGTCTCAAGGAAACAGGCCAACGAAGTCATCGCGCACAGCCAGGCCGTGGTGAAGCAGTGGCCCAGGATCGCCGGCAGCCTGAAGCTGCGGATGCGGGAGCAGGAGCGCATGGCCGAGGCCTTCCGGCTCGCCGGCTAGGCAACAGGCGCCTCACATCATCCCAGCAGAATCTTCTGCCGTCCCCACCCCAATTACAGCGCGGACGGCCTCGTCGCGGCCCCGATTGCAGCACCACCCGCTGTGCCTCCCGCCCTAAGCTGGAGCCTCTTCAAGACGATGAATGGAAGAGCGCCCCATGCAGTCCCACGCACGCCCCGGCAAGCCAAATCTCGACGCGTTGATCGCCCTCGACCGCGCGCATCTGATCCATCCGGTCGCGCCCTGGCGCAAGCATGAGCAGCGTGGCGTCACGGTGCTGGAGTCGGGCCAAGGCGCCTGGCTGACGGACGCCAGCGGTCACCAGCTGCTCGACGCTTTCGCCGGCCTGTGGTGCGTCAATATCGGCTACGGGCATGAGAGCGTGGTGCAGGCCGCGGCCGAGCAGATGCGCAAGCTGCCCTATGCCACCGGCTACTTCCACTTCGGCAGCGAACCGGCCATCCGGCTGGCCGACAAGCTGGTGCAGATCACCCCCGCCTCGCTGACGCGCGTCTACCTGACCCTGGGCGGCTCGGAGGCCATCGATGCGGCGATCCGGCTGATCACGCAGTACTACAACAACACGGGCCGGCCGAGCAAGAAACACTTCATCGCGCTGGAGCGCGGCTATCACGGCTCCTCGTCCACCGGCGCGGGGCTGACGGCGCTGCCGGCATTCCATCGCGGCTTCGACATGCCGCTGCCGACCCAGCACTACATCGCCTCGCCCTATAGCTACCGCAACGGCCTGGACGAGGCCGGCCAGATCGCCGCCTCGGTGGCGGCGCTGCGCGTCAAGGTGGCCGAGTTGGGCGCCGACAACGTGGCGGCCTTCTTCTGCGAGCCTATCCAGGGCTCCGGCGGCGTGATCGTGCCGCCCAAAGGCTGGCTGAAGGCAATGAGCGAGGCGGCGCGCGCACTGGACATCCTCTTCGTCGTCGACGAGGTGATCACCGGCTTCGGCCGCACCGGCCCGATGTTCGCCTGCGAGGCCGAGGGCGTGCTGCCCGATCTGATGACACTGGCCAAGGGCCTGACGGCCGGCTATGCGCCGATGGGCGCGATGCTGATGTCCGAGCAGGTCTATGCCGGCATCGCCGACGGTGCGCCGGCCGGCGCGCTGATCGGCCATGGCGCCACCTACTCGGCCCACCCGGTCAGCGCGGCCGTCGCGCTGGAGGTGCTGCGCCTGTACGAGGAGGGCGGCATCCTGGCCAACGGGCAAAACGTGGCCCCGCATTTCGCCGCCGTGCTGGATGGCTTGCGCGATCACCCGCTGGTCGGCGACTCGCGCCACCGCGGCCTGCTGGGCGCGCTGGAGCTGGTCAGCGACAAGACCAGCAAGCGCGGCTTCGACCCGGCGCTCGGCCTGTCGGACCGGCTGTTCGAGACCGGCTACCGCAACGGCCTGGTGTTCCGCTCCTTCGGCGACCACATCCTCGGCTTCGCGCCGGCGCTGTGCTTCAGCGAGGACGAGTTCGCCATCATGGCCCAGCGGCTGAAGAAAACGCTGGACGAGATCCTGGCCGCACCCGATGTACGCGCCGCGCTGAAGTCCTGACCGACCCAGACCCAGGTCGAGTAGAAGGACTTACTTCGCGCGAACGCCGTCGACGCAAAATCAAACCGTTCCTGGACTTTGTGACGAGTACACCGTGGGCCCACTCAAGCTTGATCGTCTCGACCTGCGCATCCTCAGCCAGCTGCAGAAAAACGGCCGCATCACCAATGTCGACCTGGCCGACGCCGTCGGCCTGTCGCCCAGCCCTTGCCTGATCCGCGTCAAGCGGCTGGAGCAGGCCGGTTACATCGCCGGTTATGGCGCGCAGCTGCGCCTGGAAAAGCTCGGTGACACCTTGACCGTGTTCACCGAGGTGACGCTGTCGGACCACCACCGCGAGGACTTCGTGCGCTTCGAGGCCGCTATCCGCGAGGTCGACGAGATCATCGAATGCCATCTGGTCAGCGGCGGCTACGACTATCTGCTGAAGTTCACGACGCGCGGCGTCAACCACTACCAGTCCATCATCGAGACCCTGCTGGAACGCAATATCGGCATCGAGAAGTACTTCAGCTTCATCGTCATCAAGTCCCCTTTCATCAAGAACCACTACCCGATCGAGCGCCTGTTCCCGCCGACGCTCTGATCGCACCAAGCCATGAGTGAACCCCTACCCACGGCCGGCGCGCCGCGTTTTGTGCGCCTGGCCGAGATCGGCCGCGCCCCCGTCAGCCTGCGCATCGACGGCCAGCCGGCCCAGGCGCTGCAGGGCGACAGCCTGCTGGTCGCGCTGTTGAGCCAGCGGCGCAGCCTGCGGCGCTCGGAGTTCGGCGAGGGTGAGGCGCGCGCCGGCTTCTGCCTGATGGGGGCCTGCCAGGACTGCTGGGTCTGGGACGAGACGGGGCAGCGCCTGCGCGCCTGCTCGACGCCGGTGCTGGAGGGCATGGCTGTGCGCACCGCGCCGCCCGCCCACCACTGGCCGGCCACACCGGACCTGAAGATCGTGCAGGAGCGCCAGGCATGAGCGGACGCGACACTCCGCGCGTGATCGTCGTCGGCAGCGGGCCGGCCGGCGTGCGCGCCGCCGAGGCCCTGGTGCAGGCGGGCCTGCGGCCCACCGTCGTCGATGAGGGCAGCCGCAGCGGCGGCCAGATCTATCGTCGACAGCCGCAAGGCTTCAAGCGCGGCTACGAGCAGCTCTACGGCAGCGAGGCCGCCAAGGCGCAGGCCCTGCACAGTCGCTTCGACACGCTGCTGCGCGAGGGCCGGATCGACTACCGGCCCGACACGCTGGCCTGGAATGTCACGGCCCAACAGTTGCACACCTTGCAGCCGGCCAGCGGCCAAACGGCCGACCTCGACTTCGACGCACTGATCGTCTGCTCCGGCGCGACCGACCGGTTGATGCCGGTCCCCGGCTGGCAGTACGCCGGCTGCTACAGCCTGGGTGCCGCGCAGATCGCGCTGAAGGCCCAGGCTTGCAGCATCGGCTCGCGGGTGGTCTTCATGGGCAGCGGGCCGCTGCTGTATCTGGTGGCCTCGCAGTATGTGAAGGCCGGCGCCACGGTGGCGGCGGTGCTGGACACCTCGCCGGCCGTGCCGCCGCTGAAAGCGCTGCGCGGGCTGCTGAGCCGGCCGCGCCTGCTGTGGATAGGCTTGCAGCTGAAGTCGCAGCTCAAGCGTGCCGGCGTGAGCTTGCTGAACGGCGTGACGCCGCTGCAGATCGAGGGCAGCGCCGCGACCGGCGTCAGTGGCGTGCGCGTGCGCGACGCGCAGGGCCGCGAGCAGCACTTCGAGGCCGACGCGGTGGGCCTGGGCTGGCATCTGCGTGCCGAATCGCAGCTGGCCGATATCGCGCGCTGCGAGTTTGTGTTCGAGCCGCTGAGCCGGCAATGGTTGCCGCGCATCGATGCCGACGGCCGCAGCAGCACGCCGGGCGTCTATCTGGCCGGCGATGGCGTGCGCATCCTCGGCGCCGACGGGGCCGAGGCCGCTGGCCGGCTGGCCGCGCTGGCGGCGCTGAACGATCTTCAGCAGAGCGTCGGCCGCCAGCTGTTCGAGACCGAGCAGGGGGCCTTGCGCACGACGCTGCAGACCATGGACCAGTTCCGCCAGGGCCTGGCCCAGGCCTTCCCCTGGCCGCAGCAGCTGGCGGCGACGCTGCCGGATGAGGCGGTGGTGTGCCGCTGCGAGAGCGTCAGCGCCGGCGAGCTGCGCCGCTGTGTGCGCGAGCTGGGCAGCCAGGAAGTGAACCGCGCCAAGGCCTTCAGCCGCGTCGGCATGGGGCGCTGCCAGGGCCGCTTCTGCGGCCATGCGGCGGCCGAGGTGATCGCGGCCGAGGCCCGCATCCCGGTCGAGCAGGTCGGCCGCCTGCGCGGCCAGGCACCGGTCAAGCCGCTGTTGATGAGTGCGCGCGAGGTGCAAGCATGAGCGCCGGCAAGATCGAACGCAGCGATGTGCTGATCGTCGGCGGCGGCCTGATGGGCACGACCACCGCCTTCTTCCTGCGCCAGCAGCATGGGCTGAGCGTCACCTTGCTGGAGCGCGAACTGATCGGCCGCCAGGCCAGCGGCACCAATTTCGGCAATGTGCGCCGCCAGGGTCGCGATCTGGCACAGATGCCGCTGGCCAACCGCGCCCGCGCGGTCTGGGGCCGGGTCAAGGAGCTGCTGGGTGAGGATCTGGAGTTCGTGCCCTACGGCCATCTGCGCGTCTGCTACACCGAGAAGCAGGCCGAGGTGATCGCCCAGCACGCCAGGGATGTG
Source organism: Burkholderiales bacterium C2 (assembly GCA_005503085.1). Classification (GTDB taxonomy): domain Bacteria; phylum Pseudomonadota; class Gammaproteobacteria; order Burkholderiales; family Burkholderiaceae_C; genus Roseateles_E. The sequence continues at coordinate 63,245 of SCOI01000024.1, read as the reverse complement.
AAGCCCCTGGGGCTGGACCTGGAGATCTTCAACGCCGAGGGCCTGCGCAAGCGCTGGGGCATCTTCAGCCCCGAGGTGGTGGCCGGCTCGCTGTCGCCGGTGGATGGCCATGCGAATCCGCGCATTGCCGGCCCGGCTTTCGGCCGTGCGGCCCGGCGCCATGGCGCGGCTATTCACGAACACAGCGAGGTCGCCCACATCGAGCGCGACGGCGCTGACTTCATCGCCCACACCACCGACGGCCGCCAGTACCGCGCGGCCCAGCTGCTTCTGACCAGCGGCGCATGGTCGGGCCGCTTCTCCGAGGCCTTCGGCGAGCCGGTGCCGCTGGAGGCGCGTGGGCCACAGATGGGCGTCACCGAGCCACTGCCCTATGCAATAGCCCCGTCGATCGGCCTGTCCTCGCCGATCGAGACCGAGGGCCTGTACTTCCGCCAGATCGCGCGCGGCAATATCGTCTTCGGCGGCGGGCTCAAGGGCCCTGCCGATGCCCAGCAGATCCGTGCCTACTCCAAGCCCGACAACCAGCTGCGCCAGCTGCGTGAGCTGCGCCGCTTCGTGCCGGCCTTCGCGAACGTGCAGCTGCTGCGCGTCTGGAGCGGCATCGAGGGCTACACCGCCGACTGGGCGCCGGTGCTGGGACCGAGCGCGCGCGTGGCCGGCCTGCACTACGCCTTCGGCTTCAACGGCGAAGGCTTCGCGATCAGCCCCGGCGTCGGCGAGGTGATGGCCGAGCTGCTGGCGACCGGCAAGACCTCGACGCCGATCGAGGCCTTCACGATCGCTCGCTTTTCCCGCTAGACCTTGACGCTCAGCTGATCACGCAGCGGCAGTTGCCGGATGCGCTTGCCGGTGGCCGCGTGGATCGCGTTCATCAGCGCCGGCGCGATCGGCCCGACCGCCGGCTCGCCGACGCCGCCCAGCGGCGTGTCGTAGCTGGCGGCCGGCAGCAGGTGCACGACGATCTTCTTCGGCGCCGCGCTAAGCCGCGCGATCTCGAAGTCGTGGTAATTGCTCTGCTCGACCCGGCCATTCTTGAAAGTGATCTCGCTGTAAAGCGCCTGGCTCAGGCCCATCACGCAAGCCCCTTCGACCTGGGAGCGCACGCGGTCCGGGTTGATCACCGGGCCGCAGTCGACCGCGACATCGATGCGCGGGATGCTCAGCTCGCCCTTGGCGCTGACGCTGACCTGGACCACCACGGCCATATAGGTGACAAAGCTGTAGTGCGCGGCCAGGCCCAGGCCCTGGCCGGCCGGCAGCTTGCGGCCCCAGCGGGCCTCGCGCGTGGCCACCTCGATGACGCGGCGCAGCCGGCCGGTGTCGACCGGATAGCGCTCCGGCGATTCGCCATGGTTCCAGCCGTCACCGATCTTGGGCGGCGAGATCTGGCGCGCCGGGCCGATCAGCTCGAGCAGGAAATCGCGAGGGTCCTTGCCGGCGGCCAGGGCCAGCTCGGCGACAAAGCTCTGGGTCGCGAAGGCATGCTGGATGTTGTTGACCGAGCGCAGCCAGCCGATGCGGGCATGGGCCGTGGCGGCGGGGTTCTCGAAGCGCACATTGGGGATGGCCAAGGGCAGATTGCTCAGGCCCAGGCCCAGCTCGAACGGCGCCAGCTGCTTGGGATCGGGCGCGAAGATCGAGACGATGGTCGGCTCGGCCGAGCGGTGCAGCCAGGCGCTGACCTTGCCGCTGGTGTCCAGCCCGGCCTCGATGTGCTGGGCGCAGGCGGCGTGATAGTAGTCGTGCTGGATGTCGTCCTCGCGGGTCCAGGTCAGCTTGACCGGTGCACCCTGCATTTCCTGCGACACCAGGGCCGCCTCGACGGCAAAGTCGGGCTTGGACTTGCGGCCGAAGCCGCCGCCCAGCAGGGTGACGTTGACCGTGACCTTGGAGAAATCCAGGTTCAGGCGCTTGGCGACCCGCTCGCGCGCGGCCTGCGGCGACTGCACCGCGGCCCAGACCTCGCAGCGGCCCTCGCTGATGCGCGCGGTCGCGGCCGGTGGCTCCAGCGTGGCATGGGCCAGGTGGGGCACGTAGTAATCGGCGGTGATCGTCTTGGCCGCCTTGGCCAGCGCGGCATAGGCGTCGCCATCGTTGCGCACGGCCTTGCCGCCCGGCTTGCGCACCGCGTCCTCCAGCTCGCGGCGGTAGGCCGCAGAGTCGTAACCGGCATGCTCGCCATCGTCCCACTCGATCTTCAAGAGGCCGCGCGCCTTGATCGCGGCCCACGTGTCCTTGGCCACGACGACGACGCCGCCGATCGGCTGGAACTCAGACGGTGGCGGCGTGCCGGCCAGCGCAAAGACCTTCAGCACGCCCGGCACCTTCAGCGACTCGGCCGCGTCGAAGCGCTTGAGCTTGCCGCCCAGCACCGGCGGGCGCGCGATCACTGCATAGAGCTGGCCCGGCAGGCGGGTGTCGATACCGTATTGCGACTGGCCGGTCACGATGCCCTCGGCGTCGACCAGGTGGGTGTCGAGCTTGCCGATATAGCGGAAGTCCTTGGCGTTCTTGAGCTTCAGGCTTGTGCGGGCCGGCACCTCCAGTTGGGCCGCGGCCTGGGCCAGCGCCCCGTAGCCGAGTTTGCGCCCGCTGGGCTTGTGGAGGACCTCATGGTGCTTCGCCTGCACCTGATCCAGCGGCACATTCCATTGCTGGGCCGCGGCCTGCTCCAGCATCATGCGGGCGCTGGCGCCGCAGCGGCGCATCGGCTCGAACCAGTGGCGCATGCTGCGCGAGCCATCGGTGTCCTGGTTGCCGAACTTCTCCTCGTCGCCCGGCGCCTGCACGACGCGCACGCGCTTCCAGTCGGCCTGCAGCTCGTCGGCCAGCACCTTGGGCAGGCTGGTGCGCACGCCCTGGCCCATCTCGGAGCGATGGATCAGGATGCTGACGATGCCATCGGGCGCAATCGAGACAAAGGTCTTGGGGCTGTCCTGCACGCCATGGGGCATGCCGTCGCCGCCGTACTTGGCCGGCTCGTCGGCGCCCTGCACCGCGCCGGGCAGGCCGATGCCCAGCACCAGGCCGCTCAGCGAGACACCACCCAGCAGGCTGCGACGGCTGATGCCGGAAGAAGGGATTTCATGCGAGGCGTTCATGCGGCGTCTCCCGGCAGGCCGGCGGCGCTCTTGATCGCGCTGCGGATGCGGGTATAGGTGCCGCAGCGGCAGAGGTTGCCGCTCATCGCCGCGTCGATCTCGGCGTCGCTGGGCTTGGGCTTGCGCTGCAGCAAGGCGGTCGCGCTCATGATCTGCCCGGCCTGACAGTAGCCGCATTGCGGCACGCCCAGCTTGACCCAGGCGGCCTGCACGGCCTTGCCCTGGCGCGAGGCGCCGACGCCCTCGATGGTGGTGATGCGCCTGCCGCTCGCGGCCGACAGCGGCGTCTGGCAGGCCCGCACCGGCTCGCCGTTCAGATGCACGGTGCAGGCGCCGCACAGGGCCAGGCCGCAGCCGTACTTGGTGCCGGTCATCCCGAGGTGATCGCGCAACACCCACAGCAGCGGCGTGTCCTCGGCCACATCGACGCTGAGCGTTTTTCCATTGATTTGCAAGCTAGCCATCGCACTCTCCATCCAAGAAGCTGTTGATTCGCAAGCGCCGTTCGGCGCAGCATCTTGCGCCCAGCACGGGGGCTTTTGCAATGGCTTTTGGACAAGTCCGTGGCGCCGCAGGCCTCAGGCCAAGCTGGTGCGGCCCGCCGCACCACGGGCGCACAGCGCGCACCAGCCGGCAGTTTTCAGCAGCACGTGCTGAACCCCCGGGGGCATTACAACTGAAGATTGCGTACGCAGACGCGCAAACAGCAGGGGCTGCGCGGTGTGGAATTCAATAATCGATTCACCATGAATCGCCGCCAGCCCTGCCCTCAAATCATCGCGCTGCTGCTGCTCGCGATGCTGCTGAACTGGGTGGGCAGCGCCTATCACCATCACTGCCACGGCTCGCTGAGCTTTACCGGCAACCAGGCCTCGGCCCAGGAGGCTCAGGCCTTCGATGCGGCCTTTGCCGAGGAACTGGCCTTGGCCAGCTCCGGGCAGGACGGCAGCGCCGGGGCGCAGAGCCACCATGCCGGCGTCGATGCCTGCCTCGCCAGCGCCGGGCCATTGCCGGCCAGCGTCGCCAGCCCGCCGATGGCGGACGGTATGGCGCCGCCGCTGGTCAGCGCCGAGGCCGCGCCGGCCGGGCCCTTCATCGAAGGCCTGCGCCGCCCTCCCAAGACCAGCGCCTGAGTCAGTCGCCCGCGCCCCGTCGGGGCGAGCCATGGCCGGCGTCCGCTCGGCGTCCTGCCGCACCCATGCCTTCTTCGGAGAAGAGATGATGCGCCTTCACTCCCTCAACAAGGCCCTGGCCGCGCTGTGCCTGGCCGCTGCGGGCACGCCGGCCCTCGCCCACGGCGACACCGCGCCCAAGCACGGCGGCGTCGTGCAGGTAGCCAACGAAATCAGCTTCGAGCTGGTGGCGGGGCTTGACAGCTCTGCCATGCTGTATCTGGAAGACCATGGTCAGGCGCTGGACACCGCCGGCTTCAGCGGCAAATTGAGCGTGCTGAGCAAGGACGGTGTGAAGACCAGCGTGCCGCTGACACCGGCCGGCGCCAACGCCCTGGTGGCCAGGGGTCTGACGCTCACCGCCGGCGCCAAGGCGGTGGCCGTGATCACCACACCGCAAAACCTGACCCTCGCGCTGCGTTTCACGCTGCGCTGAGGCCCCGCTGTGCCCGCTTCTGCTTCGGATTCAAAGAAAAGTTCAATCAAGGAACCCACATGTCCAAGATCCAAACCACCCGTTTCTTCGCCCGCGCCGCCCTGCCGGCCGCTCTGTGCACCGCGTTCTCGGCGGTCGCCGCCGATGCGCCCAAGGCCGAGGCCACGACCTCCCAGCTTGAGACCGTGCAGATCCTCGGCGTCAAGCAGCCCTATCGCAATCTCTCGGCCACCGGCGCGACCAAGAGCGATGCGCTGCTGAAGGACCTGCCGCAAAGCGTGCGCGTGCTGAGCGCCGACATGCTGCAGGACGCCGGCGTCACCAAGCTGGCCGACGCGCTGGACCTGGGCAGCGGCATCGCCAAGCAGAGCAATCTGGGCGGGCTGTGGGACAGCTATGCGATGCGCGGCTTCACCGGCGATCCGAACTTCGGCTCCGACTACATGGTCAACGGCTTCAACTACAGCCGCGGCTACAACGGCCTGCGCGACGCCGCCAACACCAGCACGGTGGAGATCCTGAAAGGCCCGGCCTCGGCGCTGTACGGCCGCGGCGAGCCCGGCGGCACGGTCAACCTCACCACCAAGAAGCCGCTGTTCCAGCCGGCCCAGACCCTGGCGCTGTCGACCGGCAGCGACGGTGCGCTGCGCGCGACGGCCGATCTGACCGGCCCGATCGGCGAGCGCTTTGCCTACCGGCTCAATGCCGCCGCCGAGAAGGCCGACAGCTACCGCGACCACCTGGGCTCGGAGCGCTATCTGCTGTCGCCCTCGCTGATCTGGATGCTGACACCGGACACCACGGTGTCCTACGAGCTGGAGGTTTCCAGGCAGCGCGCCAATTTCGACCGCGGCGTGCTGGCCATCAACGGCCAGCTGGGCCTGCTGCCGCGCTCGCGTTTCCTCGGTGAGCCGGGCGATGGCAGGAATGTGATAGCGACCACCGGCCACCAGGTCTTTGTCCAGCACTACTTCAACGACGACTGGTCGCTGCAAACCGGCTTCAGCGTGCGCGACAGCTCGCTCGAAGGCATTTCCACCGAGGGCCGCTTTCTGCAGGCCGACCAGCGCACGCTGGTGCGCCAGCGCCGTTCGCGCGACAACGAGGCCAGCGATGTGGCCGGCCGGCTGGAGCTGCTGGGCAAGCTGCGCGGCGCGGGCCTGGTTCACAACCTGCTGGTCGGCGTCGATGCCTACCGCTTCACTGATGAGCGCCTGCAATACCGCAACGCCAATGCCGGCAATCTCGACATCTATGCACCGGTCTACGGCCTGGTCGCGACAACCATGGCCTTGACCACCGACACCAAGGAGAAGCAGCGCTCGCATTCGCTCTATGCCCAGGACCAGATCGACCTCGGTGCGCAGTGGAAGATGCTGCTGGGCCTGCGCCACGACAAGTACAAGCAGTCCTTGCTGAACCACCGCAGCGGCAACACCACCGAGCAGAGCCTGAGTGCGACTACGCCGCGCATCGGCCTGGTCTACCAGCCCAGCAGGACGCTGTCGCTGTATGCGACGGCCTCCAAGAGCTTCCGCCCCAATAGCGGGGTCAGCAGCGCCTTCGCCGCCTTCCCGGCCGAGAAAGGCAAGGCCTATGAGATGGGTGCCAAGCTGGACTCGGCCGACGGCAAGATCAGCAGCACGCTGGCGCTCTACAAGATCTCCAAGAACAATGTGCTGACGCCCGACCCGGCGGATCCGAACAACTTCTCGGTCGCGGCCGGCGAGGTCGAGAGCCAGGGCCTGGAGTTCGACATCGCGGGTCAGATCATGCCGGGCCTGCGGCTGTCGGCCGCCTATGCCTTCACCGATGCGCAGGTGACCGAGGACAACAACGCCTTCCTGCTCGGCCGCCAACTGGCCAATGTGCCGCGCCACAGCGCCAACCTGATGCTGGTGAAGAGCTTTGCGCTGGCGGGCAATGCCGCGACGCTCGGCCTGGGGCTGAACCATGTCGGCGAGCGCGAGGGGGCGGTCGCGCCCCTGGTGGCGGCCGACGACTTCAAGCTGCCGGCCTACACCAGCGTCAAGCTGATCTCGTCCTACCAGCTGGCCAGCCAGCTGCGCCTCTCGCTGGACATCGACAATCTCTTCGACAAGCGCTACTACGCCAGCTCCTACAGCCAGATCTGGGTCTACCCCGGCAATGGCCGCAAGTTCACGCTGACCGCGCAGTACAAGTTCTGAGCCACCGGGAGCTTTCATCATGAAAACCAATCTTGAAAACTCCCCGCGCCGCCTGCTTGTGGCCGGCGCGTTCGGGCTGGCGGCGGCCTTGTCGGCGGGCCTTGCGCAAGCGCATCAGCTGTGGTTCGAGCCCGATGTGCAGAACCCGGCGCAACTGCTGCTGCGCTACGGGGAGCTCGAAGCGAATATGCATGAGCGCTCGCCGGGAGGGCTGGACCGTTTCGTCCAGCTCGATGCGCAGCGGCTGACGCCGGCCGGCACCAGCGCGCTGGCGCTGAGCAAACAGACAAGCGGCTTCGCGTCGGCGGTCGGACCCGAGGAGTCGCTGACCGCGATCGACAAGCGCTACCCGATGTTCGACACCCAGCGCGACGGCCGGGCGCTGCGCACCTGGTGGACACCGGCCACGCGCTGGCTGCCCGATCTGCGGGCGCGCGCGCCCAGCCTGCCGCTGGACATCGTGCCCACCGGCGTCGCGGCCGATGGCGCCACCGAGTTCCGCATCGTCTTCCAGGGCGAGCCGCTGCCGGGCGCCAAGGTGGTGCTGTCCACGCCGGCGGGGTGGACGCGCGAGGCCCTCAGCGATGCCGAAGGCCGCGTGCGCTTTCCGCTGCCCTGGCAGGGGCTGTATGTGATCGGCCACTACCACCTGGAAGACACGGCCGGCGAGCGCGCCGGGCCGCAGGGCGCCGAGCCCTACCAGCTGCAGGGCTACAACACTGCCGTGTCCTTCGTGCAGCACGGCGGGCTGGCGGCGCTGCCGGTGGTGGCGCCCAAGCTGCTGGCCGCCGCGAAGAAATAGGCCGACGCGGCCGACCCATAGAGCAAGAGGAGCCAAGACCATGTCGACAACCTCTCTGCCCGCCCGCGGGCTGGGCACAACGCGCGACAGCAGCACCGTCCACACAGCGCGCATCACCTCGATCGACGCGCTGCGCGGCCTGGTGATCATCATCATGCTGCTGGACCATGTGCGCGAGACCCTGTATCTGCATCTGCAGGTCACCGACCCGATGACACTGCCGGGCACCCCGCCCGAGCTTTTCTTCTCGCGCCTGGCCGCGCATTTCTGCGCGCCGGTCTTCGTGTTCCTGACCGGGCTGTCGGCCTGGCTCTACGCCCACCCGCCCAGCGGTGCCTCGCGCGATGTGCGCAGCTTTCTGCTCAAGCGCGGCCTCTTGCTGATCGCGCTGGAGCTGACCGTCATCAACTTCGCCTGGAGCGGCACGTATCACACGCTGTATCTGCAGGTGATGTGGGCGATCGGCTTCAGCATGGTGGTGCTGGCCTTGATGGCGGGGCTGCCGCGCGGGCTGCTGGCAGCACTGGGCCTGCTCATCGTCTGCGGCCACAACGCGGTGGCCGGCTACACCGTCCCGTCCGACAGCGCCTGGTATCCGCTGTGGACGCTGATGCTGCATCGCGGCTGGCTGGTGGCCGAGGGCGCGCTGAAGGTGCGGCTGACCTACCCGGCCCTGCCCTGGGTCGGCGTGATCCTGCTGGGCTATGCCTTCGCGCCGGTGTTCGCGGCGTGCGTAGCGGCGCGCAGGCGCCAGCAGATTCTGCTCGCCACCGGCCTGGCCTGCCTGGCGGCGCTGCTGGTCCTGCGCGGCTTCAATATCTATGGCGAGAACGCCCCCTGGGTGGCCGGCGCCAGCACGCTCGAGACGGCGATGTCCTGGCTCAACTTCACCAAGTACCCGCCTTCGCTGGACTTCGTGCTGCTGACGCTGGGCGGCGGCCTGCTACTGCTGGCCGCGCTGGAACGGGCCGACAACGGCTTCACCCGGCTGTGCTCGACCTTTGGCGGCGCGCCGATGTTCTTCTACATCGTCCACCTCTATGCGCTGCTGATCGGCTACCGGGTGCTGCTGGCCGTGTTCGGCCCCAACCAGGGCACGCGCTTCGGCGTCGATGCCGACGCCTTCTGGATCGTCTGGCTGGTCTGGCTGGCGATGGTGCCGCTGCTATACCCCCCGGTGCGGGCTTTCGCCGCCTACAAGCGGCGCACGACGAGGTCCTGGGTCAAGTACTTCTAGCGATGCCAGCAGGATCTGCGCCGCCGCGTCCTGCATACGCAATTCGCTACCGCGGCGGCGCGGCTATACGGCCACATCATCGGCGCCAGCGCCCCTAAGCTGTGGCTCATGGCAAAGCCCTGCACACCCCCTGCCGACAGGCGCCGCCGCTCGCTGGAGCCGGTGCTGGCGCATATCCAGGCCCATCTGGGCGAGCCGCTGCGGCTGGAGGTGCTGGCCGCGCTGTGCGGGCTCAGCATCTGGCGCTTTGCCACCGTGTTCCGCGAGCGGGTGGGCATGTCGCCCTACCGCTATGTCAATCATCTGCGCATCCAGCATGCCCAGGCCCTGCTGAGCCAGGGCATGCCGGCCGCGCGCGCGGCCAGCGAGTCGGGCTTCTACGACCAGAGCCATCTGACGCGCCGCTTCAAGCGCCTGTGCGGCATGACGCCGGGCCAGTACCAAACGTCTCAGTCCACCCACCTCCCCAACATTCCCTCCTGAAGGTAGTCCCCATGGCCTCTTTGCAAGACTTCAAGGTTCTGACGTTCGACGTGGTCGGCACGCTGATCGATTTCGAACGCGGCATGCTGAACTATCTGCATGAGGCCCTGCCCGACAGCCCCGTCGGCGACGAAGACTTCCTCGCCGCCTACCGCCGCGCCCGCGCCAGCAAGGAGGTGATCGCTTACCCGGACGATCTGGTGCGCTGCTGGCATAGCATCGCCGCCGAGCTGGGCCTGCCCGACACGGCCGCGCTGGCCCAGGGCCTGCGCGACTCGGTGCCGCAGTGGCCGGCCTTTCCCGACTCGGTGCAGGCGCTCAAGCGCCTGCGCACGCGCTACAAGCTGGTCGCGATGACCAATGCCCAGCGCTGGGCGCTGTCGCATTTCGAGCAAACGCTGGAGATGCCCTTCGACGACAGCGTCACATCCGACGACGCGCTGTGCGAGAAGCCCGACCCGGTCTTCTTCGCCTTCGCCCGCGGCCGCCTGAGCACGCGCGGCTACAGCCAGGCCGACAATCTGCATGTGGCACAAAGCCAGTACCACGACATCGGCATCGCCAAGCGCCTGGGCCTGAAGACCTGCTGGATCGAGCGCCGCCACCAGCAGCCCGGCTTCGGCGGCACCTTGGAGGTCAAGCAGATCACCGAGCCCGACTATCACTTCTTCACGCTGGCCCAGCTGGCCGATGCGGTCGATCAAGGCCGGTAGTCGATGAGCGCCCAGGACGAGGTCGCCGATCTGCTGCCGGCGCTGATCGCGCTGCGCCACGATCTGCATGCCCACCCCGAGCTGGCCTTCGCCGAGCACCGCACCGCCGCCACCGTCGCGGCCGCGCTGCGCGAGCTCAAGCTGGAGGTGCATGAGGGCCTGGGCGGCACCGGCGTCGTCGGCCTGCTGCGCAACGGCTCCGGTCCCAGCGTCGGCCTGCGCGCGGACATGGACGCGCTGCCGATGCAGGAGCTCAGCGGCCTGCCGCACGCCAGCCTTCACAGCGGCGTGCACCACGGCTGCGGCCACGACGGCCACACGACCATGCTGCTGGGCGCGGCGCGCCAGCTGCTGCGGCATCGCGAGCGCTTCAAGGGCACGGTGGTCTTCATCTTCCAGCCGGCCGAGGAAGGCCGGGGCGGGGCCAAGGCCATGGTGGATGCGGGCCTGTTCGAGCGCTTTCCCTGCGATGCGGTCTATGCGCTGCACAACTGGCCCGATCTTCCGCTGGGCCAGGCGCAGACCAGACCCGGCCCCATCATGGCAGCGGCCGACCGTTTCGACATCACGGTGCGCGGCCGCGGCGGCCATGCGGCCCAGCCCCAGCAGACACCCGATGCCATCCTGGCCGCCAGCCAGCTGGTGACCCAGCTCAACACCATCGTCGCGCGCCGCATAGCCCCCGGCGAGTCGGCCGTGTTGTCGGTCACGCGCATCGAAGGCGGGCATTCGCACAATGTGCTGCCCGCCGAGGTGCAGATCACCGGCACGGTGCGCAGCTTCGACCCCGTCGCACAGGACCGCATCGAGGCCGCGCTGCGCGACTGCGCCGCCGGCGTCGCGCTGGGCAGCGGCACCGAGATCGCGGTGAGCTACACCCGCTACTACCCGGCCACCATCAACAGCGCGGCCGAGGTCGAGCTGGCGCTGGCCGCCGCCGCCGAGGCGGGTCTGCAGGCCAGCCTCGCGCCCCGCCCGGCCTTCACCTCGGAGGACTTCGCCTTCATGCTGCGCGCGCGGCCCGGCGCCTATCTGTGGCTGGGCCAGGGCCACGCCGGCGACTCCAGGCCGCTGCACCACCCCGGCTACGACTTCAACGACGCGGCGCTGCCGCTGGGCATACGCTGGTTTGTCGCGGTGGTGCGCCAGGCCCTGCCGGCCTGAGCACGGCAATGAGCGGCAGGCCCGGCGGTCTCGCCGCGCCCCGGTCTCAGACGCGCCGCGCGGCGATCAGCAGAAACATCGGCCGCTCGCGCTCCTCGGCCAGCGCCGGCGCGGCGGCGATCTGCGCGTCACTGGGATGCCACTCCTGCAGGCTGCTCAGCGCAAAGCCGTGGCGCAGCAGCGCGTTCAGATAGCTGTCCAGCCGCCGGTGCTGCTTGATCACGCCCGGCGCCAGCCAGTCGCTGACGCGCGGCCCTTCCAGCGCATAGCCGTCCACCGGCCAGTGGCGCTGCCCGTCGGCATCGCTGGCCCAAGCCTGGCGGCGTGGCGCGGTGAAGATCGGATGTTCCAAAGACAACACCAGGGCCGCGCCCGGCGCCAGCAGGCGCTGCAGCTCTGCCAGCAGGCCATCGAGGTTTTCGATGTAGTGCAGCACCAGCGAGCTGTAGGCCAGATCGAAGCCGGCCTTGGGCAGGGCCAGCCGCTCCAGGTGTTCGAGATCGGCGCGCTGGTAGCGCAGCGCCGCCGCGTCGCCGGCCGGCCCCTCGGCGCGCGCACGCGCCAGCATGTTCTCCGACACATCCAGGCCCAGCACCTCGGCCGCGCCCTGGCCCAGCGCCCAGCGGCTGAACCAGCCGAAGCCGCAACCCAGGTCCAGCACGCGCCGCCCGGCCAGCGGCGGCAGCAGCGCCCGCAGCGCCGGCCATTCCGGCGCACCGTCCAGGCCTTGCACCGAGCGGGCCAGCTGGCTGTAGCCGGCAAAGAACTGCGGATCGTCGTAGATGTTTTGTGTGCTCATGGCCTATTGTCGCCAGCGAGCTAAGCTCGAACGAGCGCATGGTCTTGGGCACTTGAGAAGGCACTGACGTCAACGTCGGAAAGAACAAGCGGGCTCTTCAAGACACGTCGCGCTCGCCCCTCAGAGCCGTATCCAATGATTGTCCAACTCCATCGTCGGCAGCGCCTTGCCCGCGCCGTCCGGCAGATGCAGCACCCTTCCCCGCCCGCCGGCCCACAGACCATCGGAGCCCTCGGCCAGCGCGCAGGCTTCGGGCAAGGGGGTCAGGCCTTGCCACTTTCCCTGGGCATCGAAGCGGGCCACGCCGCCGCTGCGCGGGCAGCCGATCGCAAAGCCCTCGGCGCTGGCGGCGATGTCGCCACCGTAGCCGGCCAGCGCGGGTTGCTCCTCAGCCAGGCGCAGCGCGTGGCCGTCAAAGACCGCGAGGATGGGCGCGGCTGCCTTGGCGGCCTTGTCCTGATGCTCGGCCTGGATCGCGATGCCCAGCCGGCCATCGGGCCGCCAGGCCAGATGGCGCAGGCTCAGGCGGGCATCGTCCACCCGCCATTGCCCGCGCAGCTCGCCACTGCCGGCATCGAGCCGCACCAGGGACGAGTCCATCGCGGCCAGGTCCAGCTTCAGACGCCCGCTCTCGGGCCGGGTCTGGATGCCGCCATTGGCGACCCAGAGGCTGTCGCCGCGCGGCAGCAGCTCATGCACATCGACGCCATGGCTGGGCCACTCGGCGATCTTCTGCAGACTCTTCGCGTCGCGCAGGCCGACCAGGCCGGCACCGCTGTCCAGATCGGTCTCGCCGCTGTAGAGGTGGCGACCATCGGGGCTCAGTGCCAGATGGCCGGTGAAAGCCCGCTCGGGCTCGATCCACTGCCATTGCAGCGCCCGGCCGGTCTGCGGCGAGAAGCGCAGCAGCCAGTCGCCTGGCCGGCGCGCCACCGCCAGCAGGCTGGCGCCGCCGCGCTCGCGCAGCAGGCCATGGGCGCGGGTCGGCACCTCGATGCTGGCCGCGATGCGCAGCGCCGCGCCGGCCGCCTCCAGCCGGCCGACCCGGTAGCTGGGGGCCTCGTCGCGCCAGGCGGCGGCCAGCTGCACGGCGCCGCCGGCCGCCCGGGCCAGCCCGCCGGCCAGCAGGCCGGCGCCCAGGGTCAGGACTTGCCGGCGGTCAATCACCATCGGCATCCGAAAAGCCCAGGCTCAGATCCAGCGCCGGCGCCACCTGCTCCTGGACCAGGCGCTTGAGCGCCTCCAGCGCCTTGGCGGCGGCCAGCACCGGCGCCGGCTTGGCCGGGTTCAGGCCCTGCAACTTGGCATCGGCGGCCAGCGCGCTGCTGCGCAGCGCATCGGCCTCCTGGTTGCGGCCGCGGCCGCGCAGCCAGCTCTCCAGCGGCACCAGGCCCTCGCCCGGCGCCGGCGCGCGCTGCCGGCCTTCGAACAGGGCCAGGCCGCGCAGGCTTTGCCACTGCGCGGCCCAGGCGGCGGCGGTCAGGCCGCTGGTGGCACGGGGTAGGGCTTCCTTGCCCGAGCGCAGCGGCTTCTCCATCTGGGCCCAGCGCAGGCGTTCGAGCCCGCCGACCCATTGGTTCAAGAGTTCGGCGCTGCCGGCCAGCTGGGCCTCCTCGTCCCAGGCCTCGGGCTCGCGGCCGGCCTGTTCGGCAAAGCCCTGGCGCAGCGCCTGCGCCTCGGCCACCAGCTCCTCGACCAGCAGCGCCGCATAGCGCCGCGCCGACGGTTCCATGCGCGGCTGCCACAGCAGCTGCTCCAGCGCCGGCAGGCCCTTGGCCGGCGTGCCGACACGCTCCAGCCCCTTCAGATCGGCCGGCGCGGCCGCGATAGCCTTGGCGATCAGGGCCGGCCGGCTCGGCGTGAAATCGATCTGGCGCTGCGAGCGCCGCGCCAGCACCGGACCCAGGGCCGGCGTCGCCAGCCGTTCCCAGGCCAGCATCGCGCCGGCCCAGGAAGGCCGGTCCAGACGCTGCTGCAGCTGGGCCACCGCCTGGACAAAGGCCTCGGCGCGCGGCAGCGACCAGTGGCGATACAGGCCCTGCAGCATCTGCAGCGGCGTGTAGGCCGGCACCGCCTCGCGGGCCCAGTCGCTCTGGGCGCGGGCCACACCGCAGACGCTCAGGCCCGCCAGGAACAGACGACGGTCCAGCATCACAGCGACTCCACGAACTTCACCAGCGCCGCGCGCTCGGCGCGCGTCATGCCCAGCACCTGCTGCTTGGCCGCTTCGGCCTCGCCGCCATGCCACAGCACAGCCTCCAGCACGCCGCGCGCGCGGCCGTCGTGCAAGAGCCGGCTGTGGCCGTTGACGTCCTTGATCAGGCCGACACCCCACAGCGGCGGCGTCTTCCACTGCCGGCCGCTGGCCTGGAAGTCGGGCCGGCCGTCGGCCAGGCCCTCGCCCATATCGTGCAGCAGCAGATCGGTATAGGGCCAGATCTTCTGGCCGTTCAGCGCCTTGCTGCTCAGGCTGGGGAATGGGCCCTCGGTGGTGGTGTAGCTGGGCCGGTGGCAGGCCGCGCACTGGGCCTGCTGGAACAAGACCTGACCCTTCTTGACTTGCAGATCGTCGATCTTGCGGCGCGCCGGTGGCGCCAGCACGGCCTGGTAGAACACCACATCGGCCAGGGTTTTCGCATCGATCTCGGGACTCGCGCCCTTGGCACCGCTGGGCGCCGCGCGGCAGTCGGCCTGGGCCGGCATGCAGTCTTCCTGCGGGAACTGCGGCGAGGTGATGCCCATATCGCCCAGAAAGGCACCGGCGCTCTGGTGCGCGATGGTCGCCACATTGGCCTTCCAGCCGAAGCGGCCGATCATGGGCTTCTCGGCAAAGGCGTCCCAGACCCGATTCACCTGGCCCTTGATCAGGCCCGGTGCGGCCGCCTGCTCGGCGGCATTGCGCAGGATCTCGGCCTCGGGAATCGCTTCCAGCAGGCCGACGCCGATCAGCTGCGGCGCGATGCGCGGGCCGACCATCACATCCGGCGCCATCGCGCCGTAGCCGAGCTGGCCAAAGCTGTAGTGCGGCTTCAGCAGGCTGTAGCGGCTGCCGTCCTTGAAGCGGCCGGCAACGGTCTCGTAGCGCAGCAAGACCTGACCCTCGGGTCGGACGCCTTGCACCGCCGCGTTGTTGAACTGACCGCCATAGACCGGCTCCGGCGCCGGCCCGCCATGGGCATCGGTACCCGGCACCGACAAGCGCATCAGCAAGCCCACCGGCTGGTCATGCAGACCCTTGCGGAAGCTCGGCGGCGCGCCGCGCCCGTCCTGCACATGGCAGCCGCCGCAGCTGCGGGCGATGAAATGCGGGCCCAGGCCGTCGCGGGCGGTGGTCGAAGCCGGCGCCTCGACCCAGTTGCGGCGGAAGAAGCTGTTGCCGATCGCGAAGCGGGTGCGCTCCTCGTCGCTCAGATTGGCGGCCGGGAAGGAGAAGGCATTGCGGCCATCGGCATAGACCGTGGTGGCGCCGCCGGTCTTTTCTGCGTCGTCGCTGGTGGCAGCACCCACGCCATACACAACGGCCGCCAGGCTCGCGCCGGCGGCCAATATCCATCCCCTCATGGCTGGACCAGGGTCAGCTTGGTGATGCCGATGGCCGTGGCGGCCTCGACCAGCAGCTTGCTCTGCGCCGTCAGGCTGTCAATCGTGGCCTGGATGCGCAAGCGCCCCGGCGCCGTCTTGTCGCCCAGGATCTCCTGGTCGAACGGTGCCTGGATCTTGCCGGCCGCAGCCACCGAGTTGGCCAGTTGCTCGCTCAGGCGCTGAGCCAGCGCCGCGTCCTTGGCGGCCACCAGATCTCGCAGCGCCGGGCCCTGCAGCAGCGTGCCATCGGCCCGCTGGTAACGGCCCAGCCAGACGTTCTCTATGCCCAGCGCATTGGTCACCGCGTCGCGGTGGGTGTTGTCGGAGAAACAGGAGTGCTCGTCTTCCTGGTCCTGGCTGGCCAGCGCCACCTCCAGGCGCTCGCCGGCGAGTTCGCCGCGAGACAGCGAGCCCAGGCCCACCAGCATCTTGCGCAGCGACTCCTGACCGCCCTTTTCGAACTTCGCGCGGTAGTTGTTCTTGGCGCCGGGCGCCCAGGCCTTGAGCAGGCCTTGCAGATCGTCGATCAGCAGATCGGTCACGACCGCGAGGTACTGGCGGCGGCGGTCGGCATTGGGGGCCTTGCCGTCGACAAAATCCTCGAAACTGCGCTTGCCGGGGCCGGTGGGGGACAGGTCTTGCCCCCACAGCAGGAACTCGATCGCATGCCAGCCGGTGGCGACGTTTTCCTCGCCGCCGCGCTCGTTCTGCGCCGCCAGGCTGGCCTTCGTGATCTTGAAGCCGCGCTTGTTGATCAGACCGCTGGCGTTCTTGCCCTCGATGCGGTCCACATAGCTCTCGTCCATCGGCCAGGCATTGAGCTGGCCTTCGGGGCCCTTGTCGTTGTCGATCGGGCCGCCATAGAAACGGAAAGCCTCGGTCTGGCCATAGAACTCGCGCGCGGCCAGCCAGGCCTGGCGCGCCGCCTGCAGCCGCTCGGGCGAGGGCTGGGCGATGAAGTCCTTGATGGTCTGGCGCAGGGCCTGGGCGGCCTGCAAGGTGTCGGCATAGTTGGCGTGAACCAGGGCCGCGTAATGGGTGTTGACGGCGGCAGGGGTGGCGCTGGCTGCGGCGGCGACCGCGGTTTGCTGGGCCTGGGCGGGCAGCGCGGTCAACGCAGTCAGCAGGGCCGGGCCGGCGGCCAGGCTCAGAAGCAGGGCAAGAGATTTCATGGCAACCATGTAAATGCGAGTAATTTGCATTCTCGCATTTAATCCAGCCCCGTCTCAAGCCGGCGGTCGCAAGAGCGCACGGATGCGCTCGCGGTCGAAGCCCAGGATGGTGTGCCCGCGCACGACAAAGGTCGGCGTGCCGCGTGCGCCGCGCGCCTGGTACTCGGCCAGGCAGGCCGGCTCGCGCTCGACGAAGCATTCGCGGTGCGGCACCTGGTGCTCTTGGAGCCAGGCGCTGGCGCGCTTGCAGAACACGCAGCTGGTCGAGGACAGCATCAGGATGTCCTGCGGCCCGGCCCAGCGGCGCAGGTCCTCGGCCTGCTCGTCGGCATGCAGCGAGCCGGCCCATTTCGACAGTCCCCACACCGCCCCGACGATCAGCAGCAGCGAGACGAGACCGGAGCGCGTTGATTTCTTCAGCATCGCGCGATGCTACGCCGGCAGCCGGTAGTGGCCGGCGCTCATCAGATCGATGCCGCAGGCCAGGCCCTCGGCCCAGGCGATGAAGTCGGGCACGGCCGCGCCCGCCAGCGGCGCGCCGTGCTGGGGCACGATCATCGCGATATCGAGCTCGCGCACCATCGCCGCCCACAGGCGCAGCACCTTGTTGCTGACCATATAGCGGCGGTGAAAGCCCTCCATATGGCGGATATGGCCGTCCAGCCGGGTGACGGTCTGGCCGGGCCGCAGATCGGCGCCCAGCGAGGCGCCCAGATCGCCGGAGAACAGGATGCGGCTGACGGGGTCGTAGAACTGGAAATTGCCCTCGGCATGCAGAAAATGCGCCGGCAGCGCCCAGAGCTCGAAGCCGTCGGCCTCGCCTTGCCCCAGACGCAGGCGGGCGCCGGCGTCGGGCAGGCCGATGATGCGACCCACGGTCTTGCCGGGCTTGCAGAAGTGCGGCGCGAAACGCTCCCAGATGCGCGAGATATAGACCGGCGCCGTCGTGGCCGTCATCCAGCGGTCCAGCGAGGCGATGATGTCGGGGTCGGCATGCGAGGCCAGGATGGCCGCCAGCTTGTGCGGCGGCATATGCCGGGTCAGCCCCAGATAGAGCTCGTTGTAGGCGAGATTGCCGCCGGGGTCGAGGATGGCGCCGGTGGCCCCATGCACCAACAGAAACTGGTTGGACTGCACGGCCTCGCCATCCTCCACATTGAGATTGGAGAACATCAGGCACAGGTGCGAGCCTTGGCGGTAGAGCTCGATCGGCATGCGACGGCCTCCCTTTTTCTTGATGAAGGCGGCCACTCTAGTCGGGCACAACCCCGACGAACTTGATGGGCATCAAGCTTGCGCAGCGAGAGTTACAGCCCCTGAAACTTCTTGCTTGATGAGTGCTGCCAGGGAATGCGGAAACCGCCGCCAGCAGTGAGCCGCGCGTGCTCCAGCACCTGCGGCCACCAGAGCACCAGCCGAGACGACATCAACCAGAAGGCGTGCCTCGACCATTGCGGGTCCAGCACGTAGACCGTATGGCCAGCGCGACGCAGCGCCTCACGCTCTTGGCCTCGACTCTTCGCGAACTTGTCGATGCTGACGATGTACCACCCCTGACCCAGGGCCGGTATCCATTCCAGGTCAGGAGTGCTGCGCCGGAACTTGTCTGATAGGTGAATCACCTCGTCAACGCCGCTTTCAGCCTGGCATAGCTCGCGGATGGCGTGTGCCAGATCCGGAGGAAGGTTGGCATCAAACAGGAATCGCACGCCGCCGAATCATGCTGCGAGTTGCTGCTCGAAAGCGACGGCCGCTTTCACTTCCAGCGGCTTGACACGGTACAGACGCGCCACCCGCTCAACGTTCTCGCCTTCAGCCTTGAAGGCTGCAGCAAGCGTATCGGTGGGCACGCCACTTTCAGCCACGATGGGCTCGCCGAACTGCACTTGCGGATCAAGCACCACCAGGCGCTTTCTCGGCATCGGGAACCAACGCAATGCGCTTGCGTCTGCACCGTACTCAATGCCCTCCAGAAGGCTGGGGCGGATCACCGCATCCATCGCGAACTGCTGCTTTCGCACATCCAGCAGCTTCGGGTCCTCGCCTGCACGCTCCACCGCTTCTAGAAATATCTTCTTGCCGTCAGTGACGAAACGCCGCGAGTGCAAGGGATAGTCGCCTAGCGTCTCCCGTGCCACATCAATCGTCGCTCTGATGACCTGCAGACTCACACCTTGCTCGACAAAGCGAGCCACGGTGCGCAATTCCAAAAGATCATGGAAGCCGAGAACCTGCTCGTCGCCGAACTCTTCGTCACCTGCGTACTCAAGCGTCCAAAGCGGACCGGAGATCTTCCGTCCGTCGCCATGCTTCCAGGAGTAACCCTTCAACCAGCGGCGAACAGTGCGCAACTCCGCCCTCACGAGCCGTGCGGCTCGTGCCAACGGGTACATGCCAGTACCGAGGAGGCTAGGTTGCTGATTCATGGTTGCTTACCAGTTTACGCCCGCTATCCAACTTGCACCGAAGCGCAGTCGCGAACTCTGTGCCCGTGCACAGGTATCGAAACCAGCAAGAGGGGTGTGGCCCCGCTTGCTTGCTCCGTAGCCGGCTGACCGGCCGCCGCCGGCTATCCAGCGGGTGCCCGGCGGTGGCCAGAGCAGGCTGGCACGCGGATCTTGATCAGCCCGTCACTCGATCATTCAGACCGCCGCCGTGACGACGATCTCAACCTTCCATTCCGGCCGGGCCAGATTGGCCTCGACGGTGGCACGCGGCGGCGCGTTGTCCTTGGCGACCCAGGCGTCCCAGGCGGCGTTCATGCCGGCAAAGTCGGCCAGGTCCTTGATGAAGACCTCGGCACGCAGGATCTTGCTCTTGTCGCTGCCGGCGCGCGCCAGCAGCTTGTCGATCGCGGCCAGCACCTGGGCGGTCTGGCCGGTGATGTCCTGGCTGGCGTCGTCGGGCACCTGGCCGGCAAGGTAGGCCACACCGTTGTGCACGGCCATCTCGGAGATGCGGGCGCCGACGTCGAATCGCTGAATGCTCATTGCTTTTTATCCTTGGGGTGGTGGTGAGAATGACCGCGCGGCTTGGGGCCTTCGCCGTGCGGGTGTTTTTTGCTCGCGCCGGCCGGTGGCGCTGCGGCCGAACCCTGCGCTTTCTGGCCGATCTTGCTCTCGGTGCCGTTCATCAGCTTCTTGATATTGGCGGCATGGCGCCAGATCAAGAGCAGGCCCATCAGGCCGGCGCACAGCACGATGGGGCCGGCGCCCCAGATCAGCATCTGGTAGAAGGGTGCGAACACCGCCGCGACCAGCGAGGCCAGCGAGGAGTAGCGCGAGAAATAGGCAATGATCAGCCAGGTGGCCAGGGTGGCCGCACCCAGCAGCGGGTTGATAGCCAAGAGCACGCCGGCCGCCGTGGCCACGCCCTTGCCGCCCTCGAAGCGGAAGAACACCGGCCACAGATGGCCCAGAAAGGCCGCCAGCCCCACCAGCGCCGCCGTGCCCTCACCCAGGCCGACATCGGGCCCAAACAGCAGCACCAGCAGCACCGGCACATAGCCCTTCAGCGCATCGAACACCAGGGTCAGGATGGCGGCGGCCTTGTTGCCCGAGCGCAGCACATTGGTAGCGCCGGGGTTGCCCGAACCGTAGCTGCGCGGGTCTGACAGACCCATCACGCGGCTGATGATGACGGCAAAGGACAGCGAGCCGATCAGATAGCCGGCCAGGATGGCCAGCAGGGGGTAGACAAAGGTGGTGAGGGTATCTTGCATGGGCCGCTATTGTGCATCGGCGTCCAGTGCGCAATGGACGCTGCGCAGCGGCAGCAACTCGGGCAGAACCCGCGGGTCAATGCCGACCAGATAGCCGCGCCGCCCACCGTTGATGCAGATTTTCGACAAGCCCAGAATCGTCGCCTCGACAAACACCGGCATCACCTTGCGCGTGCCGAAGGGCGAGGTGCCGCCCACCATATAGCCGCTGTGGCGCTGCGCCACCTCGGGCTTGCAGGGCTCGACCTTTTTGCAGGGGATCTGGCGCGCCAGCTCCTTCAGGCTGACCTGGCGGTCACCATGCATCAGCACGATCAGCGGCTGGGCTTTCTCATCCTGCATCACCAGGGTCTTGACGACCTCGTGCTCCGGCACGCCCAGCTGCCGCGCCGACTCGGCCGTGCCGCCGTGCTCGACATAGTCGTAGACATGCTCGCTGAACGCGATCTTGTGCTGGCGCAGCAGCTGGGTGGCCGGGGTCTCGCTGACATGGGGGGAGGACTTCTTGCTCATGGGCGAATTCTGACCCAGGCCCGGCCCACCGGGCTTGTACCGGATTGCGCCTGCGGCCCACCTGTCCCGCTCGGCCCTGCTGCAGGCGGATGTCGCCGGCCAGCTAGCGCAGCTGCGCCTGCAGCCAGCGCTGCAGATCGGACGCGCTCAGCGCGCCGGCCTGGCGGGCGATCTCGCGGCCGCCCTGGAACAGCATCAAGGTCGGGATGCTGCGGATGTTGTAGGCCTCTGCGGTCTGCCGGTTGGCCTCGGTATCGAGCTTGGCAAAGCGGATCAGCGGCTGCTGGGCGGCGGCCTGCGCGAAATGCGGGGCCATCATCTTGCAGGGTCCGCACCAGTCGGCCCAGAAGTCCACCAGCACCGGCAGCTCGGTCTTGGCGACAAAGGCGGCGAAGCTGGCGTCGTTCAGATCGACCGGACGCGCCGCCATCAGCTCGGCTCCGCAGCGCCCGCAGACCGGCTGGTCTTCGAGCTTGGCTTCGGGCACGCGGTTGGTGGCGGCGCAGGCGGGGCAGACGAGGTGCATGGCGGACAGACTCCTATCGGACGCAACAGCCTATCAGGGGGCGTGGCGCCGAATTGCAAGCCGGCGCCAGCCCATCACCACACCCGTCAGGCTCAGGCCCAGCCCGGCCAGGCTGAAGATCAGCATCCAGCCATCCCATAGCGGCCGCAGCGCCAGCAGCTGCGGCAGATCGAAGCTGTGCAAAAAGGCGAATAGCCAGCGCTCGATGCGCTGGTGGCTGTTGCTGACCTGCAGCACCGCGCCGCTGGCCGGGTCCAGCACGATGTGGTGGGCCAGCGCATCGCCGAACACCAGGCGCAGCGCCGGCAGCGGGCGCTCGCGCTGGCCCGTCATCGTGTGAGCCTCGCGGGCGTAGTAGTGGGCGTCGTAGCCGCGCAGCCACTGGCGCTGCAGCAGCGGCGCGCCGGGCAGCATGGCGCGGGCCGCCGTCACCAGACTCGCTTCGTCAAGACCTGGCACCACCGCCCCCTGCGCATCGAGCAGCCGCGCGCTGCTGGCGCTCTGGGCCCAGACGTAGTGCGCGCCGCCAATGCGGCGCCACTCGAGCAGCCGCGCCTCGAAGCCCTGCTCGGCCAGCCGGGCCAGCACCAGATCGGCCGGCGGCGCCGCGCCGGCCTGCAGCGGCCCGCCGGCATAGGCCTGACGATCGGGCTTCAGCCCTTGCGCCTCGAAGACCTTCCAGGGGTTCATCGACAGCAGACCGCTGATCACCCAGCTCAGCGCCAGCGTGCCGCCGAGCAGGCCGAGGATGTGGTGCCAGCGCGCCATCCGGCCGCGATAGGGCGAGCGCGAGCCGCTCTTGTAGCGGCCCTTGAAGCGCCAGCGCCAGATGCCGACCACCAGGCCGCTGAGCCCCAGCACGCCGCCGGCCACCGACAGCCAGATCACGATATCGGTCCACCAGGCATTCAGTGCCCCGCCACGAAAGAGGTAGAGCCAGTGCAGCCAGGCACCCAGCCAGCCCCAGGTCCGCTCCGTCAGGCTGGCATCGCGCACCACCTCGCCGGTGGCGCCGCTGACATAGAGCCAGCGGCCGTCATCGACCGCCACCCGATGCAGCGGCCGGTGGGCGTCGAGCGCGCGCGAATGGGTCCAGGCATCCTCCTGCACCGGGCCCAGGCTGCGCGCCGCAGCGTCGCCGGCAAAGTGCGCGGCCGCCGCCACCGCCTGGGCCTCGTCCACGCCGGTGATGCGCGCGCCGCTGCGCGCATCGACCGCCACGACGGTCTTGCCACGGGCGTCGCTGAACAGATAGCGCGGCGCTCCGGCCACCGAGCTCAGGCGCCACTGCGTCGGCGCCTTGTCCAGACCGGCGGCCTGCAGCGCCTGTTCCAGCGACACGCAGCAGCCCTGCGCCGGCAGCGGTGCCAGCCCCTGCAGCTGCTCGGCCGGGGTGAGCTTGGGATAGCCCACATACATCATCACCATGCCGGACAGAAACCACAGCGCCATCACCAGACACAGCGCGATGCCGGCCCAGCGATGCAGCAGATAGAGCCAACGCTTGAGTCTCATGCTCAGAACTTCCAGTCCACCGCCAGGCTGACGCTGCGCGGCGCGCCCAGATAAGGCAGGTTGCTGCTGAGGCTGGCCACATAGCGCTCATCGCCGAGGTTGTCGACGCGGGCCTGCAGCGTGGTCTGGCGGTCGATCTTCAGCGTGGCGCTGGCGCCGACCAGGTTGTAGGCGCCGTCCCAGACCGTGTTGGCGACATTGGCATAGCGCTTGCCGACATGGCGCCAGTCCAGGCCCAGGCCCAGGCTCTGCAGCGGCTGCCAGTCCAGCGCGGCGCCGGCCACCCAGGTCGGCACATTGGCCGGGGTCTGGCCGGCGCGCGAGACCGTGCCTTCGGTGAAGGCCTGGTAGCGCGCGCGGGTGTGGCTCAGCTGGCCGCTCAGGCTCAGCTGGGCGCTGGGCCGCCAATGCGCGCTGAGCTCCAGGCCGCGGCTGCTCTGCGCACCAACGGGCAGCGCGTTCGTGCTGTCGTTCGGGTCGGTGATGGAGAAGTTCTTGCGGCGCAGGTCGTAAAGCGCCACGGTGGCCTGGCCGCGCCCCTGGTCGAAGGCGAGCTTGCTGCCGATCTCGACCTGGCGGCCGCGCGTCAGCTCGAAGCGGCGCAGCGCACTGAAGCCGGCCGTGGCCAGCACGCCGGACGGCGGGTCGGCGGCGCTGCTGGCCTGGGCATAGACCTGCCAGTCCTTGCTGAGGTCCTTGACCAGGCCCAGCCGGCCGGTCAGCGGCTTGAAGTCGGTCGCGAACAAGGCCGGGTTGGTGGCCGTGACCGTGCGGTGGTTGCGCACATCCAGCGCGATGCGGTCCCAGCGCAAGGCGCTGACCAGGGCATAGCCGCTGCCCAGCACGGTGCGGTTCTCGACGAACAGCGCCAGCGTGCGCAGCAGATTGCTGGCGCCGGGGTTGTAGCCGGGCTTGATGCCGGGCGTGCTGTAGAAGTAGCTGGCGGCCGGCTGGTAGGGATCGGTGTTGCCGAAGGGGCCCGGCACCGACAGCGGGAAGCGGGTCTGGCGGTTGAAGCTCCAATCGATGCCGGCCGCGAAATCGGAGCGCAGACCGGCGATCTCGCTGCCGTGGCTCAGCTCGGTGCGGCTGCCCCAGACGCGCTGGTCATGGCGCTGCAGCAGCGCATCGCGGCGCTCGACCGCGCTATTGCCGTTCCTGAAGACATAGGTCTCGACGTTTTCGTAGTCGCGCAGCGCGTCGTAGAGGTAGAGGGTGTGGCTCAGCCGCGTGCGGTCATTGAGCTTCCATTCGAGGATGGATCGAGCCCAGCTGACGTCCTGCTGGTAGCGGCCATCGAGCACGTTGTAGTTCACACCCAAGGTCGCGGCATCGAAGTGCAGCTGGCCGGCGGGCACCGTGCCGTCGGCGGCGCGCAGCATCGGTGTGCCCCAGTAGGGCTGGGTCACCTTCTCGTGCTGGCGCTCGACGGCCAGCGTGTGCGTCAGGCCGGCGCTCAGCGGCGCCAGCCAGGAGGCGCTGGCCTGCCAGGCGCTGCGCTCGCGGCCCTGGGTCCACAGCGCGCCTTCGTTGCGGTTGAGTTCGACTCGCAGGACCTGCTCGCCGAGGCTGCGCTGCAGGCTGGCCGAGCCCTGGGCGCCACGGTCGCCCAGGCCCAGTCGCAGGCGGCTGATGTCGCCGCTGCGATCGGCGATCTTGCTGATCACATTGATCGTGCCGCCGACCGCGCCCGAGCCGTTCAGAAAGCTCGAGGCACCGCCGATGGCCTCGACCCGCTCGACCAGCCAGCTGTCCAGCGGCCGCGCGGCGATCGCGTCGTACTGCACGCTGATGCCGTTGTAGAGCTGGGACAGCGAGCCCGAGCCGAAGCCGCGGTAGAACACCGTGCCGGCCGAGCCCGGCGGGTCGGCGAAGACCACGCCGGGCACGCTCTTGAGCACCTCCTGGGTGTTGGCATAGGCACGCCGCTCGATCTCGTCGCGGCTGACCACGGTCACACTGGCCGGGGTCTCGCGCAGGCTCAGGCCCAACCGGGAGCTGCTGCCGGCGGCCTCGTCGAGAGCGCTGCGCTGGGCGCTGCCGGTGACCAGGACCGACTGCAGTTGTTCATGTTGATGGGCGTGGGCATGGGTGCAGGCCAGCACGGCCAGCGCGCTGATCAGAAGTTTTTTCATTGACGGACATGACAGTGAGGCCGGCCACTGCAAGCAAGAAGGCAGGGCCGGCGAAATCGGAGGGAGGAACTGTCAGGTCGTCAGCGGGGGCGCACGCGCCTGGGCCGTGGCCCAGACGGCGAGCAGGCGCGGGGCGCGCCAGAAAGCGAGCGGGCGCTCGAAGCCCAGGGTCGGCGAGGCGCCGGCGGGCAGGGTCGGCGGCGGGGCCGCCTGATCGATGGGCAGTGTGCACAGCGGGCAGTGCTCGCCCCAGGGGCTGCTCTTCTTGCCCAGCTCCAGCGGCGCCAGCGGATCCTCGGCCAGGGCCGCCGTGTCCAGGCGCACAAAGCCGGGGCCCTGCACCGTGCAGACCTCGACCCAGACGCTGTCCGAGCGGGTCTGCAGCGCATGGGCAAGACCCGGCACCAGGGCCGCCCACAGCAGCGCCAGCACGGCCAGCAAGGCCGTGCAGCGGTGGAAGGAGGTGTGGGCGCGCATCGCGGGGCGGATTCTAGCCCTTGAGTTTCACTGCGCCGGGTCGCGGATCTCCCAGCGGACCTTGTCGATCTCGGCCAGCAGCTCGGGTGCCAGCACCGTGCCCCAGGCGGCGATGTCCTCGTCGAGCTGAGCCTGGCTGGTGACGCCGATGATGGTGCTGGCGGTCTGCCAGCGGCCATAGCACCAGGCCAGCGCCATGCGGGTCGGCGTCAGCCCATGGTCGCGGGCCAGCGCGTTGTAGCGCCGCGCCGCGGCCAGCGTCTCGGGCCGGGCCCAGCGCTGCTTCTTCATGCTCTCGAACAGGGCCAGCCGGCCAGCCGCCGGGTCGGCCAGGCCGCTGGCGTCGTACTTGCCGGTCAGCGTGCCGAAGCCCAGCGGCGAGTAGGCCAGCAGCGAGACCTGGTGGCGGTACAGCGCCTCGTCCAGCCCGTTCTCGGGCACGCGGTTGACCAGGCTGTAGGCGTTCTGCACCGAGACCACGCGCGGCAGGCCCTGCTGCTCGGCCAGATGGACGAACTCGGCCACCCCATACGGCGTCTCGTTGGACAGCCCGATATGCCGCACCTTGCCGGCCTTGACCAGCTGGCCCAGCGCTTCGAGCTGGGCCAGGATGGGCGTGACCGGCTGGTCCTTGGCCGGCTCGAAGAACTGGCCGCCGAACATCGGCACATGGCGGGCCGGCCAGTGGATCTGGTAGAGGTCGATATGGTCGGTCTGCAGGCGCTGCAGGCTGGCCTCGCAGGCGCTGATGATGTCGGCGGCCGTCAGATCGGGCGAGCCCTGGCGTATCCAGCCATAGCCGCGCGAGGGGCCGCTGACCTTGGTCGCGATCACCAGCTTTTCGCGCAGGCCCGGCCGGCTGCCGAGCCAGCGGCCGATGATGCGCTCGGTGTCGGCAAAGGTCTCGGCGCGGGCCGGCACCGGGTACATCTCGGCCATGTCGATGAAGTTGATGCCCTGGGCCACGGCGCTGTCCAGCAAGGCATGGCTGGCCGCCTCGTCGACCTGCTCGCCGAAGGTCATCGTGCCCAGGCAGATCCGGCTGACTCGCAAGTCCGAGCGGCCCAATGTGGTGAATTCCATTCTTGTTACTCCTTACGCCTGCCTGCTCCGTGCAGGCCTGATCAGGCGGCAGTGTGCCGCAAGTCGCGGCAGCCCATCGGTGCTCGCTATGCGCCCGGATACTTTTTGCTTTACATCTATTTTTTATTGTTTTACAGTAAATTTCTTGTCAACACACGGTCACCATGAGCACCCACACCAGCCATTTCGGCGGCCAGCGCCGCATCCAGGGCCTGATACGGCTGGTGCGCCTGCTGGCCCTGGTAGGCGGTGCGGCCCAGCTGCTGCTGCCCTTGCTGTTCTGGAGCCAGCCGGAGTGGGTAGCCCGGGTGGCACACCAGGAATGGGGCTCCGGCGCCGCCAATCTGCAGCTCGATGCCGGCGCCCGCCTGGCCGGGCTCGCCGCCTCGGCCCTGCCGGCCCTGGTGGGCGCCTGGGCGATGTGGCAGGTCTGGTGCCTGTTCGGCTGCTATGCGCGCGGTGAGCTGCTGGCGCTGGCGCCGGTGCGTCATCTGCACCGCCTGGGCCTGGCACTGGTCGGCCTGGCGCTGGCGATGCCGCTGGGCCAGACCCTGGCCCTGCTGGCCCTGACCCTGGGCAATCCGCCCGGCGAGCGCCAGCTGGCGCTGACGCTGTCGTCCGAACACTATCTGTGCCTGCTGTTCGGCCTGATGCTGCTGGCCATTGCTGCGGTGATGCGCGAGGCGGTGCGGGTGGCGGACGAGAACGCCGAGTTCATCTGAGAGCGGCGCCCGGCATGCCCATCCTCGTTACCCTGGACCTGATGCTGGCGCGGCGCAAGATGCGCTCGCGCGAGCTGGCCGAGCGCATCGGCATCACCGAGGCCAATCTCTCGCTGCTGAAATCCGGCAAGGTGCGCGGCGTGCGCTTCGAGACGCTGGCGCGCATCTGCGCGGTGCTGGACTGCCAGCCCGGCGATCTGCTGGGCTACGAGGCCGGGCCGGAAGCGCCCGGCGAGGGGCCGGACGCATGATCAGGCGCCAGGCCCGGCCGGCGTTGCTGCTGTTGGTGCTGCTGATCCACGGCCTGCTGTGGCTGCTGCTGACCCAGGGCCGCTCGCCCGCACCCAAGCCCGCGCGGCAGCTGATCAGCCTGCGCCTGCAGCCCCTGCCCAGACCGGCAGCACGCCCGCAGCCGGCAGCGGCCACGCGCAGAACGGTCGTCATCCCGCAGCCACGCGCCGCAGCGCGGCCGGCACCCGACGCGATCAGCACGCAGCCGCCTGTCGTCGACACCCCAACGCCCGCGCTCGCCGCCAGCCCCTCCGCCGCGCCGCCGGCCTCCGCCCCCCTGCCCTCGCTGCTCGACAGCGAGGCCACCCGCCGCGCGGTGCGCCAGGCCGCGCTGAGCGCACCGGAGGCGGCGCAGGCGAAATCCCTGCCCGAGACCACCCAGCAGCGCCTGGGCCAGGGCATCGCGAAAAGTGCCGACGGCGACTGCCTGAAGGGCGAGTTCGCCGGCGCCGGCATGGGCTTGCTGAGCGCGCCCTTCTGGCTGCTGGCCGAGGCGCGTGGCAAGTGCAGACGCTGAGCCAACAACCATCCGATCAACCAGGGAGTCCCCCATGACCAAGCCGATCTGGCTGCTGTACTTCATCGCCCTGCCCGCCGCACTGGCGCAGACGCCGCCACCCGCCCAGCTCGACACCGTCCAGGTCGGTCTGGTGCGCGACCCCGCCGCGATGCCTTACGAGCGCATGAACACCATGCTGCAGGGGCTGAAGAAATACGGCCAGGGCCTGATCGTGATGGACTTCAAGCTGGGGCCCAAGACCTTCGCGGCCCAGCCCGCGCCCAAGCTGGCGGTGGCCCATGAGGAGGGCTATCTGCCGATCAAGGTCGACGCCGAGGGCCGCTTCGAGCTGCCCTTGCTGCCGCCGGAACAGGCCAAGGGGGCCGAGCTGGCCAGCAATATCCCGCGCGGCGCCGCCGAGATGCAGGGCCGCATCCGCCTGACCACGCCGCCGGACCAGCTGAGCATGGCCACGGTGCGCCGCATCATGGGCATCGCCCGCACCCTGCGCAGCGAGCTGCTGCCCTGGTATGCGCGCTGGCTGTTCCCGCAGATCCAGGGCGTGCGGGTCTGCAGCGCCGAACCCAAATGGGAGCTGGAATGGCGCGACGAGCAGGGCCAGCTGCTGGGCCTGCCGCTGGCGGCCGAGCCCAAGGACCGCGACCCCGACGCGCCAAAGGACAAGCCCAGCCCGCCTTGCACCACGCTGACCGGCGCCGAGCCCTGGCCCGACGCGGCCCGCCTGCTGGCGCCGGCCGATGCGCGGCTCAGCGTGCGGCTGACGAGCTCGCGGGCGCAGTAACGCCGGCTGCCCGCGCCCGCTCCTCCTCCTGCCGCCGCAGCACACCGCGCTGCAGCTTGCCGGTGGTGGTCATCGGCAAGGCCTCGATGAACTCGATCTCCTTCGGGTATTCGTAGGGCGCCAGCCGGCCCTTGACATGGGCTTGCAGCTCGGCGATCAGTGCCGCCGAGCCGTGCCGCCCCGGCGCCAGCACCACATAGGCCTTGACCAGGGCGCCGCGCTCGGCATCGGGCTTGGGCACCACGGCGGCGTTCGCGACCGCCGCATGCTTGACCAGGCAGTTCTCGATCTCGCTGGGGCCGATGCGGTAGCCGGCCGACTTGAAGACATCGTCGCTGCGGCCCTGATACCAGAGGTAGCCGTCCTTGTCCTGCAGCGCCATATCGCCGGTGCGGCACCAGCTGTCCTCGGGGTCGCCGGTGAACTTGGCCCGGGTCGCGTCCGCGCGGCCCCAGTAACCCAGGAAGAACACCGGATCGGGATGGCCATGCACATCGCGCCGATGCACCGCCACATCGCCGGCCACGCCCGGGGGACAGGTCTTGCCCTCGGCGTCGATCACCGCGACCCGGTGGCCCGGATAGGCCCGGCCCATGCTGCCGGGCCGGGCCGGCCAGAAGCGGCTGCAGTTGCCGACCACATAGTTGATCTCGGTCTGGCCGAACATCTCGTTGACCGTCACGCCCAGCTGCTCGCGGCAGTAGGCGAACACCGCATCGCCGACCGCCTCGCCGGCGCTCATGATGGCCTCGAGCTTGAGCGCATAGCGCTCGCGCGGCCGCGGCAGCGCCTTCATCATCGCCTTCAGCGCGGTGGGGAACAAAAAGGTGTGGGTCACGCCATGGGCGGCCATCAGCTCGAAAGCCTTGTCCGGCGCGAAGCGGCCCTGGTAGGCGACGATGGGCCGGCCGAAGTACAGCGTCGGCAAGAGCGCATCCATCAGCCCGCCGGTCCAGGCCCAGTCGGCCGGGCTCCAGAACACCGCCTGCGTGCCCTTGTCCGGCGCGGCCGGGTCGAAACCGAACCAGTTCTGGCTGGCGACAAAGCCGCTCAGATTGCCGATCAGCGCGCGGTTCGGGATCAGCGCGCCCTTGGGCGGGCCGGTCGTGCCGCTGGTGTAGATCAGCACCGCGGCCTCGTCGGCCTTGGTCCGCTCGGCCGTGAAGCGGGCATCCTCGGCCTGCAGCGCGGCCATCCAGCCGATCTCGTCACAGTCGGCCTGGCATTCGCCGACGACGATCAGATGGCGCAGCGCCGGGCAGCGCGCGCGCACGCCGCGCACCGCCTCCAGCGCCGCGCATTCGACCAGGGCCAACACCGCAGCGCTGTCCTGCAGCCGGTACTCCAGCGCCTCGGGGCCGAACAGCATGGACAAGGGCATCGCCACCGCGCCGAGCTGGCTGATCGCGATCTGGGCCACCGCGGTCTCGAAGCGCTGCGGCAGCACCACCGCGACCCGGTCGCCGCGCCGCACGCCCAGGCGGCGCAGCGCATTGCTGAGCCGGTTCGCGGCGCGCTGCAGCTGGCCGTAGCTGTAGTGCGCGCGGCAGCCGCTGTCGCTGTCGAACAGCACGGCCGTGGCCTCGGGCGTCTCGCGGGCCCAGCGGCCGCAGCAGGCCTCGGCGATATTGAAATACTCGGGCACCTGCCAGCGGAACGCGCCGTGCAGTGCCAGGTAGGCATCGTCTTGTTGTTTGGTGGTCATCGGGCCTCCGCCTCGCGCTCCAACGAGCCGCTGAGGGTAGCGAGCGCAGCCGGCGCCGGCCTCATGGCTTACCCTAGCGCCATGCTGACCACGATTTATCACAACCCCCGCTGCTCCAAGTCCCGCGAAGCCCTGGCCCTGCTGCAGGCCCAGGGCCTGAAGCCGACGGTGATCGAATACCTGAAGACACCGCCCGATGTGGCTGAATTGCAGGGCCTGCTGGCCCTGCTGGGCCTGCCGGCGCGCGAGCTGCTGCGCAGCGGTGAGGACGAGTACCAGCGCCTGGGCCTGGCCGATCCGTCGCTGGACGAGCCGGCGCTGCTGGCCGCGATGGCCGCCCACCCCATCCTGCTGCAACGCCCCATCGTTGTGCACGGCCGGCGTGCGCTGATCGCCCGGCCGCCGGAGCTGCTGCTAGGCTGGCTCTGAGACGCGACGCCGGGAACTGCCGGCCGCCAGCAAGCGGGCGGCCGACTCGCCCAGGCAGCGGATGCCCTGCAGCCGCGTCGCATCGAGCGGGTGGCCGGCCGTCAGCCGCAGGCAATGGTCGAACTGCGTGCCCATGCTGAAGACCGCGCCGGGCACAAAGCTGTAGCCCCGGCGCCGGGTCTCTTCGAGCAGCGCGCAAGCGTCCAGGCCGCCGGGCAGCGCCAACCACAGCACATAGCCGCCATCCGCGCTGCTGACCCGCGTGCCCGGCGGGAAGTGGGCCAGCACGGCCTCGCGCCAGGCCTGCAGCTGCGCGGCCAGACGCTGGCGCAGCCGGCGCAGATGGCGGTCCATGCCGCCGCCGGCCATGAAGGCCGTCAGCACCTGATCGGTCAATGCGGGCAAGAGCTCGCCATGCACGGTGCGCTCGGCGCGCAGCTGCAGACGGTAGCGTCCGCTGACCATATAGCCGAGGCTGAAACCCGGGCCGGTGATGCAGGCCAGGCTGCCGCAGTACAGCACGCGGTCGTCGCCATCGAAAGCCTTCAGCGGCCTCGGCCGCTGGGCGCCGTGATAGAGCTCGCCCATCATGTCGCATTCGATCAGCGGCAGGCTGTGCTCGGCCAGCAGGGCTGCCAGCGCCTGCTTGGCGGCGTCGCTCATCCGGCTGCCGGTGACACGGTAGAAGTTGGGCTCGAGCAGGCAGGCGGCCAGCTGGTGCTGCTGCGCGGCCAGCGCCAGCGCAGACACCGACAAACCGGCCTCGGCCGAGGCCGGAATCTCCAGCACGCGCAGTCCCAGGCTGGCAATCAGCTCCAGCGCGTGGAACGGTGCGGGGCTGGCCACC
Source organism: Burkholderiales bacterium C2 (assembly GCA_005503085.1). Classification (GTDB taxonomy): domain Bacteria; phylum Pseudomonadota; class Gammaproteobacteria; order Burkholderiales; family Burkholderiaceae_C; genus Roseateles_E. The sequence goes on along the minus strand of SCOI01000024.1, from coordinate 31,127 downwards.
GCGATCAGCTCACCGGGCTTGGCCAGCAGCCGCAGGCACAGCGCCAGCGACTCGGATTCGCCTTGTGTGACGATGATGTCCTCGGCATCGAAGCGGCAGTCCAGGCGCCGCGAGCGCAGCGCCAGCTGCTCGCGCAAGGCCGCAGAGCCATAGACCATGCCGGTGCCCAGCACGGCCGCGTCGCTGCGCAGCTGCTGCATCAGCAGACGCTGCAGCGCCGGCAGCGGCAGCAAGGCGGCCGGCAGAGCCAGATGGCTCAGCGACAAGCAGTCCGCCCGCGTCGCGGCCAGCTCGATCAGGCGCTTGCGCCGGCCGGCCAGCGCGATGGCCGCCGCTGGCGCGGGGTCCGGTGCCGCAGTCGGCGATGACGGGGCACAGGCAAAGAAGCCGCGCCGCGGCCTGGCCTCGATCAGGCCGGCATCCTCCAAGTGATGCAGCGCATGCGTGACGGTGGCCAGGCTGGCGCGATGCTCGGCGCAGAGCTGGCGCACCGAGGGTAGCTGGCTGCCGGGCGGGTGCAGGCCGGCACGCAACTGCTCGGTCAGCAGGGCGGCCAGGGCACGGTAGCGGTAGGGGCTGGGCTTCACGCAAAGCAGGCAAGTCGCGGGGTCGCCACGATAGCGTCAATTGCCGACGCTGCATCGATACACAGACCATACGGCCGCATCGATACAGCTCGGCCCTGCATCGATGCCGACAGCCCGCGCCTGAGTCTTACCGAGCCGGCCCCGGCTTCCTAGACTGCCCGCCATCCCAGCCATCCAAGAGGACGACCCCATGCGGCAACTGCGCGCCCGTATCCATGCCTGTGCACCGGCCCTGCGCCTGCTGATGTTCAGCGAGATGCTGAGCCTGCTGGCCGCTGCGGTGGGCCAGCTCAGCATCGCCTGGTGGATCGCGCGGGACGGCGGCGCCCTGGACCTGAGCCGCTATGGCGTCCTGATGGCGCTGTGTTCGCTGCTGGCCATGCCTTTGCTGTCGCCGCTGGGTGATCGCTGCGACAAGCGGCGGCTGATACGGCTGGGCAAGCTGGGCCTGCTGCTGGACGCGCTGGCGCTGGCCCTGCTGGCCGGCAGCGGCGTCTACAGCCTGCCGCTGTTGTGCACCTGCGGCGGCCTGGCTTTGCTGGCCGAGGCCCTGCTGCTGCCGGCCCAGGCCAGCATCCTGCCGGAGCTGGTCGCGACGGCACAGCTGCCCGAGGCGATACGGCTGCGCCGCGGCGCCCAGGCCCTCGGCGGCCTGCTCGGGCCGGGGCTGGGCGGCGCTGCGCTGGCCCTGGGCGGCATTGCGACGGCGATGCTGCTGAACCTGCTGATGTTCGGCGTCGCCGCCGTCGCCGCCTGGCGCATCGCCGCGCCGCCCTTCCCGGCCGAACGCACGGCCGGCGCTGGCTGGTTCGCCGATCTGGCGGCCGGCCTGCGCGCCAAATGGGGAGTGCCGCTGGATCGCTGGTGGACCCTGGTCGGGGCCTTGATGATGGTGTTCCTGCTGCCGGCCACCGGCCTGCTGCTGCCGCTGCGCCTGCAGTCGCTGGGGCTGTCGGCGCTGTGGTTCGGTGCCTGCGCCGCCGCCCTGTCGCTGGGCCTGATGGTGGGGGTGGCCGGCGTGGCCGACGCACTGATCGCCCGCCTGGGCCGGCTGCGGGCGATCTTTGCGGCCGTCGGCGCATGCGGCGGCGCCGCCGGCGCGATCGGCCTGTGCGACTGGGCGCCCGGCCTGCTGCTGCTGTTCGCGCTGATCGGACTGAGCATGTCGGTCACCCAGCTGGTTGGCCAGACCCACCGCCTGCTGGCGATGCCGGAGGACTTCCGCGCCCGCATGACGGCCGGGCAGATGGCGCTCGCGCAGCTGGCCGCCGCCGCTGCTCCGGCGCTGGCCGGCGCGCTGCTGCTGCATTGGCCGGTGGCTCAGGTCTATCTGCTGCTGGCGGCGGGCTTTCTGCTCAGCGGCGCGCTGCTGCTGGCGGTGCCGGAGCTGCCACGCTTTCTCTCGCTGGACCATGCCGAGGTGAAGAACTGGTACGAGCGTCAGCACCCCGAGGCTTTCGCCAGAGGACGCTGACGGATCGCCCGGCCTCGGCCCGGCTTCAGCAGCAGCGCTTGCCGGCGGTCTTGCTGCTCAGCGTCGGCGGGTTTTCCTGGCCCGGCGGGTTCAGCGGCAGATACTCTTTCTCGGTCGCGGCGGTCACCAGGATCAGGCCCTGGCGCAGCTTGTCGTGGGTGACGTCGATGGTGGCCATATAGACCGGTGCCAGCAGACGCTGCGCCTTGCGCTTGGACAGGCTCAGATAGCCGAAGCGCAGGCCCTCGCGGCACTCGAAGTCGATCGGGCTGTCCTGCTTGCCGCGCTGCAGCTCGAACTTCGCCTGCAGCTGGCTCAGCAGCTGGCGCACCGCGCGCTCCGGGTGCAGCGGCTTGGCGCGGTCCAGCGCTTCGCCGCCGGGGCTGCGCAGCAGGGTCGAGAGCATGTCGAACTCGCCGTTGCCGGCGATCTGCAGCGCCGCCGAAGCCGGGCCCAGCACCGGGATGCCCTCGATGTGATGCCGGAACGCGCCTATCGCTCGGCACAGCACCGGCTCGCTCTGATGACCGCTGCGATCGGTGGCGGCCGCCTTTATCTGCCACAGCCGCTCGAAGCTCAGCGTCTCGCCACGCCCCAGCGCGTCATGCAGGCCCAGCGATTGCAGCAGCTTGGCCGTGTGATCGGCGAGCTGCTGCTTGGGCTGTGCCTCCTTGAACAGCGCCTCCATCGGCGCCAGCCCGCTGCTGAGCTTGACCGCACCGCTGGCGTGGTAGAGCACGGCCCGGGCGCCCTCGGGCAGGCGCACCAGCGTGTGGTCGTCGAAAGTCTCCCACTGGCCGCGCTCGAAGTTCTGGTCGCAGGCCTCGCTGCTGCCCTTGAGCAGCTTGCGCAGGCGGCGCTGCTGATCGTCGACCGAGCTGCGGCGCAGCTCCAGGATGGCCAGCTCGGCGGGCAGCTCCTGCTTGAAGGACGAAGCCAGCGATTCCATCAGTTGATTGATGTCCATGATGTTGATGTCCGGTGAAAGGGTTGTTGAACGCGTCAGCCTTTTGGGGCTCAGCCCTCGGTCCAGCGCCACAGCAGGCAGGCCTGGCGGCTGGGCGGCAGATCGGGCACGACGCTGCCATGGCCCCACAGATGGTCGCGATTGAGCGCGCTCAGGTCCCAGCGGATGTTGCCGTTGTTCCAGGTGGCGGCGTCGCCGACGCAGACGGTGATCGGGTGGTTGTCGACGGCCCAGTCGGAGACGCCGTCGTGCCAGGCATGCGAGACGGTGTCGCCATGCACCAGGTTGTGGGCCACGTCCTCGCCGCACTCGTCGGTGGTCCAGGCGTCATACATGTTCTCCCAGGCGCCGCAGTAGATGTGCAGGCCGGCGAAGATGTTCCACAGCCCGGCCACATTGTTGCGGTCCACCGTCTTGCACGAGTAGGCCATCACCCACTCGGCATTCCAGTTCTCGCCAAGTTGCCAGTCGCCCGAGAAGGTGAACCAGCCGGTCTGCGGCGTGTCGTAAAGCATCAGGGCCTGGCCGTCGGCGGTGTGGTTGCCATGGGTCTCGATCCAGAACAGATCGACATCGTCGACCCAGCTGCGATCACCGCCGCCGCGGTCGTTGTCGCGGATGTCGGTCTCCCAGCAGTCGGTATTGGCCCAGTAGAACGCACGGCCGTGGCCGGCGCTGCGCAGCTTGCTGTCGAAGCCGTTGGCGCGGTTGAAGGTGTAGGTCAGGTCACTCGATGTGGTCACGCCGGCGGCGCGGGCGTGGTTGCAGTAGCGAATGGCTTCGATGCCGAATCTGGCCATGATTGCCTCCTTGAGGGTAGCGGCCGGCAGGAGCGCCGGCTTGCTGTGCAGACTAGGCAGCGGGCCAAGCCCGCTCAACGATCAAGCTGGGGGGGGGACCCGGCTTCTAGGGGCCTGGCTGTCATCAGCCTGCAGGACGGAATGCCGCGATCGGGCCGGGCGCGCCGCGCCACTCCCTTGTTCATCGGATGCGATGCGCCGGGCCCAGACCTAGTGTCCGACCAGGCCGAGCGCGGATCGGCAGGGAGTCGCAATGAGCACGGAATCCAGATGGGGTGGCAGCGGGCTGTTGAGCAGCGGCTGGTTGGCGGCGGTGCTGCTGGCGGCCGGCGCCTTCGTGCTGCGCGAGCCGCTGCTGCAGAGCACGCGGCCGGCCGCCAACGAGCCGCGCATCGAGCAGCGCTTCGCGGCCCAGGATGTCGACGCACGGCTGTGGCAGGACCCGCTGGGTGCGGTGATGCGCGCCCGCGAAGAGCGTGTGCGCAAGCTCGGTCGGGCCGAGCAGCAGGCGCTGGAGCGCCAGCAGCAAGGCCTGGCCGCCTTCCAGCAAGAGATCGCCGCCCGCCTGCCGGCGAGCGACCCGGCCGGCCGCATCATCGTGCTGGCGGCGATGGTCTCGGGTGGCCCCTATGCCGAGTCGGTCGAGAGCCGGCGGCGCATGCGCTATGCGGTGCTGGCGGCGCTCAACGCGGCCGACTACGCGCCGGCCGACACCGAGCATCTGGGCTACTTCCTGCCGCAAAACCAGCCGCCCCGCACGCTGCCCGAGGCCGTGCCCTACGAATGGTTCAAGCCACTGCCGGGCCGTCAGCCCGTGGCCCACCCGGTGCTGGTGCTGTGGCTGGACAACGGCCCGTTTTACGACCGGCCCTTCGACAAATGGCGCGAGTTGCTCCGGCAGCTCGAGCCCGAGTCATCGCAGCCCTCACGGCTGCTGTGGCGCGCGCTCGGACCGATGGGCTCGGACGGCCTGCACGCGATGATCAGGGACAGCGAGCGTCAGGACTTCGACCTCGACCACTTCAAGGGCTGGGACCTGCGCTTTTACTCGCTGGCCGCAACGGTCTCGGACGCCAAGCTGCTGGAGGACACCTGGCACGCGCGCAACGAGAGCCTGAGCGACTATTTCCAGCGCAAGGGCATCACGCTGCTGCGCACCATCGGTGACGACAAGTCGCTGGCCGCCAGCCTGGTGAACGAGCTGGGGCTGCGCGGGCTGAAGGTGCGCGCCAGCCCCGAGCCGGGCGGCAATGGCGAGGCCCGGCAGGAGCGCTACCGCGAGATGTGCCGTGTCGGGACCCAGCGCGCCGACTCGCCGCACCAGATCGCCATCGTCGCCGAATGGGACACCTTGTACGGCCGCAGCCTGCGGCGCGAGTTCCGCATCGCCGAGGACGACGACAAGGGTTTCTGCGTCAACCGCTTCCACTATGTCCGCGGCCTCGACGGCCAGATGCCCGAACATGGCAGCGCGCCGTCGGCGAGCGGCGGCGCGAAGGACGGCGGCGCGGCCAAGGATGCCGAGCGCCGCAGCGACGGCAGCTTCATCGAGCGCGCCGAGGGCCAGAGCCAGTACGACTATCTGCGCCGGCTGGCGGCGCGGCTGCGCGAACGCGACCGCGAGCTGCGCGCCGGCAGCGTCGACGGCGCCGGTCTGCGCGCCATCGGCGTGCTGGGCAACGATGTGCACGACAAGCTGCTGGTGCTGCAGGCGCTGCGCGCGGACTTCCCGCACGCGCTGTTCTTCACCACCGATCTGGACGCGCGCTTTCTGCATCCGCGCGAGCAGCCCTGGACGCGCAATCTGATTGTGGCGTCCAACTTCGGCCTGCGCCTGACGGACGGGCTGCAGGCCGGCACACCGCCGTTTCGCGACAACTACCAGACCTCGGCCTTTTTCTCGACCCGGCTGGCGCTCGACGACCAGACGGGCGCCGGCCGCGTCGGCCCGCAGCAGCTGGCGCGCTGGCTGGGCCAGCCCCGCATCTTCGAGATCGGGCGCAGCATGGCCTTCGACTTCAGCGCGCTGGCGCAGGCCGGCAACGACGAACGCCGCGCCTGCCGCGGCAGCCAGCTCGCCGCCTGCGCCGACATCCACCCGCCGGGCTCGCCGCGCTACCCCCATATCTCGCCGCTGGTGCTCTCGCTGCTGGCCGGCGTGCTGGTGCTGCTGGTCTGGCTGCCGCCGCTGGCGCTGAACCGTGCCCTGCAGCGCAGGCTGCGGCGCTTCGCCACCCATCGTGGCGGCCCTTGGCCGGCCTGGCTGCGTCAGGCCGTGCTGGCCCTGCTGCTGATGCTGCTGCAACTGGTGCTGCCGGTCGTGCTGGCGCATCAATGGCCGGGCTTCGCCGATTGGCTGACCCGGGACGGCAAGCCCATCAGCTTCAGCGAGGGCATCAGCCTGTGGCCCACCGAGGCCATCCATCTGTTGACCCTGCTGCTGTGCCTGTACCTGGTGTTCAGGGGCTGGACCGCGCTGACACGCAATCTGGACCGGCTCAGCCTGAACCTGCATCTGGGCCAGACCCGGCGCCGGCTGGTTGCCGAGCAGGCGCGCGAGGATGCGCAGCTGGGCTTCTGGTGCCGGCTGGCCCATGTCTTCACGCTGCACGGCCCCAACGATGCGCACACTCGGCCGGCCAGCGTCCGGGCCGAACGGATGACGGCCGGCAAGCTGGCGCTGTGGCGTCACTTCATCGTGCAGAACCGGACCGGCTCGCGCTTTCTGCGCAGCCTGGCCTGCACGGTGCTGGTGCTGGCCGTCGGCCTCGCGCTGCACACCGGCCTGGCCGAGCCCTCGGGCGCGCCGCAGCGCGGGCCGGTCTCCAGCTCGGTCCATCTGCTGCTGGCGATTGCCGCCATCGTGCTGATGAACTTCCTGGTCTTCTATGTCGCCGATGCCACGCTGATCTGCCTGCGTTTCGTGCGCGAGCTGCGGCCGGGCCGCGCCAACTGGCCGGACCGCGCCATCCAGTTCTTCGGCCGCCAGATGGGCATCGCCAAGCCCGAGGTGGTCGATCATTGGATCAATCTGCAGTTCATCGCCCAGCGCACGCGCTGCGTGACCGGGCTGATCTACTACCCCTTCATCGTGCTGTCGCTGCTGCTGCTGTCGCGCAGCCAGTTCTTCGACAACTGGCAGATGCCGACGATGGCCCTCGCGATGGCCTTGTTCGATATCGGCGTCGTGCTGCTCAGCGCGATCTGCCTGCGCCGCGCGGCCGAGAAGGCGCGGCGCCAGGCCCTGACGGCCGTCGGCGACTGGCTGCTGCAGGCCCATGGGCCCGATGCCCAGGCGCTGCCGGCGCCGCGCCAGCTGGAGCTGCTGCGCGAGCGCATCAAGACGCTCGATGAAGGCGCCTTCGCGCCGTTCTCGCAGCAGCCGCTGCTGAAGGCCGTGCTGCTGCCCTTCGCGACGCTGGGCGGCTCCAGCTTGCTGGACTTCCTCGCGATGGCGAATATCTAGGGCCCGGACCTCAGCCCTTCGAGGCCAGCCGCAGCCGCGCCTCCAGCTCCTTGGTCGCGGTGATGTCGACAAAGGTGATCACCGCGCCGTCGATGACGTTGTCGAGGCGCCGGTAGGGCATGATGCGCACCGAGAACCAGCGCTGGGCGCTGCTCAGGATCTGCTTCTCGGAAAACACCAGGGTGCGCAGCGTCTCATGCGCGTCCTCGTGAAGGTCGGGGTACTGCAGGCTGGTGGTCAGATCGCTGAGCGGCCGGCCGATATCGCTGTCGCGCAGATTGATCAGCTTGGACGCCCGTTCGGTGAAGCGCCGCACGTTCAGCCCCTGGTCCAGGAACAGCATCGCGATGTCGGTGCTGTTGAGCAGGTTCTTCATATCGCTCTGCGCCAGCGCCAGATCGTCGAGCTTGGTCTGCATCTCGGCATTGACGGTCTGCAGCTCCTCGTTCATCGACTGCATCTCCTCCTTCGAGGTGGTCAGCTCCTCGTTGGCCGACTGCAGTTCTTCGTTGGTGGACTGCAGTTCCTCGTTGGCCGACTGCAGCTCCTCCTTCGACGCCCGCGCCTCCTCGCGCAGCGCCTGGATCTCGTCGCGGCATTGCTGCAGCTCGGCCGCATGCGAGGCATCCAGGGCGGCCGGCGTCTTGCGCCGGCCGCGCCCGGCCGGCGGCGCGGCGACATCGCGGAACACAATCATCACCATGCCCTGCAGCACCCCGGGCTCGCGCACCGCCTGCACGGTCACATCGACCGTCTGAACGCCTGGCGAGGCCGGCAGCTGCAGGCCGCGCAGCAGCACCGGCTCGTCCTGCAGCGCCACCTGGCGCAGGGCCTCACCGACCGGCGCGCGCAGGCCCTCGCGCACCATCGCATGAAAGTTCCAGTTGGCCTTGCCGGCGGCGGGTTCCAGATACTTGCCGGTGCGGCCGCTGATGTAGACGATGTCGCCGGCCGGGTTCACCACCACGGCCGGCGGCGCATGCACCTGCAGCAGCAAATGGTCGGCCGCCACCTGCAGGCTCTCGGTGCCGTCCGGAATGGCGGCGGGCGAATTGGCTATGCTCACGGTGGACTCCTGCTTGAGCTTGGAAAGTGGGGGGAAGGAGGTCATCAAGAAGTCGCTGCCGGCGGCGGCATGGTCCTGGCGCAGATACAGCCGCAGCTTCGATTCGATCGCACCGAACAGATGGGTGAAGCGACCGACGGTTTCGGAGCTGCCCAGCAGCAGCACGCCGCCCGGCCGCAGGCTGTAGTGGAACAGCGGCAGCAGGCGTCGCTGCAGCGCCGCGTCGAAGTAGATCATCAGATTGCGGCAGCACAGCAGGTCGAGCTTGGTGAACGGTGGGTCCAGCAGCACATCGTGCTGCGCGAACAGCACGCTGTCGCGGATGCTTTTGCCAATGCGGTAGCCGCCCTCCTGTGCGGTGAAGAAGCGCGCCAGGCGCTGCGGCGAGAGCTGCTCGCGCAGCGTGGCCGGGTACTGGCCCCGGCGCGCGCTGCCGATCGCGTCCGGGCTCAGGTCCGACGCGAAGATCTGCAGGCTGCAGCCGCGGTGCTGCGGCAGGCGCTGCACGACTTCGGCAAACACCATGGCCAGCGAGTAGGCCTCCTCGCCGGTCGAGCAGCCGACCACCCAGGCGCGCAGCTGGGTCTGGCCGGCGCGGCGCGCCAGCAGCTCCGGCAGCGTCTGCTCGGCCAGCTGCTGCCAGACCGGGCCATCGCGGAAGAAGTGGGTCACCCCGATCAGCAGCTCCTTGAACAGCAGCTCCACCTCCTGCGGGTTCTCGGCCAGGAAGTCTGCATAGCCGGACAGGCTCGTCAGCGCGTGGATGGCCATGCGCCGCTCGATACGGCGGTGCAGGGTGCTGGGCTTGTAGAGCGAGAAGTCATGCCGGGTGTGCTGGCGCAGCAGGCCGAAGATGCGCTGCAGATCGCCGGGCTGGGCGGCCGGCGCCGGCTCGCGCGCCAGCCACGACAAGATGCGACCCGGCAGCTCCTGCGGCGGCGCCACCAGCGCGACACAGCCGGCGGCGATTGCGCTTTTGGGCATCGCATCGAACTGCGCGGTCTCGGGCGTCTGCGCGGCGCCCAGCCCGCCCACCGCATGCACGGCCTGCAGCCCCAGCGTGCCGTCGGCCCCCATGCCCGACAGCACCACCGCGATGGCACGGCGCCCCTGCTCGCGGGCCAGCGAGGAGAACAGCACATCGATAGGCAGACGCAGGCCGCGCGGCTCCGAGGGCGGGGCCAGCTGCAGCCGGCCGGCCACCACGCTCAGCTCGGTGTTGGGGCCGATCACATAGACGCTGTCGGGCGCGATGCGCTGCTGCGCCTCGGCCTGGCGCACCGGCAAGGCGGTCACCCGCTGCAGCAGCTCGGGCAGCAAGGCCTTCTGGGTCGGATCGAGATGCTGGACCACGATATAGGCCAGGCCGCTGCGCGCCGGCACCTGGGCCAGGAACTGCTCCAGCGCCACCAGCCCGCCGGCCGACGCACCCAGGCCGACGATGCGGGGGCAGGCGGGCTGGGGCGTGGTGTCCGGTGGACTCATCAGGGTGCAGTCAGGGCAGGCAGGAGGGCGCGCCGAGTATCCCCCGGCGCCCGCTGCCTCAGAGCGGCGGCAGCAGGCGCTCGCACTCTCGCCGCAGCACCCGGTAGCACTCGCAGGCCCGCGCCTCCAGGCCCTGGCGGTCCAGCACGGTGATATGACCGCGGCTGCCCTCGATCAGACCCAGCTCGCGCAGATGGCCGGTGGCCTCGCTGACGCCCTCGCGGCGCACGCCCAGCAATCCGGCAATGGTTTCGTGGGTGATCACCATCTCGTTGCCGCTCAGGCGGTCCAGGCTCAGCAGAAGCCAGCGGCACAGCTGCTGCTCCAGCCCGTGGCGCCGGTTGCACACCGCCGTCTGCGCCATCTGCGTGATCAGGGCCTGGGTCGAGCGCAGCAGCAGCTGGGTCAGCGCGCCGCCGCGATGGAACTCCGCCAGCAGCGGCACCGCCTTGATGCGCCAGGCCTGGCCGGCGCATTGCACAAAGGCCCGGCCCGGCATGCTGCCGCCGCCCATGAACAGCGCAACGCCGACCACCCCCTCGTTGCCGACGACCGCGATCTGCGTCGCCGCCCCGTTCTCGGTCGGGCACAGCAGGCTGACCACGGCACTGACCGGGAAGTACAGATATTTCAGATCCAGGCCGGGCTCCTGAATCACCTGGCCATAGCGCAGCAGCACCGGCTCCAGATCGGGCCGCAGGCCTTGCTGCTCGGCCTCGCTGAGCGCCGCCAGCAATCGGTTGACCGGCGCCTCGGGCGCGGAGGTTTGTGAGGATTCCGGCAGCGGGCGGGAGAGTGCATGTCCCATCGTGGGTCGGCCTGCCGGCCGCTCAGGCGCGCGGCACAGCTGCCAGCAGGGGCGGCGCACGCAGGCCGGCAGCGTCCATCAGGGCCTGCAGCGCATCGCCGCGCTGTTCGGCGCGGCGCAGGGTCTCGCCGAGCTCCAGCAACTGCTGTTCCATCTGCTCATGCTGCAGATCCAGCTCCACCTGATGCACCTGCAACTCGTGCAGCAGCTTCAGCGCATCGGCCGCGCTGGCCGGATCGCTGGCCAGGCGGTGCAGCAGGCTCAGCGCCTGCGCACTGCTGCTCCAGCCCAGGGTCTTGGGTGCCTGGCCGCCTTGCAGGCGTGCCTCGGCATGCTGGCGCAACTCTGAAAGCTTGCTCGGGTCAACGGCATGCATGGACATTTCGTCCTCCCTGGGATTGCGTCGCACGAGAGCGCTGATAGTAAGCCCAAAGACCGCTCAAACCGCCGGGCCGCCCAGCTGCGCCTTCAGATACTTCAGAAAGGCCTGGGCCGCATGCGAGAGCGTGCGGCCCATCAAGGTCTGCACGACGATATTGCGCAGGTCCAGGCCACGGTCGCGCAGGCGCACGCAGGCCAGCTCGCCGCGATCGACCTGGTAGCGGATCGAGATCTCGCCCGAGATCGTCACGCCCTCCTCCTGGTGGCGCAGAAAGCCGAACAGGCTGCCGATGTAGTTGCTGGTCAGGACAGGCGCGACGCTCAGGCGCTGGCGGCTGCAGGCGATGTCGAAGAGCTGGCGCACCGTCGTGTCCTGCTCGGGCAGCGCGATCGGATAGGCCAGCAGCTGGGACAGGCCGAGCTGCTTGAAGCGCGTCAGCGGATGGCCGGCGCGCATCACCGCCAGCACCGGCGAGGGCTGCGAATGCTCGACCTTCAGGTCCTTCTCGGCGCTGCGGCTCATCGTGATGCCGATGTCGGCATCGCCCTGCAGCACGCGGCGTGTGGCCTCGGCCGGCGGGTCGACCGAGAGATGGAACTGGATGCCCGGATGCTGGCGCGAGAAGTCGGCGATCAGGCGCGGCATGAACTCCATCGAGAAGCCCTCGGTCGAGGCCAGGTGCACGCGGCCGCGCTGCATGCCCTTGAGCGCCTGGATGTCGTGCACCGCGCGCTCGGCGTCGTGGGCCGACTTCAGCGCATGCACGGCCAGCACCTCGCCGGCCGCGCTGGGCACCATGCCGCGCGCATGGCGGTCGAACAGGCTTGCGCCCAGCAGATCCTCCAGCTGGGCGATATGGCGGCTGATCGAGGAGCCGGCGACATTCAGGCGCTGCGAGGCCTCACTGATCGATCCGCAGCGGACCACCTCAAGAAAGTAGCGCAGTGCGGTGTCCTGCAGCTGGCGGGCAAGGAGGGGATTGTTGGACATCAGGGTTAACGCTTGCCTTGCCTTTTCGGCATCGCAGGCCTCGAAATTTGGAAATGGCGCAAAGCTCGCGCTGCCCGCATTCTTGCCGACATCGCAATGTTTTTCGCCCGGACTGACGAAGGAATCGACCGCCATGCGCCTGACTGCTATCGCCGCCCTCCTCATGTGTTCGTCGCTTGCTGCCCACGCGGGCAAGGCCAACGACACCCTGGTCTACGCCTCGGACAACGAGGTCGAGAACGTCAGCCCGTATCACAACAATATGCGCGAGGGCGTGATCCTGGCGAACATGGCCTGGGACACGCTGATCCACCGCGACACCAAGACCGGCGAGTACAAGCCGCAACTGGCCACCGCCTGGAAATGGGAGTCGCCGACCGCGCTGCTGCTGACCCTGCGGCCCGGCGTCAGCTTCCACAACGGCGACAAGTTCTCGGCCGACGATGTGGTGTTCACCTTCAACACCGTGACCGGCCCGGACGCGAAGATCGCGACGCGCCAGAACACCGACTGGATCAAGGACGTGGTCAAGCTCAGCGAGACCCAGGTGCGCATCAACCTGAAGACGCCCTTCCCGGCCGCGCTCGAATACCTGGCCGGGCCGACCCCGATCTACCCGGGCGCCTACTTCAAGAAGGTCGGCCTGGAGGGCTTCAGCAAGGCGCCCGTCGGCACCGGCCCCTACAAGATCACTGCGGTGACACCGGGCCAGGGTGTGACCATGGTCAAGAACGGCAGCTACTTCAAGGACAGCCCGCTGGGCCAGCCGCAGATCGGCACGGTCAAGTTCGTCGTGATCCGCGACCCGGAGGCGCGCGCGGCCCAGCTGATGACCGGTGCGGTCGACTGGATCTGGCGCGTGCCGGCCGACCAGGCCGAGTCCTTCAAGGTCATGCCCAAGATGAGCGTGCTCAGCGGCGAGACCATGCGGGTGGGCTTCCTGTCCATCAACAACAATGGCACGACACCGGAGAGCGCGCCCTTCAAGGACCCGCGCGTGCGCCAGGCGCTGAACCATGCGATCAACCGCAAGGGCATGGCTGACAACCTGGTGCGCGGCGGCAGCCAGCCGGTCTACGCGCCCTGCTTCCGCACCCAGTTCGGCTGCGACACCAGCAGCGTCGTCAAGTACGACTACAACCCCGCCAAGGCCAAGGCCCTGCTGGCCGAGGCCGGCTATGCCAACGGCTTCGACACCGACCTCTGGGCCTACCGCGAGCGCGACTATGCCGAGGCCATCATCGGCGATCTGCGCAAGGTCGGCATCCGCGCGCGCCTGCACTTCGTCCAGTACCCGGCGCTGCGCACCGAGCTGCGCTCGGGCCGCGCGCCGCTCTCCTTCCAGGCCTGGGGATCGTTCTCGATCAACGATGCCTCGGCCTTCGTCGGCAACTACTTCAAGGGCGGCCCCGACGACACCGCCAAGGACCCGCAGACCATCGCGCTGCTGCAGACCGCCGACGCCACCGTCGACAAGGCCGAGCGCAAGAGCAAGTACGCGAAGGCGCTGCAGCGCATCTCCACCGAGGCCTTCTGGGCCCCGATGTTCTCCTACTCGACCAACTACGCCTTCAGCTCCGACCTCAAGTTCGAGGCCCAGCCCGACGAGCTGCCGCGCTTCTTCAAGGCGAGCTGGAAGTAAGTAAAGAGAAAGCCGGGAGACCGCTGCCATGCTGATCTACATCCTGCGTCGACTGCTGGTGGCCTGCAGCGTGATGCTGACGGTCGCCGTGCTCAGCTTCATGCTGCTGCACCTGTCGGGCGACCTGGCCACCGCGATCGCCGGGGCCGAGTCGACCTCGGCCGACATCGAGAAGATACGCGTGCAGTACGGCCTGGACCGGCCGATCACGACGCAGTTCTTCGACTGGCTGGGCGCGGCGGCGCGGCTGGACTTCGGCCGCTCCTTCTATTTCCAGAACACCGTGATGGAGCTGATCGGCGAGCGCCTGCCGATCACGCTGAAGCTCGGCGCGGTGGCCCTGCTGCTGGCCGTCGCGGTGGCGATCCCGCTGGGCGTGCTGGCCGCGATCTACCGCGACAGCTGGGTCGACCGCCTCGCGCTGATGATCGCCGTCGTCGGCCAGGCCATGCCGAACTTCTGGTTCGCGCTGACCCTGATCCTGATCTTCGCGGTGGGCCTGCAATGGCTGCCGGTCGCCGGCAACGAGAGCTGGCTGCATTTTGTGCTGCCGGCCATCGCGCTGGGCTATTACGCGATGCCATCGCTGATGCGCCTGACGCGCGCCGGCATGCTGGACGTGCTGGGCTCGGACTACATCCGCACCGCCCGTGCCAAGGGCCTGAGCCCGGCCCGCGTGATCTTCAAGCATGCGCTGCGCAACGCCATCATCCCGGTGGTGGCGCTGGCCGCGGTGGAGCTGGGCTTCATGCTGGGCGGCTCGGTGGTGATCGAGTCGGTCTATTCGCTGCAGGGCCTGGGCCAGCTGGCCTGGGACTCGATCGCACGCAACGATTATCCGGTCGTGCAGGCGGTCGTGCTGATCATCGCCAGCTTCTATATCGCGCTGACCTTCCTCGCCGACGTGCTGAACGCCGCGCTCGACCCGCGCATGCGCACCAAGGAGTAAGCCGTCATGAGCTCCACCACACAAGCCCTCCCCACGCCCCTGATCAAGCCGGCGCTGCCGCGCTGGTTGCGTCGCATCTTCGGCCATCACGGCCTGACCCTGGGCGCCATCATCCTCGGCGCCATCGCCCTGGCCGCGCTGTTCGCGCCCTGGATCGCGCCGCATGACCCCTTCGCGCAGGACATCAGCCAGCGCCTGATCCCGCCGGTCTGGCATGAGCGCGGTTCCTGGGAGCACATGCTGGGCACCGACAAGCTGGGCCGCGACTATCTCAGCCGCTTGTTGTACGGCGCGCGCGTCTCGCTGCTGATCGGCCTGTCGGCCGCGCTGATCTCCGGCCTGATCGGCACGACCATGGGCCTGCTGGCCGGCTATTTCGGCGGCAAGGTCGACGCGGTGGTCAGCTACATGATCACGACGCGGCTGGCGATGCCGGTGGTGCTGGTCGCGCTGGCGATGAGCTCGCTGGTGGGCGGCTCGCTGAAGGTCGTGATCGTGCTCTTGGGCCTGCTGCTGTGGGACCGCTTCGCCATCGTCACCCGCTCGGCCACCCAGCAGCTGCGCGACGCCGAGTTCATCGCCGCCGCCAAGGCCCTGGGCGCGTCGACACCCTACATCCTGCTGCGCGAGCTGCTGCCGAACCTGATGAGCGCGCTGACGGTGGTCACCACGCTGGAGATGGCGCACGCCATCCTGCTGGAATCGACGCTGTCCTTCCTGGGACTGGGCGTGCAGCCGCCGACGCCCTCCTGGGGCCTGATGGTGGCCGAGGGCAAGGCCTATATGTTCTTCCAGCCCTGGGTCATCGTGATCCCGGGCCTGGTGCTGGCGCTGCTGGTGCTGGCGATCAATCTGGTCGGCGACGGCATCCGGGACATCACGGCCCCCGATGGCCGCAACTGAGGAGCGAGCGATGAGCGAGGACGTTCTGCTGGACGTGAAGAATCTGCGCGTCGACCTGCCCACCGAGCGCGGCCTGCTGCACGCGGTGCGCGGCATCGACTTCCAGGTGCGGCGCGGCGAGATGTTGTGCCTGGTCGGCGAATCGGGCTGCGGCAAGTCCATGACCTCGCTGGCGCTGATGGGCCTGCTGCCGCGCAAGGCCCAGCGCAGCGCCGATCACATCCGCTTCGCCGGCCAGGACCTGCAAGGGCTCAAGGAGCGCGAAATGGCGCGGCTGCGCGGTGAGCGCATCGCGATGATCTTCCAGGAGCCGATGACCTCGCTGAACCCCTCCTACACGCTGGGCGACCAGCTCTGCGAAGCGCTGCGCGCGCACCGCAAGGTCAGCGTCGCTCAGGCCCGTGAGCGTGCGGTCTATCTGCTGGAGCGCGCCGGCGTGCCGCAGGCGGCCGAGCGGCTTGGCCAGTATCCGCACCAGCTCTCCGGTGGCCTGCGCCAGCGCGTGATGATCGCGATGGCGTTGATGTGCGAGCCCGAGCTGATCATTGCCGACGAGCCGACCACGGCGCTGGACGTGACCATACAGGCCCAGATCCTGCGGTTGATCCGCGAGCTGCAGCAGGAGTTCGGCACCGCGGTGGTCTTCATCACCCATGACCTGGGCGTGGTCGCGCGCATCGCCGACCGGGTGGCGGTGATGTATGCCGGCCAGATCGTCGAGACCGCGCCGGTGGCGGAGCTGTTCGCCCGGCCGACGCACCCCTACACCCGCGGCCTGCTGGGCTGCATCCCGGTGCGCGGCAAGACGCTGCCGGGCAGCCGGCTGCAGTCGATACCCGGCGTCGTGCCCAGCCTGATCGGCCCGGTCGAGGGCTGCGCCTTCGCGAACCGCTGTCCGCAGGTGCAGGCGCAGTGCCAGCAAACGCCGCTGAATGTGCCGCTCAATGAGCGACACGCCGTGCGCTGCGTGTCGGCCCGCCCCGATGTCGCGCTGATTGCGGAGGCCGCATGATCGAAGCAAATGACATCGCGCTGGAACTCTGCGCGCTGAGCCGGCGCTTCAAGCTCAAGCGCGGCCTGTTCCGCGCGCCGGGCGTGATCGCCGCGGTGGACAATATCTCGCTGCGCATCCGCCGCGGCGAAACGCTGGGCCTGGTCGGTGAATCGGGCTGTGGCAAGAGCACGCTGGCCAAGATCCTGCTGGGCCTGCTCAAGCCCAGCGCGGGCAATGTGCTGGTCGACGGCAAGGAGGTCAATCCGCGCGAACGCCGTGCGCTGGCCCGCCGCATCCAGCCGATCTTCCAGGACCCGTACTCGTCGCTGAACCCGCGCCGCACCGTGGCCGACAGCGTCGGCGTGCCGCTGCGCCTGCACCGGGTCGGCACGGCCGCCGAGCAGCAGGCCAGCGTCAAGAAGATGCTGGATCTGGTCGGCCTGCCCGAGCGCACACACGGTCAGTACCCCAGCCAGCTCTCCGGTGGGCAACGCCAGCGGGTGGCGATTGCGCGCGCCCTGGTGCTGCGGCCCGATATCCTGATCTGCGACGAGCCGACCTCGGCACTGGACGTCTCGGTCCAGGCCCAGATCCTGAACCTGTTGATGGACCTGAAGGCCGAGTTCGGTCTGACCTATCTTTTCATCAGCCATGACCTGGGCGTCGTCGAGCATCTGGTCGACCGCGTGGCCGTGATGTACAAAGGCCAGATCGTCGAGCTCGGCCCCCGCGAACAGATCTTTGACCGCCCTGCCCATGCCTACACCCGCAGGCTGCTGGCCTCGGCGCTGACGCCCGAGCCCGGCCTGGGCATCCCCGATATCGACCGCGTCGCGGTCGCCTGAATTTTCTGAAGGAGACTCCGCTCATGAGCCGCGAACAAGCCATCGCCCAGACCCTCGCCACCTTCGACGACGGGCGCTTCCTGCAGACGCTGGCGCGCCGCGTCGCCTACAAGACCGAAAGTCAGGATCCCGCCAGCGGCCCCATCCTGCACGCCTACCTCAGCGAAGAGATTGCGCCCTATCTGCAGACCCTGGGTTTTCGCTCGCGCATCGTCAACAACCCGGTGGCGGGCAAGAGCCCCTTCTTGCTGGCCGAGCGCCTCGAACCCGATGCCGCCTTCACTGTGCTGACCTATGGCCATGGCGATGTCGTGCGCGGCTACGACGCGCAGTGGCGCGAAGGGCTCAAGCCCTGGGATGTCGTCGTCGAGGGCAATCGCTGGTATGGCCGCGGCACGGCCGACAACAAGGGCCAGCACAGCATCAATCTGAGCGCGCTGGAGCAGGTGCTGGCGGTGCGCGGCGGCCGGCTAGGCTACAACGTCAAGATCATTCTGGAGATGGGCGAGGAAGACGGCTCGCCCGGCTTGAACGAGGTCTGCGCCCTGCATGCCGAGCTGCTGAAGGCGGACCTCTTCCTGGCCTCGGACGGCCCGCGCGTTGCGGCCAGCAAGCCGACGATGTTCCTCGGCTCGCGCGGCGTCTTCAATTTCGACCTGCACCTGAAGCTGCGCGACGGCGGCCACCACTCGGGCAACTGGGGCGGCCTCTTGCGCAACCCCGGCATCCGCCTGGCCCACGCGATCGCCAGTCTGGTCGACGAGAACGGCCGCATCCTGGTGCCCGGCCTGCTGCCACCCGAGCTGCCGGCCAGTGTGCGCGCCGCACTGAAACTCATCGAGGTCGGCGGCGGCCCGGATGACCCCGAGATCGACCCCGACTGGGGCGAGCCCGGCCTGACCCCCACCGAACGCGTGATCGGCTGGAACAGCCTGGAGGTGCTGGCCTTCACCTGCGGCAACCCGACCATGCCGGTGCACGCGATCCCGCCGACCGCGCGCGCGCACTGCCATATGCGCTACGTCGTCGGCAGCGATCCCGCGCAGTTCCTGCATCACATTCGCGAGCACCTGCTGGCCCATGGCTTCGACGATGTCGAGGTGCGCGGCACCGATGTGCATATGGCCGCGACAAGACTTGACCCCGATGATGCCTGGGTGCGCTGGGGCCTGGCCTCAATGGAGCGCAGCAGCGGCAAGACGCCGGCCCTGCTGCCCAATCTGGGCGGCTCCCTGCCCAACGATGTGTTCTCCGAAACCCTGGGCCTGCCCACGCTGTGGGTGCCGCATTCCTACGCCGCCTGCAGCCAGCACGCGCCCAACGAGCACATCCTCGCCGACCTGACGCGCGAGGCGCTGCAGATCATGGCAGGGATGTTCTGGGATCTGGCCGAGGAAGGGCCGGCAGTGATGCGGCAGCGGGCATGAGTGGCTGACGACGACTGCTGTCTACACTGGGCTCTGGCCTACCCACACCGGGGTCAGGGCCTGCCTCAGGAGGGGATGGACGCCAATGGAAGCGCAGTGGCTTGTCATCGTGGTCGGTGCCGCTGTCGCCGGCTTTGTGCAGGGCTTGTCGGGCTTCGGCTTCGGCCTCACCGCGATGTCCTTCTGGGCCTGGTCGCTGGAGCCTATGCTGGCCGCCTCGCTGGCGGTGTTCGGCTCGCTGACCGGCCAGATCGTCGCGGCCCTGACCGTGCGGCGCGGCTTCGACTGGCGCGCGCTGCTGCCCTTTCTGCTCGGCGGTGCCGCCGGCATTCCGATCGGCGTGGCCATACTGCCGGTGCTGGACGTGCCCTGGTTCAAGGCCGGGCTGGGCCTCTTCCTGGTGCTGTGGTGTCCGGCGATGTTGCTCAGCGCCAGCCTGCCCCGCATCCAGCGCGGCGGTCGCGTCGCCGACGGCATCGCCGGCGCGCTGGGCGGCATGATGGGCGGCCTCGGCGGCTTCACCGGCACGATACCGACCCTGTGGTGCACCCTGCGCGGCTTCGCCAAGGACAGGCAGCGCGCCATCATCCAGAACTTCAACCTGGCCGCGCTGAGCGTCACGATGGCCATCTATCTGGCCAAGGGCATCGTCACCGGCGAGATGCTGCCGATGTTCGCCGTGGTCGCACCGGCACTGCTGTTGCCCAGCCTGCTCGGCGCGCGGCTGTACCGCAGCATCTCGGAGACCGGCTTTCGCCGCCTGGTGCTGAGCCTGCTGACGCTGTCGGGCCTGGCCCTGCTGGCCTCGGCCGTGCCGCAGCTGCTGCAAAGGCTTTGAGCCGGGCGGCGCGTACCGCTAGGCCGTGACCGCCGCGCTGCCGCAGTAGCGGCCGCGCCCGGCCGCCTTGGCCGCATAGAGCGCCCGGTCGGCCTGGTTCAGGAGGCTGTCGAGCGATTCCTGCGGCAGGGCCAGATGGCCGCCGACGCTGACCGACAGGCGCAGCGCATGGCCCTGCTCGTCGCGCAGCTCGGTGGCCGCTGCAACCGCCGCGCACAGGCGCTCGCCCAGCGCATCCAGGGCCTCGGCCGTGGCGCCTTGCAGCAGCACGACAAACTCGTCGCCACCCCAGCGGGCCGCCACGTCATAGGGGCGGATCTGCGACTGGATGCTGCGCGCCACCAGCTTCAGCGCCGCGTCGCCGACCGCATGGCCATGGCCGTCGTTGATGGCCTTGAAGCAGTCGACATCCAGCCACAGCAGGCCGAGCCGGCCGTGCTCGCGCCGCGCCCGCTCCAGCTCGGCGGCCAGGCGCTCGCTCATGCCGCGGCGGTTGAAGAGCTCGGTCATCGGATCGATCTTGGTCAGCCGGTCCAGCGCGGCCGTGCGCTCGCTGACCTTGTGCTCCAGCTCGCGACGCGCCTGCAGCACCGCGCTGGCCATGCGGCCGAAATGCTGGATCAGCCGGCGCACCTCGCCGGCGCCACGCCGGTCCAGCTGCGGGCTCGGGTCCTGGCCGTCGGCGACGCGAGCCATCGCGCGGTCCAGGCTGCCCAGCGGCGTCAGCACCAGCCGGTTCAGCACCAGATTGAACAACAGCAGCGCGACCAGCATGCTGCCGATATAGAGGCCCAGGATGCCGTAGAAATAATGCGGCGGCAGCAGCACGTCCAGATCCAGCAGCGTGATCTCATACCAGTCGATCTCGGCCACATGGGCGATGCCGGCCAGATGCCGGCGGCCGCCGATCTGCACGAACACCGAGACCACTTTTTCGGGCCGCGCCTCGGCGCTGCGCATTGCCGCGCGCACCGCGGCCTGATCGGCCGCGCGCTCGAACAGCAGGTTCAGGCTCTTCTTCTGCGCGCCCTGGCGCTTGCTGACCGAGGCGAAGTCGATCAGCGTCTGGTCGCGGTGCAGCTGGATCGCGCCGGCATGATCGACGAACAGGCTGGTGATGCCCGGCGACCCCTCCTCGACCACATTGCGCAGAAACTCGCTCAGGTCCAGGCCGGTGCCGGCAATGCCCAGCACCTGCTCGCCGTCGCGCATCAGCACATCGATCCACAGCTTCACGACGCCCAGTTTGGCATCGGGGCTGACGTTGATGTGCATATCGCGGTTCATCCGTATCAGATCGAAGAACCAGGCATGGCCGGGATCGCGCGGATCGAGCGTGTAGCGCAGCTCGCGGCCCGCGTACTCGTTGGCGGCGTTGTTGTGGAAGTAGTGGCCGCTGCCGGCCATCGCGACGAAATAGCTCTTGTCGCCGAAGTTGTGCCGGTAGCTCTCCATCTCGGCGATGGCCTCGCGCAGGCGCTGCGCGTCGCCAGGGTGGCGGGCCAGCTCGCGCAGCCGCGACGAGGCGGCCAGCTGGCGCGACAGCGCGATCTCGCGCAGCAGCGGCTGCAGCGTGCGGCTCTTGTCGTAGAGCACCTGCTTCTCGGCATAGCGCACCGCCCACTGCTCGACGATGCCCTCGGCCAGCATGCGCACCGACCACCAGACGCCCACCGACGAGATCAGGGCCAGCACCAGGGTCAGAAGCAGGAAACGAGGTTTGAGATTCATTGACTCGACGAGTCAGGCCCAGCGCCTGCGCTCGCGCGAGCCTAGCGCAAGCCGGGCCGGCGAGGCTGACAAAAGCTGACCGATCAACGCAGCGCGCTACTGCACCCGCAGCCCCTCGACAAAGGCATAGCCGAAGCCGCGCAGCGTGCGCAGCGGCGCCTCGGCGCCGGTGGCCACGGCGATCTTGCGGCGCAGCCGGCTCAGCACCGTCTCGATGCGCCGCTCGTCATACAGCAGCCAGTCCTCGCCCAGGGCCTCGACCAGCTCGCGCCGGCTGGCACGGCGCAGCGGCGCGCGCGCCAGCGTCGCCAGGATGCAGGCCTCGACGGCATTCAGCGGCAGGGGCTCGCCCGGGCCGGCCGGCAGGCGCAGTTCCAGCTGATGCAGGTCGAGCACCCAGGCCGGCAGCTCGCTGAGCCGCAGGCGACGCTCCAGCGAGCGCAACACGGCCAGCAACTCCTCGGCATCGACGGGCTTGCACAGATAGTGGTCGGCACCGCCCTCATGGCCGGCCAGACGCTCGCGCAAGCTGGTGCGCGCCGTCAGCATCACGATGCCCAGCTGCGGCCGGCTGGCTCGCAGCCAGCGCGCCAGCGCCAGGCCGTCCTCGTCCGGCAGGCCCAGGTCGAGCACCAGCATCTGGGGCTGGAAGCTCGCCAGCAGCGCGCGGCAGCCGGCAGCATCGGCCGCACCCTCGGCGTCGAAGCCGGCATGGCGCAGCTGGAACAGCACATCGTCCAGCAGATCGGGGTTGTCTTCGATGACCGCCACGCGGCTCATGGCTCACCCTCCAGCGGCAGGCTCAACAGGAAAACGCTGCCGCCGCCCGGCCGGGCCGACAGCCTGACCTGGCCGCCATGCAGGCCGGCGATACGGCGCACCAGATACAGGCCCAGGCCGGAGCCGGCCACGCCGCCGACGGCGGGACCGCGGGTGTAGCGCTCGAACAGGCGTGCGGCCAGCTCCGGCGCGATGCCCGGGCCCCGGTCGCTCACCGCGAACTCGACCCGGCGACCGTCCGAGCGCAGGCTCAGCCCGACCTCGGCCGGCGAGTACTTCAGCGCATTGCCCAGCAGATTGCCCAGGGCCGTGGCCAGCAGGGTGCGGTCGGCGTGCAGGCGCGGAGCGGCGGCGGGCAGGTCCAGGCGCAGGCGGGCCTGGCCCTCGCTGGCCTCGGCCAGCTCGGTGCACAGCGCGGCGGCATCGAAGCGGCTGCGCTGCAGGCCGAACTGCTCGTCGTCGAGGCGGTCCTGGTCGAGCAGTTGCTGCAAAAGCTGCTCGATGCGGGCGACGCCGCGACGGATGCGCCGATGTCGGCGCTCGACCTCCTCGGAGGCGCTCGGCATGAGCTTTTGCAAGGCCTGGGCGGCGCCGGCGATCATGCTCAGCGGCGTGCGGATCTCGTGCGACAGCATCGCGATGAAACGGCTTTGCTCGCGCCGTGCCGCGCGTTCGTGGGCATGCTGGCGCAGCGCCTGCTCGGCCCGCTCGCTGGCCTCGCGGTGCGCCGCCTCCAGGCCCTGGCGCCGCAGCAGCACCACGATGCCGAAGGCCGCCATTGTCAGCAGGCTGCCGATCTGCGAGCTGTAGAGCAGCCAGAGCTGGCCCGGCGCTAAGCCCAGCAGCAGCAGCACGATGGTGAACACGCCGGACAGCGAGATCAGGTGCGCCAGCGCCAGCATGCGGCTGCCGGGTCGGCCGGCGCGCCACAACCACAGGCTGCGCCCGAAGCCGACCAGCGTGGTCAGCAGGGTCAGCTGGAACAGCGCGCCGGCCACCTCGGTATAGAGGCCCAGCGCCGGCGCCAGCAGGCCCAGGCCGTAGGCATAGAGGGCCAGGCGGTTGAGCCACCAGATCCAGCGCCCCGGCCCCTCGCGCCGCAGCTCCAGCGCATGGCGGTAGAACCAGTTGGCCGCCAGCCCCGACAGCAGCGTTGCATAGGAGGTGGCCTGGTCAGCCAGGCCCGCCCAGGCCTCGGGCAGCCAGAGCCCATGCAGGCCGTTGATGCAGGACATCAGCAGCAGCAGGCTCAGCAGCGACACCAGATAGGCCCGGTGCAGCAGGTCATGGCGCCAGACCCCTTGCCAGAAGCAGAAGGCGCACAGCGACAGCAGCAGGCCGTAGTAAAGGCCGAAGGCGCCCAGACGCAGGCCGTTGGCCGCGGCGAACTCGGCCGGCGTGCGCGCGGCCAGCAGCAGCAGCGAGCTGCTGCTGGTCTCCAGCCGCAGCCACAGCGTGCGACCCGCGATGGCCTCGGCGCTCAGGCGGAAGACAAAGCCGGTGCTGGCGAGCTCGCGCCGGCCGGCAGACCGCTGCTGATCGCCGGCGCGCTGCTCCTGCAGCGCCGCGCCGGCACGCTCGGGCGCATACAGGCGCAAATCGTCCAGATAGGGCGGCTGCACCTCCAGCCAGACCTCGCCGCCGGCCGAGGGCACATCGACACGAAAGCGCAGCCAGTGCACCTGTCGGGTATAGCCGGCAGCGAAGCCGCCGGCCACCGGCCGGAAGTCGCGCTGGCGCGCCGGCGCACTGATGCTGGCCAGCGTCTCGCGGCCCAGCGGGTCGGCCAGCACGGCCAGCTCGCGGATCTGCAGGGACTGGGCGGCGGCCGGCAGCGCCAGCAGCACGACCAGCAACAGGCAGGACCGCAGCAGGCTGCCGATCAGACTCACGGGCACAGATTCGAACTCATGGCTTGCTCCTCAGGCGCCCGGTCGCGGCCGGGCCGGCGCGAGCTTACCGGATGCGCTGCGGCGTCGGCCTACACTGGCTCCGCCATACCCATCGTCACACCGCCCGCGAAGGCGCGGGCCGACCAGCAAGGAGCGTTCCGATGACCGAAGCCGCGGCCCCATCCCCAGCAACCGCCCACCCACGACAGCGCCACAGGCTGCTGCGCCTGGCCGCCGCCTGCCTGCTGGCCGGCTCCGGCGGCATGCTGCTGCTGGCGCCGCAGGCCCAGGCCGCCTCGGCCGCGCCGGTGGCCGCCGAGAACGGCATGGTGGTGACCGCCCAGCATCTGGCGACCCGGGTCGGCGTCGACGTGCTGAAGGATGGCGGCAATGCGATCGATGCGGCGGTGGCCGTCGGTTATGCGTTGGCCGTGGTCTATCCGGCCGCCGGCAATCTGGGTGGCGGCGGCTTCATGACGCTGCAGCTGGCCGACGGGCGCAAGACCTTTCTGGACTTCCGGGAGAAGGCGCCGCTGGCCGCGACCGCAAACATGTACCTCGACAAGGACGGCAACGTCATCAAGGGCCTGAGCACCCATGGCCATCTGGCCGTGGGCGTGCCCGGCAGCGTCTCGGGCCTGGAATACGCGCGCGAGAAGTACGGCACGCTGAAGCGCCCCGCCCTGCTGGCGCCGGCCGTCGCGCTGGCCGAGCAGGGCTTTGTGCTGAACCAGGGCGATATCGAGATGCTGCGCACCGCGACCGCCGATTTCCGCAAGGACCCGGCCTCGGCGGCGATCTTTCTGAAGAAGGGCGGCGAGCCCTTCGAGGTCGGCGACAAGCTGGTGCAGCAAGACCTGGCACGCACGCTGAAGGCGATCAGCGCCCAGGGCCTGGCCGGCTTCTACAAGGGCGCGGTCGCTGCGGCCCTGGTCAAGAGCAGCCAGGGCGGCGGCGGCATCATCACCCAGGCGGATCTGGACCAGTACACGACCCGCGAGATCGCGCCGATCGAGTGCGATTACCGCGGCCTGCGCGTGATCTCGGCGCCGCCGCCGAGTTCCGGCGGCGTCATCATCTGCGAGATGCTCAACATCCTGGAGGGCTACCCGCTGAAGGACTGGGGCTTCCGCTCGGCCCAGGCGGTGCACCACCAGATCGAGGCAATGCGCCATGCCTATGTGGACCGCAACAGCTATCTGGGCGACCCCGACTTCGTCAAGAACCCGATCGCGCGGTTGACCGACAAGGCCTATGCCGCGCAGATCCGCGCGGTGATCGACCCGAACAAGGCCGGCGTCTCCAAGGACATCAAGCCCGGCGTCGCGCCGCACGAGGGCAGCAACACCACGCACTACTCGATCGCCGACCGCTGGGGCAATGCGGTCTCGGTGACCTACACGCTGAACGACTGGTTCGGCGCCAAGGTCACGGCCGCCGGCACCGGCGTGCTGCTGAACAATGAGATGGACGACTTCACCGCCAAGATCGGCGTGCCCAATATCTACGGCCTGGTGCAGGGCGAGGCCAATGCCATCGCCCCGGGCAAGCGCCCGCTGTCCTCGATGAGCCCGACCATCGTCAGCAAGGATGGCCAGCCGGTGATGGTGGTCGGCACGCCCGGCGGCAGCCGCATCATCACGGCCGTGCTGCACTCGCTGCTCAATGTGATCGACTACGGCATGACGGTGCAGGAGGCGGTCGATGCGCCGCGCTTTCACCAGCAGTGGCTGCCCGACCTGACCAATGTCGAGACCTTCGCGCTCTCGCCCGACACCCGTGCGCTGCTCGAAGCCAAGGGCCACAAGCTCGGCGCGCCACAGCCCGCCAACCACATGGCCGCCATCCTGATCGGCGCGCCCTCGCTGGGCGGCAAGCCGGTCGGCAAGAACCGCTTCTACGGCGCCAATGATCCGCGGCGCAATAGTGGCTTGGCGCTGGGGTATTGAGCGGGGAGCCGCGACTGACTCGGAGCGGCTTGGCCGGGCTGGGCTTGTTGATCGCAGGCGATGGGGTGAAGGTCTGCTTGCCCGGGCGGCGCTCGATCGCAAGCGGTTCTTCAGACACAGTTCGGCGCCGACTTGTGGGGTCTCACGGGTCTGCCCGCCCGTCCTGCATGGCGGCGCTGATCGCCATCTCGCTGGACCGGATCAGCAGTTCGTCCCCTTTGTGCCGGCGCAGCCTCAACGCCTCGCCGAGCACCTGGATGGCTTGCGCCTTGTCGCCGGCCTGCAGCAGGGCCTTGCCGGTGTGATGAAGCGCGAAGTCCTCAAGCTCGGCGAGCGCCGGCGTGCTGCGCACGGCGGCGAGGGCCGCTCTGGCCTCGCTGAGCGCTTCGGCCGGCCGGCCCAGTTCCTGAAGCACCTGGACCAGCCTGAGCCTCGACACGACAAGCGGGCGCACAGGACCGCTTGCTTGCGTGCGCAGCGCATCACGGAGCAGGCACTCTGCCGACGCGGCGGCGCCGGCAGTCGCAAGCATGAAGGCGGCCTGGCTCTTCCTGGAGGCGGCCTGGCCAGCATCCTCGGCTGCCTCGCTGGAGCGCGCCAGATCCGTTGCGATCGCTCGCATGGTCGTCGGATCGAGAGCGACTGCGCGCAGACTGACCGGATCGATGCCGTACTCGGTGCCAGGCCCAGCAATGGTGAAGACGAGTGGAGGCATGGAGCGAAGAAATGCTTGGGGAGATCCATTTCCCTGCGGTGGAAGACTCAGCCCTCGGTCGGTGCATTTCTCGACCTGAGCATCGCCCGCATGAATGCGACGGTGACGCCAGCGACGTTCAGTCTTTGCGTGCCGAAACGTGGCGTGCGAAGTTGTCCAGGATTGCCTGCCAGCCGCTGCGCTGAGCCTCCTCGGAGTGGCTGTCCTCGCTGTCGAATGTCACCGTGACCGTGACACCGGCGGGACCTTCCGAAAACTCCACCAATCCGATGCGATCGCCAAATGTGTATTCGATGAGTTTGTGCGGCGTGACCTGCGTGTACTCGCCTTCAAAGTCGAAGCCAAAGGAGCCGTCCTTCGCCTCCATGCGAGATGAGAACTTGCCGCCCACACGGAGATCGACTGTGGACGCCGTGGTGTGCCAATCTGGGGACGCAGTGTTCCAAATCTTGATGTCGTCGGGCGAGCTGTACCTGCGCCAGCAAGGATGGCCAGCCGGTGATGGTGGTCGGCACGCCCGGCGGCAGCCGCATCATCACGGCCGTGCTGCACTCGCTGCTCAATGTGATCGACTACGGCATGACGGTGCAGGAGGCGGTCGATGCGCCGCGCTTTCACCAGCAGTGGCTGCCCGACCTGACCAATGTCGAGACCTTCGCGCTCTCGCCCGACACCCGTGCGCTGCTCGAAGCCAAGGGCCACAAGCTCGGCGCGCCACAGCCCGCCAACCACATGGCCGCCATCCTGATCGGCGCGCCCTCGCTGGGCGGCAAGCCGGTCGGCAAGAACCGCTTCTACGGCGCCAATGATCCGCGGCGCAATAGTGGCTTGGCGCTGGGGTATTGAGCGCTCGAAGGCACGGGCAGGCTGACCTGCCCGACTACCAGACGCGGTAGATCTTGCCCGTGCCGGCACCATCCACGCTGCGGGCGTAGGCCAGGGCCACCCGGGCGGCGGGCACGGATTCAAAGCCGACAAAGTAAGGTCCGTAGGTGGGCATGGATTCGGTCAGCACGGTCGGGCTCACAACATTGATGCGCTGACCACGACTCAGTTCGAGGGCCGAGCCCACTGCAAATCCCTCCAGGGCGCGGTTGACTGCCGAAGCGTTGACGATGTTGCGTATCGACGCGTCAACGGCAATGCCGCTGGTCAGGGTGAACGAGCCCCCGTCGTTCAGAAACCTCTGCCCCTGCAAGACCAACTCGACCTGTCCCATCAGCTTGCTGTTGAGTCCAAGGCGGAACTGCTCGCCCGTCATCTCGGCAAGCGGGCCAAAGTGGATGTCGCCGACGGCGGCCACCACGGCGTCCACCGGCCCCACTTTTTCAAACAGGGCCGCAATGCTCTCGGGTCGGGTGATGTCCACCGGATGCGTGACGTTGTGGCGGCTGGCCTGGATGATGTCGTGGCGCTGGGCCAGTTCCTTGACGACGGCTTGGCCGATGGTGCCACTGGCCCCTACTACGATAACCTTCATGTTCGCCCCTGCTGGATTGAGAAGAATCTGCGATGCCGGGATGGCATGGAGCGAATTGTTGATTGCATTCTTTTTGAGATAAATAACGATACATTCACATCACATAAAACCAGCAGTTTTTAATTGAGGAGCGGCCGGCATGGACCGATTGCTGAGCATGGCCGTGTTTGTGGCGACGGTGGACAAGGGCAGCCTGAGCGCGGCCGCCGAGGTGTTCAATATTTCGCCGCCGATGGCGGGCAAGCACATTCGCCAGCTGGAAGAGCGCCTGGGCGCACGGCTGCTGACCCGAACCACGCGACGCCAAAGCCTGACAGAGCCGGGGCGTCTGTATCTGGAGCAGTGTCGGCTGATCCTGGATCAGGTGCAGGCCGCA
Source organism: Burkholderiales bacterium C2 (assembly GCA_005503085.1). GTDB lineage: Bacteria > Pseudomonadota > Gammaproteobacteria > Burkholderiales > Burkholderiaceae_C > Roseateles_E. Next base: position 2,581 of record SCOI01000024.1, on the reverse strand, counting down.
GAATCCGGTGCCGCGCAGTTGCGCAGCACCGCCAAGGGCAAGTTGCGCATCAATGCTCCGGTGTCATTGGGCACGGTGGTGCTGGCACCGGCGCTGACCCGCTTTCTGGAACTACAGCCCGAGGTTCAGGTGGAACTGATCCTGAACGACCGGGTCGTTGACATCATTGACGAGGGCTTTGACCTGGCATTTCGCATCGGCAAGCTGACCGACTCCGCGTTGGTGGCCCGTCGCCTCGGGGACTATCGGGTGATGATCTGCGCGGCCCCTGCCTATCTGCGCCGGCACGGCACGCCGCGCCATCCCGATGAGCTGAGCGAGCACCAGTGCCTCGGATTCACCCATTGGTCCAAGAAAGGCGGCTGGGCGCTGGGTCGCAGCGAGACCCCGGCGCGCGGCTGGCCTGTGAGCCGCTTCCAATCCAACAACAGCCTGGCGCTGCGCATGGCGGCGCTCGAAGGATTCGGCATCGTCATGCAGCACGCGGCGATGCTGGCCGATGACGTCGCCGCCGGGCGTCTGGTCGAGCTTCTGCCGGCCTACTGCCCGCCACCACGCCAGGTGCACATGGTCTACCCCAGGGACAGGCAGCCCCTGCCCAAGCTCAGCCGCTTTCTTGAGTTTGCGCTCGCCGAGTTTGGGCCTGACAAGGGATAGGTGAACGGCTTCTTCAGACACAGTTCGGCGCCGACTTGTGGGGTCTCACGGGTCTGCCCGCCCGTCCTGCATGGCGGCGCTGATCGCCATCTCGCTGGACCGGATCAGCAGTTCGTCCCCTTTGTGCCGGCGCAGCCGCAGGGCCTCGCCGAGCACCTGGAGGGCTTGCGCCGTGTCGCCGGCCTGCAGCAGGGCCTTGCCGTTGTGATGAAGCGCGAAGTCCTCAAGCTCGGCGAGCGCCGGCGTGCTGCGCACGGCGGCGAGGGCCGCTCTGGCCTCGCTGAGCGCTTCGGCCGGCCGGCCCAGTTCCTGAAGCACCTGGACCAGCCTGAGCCTCGACACGACAAGCGGGCGCACAGGACCGCTTGCTTGCGTGCGCAGCGCATCACGGAGCAGGCACTCTGCCGACGCGGCGGCACCGGCAGTCGCAAGCATGAAGGCGGCCTGGCTCTTCCTGGAGGCCGCCTGGCCAGCATCCTCGGCTGCCTCGCTGGAGCGCGCCAGATCCGTTGCGATCGCTCGCATGGTCGTCGGATCGAGAGCGACTGCGCGCAGACTGACCGGATCGATGCCGTACTCGGTGCCGGGCCCAGCAATGGTGAAGACGAGTGGGGGCATGAAGCGAAGAAATGCTTGGGGAGATCCATTTCCCTGCGGTGGAAGACTCAGCCCTCGGTCGGTGCATTTCTCGAACTGAGCATCGCCCGCATGAATGCGACGGTGACGCCAGCGACGTTCAGTCTTTGCGTGCCGAAACGTGGCGTGCGAAGTTGTCCAGGATTGCCTGCCAGCCGCTGCGCTGATCCTCCTCGGAGTGGCTGTCCTCGCTGTCGAACGTCACCGTGACCGTGACACCGGCGGGGCCTTCCGAAAACTCCACCAATCCGACGCGATCGCCAAATGTGTATTCGATGAGTTTGTGCGGCGTGACCTGCGTGTACTCGCCTTCAAAGTCGAAGCCAAAGGAGCCGTCCTTCGCCTCCATGCGAGATGAGAACTTGCCGCCCACACGGAGATCGACTGTGGACGCCGTGGTGTGCCAATCTGGGGACGCAGTGTTCCAAATCTTGATGTCGTCGGGCGAGCTGTACCTGCGCCAGACCTCAGCGATGGGGGCTGCGACGACGGTGGACACGGTGATTTTCATTGAAGCTCCAAGGAGTGGGACGCGGGTTGTGAAGTCTCATGTTCAAACCAACCGGATCACTGCTGCGAAACGGCTTGGCCCGCCGTAGCGATCCGGTGCTCGAGCGATGGGCTAGACCGCGCGTCAGTTCGTGATGTGGATGGTGCTCTAGGCCCGCTTGAGGGCATGCTTTCTCTTGCTGTTGAACGTAAAGGTGCCCGGCACGTTGCGGCAAGGGGCCACGAAGTGAAGGATACGCAATGGCACCTCGCAGCCCCTTGCCGCAACGTGTCCGAGTCGACCGACCTGTTAGCCCGCTGCTTCATCGCGTGCGACCTCCTGGATGAGCATCAAAGCACTCGCTCTGGCAAGTGCAATATCTCTGGCCGAGGCACCGAGATCAGTCTCGAAACGCCCCACCAGCGCGCGGTATTTCTCGAACAAACTGCGTACCCGCGCACTGGAGTGCACCGATAGCCGCGATTCCATTCGCGCGACGGTCGCCGTGAGCTCCTGCTCGGACACCAATGGAAGTTCATTTCGATGTTTCTGCATAGTCATGGCAGGACTGTGCTGGGGGCTAATGTGCACGGTAAGCGGACCAGCCAGCGAAGCTGGCGCAGGTCCGCTGCAATGAGAGGTTACGCCGCACTTTGTAGATGCAGACTCGCGTCCGTCTCTTCAAACTGAATCGCCCCGGGTTCCGCGGAGGCCTGTTGGTTTAAGTCAGACGGTCGCGGCCTGACCAGCGCGGTGACGATGGTAATTGGCTTCGAACTCGGCAGGCGGGACGTAGCC
>SCOI01000023.1 GCA_005503085.1 Burkholderiales bacterium C2 | reverse complement strand
GCCCAGGGGACAGGAGCGGAGCCACTCACCCGCTGCTCTCAGCCCCGCCCTCCGGCCCCCGCCCCTCAAGCAGGAATCGGCAGCCCATCCAGCCCCTTGACCTCCTGCAGCGAGAAGCTGGTCCTGACCATCTTGACGCCCGGCAGCCGGCGCAGCTTGTGCTGCATCAGCGCCGAGTAGGCATCCAGGTCCTGGGCCACGACCACCAGCACGAAGTCCTCGGGGCCGGAGACGCCGTGGCACATCACGACCTCGGGGATGTCGCGCACCGCGCGCTCGAAGTCCAGCGAGTGGCCCTCGTCCTGGCCCTCGATGCTGATGGTCACGAAGGCCATCACCCCATAGCCCAGTGCGCGCCGGTCCAGCCGCGCGTGATAGCCGGCGATCAGGCCGGCATCTTCTAGCCGTTTGATGCGGCGCCAGCAGGGCGATTGCGAGAGCTGGGTCTGCTGCGCCAGCTCCGAGGTGGTCAGCCGGGCATTGGCCTGCAGGGCTTGCAGCAACAGCCGGTCGGTCGCGTCGATCTCTACTTGCATAAAAAAATCTCCTGAAGCCAGCTTACGGGATCAATTTGCCCCAAACAAGCATGGGTAGGGTTAGCAGGGTGATAAACAAGACGTGCAATGCATAGACTGGCCTTGTTGTATACATAAACACGAATGCAAATACAGCATTCCAGCTCAAATGAACTCTGCCCTGCCCTCTGTTGCCACCCGCGCGCTGACCCGCGACGACTGCCAGGCCCTCGACGCCCGTGATCCGCTAGCCGCCTGCCGCGCGCGCTTTGTCCTGCCCGAGGGCGTGATCTATCTGGATGGCAACTCGCTGGGCGCGATGCCGCGCGCGGTGCCGGCGCGCATGCAGCGCGCGATCGAGCAGGAATGGGCCGTGGGCCTGATCCGCTCCTGGAACGATGCCGACTGGTATCCGGCGCCGCAGCGGGTCGGCGGCCAGGTGGCGGCGCTGATCGGCGCGGCGGCCGACGAGGTCATCATGGCCGACTCGACCTCGGTCAATCTCTTCAAGGTCCTGGTCGCGGCGCTTCGGTTGCGGCCCGGCCGCAAGATCATCCTCGGCGAGAACGCCAACTTCCCGACCGATGCCTATGTGGCCGGCGGCGTGGCCGAGCTGATGGGGGCGGAGTTTCGCGCCGTCGACGCCGATGCGGTGCTGGCCGCGCTGGACCAGTACGGCCAGGACGTAGCCATCGTCTCGCTGACCCATGTCAACTACAAGAGCGGCCAGGTCTACGACATGGCGGCCATCACCCGGCGCGCCCACGAGGTCGGCGCGCTGGTGGTCTGGGATCTGGCCCATACGGCCGGCGCGATGCCTTGCGAGCTGAACGCCTGCGAGACGGACTTCGCAGTGGGCTGTGGCTACAAATACCTGAACGGCGGCCCCGGTGCACCGGCCTTTGTGTTCGTCGCGCGGCGCCACCAGGCTGCCGTGCAGCAGCCGCTGACCGGCTGGCATGGCCATGCCAAGCCCTTCGCCTTTGGCCAGACCTATGCGCCAGGCGCCGGCATGGACCGCATGCTGGTCGGCACCGCGCCGCAGCTGGGCCTGATCTCGCTGGAGGCGGCGCTGACGGCCTTTGAGGGCGTGGACCTGCAGCTGCTGCGCGCCAAGAGCCTGTCGCTGACCGAGACCTTTATCGCGCTGGTCGACCAGCAACTGGCCGGCCAGGGCTTCGGCCTGGCGACGCCGCGCGACCCGGCGCTGCGCGGCAGCCAGGTCTCGCTGACCCATGAGCAGGGCTACGCCATCGTCCAGGCCCTGATCGCGCGCGGCGTGATCGGCGACTTCCGCGCCCCCGACATCCTGCGCTTCGGCTTCGCCGCGCTCTACCTCAGCCACGCCGATGTCTGGGACGCGGTGGCCGCGCTGCAGACCGTGATGGACCGGCGCGAATGGGCGCTGCCCGAGCACCAGGCCAAGAAGGCAGTGACCTGAGTTTTTCCGTTTCCCTCCCTCCCCGCACTCTCCCTGCGCCTCCTCTTACCTACCCCGTCCAGGAGCTTCCCATGAAGATGAAGTTGAAGAAGAGAAGTATCAAGAAGAGTGTGTGGCCGCTGGCCGCCGCGCTGGCCGCCGGCCCGGCGCTGGCCCAGGTGACGCTGTCCGGCTTCGTCGACATCAATATGGAGCACGCCAAGTCCGGCGGCAAATCCATCAAGGGCCTCAGCTCCGGCGGCCTGAACACCTCGCGCCTGCAGTTCAAGGCCCAGGAAGACCTGGGCGGCGGCCTCAAGGTCACGGCCGTGCACGAGATCACATTGAAGGCCGACAGCGGCCAGCAGGGCTCGCCGCGCCACACCTATGCGCAGATCGGCTCCAAGGACTGGGGCGAGCTCAGTGCCGGTCGCCGCGATCTGCCCTCGGCCGAGATGTATGGCTATATCGACCCGACCTACTCGGGCGACTACAGCCCGATCAGCAACACCATGCTGTACTACGCACCCTGGCGCGAGAGCAACGGCCTGTTCTACACGACGCCGCGCATCGCCAACTTCCAGGCCCGGCTGGCCGCCACCGCCGGCCGCGAAGACGGCAGCAAGGACGCCCAGGTGCGCAGCGCCGCCCTCGACTACTTCGCCGGCGAGCTCTACCTGATGGCCGCGGTCGACCAGCAGCACCGCCGCGATCTGTCGGACGCCAAGCAGATGCGACGCTCGCGCGACTACTACCTGGGCGGCGTCTACAGCGTCAGCAGCGCGCTGGACCTGACCTTTCTCTACCACCGCTACAACGGCTATTACGCCTACCCGCCCTATGCGGACTTCACGTCCAAGGGCCAGGACCTGCAGCTGGGCCTGCGCTACGAGTTCAACGCCCAGCAGCGCGTGTTCGCCAGCGTCGTGCGCAAGAACGACAAGCTCGACGCCGCGCTGTCCGACGCCACCAGCTGGGTGGCCGGCTATCTCTACGGCTTCTCCAAGCGCACCGACCTCTACGCCATCGTCGGCGCGGTCAAGCATGCGCGCGACTCGGACATGCGCTTCCCGGTGAGCTTCAACCACGCCAACCCGCTGTCCAACGAAAACCCGCGCGGCCTGCAGCTGGGCCTGCGCCACAAATTCTGATCGAGGAGATCCCGTCATGAAACTCAAGCTCATCGCGCTGCTGATCAGCGCTGGCCTGGCCCAGCAGGCGCCGGCCCAGACCATCGTCGCGCCGGCCGCCGGCACGCCCAAGCTGCCGGTCAAGGAGAACCCCGAGTCCGCCAAGGGCATCGCCGGGGAACCGGCAAAACCTGACCCCGCCAGCTACGGCCTTGACCCAGCTACCGGCGTCTACAAGCACCCGGCCGAGACCCCCAGTATCGGCGGCACCCATCCCTTCAAGGGCAGCCTCGACCATCTGGACCAGAGCAGCTATCTGCACAACACCAAGGTCGAGGCCCTGCACCCGGAGATGCTGGGCAGCCCGTATCACAGCTGGCAGACCACGGTGGACATGAACGGCCGCCGCTACATGGTCATCCACGAGAAGTCCTTCTACAAGGTCTTCGACATCACCGACCCGCGCAAGGCCCAGCTGATCGCGCAGAAGAAGTGGGGCTGGGGCAGCAGCGAGCACCCTTTCGGCCCGCTGACCATCCAGTTCAACGAAAAGCTCGGCAAGCATGTGGCCGTGCAGTGCTACGAGGTGACGCGCTTCGGCATCCTCGAGAACAAGTACAAGCCGGAGCAGCAGGACAAGATAGACACCATCCGCAAGCAGCCCATTCTGCGCGGCTTCCGCGTCTTCGAGCTGGACGGCCCCGACCCGGCCCAGTGGAAGAAGCTCTCCGAGCTGCCGCTGGACGCCGGCAGCAGCGCCGACAAGTTCCCGCAGCAGGGCTCGGGTTGCGGCGACATCCCCGTCTACTGGGGTGGCAAGTACCTGTTCGTCTCGGGAGCGCCGGACGACAGCTTCTCGAACCAGGAATACGCCAACTTCCTCTACAACCAGGCCCAGATGGCCTTCGATCTGAGCGACCCGCGCGCACCGAAGCGCCTGTCGACCTGGTGGGTGCCGGGCTCGCGCGTCGGCGAGGAAGAGGAATACAAGAAGAACCCGCGCGTCGGCAAGAAGACTGCGTGGATGGGCGCGCGCATGCCGCTGTTCATCCCCAAGGACCCCGAGAAGGGCGGCAAGTACGGCTATGCGGCGATGGGCGGCATGGGCTTCCATGTGATCGACGTCTCCAACCCGGCCAAGCTGACGCGCGTCGGCAAGCTCGACATGCCGGTCAGCCAGGCCGGCACCGAGGGTGACAACATCGATGTCAGCAAGGTCGAGAAGAGCGGCGTCGTCTACTACAGCGGCTACCCGCTCAACGAAGACTGCTACGAGCCCTACAAGGACATCTACGCGATCGACGTCAAGAACCCGGCCAGCCCCAAGGTGATCGCGACGCTGCCGCGACCCACACCGCCCAAGGGCGCGACCTTCACCGACTACTGCCAGCGCCGCGGCAGCTTCGGCCCCAAGCGCAGCGGCTACTGGCACCAGCCGGGCACGCCCAGCGACCAATACCTGGTCTACGCCTTCTACAACGCCGGCGCCCAGATCTTTGACGTCAGCAACCCCGCCGCGCCCAAGATCGCCGGCTACTTCGTGCCGCCGACGGTGGACCCGAAGATGAACCAGCACTTCGGCGACCAGACCCATGGCGTCTTCATCGAGTGGGACCGCAAGCTGATCTGGGTCTTCACCAACCACGGCGGCTACGCGATCTCCAGCCCGCTGCTGGGCGCGCCGGTCTTCGACCTGCCGGCCAAGAAATGATGGCCCTGCGGTCCTGCCTGCTCGCGCTGGCCCTGCCGGCCGCGGCTGCCGCGATGGAGCCGCCGGCCTGGGCCGACAGCTGCGTGCTGTGCCACACGCTCAACGAGCCGCTGGCGGGACCGCCTTTTCTGCGCATCGCCGAGCGCTACCGGGGCCAGCCCGGCGCGCTGGCCCATCTGAAGCAAAGCATTCTCGAAGGCAGCAGCGGCATCTGGGGCACCGCGCGCATGCCGGCCAACACGCAGCTCAGCCCGGCCCAGGCCGAGCAGGCGGCGCGCTGGCTTCTTTCCCTGCCCACCCCCTGAGCCTGCAGCGGCTTACTCTCAACCGGAGCACAACCACCATGCAAACCCAACGTCCTCATCACACCATCGCCGCCGCCGTGCTGGCACTCTGCTGCGGCACCGTGCTGGCCCAGGAACAGGTCGTCAAGATCGGCCATGTCGGCCCGACCAGCGGCCCCATCGCCCATCTGGGCAAGGACAACGAGCTGGGCGCCCGCCTGGCGATCCAGGAACTCAATGCCAAGGGCGTCGTGATCGGCGGCAAAAAGGTGCGGCTGGAGCTGATGGGCGAGGACGATGCCGGCGATCCCAAGCAGGGCACCCAGGCCGCGCAGAAGCTGGCCGACGCCAAGGTCAACGGCGTCGTGGGCCATCTGAACTCGGGCACCACGATTCCTGCGTCCAAGGTCTATGCCGATGCCGGCATTCCGCAGATCAGCCCCTCGTCCACCAACCCCAAGTTCACCCGCAACGGCTACAAGACCGCCTTCCGCGTGGTCGCCGACGATGTGCACCTGGGCGGCACCCTGGGTCGCTATGCGGTCAAGGAGCTGAAGGGCCAGTCCATCGCCATCATCGACGACCGCACCGCCTACGGCCAGGGCGTGGCCGATGAGTTCGAGAAGGGTGCCAAGGCCAGCGGCGGCAAGATCGTGGGCCGCGAATTCACCAATGACAAGGCCACCGACTTCAGCGCCATCTTGACCACCCTGAAGTCCAAGAAGCCCGATGTGGTGTTCTTCGGCGGCATGGACGCGGTGGCCGGCCCGATGCTGCGCCAGATGAAGGCCCTGGGCCTGAACATCAAGCTGATCGGCGGCGACGGCATCTGCACCGCCGAGCTGCCCAAGCTGGCGGCCGGCACCATGGCCGACGGCCAGGTCTTCTGCGCCGAGGCCGGCGGCGTCGACGCGACGCAGAAAAAGGCGATGGACGACTTCCGCGCCCGCTTCAAGGCCTATTCCAAGCTGGAGGTGCAGGTCTATGCGCCCTACTCCTACGACGCGGTGGGCGTGCTGGTCGCGGCCATGGTCAAGGCCGGCTCGGCCGAGCCGGCCAAGTACCTGCCGGTGCTGGCCAAGACCGAGGGCTACCCCGGCGTGACCGGCAGCATCGGTTTCGACAGCAAGGGCGACATCAAGAACGGCGCACTGACCCTCTACACCTACAAGGCCGGCGCACGCGAGGCGCTGGCCGTGGTGCGTTGATCGACAGCAAGTTGTGAAGCCCCCGGGCCCCGGGCCGTCAGCGCATGGGGAGAGCGTGCGATGGCGGCTCGGTGCCCGGGTTCTTCCTGGCCGGCGCCCAGCGCGCGGCCAGCACCGGCAGGGTCCAGCACAGCCAGGCCGACCAGGCGCTGTGGCTGGCGAAATGCGCGCCACGCGCGAGCTGGGCCCAGCCAAAGGCCGTGCCCAGCAGCAGGGTGGCCGCCAGGTAGCGGCGCGCACGCCGCCGGTCATGGTCGCGCCATTGGAAATAGAGCCCGAAGAAGGCAAAGCCCGACACCGCATGGCCCGAGGGGAAGCAGTGGCCCGGGCCGCCATCGGCCACGCCCAACAGCCAATGAGGCACATAGGCGACGCTGCCGCCGAACTCGGCCAGGCTCCAGGGGCAGCTGCTGTCGCTCTGGCTCTTCAGCGCCGGCACCAGCAGCGCACAAGCCAGCATCACCGCCAGCCAGTAGCCGCGCTCGGCCCGCCCCGGCCCATCGGCGGGCGGGTGCACAACTTGCCAAGCCAACAGGGCCAGCCCGGCCAGGCCCAGCAGCCGGCCACCCTCGTGCAGCAGATCGCGGGTCAGCCAGGCATCGCGCCAGGCAAAGCCGGCCGGACCGCCGTAGAGCCGGCTCAAGCCCAGGTCCCAGCCCAGCAGCTCCCACAGCAATAAGGCTGCCAGCGCGAGCAAGGTGAGCCATGCATCGGCACCGCGCCTCATGATCGGCAGCCCTGGCTCAAGTCCCAGGCCGGCTCATGCACGCGGCTGCGCACATCGAGCAAGCCCAGCACGGTGTGGAACAGATGGTCATGGCTCACCGGGCGCTGGGCCTGGGGCTGCAGGGCGCGGCGCAGGCAGTCGCCCGCCAGGCCGGCGCCGGCGGCAAAGCCCGGGCTGGCCCAGACCACCATGGGCACGCGGGTCTGCACCGTGGGCGCGATCGCATAGGGCAGGCCGTGCAGGAACAGGCCGTGCTCGCCCAGCGACTCGCCGTGGTCGGAGACATAGATCAGCAGCGAATCGACCTTGTCGGCCTGGGCCTTCAGCTGCGCTATCGCGCGGGCCAGCAGATGGTCGGTGTAGAGCAGCGCGTTGTCATAGGCGTTGACGATCTGCTGCGCTGTGCACTGCTGCAGATCATCGCTGCGGCATTCGGGCTGGAAGCGGGCGAACTCGCGCGGGTAGCGGCGGTGGTAGGCCGGGCCGTGATTGCCCAGCATATGCAGCACCCACAGCTGGGTGCCCTGCGCGGCCCGCAGGCGCCGGTCCAGGTCATGCACCAGGCCTTCGTCCAGGCAGCGGCCCTCGGCGCACAGGCTCGGCGCGTTGTGCGCATCGACCTGCTCGCTGGGCAGGTCGGCGCAGACGCCCTTGCAGCCGCTCTGGTTGTCGCGCCACTGCACGGCCACGCCGGCACGGGCCACCACATGCAGCAGCGAATCCTGCCCACGGATGCGGGCCTCGTCATAGTCGCGCCGCCCCAGCGCCGAGAACATGCAGGGCAGGGACACCTCGGTATTGCTGCCGCAGGCCAGCACCGGCCCCAGATTGGCCACGCCCAGCTGGGCCAGCTCCGGCGTGGTCTGGCGCGCGTAGCCCGACAGCCCCCAGTTCGCATCGCGTGCGGTCTCGCCCACCACCAGCACCAGCACCAGAGGCTTGCGGCGCTGCGCCCAGGAGGCGCCCGGTGCCGCGTCCAGGCCCACCGGCTGGCGCGGGTGGGCGGCGCCGCGCGCCTCGCCGATCGCCACCGCCGCGCCGGACCACAGGTAGTTGGCCGGCGTGATCAGGTAGCGCAGCTCCTTGTGATTGCGCATCAGCGACGAGAAAGGCTGGTAGATCGAGAACAGGCTGGCCAGCGCCGTCAGCAGGGCCAGGCCCAGCAGCGCCAGCCGGCGCCCGGCCGCACGCAGCCAGCTGGGCTCGGGCCGCAGCCGCAGCCGGCTCAGCACCAGCAGGGGCAGGCCGGCATAGAGCAGCAGATGCAGCAGCAGCGCCGGGCTCAGCAGCTCGCGGGCCTCGGCCGCATCGCTGCGCCACACATTGCGCAGCATCGACGGGTCGAGGAAGACGCCGTAGGCCTGCATGAAATAGCTCGCGAACGCCGTCCCCAGCGTCAGCAGCACCAGCAGCGGCTTGAGCGTCCAGCGCGTGGCCAGCAGGCCCAGCAGCAGCAGATGCAGCGAAAACACCAGCAGCAGCAGCGCCAGCGCGAAGCCCCAGCTGGCCGGCTCGGCCGCGCTGCGCCCCTGCAGGGCCGCACCCAGGAACAGACGGTTGGCGCTCAGGGTCCAGAACAGCGCGGCCAGCACCAGCCAGGTGTTGGCAGCGAGCGCCAGGCTCGCCAGGCGGTAACGGCGCCACAGGGAAACAGGGAGGGACAGGCTTTGCATCGCCCGCATTGCAACCGGCGCCGATGAAGCTGAGCTTAAGCAAGCCGGCCTATGCTGCGGTCATCCCCCAGCCCGGCACCGCCTCATGAGCCCACCCGACGACAAGACCCCGGCCAGCGCCTTCAAGAGCCGCTCCGGCCTCGCCCGCCTGTGGCGGGCCACCGGCTATTCCTGGGCCGGGCTGCGCGCCGCCTGGCGGCACGAAGCGGCGTTTCGCCAGGAGCTGGCGGTCGGCCTGCCACTGATCGCGCTGGCCTGGTGGCTGGCACCGGACCGCTGGCAGGCCCTGCTGCTGACGGCGGCCATCGTCCAGGTCTGGCTGGTGGAGCTGCTGAACTCGGCCATCGAGGCCCTGGCCGATGCGGTGACGGTGGAGCGCCATCCGCTGCTGGGCCGGGCCAAGGACCTGGGCAGCGCGGCCGTGATGCTGAGCCTGCTGCTGGCCGTGGGCGTCTGGCTGGCCGTGTTCTGGCCCTGAGCGAGCCGCCTCGGCGTGCAAGCGCTCAGGCGTTAGGATGCCGCCCCATGAATCAGAAACTGGGTTTGGCCCTGGCGCTGGCGGCGCTGCTGGCGGGCGGCGTGTTCTTCGGCTGGCAGGGCGTGATCTTCGCGCTCACCGGCGTGGTGTTCTGGCTGCTGATGCAGTTCAGCCGGCTGATGCGGGTGATGCGCATGGCCAAGGATGCGCCGATCGGCCATGTCGACAGCGCGGTGATGCTCAATGCCAAGCTGAAGGTCGGCATGCGCCTGCTGGAGGTGCTGCCGCTGGCCCGCAGCCTGGGCCGCAAGACCGCCAGCGAGCCGGAAACCTTTGTCTGGACCGATCCGGGCGAGGTCTCGGTCGAGGTGGTGCTGGAGCAGGGCCGCGTGACGCACTGGACCCTGCAACGGCCCGACACGGGCCAGGACTGAACCCGGGCGGGCTCAGCGGCCGGCGCGGCGCCGGGCGATGAAGCCGATCGCGCCGAGACCGGCCAGCATCAGCGCATAGCTCTCGGGCTCGGGCACCGGCGCGGTCAACGCATTGCCCAGATAGACGGCATGCGACAGGCCGTCGGTCTGTTTGCTGACCACACCGAGCACATTGAAATCGATCGTGCCGATGCCGGCCGTGCCGCCGTCGAACAGATAGAAGCTGTAGCGGTTGGCCTGCTTCAGGCCGATCACGAACAGGCCGGTGGCCCTGGCGCCGCCGTCGAAGCTGAGCGTGAAGTCGTCGCCGAGGTCGGTGAACAGGCCGTGACCGGTCGCATCGCTCTTGCTGTAAGTCAGGCCGCTGCCGTAGCTGAAGCCCTTGTCGCCAAACTGGGCGTTCAGCACCTCGATCTGGCCCTGGGTCAGCGCGCCGCCCAGATTGCCGCTGAAGGAGCCGGCGCAGTCGATGAAGGCCGTCACCGAGGCGCCGCCGCCGGCCGTGCAGGCCGGGCTGCCCAGTTCGGGCTGCGAGCTCGAGGGCTTGGCGGCCCAGGCGTTATGGGCGAGTGCGAGGCAGCTCAGGGCGGCAATGGCGATGGCTTTTTGCATGAAGGGGAAACGGTCAAACGGGAATGAGGACGCACTGTATCGGTCGCTACGGTCGCCGCTGCCGGCAAGCCCCCCGCAGCCACGGGGGTCGGCCACAGTGGCGGCCGCGCACCCGTGGAGCGGTCGTGAGATGCGTCACACCGCGCCCCGGCCAACGGGCCGCAGCGCCGGGCGGCTCCGGCTTGCATAGAATCTCGCTCTCACCCATTTCTCTCAGCACAACAGGAGTTCCCCATGTCCATGGAAGACCGCGACGGCAAGATCTGGATGGATGGCCAGCTGGTCGACTGGCGCGACGCCAAGATCCATGTGCTGAGCCATACCCTGCACTATGGCTGCGGCGCCTTCGAGGGCGTGCGGGCCTACAAGACCGACAAGGGCACGGCCATCTTCCGTCTGCGTGAGCACACCGAGCGCCTGTTCAACAGCGCCAAGATCCTGCGCATGAAGATCCCTTTCAGCATCGAGCAGGTCGAGGAAGCGCAAAAGCAAGTGGTGCGCGAGAACAAGCTGGAGAGCTGCTATCTGCGCCCGCTGACCTGGATCGGCTCGGAAAAGCTGGGCGTCAGCCCCAAGGGCAACAAGATCCACCTGATGGTCGCCGCCTGGGCCTGGGGCGCCTATCTGGGCGAGGAAGGCCTGAAGCGCGGCATCCGCGTCAAGACCAGCAGCTACACCCGCCACCACGTCAACATCACGATGACGCAGGCCAAGGCGGTGAGCAACTACACCAACTCCATCCTCGCCAATATGGAGGCCACCGAGGACGGCTATGACGAGGCCTTGCTGCTGGACGCCTCGGGCTTTGTCTCCGAGGGCGCGGGCGAGAACCTGTTCGTGATCAAGAACGGCGTGGTCTACACGCCCGATCTGTCGGCCGGCGCGCTCAACGGCATCACCCGCAACACCATCTTCGCGATCTGCCAGGACCTGGGCCTGAAGCTGGTCGAGAAACGCATCACGCGCGACGAGGTCTATATCTGCGACGAGGCCTTCTTCACCGGCACCGCCGCCGAGGTGACGCCGATCCGTGAGCTGGACCGCATCGAGCTCGGTGCCGGCAGCCGTGGCCCGATCACCGAGAAGATCCAGACGGCCTTCTTCGACATAGTCAACGGCCGCAACCCCAAGTACGCCGAGTGGCTGAGCCTGGTCTGATCAGACTGAGAAAAAGAACATGAGCGACACCAACAAATCCATCATCGAAGTCACCGCCCAGGACGTGCAAGGCCCCGGCGTCGTGGCCTGCCCCAACCCCAAGATGGCGCTGTGGAGCAACCACCCCAAGGTCTTCATCGACGTCACGCACGAGGGCGGCGGCAAGTGCCCCTACTGCGGCACGGTCTACAAGCTCAAGGCCGGCGAAGTGCTGCACGGCGCCCACTGAGCGAGCGCCAGGCGGGGGCGCTATGTCCCCGCCGGCTGGCGCTTACATGCTGTAGAACACGTAATCGGCCTGATAGGCCACCTGGCGGCGCTCGCCCTTGTTGGTCATGCCGCAGGCCGCCGCCGGCGCCACACCGCCCTGTGTCTTCAGGCGCTGGATGTGGCTGACACCCTGCATCGCGCCCATCCCCATCGCCGGGTCGGCCTTGACCAGTTGCAGCGGGATATTGCCCGGCGTGCTCGGCGCCACGGCCAGTTGCTTGCCGGTGACCTTGGAACCGTCATTCGCCTCCCAGGTCGGGCCGCCGTAATACTTGCCGACCACCGCGCCAGCCGCGTTCTTCAGCGTCGCCACCGGGGTGACAAAGACCCACTCGTACTGGCCGGCCGCCTTCTCGCGGCATTCATAGGTGATCTCGCCGGCACCGACGGTCCACATCGTCTGCTTGCTGCCGGCCGGCGCGCGCACCGCTTCGGGCAGCGCGGCGTTGTCGACCATGCTTGTCATCATCGGCGTCGAGGCGCAGGCGCCCAGCAGGGCGACCGGCAGCAGCAGCATCAGGGACGTCTTTTTCATCGCGAACTCCTCGAAGGGTTGGGGGTGGAGTCCCCTCTTACGCAGCCCTGCGAGGATCGGATGCAAAGAAAAAGAACTAGATGTGGCCGGCCGAGACGATAGGTCCGGTCGGCGCGCCGGTCGGCGAGCCGCCGCTGGGCTCCAGGCTGACGGCGAAGGCCGCCGTGTCCTGCAGCAGATGGGCGCGCAGCACGGTCGTCGCTGCCGCTGCCGTCGAGACCAGGCCCAGCGAGCGCGGCGCCCCCTTGCCCGGCACAGCCCACAGCTCCAGCGCCCGGCCCTGTTCCACCGTCAGCTCGCCCAGCGGCTTCAGCACCAGGGCACCGCCGTCGGCGCTGACGCTGGCAACAAAGCCGGCCTTGGCGAAGCCGGCGCCCTCGGGCGTCGCGTTCAGCACGATCACCAGCGGCGGCTGCACCGGCTGCGGCTGGGCCAGCAGCAGAGCCAGGGCCAGGGCACCGGTGCCGGCCACGCCGGCAAAGCCCTGCCACAGGCCCAGGCGCTGCCACCAGCTCGGCGAGCGCTCGGGCGCGCCGAACAGGCGGCGCTGCACCGCAGCCCAGACCTGGGGCGGCGGCTTCACCGGCGCCACCGGCGCGGCCAGTGGCTGCAGGCGCTGCTGCCAGGCCTGCACGGCATCCTGCAGGGCCGGATGGGCCGGCAGCAGGCGCTCGAAGCGCCGCCGTGCGCCACCGCGCAGCACACCCAGCGCATATTCGGCGGCCAGTTTCTCGGCCAGATCGGGGCGGCTGTAGTCCATCAGAGCGCTCCCTTGCTGGCGCCGACCAGGCCGGCCGCGCGGTCCAGGCAGTTGCGCAGGCTTTGCAGGCCACGCCGCACCCAGCTCTTGACCGTGCCCAGCGGCTGGCTCATCTGCTGGGCCACCTCGGCATGGGACAAGCCCTGGTAATAGGCCAGCGCCAGGCTGGAGCGCTGCTCGCCGCTCAAGGCCTGCATGCAGCGCTGCAGCTCATGGGCCTGGCTGGCGGCGTCGAGCAGGTCCAGCGGGCCGGCCTCGGCGCTGGGCATGGCCTCCAGCAGATCGCGTTCGCCACCGTCATCGCTGCCATCGTCCAGGCCCTGGAAGCGGCTGACGGTGGCCGGCTCGGCGGCGCGCCGACGCAAGCTGTCGATCGCGCGGTTGCGGGCCAGGCTGGTCAGCCAGGTCAGCGGCTGGGCCAGCCGGGCATCGAAGCCGCTGGCGGCGCGCCAGATATTGACGAACACCTCCTGCAGCACCTCCTCGGCCTGGGCCCGGTCATGGTTGATGCGCAGCACCACACCGAACAGCTGGGCGCTGGTGGCGCGGTACAGGGCCTCGAAGGCCTGGCGGTCGCCCAGGGCGGTGCGGGCGAGCAGCTGGGCCAGTTCCTGGCTGCGCTCGCTCCATGCGGGGTTGGGTGTGCTCATGCCCCATTCTTACGTGCCGGCCTGGCATTTGGATGCATGGACAACCCTTTGACATGCCGGCGCCGCCCCCGCTTCTTACAATCGGCCCATCATGATGCGACCCAAAGCCCAGACCGCCGCCCTGCTCGCTGCGCCGGAAGACACCGAGCAACAGTTCTACGAGGCGCTGCAAAGCGCCGATCTGGAGCGGCTGATGGAGGTCTGGGCCGATGAGGAGGAAGTCTCCTGCGTGCACCCCGGCGGCCCGCGCGTTGTCGGCCTGGGCGCCATTCGTGCGGCTTTCGAGTCGGTGTTCGGCCAGGGCGCGATCTCGGTCCATCCCGAGCGGGTGCGGCGCCTGCACACCGGCGACACCGCCATCCACCAGGTGCTGGAGAGAGTCCAGGTGCAGGGTCCCGAGGGTCAGCAAAGCGCCTGGGTCATTGCCACCAATGTCTATCTGAAGACCGCGATGGGCTGGCGCATGGTGGTCCACCATGCCAGCCCCGGCACCGCGCACGATATCCAGGAAGTGGTCGAGGAACCGGCCACCCTGCATTGATGGCGCTCGCCTACCGGGCGCCGCCGTGGCTGCCTGGCGGCCATGCGCAAACCATCTGGCCGGCACTGTTCTCGCGCCGCTTCGAGGGCACGGCGCCGCAGTTCCGGCGCGAGCGCTGGATCACGCCGGACGGCGACTTCGTCGATGTCGATTTCCTCGCTGCGCCGCCCCGCCCCGGTCAGCCCCTGATGGTGCTGTTCCACGGCCTGGAAGGCAGCTCGCAAAGCCAGTATGTGCAGGCCTTCGCGGCCATCGCCCGAGAGCGCGGCTGGGCCTTCGCGCTGCCGCATTTCCGCGGCTGCTCGGGCGAGCTGAACCTGGCGCCACGCGCCTACCACTCGGGCGACTTCGAAGAGATCGGCTGGATGCTAGCCCGGCTCAAGGCCGGCCACCCCGGGCCGCTGATCGCCGCCGGCGTCTCGCTGGGCGGCAATGCCCTGCTGCGCTGGGCCGAGGAGATGGGCCAGAGCGCGGCAGACATCGCACGCGCGGTCTGCTCGATCTGCTCGCCGGTGGACCTGGCGGCCTCCGGCCACGCGATCGGCCGCGGCTTCAACCGCCTGGTCTATACCCGCATGTTCCTGCGCACCATGGTGCCCAAGGCCTTGCGCAAGCTGCAGCAGCACCCGGGTCTGTTCGACGGCGAGCGGCTGCGCCAGGCGCGCGATCTCTACGAGTTCGACAATCTGTTCACCGCGCCGCTGCACGGCTTTCGCGATACCGAAGACTACTGGTCGCGCGCCTCGGCCAAGCCGCATCTGCGCCAGATCCGCATCCCGGCTCTGGTGCTGAACACCCTCAACGACCCCTTTATCCCGGCCGCCTGCCTGCCCGGCCCGGCCGACACCGGCGCCCATGTGACCCTGTGGCAGCCGGCCCAGGGCGGCCATGTCGGCTTCCCGGCCGGCGCACCACCGGGCCATGTGCTGGCGATGCCGGGCCAGGTCTGCGACTGGCTGGCGCAGGCGCTTTAGACTGCCGTCCATGGACCCCATCGTCGAAGCCGCGCTGAAGAAATGGCCGAATGTGCCGCATTGCTACGGCTGGCTGGCGCTTGACGCGCGCGGCGACTGGTATATGCGCGACGAGCGCATCCAGGCGGCCGGGCCCTTCCCGCAAGTCAAGGGCAGCCGCATCAACCATGAGAAGCTGCGCGAGTTCATCGAGCGCAACTACGCCGCCGATGCGCAGGGCGCCTGGTACTTCCAGAACGGGCCGCAGCGCGTCTATGTCGAGCTGGAGGCCGCACCCTGGATCTGGCGGCTGACAAAGGGCCCGGCGGGCGCGCCGCTGATCCACAGCCATACCGGGCGGCCGGCGCACCAGGTGGACGCCGTCTGGCTCGATGAACAGGGCCGGCTGCTGCTGAGCACCGAGCTGGGCCTGGGCCTGGTGCACAGCCTGGACATGGAGCTGGCCGCCGACGCCGTCGAGGCCGGGCTGTGGCAGCCCGAGCCCTGCAGCCATGCCGAACTGCTGCGCCGCCATGGCGTGGTCGACCGACCCGCAGCGCCTCAGTCAGGTCGGTAGGGCGGCAGCTCGCGCAGCCGCGCGATCTCGGCCCACCAGCGCTCGGCCAGCTCGCGCTGCACCGGCAGCAGCCCCGGGGCCAGCGCGGCGTAGTAGTCCACCGCCAGAAAGGGCTGCGGCAGCAGGGTCAGGTCTTGCAGATCCGCCACGCGCATCGCGTGGCGCAGGTCTTCCTCGATGCCGACAGCAAGGTCGACCCTGCCGGCCAACAGCTTGCCCAGCAGCTGGCGGGTGTTGAGGGCGGCGCTGTCGACCTTGAAGCCCTGGCTCTGCAAGGCCTCGGTGGCCGAGCGCATCGTCGCGCGCGCGCCGACGGTCAGCGCGGCGGGCTCGGCCCCATGCATCTGGCGGCCATCCCAGACCAGCTCACGACCGGCGCGCTTGACCCACATCAGGCGCAGATGCGCCAGCCTGCGCGTGCGGTCAACGGCGCCGTGGCGCATCGGGAAGCCCAGCTCGGCCATGTTGTGCGCTGTCGGCGCGGCCAGCGTGGCTTCGACTTGAGCACTGTCCAGCATCAGGCGGCAGCGCAGCGGCGGCAGCCTCAGCAGTTCGACCCGCAGGCCGGCCGCCTCGCCGGCATCGATCAGCAGGCGCTCGGCCACGCCCAGGCGCTGTGGATTGTTGTGCAGATAGGGTGGCACGACGATGTCGGTGACGCAGATGCGCCAGTCCACCGGCTGTGCGGCCAGCGGTGCTGCCTGCCATGCCAGCAGGACCATCAAAATCCATCCCTGGAATATCTTCACGCCACCAGCATAGCCGCGAGCGGGCACAAAAAAACCGGCCGAGGCCGGTTGTTGGCGGGGCGCGCCAGCGCCGCCGGTTCTTGATTACTGCGCGGCGGAAGCGGCCGGGGCCGGGGCCTTCGGTTCATCGAACTTGGCGCCGCCCTGGTTGCCCATATAGACCACGGCACGGGCGATCTCGAAGTCGCTGTGATCGCCGCCGCCCTGGGCACCCATCGCACCCTTGCCCTTCAGGGCCGAGGTCAGCAGCGTGTCGAATCCGGTTTTGATGCGCGGGCCCCAGGCGGCCGCATCGGCCAGCTTCGGCGCACCGGCCACGCCGGCGCCATGGCAGGCCGCGCACTGGGCCAGGTAGACCTGCTCGCCGGTCTTCAGCGCGCTGGCGTCGGACAGGTCCTTGATCTCGATCGCGCCGACCGGCTGGATGCGGGCGGCCACCGCCTGCTCCGCCAGGCCCTCGCTGCCGGCGGCCGGCTTGCTGTCCGAGGTCACATAGCTGGCCAGCATCACGATCACGATCACCGGCACGACAAAGGCAAACGCCACGGCCCAGATCAGCTGCTTGGGTGTCTTGATCGGTCCCTCATGCGCCTCTTCGTGCTGGGCGTCGTGGTCGTGCACGTGGTCTTGGGTTCCGCTCATGAAATCCTCGTTGGCGTCGGGCAGTGGAGTAGATCGGGCCCCCGCTCAGGTGCGGGCAGCACAACCGCGAGATTATAGCGAGCCCCCACCGGCCTTCGGCGCCGGGTGCCACAAGCGCTGCTAGAATGCGACGCGCTGCGCCCGTAGCTCAATGGATAGAGTACTGCCCTCCGAAGGCAGGGGTTGCTGGTTCGATCCCAGCCGGGCGCACCATGAATGAAGTTGCGAAAAGCGGCACCTGCCCTCACGGCCAGGTGCTTTTTTCATGCCTTCCTATTCAAGCCCCCCTCGCCCCCAGCCGCCCCGCCTCGGCCAACCAGCGCTCGCGCCGCGCCGGCGTGCTCTTGATGACCGGCGTGAACGCGCTGATGCGTACCGGGGCAATGCCGCAGAACTCCAGTACCGCGTCTTTCATCATGCGGTGGGCCGGGGCGCCCTGCAGCCAGCGGAAGTACCAGGCCGGCGTGTCCATGCAGACCAGCAGACGCGCGCTGCGCCCTTTCAGCAGACGCTCGGGCAAGGCCTGACCCTGGTGGTAGCGGAAGGCGAAGCCAGGCAGCAGCAGCCGGTCCAGCAGGCCTTTGAGCAGGGCCGGCACCGAGCCCCACCAGACCGGGTAGGCCCAGACCAGATGTTCCGCCTCGGTCAGCTGCTGCTGAAGGCGCTGCAGATCGGGTTCCAGCGCGGTATCGGCGTCATGACCTTGCGGGAGATCGGATGCAAAGTGCAGCTCGCGCAGCTGCACCAGGCTGACGCGGTGGCCGGCCGCCGCAGCGGCCTCGGCATAGCGCCGGGCCAGGGCCTCGCTGAGGCTGTGCGGCTTGGGGTTGGCATTGATGACGAGAATGGTTTTCTTGGCTGTCGTGTTCATGCCCGCCAGCATCCACCCTGCCCCTAGGGACAGAGTCAAGCGGGCTGCACATCGGGGCAGTCGAAGGCCTGCAGCAGCAAGCGCTCGCAGACCGCCAGCTCGTCGAGCTGCAGCTGCAGGCGCTGCTGCTGGGCGGCCAGCGCGGCGCGCTTGGCCTGCACCGCCTGCAGCGCCACATCGCGGGCCAGCGGCTCGCCCGGGGCGGGCCGGCTGGCGCTCGCCGTCAGCGCGCGCAGCTCCTGCAGCTTGAAGCCCACGGCCTGGGCCTGGCGGATCAGGCGCACCGCATCCAGATGGCGCTGCTCATAGACGCGGTAGCTGCCCTGGCGCCGGGGTTCGGGGATCAGGCCCAGCGCCTCGTACAGCCGCAAGGCCTTGGGCGTGGCGCCGCTCAGGCGGGCCAGCGCGCCGATGCGCAGAATGTCTTGGCTCATGGGGTGCTCGCCGCAGTCAGATGGGATTTCAACGCCTCGATCGCATAGCGCACCTTGGCGGGCTGGGCATCGCGCTGCGGAGTCAGCGCATAAATGGGCAGGCTGGGCAGCCGCCAGCCGGGCAACAGGGGCACGAGCCGGCCGTCCTGGGCTGCGGCACCGATATCGCTGGGGCTCAGCATCGCCAGGCCCATGCCGGCCTCGCAGAACTGCTGCAGGCTCAGCTGGTTGTTGCTGCTGGCACGCGGCTGGATGTTCAGCTGGACCGGCTGGCCGGCCGCGTCCTGCAGCGGCAGCAGCACGCTGGCGGCACCCCGGCGCAGCAGCAGCCAGTCATGCCGGCCCAGCTCGGCCAGACTGGAAGGCACGCCGCAGCGCGCCAGATAGGACGGTGCCGCATAAAGCCCCATGCTTTTTTCGCCGATGGGCTGGGCCACCCAGCTGCTGTCGGGCAGGCGGCCGAAGCGCACGGCGAGATCGATGCGCTGGGCCACCAGATCGGTGAAGCCGTCCTCGACCTCCAGATGCAGGCTCAGACGCGGATGGGCGGCCAGCAGCGGCGCCAGCGCCGGCCCCAGTTGGCGGCCGAAACCCACTGGTGAGGCCACGCGCAGCTCGCCCTCGGGCGCGTCGCGCAGCTGCAGCAGCTGGGCCTGAGCACCGCGCGCAGCCGCCAGCATCGCGACGCAGCCCTCATGGAAGCGGGCGCCGGCCGGGGTCAGGCTGAGCTTGCGGGTGGAGCGGTGCAGCAGGGTCACGCCCATATCGCGCTCCAGCGCCCGCACCTGCTGGCTGATCGCCGAGGTGCTGGTCTGCAGCAGCCGGGCGGCGCCGGCAAAACTGCCCTGCTCGACCACGGTCGCCAGCACCGCCATCCGTTTCAATTGGTCCAGCATAAAGTTTCTCTAAACAATGCTGGCTGATTTTGCCGGCTTATCGATTCACCGTGAAGTTCATACAGTTGATCCCATTGCAACGAGTTCCAAAGGACTGCTCATGAAGATCGCCCTGATTGGCGCCACCGGCTTCGTCGGTGCCCCCGTTTTGCAGGAATTGCTGGCGCGCGGCCACCAGGTCGTCGCCCTGGCCCGTAACCCGGCCAAGCTGGCGGCCCAGCCCGGCCTCAGCGTGCTCGAGGCCGACGCCAAGAACGCCGACTCGGTGGCCGCCGCCGTCCAGGGCGCGGACGCGGTGGTCAGCGCCTACAACCCGGGCTGGGGCGTGGCGGACATCTACACCGAGTTCCTCGATGGCACGCGCGCCATCTATGCCGGCGTCAAGCAGGCCGGCGTGAAGCGGCTGCTGGTGGTGGGCGGCGCCGGCAGCCTCTATGCGGCACCGGGCCTGCAGCTCGTCGACACGCCGGAATTCCCGGCCGAATGGAAGCAGGGCGCGCTGGCAGCCCGCGAGGCGCTGAACCTGATACGCGCCGAGACCACGCTGGACTGGAGCTTTCTGTCGCCGGCCGTGCATCTGGAGCCGGGCGAGCGCCGTGGCCGCTACAGGCTGGGCCTGGAGTCGCCGGTGATGGACAGCGACCCGAGCAAGGGCCCGGCGCATATCTCGGTGGCCGATCTGGCGGTGGCCATCGTCGACGAGCTGGAGACGCCGCAGCACATCCAGCGCCGCTTCACGGTCGGCTACTGACGCTCAGACGGTCTTCTGCTCCAGCACGAAGTTGGCGCCGTCGTACTGGCCCAGCTTGTCGACCAGATAGGGCAGGCATTCCTGCAGCTTGTCGTGCAGCGTGAACGGCGGGTTGACGATGAACATGCCGCTGCCCAGCATGCCGAAGCCGCGCGTATCGGTCTGCGGCTTGACGGTCAGGCGCACATGCAGCCAGCCCTTCTTGGCGCCGGCCTTGGGGTTGTCGGCGGCGGCCTTCATGCGCTGGGCCAGCTGGTGCGATTCGAGCAGCTGCAGCTGCGGATACCAGATCAGGAAGACGCCGTCGGCAAAACGCTCGAGGCCTTCGCGCAGCGCAGTCAGCACCTTGGCGTAGTCGGTCTTCAGCTCGTAGGAGGGATCCATCAGCACGACGCCGCGGCGCGAGGGCGGCGGCAGCTCGCCGCGCAGCGAGGCAAAGCCGTCGGTGTCGGCCACCTGGGTATTGGGGCGGGTCTCCAGATAGCTTTGCAGGATGCGGAAGTCGGTCGGGTGCAGCTCGTAGACGCGCAGCCGGTCTTCTTCGCGCATCAAGAGGTTGGCAATCGCCGGCGAGCCGGGGTATTGGCGCAGCTGGCCGTCGGGGTTGAACTGGCGCAAGAGCTCGCGGTAGGCGGCCAGCGGCGCCGGCAGGTCCTTGGCATCCCACAGGCGCGAGACGCCCAGCGCGTACTCGCCCTTTTTCTGCGCATAGCGGCTCTCGATCGAGTAGCCGCCGGCGCCGGCGTGGGTGTCGACCAGGGTGTAGGGCTTGTCCTTCTCGGCCATATAACGCAACACCTCCGAGAGAACGAGGTGTTTGAGGACATCGGCATGGTTGCCGGCATGAAAAGCGTGTCGATAGGCGAGCATGGGCGAACTGTAGCCTGCCCGGGCCGGTTCACGGCTGCTGCAGCGCCCCCGGATGCAGGGCCGGCCCGGCCAGCGCGACGCTGTGGCGCGGGTGCTGGTACTGGCGCAGCGGCCGCAGCGAGGCAAAGCCCTCGGGCCCCGGCCCGGGGTCGACCGCCTTGCCGCGCAGCGCCGAGTCGGGCTTCAGCGCATAGTTCTCGCGCGCGGCGAGCACGAAGGCGTCCCAGTCGACCGCCGGGTTGTTGCGCACATCCCAGTCGGCGTCGGCGCTGAAGCGCCCGCCGCCGACCAGCAGATTGTTGACCGCCCGCACCCGCACCCGGCCGGGCGCGACGCGCAGATAGACGCCCTCGCGCGGCCGGTTGTCGACCAGGGTGTTGTGAGCCAGCCAGAGCTCGTTGTCGGCATGCTTGTAGCCCTCGGCGCCAATCGAGATCAGGTGGGCGTTCGCTGTCGTCGCGCTCTGCTGTATCAGGTTGCCGATCACGACGGCGCGGCCGCCGTTGGGGAATTCCAGCTCGTAGCTGGCCGTGCCGCCGAGCTCGTCGCTGAGGCGGTTGTAGAGGATGTGGTTGACGGCCGCACGGCTCTTCAGCAGATGGCCGCTGCGGCCATGGTGGAAATAGCAGCCGCTGACCGTCAGCCGTGCGATCGCGCCGGCGTAGAGCAGATGGGCCGGCCGGTCGTCGGCGCGGCGCGCGGCGCGCGCGAACTCGCAGTTCTCGATCTCCAGCTCGGCGGCAGCATCGTTGTTGGTCAGCAGCCCCATCTCGCACTCCGCGAAGCTGCAGTCGCGCAGGCGCAGCGAGCCGCGCTCGAAGCGGATGCCGGCGCCATTGGTGTCGGGGGCGGTGGCGCCGATGAAGTCGAAGCCCTCGACACTGACCCGCTGGCCGCTGATCACAAAGATGCCCTTGCCCTGGGCAACGGCCCCGTTGGCGATCAGGCGCACCCGCCCACCGACCGCGCGCAGGCTCAGGTCGTTTCGGCCCCAGCTGGCCACATCGGCCACATAGTCACCGGCCTCGACCTCGATCACCATGCCGTCGCGCGCCTGCTGAGCCGCGCTGGCCAGGCTGCGCACCGCCTGCTTGGGGCCGACGCGCAGCAGCGCCGGCTGCGCCAGCGCCGGCCGCCCCAGGCACAGCCCCGCCGCCAGGCCCAGCAGCTCGCGGCGCCCCGGCGCCTCACCGACTCTTGCAGCACTCATCGCATGGCCTCCACGTAACAGCTTGTGCAGTCTAGCGAGGCCGGATGACGCCAAGCCCTTGGGGCCGGCACGGCTGTCGCGCACCGGACGGCGGCAGATCGCACATCTGAGTACCATAGTGATCATTCCGTAATTAGCAGCCGACCCCATGCCCAATCTCTTCGACCCCATCAAGATCGGTGATCTCGAACTCGCCAACCGCATCGTCATGGCGCCGCTGACGCGCAGCCGCTCCAAGGGCCTGCTGCCCGGCGACATGGCCGTCGAGTACTACCGCCAGCGCGCCAGCGCCGGCCTGATCATCAGCGAGGGCACCCAGGTGGCCCCGCAAGGCCAGGGCTATCTGGACACCCCGGGCATCCACACGCCCGAACAGATGGCCGCCTGGAAGCGGGTCACCGACGCCGTGCATGCCGAGGGCGGCAAGATCGCGGTGCAACTCTGGCATGTGGGCCGCATCTCGCATGTGCTGTTCCAACCGGCCGGTGCCGCTCCGCTGTCGGCCACCGACAAGCCGGCCAAGGGCAAGACCTTCACGGCCGAGGGCTTTGTCGAGGTGTCGGCGCCGCGCGCGCTGAGGACCGAGGAGATCCCGGGCGTGATCGCCCAGTTCGTGCATGCCGCACGCTGCGCAATGGAGGCCGGCTTCGACGCGGTCGAGGTGCACGGCGCCAACGGCTATCTGCTCGACCAGTTCATGCGCGACAGCATCAATGACCGGACCGACGCCTACGGCGGCAGCATCGCCAACCGCGCCCGCCTGACCGTCGAGGTGATGACGGCCATCGCCGCAGCGATCGGCCCGGGCCGCACCGGGCTGCGCCTGTCGCCGGTAACCCCGGTCAACGACGCCGGCCAGGATAGCGATGCACAGGCCCTGTTCAACCATGTGGCCGAGCAGCTGGCGCCGCTGAAGCTGGCCTTTCTGCACATCATCGAGGGCCAGACCGGCGGCGCTCGCGATGTCGCGCCCTTCGACTACCCGGCGATGCGCGCGCGCTTCCAGGGTCCGTGGATGGTCAACAACGGCTACAGCCGCGAGATGGCGCTCAAGGCCGTGGCCGAGTGCCAGGCCGATATGGTGGCCTTCGGCCGCGACTTCATCAGCAATCCCGACCTGGTGCGTCGCCTGAAGCTCAATGCGCCGCTTCAGCCGGTGGACCGGGCCACGCTGTACGGCGGCGAGGCCCAGGGCTATATCGACTACCCGGCACTGGCCGCCTGATCAGTTCTTCTTCTTGCTGGTCCGGGCCTTGAACAGCTCGGTCACGCCGACCTCGCGCGGACCGGCGATCAGTTCGAAGGACTCCCCGGCGCTCAGGCTGCCGGGGCGCTGCACCGCCAGATAGAAGCCGCACCAGGCGTTCTGCGTCATCAGCTTGGCGGCCTGGTTGAAGCCCATCACCGCATTGAACTTGAAGCAAGGGAAGCGCGGCTCGCTGACCACCAGCTCGCAATCGGCAAAGCGCAAGACATCGCCGATCCAGACCTGGCTCTCCAGCAGGCCCTGCAGGCTGAGGTTCTCGCCCATGCTGCCCGGCGCCAAGGCCTCGTCCCAGCCGGCCACCTTGGCCTGGGCCCGCACGGTCTGCCAGAAAGGGTAGTGCTCGACCGGATAGGCATAGACCGCCTTGGCCAGGCCGCCGTGCACGCTCAGGTCGGCCTGCTCGTCGCCGGCCAGGCCCAGCGGCGCCACCGCGACCGGGCCGCTCTGTGGCTGTTTGCGGATACCGCTGAGTACGCTGCCCTGCGCGGTGAGCAGGGCCTGGGCCGGGGCGGTGTTGATGCTGAGCAGCTTCATGCGTCGGATGGAAGAGGGTCGGACATGGGACGCTGATTGTCGCCGGCCCGCGCCGCCGCCTGCTGGGCCTGGCGCAGCTCGGTGATGTCGACACTGGTGGACAGCACGCAGGTCTGGCCCTGGTAATCGATCAGCTCGCCGCTGAGCAGGGCATGCAGGCGCTGACCATCGCGGCCGCGCACCCGCACCTCCAGGTTCTCGACCCGGCCGTCGCGCTTGAGCAGCTCGTAGTAGCGCTGGCGGTCCGCCGGTTCCAGCCCCACGTCGGTCAGCTCGGACATGCGTCGCCCCAGCATCTGCGCGCGGCTGTAGCCATAGCGGCGGCACAGCACCTCGTTGACCTCCAGGATGGTGGTGTCGGCCAGCGTCGTCAGCGCGGCGGTCACCGAATAGGCGTTGAACAGGCGCTGGAACAGATCGCGCTCCTGCCGCGCAGCCAGCAGCGCCTCGCGGCGCGCCTGTTCGCGGTCCAGATTGTCCAGCGCGAACGAGACATCGCCGGCCATCTCGTCGAGCAGGCGCACCAGGGCCGGGTCGAAGAAACCGGGCTCGGCGGCAAACAGCAGCAGCGCGCCAACCGTGATCCCGCCCCGGCGCAGCGGGAAGGCGGCAATCGCCCGTCCGCCACGCGCCACCACGCTGTCATGCCAGTGCGCCATGCGCGGATCCAGGCCCGCCTCGTTGCTGATCAGATGGCTGCCGCTGCGTATCACCTGGCTGGTGATCGAGGTCTGGCCATAGGGCGAGTCCAGCAGCCAGCGCTCGGGCACGCCGGTCAGCAACTCGGCCTGCCCGTGCAGACAGGCGCGGTAGGCCTCTTCGCCGCCGCTGACGATGACGGCCGCCAGCGCCGCGTGGCCGGTGTCCACGCAGATGCGGCACAGGTCCTGGTAGAGCTGCTGGTCCGAGGCGGGGTCGCGCACGATCAGCTGGTTGCACTGCGACAGCG
This sequence comes from Burkholderiales bacterium C2, assembly GCA_005503085.1. GTDB lineage: Bacteria > Pseudomonadota > Gammaproteobacteria > Burkholderiales > Burkholderiaceae_C > Roseateles_E. Next base: position 75,019 of record SCOI01000023.1, on the reverse strand, counting down.
CGATATAGAACTGCTGCACGCGCTGCTCGGCGGCCGCCGCGCTTTGCTGCTCGCGCCGGTGCTGCGACCAGACCCAGACGGCCAACGCGGCGGCCAGGCCGCCGCTGCCAGTCATCAGCGCCAGAAGATTCCAGCGCGCCCGCTCGAAACCGGCCTGGCTGGCATCGGCCTCGCGGCGCGCCACGATCAGCTGCAGATCGATCAGCTCGCTGAGGGTTTGGCCCAGCGGCTCCAGCGCCAGGCGCAGATTCAACGCAGCGAAGGCGCGCAGCGCGGCCGCATCGCCGGCGCCGACCAGGCGCTCAAACTGCCGCAGCGATTCGTTCGCATAGCGCAGCTGCGGCTCGGCGCGGGCGATCAGATGCAGCTCCTCCTCGACCAGCAGCGTGCTTTTGTAAGCCGCCCAGAGCTGCTCCACCTGCGACTGTGCGCTCTTGATTTGCAGGCCCGCCTGTGTCGGCGCCAGCCGCCCCTCGACCAGCCCGTTCGCGCTGGCCGGCACCTCGGCCAGCATCGCATGGGAGATCTTGCGCAGCTGCTGCACCGGCACCAGCCGGTTCGCATACACCGACTCCAGCGCCTGCGACACGCCACGCAGCTGCAGCAGCGCCACCAGCCCGAGCAAGGCCATCAGCCCCAGCAGCAAGGCCATCACCAAGGCCAGCCTGGCCTTGAAACTCAGGCCGGCCATGGCGTGCCAGCGGATTGGATCGACGTGAACACAGTGAGCCCGTGCGGTTGAAAAGCGGCCACCGATTCTGGATCAAGGCCCGACTTGTCAGCGCTTGAAACAAGGGTAAGCAAGGCCCAGACAAACCCCAACAAAGCGTGCATCAGGTCATACGGGTTTTGCATGACCCCCTGAAGCATGGCGGTTACGGCGTGGTTACATTGGGATGACAATGGCCACCTCGGCTTGCCGAGCGCCCATCACCGCCTCGGCGGGAAGCGGCATTGGGTCAGCCCCGAAGCATCACCCCGTGATCGAGGCTGTCCCAATTCTGCTTTTTAATTGATTGGGATCGACATGAACCAACCTCTGATGGAAGGGCTGCGCTTGAACGTACCCGCCTATGTGAAGCACCAGCGCCTGATCGCCTGGGTGGCCGAGATCGCCGCGCTGACCGAAGCGCGCGATGTCTATTGGTGCGACGGCAGCCAGGCCGAGTACGAGCGCCTGTGCCAGCAGCTGGTCGAGGCCGGTACCTTCAAGAAACTCAATCCCGAGCTGCGCCCCAACAGCTTCCTGGCCTGCTCCGACCCCAGCGATGTGGCGCGCGTCGAAGACCGCACCTATATCTGCTCGCCCGACAAGGCCGACGCCGGCCCGACCAATAACTGGATGGCCCCGGCCGAGATGCGCAACCTGCTGCAGACCGGCGACGCTGCGCTGTTCAAGGGCGCGATGCGCGGTCGCACCCTCTATGTCGTGCCCTTCAGCATGGGCCCGCTGGGCTCGCCGATCGCGCACATCGGCGTCGAGCTGTCCGACAGCCCCTATGTGGCAGTGAATATGCGCATCATGACCCGCATGGGTCGCAAGGTGCTGGACGTGCTGGGCGACAACGGTGAGTTCGTGCCCTGCGTGCACACGGTCGGCGCGCCGCTGGCGGCCGGCCAGGCCGATGTGTCCTGGCCCTGCAACAAGACCAAGTACATCGTCCATTACCCCGAGACCCGCGAGATCTGGTCTTACGGTTCGGGCTATGGCGGCAATGCGCTGCTGGGCAAGAAGTGCTTTGCGCTGCGCATCGCCTCCACCATGGGCAAGGAGCAAGGCTGGCTGGCCGAGCACATGCTGATCCTGGGCGTCACCAAGCCGGACGGCAAGAAGTTCCATGTCGCCGCCGCCTTCCCCAGCGCCTGCGGCAAGACCAATTTCGCGATGCTGATTGCGCCCAAGGCCTTTGCCGGCTGGAAGGTCACGACCATCGGCGACGACATCGCCTGGATCAAGCCTGGTGCCGACGGCAAGCTGCGCGCGATCAATCCCGAGGCCGGCTATTTCGGCGTCGCCCCGGGCACCAACGAGCTGACCAACTTCAACTGCATGGCCAGCCTGAAGCGCGATGTGATCTTCACCAACGTGGCGCTGACCGATGACGGCGACGTCTGGTGGGAGGGCATGAGCGAGACCCCGCCGGCGCACCTGATCGACTGGCAGGGCCAGGACTGGACCCCGGCGATCGCCAAGGAAACCGGCGCCAAGGCCGCCCACCCGAACGCCCGCTTCACCGTGGCCGCGACCAACAACCCGGCGCTGGACCCCGAGTGGGACAACCCCGAGGGCGTGGTCATCGATGCCTTCATCTTCGGCGGCCGCCGCTCCACCACCGTGCCGCTGGTGACCGAGGCGCGCGACTGGGTCGAGGGCGTCTATATGGCCGCGACCATGGGTTCCGAGACCACCGCCGCCGCCGCCGGCCAGCAGGGCGTGGTGCGCCGCGACCCCTTCGCGATGCTGCCCTTCATGGGCTACAACATGGCCGACTACTTCCAGCACTGGCTGGATCTGGGCAAGAAACTGCAGGCCAGTGGCGCCACTTTGCCCAAGATCTACTGCGTCAACTGGTTCCGCAAGGGCGCCGACGGCAAGTTCGTCTGGCCCGGCTATGGCGAGAACATGCGCGTGCTGAAGTGGATGCTGGAGCGCGTCGAAGGCCAAGGGCACGGCGAAGAGCATGTGTTCGGCATCACGCCGAGCTACCAGGACCTTAACTGGGAAGGCCTGGACTTCAGCCCGGCCCAGTTCGAGCAGGTCACCAGCATCGACAAGGCCGCTTGGCAGACCGAGCTGGGCCTGCACGAGCAGCTGTTTGAGCAACTGGCCTACCACCTGCCGACCGAGTTGCCGGCCACCAAGGCCAAGATCGAGCAACGTCTGGCCGCCGAGTAAGCACTAACCTGCAGAAAAGACAAAGCCCGCTGAAAGCGGGCTTTTTTGCGTGCCAGCCGGTCGAAAAGACCGGCGGGACTTCAGCGGCGGCGGGCGTTGGCCGCGCGCAGCTCGGCGGCGAACGAGGGCATGCTGCTCTCGTACTGGGCGGCCAGGTCCAGCAGCTCGCGCTCGGCGCGGCGCTCGGCGGCCAGGGCCAGCTGGGCCTTGACGGAGGCGATCATGCGCAGCCACAGACGGGCGCCGATCGAGGCGAAGGAACCGCCGTGACGCACGTTGCGATGCAGGGGAAGACCGAAGGTTTGGGATGCGACGCTCATGGCTTAACTCTCTGTGTTGAAGCTCTTTTGGAGCCGATGACGAGATTATGGGGTAAACCCTAGTTTTGAATCCAATGAATCTTCGGCATTGGATATATAAACAGAAGACATAACTCACGTTTTGGCCCGCGATGAACTTCCGCACCCTCGATCTCAACCTGCTGCGGGTCTTTGACGCAGTGATGGCGGAGCGCAGCCTGACCCGCGCCGCCCAGCGCCTGGCGATGACGCAGCCGGCCGTCAGCCATGCGCTGAAGCGGCTGCGCGAGACCCTGGGCGAGGAGCTGTTCGTGCGCCAGGCCTTCGGCATGAAGCCGACCTCGCGGGCCGAGGGCTTGTGGCCCGAGGTGCGCGCCGCCCTGGACCGGCTGCGCCTGGTGCTGGACCCGGGCGACTACCAGCCCGACCAGCAGGAGCAGACCTTCCGGATCGCGATGGCCGACGCCACCGCCGCGCTGGTGCTGCCGCCGCTGGTGGCCGAGCTGGAGCGCCTCCGGGCCCTGGCCAATATCCATGTGCTGCCGCTGACCACGCGCGATCCGCGCTCGCTGCTGGAGCAGGGCGAGGCGGACTTCGCGCTGGGCTACTTCCCCGGCGCCGTCGCGGCGCTGCAGGCCCAGGGCGTGATGAGCGCGATCCGCCAGCACCGCCTGTACGAGAGCGAGTATGTCTGCGCGATGCGGCGCGACCACCCGCTGGCCGAGGCGGAACTGGACCTGGACCGCTACTGCGCCGCCCACCATCTGCTGGTCAGCTTCTCGGGCCGGCCTCATGGCTTTGTCGACGAGGCGCTGACGGCGCTGGGGCGCAGCCGCCGCATCATGCTGACGGTCAACCAGTTCTTCACCGCCGGCCGCATCGTCGCGCAGTCCGATCTGCTGACCGTGTTGCCGGCCTCCTTCGTCGAAGCCACCGGCTACAAGCAGCGTCTGGTCGAGCGGCCGCTGCCGATGCCGCTGGCGCGGGTCCATGTGGACATGCTTTGGCATTTGCGCAACGAAGAACGCAGCGCCCAGCGCTGGATGCGCGAGCGGCTGGTGGAAGCGGCAACAGCGGCGACAATCGCCGCATGAGCCCCACCGCCCCCTCCTCCCGCGACCTGAGCGACGCCGAGTTCGCCGAACTCGACGAACTGCTTGCCACCACCCCCGACCCGCTGGAAGCACTGGATGCCTCCATGCTGGACGGCTATCTGTGCGGCGTGCTGGTCCAGCCGCGCCTGATCGAGATCGACGAGTGGCTGCCCAATATCTTCGACTACGACGGCGGCGTGCTGCCCGACGAGGTCGACCCGGTCTGGCTGGCGCGCATCCGCGAGCTGGTCGAGCGCCGCCACACCGCGCTGAACCGCGCGATGGTGGAGGACGGCTGGTTCGACCCGGTCGTGCTGGACCTGGACGAGAACGCCACGCCCGAGGCCCCCTCGCCCGACGACGATGCCGAGCAGGCCGAGGCGCGTGCCACCTATGCCGAGATGAGTCCGATCTCGCGCACCCTGATGCCCTGGGTGGCCGGTTTCCAGCACGCCTGCCTGTGCTTCCCCGAGCTGGCCGATATGCCCGACGATGCGGTGATGGCCGCGCTGGCCCGCCTGTACCGCCATCTGCCGGCCGAGACGCCGGAAGAGAAGGAAATCGTCGCGACCCTGGACCGCGAGCATCCGCTAAAAGACCTGGACGACGCGATCGAGGAGTTGGTCGTCACGGTGGCCGATCTCTGCGATCTGACCCAGGAGCACCGCTACCGGGTCGAGACGCTCAAGCGCGAAGGCCCCAAGGTCGGCCGCAACGATCCCTGCCCTTGCGGCTCGGGGCGCAAGTACAAGGTCTGCCACGGCTCCAACTAGCGCGATGCGGCTGCAGCTGATCTCGGACCTCCACCTGGAGACCGAGAGCTATGAACCCCACCCGGCCCCCGGTGCCGAGCTGCTGGTGCTGGCCGGCGATGTCGACAGCACGTGGCGAGGCCTGGAGTTGTTCCGCGACTGGCCGGTGCCGGTGCTGTTCGTGCCCGGCAATCATGAGTACGACGGCCGGGATTTCGACAGCGCACGCACCGGCCTGCACGCACTGGCCCGCGAACTCGGTTTCCTGATGCTGGACGACGCCAGCCTGGTGATCAACGATGGCGAAGGTCGGCGCGTGCGCTTTGTCGGCAGCACGCGCTGGAGCGACTTCGACCTGTTCGGCACCGCCCAGCGCGAGCGCGCGATGCGAGCGGCCGGCTACTTCCAGCGCGTGATGGCGGCCACCCGCAACGGCCACCCCTTCGACGCCGCCGCGGTCCGTGATGAAGCCCTGCGCTGCCGCGACTGGCTGGCCCAGCAACTCGCGCTCGGCGAGCAGGGCCCGGGCTGGGACGCCACCGTCGTGATCACCCATTTCGCGCCCAGCATCCAGAGCGCCGACCCGCGCTACGGCCGCCAACCCGGCACCGCCAGTTTCTGCAACGACGACGAAGCGCTGCTGGGCGGCGCACGTCTGTGGCTGCATGGCCATCTGCACTGCCGGCATGACTATCGGTTGAACGGCTGTCGCGTGCTGTGCAATGCCCGCGGCCACGCACACAAAGGCGAGGCCGACGGCCATGACGGCCAGCGCCTGATCGAGGTCTTCGACCAGCCGGCTTGACGAGAATCAAGCCGTGGGGGCCAGCTCTTGTGCCAGACTGTGCCGACAGCCTCAACAACACAGGAGCAGAGACTATGAAAATCTTGGTCGCGGTCGACGGCAGTACCTATACCAAGCGCATGCTGGCCTATCTGGCCGCCCACGATGAATGGCTGGGCAGCGCGCACCAGTACACCGTGGTCCATGCCGTACCGGCCGTGCCGCCGCGCGCGGCCGCCGTGCTGGACAAGGAGGTGCTGAAAAGCTACTACGACGACGAGGCCGAGAAGGTCTTGAAGACCATCCGTACCTTTTTCGGCAAGCAGAAGATCCAGGCCGAGTTCATCAGCAAGGTCGGTCCGGCCGCCGATGTGATCGCCGCGCTGGCCAACAAGGGCAAGTTCGATCTGCTGATGCTGGGCTCACATGGCCACAGCACGCTGGGCAATCTGGTGATGGGCTCGGTCGCCACCAAGGTGATGGCGCATTGCACCGCGCCGGTGCTGCTGGTGCGCTGACCGGCTGGCGAGGAAGAACTCAGTGACCGCTGCGCCGGCTCAGCCAGGCCAGCGGTGACTCCAGCGCGGCCCGGGCGGCGCGTTCCGACTCCAGCTCATAGGGTGGCGGCTGGCTGCTTGCGTAGCCCTCGTCGCCCTCCAGGCTCGCTTCCATGCCGAAAGCCGTGCCGAGATCGGCCGGGTCATGTGCGTCGCTGGCGGCTGAACTCTTGCGGAAAAAGCGCAAAGCTGGGGTGAATCGCATATCGAACCTCGCAAGTGTTCGTGGCTGAGGGGCTGCATCCAGTGTGCGCCGCTGCGCCCGCAGAAGAATCCCCAAAGTGGGTGGAAAAGCCCCTGTAGTTGGGAAAACCGCACGCAATCACATTTGGCAACAATCCGATGCAGCGCCGCGCCGCGTCATCGGGCCTACTGCCTGACTGACTTGATAGGTGTTGCGCCATCCCACTTGGGTAGGATGGCTGTGACCCTAGCTGCGGCTTAAGCTGCGCCCCTCGCACAGGCAAGCCCGCCCGTGCGACAACAACAACATCCGATGAACTTTGAAGTCCTCACCTGGCTCAGCCGGGCCATTGTCGGCGCCGTCGTGCTGAGCACCTTGTGGCTGGCCGCCATCACCGAAAGCACCCAGCAGCGCCCCCGCTTCGTTGCCGGCGTGAGTGTCAACGCCGAAGCCCTGCACATCGAGCCCGGGCGCTAAGCCGAGCCCAGCGACTTCTTGGCCCCCAGGGCCAGCGCCTGGCCGATCTGGTCCAGCAGGGCCACTCGGGTCGGCGCGGCCACCAGCTCCGACACCAGCTTCCATTGGTGCCAGTACAGCGTCACGTCAACGCTGATCTCGGGCCTCAGACAGACCAGCTCGCCGCTGGCGATCAGCGGCCGCACCTGTAGCTCAGGCGCAACACCGACGCCCCACCCCATGCCCACGGCCCGCACATAGGCCTCGCTGGACGGCACATAGCGCTCGCGCAGGCGCGGCGCACGCACGCCAAAGGCCTTGGCCACCCAGAGCACCTGGGTGTCATCCTTGCGGTTGAACACCAGGAAAGGCGTCTGGGCGAAGTTGCCGGCCGTCAGCCCGCTCGGCAGCTGCTCGCGCATGAAGTCCGGGCTGGCCACCGCGACATAGCGCATCACCCCCAGCGGCTGCACCGTACAGCCGCGCAGCGCCTGGCGGACCGTGCTGACGCAGCCCAGCACCTCGCCCTGGCGCAGCCAGTCATGGGTGAAGTCCTGATCGTCGACCACCAGCTCCAGCCCATAGCCCTCGCGCAGCCCCTGCTGCACCACCGGCTCCAGCGCCGGCAGCACCCAGGTGGCCAGGCTATCGGCATTGATCGCGATCGCCACGCGCTCATGCGGCGCGGCGCGCGCGCCCAGCTCGCGCACCACATCGCTGCGCAGCGCCTGCAGCTGGCGTGCAAAGCGCAGCAGCACCTTGCCGCCCTCGGTCAGCCGCAGCGGCCGCGAACGCACCACCAGCAGCTGGCCGACCTGGGCTTCCAGGCTGCGCAGGCGCTGCGAGACCGCGCTCTGCGTGATCGCCAGGCGCTGGGCGGCGCGCTCGAAGCTGCGTTCATCGGCCAGCGCGGCCAGGCAATCAAGGCCGGCGGAGTCGAGGTCTTTCATAAGTTCTCTTAATGTACTCCGACAAATATGAATGTACCTTCATGAATACGGAGACCGTGCCGACAATCCGGCCACGCTGCAGCTGCGTCGGCAACCGCCATGGCTGCGACAAAGTCCTGGGGCGGTCTGGGTCTGCAATTCTTGATGGAGCCGTTATGAAAATCGTCGTGTTGGGCGCGGGCATTATTGGCGTCAGCACCGCCTGGTATCTGCTGGAGCAGGGCCATGAGGTCACGGTGGTTGATCGGCAGCCCGATGCGGCGCTGGAGACCAGCTTTGCCAATGGCGCGCAGATCTCGGTCAGCTTCTGCGAGCCCTGGGCCAATGCCGGCGCGCCCTTCAAGGTGGCCAAATGGCTGTTGCGCGAGGACTCGCCGCTGCTGTTCCGCCCGCGCATGGACCCGGCGCAGTGGCGCTGGGGCCTGAGCTTCCTGACCCAGTGCACGACCTCGGCCTTCGAGCGCAATGTCGAGCAGTTGGTGCAGCTGGGCCGCTACAGCCATGCCTCGCTGAAGACCCTGGTCGCGCAGACGGGCATCGAGTACGAGCGCCTGGAGCGCGGCATCCTGCACTTCTTCTCCAGCCAGGCGGACTTCGAGGCCGGCGCGGTCGGTGCCGAGATCATGCGCCGCCATGGCGTCGACCGCCGCGTGCTGAACCGCGACGAGGTGCTGAAGGTCGAACCGGCCCTGGCCGCCTTCGGCCCCCATATCCACGGCGGCACCTTCACGCCCAGCGACGAGTCGGGCGATGCCCGGGTCTTCACGCAAAAGCTGGCCCAGCTGTGCGCCGAGCGCGGCGCCACCTTTCTGTGGAACCACGATGTGCTGGCGCTGGAACACAGCGGCGGCCAGATCACGGGCGCCCAGGTCGCCTCGCGGGAAACCGGCAAGAAACTCGCGCTGAAGGCCGACGCCTATGTCGCCGCGATGGCCTCGTACACGCCGGCGCTGCTGAAGCCGCTGGGTGAGTACCTGGCCATCTACCCGGCCAAGGGCTACTCGGCCACCTTGCGGCTGAAGAAGCCCGAGCAGGCCAGCGTCGTCAGCCTGCTCGACGACGGCCGCAAGATCGCGATCTCCCGCCTGGGCGACCATATCCGCATCGCCGGCACCGCCGAGCTGGCCGGCTTCGACACCAGCCTGGACAGCCCCACCTCGCGGGCTCGCTGCGCCTCGCTGGTCAAGCGCTACGAGGAGCTGTTCCCCGGCGTGGCCGACACCAGCGAGCCCAATTACTGGACCGGCCTGCGCCCTAGCACGCCGACCAACATCCCCTATATCGGCCGCAGCAAGAAGGCGAGCAACCTCTGGCTCAATGCCGGCCATGGCACCCTGGGCTGGACCCATGGCGCCGGCTCCGGCCATGCGCTGGCCGAGCTGATGGCCGGCCGCGCGCCGGAGATGGATTTCGCCTTCTATGGCGACGCCCTGCCGGCCAAGCCGATCCGGAGCATGGCGCCGGCCTGAATAGGCGATCCGCACGGGGCTCGCTACAATCCGCGCCCCCTCTCCTGATGCCGGATCTCCATGAGTTCGCCTGCCACGTTCTGCGCCATTGACTTCGGCACCTCCAACTCGGCCATCGCGATTCCCCGCGCCGATGGCCCCGGCATGCGCCTGGTCGAGCTCGAGCCCGGCCACCAGACCATGCCGACGGCGGTGTTCTATTTCGTCGAAGGCCGGCATGATGCCGACGGCCCGCCGCGCGCCTTCGGCCGCGCCGCCGTGGCCGCCTATGTGGAGGGCGCCGAGGGCCGGTTGATGCGCTCGATGAAGAGCATCCTCGGCTCGGGCCTGATCGACCAGACCACCGATGTCGGCGGCGGCCGCGGCGTCAAGTACGCGGACATCCTGGCCGGCTATCTGAAGCGCCTGCGCAACTCGGCGCTGGCGGCAGGCGCTGCGGCGCCCCTGAACCACCTGGTGCTGGGCCGCCCGGTGTTCTTCGTCGACGGCGAGCCGGCGCGGGACGCAGCCGCCCAGGCCTCGCTGGAGGCCGCCGCCCATGCGGTGGGCTTCAACGATGTGCATTTCCAGTTCGAGCCCATCGCCGCAGCCTTCGACTACGAGAGCCAGATCAGTGACGAGCGCATCGTACTGGTGGCCGACATCGGCGGCGGCACCTCGGACTTCTCCATCGTGCGGGTCGGCCCCGAGCGCATGCGTCGCCTGGACCGCCGCGATGACATCCTGGCCAACCACGGCGTGCACATCGCCGGCACCGACTTCGACCGTCATATCGAGCTGGCCAGCATCCTGCGCGAGCTGGGCTACCGCTCGCACGGCCCCGAGCGCGCGGGCTCGCCGGCCCGCGAGGTGCCCAGCGGTGTCTACTTCGACCTCGCCACCTGGCATCTGATCAACACCGTCTACAGCCCCGGCCGCGTCTCCGAGCTGCGCGCGATGAAGAGCTTCTACGGCAACCCGGTCCATCACCAGCGCCTGATGACGGTGATCGAGGACCATCTGGGCCATGAACTGGCGGCGCGCGCCGAGGGCGCCAAGATCGCCGTTTCCGGCGGCGGCGACACCGAGATCGACCTGAGCCTGGTCGAGCGCGGCCTGAGCGTGCCTCTGAGCGAAAAGGTGGCCGTCGAATCGCTGGACGCCGACATCAACCGCATCGTCCAGGCCGGCCATGAAACCGTGGCCCAGGCCGGGCTGAAGCCCGAGCAGATCGACGCACTCTATTTCACCGGCGGCTCGACCGGCCTGCGCCTGTTGGCCGACCGCATCTCGGCCGGCTTCCCGGCGGCAGCGGCGGTGCGCGGCGACCGTTTTGCCTCGGTCGCCACCGGCCTGGGCCTGCATGCGGCCCGGCTGTTCACTCGCTGATGGTCAATAGCGCCCGCGAGTCGGCGGGCCGCGTCGCGCGGGCGGGCGCCGCGCAGCCTCGGGCCGGGGCTGCGGCCGGGTCACGTCAGCCAGCAGCAAGCAGGCGCTGACCAAGCCCTCGACAGCCTCCTCCAGATCACTGGGCGGCTCCAGCGTCTCGATCTCTTCCAGTAGATCGTCGGCGTCTTCCAGATCGTCCGGGTCCAGATGCATGAACAGCGCGGCCAGCGGCTCGAGCAGCTCGCTGGCATCCTGGCGCATCAGCTCGGGGAACACATCGGTGGCCAGTGCAAAGCCGGCCACCCAGGGGAACACCACCTCGGAGGGCTCGGCCTCATCCTCCTCATCACTTTCCAGCTCGAACACCCAAGGATCGAACCACTGGCGCTCGGCGATGGCGCGGTTGAGCTCCTGGTGGCGGCGCTTGGCCAGGGCCATCAGTTCCCGGCTGTCGAAGCCCTGCGGCGCGGGCCGGCCCTCGCCGTCCAGCACATAAGGCATCCACTGAAAAGCCTGCACGGCCTTGGGCTGCAGCAGCACGCCGACCAGATAGCCATCCAGCATGCTGATGTCCAGCGGCTCCAGCGGCGCCGGCACGCTGTCCAGCAGGGCCTGCAGGCGCTCCATCTCGGCCTCGCTGAGCGGCTGCGGCGCGGCCTTGGGCGCCACGGCCGGCGCTGCGGCGGGGCGCTGGCGCGCGCCCGCTTGTGAACGGGCCGGCGGGCGGGCGGGCGGACGACTCGGCGGACGCTTGGGGGAGGTGCTCATGGCGCTATTGTCCCTGCTCAGGCCTCCGTATCATCCGCTGTATGAGCATCAACGCCCTCTTTCTCGTCGCCAGCACCCGCCAAGCCGGTGTGCTGGGCAATACCGAAGCCCTGGCCCGCCACGCCGCCGCCGGCCTGCCCGCCAAGGCGCAGCAGCGCTGGGAACACCTGGCCCGGCTCCTGCTGCCGCCCTTTGCCGACCATAGACATGACCGCGGCACTTATCCGATGCCCGAGGGCGACGCCCGGCTGCTGCTCGATGCCACGCTGGAAGCCACCGATCTGGTGCTGGTGGCCCCGGTCTACTGGTACAGCCTGCCGGCCACCGTCAAGCTCTATCTCGATCACTGGAGCGCCTGGATGCGGGTGCCGGGCCTTGACTTCAAGCCGCGCATGGCCGGCAAGCGCCTGTGGCTGATCACCACCAGCGGCGACCGCGCCAAGGCCCAGCCGACCATCGATAGCACCCGCCTGTGCGCCGAGTTCATGGCGATGGACTGGCAGGGTGAGCTGTGGGGCAAGGGCGGGCCTCCGGACACCGTGCAGCAGGACGCCGAGGCCTGGGCGAGAGCCGCCGCATTTTTCAGCGCTCTCCCCAAATAGTGGGATAGATCGCTGAGGGCCACCCCTCTACATTGCATCCATGCCCGGCGCGGATGGCGCCGGCGAACGTCCCAACGACGTCCTTGACTCAAGGACTTGCAACGCCCGCCCGGCAACCCCGGGTGGGCGTCTTTTTTGGGGCTCGCTCAGCCGGCCGCCGTCTCGAAGCCCTGGCCCAGGGCTTTCTTCAGATGCTCGGTAAACAGCCGCACCGGCCTGGGCGTGGTGCTGCTCCAGGGGTGGATCGCGTAGATGCCGTCGCCGAAGAAGCCGGCCGGCCGCCAGTCGGGCAGGATCTCCTTGAGCCGGCCGGCGCGCAGGGCCGGCGCGGCGCTGAAGTCGGGCAGCAGCGCGATGCCCAGGCCCGACAGCACCGCGTCGCGCAGGATCTCGCTATTGCCGGCGCGCAGCGGCCCCTGCACCGGCACCTTGAGCCGCTCGCCGGCGCGCTCGAACAGCCACACGGCCGGGCCGGGCCGCAGATAGGGCAGGCAGGCATGCTGGGCCAGCTCGGTCGGATGGCCGGGTTCACCCTGCTTCTTCAGGTAACTGGTGCTGGCCAGCAGCAGCGCCCGCGAGGCGCAGAGCTTGACGGCCACATGGGTGTCGGGCGGCGCGCTGGTGTGGCGGATCGCCAGATCGAAGCCCTCCTGGGCGAGGGGCACAAGCCGGTCCGACAGGTCCAGCTCGATGCGGATCTCCGGATAGAGCCGCAAGAAGCTCTCCAGCTGCGGCGCCACATGCTGGCGGCCCAGCGCCACCGGGGCGGTGATGCGCAAGAGCCCGCGCGGCTGGCCGGCCGCGTCCCGGGCCTCGGCCAGGCTGCGGGTGATCTGCGCGAAGCTGGCTTCGGTCTCCTCGACCAACCGCTGCCCGGCCTCGGACAGGCGCACCGAGCGGGTGGTGCGCGCGACCAGCTGCACCCCCATGGCGCGCTCCAGATCGGCGATGCGCTGGCTGATCGCGGCCTTGGACAGCGACAGCCGCTGCGCCGCCTTCGTGAAGCTGCCCACTTGGGCGATCACGGTCAGCGCATGCAGCTGGCCCCATAGCAGCTCGTTGCGAAGCTCGGGTTTGGTGGTGCTCATTGTTCGGATTATCGAACAATCAAATCAGCACTCCTGCATTGGCAGCGAGGAGCACCAAGCCTAGACTGGCCCAATTCCAAACCAGGAGACCGCCATGGCCGCCCCCTTCGCCTTCAGCAGCAGCAAGGACATCACCCACTACATCGGCGGCGCAGCAGCCGAAGCCACCGCAGGCCGCAACCAGCCGGTCTACAACCCGGCCACCGGCGTGGTGGCGCGCCAGCTGCAGCTGGGCAGCGCGGCCGATGTCGACAAGGCCGTGGCCGTCGCCAAGGCCGCCTTCCCGGCCTGGGCCGATGCGCCGCCGCTGCGCCGCGCCCGCGTGATGTTCAAATTCCTGGAGCTGCTGAATCAGCACAAGGACGCGCTGGCCGCGATGATCACCGCCGAGCACGGCAAGGTCTTCACCGACGCCCAGGGCGAGGTGGCGCGCGGCATCGACATCGTCGAGTTCGCCTGCGGCGCCACCCAGCTGCTCAAGGGCGATTACACCGAGCAGGTCTCGACCGGCATGGACAACTGGACCATGCGCCAGCCCTTGGGCGTGGTGGCCGGTATCACGCCCTTCAACTTCCCCTTCATGGTGCCGATGTGGATGGCACCGCTGGCCATCGTGACCGGCAATGCCTTCATCCTGAAGCCCAGCGAGCGCGACCCCTCGCCCAGCCTCTTCATCGCCGACCTGTTCAAGCAGGCCGGCCTGCCGGACGGCATCTTCAACGTCGTGCAGGGCGACAAGGTGGTGGTTGACGCGCTCCTGAACCATCCCGACGTGCGGGCGCTGAGCTTCGTCGGCTCGACGCCGATTGCCCAGTACATCTATCAGACCGGCGCCGCGAACGGCAAGCGCGTCCAGGCCCTGGGCGGCGCGAAAAACCATATGGTGGTGATGCCCGATGCCGACATCGAGCAGGCGGTCGACGGCCTGATCGGCGCGGCCTACGGCTCGGCCGGCGAGCGCTGCATGGCGATCTCGGTGGCGGTGCTGGTCGGCGACGTGGCCGACAAGATCATCCCCAAGCTGGCCGAGCGCGCGAAGGCGCTGAAGATCAAGAACGGCATGGAGCTCGATGCCGAGATGGGGCCCATCGTGAGCCGCGAGGCGCGCGACCGCATCGAGAACTACATTGCCATCGGCGTCGAGGAAGGCGCAACGCTGGTGGTCGACGGCCGCGGCCACAAGGTCGCCGGCTTCGAGGGCGGCTTCTTCACCGGCGGCACGCTGTTCGACCATGTGACGCCCGCGATGCGCATCTACAAGGAAGAGATCTTCGGCCCGGTGCTGGTCTGCGTGCGCGCCAAGGACTTCGCCGAGGCGGTGCAGCTGGTCAATGATCACGAGTACGGCAACGGCGTGGCCTGCTACACCAGCGACGGCAATGTGGCGCGCGAGTTCGCCCGCCGCATTCAGGTGGGCATGGTGGGCATCAATGTGCCGATCCCGGTGCCTATGGCCTGGCACGGCTTCGGTGGCTGGAAGAAGAGCCTGTTCGGCGATATGCATGCCTATGGCGAGGAAGGCGTGCGCTTCTACACCAAGCAAAAGAGCGTGATGCAGCGCTGGAGCTCCAGCATTGCCAAGGGCGCCGAGTTCGTGATGCCTACCAGCAAGTGACCGCCAGCGACTAAGGGCACAGCGCAATACCGGGCCTTTGGCCTAGGGATAGACTTAGGGGCTCCCACAGAACAAGCCCCTCAGCCATGTCCCTCAGCGAACAGTCGATCCTCGACGCCGTCCAGACCGTCATCGACCCGAACACCGGCCAGGATTTCGTCTCGGCCAAGCAGCTGAAGAACCTGCGCATCGACGGCGGCGACGTCGCCTTCGAGATCGAACTCGGCTACCCCGCCAAGAGCCAGATCCCGGCCTTGCGCAAGGCACTGACCGCCGCCGTGCGCGGCGTGGCCGGCGTCGAGAACGTCCACGCCAGCCTGTCCAGCAAGATCGTCGCCCATGCGGTGCAGCGCGGCGTGCAGTTGCTGCCCAAGGTCAAGAATATCGTCGCCGTGGCCTCCGGCAAGGGCGGCGTCGGCAAGAGCACGACCGCGGTGAATCTGGCGCTGGCGTTGGCCGCCGAGGGCGCGCGCGTCGGTATTCTCGATGCCGACATCTATGGGCCCAGCCAGCCGATGATGATGGGCATCAGCGGCCGGCCCGAGTCGGTGGACGGCAAGTCCATGGAACCGATGGAGAACTACGGCGTGCAGGTCATGTCGATCGGCTTCCTGGTCGACAATGACGAGGCGATGATCTGGCGCGGCCCCATGGCCACGCAAGCGCTGGAGCAGCTGCTGCGCCAGACCAACTGGGCCGACCTCGACTACCTGATCATCGACATGCCGCCGGGCACCGGCGACATCCAGCTGACCCTGAGCCAGCGCGTGCCGCTGACCGGCGCCGTCATCGTCACGACGCCGCAGGACATCGCGCTGCTGGACGCCAAGAAGGGCGTCAAGATGTTCGAGAAGGTCGGCGTGCCGCTGCTGGGCCTGGTCGAGAACATGGCCGTCCATGTCTGCGAGAACTGCGGCCATGTCGAACACATCTTCGGCGAGGACGGCGGCAAGCGCATGGCCGCCCAGTACAAGATGGACTATCTGGGCGCCCTGCCGCTGAACCTGTCGATCCGCGTGCAGGCCGACAGCGGCCGGCCCAGCGTCGTCAGCGACCCGGACGGCGAGATCGCCGCGCTCTACAAGAGTGTGGCGCGCCAGATGGCCGTCAAGATCGCACGCCAGGCCAAGGACTACTCGGCCAAGTTCCCCAGCATCTCGATCTCCAAGACCACCTGAGTGGTGAGCCAGCCAGCGATGAGCCAGCCAGCAGTCCCCGCCGACGACAACAGGCCCGCACAGCGTCCGGCCTTGCGCGTGGCCGTCGTGATGGAGCGCGAGGCCGCGCCGAATCGTTGGGAGGACTGGCGCTACCGGCTCGTCGATGTGGTCGAGCATGAAGAGGCCTTCGGCACGGTGCCGCGCGTGCTGCGCGATGACGGCAAACTGCAACGCTGCCTGTTTCCGAACTTCACGCTCGAACTCTTCCCCGACGAGGCCGAGGGCTATTACCTGAACCTCAGTTCGGGCGCGCCGGTCTGGTTCGTGGTCTGGCGCATCGATGACGAAGACCCCTCGCGGGCCTGGGCCGAGACCGTCAGCCTGTCCTATACCGAGGCCGGCCGCTGGCTGGACGCGCAGGAGCGGGTCGACAATGTGCCGCTGCCGGACGATGTGCGTGACTGGCTGCAGGCCTATACCGATCAGCACTACCGGCCCGAGCCCAAGAAGCGCCGCCGCCCGCAATCCTTCGTCTCGCCCGGGGAGCGCGGCTGATGGCCGACCCAACGCAACAGCAAGCGGCCACCGGCTTCTTCTCGCGCTGGTCGCGGCGCAAGGAGGAGGCTCGCGCGGCGGAGGTGATCGTCGCTCCCGAGCCGACGCCCGAACCTCCCGTCGAACCGGCTCCCGTCGCCGAGCCCGAGAAGCCCGCGCTGACGCTCGACGATGTCGCCCAGCTGCGCCACGAATCCGACTTCTCGCCCTTCGTCGCGCGCGGTGTCGATGAGGACGTCAAGCGCGCGGCGATGAAGAAACTGTTCTCCGACCCACACTTCAATGTGATGGACGGGCTGGACACATATATCGACGACTACAGCCAGCCCGATCCGATTCCGCCGGCCATGCTGCGGATGATGAACCAGTCGCAATTCCTCGGCTTGTTCGACCACGAGAAGCAAGAAGAAGAAGACGTGGAAACCGCACAGGTCGAGACGACTGCGACGATCCCTGCCCCCGAAGCCCTAGCCACCGCCAGCCATGACCACCCTGATCTGCGACTGCAACAAGACCATGCCCCTGGACAGCCGGCAGCTGATCCAGGCGCTCGGGCCTGAGGCCGGCGCGGGGCTAGAAACCCTGCACACGACGCTGTGCCGGCGCGAGGCCGGTGCCTTCCAGCGCGCGGCCAAGAGCGGCGAGGACCTGCTGGTGGCCTGCACCCAGGAAAGCCGCCTGTTCCTGGACCTCAACGAGCAGACCGCCGGCGCGCCGGGCCTGACCGAGCGGCCGATCCGCTTCGTCAATATCCGCGAGACCGGCGGCTGGTCCAAGGACGCCAAGGACGCCGGCCCGAAATTTGCCGCGCTGCTGGCCGTGGCCCAGCTGCCCGAGCCCGAGCCGGTCACCACGGTCAGCTACCGCTCCCAGGGCCGGGTGCTGGTGATAGGCCCGACCGAGCGCGCCGCGCGCGCGGCCGAGATGCTGGCCGACAAGCTGGAGGTCAGCCTGCTGCTGCAGGGACCGGGCACGCTGCCGCAACCGCGCACGATGGCCGTGCATGCCGGCGACATCACCGGCATCAGCGGCTGGCTGGGTGCCTTCGAGGTCAGCTGGCAGAGCGGCAATGCCATCGATCTGGATCTGTGCACCCGCTGCAATGCCTGCATCGACGCCTGTCCCGAGGGCGCGATCGACTTCAGCTACCAGGTCGATATGGGCAAGTGCGGCAGCCATCGCGACTGCGTCAAGGTCTGCGAGGCGGCCGGCGCGATCAATTTCGATCGTGCGGTGCAGCAATTCAGCGAGAACTTCGACCTGGTGCTGGACCTCGGCGCCCGGCCGCAGATCGCGCTGCACCAACCGCCGCAGGGCTACTTTCATGCGGCCGATGACAAGAGCCTGATGGCCGCCGTGCTGCAGCTGCGCGAGGCCATCGGCGAGTTCGAGAAGCCCAAGTTCTTCAACTACAAGCAAAAGCTCTGTGCCCACAGCCGCAACGAGCAAATCGGCTGCACGGCCTGCATCGACGTGTGCTCGGCCCAGGCGATCCGCAGTGACGCCTCGCTGAAGGGCAAAAGCAGCAAGGGCGGCGGCGCTGCGCTGGCCGGCATCATCGTCGAGCCGCATCTGTGCGTGGGCTGCGGTGCCTGCACCACGGTCTGCCCCAGCGGCGCGCTCAGCTATGCGACGCCGCGGCCCGACGAGATGGGCAAGCGCATCCGGACGATGCTCAGCACCTATGCCCGCGCCGGCGGCCGCAACGCCGCGCTGCTGCTGCACAGCCAGGGCGGCGGAGCGAAGCTGATCGGCGAGCTGGGTCGCAGCGCGCGCACCAGCAAGACCGTGCGCGGCGTGCCGGCACGCGTGCTGCCGATGGAGGTCTGGCATACCGCGTCCAGCGGCATCGAGCTGTGGCTCTCGGCCATCGCCTATGGCGCCAGCCAGGTCTGGGTGCTGATGACCGAGGAGGAGGCACCGGCCTACCGCGCCGCCGTGCAGGCCCAGATGGCCGTGGCCCAGACCATCCTGCACGGCCTGGGTCTGCAGGGGCAACACCTGGCCCTGATCTCGGCCAGCGAGGCGGCCCAGCTGGACGCCGCGCTGCAGGCCGCGCCCGCGCAGACCGTCGCCAAGCCCGCCAGCTTCAGCGTCCAGGCCGACAAGCGCGCCAGCCTGGAACTGGCGATCGAGCATCTGCTGGCCCAGTCCGCCGCGCCGCCGGAAGTGATCGCGCTGCCGGCGCCGGCCAGCCCGCTGGGTAGCCTGATCGTCGATGCCGACCGCTGCACCATGTGTCTGAGCTGCGTCAGCGCCTGCCCCGAGGCCGCGCTGGCCGACAACCCCGACAAGCTGCAGCTGCGCTTTATCGAGAAGAACTGCGTGCAGTGCGGGCTGTGCGCCGGCACCTGCCCCGAGCAGGCCATCAGCTTGGAGCCGCGCCTGTGGCTGGCGGACGGCGGCAAGGCGCGCAAGGAGCAGCGCGTGCTCAATGAGGTCGAGCCCTTCTGCTGCGTGCGCTGCGCCAAACCCTTCTCGACCCCGAACGCCGTGCAGCTGATGATCGCCAAGCTCGGTGGCCATGCGATGTTCCAGGGCGCCGGCGCCCAGCGCCTGAAGATGTGCGCCGACTGCCGCGTGATCGATATGCACAGCAACCCGAATGAAGTGAGGATCACCGATCTATGAGCAGCGCCGCCGCGATGAACTGGAGCACGCCGGACGACAGCGAGGAGCTGGCCCGCGCCGAGGTCTATGGGCTGCTGGCCAGCCTCTTCTACGCGCCGCCGTCGACCGAGCTGTATGAACAGCTGAGAGTCGCGGTGACCGAGGCGCCCAGCGCCGGCGGCTTCCTGGAAACCAGTTGGTCCGAGCTGGTAGCCGTGTCGCGACGGCTGTCGCAGGTCGAGATCGAGGCCGAGTACGGCGCGCTGTTCGGCGGCGTCGGCAAGCCCGAGATCTTTCTGTATGGCAGCTGGTTCATCGCCGGCTATCTGAACCAGAAGCCGCTGGCCGATCTGCGCACCGACCTGGCACGGCTGGGCCTGGAGCGGGCCGAAGCCGTGCTGGAGACCGAGGACCATATCGCCAGCCTCTGCGAGGTGATGCGTTACCTGATCGCCGGCGAGGATCTGGCGGTCAGCAATCTCGCGACCCAGCAGCGCTTCTTCAACAGCCATCTGCGCCCCTGGGTCGACAACCTCTGCGATACGGTGATCGCACATCCGCGCGCCGACTTCTACCGCGCCCTGGCCGGCTTCACACGCGACTTCTGCGCGGTGGAGGGCCAGGGCTTTGATCTGCTGGAGGCCTGAGATGTCCGAGGGTGTCGGTCGGAATCCACAACCGCGCCAGCGACAACGTAATTTCCCTAGTACCCTGCGCCCCGCCGAGTCCTACATTTAGGGGACGAGTCGGCACCTGGTCCGCTGCCTAAAAACGGGCCCACACTTTCTCGGAGCATGAAAGTATGAAAAACAAGACCGTTGGTGAACCCTCGAGCCCGACCGAATCCTCGCTGCAACGTCGCGGCGTTCTGCTTGGCGCGGGTGCCGCAGGCGCAGCCCTGCTCGCGGCCAAGACCCTGACCGGCACGGCGCCCGCCGCCCCGGTGGTGGCCGAAGTCGCCAAGACGCTGGCCGAGACCGGCAGCGGCTATCAAGTGACGCCGCATGTGCTGCGTTACTACGAAACCGCCCGTTCCTGATCGTCGGCCCCGGCCACTGCATTGACGGGCCCCAGGCCCTCTGGAGACATCATGCTGCTCACGCGCAAATCCTCGGCCCAGGCGGGTAGCCCGGCCGCCTCAGGTCTTGTCGACAGTCTGTCGCGCGGCGTCGCCCGTGCGATCCCGACCATGGACCGCCGCGTCTTTCTGCGCCGTTCCGGCCTCGGTGTGGGGGCAGGTCTTGCCGCCACCCAGCTGAGCCTGGTGCAGAAAAAGGCCCATGCGGCCGATGCACCGGCCGCCGGCGCCGAGCGCAAGGTGGAAGTCAAGCGCACCGTCTGCGGCCACTGCTCGGTGGGCTGTGCGGTAGACGCCGTGGTCGAGAACGGCGTCTGGGTGCGCCAGGAGCCGGTGTTCGATTCGCCGATCAACCTCGGCGCCCATTGCGCCAAGGGCGCGGCGCTGCGCGAGCACGGCCATGGCGAGCACCGGCTGCGCACGCCGATGAAGCTGGTCAATGGCAAATACGAGAAGATCACTTGGGACGTGGCGCTCAACGAGATCAGCGCCAAGATGCTCGATCTGAAGAAGCAAAGCGGCCCGGATTCGATCTTCGTCGTCGGCTCCAGCAAGCACAACAACGAGCAGGCCTATCTGCTGCGCAAGTGGGTCAGCCTCTGGGGCACCAATAACTGCGACCACCAGGCGCGCATCTGCCACTCCACCACGGTGGCCGGCGTCGCGAACACCTGGGGCTACGGCGCGATGACCAATTCGTACAACGACATGCGCAACTCGCGCGCGGCGATGTACATCGGCTCGAACGCGGCCGAAGCCCACCCGGTGTCGATGCTGCACATGCTGCATGCCAAGGAAACCGGCTGCAAGATGATCGTCGTCGACCCGCGCTTCACCCGCACGGCGGCCAAGGCCGACGACTATGTGCGCATTCGCTCCGGCTCGGACATCCCCTTCGTCTTCGGTTTGGTCTATCACATCTTCAAGAACGGCTGGGAAGACAAGCGCTACATCCAGGACCGCGTCTACGGCATGGAGAAGGTGCGCGAGGAGATCATGAGCAAGTGGACGCCGGACAAGGTGTTCGAGGCTTGCGGCGTCGATGAGGCGACCGTCTACAAGACCGCCAAGACCCTGGCCGACAACCGCCCCAGCACCATCGTCTGGTGCATGGGCCAGACCCAGCACACCACCGGCAACGCCGTCGTGCGCGCCTCCTGCATCCTGCAGCTGGCGCTGGGCAATGTCGGCGTCAGCGGCGGCGGCACCAATATCTTCCGTGGCCACGACAATGTGCAGGGCGCCACCGACGTGGGCCCGAATCCCGACTCGCTGCCCGGCTATTACGGCCTGGCCGAGGGCTCGTGGAAGCACTTCGCCAAGGTCTGGGACCTTGATTTCGAGTGGATCAAGAAACAGTACGCGCCGGGCATGATGACCAAGCCCGGCATGACCGTCTCGCGCTGGATCGACGGTGTGCTGGAGAAGAACGAGCTGATCGACCAGGACAGCAATCTGCGCGGCCTGTTCTTCTGGGGCCACGCGCCGAACTCGCAGACCCGCGGCCTGGAGATGAAGAAGGCGATGGACAAGCTCGACCTGCTGGTCGTCGTCGATCCCTTCCCCTCGGCCACCGCCGCGATGGCGGCGATGCCTGGTGAGGAACTGAACCCGAACCGGGCGGTCTATCTGCTGCCGGCCTGCACCCAGTTCGAGACCAGCGGCTCCTGCACCGCGTCGAACCGCTCGCTGCAATGGCGCGAGAAGGTCATCGAGCCGCTGTGGGAATCGCGCACCGATCACATGATCATGTACCAGCTGGCCCAGAAGCTGGGCTTCGACAAGGAGCTGGTCAAGAGCCACAAGCTGGTCAAGGGCAAGGGCGGCATGGACGAGCCCGAGGTCGAGTCCATCCTGAAGGAAATCAACCGCAGCGTCTGGACCATCGGCTACACCGGCCAGAGCCCGGAGCGCCTGAAAGCGCATATGCGCAATATGAATGTCTTCGACGTGAAGACGCTCAAGGCCAAGGGTGGCATCGACAAGGAAACCGGCTACAAGCTCGATGGCGACTATTTCGGCCTGCCCTGGCCCTGCTACGGCACGGCCGAACTCAAGCACCCCGGCTCGCCCAATCTCTACGACACCTCCCGACATGTGATGGAGGGCGGCGGCAACTTCCGCGCCAATTTCGGCGTCGAGCGCGAGGGCGTCAGCCTGCTGGCCGAGGACGGCTCGCACTCCAAGGGCGCCGAGATCACCACCGGCTACCCCGAGTTCGACCATCTGCTGCTGAAGAAGCTGGGCTGGTGGGCCGACCTGAGCGAGGCCGAGCAGAAGGCCGCCGAGGGCAAGAACTGGAAGACCGACCTGTCCGGCGGCATCCAGCGTGTCGCGATGGCGCACGGTTGCCACCCCTTCGGCAATGCCAAGGCCCGCGCCGTGGTCTGGAACTTCCCCGACCCGATCCCGCAGCACCGTGAGCCGCTGTACTCGACCCGCCCGGACCTGGTCGCCAAGTACCCGACCCACGACGACAAGAAGGCCTTCTGGCGCCTGCCGACGCTCTACAAGAGCGTGCAGGAGAAGAACAAGGACATCGGCAAGACCTTCCCGCTGATCATGAGCTCGGGCCGCCTGGTCGAGTACGAGGGCGGCGGCGAGGAAACGCGCGCCAACCCCTGGCTGGCCGAGTTGCAGCAGGAGATGTTCGTCGAGATCAACCCGGCCACCGCGAACGACCGCGGCATCCGCAACGGCGAGGACGTCTGGGTCACGACCCCGACCGGCGCCAAGCTGACCGTCAAGGCCCTGGTGACCGAGCGGGTGGACCGCGAGACCGTCTGGCTGCCCTTCCACTTCTCGGGCCGCTGGCAGGGTGTCGATCTGCTCAAGTACTACCCCGAGGGCGCGGCGCCCATCGTGCGTGGCGAGGCCATCAACACCGCGACCACCTATGGCTACGACAGCGTGACCATGATGCAGGAGACCAAGACCACGGTCTGCCAGGTCCAGAAAGCCACTGCCTAACAAGCCCCGGAGACTTCCATGGCAAGAATGAAATTCATCTGCGACGCCGAGCGTTGCATCGAGTGCAACGGCTGCGTCACCGCCTGCAAGGCCGAGCATGATGTGCCCTGGGGCGTGAACCGCCGCCGCGTCGTCACGCTCAACGACGGCGTGGCCGGCGAGCGCAGCATCTCGGTCGCCTGCATGCACTGCTCCGACGCGCCCTGCATGGCCGTCTGCCCGGTCAACTGCTTCTACCGCACCGACGAAGGCGTGGTGCTGCACGACAAGGACATCTGCATCGGCTGCGGCTACTGCTCCTACGCCTGCCCCTTCGGCGCGCCGCAGTTCCCCAGCAATGGCGCCTTCGGCCTGCGCGGCAAGATGGACAAGTGCACCTTCTGCGCCGGCGGCCCCGAGGAACATGGCAGTGCCGCCGAGAACGAGAAGTACGGCCGCAACCGCCTCTCCGAAGGCAAGCTGCCGGCCTGTGCCGAGATGTGCTCGACCAAGGCCCTGCTGGGCGGCGACGGCGACGTCGTGGCCGACATCTTCCGCAGCCGCGTGCTGCAGCGCGGCAAGGGCAGCGAGGTCTGGGGCTGGGGCACCGCCTACGGCAAGCCCACGCAGGGCGCGACAGCACCGGCCGGCGAGGTGCGCAAATGAGGGGCGGCCTGCTGATCGCCACGACCCTGTGCCTGCTGGCCCTGGCCGGCTGCGAACGCGCCCAGACCCAGGACGCCTCGGCCCGCAAGATCGACGCCCCGGCCTGGGCCACCTCCGAGGCGGCCAATCCCGGTTTCGCGGCAGCGGGCTTCAAGCCCGGCGACAAGACGGCCTGGGAAAACCAGATCCACAAGCGCAATCAGGCGCAGAACGACTACGTGCGCTGAGCACCACCGGAGAGCCGCGATGCAATATCCGTTCACCCGCTCATGGGTCAAGGCGGCCGCGGGGCTGGGCATGGCCGTGCTGCTCTCGACCGGCGCCCTGGCCCAGACCGCGACCGACCCGGCCACCGCTGCAGCGCTCTCAGCCTCGGCCCCGGCCGGCTTCGTCGCTCCCGCGCTGCCGCAGGCCGACGAAAGCAATGCGCTGCGTGCCAAGAGCCAGCCCGGCAATAACGCGCCGTTCTGGCGCGGCGTGCGCGAGTCGGGCGTCGAGAAAGGCATCAGCAATCTGCCCGGCGTCGAGAAGGGCGTGCTGATCCAGGAGTTCGTGCAGTACCCGGGCTCGCGCCTGACCACGGCCGGCGAGGCCTGGCGCCAGGTGCGCAACAACTGGATCATTCCTTACGGCGGCGCGCTGCTGGGCATCGCGGTGCTGGCGCTGGCGTTGTTCTACTTCGCCAAGGGTCCGATGGGTGGCCACGCGCCCGATACCGGCCGCAAGATCGAACGCTTCACCTACTTCGAGCGCGCCGCGCACTGGAGCAATGCGATCGCCTTCAGCGTGCTGGCGATCTCCGGCATCGTGATGGCCTTCGGCAAGTTCTTCCTCTTGCCCATCATCGGCGCCACCTTGTTCGGCTGGCTGACTTACGCGCTGAAGACCGCGCACAACTTCGCCGGCCCGCTGTTCGCGGTGTCGCTGATCATCGTGTTCCTGACCTTTGTGCGCGACAACCTGCCGACCCGCCATGACTGGACCTGGCTGCGCCGGGCCGGCGGCATGTTCGGCGGCCATGAGGTGCCGTCCGAGCGCTTCAATGCCGGCGAGAAAGTGGTGTTCTGGGGGGGCGTGTTCTTCCTCGGCGCCATTGTCGTCGGCTCCGGTCTGGTGCTGGACATGTTGATCCCCGGCCTGCTCTACACCCGCGGAGATATGCAGATCGCGCACATGATCCATGCGGTCGCGGCCGTGTTGATGATGGCGCTGTTCCTGGGCCACATCTATATGGGCACGCTGGGCATGAAGGACGCCTACAAGGCGATGAAGACCGGCTATGTCGACGAGGCCTGGGCGCGCGAGCACCACGAGCTCTGGTTTGATGACATCAAGGCCGGCAAGATCCCCGCGCAGCGCACGCAGCCGGCCAAGCCGGCGGATGGCGTCGCTGCCCAGCATTGAGACCGACAAGAGACAAGGACTAGCAGCCATGCGCGCACTCACCACGACTCTGGCCCTGGCCCTGCTGGCCGCCGGCTCGGCCTGGGCCAAGCTGCCCGCCCCCAGCGACGAGGCCAAGGCCGCGGCCGCCGTCACGGCCTCCAAGAACGCCTGGAACGACAAGGTCGGCGGCTACCAGCTGTGCCAGTCGATGAACCGCGTGGCCGAGCACTACCGCAAGACCGCGAAGGCCGAGGGCCGCACCGCCGCCGCGCCGGTAGACACGCCCGCCTGCGCCGATCCCGGCGCCTTCGTGCCGCCGGTCGCCGCCTCGGCACCGCCGCTGGAGGCCGCCGGCGCCCACTCGCCGGCCAAGACTGCGGTTGCACCGCCCAGCGGCAAGGCCACCGCGGCCGAGCAGCAGGGTCAGCCGAAGAAGTAAGAGAGAAAAGCGCTCCGGCAGTGGCGCCGCGAGCGCCCTGCCCTGTCCTGCCCATGCAAAATTTCTGGCCCGCCAGCGGCTATGCCCTGCTGACACGCGACCCACGCGGCTGGTTGTGCCCTAGCGAGGCCTGGCTGCGCCGCCTCGTCGTCGAGCTGCCGCAGCTGGCCCTGGTCGAGGAGTCCTGCCCGGCCGAGATCGCGCTGCACCAGGCCCTCGCCGACGCGCCTTTGCGATCCGTCAGCGAGGCGCAGCTCGGCGCGCTCGCCGATCAGGACGCGCGCGACAACTACCGGCTATTCCTGAGTTTTCGCGACGCCCTGCTGGCCGCAGGCACGCTGGAGGCCTATTACCTGGCGCTGATGCGCGCCGGCCGCATCACGGTGCCGCCGCTGTTCGTGGACCTGGTCGTGCAGGCCATCGTCCGCCATCTGCTGGACGACAGCCATGACGCCTTCGAGGCCCGCGCCGCCGAACTGCTGTTCCGCCCGCAACGCCTGAGTCTGCTGGAAGGGCGGTTGATCTCGGCCGACCTCGCCACCGTGGATCTGCTGCAGGAGACCGCCGGCCTCGGCGACATCGGCCGCCTGCTGCGGCAGAGCCAGGCCCCGCTGCCGACCACGGTGCTGCAGGTGCTGAATACCGACAACGCCGCCGACTACTGGGCCGATGGCGAACGCCACCGTTTCGCGCTGGACCTGACCCACGAGATCAGCAATGAGCTGGGCCACGGCCTGGCGATCAAGCTGGTGCACGCCCACTCGGGCCTGAAAGCGCTGGCCTCCGTGCTGCAGCGCTGGCTGGCCCATCTGCTGGGGCTGCAGGTCACGATCACGCCGCTGCAGCGCATCGACGACGAGGCCTGGCGCTGGCATATCGGGCTGGACGTCGAGGCGATGGGCCTGCTGAACGATCTGTATGCGGGCACCGAGGTCGATGCCGAGCGGCAGCGCCGCCTGATCAGCCTGTTCCGGCTGGACTTCGCCGACCCGGCCGAGATGCGCGCCGATGTCACAGGCAAGCCGGTCTATCTGGGCCTGGCGATGACGGCCGATCACACGCTGCGCCTGAAGCCGCAGAACCTGCTGCTCAATCTGCCGCTGGCCAGCTCGCTGCTTCAATGAGTGCATTCAGCGAAAGCATCCAGACCGCGCTGAACCTGGTATTGCAGGCCGACCCAGTGCTGCTGCGCACGGTGGGCCTGTCGCTGTCGGTCAGCGGCCTGGCCTGCGCCTTCGCCGCCGGCTTCGGCCTGGCGGCGGGCGCCTGGCTGGCGGTCACCCGGATGCCGGGCCGTCGCCTGCTGCTGACCCTGCTGAACACCTTGCTGGCCCTGCCCTCGGTGGTGGTCGGTCTGGTCGTCTATCTGCTGCTGTCGCGCAGCGGCCCGCTGGGCAGCTGGGGCCTGCTGTTCACGCCCGGCGCGATGGTGATCGCGCAGACCATTCTGGTCGTGCCGGTGGTGGCCGCGCTGTCACAGCAGCTGGTCAGCGATGCGCTGCGCGATGGCGGCGAACAGCTGCGCTCGATGGGCGCCGGCGGCTTCACGACCGGCCTGCTGCTGCTGCTCAACGAGCGCTGGGCCGTGGCCACGGTGCTGCTGACCGCCTTCGGCCGCGCCATCTCCGAGGTCGGCGCGGTGATGATCGTCGGCGGCAATATCGACGGCGTCACCCGCGTGATCACGACCACGATCGCGCTGGAAACCAGCAAGGGCGATCTGCCGCTGGCGCTGGCCCTGGGCCTGGTGCTGCTGGCCATCGTCGGTGTGATCAATGTCGGCATCGCGACCTTGCGCCGCGTGCAGGGCCCCTCGGGGGTGGTGGCGCGATGAGCAAGGACGTGGGCCAGGGCAGCACGCTGCTGCATCTGCAGGACCTGGGCGTCAGCTATGGCCGGCTCACCGCGCTGCAAGGCGTCAACCTGCAGGTGCAGCGCGGCGACTTCATCGCGCTGATCGGCGCCAACGGCTCGGGCAAGACCACCTTGCTGCAGGCCCTGCACGGCCTGCTGCCGCACAGTGGCACGCGCAGCGTGGCCAGCCCGGCACCGGCCCAGGTGATGGTGTTCCAGCGCCCCTTCATCCTGCGTCTGTCGGTCTGGAACAATCTGCGCGTGGCACTGTGGCTGGCCGGCGTGCCCGCTGCCGAACGCGCCTCGCGGGCCCGCGAGGCGCTGGCGCGGGCCGGCCTGCTGGAGCTGCGCGAACGGCCGGCCCGCGCACTCTCGGGCGGCCAGCAACAGCGCCTGGCACTGGCGCGGGCCTGGGCCGCCCGGCCCGACATCCTCTTCCTCGACGAGCCCACCGCCAACCTCGACCCGACGGGCAAGAAAGAGGTCGAGGCGCTGCTGGCCAGCTTCCGCGCCGAGGGCATGACGCTGCTGATGAGCACCCACAATCTGGGCCAGGCCAAGCGCCTGGCCAACCGCGTCGTCTACCTGGATCACGGCCGCCTGCTGGCCGACCAGGCCACTGCCGACTTTTTCAGCGACCACGCGGATGACCGCACCGGACTTTTTCTCAAGGGAGAGTTGAGATGGGATTTGTGAAGACCATGGGCCGCCGCAGTGTCCTCGCCTGCCTGCTGGCGGCCAGTTCCCTGAGCGCCTGGGCCCAGGACAAGGTCATCGTGATGGCCTCGACCACCAGCACCGAGCAGTCGGGCCTGTTCGCCCATCTGCTGCCGGCTTTCAAGCGCGCCAGCGGCATCGAGGTACGCGTGGTCGCGCTGGGCACTGGCCAGGCGCTGGACATGGGCCGGCGCGGCGATGCCGATGTGCTGTTCGTACACGATGTCGCGGCCGAGGAAAAGTTCGTCGCCGATGGCTTCGGCCTGGCACGCCGGCCGGTGATGTACAACGATTTCGTGCTGGTCGGCCCCAAGGCCAACCCGGCCGGCGTGGCCGGCCAGGACATCGCGGCGGCCCTGGCCACCCTGGCGGCCAGCAAGTCCGGCTTCGTCTCGCGCGGCGACAAGAGCGGCACCCACGCGGCCGAGCTGCGCTACTGGAAGGCCGCCGGCATCGCCAACCCGGCCGCCAAGACAGCAGCGCTGAGCATGGACTACCGCGAGTGCGGCTGCGGCATGGGCCCGGCACTAAATATCGCGTCCAGCAGCGACGCCTATTCGCTGAGCGACCGTGGCACCTGGCTGTCGTTCAAGAACCGCGGCAATCTGGCCATCGTGCTGGAG
This sequence comes from Burkholderiales bacterium C2, assembly GCA_005503085.1. Lineage (GTDB taxonomy): Bacteria > Pseudomonadota > Gammaproteobacteria > Burkholderiales > Burkholderiaceae_C > Roseateles_E. The sequence goes on along the minus strand of SCOI01000023.1, from coordinate 46,100 downwards.
GGCGACAAGCGACTCTTCAACCCCTATGGCGTGATCGTCGTGAACCCCGCCAAGCACCCGCACACCAAGACCGCGCTGGCCCAGGCCTTCTCCGACTGGGTAGTCTCGGACGAGGGCCAGGCCACGATCGCCAGCTACAAGATCGGTGGCGAGCAGCTGTTCTTCCCCGATGCCAAGCGTTGAGGCGCAGAGAACAGGCACACTGGCGCCATGATTGACAGCAAAGACATCACCGGACTGATACTGGCCGGCGGCCGGGGCAGCCGCATGGGCGGCGTCGACAAGGGCCTGCAGACCCACCAGGGCGTGCCGCTGGCCCTGCATGCGCTGCTGCGCCTGGGGCCCCAGGTCGGCGAGCTGCTGATCAACGCCAATCGCAATCTGGGCGCCTATGAAGCGATGGGCGCGCCGGTCTGGCCCGACTCGCTGCCCGACTATGCCGGCCCGCTGGCCGGGGTGCTGACCGGGCTCGAGCATTGCGAGACGCCTTATATGGTCACGGTGCCCTGCGATTCGCCGCTGTTCCCCGAGGATCTGGTCGCCCGCCTGGCGCAGGCGCTGGACGCCGAGGACGCCGAGATCGCGATGGCCGCAACCCCGGGGCCCGACGGCAGCCGGCAGGTGCAGCCGGTGTTCTGCCTGATGAAGACCGAGCTGATCGAGAGCCTGGTGCGCTTCACGCAGAGCGGCCAGCGCAAGATCGACAAGTGGACGGCCCAGCATCGCTGCGTCGAGGTGCTGTTCGAGGACGAACAGGCCTTTGCCAACGCCAACACGCGCGAAGAATTGCAGCAATTACAGAAGCCCCTGTCATGAATCTGCCCCTGCCCCGCCTGACGAGCTGCAGCGCCGTGCTGACCCACGAGGTCGAGGTGCTGGACGAGTTCGGCCGCCGCAAGACCATGAGCATCCCGGCCGAGCGGCCGCTGACCGTCTTCGTCGACAAGCGCGAGCTGGTCACCTTGATGACGCTGGGCCTGGCGCCGGAGCTGCTGGTGCTGGGCTATCTGCGCAACCAGCGCCTGGTGGCCGATGTCGGCGAGATCGAATCGATCACGGTGGACTGGGAGGTCGGCGCGGCGGCCGTGCGCACCCGTGCCGGCATCGCCGACATCGAAGCCAAGACCGCGCAGCGCACCGTCACCACCGGCTGCGGCCAGGGCACGGTGTTCGGCGCGCTGATGGCCGATGTCGAGTCGGTGCAGCTGCCCGGTGCGCAGAGCGCCCGGCTCAGCCAGGCCGCGCTCTACGAGATGCTGGATCAGATGCGCCGCCTGGACAGCGTCTACAAAAAGGCCGGATCGGTGCACGGCTGCGCGCTGTTCCGCGGGGCCGAGCTGCTGGTGCACCGCGAGGATGTGGGCCGGCACAACGCGATCGACAATATCGCCGGCTGGATGTGGATGAACGGCATGCACGGCGCGGACGGCGGCGGCGACAAGTGCTTCTACACCACCGGCCGGTTGACCAGCGAGATGGTGATGAAGTCGGCCCAGATGGGCGTGCCCATCATCGTCTCGCGCAACGGCATCACGCAGATGGGCCATGCGCTGGCCATGCAGCTGGGCCTGACGCTGATCGGCCGCGCCAAGAACCGCCACTTCATCTGCTACAGCGGCTTCGAGCGCTTCGACAGCCAGCCCGAACCGGCCCGCGAGACGGTGGATCTGGGCGCCTGAACCACGCCCGCACTGTTGACTCCGCACAACGCGCCGCGCCACAGATCGGCTACCCTCAACGTTTTGTGACAAAGCGTAGCCTCCATGCAAGAAGCAGTCAGCAGCGAGGTGCTGGTCGACCAGCTGGCGCAACACCTGGCCAGCGCACGCGCGGCCCAGCAAGCCTCACAGCTCGATGAAGGGCTGGCCCAGGCCCAGCGCGCCTGGGAGCTGGCCTCGTCGCAGGGTTTTCTGGCCGAGCAGATCGAGGCCGGGCGCCTGCGCGCCTTCTTCCTGTACCGACGCGGCGCGCTCGGCGCGCTGATACGCGCCGGCGATGCGCTGCTGCCGCTGCTGCGCGCCCAGGGGCCCAGCGAGGCGCTGTGCGAGCTGCTGCGCTGGATGACCTTGGGCGGCTTCGAGACCGGCGATTTCGACATCGCGATGCGCAGCGCCAACGAGGGCTGCGCGGTGGCCCAGGAGCTTGGCGAGGTCAGCCAGATCGCGCTGGCGCTGAACGCACTGGGCGCCACCTTCGAGCGCATGGGTGACCCCTGGCAGGCCGAGCGCCTGATGAGCGAGGCGGCCGCCCTGGTGCGCGAGCACACCAGCCCCTACGAGCGCGTCGTCACGCTGAACAATCTCTGCGGCGTCGCGCTCGGCGCCTTCTATCTGCTGCGCGACAGCGGCAACGACGCCGCCTGCGCCAGTGCGCTGGAGCGGGCGCTGCGCTATGCGCGCGAGGTGCGACCCCATGCCCAGGCCTTTGGCGACCCCTTCCCGCTGGTGATGACCGAGGGCAATCTGGGTGAGGCCTTGCTGCATTCCGGCCAGGTCGACGAGGCCGAGGCCTTGCTGACCCAGACCCTGGACGAGGCGCGCCGCCTGGGCTTCCAGGCCCAGGCCTGGCGGCTGCGTTGCTCGCTGGCCGAGCTGGCGCTGCTGCGCGGCGAGCCGCAGGCCGCCCGCGATGATCTGCGCCTGCTGCTGCAGGAAACCGGCGACAAGGCGCCCGCTGCCACTGCGCTGCGCGCCCACCATGCGCTCTACCGTGCCGCCAAGACGCTGGGCCTGAACGAGCTCGCGCTGCAGCAGCTGGAGGCCTACCAGGGCATCGAGCGGCGTCGCGCGATCGCCCAGCTGATGGCGCAGTCGCGCTTTTTCGTGACCCGGCTGGAGGCCGAGCAGGCCCGCGCCCAGGCCAGCAAGCATGAGGCGCGAGCCGCCGAGCTGGAAGAGCATGTGCAGCGCGACCCGCTGACCGGCCTGGGCAACCGGCGCTGCATGGAGTCGCGCATGCCGCCGCTGCTGCGCGAGGCCGAGCGCCTGGGACAGCCGCTGACCCTGGCGCTGATCGACGCCGACCGTTTCAAGGACGTCAACGACCAGCATGGCCATGCGGTCGGTGACCGGGTGCTGCAGACCCTCTCGCGCATGCTGGAAGACAACACCCGCGGCAGCGATCTGCTCCTGCGCTACGGCGGCGAGGAGTTCCTGGTGGTCTTCCCCGACACCGTGCCCGACCGCGCCTTCGAGGTCTGCGAGCGCCTGCGCCACCGCGTTGAGACCTATCCCTGGCAAGACCTGGCCCCGGGGCTGGAGGTCACGCTGAGCATAGGCCTGGCCAGCGCCCCGCCCTATGCCACCGACTTGCTGATCGCCCGCGCCGACAGCGCGATGTACCGCGCCAAGCATCTGGGGCGCAACCGGGTGGCCCTGGCTTGACTCCGGCGCGCCGCATCACCCTGATCACCGGCGCCGGGCGCGGTATCGGCGCCGCCACCGCCCGGCTCTGCGCGGCCCAGGGGCATGACCTGGCCCTGGGCTATGCGCGCGACGCCGGCGCGGCCGAGGCCCTGGCCGACGAGCTGCGCGCGCTGGGCCGGCGGGTCCTCTGCGTGCAGGCCGATGTGGCCGATGAGGCCCAGGTGCTGGCGATGTTCGCGCGCATCGATGCCGAGCTGGGCCGGCTGAGCGGCCTGGTCAACAATGCCGGCATCGTCGCCCCGGCCGCGCGCCTGGACGAGATGGGCATGGCGCGCTGGCAGCGCCTGTTCGGCGTCAATGTGATCGGCAGCCTGCTGTGCGCCCGCGAAGCCGTCAAGCGCATGAGCACCCGCCATGGCGGGGCGGGCGGCGCCATCGTCAACGTCTCGTCGCGCGCCGCCCAGCTGGGCTCGCCGGGCGTCTATGTCGACTACGCGGCCAGCAAAGGCGCCGTCGACAGCCTGACCGTCGGGCTGGCGCGCGAGCTGATCGGCGAGGGCATCCGGGTCAACGGCGTGCGCCCCGGCATCATCGCCACCGAGATCCATGCCGACAGCGGCACCGTCGACGGCCTGGCGGCCGCCGCGGCCAGCATCCCGATCGGGCGGCTGGGCCGCGCCGACGAGATCGCCGAGGCCATCGTCTGGCTCCTGTCCGATGCGGCCAGCTACACGGTCGGTGCCACACTGGATGTAGCAGGAGGGCGTTAAGCTTGGCGCACATTTCCTTCCGCGCCCGCAAGACATGACCCTGAGCCCGGCCACCCTCGCCCGCACCGTCCCGTTCGCCGTCTTCATGGCCTTGCTGGCCCTGCGCGGTCTGCTGCCCGAGAGCGTCAATTTCGATCTGCGCTGGGTCTACGGCCTCAGCGTGCTGCTGGTCGGCGGCCTGCTGATCTGGTATTGGCGCGACTACGGCGAGCTGGCCCGCCAGAACCTGCCGGACACCCGCGAGACGCTGCTGAGCCTGGCCGTGGGCCTGATCGTGTTCGCGCTATGGATACGGCTGGACGCGCCATGGATGCAGCTGAGCGAGCCGACCGCCACCTTCGTGCCGCTGGACGCCGCCGGAGCGCTGATCTGGCCTCTGGTCGTGATGCGCTGGATCGGCGCGGCCCTGGTCGTGCCGCTGATGGAAGAGCTGTTCTGGCGCAGCTTTTTGATGCGCTGGATCGCCAGCCCGCAGTTCCAGGCCGTCGACCCACGCCGCGCCGGACTCAAGGCCATCGTGCTGTCGACCTTTGTCTTCATGCTGGCCCACACCCTCTGGCTGGCCGCCATCATCGCCGGCCTGGCCTATGCCTGGCTCTATGTACGCACCGGCAAGCTCTGGACCGCCGTGATCGCGCACTCGGTGACCAATGGCGCGCTGGGTGTCTGGGTGGTGATGAGCGGGCGCTGGGAGTTCTGGTGACAAGCCGTTTGTGGCAAGCTCAGCCATCCGGCAGCGTTGCCAACCTGGAGACCGTCGTGAGCAGCCATCTTGAAACCCTTGAAGCCGAGGCCTTGAAACTGCCTCCGGCCGAGCGCTCGCATCTTCTTGAGCGCTTGATCGCCAGCCTCGATGCTGACCCCGCAGTCGAAGCCGCTTGGGCTCAGGAGGCGGATCGTCGTGAGGCTGAGCTGGCATCGGGTCTCGCTACTGAAGTTCCGGCAACCGAAGCCATCGAAAGACTGAGGGCCAAGCTTCAGCAGTCTTGAATGAGCTACACCCTGCATGCCGGGGCCGAGCAGGATGTCGCCAAGGCCCTGGACTTCTATCTAAGACAGGCGGGCGTCACCGTGGCTGAGCGTTTTCTCGATGAGTTCGAGCGTGCAGCCGACCTTGTCGTCAAGCAGCCGGGTCTTGGCACACCTGTCGGGCATGGGCGTCGAAGTCTGCCACTGCGCATCTTTCCGTACGTTCTCGTCTATCGCGATCTTGGCAGCAGCGTCCGGATCCTGGTGGTACGCCATCAACACCGCAGGCCCAGCCATGGCGGTGGGCGACGATAGATAGCCGACTATTCACCCGCATGAAACACACCGACAAACAGCGAGCAGAAAGTGACAAGCGGGTTGCCAATGACATCCAAGAATTCGGCTGTCACGTCATCAGTGTTTTTGACCCAAAGGAACTGATCGATCCACAACATCGGCGGGCCGACTACGTCGCCGTCCAGTCAATCTGCTCATAAAGCCGCCACAGCCGCTGCGCCTTCTGCGCATTGAGCTGGGTCGCCCAGGCCAGGCGGCCGCGCAGATGGGCCTGCCAGTCGGCATGGCCTTCGCGGTTCTGTGAGGCCGGGCCATGGCGCACACAGCCGTGCAGCTGGGCCTTCAGGCGGTCGAACTCGGTGCGCGCCAGATTGCTGCGCTGGTTCACGACGATGTGGCAGACGCTCTGGCGCCGGCTCTGGGCCTGGCAGCGGGTCTTGCGATGGTTCAGCGCAAAGCCCTGTTCGATGGCGATGCGGCCGACCCAGGCCTCGATACGCAGCCAGGCCGCCTGCAGCGAGGCCGGGCCGGAGAGCACGAGGTCGTCGGCATAGCGGCTGTAGCGCGCGCCCAGGGCCCGGGCCAGACCGGCGAGGCGGCGGTCCAGACCGAAAGCGCAAAGATTGGCCAACGCGGGCGAGCTCGGCGCGCCCTGCGGCAGATGGGCATCGCGCAGGCGCTGGCACTGCAGCCAGCTCAGCCCGCCTTCCTGGCGCAGCCGGCTCAGCACCGGCTCGGGCGTGGCGCTGCAGCACAGCGCGCTCAGCAGCCGGGCCACCTCGTCCGGATAGCCCAGCGTGGCGAACAGGGCCTGCACGCGCGAAGCCCGCACGCTGGCGAAGAAGTCCTGCAGGTCGAAACTCAGCACCACGGCCTGGCCCTCGTGGGCGCGCGCATGCTCCAGCACCGAGCGCCCCGGCGCGAAGCCGCAGGCGGCCGGATGCGGCGGCAGCCGGTCCAGCAAGCCGGCCAGCACGCGGCGCTGCAGGGCCATCAGATAAGGCTCGGGTACCTCCAGCAAACGCCAGCCGCCGCTGCGCTTGGCCAGCAGCCGGCAGCGGTAATGCTGCTCGACCAGGGGCTCGCGGCGCCGCCAGGCGCTGGGCCGGGTCAGCCGCCACAGCCCGGCATCGCTGATGCCCAGGAACTCGGCCAGCGCCGCGCTGTGCGGCAGGGCCGGCAGCGCGCAGTGGGCCAGGGCAGGCGGCGGTGGTGATGCCTGCTCTTGAGCGACGCTGAGCAGGTAATGGCGCGGCGGGCTCGGCTCGAAGTCGGGATCGGTGGCGATCAGCACGGCCAGGCGTCGCACCGACAGCTGCGGCGTCGCCATCTGCGCTGCGCAACGCTCGGACAGCGGCGCCAGCCAGGCCGGGTCGGCGGCCAGGCAGCGTGCCATGCGCGCGCGCAGGGCCGGCGCGGCGCGGTCCGGTTCGGCCAGCATGGCACGCGCCAGGGCCAGCGCACTGAGTCTGCGGAGCTTGGACATCGAAGTAGAAAAGGTGCGGCCGCCACCCAACCTGCGGGTGATGCATGAGCAGTCCGGCGAGTATCGCCGCGCCGCTCATGCCCCGGATGGGTCAAGCAAGAGAGAGGACCAAGGGGGTGCCCCTTGGCGCGCCAACCCGGCACAAGGCTTGGTGTGTCGCGATGAACTTGGGAGCGGCCGCGTGCGGATTATGGCGGCCGCACCGGATTGCGCTGCAGATGCTTGAAATGCTCGAACAGCCAGGAGCGCATGCCCATCACCAGCGTGTACTGGCGCTTCTCGGCGTCGGGCAGTTTCTGGTCGAGCAGATGCTGGCGGGCGAAGTCCTGGGCCACGCGCTGCAGCCGCTCGACCAGCTCGCGCGCCATGCCATGGCCCAGGCGGCCATGGACCAGCATCAGCAGTTCGGCCTCGCCGTCGAAGCCGCCCGAGAAAAAGTCGCTGGCCACCTCGTCACGGAAGAAGCTCATCACCGGCCCGTGCGGGCGCCAGCGGAAGGTCTTGGCCAGGCGCAGCTTGTAGCGGTTCAGCGGCTTCAGCTCGATCACGCCCAGGCGGTCCAGCTCGGCCAGATAGCGGGTGACCTCGGCCTCGCTGAGCCGGTAACTGGCCAGGATCTGCTCGGCCGTCCACTGGCTCAGGCAGCAGATCGCCATCAAGAGCAGCTTGGGATCGGCCACCACGGCTTTTTCCTGTGCCAGGGTCAGCTCCATGCGCAGCGGCTGGCGCTCGGCCAGCGCACGCGTCAGCTCGGCGAAGTCGGTCTTCAGCACACGGCAGATCTCGTCGACGCGTGACAGCGGCATCTCGCCGCCCGGCGCCAGCATGCGCTTGACGCTGGACTCCGAGAGCCCGAGCTCGCGCGCCATATCGGCATAGCTGAGGCCCTGGCTCTTGAGCTCGGCCTTGATGACTTCGATGAGGGTCTGGGTGCTGGACATGATGGGCGCAACGGTAGCGCAAAACGCTACCGGCGGCGGCAGGCCGCGCCACGGCCGCAGCAATCCGGCGCCAAACATCACGCGGCCGGCCAGCATCAGGCCATGCAACAAACACGACGCCAACACCTGCTGTGCTGCGGCGCTGCCGCCATCGCCGGCCTGTTCACCAGTCTGGCCGATCCGGCCCAGGCCGCCTACCTGCGCAACCCCTGCCGCGGCAGCCTGCCGGCCGCGCTGCGCCGACACCCGCTGCTGCAACAGCTGTGGCAAGACCTGGACCCGGCCCAGCTCTGGGATGTGCACTGCCATCTGCTGGGCAATGGCGATGCCGGCAGCGGCTGCCGCATCCACCCGGCCATGCATCAGTGGTGGCATCCGGTCGAGAGCCTGCGCCGGCGCGTCATCATGGACGGCGCCTGCGTCGCGCCCGAGGTGCCCAGCGTGGACCGGGCCTATCTGCAGCGCCTGCAGGCGCTGACGGCCGATTTTCCGGAGGGCGCGCGCTGGCTGCTCTATGCCTTCGACGAAGCCCATACCGAGCAGGGGCTGGCCGAGCCCGACTGGACCACCTTCCATGTGCCCGACCGCTATGCCCGCGAGGTGGCCGAGCGCACGCCGCAGCGCTTCGCCTGGGTCGCGTCCATCCACCCCTACCGCGAGGACGCGCTGGCGCGGCTGGACGCGGCCATCGCCGGCGGCGCCGTCGCCCTGAAGTGGCTGCCCAGCAGCATGAATATCGATCTGCGCGATGCGCGGCTGCGGCCCTTCTACGCCCGCCTGGCCGCCGCCCGGCTGCCGCTGATCGTGCATTGCGGCGAGGAGAAAGCCGTGCCCGGCGCCGGCCGCGAGGACCTGGGCAATCCGCTGCTGCTGCGCGCGCCGCTGGCGCAAGGCGTGCGCGTGATCGCCGCGCACTGCGCCTCGCTGGGCGATGCGCTGGACCTGGACATGACCAGGCCGCGCCTGGTGCCGGCCTTCTCGCTGTTTGCCCGGCTGATGGACGAGCCGGCCTGGGAGGCGCTGCTGCTGGGCGATGTCTCGGCGCTGTTCCAGTTCAACCGCCGACCCGAGGTCTGGCGCACGGTGCTGGCGCGCCAGGACTGGCATGGCCGGCTGCTGCATGGCTCGGACTATCCGCTGCCCGGCGTCGGCCCGTTGTACCGGCTCTCCGGCCTGGTGCGCGCCGGCCTGCTGGATGAGGCGCAGCGCCCGCTGCTGGAGCAAGTGCGCGAGCACAACCCGCTGCTGTTCGACCTGCTGCTGAAGAAGACGCTGCGCTGGCAGGGTTGGGGCTTGCGCGCGGAGGTCTTCCACACGCGGCGCCATTTCGTGCATCGGCTCATACCGCCGGTAGCGCCAGGCGCTACCGGCAACAAATGAAACCCTTGAAAAACGCCTTCTCGGCCATCATCGCGCCACTTCTCAACAGGAGCCCGCTTCATGCAACACCCGCACACCTCGATACACCGCGACAGCAAGGCCTGGACCTACCAGGTCTGGATCTCCTTCGGCATCGCCGTCAGCCTCTGCGCGATCGGCCTGGCCTGGCTGCCCGGCGATGACCTGGACCGCGCCTTCATGGTGATGGGCTATGTGTTCTGTCTCAGTACCGCCTTCGCGCTGGCCAAGTTCGTGCGCGACAACGAAGGCACGACGGTCGACACGCCGATGTGGAAGCTGGTCGTCTGGGGCGGCTTCGTGCTCGCGATGGCGCTGACCGGCTGGGGACTATGGCGCATGGAGATACAGCCGGTCTGGAAGGCCTTTTTGCTGGTCAGCTGGCTGTTCCTGATCTCGAGCGTGTTCACGCTGGCCAAGATGCTGCGCGACGCGCACGAGGCCGATCTACAGCAGGCCCGCGCCCAGGGCCGCCGCGAAACCCTGGTCACCGAATAAGGACTCATGATGAAAAGCAAGCTCTACGTTCCCTCGCTGCTGCTGAGCCTGGTGCTGCTGCAAGTGCCGGCTGCACAGGCCCAGTCCACCGCCTCCGAGGCCAGCGCGCTGTCGATGCTGCCGGTGGCGGTCTCGGTGGCGGCGCCGGTGATGCTGCTGTCGGCCGGCGTCGCGCTGACAGTGGTGGCGGTGGAAGCCAGCGCCCAGGGCTCGGTCTGGGTGCTGGAGCGCGCCTCGGACGGCGCCCGCGCCAGCGTGCGCTTCGCCGGCCAGGCCAGCGCGGTACTGGGCACGGCCGTCGTCATCACTGTGATCGGCAGCGGCTATGTGCTGTCGGCCGCCGGCGAGGCGATCGCCTTTGTACCCAACGCCATCGGCACGGCGCTGCTGCACAACGAGCAACTGACAAGATGAACAGCAAGACCGTCGCCTGCCTGCTGCTGGCTCTCGCTGCAGGCGCCGCCCAGGCCGGCCGCCCCTGCGAGGACAAGCCGCTGAGCGCGCAGCAGATCGAGCGCGGCATGAACCTGGCCGAGGCCACGGCCCGCCAGCTGGAGGCCAGCGGCGCCCGGGTGGTGCTGCTGGCCCGGGCCGGCCAGGACCTCAGCAAGCACGGGTTGCTGTGGTCGCATCTGGGTTTCGCCTACCGTGACAAGAACGGCGATGCGACGGGTTCGCAGCCGGTCTGGCGCGTGCTGCACAAGCTCAATCACTGCGGCACGGCCCGCGCCGATCTGTTCCGCCAGGGCCTGGGCGAGTTCTTCCTGGACCGGCCGCATCGCTACGATGCCGCCTATGCCCGGCTGAGCCCGGCGCTGCAGTCGGCGCTGCTGCCGGTGCTGCGTGACAACACCCGCCTGCGCCGCTTGCACGAGCCGCGCTACAGCATGGTCTCCTACGCCTGGGGCGACAAATACCAGCAGAGCAATCAATGGGTGCTGGAGACGCTGGCGCTGGCGGCCGATGGGGCCGGAGGGGCTGGAACCAGGGCCCAGGCCCAGGCCTGGCTGCGCGCGCAGGCCTACCAGCCCGGACTGCTGCGCCTGTCCACCGCGACCCGGCTGGGGGCGCGGGTGGGCATGGCCAATGTAGAGTTCGACGATCATCCGAGCGCCCAGCGTTTTGCCGGGCGCATCGAAACCATCACGGCCGATTCGATGTTTGCCTGGCTGCCCCGCGCGGGCCTGGGCGAGCCGGCCGAGCTGGTCAGGCAGTGACGAGAAAAGAATCGGAGGAGCGCAACATGTCGGAACCCCATGGCGGCCAGTTCGCACTACTGGCGCAGCGCCGCTTCGCGCCGTTTTTCTGGACCCAGTTCCTCGGCGCGGCCAATGACAATCTGTTCAAGTTCGCCTTCACCGTGCTGGTCACCTACCAGCTGCAGCTCGGCTGGCTGCCACCGGCCCAGGCCGGCCTGGTCATCGGCGCGCTCTTCATCCTGCCATTTGTGCTGTTCTCGGCCACCAGCGGCCAACTGGCCGACAAGCATGACAAGACCCGGCTGATCCGCTTCATCAAGACGCTGGAGATCGCCATCATGGCGCTGGTCGCCTGGGGCTTTTACGCCAGCCAGGTGCCCGTGCTGCTGGCCTGCGTCTTCCTGCTGGGCCTGCACTCCACGCTGTTCGGTCCGGTCAAGTACGCCTATCTGCCGCAGCAGCTCAATGAACGCGAGCTGACCGGCGGCAACGGCATGGTGGAGATGGGGACCTTTGTGGCCATCCTGCTCGGCAATGTGGCCGGCGGCCTGTTGATCGCCACACCCGAGGTCGGCGCGCAGCATGTGGCCCTCGCCTGCTTCGCGCTGGCCGTTTTGGGCCGGCTGACGGCGCAGGCCATCCCGCCTTGCCCGGCCACCGACCCGGGCCTCATCATCAACTGGAACCCGGTCAGCGAGACCTGGCGCAATCTGCGCCTGGCGCATGGGCAGCTGGCGGTGTTCCGCTCGCTGCTGGGCATCTCGTGGATGTGGTTCTTCGGCGCGGTTTTCCTGGCCAACTTCCCGGCCTTCGCCAAGGAGGTGCTGCATGGCAACGAGCAGGTCGCGTCGCTGCTGCTGGTGGTGTTCTCGGTGGGCATAGGCACCGGCTCGCTGCTGTGCGAGCTGCTGTCGCGCCGCCATGTCGAGATCGGCCTGGTGCCGCTGGGCGCGATCGGCATGAGTGTGTTCGCGATCGATCTGTACTTCGCCTCGCGCGGCCTGCCGCCGGTGGCTGCGGCGCTGAGCCTCGGCGAGTTCATGGCCCAGGCCGCGCACTGGCGCGTGCTGGCCGACCTGTGCCTGCTGGCGCTGTTCGCCGGGCTCTACAGCGTGCCGATGTATGCGCTGATACAGCTACGCGCGCAGCCCACGCACCGCGCCCGCATCATCGCGGCCAACAACATCCTCAACGCGCTGTTCATGATCGCCAGCTCGCTGCTGGCCGGCGCGCTGCTGGGCGCCGGGCTGAGCATCCCCGAGCTGTTCCTGGTCGTGGGCCTGGCCAATGCGGTGGTGGCCTTCTACATCTTCATGCTGGTGCCCGAGTACCTGTTGCGCTTCGTCGCCTTCATTGCCTCGCGCCTGATCTACCGCTTCAAGATCAGCGGCGACGAGCACATCCCGACCCAAGGCCCGGCGCTCCTGGTCTGCAACCATGTGAGCTTTGTCGACGCGGTGCTGCTGATGGCCGCCAGCCCGCGTCCGATCCGCTTCCTGATGGACCACCGCATCTTCCGCATCCCGGTGCTGGGCTGGCTGTTCCGCCTGGCCAAGGCCATCCCGGTGGCGTCGCAGAAGGACGACCCGGCCACCTACGAGCAGGCCTTCGAGCAGGCGCGCGCGGTGCTCGACGACGGCGAACTGCTGTGCATCTTCCCCGAGGGCGGCATCACCCGCGACGGCAGCCTGCAACCCTTCAAGGGCGGCGTGATGAAAATCCTGGAGGGCCGCGACATCCCGGTCGTGCCGCTGGCGCTGCAGAACCTGTGGGGCTCGTTCTTCTCGCGCGTCGAGCAGGGCGAGGCGATGGTGCGCCCTTTCCGGCGCGGCTTCTACAGCCGCGTCGGCCTGGTGGCCGGCGCGCCGCTGGCCGCGCGCGAGGTCAGCCCCGAGGGGTTGCGCGAGCGGGTCGGGACGCTGCTGACGACTTGAGCGCAGGTCCCGACCAGGCCTCAGCGCAGCACGCGGTGCTGGGCCAGCTGGGCCCGCAGCTCCTCGGCGACGTTCTCGAAGCGTATCGCCGCGAGGCCTAGCAGCGGCTCGCTGAGCGAAGTCACATCGGTGGGCGAACGGCTCAGATAGCGCTGCACCAGATCCTCGCCGATCGCATACAGCTGGCGATTCTTGGCCTCGGAATCGACCAGGGCCGAGGTGCTGCGCTCCAGCAACTGGCTCAGCGCCTGCACGGTCTGGCCGCGCTCGGCCACCAGCCGGCGCTGCTCCAGCAGCTCCTGCTGCAAGCCTTGCTCGCGCGCCTGGGCCGATTGCTCGGTCTGCTGCAGGCGCTGGCGCAGCGCGGCCAGTTCGCCGCGCAGAGCGTCAAGCTCCTGCTCACGGGCCTCCAACCGCCCGGCGCTGCTGCGCTGCTTGGCGCTGGCGGCTTCGGCCGCTGCCGCCAGCTGCGCACGCTCGCGCTCCAGCGTGGCTTTCTCGGCCTGCAGCGTGGTCTGCTGGCGCTGCGCGTCGCGCAAAGCGCTCTGCGCGCGGCGCAAGGCCTCGCGCTCGCGCGTGCCGGCCTCCTGGGCCCAGCAGGGCGCGGCCAGCAGGCTCAGCAGCAGCGATCCCGTGATGACGTGCTTCATGGTAAGACTCCTCAGAAACGCCCGCTCAGATCGAGCTGGAACACATCGATGCGCAGCGGCGCGCTGCTGAGCGTGCCGCTGAGCGAGCTCGGATCGCCAGGCACCGCGAGGAAGCGCACACCATCGTCGAGATTGCGCGTGCTGGTCCAGCGCAGGCCCAGCGCGAATCGCTTGTCCAGCGCATAGTTGCCGCCCAGCGACCAGCCCTTGTAGTTGGTGCCGCCCAGATGCCAGGTGGTGTCGGTGAAGCCGTCGATCCAGGCGTCGCGCTCGACCTTGCGATAAGCCATATGGGCCTGCCAATCGCCGCGACGGGCCAGCGAGCGGTGGCCCAGGCCGATGCGGCCCTGCCAGGCCGTGGTCATCTCGCGCAGACCGTCCATGGCCGTGCCGGCCTTGGCGCGGGCTCGGATGTCGGCCAGATCGAAGCCGGTGTTCTTGATCCAGTCCAGGCTCAGATCGACCATCACCGGCGCCAGCTGGCTGAAGCTCAGCGAGCCGGTCAAATTGACCGGCCTGAAGCGCGAGGCCAGGCCCCAGGTCGGCGCGGCCGTGCTGCTGGGGTCGTTCAGATTGATCAGCGTATTGCCCTTCAGGCGCAGCGAGCTCGGGTACTGGCTGCTGAAATAGGGCAGGGTGCCGACCAGCGGTCCGGCCGGCGGCGGCTCGGTCTCGCGCTCGCCGGCCACATGGCGGAACTCGTAAGCTGCCAGGCCCAGCTTGGCGCGGATGCCCTCGGCCAGCGGCAGCTCGGCCCCCAGCTGCGCACCCAGCAGCCACTTGTCGCGCCCGCTCAGGCTCAGCTCCTCCAGCGGGAACACGCCCGCCGTCGCGAAGAACTGGCGGCGGCTGTCGGTCTCGTGGCTGAGCTTGAGAGCCGCGCCGTCGAAGGACAGGTCATCGGCCCAGCTCAGGTCGCTGCTGTAGAAGGGGTTGGCCATGCGGCCGAACTCGGCGCTCAGACCCTGCATGCCCACCGGCGGGCGCCAGCGCAGCCAAGCCCGGTCCAGCACCAGGCTGGCCTTGTTGAACTGCGTGCCCAGGGTCTGCGAGCTGGAAGTCGGCCCGCTGGTCGTACCGGTCGACAGGCGCAGACCCGTCGTGACCTGGTCGGACAGCTGGGCGTTGACGCCCAGCCGGGCGCGCAGGGTCAGGCGCTCGCGATTGCGCTGGGTGGTCGCCAGGTCCGGCGCCCAGGCCGGCGACTCGGTCTGGCTGCGGAACACGCTGGCCGGCACATTGCCGTCGTCGAACATCTCGGTCTGGCTGCGCACCCGCAGATCGCCCTCGATGCTGACCCGGCCCAGCCACTCGGGCAGCGCGCCGGGCTCGCCCCAGCGCTCGCTGCGCGCCTGGGCCAGCACCTCGGTCTTGATCTCCTCGCGGATCTGCTGGCGCACGGTCTCCGGCACATAGGGCACGCGCACGACCTTGGGCGCCGGCGTGCCGGCGGCAGGCGCGGCGGCGGCCTGGCTGCCGGCCTGCTGGGCCTGGCGCACGATCGCGTCGGCGCGCTCGCGCGAGAGCAGGCCCTGGCCGACCAGGGCATCGATCAGGGCCAGCGTGGTGGCGCGCAGCTGGGCCAGCTCCTGTTTTTCATCGGCATGAGCCTGAGCGGGCAGCGCGATCAGGGCGGCGGCGGCCAGGGTGGTGGTGAGGAGGTTGAGCTTCATGACTGAAAGAAAAGTGAATCTGGGCCGGGCCGTCAGGCCTGGGGTTTGACACTGAGCCTGAAGCGCATCGGCTGACGCAGCGCCGGCGGCGGCGGCAGCTTGAGCGCGCGCGAGGTCTCGGACAGCGCGGCCTGCAGCGCCGCATCGGCAGCGGCGTCGCCGCTGGGCTGCAACTCGAATCGCTCGATCACGCCGTCGGGTTTGAGCCAGATCGCAAAGCTGGCGCTCATTTGCTCGCCCTCGCCGCGCAGATGGCGCTCGATTTCGTCGCGCAGCAGTTGGCGTGCCGAGTTCGCGTAAAGGCGTTCCTGGGCGCGGTCCGCCACCGTGCCCCCACCGGCCGGGCCACCGCCGGTGGGGCCGCCCTGGTACTCGCGGCTGACGCTGCCGGCCGCGAAGGCGCTGGGGCCATCGCCGGCTGCTCCCTCCATCTTCAGCGGTGCATCGGCCGGCTTGGGCGCGTCCTGCGGCTTGGGAGCCTCATCGCGCATCAGCTGCTTGGGCTCGTCCTTCGGCGGCTCGGGCTTCTTCTCCTCCTTGGGCGGGGGCGGAGGCGGTGGCGGCGTATCGGGCAGGATGGAAATCTTGGCGACCTGGCGGCGCGGCTTCTCCGGCCCGCCCTTCAGGTTGTCGGCCAGCCAGTAGACGCCGGCCGCCAGCAGCAGCAGGCCCAGGGCCGCAGCGGCGCGCAGCGCCCAGGTCCGGCCCGGCTTGTCGTTCAGATGGTCTTCGGCCAATCCACTCATGATGGCCGTCCTCAGCTGCCAATGCGGGCCGTGATCAGCCCCATATTGACCTGCAGCTTGTTGCACAGGTCGACGATGGCCACCACATTGGCGTACTGGGTGCGCGCATCGCCCTTGATCGCGACCGACATCTGCGCATCACGCGCCTTGGCCTCGTCGAGCCGGCCCTCCAGCTCGTCCAGGCTCAGGCCGGCGCCGTTGAGCAGCACCGCGCCGTCGGGCATCACCTGCACGATCAGCAACTCATGCTTTTCGGTGCTGGGCTTGTTGGACGGTTTGGGCATCGTGATCGACAGGCCCTGCACCGAGGCCGTGGTCATCAGAATGAACACGACCAGCAGCACATAGGCCAGGTCCAGCATCGGCGTGACATTGATGGTGTCGTAAGGCTTGGCATCGGTATTGACTTGCATGGGGAAGCCTTCTGCTCGTTCAGGGCGCGGCGCGCTTGGTGACCAGGCCGATCTCGGTGATGTCCAGCTGCTTGGCCACTTCCAGCACCTGCATCACCTTCTCGTACTGGGCGGCCGCGTCGGCCTTCAGCACCACCGGCAGCGCCGGGTTGGCCTGTTTGTACTGGGCCAATGTGTCACGCAGCTGATCCATGCTGACCGGATAGGCATCGAGATAGACGGCGCCGTCGGCGGTGATCGTGATCGCGCGGGTCTGCGGCTTGGCCAGGCTGCTGGCCGCCAGCGTCTGCGGGCTGTTGACCTTGACGCCCTGCACCGAGGCCGTGGTCATGATGATGAAGGTCACCAGCAGCACATAGGCCAGGTCCAGCATCGGCGTGATGTTGATGTCGTCGTAGGGCTGGTTGTCGTCCTTGATGTCGGCAGACATGGTCAGCGCGCGCCGTAGAGTTCCGCGACGCGGGTGATGAACTCGTCCACGAAGATCTGCATGTCCGAAGACAGATTCTTGATGCGGGCGGCCAGGTAGTTGTAGCCGAACAGCGCCGGGATCGCGACGCCCAGGCCGGCCACCGTGGCCAGCAGCGCCGCCGCGATGCCGGGCGCGATCGCGTTGACGTTGACATCACCGGCCGCCGCGATCGCCGCGAAGGTGATCATCACGCCGACCACCGTGCCCAGCAGGCCCAGGAAGGGGCCGCCCGAGATCGCGATCGTCAGCAGCACCATCTTGGCATTGAGCTTGTGGTTCTCGCGCACGAAGTCGGCGTCGACCGCGGCCTTGACCGCGTCCAGCGAGGCGCCGCTCAGCGGAGGTGCATCGGCCTGGCCGACGCGGCGCTTGGCCAGCTCGCGCACGCCGGCCTGGTAGAGCCGGTACAGCGGCGAGTTCGGATGCACGGCGCCGGTGTCGAGCTTCAGCAGATCTTCGTTGGCGGCGCGAAAGCGCTGCAGGAACTGGCGGTTGTCCTTGTCGGCGCGGCCCACCAGCAGGCTCTTGTCCACCATCACCCAGGCGGCCACGACGAACATCACGCCCAGGATGATGATGACCACCCAGGCGTCGATGGTCAGGTTCTTGACCAGCACGCCGATGTAGCCATGGCTCTCGCCCTCGGCTGCCGCCTCGCCGGCGCTTTCGCGCTGGCTGCTCAGCAGCTTGCCCTCGCCACCCTGGATCGCGGCCGCCAGCGCCAGCCAGACATCGCTGCGCGCAACGGTGGCGATCTGCAGCTCATCGGCAAGGCCGCGTGCGCCCTCGCCCAGCTGCAGCGCGCCGCCCAGGGTCGGCAGCGCCACAGAAGCCTTAGCCACCTCGGTGCCGCCGACCAACAGCGTGGCCTGGCCCTGGTCGAGGCGCAGCGCCAGATGGGTCCAGCGGCCGGCCGCGACGGCGCCGCCGCCCAGCTCCGCCGTACCCAACCGGGCCTGCAGCTTGCCGTCCTGCACGCCCAGGCTCAGGCCGCCCCATTGCAGCAGGCGTGCGCTGGCGACATCGTCAAGCTTGACCCACAGCGACAGGGTCAGCGCGCCACCGGCCACGCTCTTGACCAGGCCATCGTCGAGCGCCCAGCGCTGCGGCCGGCCGTCCAGGCGCACGCTGGCGCCCAGCAGGCCGTTGGGCTCCAGCGCCAGCGGCGCCTCGGCCTTCAGCCGGCCCAGATGATCGGTGCCCTCGGCGTTGTCGAAATGCAGGGCCGCCAGTGTCGCGGCGTCGAAGCCGGCCGCGCGGCTGGATTCCACCGTGGCCTTGGCATTGCCGGCATAGACATGGAAGACGTTCTTGTCGCTGCCAGGCAGCACGCTGGGCAGCTGCACCCACAGCAGGGCCAGCTCGTTGACGCTGTCGAAGCGCTCGACGCTGAACTTCAGCGGCGTCTTGTCATCGGCGGCCAGCACGCGCAGGTCCGAGCCGTCCTCCTTGGCCGCGACGAAGTCGAAGTTGCCCGAGTGCAGGCGCAGCGCGACGCTGACGGCGGCAGCGGCCTGCTGGGTCTCCTGGCCCTTGGCCGTGGTGTCCAGCGTGATGCGGGTGCGTTGGCTCCAGTCCTCGCTCCACCAGGCGTGGGCGGCGCCGGGCAGCGTGGCGGCGGCGAAGGCAAGGGCGATGAGTGCGTTGCGCATGATGTTCTTGATCCGGGAACGGTGGTTTCGTAGGTGTTTGTTGTTCAGCTGTTGCCGAAGCCGAGGAACTCGAGCAGCAGATTGCGGCGGGTGCGGCGGCGCTTGCGTTCGTCGTCGTCGCGGGCCGACTCGGTGCCGCTGGCCGTGGCCGGTGTCAGCGCGTCGTTGACCGGCACCGTGATCGGAACGCTCAGCGGCGCCTCGGCCACGGTGCCGCTGCGGCTGCCAGCGACATTGATGTCATTGGCATTGACCAGGCGTTCGGCGCCGAGGAAGGCATTGCCCTTGGAGCGGATGCCGGCCTCGCCGGCATTGATCTCGCCGGTCGGCGCATACAGGTCCAGATCGCTGCCCGCGCCCAGCACCGCGATGCCGCTGCCGCTGAAGGAGCCCGAGGCGTCCAGCACCAGGCTGCCGTTCTCCAGCAGGCGCAGCACCGGCGGCGGGGCGCCGGTGACGGTCTTGGCGCCACGACCGGCATCGATATTGCCGGCCGAGGACCACATCAGCAGATCGCCCTGTCCCAGCGTGAAGACGCGCGAGGCATTGACCTCGAAATCGTCGCGCACGACGGCGCTGATATCGCCGCCGCTGACCGTGACGATGCCCAGATCGCTGGCCTTCTTGAAGCCGGTCTGGCCGGCAATATCGCCGGCATTGGCGCCGCCGCCGGGCACCAGCACCGTGATGTCGGCCGCCTGCAAGGTCTTGATCTGGCTGGTCGGCATGCGCAGCCGGCCGGCGGGCCGCTCGCCGGGGAACAGCAGGTCGATGGCCAGATAGGCCGGGCCATAGCCGGCCCAGCGCGCATCGCCGTCCAGCTGCGAGGCGGCCCGGCCGCTGCGGCGCAGCTCGTCGACCAGCTGGCGGTTCAGCCAGGGGATCTGGCGCTCGACGCTCAGCGCCTCGAAGGCCGCTGCGGCCTGCCCGGGCGGCACCGTCGCGCCGCTGGCGCTCTTCACATAGGCGGCCAGCGCCTCCAGCTGCTTGGCGTCCGACAGCGCGGCCAGGCTGGCCGCGCGCGCCGGTGCCGGCTGGGCCGCCAGGCCCGCCAGCATCAGGCGCAGCACCGCCAGGCTCTGCTGCTCGGTGCCCAGCTGCGCCAGCAGCGGCAGCGCCTGCGCCGGCGTCAGCGCCGACCAGGCCGGCTGGCGCGAGTCGGCATAGCTTTTCAGCGCCTCGTCCACCGCCGCATCGCCCGCCGGCTTGCCCAGCAGGGCCGCGACGCGCAGCCGCTGCTCGCCCGCCTCGGGCCGCGCCGGCAACGCGCGCAGATGGGCGGCCAGCCAGCCGTCGACCTTGGCGCTGCCGAGCAGCTCGCGCAGCGCCTCGATCTGGGCCGCAGGCGCGAGCCGCTCGAAGCCGGGTGTGGCACCGCCCAGCAGGCCATAGGTCTGGCCCAGCTTGCCCTGCAGGCCGGACACACTGAGCACATGGAAGCCCTGGCGTACCGCCTGGGCATAGTCCTCGCCGCTGTCGGCCAGGCCGGCCAGCACGGTGATGCCGGCGCCCTGCTCGGGCAGCAGCACGCTATTGGACAGATTGCCGCGCGCCACCAGGCCCTGGCCGGGGCCCAGGTCCACATCGCGGCCGGCCAGCAGCAGCAGCTGGCCGGGGCCGGCCAGATCGACGCCGGAGACGGCGCTGCCGAAGCGGATGTCGCGGCCAGCGCGCAGCAGGGTCTGCTCCTGCGGCCGACCCTCGGCGGGGCTCTGGTGCTGCACCGTCAGGCTGCCGTCCACGCGCAGATCGCGGCCGGCGCTGAACTCCAGCGGCCGCGCCGAATGCATCGCGGTGCTGATCAGCAAATCGCCGCGCTGGGCCACGAACTGGGCCGGTTCGCGCGGGCTCTGGTCCGGCCGCAGCTGGCCGTCGGCGTCGATCACGGCCAGGCGCTGGGCCGTCATGAAGGCCTCGTCGGGACGTAAGCCGAAGGGCAGAGGCGCATTGCCCAATGCCAGCAGATCGATGTTGGACAGGGTCAGCGATTCGCCGGCGCCCAGCCAGGTGCGGGCCGCGGCCGGATCGGCGCTGTCGCTCCATTGCCGGATATTGTTGGCCTGGATCGAACCCTGCGGTGCCAGCAGGCGCAGATCGATAGGCAGCACCGCGCTCATCGGGTCTCTGTCAATCGCCTCGCCGGCCCGCGTGGACTGCGCGGCGCCCGCATAGGCGATGCTGCCGGCCGCGCTCTGCAGCAGCAGACTGGCGCGCGCATCGAGACCGGGCAACGAGAGACCTTTGCCCAGGCTGTTAGCGGCAGCCGCAAAAGCATGAGCCAGATTGCGCACGCTGGCCAACTGCAGGTCCTGGCCGGCCTGAACCCTGACGGCCGCATCCTGGAACAGCAGTTGCAGGCCCGGCTCGAGATTGGTGTCGACGCCGGCCTCGTTGCGAATCGCACCGCCGGCGCGCACATCGAGCCGGCCTTTGGTCGCCATCAGCTGGCCGCTGACCAGATCGCGCCCGGCGCTGGCGCGCAGCGCGCCGCCGCCGAACACGGCGAGTCCGTTGCTGCCATCAGCGCCGCCAGCGGCCGCAGCGTCTGCCATGGCAGGCGTCATCACCAGGCCGCCGCTGGCCGCCGCCGCATGCAGCTGATGCAGATCCCGACCGGCCTGCACCGAGATATCACCGCCGCCGAAGCTGGCAATGCCCTGGGCGAAGCGGTCGACCCGGCTGAACCAGGCGATGGGCACCTCGCTGGCCGAGGCGCGCCACAGCCAGTCGCTGACCGAACGCTGGTCCGTGTTGTTGGCCACGCCCACCACATCGCGGCCGGCCTTCAGCGTGATGCGGCCACCGCCGCTGGTGAAGGGGCTCATGCCGCTGCCATCCAGATCGTTGGCCAGCGCGTCCAGCGCCGGCGTGTGGATGGTGGTCGGCACCGGGTCGGGGCCGCCGGGTTCTTCCGGCTCGGGCTCAGGTTCAGGCGTCGGCGTGGGCGGCGGCGTGGGTGTCGGCGGCGTCGGCGGTTTCTCGCCGGGTTTCGTCGGCGCGCCGGGCGGCGGTGTCGTGCCGGTCGTGTCGTCGCCATTGCCGGGCGAGGGCTGGTCGGCGGCGGCCGCCCGCATCAGCAGGCTGGCGCGCTGCGAGCCCGCCTGGCTCGCCCGACTCAGAGCCTCGACCGAGCCTTCATCGATGGGCGGCTCGGCGTCGGCCACCACACCGACCGGCGTGCCGGTCGTGTAGAGCTTGGCGCTGCCGTTGAGCAGGCGGATGTCGCGGCCGGCCATCAGCTCCAGGCTGCCGACGGTGCTGCGCAGCGCGACCTCGGGGGCCGTCGACTGGCCGGGCCGGCGGTCAGCTCCGATCAGCACCGAGCCCTTGTCCTCGGCCAGGCGCTCCGGAGCCAGCACCGCGCGCAGATCGGCGCTGGCGAGGTCGGCCCCGGCCACCAGCCGGATATCGCCGGCCAGTGTTGAAGTGCCGATTAGCTGGCTTGGGTCGTTCGGCGAGGGCCGGAAGCCGGTGGAGAGGCCGCTCTTGAGCAGCAGATTGCCGGCGGCGCGCAGGGTCAGCGCCGCCTCGGCCGCATGCGGCGCCCGTTCGACCTGCGCCTTCGTCAGCACCGGCATCTGCCAGCTCTTGCTGACGGTCAGATCGCCCTGGGCGCGCACCTCGACACCGGCACGCACACGCAGCAGGTCCTGCAGAGCGGCCTGGCCACCTGACAGCCGGGCCGTGATCGCCTCGGCCGTCTGCTGGCGCTCGCCCATGAACTCGGCGTTGTCGACCAGCACGCGCTCGAGGCCCAGCGGCTTGCCTGCAGGTGCGGGCGTAGGCGTAGGCGTAGGCGTAGGCGTAGGCGTAGGCGTAGGCGTAGGCGTAGGCGTAGGCGTGGGCGTAGGCGCCGTGCCCGTGGGCGGCGCGGGCGGCGGAGCATTGCCTGTCGTGTCACCATTACCGGTTGACGGCTGGCCGGCGACGGCCTGAGTCAGCGCGGCGGCCTTGCCTACCGTCGCGGCCAGCAAGGTCGGTGGCGCGGGCGGCGGCGTGCCCGGCGTGGTGTCACCATTGCCCGGCGAAGGATTGGTGGGCGTTGGCGTTGGCGTTGGCGTCGGTGTAGGCCCCGTCGGCGGAGCAGGCGGCGGCGTGCCTGGCGTGGTCTCACCATTGCCCGGCGAAGGATTTGTCGGCGTAGGCGTAGGCGTAGGCGTAGGCGTAGGCGTAGGCGTAGGCGTAGGCGTAGGCGTAGGCGTAGGCGTAGGCGTAGGCGTAGGCGTAGGCGTGGGCGTGGGTGTCGGCGTCGGCACCGGCGTCAGGCCATCGACCAGCTCATTCACCCCCGTGTAGACCTTGACCGCCTCGACATCGACGCGTGCCACGCCGCGCAGGCTGGCGTCGATGGCGGCGATGCGCACATCCTGGCCCTCGCGCGCGGCGCGCAGCTGCACCAGGCCGGCGGCCGGGGCGGCGTCGGGGCCGGACAGATCGATCAGGCTGCCGGCTTGCAGTTTCAGAGTTCCTTGTTCGCTGTTGAGCCAGACCTTGCCTGCGCCGTCGGCCTGCTGGCTGCGCGCCAGCAGCTGGGCACCATCGGCCAGCACGAGATCGCCGCGCGCGTTCAGGCGGATTTCGCCGCCCTGGGCGGCCGAGGCATCGAGCCGGCCGGCCACGCTGAGGCTGCCGGCATCGCTGCTCAGGGTCAGCGCGGCGGCGCGCAAGCTGGTGCCTGCGGTCAACTGCTGGTCGCCCTGTCGGTTGCGGACCTCGATGCTTTGCATGAAGGCCTGCGGGCCGGCTTGTGCGATCAGGCCGGCCACGCCGGCCAGGTCCAGCACGTCGCGGCTGTCCAGCTGCAGACTGGCGCCGCGCTCGGCGCTGGCCGCTGCGGCCAGCAGACGACCCTGCAGCTGCAGCGCGCCCTCGGCCGCAACCAGGCTGAGGCTGCCGGCATCGCCGTCGCCGGCGGCCGAGACATCGAGCTGGCCCCCGGCCAGCAGGCGCAGGTCGCCACGCTCGCTGACGGCGCTGAGACGGCCGGCCGCGATATCGGCGCGCAGCGTGTTGCCGATCTTGTCGCTGCGGCCGGCCACGCTGACACGGGCCCGGCTGCCAAACACCAGGTCGGCAGCGGCGCCGGTGGCGCGCAGCGCCAGCTGGGCGGCCGGCAGATCCAGTGTGGTGTCGATGGCCAGGCGCTGCGCGCTCAGCGAGACGCGCGCCGCCGCCAGCGCATCGGCCGCACCGGTCGCCGCCGGCTGTGCCGCCGTGGTTTGCAGGCTCAGCGCGCCGCCGATACGCCAGTCCAGCTCGGTGCTGCCGGCCGGGCCATCGCCCTCGGGCCGCGCGGCCTTCAGCACCGGCGTGAAGACTTGCAGATCGGCGCCGTCCAGGCTCAACTGGCTGCGGCCGCTGAACAGCAGCGCCCGCTCGGCGCGCAGCTCGGCGCCGCCGAGCTGCCAGCGCTGGCTGCCGCCCAGCATATGGATCTCGCCCTGGCCCTCCCCCGAGCCGCTGGCGTCCAGCCGCAGGCGACCGGCGGCCGGCGCGTCGCCGGCGCTCAACCCGGTGCTGTTGCCGATGTCGATGCGCGCGGCGCTGACGCGGGCCAGGCCCTCGCCCAGCACCCGCAGGCCCGGACCATCCAGGCTCAGCCGCTCCAGCCCCGGCGCACCCAGGCTGGCGCCGGCCAGGAAATCAAAGCCCGCATAGCTGCGCAGCAGCAGGCGCTCGGCCCCGCCCAGCTGGGCGAGCAGCTCGGCGCTCAGCAAGGTGCTGTCGTCCTGCAGCGCTGCGCTGCCACCGATCTGCAGCCGCGACACGCCCAGCGCAATGCTGTCCGCCTGCAGCTTCGCATCGGCAGCCAGCGTGCTGCGGCCGGTTGCGTCCAGCAGCAGGCTGCCGCCGGCCGCGCTCAGCACGCTGCCGGCGCCTATGCTCAGATCGCCGCGCTGGCGCTGCGCGCCGCTGCGCACCAGGCCGGCCTCGGCATCGCCGGAGACCAGCAGCGCCGCGCCATCGCCCTGCAGCTGCCATTGGCGGCTCGGCGCCTGCGCATCGGCCGGCGCCGCCTCCAGGCGCGTGCCCTGGCCCAGCGTGAGGCGCTCGGTGGCCGCCAGCAGCAGGCTCTGCGCCTTCAGCGGCGCGGCCCCGGGCGCCAGCTCCAGCGTGCTGCTGCGCAGCTCCAGTTGCTCGGGCGTGGCCAGGTTCTTCGGTATCGCGCCGATCACCAGATGCTGGGCGCCCAGTGCCGACAGCTGGGCCGGGTCCAGATGCAGGGCGCCGGCCTGGGCCGTGCCGCCGACCTGGATGCGCTCGGCGCCGAAATAGGCGCTGCCGGCCAGGCCCTGCTCGCCCTTGTCACCCCGGGCCGCGTCGAAGCGGCTCAGGCCGCGGATCTGGGCCTGCTGGGTCGCGACCACCAGGCTGCCGGCATCGCGCAGCAGCGCCGGCCGGGCGCGGTCCTGGCCGGCGGCCAGGGCCGGGAAAAACTGGTCGGCATTGGCCAGCCGTATCTCGCTGTATTTGCGCGCCTGCGCCGCGCTGAGCAGCTGCCAGGTGCTGGTCCGGGCCTCCTGCTCGGCGCTGCCGGCCAGGCCCAGCCGGGCGCCCAGCAGCAGGCTGCCGTCGTCGCGCGCCACGCTGACGCCCAGGCCCAGCGGCGTCGCGCCGGCACCGGCCGGGCGCAGCAGCCAGGCGCCGTCCAGCACCGCATAGCGGGCCGGCAGCAGCGTGTAGGTGCCGGCAGGCACCGGTGCGCCCTCGCCTATCGTGATCTGGCGCCCCAAGGCCGGTGCGCCCTCGCCGGCCAGCGCCGGCGCGCCCGAGCTCAGCACGCCCGGCACGATGGCATAGGCGCCGTCCAGACCGGTGAACACATCGCGCGAGCCGCCCGGGCCGGACACGAACTGCCAGGCGCTGAGCTTGCCGCCGCCGCTGAGGTCCAGCAACGCGCCCGGCGCCACATCGACCATCGCCGCATTCAGCGAGATCGCCTTGGCCGGCGCCGCGCCCAGCACGGCGCCGCCCGGGCTCGCCCAACGCTCACCCGTCCAGGTCCCGAACAGCAACTCGCGGCCGGCCGCGCTGACCGAGGTCTCGCTGCCGGCGCTCAGGCTCAGCTGACCCGTAGCCTGGAACTCGATCTGGCCGGCCGGCGCGCGCAGCCGCCCGCCCTGCACGATGTCGGCGGCCTTCAGCTTCAGGCTGCCGCCGGCGCTCCAGGGCAGGGCCGGGGCCGCGCCGGGGCTGCTGGCGAACTCCAGCAGATGGCTGCCGGCATCGATGCCGAACACCGTGTCGCTGGCCGGGAAGAGCTGGCGCGCCGTCAGCCAGGTATCGGCGGCGGTCGCCAGGCTGCCCTGGTAGCCGCTGCCGCTGGCCGTGCCCTGCAGGCGCAGATCGCCGCCGCTGCTCAGGTTCAGGCGGCCCAGACCCTGGGTCACCAGCTTGCCGTCCAGCACCATCAGCTCGCCGGCCGCCAGGCTCAGCCCGGCATGGCCGGCCTGGGCCGTCGGCAGCGGGCGATCACTGCCGGCGCCGACTGCGACCACGTTCGGCTGCTTGTTCTGCCATTGCAGCAGCGGCGCGGCCAGCCGGGCCTGGGCCCGGTCCTGCATCAGCAGCACCGGCGTATCGAGCTTGAGGCCACGGGCCAGATCGAGATTCACGCCATCGGCGATCGCGATGCCTTCCTGCGCGCTCAGGTGCAGCTCGGCCAGGCCGCTGCCCTGCAGCAGCGCGGTCGACAGCGAGGCCCGGCCGTTCAGGCCGGTCGGCGCCGGCAGCCCCTCGGCGCGCAGCGCGTCGCTGCGATGCTCTTCGACGCCGACCAGCTCCAGCCGGCGCAGCGCCGGCAAGCCCAGGATGTTCGGCGTCACAAAGCCGGACACCAGGTTCAGCGACAGCGTGCCGCCACCCTGTCCCGCACCGCCGGCCTGGGCCCGCAGCGTACCTTCCAGCACGATGTCCTGGTTGCCGCTGATGCTCAGCGAGCCGGCGCTGCTGGCCAGCTGGCGGATGCGCTGCTCGCTGCCGCCCTGGCTTTGCTCCTTGCTCAGCAGCGCGCCGCTGGCGCCGCTGATGTCGATCACCGCGCCGCGCTGCCAGACCAGGCTGGTGCCGAATGCGTTGTCGCCACTGGCGCTCAAGCTGACCGAGCCGCCGCCCAGCAGCCGGCCCTGCGGCAGGCCGTCGGTGCTGGCCTGCAGCTGGCGCTGGCCGGCCACATCGATGCGGCTCTTGGAACCCAGCCACAGATAGTGCGGGATGTCGCCATTGCCGCTGTTGGTGGCCTTGACGGCCAGGCTGAGCTGGCCACCCGGGGCCTGAAGCTCGCCGTCCATCGTCAGCGCCGTCGCGGCCGACAGGCTCAGCTTGGCACCGGGCTCCAGCACGATGCGGGCGCCCTCGGCCACGCTGAGCCGGCCCTCGGGCCGGTTGCCGCCCAGGCCGCTGGAGGCCAGGCTCAGCTCGATGGCCTTGGGCAGGCCCTGGCGCGGCGCGGCCAGCGTCATCAGCCCATCCATCGCACTGCCGCTGGGTGCCTTGCGTGCGCCCGCCTCGGCATGCCAGAGCTGCTGGGTCGGTGCCAGCCGGGTGCCGGCCGTCAGTTCCAAGGCCTGGCGGCCGTCCAGACTGAAGCGGCCGAAGCCGCCCTGGCTGAAGAACTCGGGGCTCAGCACCAGCGTGCCCGGCGCGGCCGGCCTGGCCGCATCGTTGTTGCGGTCGGCGATGCGCAGGCCCGGTGCCGTCAGGCTCAGATGGCCGCCCTGGCTCATCGAATAGCCGCGCAGCTCACCGCCCAGCAAGAGCCGGCGCGCGGCAACATCGTCGGTGAAGGTGCTGCTGCCGGTGCTCAGCGTGATCGATCCGGCGGCGCCCCCGCAGATCTGGCCGGCTGCGCAGCCGGCCAGGCTGTTGGCCCCGGCCAGCAGCGCGCCGCCCGAGACATCGAGCCGGCTGGCCGCACCCAGGCTCACGCCGGCGCCACCGGAGACCAGCAGCGTTCCGCCCTTGAGCGTCAGCGCGGCGGCCTCGGGGTCCAGCGCGGCATTGCTCCACTGGCCGGCCACATCGAGCTTGACGCCGGCCGCGACCGCGACCTCGTTCTCGAAGCTGCGCAGGCTCAGGCTGCCGGAGGCGCTGCGGATGTCGGCGTCGACGCTGACGCGGCCCTCGCGCGACAGCAGTTGCAGGCTGCCCAGCGCCGGCAGATCAAGTGCCGCCGTGCTGCTGATCGCGCCCTCGGCGGCGATCGCGATGTGCTGGAAGCCCGAGCCCAGCAGCCGGTTTGCGGCCAGGCCCGAGCTGCGACCCAGCGCGGCCTCGCTGCTGCGCCGCAGCCGCTGCCACTGCGCCTCGTCCAGCGGCGCGATATCGGCGCCGATGCGGAAATCCTTCAGCACCGCGCCGGCATAGGCGTTGGCGCCGAAATCGGCCCCGTGGCGGGCGGCGCCTATGCCCAGGCTGGCGCCGGCCGGCAGCGCATCGAGGCCGATGCGCTGGCGCCGGCCCAGCGTGGTCTGGCCCGACAGCGCGCCGTCCAGCAGCACAGCGGGCGCGACCACCGCCAGGCTGCCGCCGCGGCCGCCTTCGGTATAGCCGGCCTCCTGGCGCGCCGGCAGCACCGTGCCGTAATTGACCATAGGGCCCCAGCGGTCGTAGCGGGCCTTGTTGGTGCCGGCATTGGTGATCGCGCTGTAGAGCAGCTCGCTGGGCGCGTTGTTGAGGCTGTAGCCCTTGCCGCTGGCGCTGAAGAGCTGGGTCGGGCGCACCTCGGCCTCCAGATAACGCAGCAGGCCGCCGTCGACCGCCAGCCGCGACTCGGCATGGGCCAGCACCGCGCCGCCGGCCAGCAGCTTCAGACTGCCGCCGTGGGCCATGCGCTCGCTGGCGCTGCGCTGCAGGCTGCGGCGATAGCTGTCCAGGCTGCCCAGGATCAGCGAGTCCTGGCGCGTGTCCAGCGTGACCTTGTTGCGGTAGAGCAGGCCGTCCTTCTGCAGCGGCGCGTCCTTCAGGTCATTGCTGCCCAGCAGCTCGGTGGTGACGAAATGGCGGGCCACGCTGAGCTCGGTGTTGCGGGTGCCCGAGAGATCGATGCTGGCGCCGGCATCGATCTGGATGCGGCCGCCCTCGGGCGTGAACACCTCCTTGACCAGCAGCTCGGCGCGGTAATCGGGCTTGGCGAGCGCGCGCAGGCTGGCCTGGGCGGCCGGCGCGACGATGCTGGCGCCGCGCGCCAGCGTGATGGTCTTGCCGGCCAGATCCAGGCGCGAGTTGACGAAGCCGGCGTTGTCGTCGGCGCTCAGGGCCTTGCCATCGGCGCCCTGGTCGGCCGCCGTGATCTCGATGCGGCTGCCCGCGTCCAGCACCAGTTCGCCGCTGACCTGGGCGCGCTTGTAGCGCTCGTCGGACTCTGGGATGCCCAGCGTCGCCGCGCCGCCCTGGGCCAGCAGCAGCACCGAACCGTTCTGCGCGACGCTGGTGCTGGCGCTGATGCGGCCCGACTGGTTGACCGCCATGCCCACCAGCGTGGTGTTGCCGCGCGGGGTGTTGATCACCCCGCTGGCCTCGTTCTTGACCTGGCCATCGCCCGCGCTGCCCAGCGTGTGGCGCCCGACCTCGACCAGCAGGCCGCGCAGCGCCGGCACGTCCTTGTTGTTCTCGGCGGCATAGAGCGGCTCAGCGGTCGGCAGCTTGTAGAACACCTCGGCGCCGGCGCCCAGCACCACCTGGCCACCCGGCGCGCTGAGCGTGCCGGCGTTCTCGACCTTGCGCGCGAACAGGAAGATGCGGCCGCCCTCGGCGGTCTTGATCTCGGCACCAGCGTCCACTTTCACAAAGCTCTTGCCGAAATCTCCACCGTTCGAGCCATCGAAGCGGAAGGCGGATTCGGCGCCGGTGATGTTGGCGACAAAGCCGTTCTTGTAGTCCTCGTCCCTGGGCTTGAGCGTGGTCGCGACCAGATTGCCGACATCGACGCTGGCGCCCCGGCCGAACAGGATGCCGTTGCGGTTGTAGATCAGCACCTCGCCGCCATTGGTGGCGCTGAGCTTGCCGAAGATCTGGCTGGGCGCCGTGCCATCGACCCGGTTCAGTGCGCTGGCGCCGGCCTTGGCCATGTCGAAGGTCACCGAGCTTTCGGCGCCGATATCGAAGCTGGCCCAGTTGTAGATCGCGCGGGCGCTGTCTTGCTGGATGCGCATGTCCTGGCCGCCACGGCCATTCGCGGTGGTTTGCGGCGTGCTGTGCGGCCCCTGGCCATAGACCCGCCAGCCTAGCGCCGGCTTGGGCACAGCCGAGACCGGTGGCGGTGTCTGCGCCGGCGACTGCAGCGGCAAGGCCAGGGCCAGGGCCGCCACCAGCGGGTGCAGCAACCAGCGGCTCCGGCGGCTGACGCGGCTGAGACGATGGGGGCGGACGGTGGAGCGGGGGATCGGGGCCATGGCTTGGGACTTCGGTCAGGCGTTGGGGGCGCGGCTCAGAAGCGCAGCGCGGCGCGCAGATGCAGGTGGTCCTGCGGGGCGCGGCGGGTGGGCAGATCGCGGTGGCGGCGGCCCCAGTCGAGGTTGAGGGACAGGCCGGTGCTCAGCGCCAGGCGCAGACCCAGGCCGCTGGACAGCAGCGGCACACGGCGCTGCTGACCCGGTTCGGGGTCGATCAGGCTCACAGAAGCGGCGTCGGCAAACAGATGCAGGCCCAGCTCGCTGAAGGGCGGCAGGTTCGCGCCCTCGAAGCTGCGCAGCAGGGCCGGCGCGTAATTGCGGCTGCGCAGCTCCAGCGAGCCGAGCCAGCCGAAATCGCCGGCGGCCACGCCGTCGTAGTAGCCGCGCACCGTGTCGGCACCGCCCAGCGAGAACTGCTCCGAGCTCGGCAGCTGCTGGGTGGCCAGCTGGGCGCCGAAGCGCGCCGCCAGCTCCACCGGGCCGAGCCGCTGCTGGCCGCGCCAGTCCAGCTTCAGGGTCGAGAAGCCGCCATCGGCGCCACGGCGCTTGCAGGCGAACTGGTCGTCGCGCGCGAGGGTGCCGTCGGCCAGCTGGCAGTCGATCTCGCGGTAGAGCAGGCGGCGCAGGCCCAGCGTCGCGGTCAGGCTGAGGTTGTGCTGCGAGGTGGGGCCGAACCAGCTGCCGTTGTAGGCCGCCTGAAGCGGCATATAGCGCAGCGGGTTGGCGCTCAGCGCGGCGGCGCCCGCGCCGCGGCCCAGGCTGACGTTCTCCTTCAGGTCCTTGAAGTCCAGGCCCAGGCTGAGGCTGTGCACCGACTCGGCCAGCGCCCGCGAGCCGCTGTAGCGCAGGCCCAGCGTCGTGCCCTTGCCCAGCACATTGACGCCGCCCAGGCTGTCGACATCGCTGCTGGAGTTCACCGCGGTGAAGGTCAGCGCGTCGCCATCGGCCAGCGGCACGGTGTAGTTCAGCACGAAGACGCGCGACTCGCGGCTGGCCATCGGCGCGCCCATCAGGGTCAGCGCGATCGAATGGTCGCGCTGCAGCAGGTTGTCATAGCGCAGATGGACGGCGGCGCGCAGCGGATCGGTGTCGGCCGAGGCCGCATTGCTGAGTTCGAAGCTGCCCGACAGCGGCAGCTTGTCCTCCACCTTCAGCTCGGCCTCCACCGTGCCCGGCTGGCGGCCCGGCCGCAGCACCGGCTGCACGCGCCGCTCCTCGCCACGGCTGACCGAAGCCAGCTGCTGCTGCACGATATTGAAGTTGGGCACCTGGCCGGCCGCCAGTTCGCTGACCGCCGTGCGGATGCGGCCCTGGGCGTAGTAGCGCGAGCCGGTCACCGCCAGCCGCTCGACCCGGCCCTCCAGCACCGCCAGCCGCACCACACCGCCCTCGACGCGCTGCTCCGGCACATCGACAAACACGGTCAGATAGCCAGCCCCCTGATAGACCTTCTCCAGCGCGGCGCGTGCGCCGTCGACATCCACCATGCTGCGGCCCTCGCCCAGAAAGGGCAGCACCGCCGCCTCGATCTGCACATCGGCGAGTCGGGTGTTGCCTTCGATCTGGAACTCGAGGATGTCAAAGCGCGGGGCCGCAGCTTCGGGCGAAGCGACTGCGGCATCGGCGGCCGGCGGCGCGCTCGGCTGGGCCAGCGCGGGCGCTGCCAACAGCGCCGCCAGCAGCAGCAAAGACAGGGGGAGCCGCGCCTGACCGCAGGCGCGGAACGTGAAATTTTCCATGAACTCAGTGTCCCGGTGACCGGTGAAACGGTGGTGACCCGGCATGGGCCGAACGGCTCATGCCGGACGGGGCGGATGACAAATCTCTGGAATAAAAGTGCGCACGCCGCCCCATCCAGGGCGGCGTGTCTTCAGCAAGGACTGCAGGGGCGGCGGCTCAGCGGCTGTTGCGCCGCGCGCGCCAGCCCAAGGCCGCCAGGCCCAGGCCCAGCATCAGCCAGCTCGACGGCTCGGGCACGGCCGATACGGCATTGCCCGGCACGAAGCCACCCGGCGTCCAGCCGGCGAACTCGCCCAGCGGCGCGCTGATGAAGCGGGTGCCGCCAACGCCGGCAGCAAAGTCGGTGCGCGCGCGGCGCTGCATGCCCAGCAACGTGCTGGCCGGGGTCACCGCCGCTTCCATCGTGAAGCTGAGGATGTATTCGCCATTGCCATTGATGGCCAAGCCCCAGTAGCCGTCGTGGCCGGCGTTGTCGAATTCGTCGACGAGGATATTGTTCGAGACAGCCGGATTGCTTGACGTCAAGTAATAGAACCAGGACGAGTGGTAGGACTTGGCGCCCGTCTGCGGGTTGGTCGTACTGACCGGATTCAAGAAGCTGAAAATGCCGTCAAATTTCCCAGTTTGGAGACCAGCTACGGAACCGCCATCACCGGCGTTGCCCCAATAGGCCTCCATACCCTCAAAGTCGACGCTGGAGCCGTTGCGGGCATAGTCCCATTGGGCGGGTAGTTCTGCACCGTCTACATAATGGGTGTTGTTGGGGTTCGAGAAGTAGCCAGCGGCACCAGCACCTTTGTTTAGCGGAGCAAATACTGTGTCCCCCAACACATTGACCGCATCGTTGAACTTGGTAGTTGTTGCGCCTTTCATCAACAGCCATTCAGGGTTGGTAACCCCCGGGGCCGAGAGGTGCCTGAGCGTGCTGAAGGCGTAGACCTCGTTGGGATCGAAACCAAACCCAACCGAGCTCGCGCCGATCACGCCCCATTGCTGGTTGTCGCTATTGGTCGACACCTCGGTAAATGCCTTGAAGGCCTTGTCGTTGGTGATGTTTATCGGGTCAAAGAACTTCTGATAGCCAGCGTCCTGCTGCGCATAGGTAAAGAAGTTGCCGGCCTGGTCCTGCCCCTCGAGATAAGGCTTGGCCCGGGTCCCCAGGTCCTTGCTGTAAATGGCCTTGGCCACAGGGTCCCAGATGAACAGGGTCAACTCGGGGAAGCCGAATCTCGGGTTCGCCGGATCCGCGTCGGGGACCCATGTGTCTGAACCCATGTCGATCGCCGCGCCGGCAGGGCCAGCCATTGTGGTCATCGCAAGGCTGCTGCACAGTGCCAACAGACGGACTCTGCGGGAAGGGTTGAACGGGCGCAGCTTCATATCGATCACTCTCTGTGTGTTTCATTGCCGGTCTGATCCGGGCTTTCTTCTGTCGGCCCTGGGAGACTCAATCAAGGGCGTCCGGGAGGGCGATCAAACCCTCCCGGACGCTGGCCTCGCCTACGCTGCTACCGACTCGGCCTCTTGCCGAGGTGTCGGGCCTGCAACAGTGGGCAAGGCCTTGCTCATCATCAATTCAAGTCAGATCACTTGGTCATACGCACCGGTGTGCAGGTACGAGCGGCCGAGCGTGCCGTGTGGGAGGTGAAGCTGCGCACAGCTTCCGGCAGATCAGACCAGGCGGTGCCGGCCGGGATCGTGTCGGGCGTGGCGACCAGGCCGGCTTGCAGGTCCGGGTCCAGCTGGGCCAGCACGCTGGCCTTGCCGATATTGGCGCGCAGATTCTTCAGGAACTCCAGCTTGTCGCCGGCTGGGGCGTTGGCGCCGGTCTTGGCCCATTGCATCGTGGACTCGGTGACGAACTCGTAGCTGCCGTCGATCACATGGGCGCGCTCGGGAGCGACGCCGCTGAGCTTGACGAAGCGATAGCCCTTGTCGCCACCGTTGGCGCGCGGGTTGTTCTCGCGACCGATCACGCCCAGGGCGAAAGCGCCGCCGGCGGCGTTCTCGGCCGTCGTGCCCAGGCAGGTCTCGACGTTGCCGGTGCCGGCACCGGCCACCACAGTCAGCGAGCCGGTCGCCGAGATCGCGCCTCCACCTGCGTTAGACGGCGTGTAAGCCGTCGCGCCACCGCAGGGGTTGTTGGCGAAGAAGGCGTTGGATGCGGCCTGGGTGCCCGAGCCGGCGGTGCGGCGGCAGACGTTGATCTTCTTGTTGTTGATGTTCGCTTCGACCGAAGCCGGGATCAGCAGATTCCAGCCCTTCTTGGTCGCATTGCTGCCCAGCAGCTGGCCGGTCAAGGCGCCGCGCACAAAGGTGGTGGGGATGCTGGGCTGCTTGGCGGCGTCTTCGTCGATGGCGGTGGCGCTCACATCGACCAGACCCTGGGCCTTTTGCAGGGCCAGGTAGAGCTTCTTGTTGACGGCCACGCCGAACACGTTCTGCACAAAGCCGGCGGAGTCGAGGTTGTCGACAGCGCGGCCGGCACCGGCGTTGATACCGGCTTCCAGCAGGGCCGGCTCGACGTCGGACAGGCCGGCATCGGCCAGGGCACCCACGGTGCTGGCGCAGTAGAAGGAGGGGGTCTGGATGTCGGCGGTCGGCGAGGCGTTGCCGGTGGCCACGCAGGAAGCGTCGACCAGCATCTGGGCCTGGTTCGCGTCAGCGGTGATGATGGGGCCCACGCCCTGGCCGGAACCGCCAGCGTCGCGCTTGGTCACCAGCACGGCGGTACCGGCGGGCCAGTTGCCGACCTGCACAGCCAAGCGGAAGGAGTAGGCGCGGTTGTTGGCGCCGGTGGCGTCGTTGAAGAACACATCGAAAGTGGCCGGGTTGGCGATTTCCTGCATATAGCCACCCAAAGCTAGGCGCAGGGCCGAGGCGCCGGCGATGCGGACTTCCTTCAGCGTGCCGGCGTTGCGCTCGGCAACGATCTCGGCGGGGGTCAGGGCGTGGGCCGAGCCCAGGGCGGCCAGCGAGGCCAGGGCGATGACGGTGTTGCGGATCTTCATGATGGGTTTACTTCCAAAAATGAGGAATTCGGACAGAGCTCCGCCCACGGCGCCCATCTCTTTGGACGGGCGCCGGGAAAGAGAACTTGCTTGCTTACTTGGAGGTCAGGCCGGCTCAGGACTGGCGGCGACGGACCATGAAGCCGACGGCGCACAGACCGGCCAGCAGCAGGGCATAGGTGCTCGGCTCGGGCACGGCGGTGACGGCGGCGATGTTCGTACCGTTGAAAGTCACCTGGGTGCTGGCGTTGGCATAGGACGAGGCCAGGACCAGGGCGCTACCGTCGGCGCTGGACGAGGTCAGGTAGGCCATCTTCAGGCTGTCGCCGACCGAACCCACTTGCTGGTAGTAGCCGGTCAGATTGACATAGCTGGCCAGGTAGCCATCGCTGCCGGCGGCTTGTGCCAGTTCGATGTTGTCGGCGCCATGGCCGGCGTTGGTGGCGATGTCATCGCTGGTGACAAAAATTTGCGCGACTGCGTTCACGCTATCGTTGAACTGTATGTTGTTGATACCGTTGGCAGCTTGGCCGTTAGCCACCGTCGTGAACAGATTGATCTCGCCCGGCTCGAAGCCGAAGCCGATCGGGTTGGCGGCCAGCACGGTCCACTTGGTGTCGCTGCCACCGAAGGCAACGAACTTGTCCCACTCGGCGCCTTGCACCGAGAAGTTGAAGTTGCCATTGGCCTGGAAGGCGTTGGCGGTGATGCCCAGGTCCTTCAGGAAGGAACCCTTGGAGTTGGTGGCGATGAACACCAGTTCGGCTTCGCCGAAGGTGCCGGTCTGGCCGGTCTGGATCTCGGCGAAGGCGGAGCCGGTGGTGGCCAGCAGGGCGGCCAGGGCGATGGTCTTGAATTTCATGTGTTTTCTCCGATTGGAAAAAGAAAAGGCAGGTTGATGAGTTGTGCTCGTGAGTTCACTTGTGCCTGGATAAGCGGAGCCCATGGCGAACTCCTCCCTCTATCCGCAGCTGCGCCTGGGTTGCCGCTGCCGGGACGCAGCGTGGGAGCACTGCGCCGGGAGGCGGCCTTGGGCGTTTGGGTCGCTGGGGCCGACCCTGGCTTAAAGAACGACTATCTGTCCTTTCGACAGCTCGCACTTTCGCAGCCCAAGGTGACAGGCGTTGCGGGAAACGTGATGCAGTTCACAGCCCTTTCGGACTACGGTCGGCCGGTTCGAGCATGGGAAAACCCTGAGGCGGCCGGTGGTCCAGCAGGTTCAGCGTCATCGCGCAGGCCACGGCCTGGGCGCGGTTGCTGGCATTGAGCTTGCGCAGGATCTTCTGCACATGGTTCTTCACCGTCAGCGCGCTGATGCCCAGGCCCTCGCCGATCTGCTGGTTGTTCTTGCCCTCGCGCAGCCAGCTGAGGATCTGGCGCTCGCGCTCGGTGATGCCGGTCGGGTGGCTGCTGCGCGGCGTCATCATCGACGAGGGCAGCGGGCTGAGGTCGTGCTCGACGTTCTGCACCCGCTGCCAGGTGGCGTGGATATGCGGCAGCAGCAGCTCCAGATGGCGGCACTGCGCCGGCGTGGCCGGCGCGCCGACACGCGCAAAGACATAGAAGCCCTCGATCTCGCTGGGCCGCTGCGGCCGCGACAGGCCGTGCAGCAGCACATCGCCGACGCCGGCCTCGACCAGGGCCAGCGCATCGGGCGTCGCGCCGCCCTCGGCCTCGACGCTGGTGCAGACCGGCCGGCCGCGCGCCTGCAGCCACATCAGCTGCAGGCGCTGCATCAGCGCGCTGCCGCTGCGGGTCAGCTCGGCGAGCAGCGGCTCGGGCAGTGGCACGGTGTTGAAGACATCGAACACCAGCTCGCGCGCCGCGCGCTGGTAGGCGCCGCAGATGGCCAGCTGATGCGGCAGCAGCGGCTGCAGATGGCTCTGCATCCAGACAAAGAACTGATAGCGCCGCCTCACCTCCAGCGCAGAATCAGCCGCACGCATCAAGGCCTCGGCCTTCAGACTCTCCTGCGACATCGGGATGTCGCTCGGGTCATGGTTGTTCATGGGGACAGGGACGCGGTTGAGAAAAAGGCAGGCCACGAGACCGCTGTCGGCCCGCCTCGGGATGTTGCGCAATGTAAAGACCGCTGATGACCTTCTGTTGAAGGAAATGTCGACGCATAGACCGTTCGGCTCATGGCGCCAGGCCGGCATGGGCCGAACGCCTCATTCCCGGGCCCGGATCTCGACCTGGCCGTCGCCTTCCAGCCGCGCCGGCAGCGCGTCGCCGGCGGCGTTCTGGCCGCGCAGATTGAGCACCTCGATCATCGAGCTCACACCGGCCGCCCCCGAATGCACGCGCAGCGGCAGCGACAGCTGGCCCTGCGGAGGCAGCTCGAACGCGACGCTGCCGGTGTTGGCCGCCGCGCCGCCCTCGGCGGGCGCGAACAGGCTCAGGTCGTAGCGCAGCTCGCCACGCAGCAGATGGGGGGACTTGTTGTGCAGCGATACCGACAGGGTCTCGCCGACAGCGGCGCTGCCGCTGGTCTGCAGCTCGGCAACGGCCTCGCTGTCGGCCTCGCTGCCTGCCTCGCTGTCGACCTCCTTGCCGTCCACACGCGCCTCAGCGGCAGTCTCCGGCGCCGGCTCGGCGCCGCCGCCGGACGGCGCCCCCGAGGCCGCCACCACGCCGCGCCGCAGCCGCAGGCTCGCGGCGCCCGGATCGGCATCGCGCCCGCTGGCCAGGCGCAGCAACTCGGGGCCGGGCAGCGGCGCCAGCCGCAGCAGCCGCGGCGTGATCAGCAGCACGATATCGGACTTGCTGCGGCTGTCCTCGCCAACGCCGAACAGACGCCCCAGCACCGGCAAGCCGGACAGCCCGGGCAGGCCGCGCGCCGTCTGGCGCTCGCTGTCGCCGATCAGGCCGGCCAGCAGCTGGGTCTCGCCATCGCGCAGCCGCACCACGGTGCTGGTGCTGCGCTGGCCGATGCGGTAGGCGGTGGCCGGCGGGTTGCCGCCGGAGCGAACCTCGGCCAGCAGGTAGCTGAGCTCCAGATCGAGCTTGAGCACGACCTCGCCATCGGACTGCACCTGAGGCTGCAGCGCCAGCTTCAGCCCGATGTCCTGGTAGCTGACATTGGTCGTCACGCCGATGTCCGGACTGGCGCTGCTGCCGAA
This sequence comes from Burkholderiales bacterium C2, assembly GCA_005503085.1. GTDB lineage: Bacteria > Pseudomonadota > Gammaproteobacteria > Burkholderiales > Burkholderiaceae_C > Roseateles_E. The sequence continues at coordinate 8,371 of SCOI01000023.1, read as the reverse complement.
CAGCGGCAGCTTGCCGCCCAGCTCGATGCGGGACTTGTCGCGGTTGCGCAGGCGCAGCTGCGGTTTCGCGATCAGGGTCGCCAGCTCACGATCGCCGCGCAGCCGGGCCACCAGCGCCGGGTTGGCGATGCTGCTGAGCAGCTCGCGGCCTGCACCCCAGGGCACCCGGCTGGCGTCGCCTGGCAGGCCGCGCTGCACCGAGCCGGGCCAGTCTATGCCCAGCTCGCTGCCCTGGCTGCTGGCGACTTCAAGAAGCTCCAGCTCCACCAGCAGCTCGGCGTCGGGCCGGTCCAAGCCGGCGATCAGCTGCTCGGCCAGGGTCAGCGCCTCGGGCGTGTCGCGCATCATCACCAGGTTCAGGCGCTCGTCTATGACCAGGTCGCGGGTCTTGAGCAGGCCGCGCAGCAAGGCCTGCACCTGCTTGGGATCGGCGCTGTTCAGATAGAAGCTGCGGGTCTGCAGCTCCTGATGCTCGCGCCGCTTGGCCGGCGTGGCCGGGTAGATCAGCACCGTGTTGGGCGTCAGCCATTTCTGCTCCAGCTGCTGCAACGCGAGGATCAGGCGCAGGGCCTCATCGACGCTGGCATGGCGCAGCGACAGCGACAGCCGGGTGTCGCTGCGCACCTCCTGATCGAACACGAAGTTCAGACCGCTGTGGCGCGACAGGGTCTCGAAGACGGCGCTCAGCCGGGTGTCACGGAAGTTCAGCGCCAGGCCTTGCTGCGCGGCCGGTGCGGCCCAGGCCAGAACGGCGCACATCAGCAGCAGCGCGAGACAGGCCCGGCGCAGGCATGAGGGCAGCACAAGAGGTCTGGAGAGCAAGGGGCTGGGGAGCATGCGCCTAAACGGGCAATGCTGGGCGCCGCCGATGACCGTGCGATGACAGGCCCGCGACGCCGTCCTGTCACGCGCTGTTCACGCCAGCGCAATAGGGTGTCGTCCATGCTGACCCGACACCTCCCCTCTTCGCTGCGCGCCATCGCGCCCCGCCTTGTTCCCACGCTGATCGCGGCGGCGGCCGTCGCGATGCTCAGCGGTGCGTTCGCGCCGCAGCGCGCCCAGCAAGCCCTGACCGCGCCGCTGGCGCGCGAGCTGGTCGTCAAGCTGCACGCGCCGCAGCCGGCACCCGCGCTCTTGCAGGCGCACGGCCTGCGCCAGGTCCGGCCGCTGGGCTCGGGCTGGTGGGTGCTGCAAAGCAGCGGCAGCCTCGACGCGGCCCAGCTCGCCCGGCTGACCGCGGCGCTGCGCCGCGAGCCCGAGGTCGAGGCCGTGCTGGGCCAGATGCGCGAGCAGCGCGCGGCAGTGCCCAACGACACGCTGTTCACCAGCGAGCAGTGGTGGCTGGGCGAACCTGCGGCGGCCGGCAGCGCCGGCCTGGCCGGCTTCCCCAAGGCCTGGGACATCAGCAAGGGCAGCACCGACCCGGTGATCGCGGTGCTGGACTCGGGCCTGACCGCCCATCCGGACCTGCAGGCCAACACCCTGCCCGGCTACAACTTCGTCAGCAAGGCCGAGTACGCCAACAACGGCGTCGGCCGCAGCAACAGCGCCGACGATCCGGGCGACGCGCTGACCCAGGCCGAGTTCAACGCCAACCCGGCGCTGTGGGACGGCTGCATCGTCAACCCGAAGAGCAGCTGGCACGGCACCTTGGTGGCCGGCCAGCTCGGCGCGGTGAGCAATAACGCCGCCGGCGTGGCCGGCATCAACTGGAACGCCCGCATCCTGCCGGTGCGGGTGTCGGGCAAATGCGGCGCCTCTGTTCCCGATATGGTGGACGGCATGCGCTGGGCTGCCGGCCTGCAGGTGGCGGGCGTGCCGGCCAACCCGACGCCGGCCAAGATCCTGGTGATCGGCTTCGCCGGCTTGTACTCCTGCAATGTCAATGACGCCAATGCCGATGTGGCCGCCGCCGCCAAGCTCTACAGCGACACCATTACCGAGCTGCGCAGCCGTGGCGTGATGATCGTCGCGGCGGCCGGCAATCTGCGCAGCGCGGTGGGCCGGCCGGCCAACTGCGCCGGGGTGTTCGGCGTGGCGGCGGTCAACCGCCAGGGCTTCAAGGCCTACTACTCGAACTTCGGCAGCGAGATCCAGCTGGCCACCACCGGCGGCGACGCCGACAGCGGCAAGACCTGCGACAGCCTGCTGGCCGACAGCGGCATCGCCTCGACCACCAACAAGGGCACGACCGCTGTGCAAGCCGGCGGCTGGGGCTATGGCGCCGTCAGCGGCAGCAGCTTCGCCGCGCCCCAGGTGGCCGGCACGGCCGCGCTGATGTGGGCCGCCAATCCGGCGCTGACCCTGGCCCAGGTCGAGGCCGGCCTGAAGATCAGCGCCCGCCCGCATGCCGTGGCCGCCGCGCTGGGCGCCTGCAGCGCCGCCAATCCGAGCCGCTGCACTTGCAGCACCAGCAGCTGCGGCGCCGGCCTGCTCGACGCCGAGCAGGCGCTGCGCTACGCCCAGGCGCCGGCCAGCTACACCGCCCCGACCCGCACACCGGCCAGCCTCAGCGGCGCCGCGCTGGACAGCTGCGGCGCGCTGCAAGGCAGCAAGCCGATCCCGGAGCCGACGCCTACCCCGACGCCGACGCCCACACCGACGCCAACCCCCACGCCGACACCGACGCCCACGCCGACCCCCTCACCCGAGGGGGGTGGTGGCGGTGCCAGTTCGCCGCTGTGGCTGCTGGCGCTGTCGCTGAGCCTGCCGGCCCTGGGGCTGGCACGCCGCCGCCGCGAGAAAGGCGCGGGCAAGCCCTGACCCTGTGGCGCCTGCGGCCGGCTCAGGGCATGAGCCGAACGGCTCTACCGCGTCACGGCCGCGTCGCCCAGGCCTCGCATAGTGGGTTGTTACCGGCCGCGTTGGGCGGCCCGACACCCCCACCTACCAGGCAGGAGCTACGCATGAAGGGCATCAACCATCCGCGCAACGACGAGACGCTCAACCCGTCCGGCAATGCATCCATCCACGAGGTCATCGATGCCGTCGATGACAGCCGGCGCCTGTTCGTCAAGGGCTCGGTCAGCGCCACCGCGCTGAGCGCGGCCGGCGGCCTGACGCTGTCGGGCCTGACCGCCACGGTGCAGGCCGCACCGGTGGCGCCTGGCCTGGGCTTCCCGGGCATCGGCTTCGAGAGCGTGCCCGCGATGGTGGCGCCGGTGGCCGACCGCGTCACCGTGCCGGCCGGCTACAGCGCCGAGCTGTTCGTCGCCTGGGGCGATGCCATCGTGGCCGGCGGCCCGGCCTTCGCCGGCGACGCCAGCAACAGCGCTGCCGACCAGGAGCGCCAGTACGGCGAGCACACCGACGGCATGGCTTTCATGCCCTTCGCCGGCGCCGACGGCAAGCCCGTTAGCGACCGCGGCCTGCTGTGCGCCAACAACGAATACACGCATGAGCAAATCCTGACCCCGCAAGGCGTGCCCGGCGCCAGCATCGAGCATGTGCGCAAGTCGCAGGCCGCGCACGGCGTCTCCATCCTGGAGGCGCGCCGTCGCAACGGCCGCTGGATGGTGGTGAAGAACTCGCCCTACGGTCGCCGCCTGACCGCCAACAGCAAGATGCGCATCTCCGGCCCGGCCGCCGGCCATGCGCTGCTGAAGTCCAACGAGTACCTGATCAAGCCGACCGAGACCGTGCCGACCGGCAAGAGCAGCGACGGCCGCATTGCCTACGGCACGATCAACAACTGCGCCAACGGCATCACGCCCTGGGGCACCTACCTGACCTGCGAAGAAAACTTCAACGGCAACTTCGGCACCGCCGGCGCGATGCCCGCTGGCGAGCAGGCCGCGATCAACAACCGCTACGGCGTGGTCGCCGCCGGCTTCGGCTATGCCTGGGACAAGCAGGACCCGCGCTTCGATCTGGCGCTGAACCCCAAGGAGCCCAATCTGTTCGGCTGGGTGGTCGAGATCGACCCCTACGATCCGAAGAGCGTGCCGGTCAAGCGCACCGCGCTGGGCCGCTTCAAGCATGAGAGCGCCCAGTATGTGGTCGACAAGAACGGCCATCTGGCCGTCTATATGGGCGACGACGAGCGCAACGAGTACATCTACAAATTCGTCAGTGCCGGCAAGTACGACCCGAAGAACCGCGCGGCCAACCGCGATCTGCTGGATCAGGGCGTGCTCTATGTGGCCCGCTTCGACGCCACGCTGCGCGGCCAGTGGATCGCGCTGCTGCCGGGCACCATCGGTGTCAACGGCCAGGCGCTGCGCGACAACCCGCACTTCCAGGGCGTCGACGATGCCGAGGTGCTGGCCAAGATCCTGATCAAGACCCGCATGGCGGCCGACGCGGTCGGCGCGACGATGATGGACCGCCCCGAGTGGACCGGCGCCCGCCCGCGCATCGGCGGCTTCCAGAAGATCGAGGTCTACTGCACGCTGACCAATAACAACCGCCGCGGTGCCAGCCCGGTATCGAACAACGCGGCCGACGGCAGCACCGCCGCCGGCGCCGCTCGCCCGGCCCCGGATGCCGCCAACCCGCGCGCCAACAACCTCTACGGCCACATCATCCGCTGGACCGAGGACAGCGACAGCGTGCTGGCCACCGGCTTCGACTGGAACCTGTTCGTGCAGAACGGCGACAGCAAGACCAGCAAGAGCCCGCATCCGTCCGGCACCAACGACTACAAGGGCAATATCGTCGACGACCCGCAGGGCAGCGCCGACTACGGTGCGCCGGACGGTCTGTGGTTCGACCCCTTCGGCCGCCTCTGGGTGCAGACCGACCAGGCCGGCAATGCCGCCGGCGACTGGGTCAATATCGGCGCCAACTGCATGGTCTGCGTCGACCCCAATAGCGGCGCCACCCGCCGCTTCCTGACCGCACCGCCGAACGCCGAAGTCACCGGCATCGCGATGACGCCGGACGGCAAGACCCTGTTCGTCGGCATCCAGCATCCGGGCGAGGACTCGCCGGCCAGCAACCCCGAGCTCTACTCGCGCTGGCCCGCCAGCCAGTGGGGCCTGGCCTCGGACGGCGTCACCCCGCTGCCCTTCGGCCGCCCGCGCTCGGGCGTGGTCGTGATCACCAAGAACGACGGCGGCATCGTCGGTTCCTGATTCCAGCTTTCAAGGAGAACTCTCATGCAACAACGCACCACCCTGGCGCTGGCCGCTGCAGCACTGGCCCTGCTGGCCCAGCTGCCCGCCCATGCCGCCCGCATCGACACGAACGCCGGCCTGATCAACAGCAAGGTCATCACCTTCAACGGCTATGACGGCCTGATCGGCACCGGCCCCGAGGACGTCGGCGCCGAAGTCGGCGAGTCCGTGCTGTTCACCTCCGCGCCTTTCACCGAGCTCGGCGCCAACAACCGCACCCTCGGCGAGAACGGCCTGTGGGGCGCCCGCGGCAACCCGGTCGACGGTCTGGTCGACACGCCCACCGGCAACGGCAACTTCGTCGCCAGCGGCTTCGTCGGTAACAGCGGCGAGCTGGGCTTTCGCTTCGGCAGCGGCGTGGCCGGCGTCGGCGCCTATCTGAACCAGTTCCAGTTCGAGGGCGACAGCAACAACTTCACCCTGCTGGCCTATGGCCAGAACGGCAATGTGCTGGACTCGTACAACGTGTCCATCGACACCGAGTGGGACAGCTACAACGAAGGCCGCTTCCTCGGCTTCCAGTTTAATAGCGCCCAGATCTACGGCTTCGGCATCGCCGGCAACGGCATCGTGCTGGACAACCTGACCTTCACCACCGCCGTGCCCGAGCCCGAGAGCTATGCGCTGCTGCTGGCCGGCCTGGGTGTCGTGGGCCTGATGGTGCGCCGCCGCCGCGCCGAGTAAGAACTCAAAACTGATCGCGCAGGCCCCGGGGGTTCTCCCCGGGGCTTTTTTGTTGGTGTCAGTGCCCGAGCCGCCAGGCCCGGCGCAGGCGCCGCTTGAAGGCCCGCGCCCAGCGCCAGACCGGGCTGGCCCGCACCCACAGCAGCAGCCCCTCTTTCCAGGCCGCCCAGCGCGCATACAGCCGCGCGAACCAGGGCAGGCTTTGCAGCGCCGGCTCGGTCAGATGGAACAGCCGGGCCAGCACCGCCGTGCCCAGCAGCTTGGCCACGACGATCACCGCCAGCCCCAGCAGCGCCTCGCCACGCCCGATCAGCCATAGCGCCACGAGCTTGACCGGGATCAGCAGCAGGCTGGGCAGCAGAAAAACCAGCAAGGCGGGATAAGGCCGCAGACGCCCGATGCCCGCCTCGATCTGCCGCAGCAGCGGCAGCCGGCCCAGCGCCGCCATCGCGCGTAGCAGCGGTGCCCAGCCCCATTCTTCGAACAGGATGGCCAGGGCCAGCAGCAGCCGGACCAGCCAGCGCAGCGGCGCGATCAAGGCCTTGATGAACATGGCCTCGGCGCCGGTCTCACACCCCGCGCGCCCTGTCCTCAGCGAACTTCTTCTGGAAGCCGGCGAAGTTGCCCGCGTCCAGCGACTCGCGCACTTCCTTCATCAGGTTCAGGTAGTAGTGCAGGTTGTGCACGCTGGTCAGCATCGGGCCTAGCATCTCGCCGCAGCGGTCCAGGTGATGCAGATAGGCGCGGCTGAAGTTGGCGCAGCAGTAGCAGGAGCAGGTCGCGTCGACCGGGGCTGCGTCGGTCTTGTAGCGGGCATTGCGCAGGCGCAGGTCGCCGAAGCGGGTGAACAGATGGCCGTTGCGCGCATTGCGGGTGGGCATCACGCAGTCGAACATATCGATGCCCTGACTGACGCCCTCGACCAGATCCTCGGGCGTGCCCACGCCCATCAGATAGCGCGGCTTCTCGGCCGGCAGCTGATGGCCGATATGGGCCAGCACGCGCTGCATATCGGCCTTGGGCTCGCCGACCGACAGGCCGCCGATCGCATAACCGGGTAGATCCAGCGCGGCCAGGCCGGCCAGCGATTCATCGCGCAGGCCTTCGAACATGCCGCCCTGCACGATACCGAACAGCGCGTTCGGGTTCTCCAGCTTAGCGAACTCATCCTGGCAACGCTTGGCCCAGCGCAGGCTCATCTCCATGCTCTTGCGGGCTTCCAGCTCGGTGGTGATGTGGCCCTTGCTCTCGTAGGGCGTGCACTCGTCGAACTGCATCACGATGTCGCTGTTCAGAATCGTCTGGATCTGCATCGAGATCTCGGGCGTCAGGAACAGCTTGTCGCCGTTGACGGGCGAAGCGAACTTGACGCCCTCCTCGCTGATCTTGCGCATCTCGCCCAGGCTCCAGACCTGGAAGCCGCCGCTGTCGGTCAGGATGGGCTTGTGCCAGCTCTCGAACTGATGCAGGCCACCGAACTGCTTCATGATGTCCAGGCCCGGCCGCATCCACAGATGGAAGGTGTTGCCGAGGATGATCTGCGCGCCCATCTCTTCGAGCGAGCGCGGCATCACGCCCTTCACCGTGCCGTAGGTGCCCACCGGCATGAAGATGGGGGTTTGCACCACACCATGGTTGAGGGTGAGCGTGCCGCGGCGGGCGCGGCCTTCGGTCTTGAGCAGGTCGAACTTCAGCATGATGGGGCGATTGTCGCAGCAGCCGCGTGGGCCTAGACTCGACAGACAGGGAGCCGACCCACAAGGGATGGATTGTCTATGCGCACCCTGTTGCTGGCCCTGTCACTGTTGAGCCTGCCGGCCGCCCAGGCCTGCGGCTCCTACACGCTGGGCTTTTACGAGTACGGCGCGCTGTACTACCGCGGCGGCGACGGCCGCTGGGAGGGGCTGGACAAGGATCTGGTCGAGGAGCTGGCGCGACGCAGCGGCTGCCGCTTCGACACCCGGCTCGAGTCCCGGGTGCGCATCTGGGCCCAACTGGCCGAAGGTCAGCTCGACGCCACCGTCTCGGCCATGCCCACGCCCGAGCGCGAGCGCCTGGTCGAGTTCCTGCCCTACATCGAGTCGCGCCAATACGTGCTGCTGCAAGCCGAGCTGGCCGCCCGGCTGGGCAGCACGGCGGCCTTCTCGGCCGATGCCGGGCGCAAGCTGCTGGTGGTGCGCGGCTTTGTGCATACGCCGAGCCTGCAGGCCTGGGTCGACACGCTGCGCGCCCAGGGACGCGTCGTCGAGGCGCCCGACCAGCCCAGCGCGATGCGCGCCTTCAAGGCCCAGCGCGCCGACGCGATGATTCTGGGCGCCAACAGCCTGGCCGCCGCGCGCCGCAACGACCGCGCCTTCGCCGCGTTTGCCGCCCTGCCCTATGCGCCGCAGGAGCACACGGTCGGCGCCTTGGCCTTGTCGCGCGAGCGCGTCTCGGCGGCCGACCGCGCGCTGCTGCGCCAGACCTTGCTGGAGATGCAGCGCGACGGCAGCCTGGCCGCGATCAAGCGCCGGCATCTGGGCGAGCTGCTGGCCGGCAAGCCCTGATCAATCGCCGAGCGGACGGGCGGG
>SCOI01000022.1 GCA_005503085.1 Burkholderiales bacterium C2 | reverse complement strand
GGCTTGGGCATGGAGGGGTGGGGCGCGGGAGATCGGTTGTGGGCGACAATCATACGGGCGCCGGCGCTGCCCGCCTGATCAGAGAGCCTTATGACCTACCCGCAAGAACAGAACATTCCGGACGACGACGACTTCTACGATCGTCCCAGCAAGACCCAGAAGAAGAAGGACTCCCATGAGCTCCAGTCGCTGGGTGAGGATTTGCTGACCCTGCCGGCCGACCGCGTCGCCCCGCTGGGCCTGCCGGAGATCCTGCTCGACGCCGTCAAGGCCGCCAAGAAGATCACCGCGCATGAAGCCCGGCGCCGTCAGATGCAGTACATCGGCAAGCTGATGCGCAAGGTCGACCCCGAACCGATCAAGGAGGCCGTGGCCGCCTTCAAGCTGGGCCACGCCAAGGACAGCCTGGCCTTGCACCAGAGCGAGCGCTGGCGCGAGCGCCTCTTGGCCAGCGACGACGAACTGCAAGCCTTCGTCAGCGCGCATCCCGAGGTCGATGTGCAGCAGCTGCGCAGCCTGGTGCGCGCGGCCCGCAAGGATGCCGCTGCGGCGCCAGAACAGCGCAGTGGCCGCGCCTTCCGCGAGCTGTTCCAGCTGATCAAGACCGAGCAGCTGCGCGTGGAGCCGACCGATGAGTGAGCAGACGGTCCGCGTCGGCATCGTCTCGATCAGCGACCGCGCCTCCAGCGGCGTCTACGAAGACAAGGGCCTGCCGGCGCTGCAGGACTGGCTCACAGCCGCGCTGCTGAACCCCATCGAGTTCGAACCGCGTCTGATCCCCGACGAGCGGCCGCTGATCGCCGCGACGCTGCGCGAGCTGGTCGACGAAGCGAAGTGCGATCTGGTGCTGACCACCGGCGGCACCGGCCCGGCCCTGCGCGACGTGACCCCGGAGGCCACGCTGGACGTGGCGGACCGCGAGATGCCGGGCTTTGGCGAGCAGATGCGGCAGATCTCGCTGCATTTCGTGCCCACCGCCATCCTGTCGCGCCAGGTCGCGGTGATACGCGGCCAGAGCTTGATCATCAATCTGCCGGGCCAGCCCAAGGCCATCGCCGAGACCCTGGCCGGTCATGCCGGCGCGAGCGGCATCTTTGCCGCCGTGCCCTACTGCATCGACCTGATCGGCGGCCCCTATCTCGAAACCCGTGACGAGGTCTGCAAGGCCTTCCGTCCGAAATCCGCGCTGAAGAAGCCGACAAACTCATGAAGATCCAGAAAGACACCATCGCCACCCTGAAGCTGAAGGTGGCCGATGCCAAGGGCAAGCTGATCGAGGAATCGAAGGAGCCTATGGCCTGCCTGATCGGCGGCTACGGCAACACCTTGCCGGCCGTCGAAGACGCCTTGATGGGCCAGGAAGCCGGCTTCCAGACCACGCTGAACCTGACACCCGAGACCGCCTTCGGCGAGCGCGATGAGAGCCTGCTGCGCAGCATTGCCAAGAAGGACTTCCCGCCGGGCGTCAAGGTCGGCGGTCAGTTGGAGCTGCGCGAGGCCGAGGGTGAATTTCAACTCTTCAACGTCGTCAAGATCAAGGGCGATACCGTGATCCTGGACGGCAATCACCCGCTGGCCGGCATGAGCCTGAAGGTCACCGTCAAGGTGGTCTCGGTGCGCGCCGCCAGCGCCGAGGAAGTGGCCCATGGTCACGCTCATGGCGACCATGGACACCATCATTGAACGCTACTTGCCGATCAGCTGATTGAGCTTGGCGGCCTCGAAACACTCGGTACGGGCCGCATCCGAGGGCACGCAGTCCTTGTCGGAGCTGCGCGCCTTGGACAGGGTCTCGATGGCCTGCCACAGCAGCGCGATCTGGTGGTCCTGGCCCGAGGCGTTGTCGATCAGGCCGCGCAGGGCCTGGGACAAGGGGTCGTCGCTCTGCGTCACGCCATAGGCCGAGAAGCCCATCCTGGCCGCCTGGGCCTCGCGTTCGGCATCCACCTTGGCCTCGATGATGCGCGCCGGGTTGCCCACCGCGGTCGCGCCCGGCGGCACCGGCTTGGTCACCACGGCCAGCGAGCCGATGCGCGCACCGGCCCCGACGGTGAAGCCACCCAGCACACAGGCATTGGCACCGACGATGACACCGGCCTCCAGGGTCGGGTGGCGCTTGGCGCCTTTGATCAGCGCCGTACCGCCCAGGGTCACGCCCTGGTAGATCGTGCAGCCCTCGCCGATCTCGGCCATCTCGCCGATCACGACGCCCATGCCATGGTCGATGAAGACCTTGCGGCCTATGGTCGCGCCAGGATGGATCTCGATGCCGGTCAGGAAGCGACCGCAGTGCGAGATGAAGCGCCCTAGCCATTTCAGGCCATGGGTCCAGCACCAATGCGCGCGCCGGTGCAGCACCAGCGCATGCAGACCCGGATAACAGGTCAATGCCTCCCAGGCCGAACGGGCGGCGGGGTCTCGCTCAAGAATGCAGGCGATGTCTTCGCGAAGGCGCTGGAACATGGGAAATCGGGGAGAAGTGGCCGGCCAGTTTAGTTGCGACTGCACATCCCTGCGGGATATGCGTCTTCTCTGAAGCGCAAGTGCTTGAGCGGCCGCGCTCAATCCTCGCTGGCGCGGGGCTTGACCATCTGGCGCGCAATGCCGCGCAGGATATGGACCTCCTCGCGGGTCAGCTGGGCGCGGTTGAAGAGTTGGTTGAGCCGGGGCATCAGCTTGCGCGGCGCGGCCGGGTCCAGAAAGCCGATCGCCTCCAGCGAGGCCTGCAGATGGCTCAGCAGGCCTTGCACCGCCTGGGCATCGGCCAGCTCGGGGTCGGGCGTGCGTGCCTGCACCGAGAAGCCGCCCAGCGCCTGGCGCAGGTCGTAGGCCAGCAGCTGCACGGCCTGGGCCAGATTCAGCGAACCATAGTCGGGATGGGTCGGGATCGACAGCACCGCGTGGCAGCGGTAGACATCCTCGTTGCTCATGCCGTAGCGCTCGGAACCGAACACCAGGCCGATCTTGTGCTGCGCCTGGGCCAGCTCGGCGAACAGCGGGCGGGGCTCACGCGTCGGCGGGCCGAAGTCGCGCGGCGTCATCGCGGTGGCACAGGCGAAGGTGACGCCGTCCAGCGCCTCCTCCAGGCTCGCGACGATGCGGGCCCTGGCCAGGATATCGGCCGCACCGCTGGCCATCGCCACCGTGTCTTCCTGGCACAGGACATCGGCAAAACGCGGCCGCACCAGCACCAGCTCGGCGAAACCCATCACCTTCATCGCCCGCGCGGCGGCCCCCACATTGCCGGGGTGGCTGGTCTCAATCAGGATGAAGCGTGTGGAATCCACGGTGGCCCTTGCCGGTCTCGGCTAAAATGCGCGATTATCTGCGGCCAGGGCCTCGTCCCTTGTTTCGCAACGCTCTTTTCTTTCGCCAGTCCACCCCATTCGTTTGCAGGTTCACCACGCATGACGCAAGTTGCTCTCCATCCCATGCTCAATGTCGCCATCAAGGCGGCCCGCGCAGCAGGTTCCATCATCAACCGCGCGTCCCTGGACCTCGACATCCTGAAGATCAACACCAAGTCGCCCAATGACTTCGTGACCGAGGTGGACCAGGCGGCCGAGAACGCCATCATCGAGATCCTGCTGCAAGCCTACCCCGACCACGGCATCCTGGCCGAGGAGTCGGGCCGCGAGCATGGCGCCAAGCATTCCGAGTTCGTCTGGATCATCGATCCGCTGGACGGCACGACCAATTTCATCCACGGCCTGCCGATGTACTGCGTGTCGATCGCGCTGGCGCATCGCGGCGTGGTGCAGCAGGCCGTCGTCTATGACCCCACCCGCAACGACCTGTTCTACGCGACCAAGGGCCGCGGCGCCTTCCTGAACGACCGCCGCCTGCGCGTCTCCAAGCGCACCCGCATGAGCGACGCGCTGATCGGCACCGGCTTCCCCTTTCGCCGCGGCGACAACTTCAAGCGCTATCTGAAGATGTTCGAGGAGATCATGCCCTTGTGCGCCGGCCTACGCCGCCCGGGCGCGGCCGCGCTGGACCTCTGCTATGTGGCCGCCGGTTACTACGACGCCTTCTTCGAGACCGGCCTGAACCCCTGGGACGTGGCCGCCGGCTCGCTGATCATCACCGAGGCCGGTGGCCTGATCGGCAACTTCACCGGCGAGTCCGACTTCATGAACCAGCGCGAAGTGCTGGCCGGCAGCCCCAAGATCTACGGCCAGCTGGTGCCCATCCTGGCGCCTTACAGCCGCGTGATCAAGGCCGAGGAGGAAGCGGTAGCGGCGGAAGCCAAGCCCAGCGCTGCCGATGTCGTGGTCGCCGAGGTGCTTGCCGAACCGAAGAAGCGCGCCTCGGTGCGCATCAAGAAGAGCAGTGACGCCGCCTGAGCGGGCGACGCCCTGCCCCGACAGACAGGGCCCTCGCGAGAGGGCTCTGTCTTTTCAGGCCTCGGTCTGGAAGCCGAAGGCCCGCTCGTGCACATAGACCAGCTTGCAGTCCTGCAGATACTGGGCATCGTGGATGCGTCCGGCCGCCACATAGCCGGTTTCGCCGGCATTCAGCAGCAGCGGCGCGCCGTCGGGCAGCAGCGCCCCGCCCTCGCGCCGGAAGAACTGGATGCGCATCCGGCCCTCCACCACCACGGTCATGTCGTTACCGGGATGGCTGTGCGGCGGTTCGCTGCTGCCGGCCTCCCAGCGCTCCAGCATCACCTCGACCCCGTCGGGGTTGGCCGGCACGCAGGTCCGCACGGTGAAGCCCGGCGGCGCATCGGGCACCGCCACATGATGGTCCCAGATCGTGTTTGTCATGGGCTTGCTCGCTTGTGACTGCATGAAATGTCTCCTCAGAAGCTCATGGTCGCCGACAGCTGGGCGTTGCGGCCCAGGATCGGACGAGCATAGTAGTAGTCGCTGCCGGCCGGCGCCTGCACAAAGCCCGAGCGCGGATTGCCCTCGGTCAGGCCTATGGTGTTGGTCAGATTGCGTACCGCCGCATTCAAGGTGATGGTGGGCGTCAGCTCGTAGCGCAGGCTCAGATTGATGGTCTTGTAGGCCGGCAGGCGCACCGAGTTGGACACATCGGCGAAACGGTCACCGACGTAGTGCCATGCCACGGTGAATTCGCCCTTGCCATCGTTGAAGAACAGGGTCGGCGCGAGCGTGAAGTTGCGGTCGGGCGTGCGCTCCGGGCGGTTGCCCGACCAGCTGGTGGCCTCCTTCAGCAAGGCTTCCAGATCGGTGCCGCTGCCGCGCAGCACGCGCAGGTTGTTGACACTGAAGCGCGAGCGCTGCAGCACGCCGGTGGCCGCGAACTCGAACCAGCGCAGCGGCCGCCAGCTCACTTCGAATTCCAGGCCTTGCGACTTCACGCCCTGCAGCATCTCGACCTGGGCGTTGTCCACCTCGGCGCTGTTCGGGTCGCCCTTGAAGTTGGCCTTGTAGAAGGTCAGCGTGGCGGCGACGTTCCTGGCCTGCATGCGTGCCCCCAGCTCGCCGAACTCGATCTTGGTCACCGGCAGATCGCCGGTGCTCTGGTAGCTCTTGGCGAATCGACCGTAGAGGGCGATATTGTTGTTCAGCAGGTAGTTGCCGCCAACAGTCCAGGAGGGTTCGGTCCAGCGGTTGCGCACCGTCTCGTACTGACCATTGTTCGGATAGGCCCAGTAGTTGTTGGCGATGATGTTGTCCACATCGCAGGCCGCATCGCCCAGCGCGTCGCGATCACAGCCCGGCTTGAAGGCGCCGGGGATGGGTTCGTACTCGCCATAGCCGCCGCGTTCCTGCCGATAGCGGAATCGCTCGATGCGCAGGCCGGCGTCCAGGCGCAGGGTGTCGCTGAGCTTGTACTCGTCGTTCAGGTAGACGGACATCGATTTGTTGCGGTTGCGGTCATTGCTGTCCCCCCAGGTGGAGTGCTCGCGAACACCGTTCTCGGTGTAGGAACCCACCACCTTGCCGGCCGGGTCGAGCGCCACCAGATCGACCCGCCTGGCGTGGTTGCGCACATCGCTGACAAAGCGTGCCGACACCGGGCTGCCGCCCTCGCTGCGCGTATTGAAGGTCAAGAGGCCGAGACCGAGGCTGTTGCGCTCGGTGTTCCAGCTCAGGCGCATATCGTTGACGAACTCCCGGATGATCTGCTTGTCGGCCTGCAGCACGTTGTCGGACAGCAGGCCGTTGCCGTTCAGCGCATTGAGCTGCTCGGGGGTGGACAGCACCTCCCCGGTCGAGACGATGCGCACCGCCGGCTTGCAAGCACCGCCGCAGGCCGGCCCGAAACGGTCCAGTATCTCCTTGATGTAGCCGAACTTGGCCGGGTCCAGCCGGTCAACGGCCGGGCGCAAGCTGCTGTTGCTGGACGAGAACACCACGCTGGCGGTCACGTCGGAATCGGTATAACGGCCCTTGGACGAGAACTTCCAGGCCGGGGCCAGGGCCTTCTCGAAGTGGTAGCCCAGCGCCAAGGCCTTGTGGTCATAGCCATCGCGCGAGTCCACGGTCTGCGTAAAGGTCCCGGGCACCAGCGATGTGCGCACCGTCTGCACGCCCGAGTCGAGGCCTATCATGGTGCCGTAGTTGGCGTTCATGCCGGGCAGGCTGCGCGGCTTGTCCTTGCCGATCACGGGAATGGGCAGATAGAACATGGTGTGGTCGCGCATGACTTTGAGGTTCACGCTCCACTCGCCGTCAGTGATCTTGCGGCCGAGATGCGCACGCAGCGTGCCACCCTTGTTGCCGGTGAACTCGGGGTGGCGCACGCCGTCGTCGACGCGGTAGTAGCCCGACACGCCGCCGAACCAGCCCTCGCCCAGGCCACCGGCATAGCGCAGGTCCACCCGGCGCTGCTGGTAGTCGGAGGTGGTCAGGCGTAGCGCGCCCTCGGGCTTGCCTTTGTTGCGGAAGGTCAGGAAGTTGATCGTGGCGCCGGCGCCGTTGGCGGTCAGGATGGCCGAGGTGCCACCGCGCACCGCCTCCATGCGGTCGATGCCGAGTTCCGACTTGACCAGGCCATCGGCCGACCAGCTCGGGTAGTAGAAGATCGGCAGGCCATCCTCCTGCACCTGCACCCAGCGCTGGTTGCCGCCGGACATGCCGCGCACCGAGTAGTTGTTGGACATCTCGCCGGCCGAGGCCTCGATATACATGCCCGGCACCAGCTCCATGGCCTCGGCCGCCGAGTACGGCGCCTTGCGGTCCAAGGCCTCGCGGTCGGCCACCGTCACCGCCACCGAGCTCTCGCGCACCGTGCGGTTCAGCCCGGTGCTGCCGGTCACGACGACGCGGTCCAGCTGATTGGTCGACTCGTCCTTGGCCTTCTCATCCGGCTTGGCCGACTGGGCCAGCGTCGGCAGGGCCGCCAGTTGCAGCACGGCGGCGGCCAGCCAGCTCGCGCGCAGCTTGAAACGATTCGATTCCTGGCCGCAAAGCGGGGTCTGCGGTTGATATCCAACTCTCTTCTTCATGCTTTGTCTCCGTGGGTCGGTTGTTGCTTGAATGAACTGCATCGATGAAAAACAACGGGCAAAGAAACATCCCTGCAGGGCCGCAGACGGCCTCGCATCGGTACTTCGGGAAGGAACACGGCGCGCCCAGCCCCGGGCGCACCGCGTGGTGCTCAGTGCGGCGGGCTCATAGCGCTCGACTCGCTCCGAGCAGGGCCGGCGGCTCCTGGCTCGCGATCACATAGGAGGACACCTCGTGCATATAGCCGGCCAGGCGCCCCTTGGCCTCGAAACGCTGGCGGAAGTCCGAGCCGATGAAGCGCTCGGCCCCCAGGCGCGGCACGATGCCGCCGCCGATGTAGAGGCCGCCACGGGCCCCCAGCGACAGCACCAGATCGCCGGCCACATCGCCCAGCAAGGCGCAGAACAGGGCCAGCGCCTCGGCGCTTGGCGGCTCGCCGGCCAGGGCCTGCTGCACGACCTCGGCCGGGCTGGGCTCGGCCGGCAAGGGCTGGCCATCGAGCTCGGCGATGGCCCGGCGCAGATTGGCAAGACCTGGCCCCGACAGCACCCGCTCGGCCGAGACGCGCCCGAAGCGCCGGCGCAGCCGCTCCAGCAGCGCCGCCTCGCGCTCGTTCTGCGGCGCCAGGCCGACATGGCCGCCCTCGGTCTGCAAGGCCGTCCACTGCCCGTCGCCTTGGGGGATCAGGCCAGAGACGCCCAGGCCGGTGCCCGGCCCTATCACCGCCAGCGGCCCCGGCGCGCCGCGGCTCGGCCCGCCCACATGCCAGAAGTCCGGCTCGGGCAGCGCCGGGATCGCCAGCGCCAGCGCGGTGAAGTCGTTCAGCACCACCAGGCGCTGCAAACCCAGCTGCCGGGCCAGAGCCTGGGCCGAGAAGGCCCAGTCGCGGTTGGTCAGGCGCACCCGGTCGTCCAGCACCGCGCTGGCCACGCCCAGCGCCGCCTGGGTCGGCCGCGCCGCGCCGGCCGCGGCCAGGCCTTGCAGATAGCGCCCCAGGCAGTCGCCCAGATCGCGGTGCGCATCGCAGGCCAGGGTCTGCACATGCTGGATCGCCGCGCCGGCGCCGTCCTGCCAGCCCAGGCGCACATGGGTGCCGCCCACATCGGCCAGCAGCCGCGCCGTGCGGGGGTTGCGGATGCCGATCTCTATCATTGGAGCGCTCCTTCTGTGTCCAGTGCGGTCCAGGCGCTGCCGGCGCGATCGCTGGCCAGCATGGCCTCGATGAAGGCCAGACCGGCGACGCCGTCCTCGGCCGTCGTCAGCCAGCGGCTGCCGATGTCCGGCGCCCGGCCCTCGCGGCGCGCGCGTATCTGTTCGGCCGCATCGCGGTAGAGCTGGGCAAAAGCCTCCAGATAGCCCTCGGGATGGCCGGCCGGCAGCCGGGTGGCGGCCCGAGCCTCGGCGCTGCTCGCGCGCCCACGGCTCAGGCGCCGGCTCGCGCCGCCCAGTGGGGTGAGCAGCAGCTCGTCGGGTCGCTCCTGCGCGAACTCCAGGCCGGCGCGGCTGCCCCAGATGCGCAGGCGCAGCGCGTTCTCGCAGCCGGCCGCCACCTGGCTGGCCCAGAGCATCCCGCGCACACCGCCGGGAAAGCGCAGCATGGCCTGGGCATGGTCGTCCAGCCGACGGCCCGGCACCAGGCGGCTCAGCTCGGCACACACTGCCTCGGCGCGCTGGCCGCTGACGAAGCAGGCCAGGTGATAGGCATGGCTGCCGATATCGGCCAGCGCGCCGGCCGGCCCGGCCAGCGCCGGGTCGCAGCGCCAGGCTGCCTGCTTGTGGCCGTGCTGTTCGATCGCTTCGGTCAGCCAGTCCTGCGCATACTCGACCTGGATCAGGAGCAGCGTGCCGAGCTCACCGGCCGCCACCAGGGCCCGGGCCTCGCGCACCATCGCATAGCCACTATAGGTCTGGGTCAGGCACAGCAGGCGCTCGCGCCGCCGCGCCAGCGCGGCCAGCGCGCGGGCCTCGGCCAGCGAGGTGGCCAGCGGCTTGTCGCAGATCACGTCAATGCCCGCCTCCAGGAAAGCCGTGGCCACCGGCGCATGCAGATGATTCGGCGTGACGATGGCCACCGCGTCGATGCCGTCGGGCCGCTCGGCCTCGGCCGCAGCCATCTGCTGCCAGCTGGCATAGCTGCGCGCCGGATCGAGGCCGATCTCGCGGGCGCTGACGGCCGCGCGCTCGGGCTGGCTGGACAAGGCGCCGGCCACCAGCTGCCATTGCCCGTCAAGCCGCGCCGCAATGCGGTGAACGCCGCCGATGAAAGCGCCCTGGCCGCCGCCGACCATGCCCAGCTTTAATGGCTTGTTCATGCTTCGCTCCCCAGGCCCAGGCCCAGCATTTGGCGCAGCTCGGCACGCGGCGTCTGCGCGTCGGCGAAATCGTCAAAAGCCCGGTCGGCCACGTGGATGAGGTGGCGGCGGATGAAATCGGCCCCCTCGCGCGCACCGTCTTCCGGGTGTTTGAGGCAGCACTCCCACTCCAGCACCGCCCAGCCCGGGTAGTCGTGCCGGGCCAGCTTGGAGAAGATCGCGCCGAAATCGATCTGCCCGTCGCCCAGCGAGCGGAAGCGCCCGGCCCGCTCCAGCCAGGGCGCATAGCCGCCGTAGACGCCTTGCCGGCCGTTCGGACGGAACTCGGCATCCTTGACATGGAAGGCGCGGATGCGGGCGTGGTAAATGTCGATGAAGGCCAGGTAGTCGAGCTGCTGCAGCAGCAGATGGCTGGGGTCGTAGAGGATGTGGGCGCGCGGGTGCTGGCCGACCGCATCGAGAAAGCGCTCGAACGTCAGACCGTCGAACAGATCTTCGCCGGGATGCAGCTCGTAGCAGACATCGACGCCGGCCTCGTCGAAGGCATCGAGCAGCGGCCGCCAGCGCCGCGCCAGCTCGGCAAACGCCTCTTCGATCAGGCCGGCCGGCCGCTGTGGCCAGGGATAGAGATAGGGCCAGGCCAGCGCACCGGAGAAGGTGGCGTGGGCTTGCAGGCCCAGCCGCGCCGAGGCGCGCGCCGCGAGCCTGAGCTGCTGCTGCGCCCAGGCGCTGCGCTGGGCCGCATCGCCGCGCACCGCCGGCGCGGCAAAGCCGTCGAACTGGCGCTCATAGGCCGGATGCACGGCGATCAGCTGGCCCTGCAGATGGGTGGACAGCTCGCTGATCTGAAAACCCTGCTCGGCCAGCCGGCCGCGCAGCTCGTCGCAATAGGTCTGGCTCTCGGCTGCCAGCGCCAGGTCGAAGAGGCGCCCGTCCCAGCTGGGAATCTGCAGCGCCACGAAACCAAGGCCGGCCGCCCAGCGGGCCAGATGGTCCAGGCTGTCAAACGGCGGCGCATCGCCGGCGAACTGGGCCAGGAACAGGCCCGGGCCTTGCAGCGTTTTCATGCCTGGCCCTCCTGCAGGGCATCGCTCTGGCGCTCGATCAGCTCGGCCTGTTCCAGCAGCCGCAGCTGCTCCAGCGGCTCGCCGTCCAGGCGGCGCAGCAGCAGCTGGCCCAGCTGGCGGCCGGCGCCATGCAGCGAGGCGTAGTAGGTCGACAGCGGCGGCACGAAGAAGGCGCTGACATTGCTGTCGTCGGTGGCCACGACCACGGCCTCGCGGCCGGCCTGCCAGCCCAGCTCGGCAAAGGCCGACAGGGCGCCCAGCGCGCCGTACTCATTGGCGCAGACAAAAGCGGTCGGCCGGGGCTCGAGCCGGGCCAGCTCCAGCACCAGGCGGCGGCCGTCGCTGGCCGACAGGCCCGAGTGCCGGGTCAGTGCCGGGTCTTGCGCCAGCCCGGCCTCCTGCAAGGCGCGGCAGTGGCCGCGGTCGCGGTGCTGGCTGTACATCAGCTCGGCCGGCGGGTTCAGCATCGCGATGCGGCGATGGCCGCGCGCGATCAGGCGCCGGGTCGCGCGGTAGGCCATGTCCTCGTGGTCGGTGTCGTACCAGGGATGGGCCTGCGCCAGCTCGCTGCGGCCATAGCTGACAAAGGGAAAGTCCTGAGCCAGCAGATAGCGGATGCGCTCGTCCTGCGGCCGGGTCTGGGTCAGCACCAGGCCGTCGACCCGGCGCACCTCCACCAGCTTGCGCAGGCCGGCCACCGGATCCTCGTCGGGCAGCTCGGGCTGCACCACCAGGCTGTAGAAAGTGCCGGCCAGCGCCGCATGCAGGCCCGAGACCAGGGCCATGAAACCGCTGTCGCTGAAGTCCTGTTCGGCGTTCTCGACCGGCAGCACGATGGACAGCGTGTAGGTCTTGCCGGTGCGCAGCTTGACGCCGGCCAGATTGGGTGTGTAGCCCAGCTCGCGCGCGGCGGCCTTGACCAGCTCGCGGGTCTCGCGCCGGACCTCGGGACCGTCCTGCAGCGCCCGCGAGACCGTGCCCAGCGACAGGCCGGTGTGGCGCATCAGGGTCTTCAAAGTGACTTTGCTATCGCTCATGAGGATTCGCCATTCAGCAAGCGCTGGCCCAGCAGCAGGGCCACGCTGGAGGTCCAGGTGAACGCGGGGTCGCGCAGCGGCGCGCCGCTTTGCGCATCGAAGTTCTCGGCCAGGCCCTTGCTCGCGCACAGCGCGGTGAAGCGCCGCGCCAGCTCGTCGCCCAGATCGGGCCGGCCGCAGCGGTCCATCGCATCGACGAAGAGCAGCGTCGTCGGCGCCCAGATCGGGCCGCGCCAGTAGCCGTCGGCGCGGTAATGCGGGCTGCGCTGCGATTCGGTGGCCAGGCCATGGGGGCTCAGGAAGCGGCCGGGCTCGAAGAGCTCGGCCAGCAGACGCTCGCGCACGGCCGGCAGCAGGCGCAGGCCCAGCAGCAGCGGCATGTAGGCGATCAGGCTGTCGCCTTCATCGACCACGCGGCCATCGGCCAGCCGGGCGACGAAGCGCTCGCCGGTCCAGAGCCGGGCCATCAGGCGCTCGAACAAGGCATCGGCCCGGGCGCGCCAGTCCTGCGCCTGGGCCGGCCGGCCCAGCAGCTCGGCCAGCGCGGCCAGCTCCTCCAGCTGCAGCACCAGAAAGCTCGCCAGATCGGGGCTTTGCAGCGGCGTGCCGGCAAGAAACACCGTCGCGTTGTCCCAGCCGGCGTCGTTGCCATGGTCGTAGGCGGGCAAACCATCCTCCGCTGCGGTGTCCAGCCAGCTGCGCGCCTGCGCCGCCAGCCAGTCGTGCATCTGCGCGCAGCGCTGTGGCGACCAGGGAGCGAGGCGACGCAACCGGGCCACGGTCCAGCCATGGACCGGCGGTTTGGTGAAGCGCCAGTAGGCTTGCAGATCGTTGGCGAAGTCCGGCAGGCGGCCGCTCGGGTGCTGCAGCTCGAACATCAGCGCCAGCTGCTGCCAGGCCAGCTCGGGCTGACCCGCACCCAGCGCCAGCGCGTTGAAGCAATGGTCCCAGCTCCAGATGTTGGTCATCCAGTTCTTGGACATATACATGGCCGGGTAGTGCAGCCGGCCTTCGGCGGGCACGATGCAGGACCAGGTGATGTAGGCGGCCAGCCG
Source organism: Burkholderiales bacterium C2 (assembly GCA_005503085.1). GTDB lineage: Bacteria > Pseudomonadota > Gammaproteobacteria > Burkholderiales > Burkholderiaceae_C > Roseateles_E. The sequence continues at coordinate 93,382 of SCOI01000022.1, read as the reverse complement.
GCGCAGCGGGGCCAGGTCTTGCGGCAGGACCGGGGTCAGCGCCAGCCAGGCCTCGAAATCGGCTTCGGCATCGGCGCGCGCGGCGGCGAAGTCCGCGACATCGATGCGCGCCGGCACAACGCGGTAGAGATGGACGGCGGCCGCTAGCGCGCCGGCCTCGTCCGGCAGCAGGTCCAGCGCGATGTGTTCGGCGCGCTGGCCCTGCCAGGGCGCGTCCAGCCGCAACCGCCCTTCGGCCAGCGCGACCCGGGCCGACAGGTCCTGGCCGGCACAGCTGATATGCACCGCCTGTTCATCCAGGCGTTGGGCATAGTCGTAGCGCTTGCTCTGCAGGCTCAGATGCAGGCCCAGGCCACGGCCTTGCAGTGCCAGCGTGTCGGCATCGGCAAAGGCCAGATGCAGCGCGCCGGCCCCGGCCTGGAAGCTCAGTGAATCGGCTTGCAGGCGCCACTCGCCCTGGACCGCCCTGCCCTCGGCGTCCACCGGCAGCAGCTGGAACAGCCGGCCCAGATCGGTGTGCTCGTCGCCACCACGCAGCTGGCGCAGCCAGAAGGCCGAGTCCTCCGGTAGCCAGGAGACGCAATACCAGCTGCCGCGCCGCGACAGCGGCACGGCGCGTGGGTTGAACAGGGTCGTGAGCATCATCCCTTCACGGCGCCGGCGCTGGCGCCCTCCATGATGTGGCGCTGGGCCAGGAAGAACAGCAGCAGCGGCGGCAGGCATAGCAGCACGGTCATCGCGGCGATCGCGGTCAGGTTGTTGGCATGCAGGCCACGGAACTGGGCCAGGCCCAGCGGCAGGGTGTAGAGGCTCTGGTCGTTCAGGAAGATCAGCGGGCCCAGATAGTCGTTCCAGCTGCCCAGAAACTGGAAAGTCCCGACCAGCACCAGGGCCGGCGCCATCAGCGGCAGGTGGATGCGCCAGTAGATCTGCCAGGCGTTGGCCCCGTCCATGCGCGCGGCCTCGTCGAGCTCGCGCGGGATGCTCATGATGAACTGGCGCAAGAGGAAGATGTAGAAGGCCGCGCCGAAGAAGTTGGGCACGATCAAGGGCTTCAAGGTGTTGATCCAGCCCAGCCAGTTGAACTGCATATAGAGCGGGATCATCGTGACGTCCCAGGGAATCATCATCGAGCCCAGCACCACCATGAACAGCGTGTCGCGGCCACGGAACTCGAAGCGCGCAAAACCATAGGCCACGAGGCTGGACGAGAACAGCTGGCCCAGCGTCGACAGCGTGCCCACCAGCAGCGAATTCCACAGGAACAGGCCGAAGGGCTGGGCGGCCCAGGCCTCGGCGAAGTTCTGCCAGCGCGGCAGCGCCGGCCACCACACCGGCGGCCAGGTGTAGAGCTCGCTCCTGGCCTTCAGCGCCGTCACCAGGGTCCAGTACAGCGGCAGCACGAACAGCAGGGCCAGGCCCAGCATCAGCGTGTAGTAGGCCAGGCGGCGGGCATGGCGGGCAGAGTTGAACGGGGTCATGCCTGGCCCTCCCCCGACTCGCGCTTGACCTCGTTTTCGTAGAACACCCACAGGCTGGAGAAGCGCATCACGCTCAGGGCCAGCAGCAGGATGATCAGGAACAGCAGCCAGGACAGCGCTGAGGCATAGCCCATGTCGAAGTACTTGAAGGCGGTGTCGTAGATGTACATGGCCAGCATATAGGTGGACTTCAGCGGCCCGCCCTCGGTCAGCAACAAGGCCAGGGTCAGCTGCTGGAAGGCGGCGATCAGGGTCGTGACCAGGTTGAACAGCAGCACCGGCGACAGCAGCGGCATGGTGATGTGCGTGAACTGCTTGAGCCGCGACACACCCGACAGCGCGGCCGCTTCGTAGAGATCGACCGGTATCGCCTTCAGCCCGGCCAGGAACACCAGCATCGTGCCGCCCAGGCTCCACAGGCTGGCGATCACCACCGACCAGATGGCCCAGCGCGGGCTGCCCAGCCAGTTCAGCGGCGCGATGCCGATCAGGCCCAGCAGATAGTTCAAGAGCCCGTACTCCTGGCTGTAGATCCAGGTCCAGATCGTCACCAGGGCCACGCCCGACAGCATGCTGGGCAGATAGAACAGCGTGCGGAACAGGCCCTGGCCCCAGCCGCGCCGGTTCAGCAGCAAGGCCAGGCCCAGCGCGGCGACCAGATGGATGGGCACATAGAGGCCAGCAAAGCGGCAGGTGACCCAGAGCGCATCGCGGAAGTCGTCGTCGCTGCTCAGGATGCGGCGGTAGTTCTCCAGCCCGACGAAGCGCTCGCCGCCCATCAGCGGCCAGTCGAACAGGCTGGTGTAGAGCGAGTACAGCAAGGGGCCCAGCGTGAAGGCCACAAAGCCCAGCAGCCAGGGTGCGACGAAAAGCCAGGGCGTCAGGCCGCGCGGCCAACGCCGACGGCTCGGCGGGGCCAGGTCTTGCGCGGGGGCCGCGGCGCCGGACAGCATCACGCGGGCGCTCATTGCAGTTTCCTCTCGGCCTTCAGCGCGGCCTTGCTGAGGATGGGCCCGATCTCGCCCTGCTTCAGGAACACCGCCTGGATCGCATCGCGCACCACGGCCGAGGCCCGGGTCCAGCGCGGGTTCAGCAGAAAGGCCGGTACCTCCTGCATGCTCAGCGCCATTGCATAAAAAGGCTGGACCAGCGGATCCTCCTGCAGCCGCAGCTCGCGTGCCACGCTCATCAGCACCGGCAGATCGCCCTGGCGCAGCCGCACCGCCTCGGCGCTGCTGTAGAACCTGATGAACTGCCAGGCCAGGGCCTTTTGTGTCGAGTCGCGGGCGATGGCCAGCGAGGAGACGCTGACGACGCTTTGCGCCGGCCGGCCCTGGAAGCTGGGCAGCGGCGCCACGCCGTAGCGCTTGCCGTCCTGGGCCAGTTCGAGCCGGAAGGCCGCGCCGTCCATCAGCATCGCGACACGGTCGGCAACGAAGAGCTGGCGCTGGTTCTTGCCGTCGCCCACGCCCAGGGTCGCCGCCAGCCCCTGGTCCAGCAGGCCCAGCAGCATCGTGAACATCGCCTGCGAGCCGGCGCTGTCGAACTCGCCCTGCACCCGCCGCCCATCGGCGCCCAACATGCGGGCGCCGGCGCTCCACAGATAGCCCTGGAAGTCATAGGGATCGGGGGCCACATCCAGGCCATAGCCATAGACCTTGGCGGCCGGGCGGCTGAGCTTGCGCGACAGCGCGGCCAGATCGTCCCAGCTCCAGCCCGGCTGCGGATAGGCCAGGCCGGCGCGGTCGAACATGTCCTTGTTGTAATAGATGACCTGGCTGGTGAAGCCGGCCGGCACACCGTAAAGCCGGCCCTCGGCGCTGGCAAAGCGCAGCAGTCCCGGCACCAGGTCGGCGCTGGCAAAGGCCGGCTCGCGGGCCTGCCAGGCGTCCAGCGGCTCCAGCACGCGGTGATAGAGCGGGAAGTTCCACATCATCATCACATCGGGCGGGTTGCGCGCACCAAAGGCGGCCGACAGCTTCTGGTTGAAGCCCCCGCCATAAGCCTCCAGCTGCACCCGCACGCCGGGATGGCGCTGCTCGAAAGCGGCGGCGATGCGGCGCTGGATGCCCAGGTTCTCGCTACCGTCCCAGGTCGCGAAGCGCAACACCTGGGCGGCGGCCGACAGCGGCAACAGCGCGAGCACAAGGAGGATCAGGCGCTTGTTCATGCCAGCGCCAGTGCGTCTTGCACCGCCTCGCTCAGGATGCGCGGCAGCACGCGGCCATCGGCGCCGAAGGCATGGACATGCTCGGCCGCCACCGTCAGCACCAGCTGATCGCCGATCTGCACTGCGCGCGCACCCTCGACGCTGGCCGTCATCGCATGGCCATCGGCCAGGCGCAGATGAACCAGGCTTTGCGCGCCCAGGCGCTCGACCATCTGCACCTGGGCGCGCAGGCCCCCCCCGCTCCCGGCATCGCCCAGGCGCAGATGCTCGGGCCGGACGCCCAGGGTCTTGGCCCCAGGCCTGGCAGCAATCGCCCCCAGCACCTCGGCCGGCAGCAGATTCATCCGCGGCGAGCCGATGAAGCCGGCCACAAACAGGTCGGCCGGCGCGTGGTACAGCTCCAGCGGCTTGCCGACCTGGGCGATGCGGCCCTGGTTCAGCACCACCACCTTGCTGGCCAGGGTCATGGCCTCGATCTGGTCGTGGGTCACATAGATCATCGTCGCCTGCAGGCTCTGGTGCAGTCGGGCCAGCTCCATGCGGGTGTTCTCGCGCAGCGCCGCGTCCAGATTGGACAGCGGCTCGTCGAACAGAAAGATGCGCGGCTGACGCACGATGGCGCGGCCGATCGCCACGCGCTGGCGCTGGCCGCCGCTGAGCTGGCGCGGCTTGCGCTCCAGTAGATCCTCCAACTGCAGCATGCGCGCAGCCTCCTGGATGCGGGCCTCGATCTCGCCCTTGGGCCGGCCCCGCAGGCTCAGGCCGAAAGCCAGGTTCTTGCGGACCGACATATGGGGATAGAGCGCATAGCTCTGGAACACCATGGCCAGATCGCGCTCGGCCGGCGGCAGCTCGTTGATGCGCCGGCCGGCGATGCGCAGCTCGCCGCCCTGCACCTCTTCCAAGCCGGCGATGCAGCGCAAAAGCGTGGACTTGCCGCAGCCCGAGGGGCCCAGGAAACAGACGAACTCGCGATCGGCGATCTCGAGATTGATGTCCTTCAGCACCTCGACAGGCCCGAAGGTCTTGCGCAGATGCTGGATGCTGAGATCGGCCATATGTCGTCAGCCCAGGCGTTGGGAAAGGTATTGATAACCGAGCCGCGCTGTGCGCGCCGGCTGGCTGGGATGGTCGTGCTCGACGATGAAGGTCTGCAGCCGGTCCGCCAGGCCCGGCAGCCACTGGGCCCAGGGCAGCCGCCCCTCGCCCAGCGTGGCCCAGCCCTGCTCGGCCGCGTCGGCGCCCTCACCGGCCAGGTCCTTCACATGCACCGACTGCAGGCGCGCCGCATAGCGCGCCAGCCAGCCGGCCGGGTCCTCGCCGGCACGTGCCACCCAGGCCACATCAGGTTGCCAGCGCAGGCTGGGTGCGGCCTCGAACAGCGTCTCCAGCACGGTCCGGCCATCGGTCAAACGCTCGAACTCGAAGGCATGGTTGTGATAAGCCAGGCCTACGCCCAGCAGGGCCAGGTCTTGCGCGTGGGCCTGCAGCCTGCCGGCCAGCGCCAGCCAGCCGGCCTGGTCGGCGGGGCGCTCGGCCTCGTCCAGCCAGGGCATCACCAGCTGGCGGCAGTCCAACGCCGCCAGGACCTGCAGGATCTCGGCCCGGCCGGCGTCCAGCTCGCTCATCTCCACATGCATGGAGGCCAGACCCAGGCCGGAGGCCCGCAGCGTGGCAATGAAGTCGGCCGGCGCCAGGCCGTGCAGGCCCTCGGTCTCAACCCAGGCATAGCCGGCCTCGCGGGCCAGCGCCAGCCGCGCCGCCAGCGCGCCGGCGCTGCGCACCGTGTAGAGCTGCAGGGCGATCTTGTGGTTTTTCTTGCTCATGCGCTCACCTCGCAGTCGATCTGCCGGGCAAAGGCCGGCGGCAGCGGCGCGGGCCGCTCGCAGCGCGTGCTCAGCGCCACCGGGCCGCCCTGGGCGGCGGCGCGCAGGGTCGCGTCCATCACCTCCAGCACATGCAGGGCCAGCTCGCCGCTGGCGCGGTGCGGCTGGCCGGCGGTAATGGCCCAGGCCATCTCGGCCACGCCCAGGCCGCGCAGCCGGCCGGTGAAGGCACGGGGGGCCAGGTCTTGCCAGTCGCCGTCCTGCTCGCAGAACTGCAGGCCGCCGCCGAACTCGTTCGGATCGGGCAGCAGCAGCGAGCCCTGCTCGCCGTAGAGCTCGATGGGGCTGGACTTGTGCTTCCAGACATCGAAGCTGGTGCTCAGCGTGACGAAGGCACCGCCCACGAACTCCAGGCCGGCGACCACATGGCTGGGCGTCTCGACGGCGATGCGCTGGCCCTGGCGCGGGCCGCGCGGCACCTGGCGCGGCGACCAGCTGGTATGGGCCATGCCGCTGACCCGGCGCACCGGGCCCAGCAGCTGCACCAGCTGGGTCAGGTAGTAGACGCCCATGTCCATCAGCGGGCCGGCACCGGGGCGGTAGAAGAACTCGGGGTTGGGGTGCCAGTCGTCCGGGCCGCGCTCCATCATGCAGGCCTGGCCGGCGACGATGCGGCCCAGCCGGCCGCTGTCCAGCAGCGCGCGCGCGGCCTGGCCGGCGCCGCCCAGAAAGGTGTCGGGCGCGCAGCCGATGCGGCGGCCGGCGCGGGCGGCCGTCTCCATCAAGACCTGGCCCTCGTTGAAGCTGGCGGCCAGCGGTTTCTCGGTGTAGAGATGCTTGCCGGCCTCCAGCACCTGGCGGCCCACCGCCAGATGGACGGCCGGCGGGGTCAGGTTGATGACAATGTCCGCCTCGCCGGCCAGCAGCTCGGCAGGCGTCAGCGCCCGGATGCCGAAGGCCTCGGCACGCGCGCGGGCCGCGTCGGCGCGGGCATCGGCCACCGCGATCAGCTCGAGATGGCCGAAGGCCCGCAGGCCTTTGGCATAGGCCGGGAAGATGTCGCCGGCGCCGATGATGGCAACCCGGGTCACGGTGCCGCTCATGCCGCTCATGCCGGGCTCCCCAGATCGGCCAGGTCCAGCCAGGCCAGTTCCTCGGCGCTGAGATTGACATCGAGGCCGCGCATCGAGCTGGCGGTCTCGGCGATGCTGCGCGGGCCGATCAGGCTGAAGGCGGGGAAGTCCTGCGCCAGCACCCAGGCAAGCGCGATATTGATCGCGGCGCAGCCCTTCTTGGCGCCCAGCTCGCGGGCCCGCGCCAGGCGCAGGAAATTGGCCTCGCTATACCAGCAGCGCACCAGCTCCTCGTCCTCCTGCTGGCCCGGCGCGGCGCGGCCGTCGACGAAGAAGCCGCGCGCCTGCGAAGACCAGGCGAACAGCGCCAGGCCCTGCTCGGCCAGCCAGCGCCGCGAGTCCGGCGTGCCGGCCGAGACACAGCCGCGCCAGATCGGCGACTGCATGCGCGCCAGGCTCAGCTGGTTGTTGACCAGCGAGAAGCCCTGCTGGCCGGTCCGGGCCGCATAGGCATTCGCCTCGGCCACCCGCGTCAGCGACCAGTTGCTGCCGCCAAAGGCCTGGAAGCGGCCCTTGTTGCGCTGCTCGTTGAGCGCGTCGATGAACTCGCCGACCGGCACCTCGGGGTTGTCGCGGTGCAGGATGTAGAGGTCGGCCGACTCGGTGCGCAGGCGCTCCAGGCTTTCGGCCAGCTCGCGCGCCATGCCCTCGGGCGTGCAGTGCGGCGTGTGCGCGCCCTTGGCGATCAGCACGATCTCGTCGCGGATGCCGCGCGCGCTCAGCCAGTCGCCGAAGATGGACTCGCAGTGCCCGCCCTCGAAGTCATAGACCCAGGCGGTGTCGAAGGCATTGCCGCCGCGCTCCAGGTAGTCGTCGAACAAGGCCGCTGCATAAGGCAGGGTCTCCTGGTGATCCACCCCCATGACCAGGCGTGACACCGGCTTGGCAAGACCCGGCACCTGGCCGTAGCGCATGGTCGCGTCGGGGCGGCGCGTGATCGGCAGGCCGGCCAGGGTCTTGCGGCCGACCAGCGCGCTCACCTGCTCCTTCGGGTAGCTCAGGCCGATGGCGCGGCGCCAGCGGTCCAGCGCGGCCAGGTTGGCGATCGAATCGGCCGGGCTCATGGCCGGATGCGGCACGGCGCCGGTGCTGACCGCCCGGGCGAAGACATCGGCCTCGTGGGCATAGAGGCCGCGGTCGGTGGCGACGGTCCAGCTCTGGGCCAGGGCCTCGTCCACCCACAGCTCGATGCGGCTCTCACCGGCCTGAGCACCGGCGCCGTACCAGGGATTGGCCACGACCAGGGCGCCCTTAGCTCCACCCAGGCGCAGCGATTCTTCCTGTTCCAGGCTGATCGCCGTGGCGATCTGCGCTGTGATGTCGCCGGGAAAGCGCAGCGTGGCCAGGGCCCAGGCATCGACGCCCATCGTCTCATGCAGCCGCCCCATGGCCTGCAGCTCCAGCGGCTCGGCAAAGTCCTGGCCCTGTGCCACACCGGCCAGCAAGCGCGCCATCGACATCGGATAGCAGCCCACATCGAGGATGCCGCCGCCGGCCAGGCCCGGCTCCCAGCTGCGCGAGCCGGCACGCGGCGTCGAGGCGTAGCAGAAGGAGGCTTGGATATGGCGCAGCTCGCCGATCACGCCGCGCTTCAGCAAGTCCAGCAGCTGGGAGGTCTGCGGCAGGCAGCGGTACATGAAGGCTTCCATCAGCACGCGGCCCGCGCGCTCGGCCGCCTCGAACGCGATCATGGCCTCGGCCTGGTTCAGTCCCAGCGGCTTCTCGCACAGCACATGCTTGCCGGCGCGCAGCGCCCGCACCGTCCAGTGCAGATGCTCGGTGTGCGGCAGGCCGATATAAACGGCGTCCACGGTCGGGTTGGCCAGCAAGGACTCATAGCTCGCATGGGCGATGACCGCCGTGCCCGGCGCCGCATGGGCGTCGGCAAAGGCGCGGGCCCGGGCCTCGTCGCGGCTGGCCACCGCCACCAGGCCGCCGCTGTCGGTCTGTTGCAGGCCCTTGGCAAAAGCGCCCGAGATGTTCCCGGCGCCGATGATTCCCCAGTTCAGCATGGTTGGTTTTGAAACGTTTTGAATTGCGAATGCCGGAAATATATTTACTGCATTTCGGGCTTGAATCGAGGCTTACCCTAGGAGCGGCAGCGTGCAGACCCTAGGCCGAGCCGGCCAGGCCGCCGCCGTCGACGACATAGGCCGAACCGGTGACAAAGGAGGCGCGGTCGCTGGCCAGGAAGAGCACGACCTGGGCGATCTCCTCGGCCTGGCCCACCCGCATCAGCGGCCGGGCATTGCCGGCCTCGACCAGGGCCGTCTCGGCCAGGCCCAGCTGGGCCGCTTCATCGCGCAGCATGGCCGTGTCGGTGTCACCGGGGCAGACGCTGTTGACCCGGATCTGCTGCGGCCCGTGGTCCACCGCCATCGCCCGCGTCATATTGACCACCGCGCCCTTGGCCGCGCAGTAGGACACCGCATCCTTGCCGCCGACCAGGCCCCAGCCGGAGCCGGCGTTGATGATGCTGCCGCCCCCCTGCTCGGCCATCACCGGCACCGCGTACTTGCTCATCAGAAAGATCGATTTGACGTTGACCGCCATCACCGCGTCCCAGTCGGCCTCGCTGGTGTCCACCACATTGGCACGCCGGGTGATGCCGGCGTTGTTGAACAGCACATCGAGCCGGCCGAAGGCGGCCAGGGTCTGGCGCACCGCGCGCTCGCAATCGGCAGCGCGGGCCACATCGGCCTCCACGAACACGGCTTCGCCGCCGGCTCCGCGAACCGCCGCCACCGTGGCCTCGCCGCCGGCGGGGTTCAGATCGCAGACCGCGACCCGGGCGCCTTCGCGGGCAAACAGCAGGGCCGTGGCCCGCCCGATGCCGGAGCCGGCGCCGGTGATCAGGGCCACCTTGCCGGCGAGTTCGCCGGCGCTTCTTATCGTGTCGCTCATCTTGTCGGTCTCCTCTATGTTGTTTCAGTCGGCTACCAGGTGCAGCATGGCCTGCTCGCGCGGGCCGGTCAGCGCGCGCACCGGGCCGGCATACAGCGCATCGACGGCGGCCGAGCCGCTGTCCACCCGCAGCTGTGCGCCGCCCAGGGCTTGCAGCTTGCGCGGCGTGATCAGCACCGTCAGCGCCGGCGGACCCAGGGCCTGCAGCACACGCGGGCTCAGCGGCGCATTGCCCCGGCCCAGCACATGGCCCTGGCCACCGATCGCGGTCAGCCACAGCCGCGCCGGCGCCTGTCGTTCTTGCAATAGATCCCACAGCCGGGCCTCGTCGGCGTCGCGCAGCTCCAGCTGCCCGTCCACCACCACGTCCACACCAATCAGGCTGCCATCCAGCCCCAGGGCCTGTTTCAGCGCCCAGGTGGTGGAACCGGGGCCTATCAGGTGCAGACCCTGGCGCAGCTGCGGCGCCAGGCTGTGGGCCAGGCACTCGGCATCCACCGCATCGCCGGCCTCGCTGCGCGACTTGCGGCCCTGCAGCCAGCGCGCATCGACCGGCGTGCGCAGCTGGCCATAGAGCCGGGCCTGCACCCTCCCCTGGCCCAGCGCGGCCTCGTCCAGGTCCAGCACCTCGCGGGCCTCGCTCAGGCGGCGCTGGCCGGACAGAAAGGCCGCCGCCAGCCGCCCGGCCGCGCGCGGGCTGACGCCGAAGCAGGCCGATTGCAGCTTGACACCGGCCGGGATGCCCAGCACCGGCAGCGCCTCGCCCACCGCATCCAGCACATCGCGGGCCGTGCCATCGCCGCCGACAAACAGCAGCAGGGCCAGGTCTTGCGCCCGCATCTGCGCAGCCAGCCGGCGCGTGTCCTGCGCGGTGCTGGGCCAGCGCCGCTCGCCCAGCACCTCGGGCACCTGGCCCAGCGCCCTCAGCAGGTCCTCCCCCATCGCCCCGGCCCCACAGACCCACAGCGGCGCACAGCCGGCCAGCAGCACGCGCAAGGCCTCGTCGGCGCGGCCCGCGGCCCAGGCCGGTGGCGCAGCGCCCGGACAGAAGGCATCGCTGCCATGCAAGGCCAGCGGCCCGCCGGCACCGGCGATGGGGTTGATCAGCAGGCCGACGCGCATGCTCTCTTCTCGCTCGCTTCAGGCCTTGGCGCCATGTGCGGCCAGCTTGCGCTGCCAGGCCCGCCAGGTGATGGCCCAGCGCCTGGGGTCTTCCAGATACTCGTCCTTGACCCGGGTGGTCGGGCAGTTGTGCGGCGCACCCAGGACCAGCGCGGGGTCCGTGCGCGCCTCGTGAGCGACCTGGGCCATGATCTGCACGAACTCGTCCAGGTCGGCGCGCGAGTAGGCCTCGGTGGGTTCTATCGTCGCGGGCTCAGGCACCACATAGGGATGGTGGCTGGTCCAGTAATGGGTGCCGTAGTCGGCGGCGCGCAGGCCGATATCGCCCGAGCCGACGCCGGTCTCTTCGCTGAGCTGCGCCCAGCTGTAGCGCACCTGCTCGATGCGGCGTTTTCCCGCCGCATAAGGCGCGCTCAGGCCGGGGATCTGCAGCAGCCGGCTCATCATGTAGTTGTTGTTCAGCACCGCGACCTCGGCCACCTCGCGCAGCCCTTCGGCACCCAGATTCATCACCCAGGCATAGGCCCGCAGCACCACGCTGGCCGTGCCCATGAAAGCCGCCACCTTGCCGATCGATTGCGCCTCGCCCTGATCGATGCGGTACTGCGCGCCGTCCTTGACGATGCGCGGCCGTGGCAGAAAGGGCGCCAGCGCCGCCGTTACCGCGCAGGCGCCGACGGCGGGGCCGCCGCAGGCATGGGGCGTCGCGAAGGTCTTGTGCAGATTGAAGTGGCACAGATCGAAACCGGCCTCGCGCGCCCGGGTGATGCCCAAAAGGCCGTTGGCATTGGCCTGGTCATAGCAGGCCAGCGCGCCTACCGCATGGGCTGCGGCGACGAACTCGGCGATCCGGGGGTTGAAGATGCCGGTGTCCTCGGGGTTGGTGATGATCAGGGCCGCGGTGCGCGGGCCGACCGCCGCCTGCATCGCGGCCAGGTCCGGGTAGCCATCGGCATCGGGGTATAGCGTGATGACCTTGTAGCCCAGCACCTTGGCGCAGGCGGCGTCCGAGGGGTGGGAGAAGATCGTCGTGATGATCTCGTCCCTGTCCCCGGCCTCGCCGCGCGACTCGAACCAGGCGCGGATCATCGCGATATTGGCGTAGATGGCCTGCGAGCCCGAGCGCGGCTGCAGGCTCACCGCGTCCATGCCCGAGACCTCGCAGATCACCTGCTCCATCTGGTGCATCACCTGCAGAATGCCCTGCACGGTGGACTCGTGCTGCAAGGGATGCAGCTCGCTCATCCGGGCATCGCGGGCCAGCTGCTCGTTGATCTTGGGGTTGTATTTCATCGTGCAGGTGCCCTGCCCGACGTCGACATTCAGATCCGCGCCCAGGTTCTCCTGCGACAGGCGCAGATAGTGGCGCAGCACCCGGTTCTGGCTCAGCTCCGGCAAGGCCGGGGCCTTGGCGCGGCGCATGCCGCTGGGCAGCCGGTCCAGCGCCTGCGCGGTGGCCGTGGCGATGCCGGGCTCCAGCTCGGGCACCAGGATGGCCCGCTCGCCGGCCTGGCTGAGCTCGAAGATCAGCGGCTCGTCCCAGCGCGCCTGCTGGTAGCGGCGCAGATTGGGTTTGCCGTCGCAAAAGCGATGGGCGGAGATGTTTTCCATGGTGCTGGGGTTTGTTGCGGTCATTGGCTCAGCAGCTCGCGCAGGGCCGCCACCAGGCGGTCGATATCGGCCTGGCTGTGCAGCTCGGTGAAGGCATAGAGGGCACTCTGGCCCAGGGCGGGGAAGGCGGCCGACAGATCGTGGCCGCCGAAGATGCCGTGCCGCTCGCGCAGCGCCGTGTTGATCTGGGCCACCGTGAAGCCGCTGGCGCCGAAGTCCAGCACAAACTCCTTGAAGTGGGCCGTGTCCGGATGGGCCAGGCGCAGGCCCGGCAGCTCGGCCAGGCGCTGGCGGGCATAGGCAACGCGGCGCGCAATGCCCTCGCCCAGCTCCACCATGCCTTGCGGGCCCAGGCTAGCCAGGTAGACGCCGGCCGTGATACCCCACAGCGCGGCGGCGGTGCCGACGAACTCATTGCCCTGCTCGCGCTTGTCGAAGGAGGTGCGGTGGTAGGCCACATCGCCGAAGCCGTACTGGCCCGGCACCGAGGTCGGCGCGATGCCGAACAGGCGCGAGGGGTATTGCAGCACCAGCGCCTCGTCATCGCGGCTGGCGATGAAGCCGCCATGACCGCCGCCATAGCTCATATGCATGCCCAGCGGCTGGATGTCACCGCAGACGATGGCGGCACCATAGTCGCCCGGCGGGGTCAGCAGGCCCAGCGAGCCGGGGTCCACGCCGACGATCAGCAGCGCGCCGGCCGCTGTCACCAGAGCGGCCAGCGCCGCGCCCTCGTCGATGCCGCCGAAATAGTTCGGCACATCCACATAGAAGGCCGCCACCTGCGGGCCCAGCTTGGCCTGCAGATCGGCGCGGTCCACCAGGCCGGTGGCAGTGTCGAAGGCCACCTCGATGAACTCGATCTCGCTGCGCCCGTAGGTCTGCATATGCGAGCGCTTGTCGGGGTTCACATTGGCGGCCACCAACACCTGATGGCGGCCGCCGCCCTGGTAGCGCACGGCCATGCAGCAGGCGGTGGCGGCGGCCTGCAGCCCGTCATAGGTGGGCACGCTGACCACATCCATATTCAGCAGCTCGCCCATCATCGAGACGTATTCCCACAACGCCTGGAAGCGGCCATGGTCGTCATAAGGCTCGCCGGCATAGGCGGTCAGGAACTCGCTGCGGCCATTGATCTCGTCGCAGATCGCCGGCACATGGTGCTGGTAGCAGCCGCCGCCCAGAAAGCTCAGCACCTCGCCGCAATGCCTGTTCTGGGCCAGCAGACCCTGCACATGACGCTTGAGCCGCGCCTCCGACAGCAGCGGCGCCGGCAGGTTCAGCGGCCGCGCCAGGCGCAGCGCGGGCGGGATGTCGGCATAGAAATCCTCGACCGAGGCCGCGCCGGTGGCCGCCAGCATCGCCGCCTTGACCTCGGGCACCGAGTTCGGGATATAGGGGTAAACCTGAGATTTGTTCATGACACTGTGCGTGGCTTGAAACGTTTCGATAGAGCTATTGCACAGGCAGAAGAGGAATCGTACAAACGACATATATTTGCGCCATACATAAACACAGCTAATCCATGCGACGCCATCTGCACCATCTGAACGCGCTGCGCTGCTTCGAGGCGGCGGCGCGCCAGCTGTCCTTCACCCAGGCCGCGGCCGAGCTGCATGTGACCCAGGCGGCGGTCAGCCACCAGGTGCGCGCGCTGGAGCTGGCGCTGGGCCAGCCGCTGTTCGAGCGCCGGCCGCGCCAGGTGCGGCTGACCGCCGCCGGCGAGCGCCTGGTGGGCGTGCTGTCGAGCAGCTTTGACCGCATCGACGAGCTGCTAGGCCAGCTCAAGCAGGGCAGCCGGCAGACCCAAAGCCTGCAGCTGGCCGTCACGCCCAGCTTCTCCGGCCGCTGGCTGATGCCGCGGCTGCCGCGCTTCTGGGATGCCCACCCCGAGATCGAGCTGCACCTGCACCACAGCACCCAACCCGATGCGCTCGCTCGCGGCACGGCCGAGGCGGCGGTGGCCTGGCTGCGCGAGCCGCCGCCGCGCCTGTGGGCCCAGCGCCTGTTCGGCACCGCGCTGAGCCCGGTCTGCGCCCCCACCCTGCCCCGGCCCGAGCAGCCGCTGGAGAGCCCCGAGGCGCTGCGCGACTACCCGCTGCTGCACGAGGACAGCTTCGAGGACTGGGCGCGCTGGCTGCGCGCCGCTGGCGTGGCCGAGGGCGGGCAACAACGCCAGGGCCAGTTGATCGACGACAGCAATGCCCTGCTGCTGGCCGCGATGGCCGGCCGCGGCCTGGCGCTGGGCCGGCTGGCCCTGATCGAGGATGAGCTGCGCGCGGGCCGGCTGCTGCGGCCTTTTGCGCTCAGCATCGAGGCCGACGGCGCCTACTGGCTGCTGGCCGCACCGGCCCTGGCCGAGCAGCCGCGCTTTCGCGCGCTGGCCGATTTCATGCTGGGCGAATGCCCGGCCGGCTGAGCGGCGCGCCACAAGCCTTGTCCTACACTCTGGCCCCAAGCCCTCGACCGAGGGCTTTGCCTTTCCGCTTGCCGCAATGACCACCCAAGACTTCAGCGCCCACACCCCCGTGATGGCGCAATACCTGCGCATCAAGGCCGAGCACCCCGATGTGCTGGTGTTCTTCCGCATGGGCGACTTCTACGAGGTCTTTTTCGACGATGCCCGCAAGGCCAATGCGCTGCTGGACATCACGCTGACCACGCGCGGTCAGAGCGCCGGCCAGCCGGTCGTGATGGCCGGGGTGCCGGTGAACGCGTTGGAGAGCTATCTGGCCAAGCTGATCAAGCTGGGCGAGGCGGTCGCGATCGCCGAGCAGGTCGGCGATGTGGCAACGTCCAAGGGGCCGGTCGAGCGCAAGGTGGTGCGCGTCGTCACGCCCGGCACCGTCACCGACACCGAGCTGCTGGCCGACAAGCAGGACTCGGTCCTGCTGGCCGTCGCCGCCCAGGGCAAGACCTTGGGCCTGGCCTGGCTGTCGCTGACCAAGGGAGAGCTGGGCCTGGCCGAATGCAGCGAGCGCGAGCTGCCGTCCTGGCTGGCCCGCATGAGCCCGGCCGAGGTGCTGGTGGACCGCGAGCGCCAGCCCGCCGGCGTGCTGGCCGCGCGGCTGCCGATCACCAACCGGCCCAGCTGGCAGTTCGACACCACGCTGGGCGCGCGCAAGCTCTGCGAGCAGCTGGGTGTGGCCAGCCTGGCTGGCTTCAACGCGCAAGGCCTGAGCACCGCCCAGGCCGCTGCCGCCGCGCTGCTGAGCTATGCCGAACACACCCAGGGCCGGGCACTGGCCCATGTCAAAAGCCTGCAGGTGCAGCGCAGCAGTGATCTGCTGGACCTGCCGCCGGCCACCCAGCGCAATCTGGAACTGACCCAGACCCTGCGCGGCGAGAGTTCGCCGACCCTGCTGTCGGTGCTCGACAGCTGCCGCACCGGCATGGGCAGCCGCGCGCTGCGCCACTGGCTCTTGCACCCGCGGCGCGAGCGCGGCGAGGCGCTGGCCCGGCACCAGGCGATTGCCAGCCTGCTGGCGGCCAGCCCAGAACCGCTGCGGGAGGCGCTGCGCCATGTCTCCGATGTCGAGCGCATCGCCGCCCGCGTCGCGCTGCGCCAGGTGCGTCCGCGCGAGCTGACCGGCCTGCGCGCGACGCTGCAGATCCTGCCCGAGCTGGCCCAGACCCTGCCCAGCGGCGCGCCGCTGATCGCCCAACTGGCCGAGGGCCTGGCCGCCTCGCCGCATATCGAGGAGCTGCTGAGCCGCGCCATCGCCGAGGAGCCGGCCGTGCTCCTGCGCGACGGCGGCGTGATCGCCGCCGGTTTCGACGCCGAACTCGACGAGCTGCGCGGCATCAGCCAGAACTGCGATGCCTTCCTGCTGGACCTGGAGGCGCGCGAGCGCGCCCGCACCGGCATCGCCAATCTGCGCGTGCAGTTCAACAAGGTGCATGGCTTCTATATCGAGGTCACCCAGGGCCAGGTCGACAAGGTGCCGATGGACTACCAGCGCCGCCAGACCCTGAAGAATGCCGAGCGCTACATCACGCCCGAGCTGAAGGCCTTCGAGGACAAGGCGCTGTCGGCGCAGGAGCGCTCGCTGGCGCGCGAGAAGCTGCTTTACGAAGCGGTGATCGACCATCTGGTCGAGGAGCTGCAGCCGCTGACCGCGCTGGGCCGCGCGTTGGCCAGCCTGGATGCGCTGGCGGCGCTGGCCGAGCGGGCCGCCAGCCTGCGCTGGTGCCGGCCCGAGTTCGTCAGCCAGCCCTGCATCGAGATCGGCGCCGGCCGGCATCCGGTGGTCGAGATGCGGCTGCGCGAGACCGGCGCCGGCGAGTTCATGGCCAATGACTGCCGACTCGATGCCCGCACCCGCATGCTGATCATCACCGGCCCGAATATGGGCGGCAAGAGCACCTTTATGCGCCAGGTGGCCCTGATCAGCCTGCTGGCTGCGATCGGCTCCTATGTGCCGGCCACCACGTGCCGGCTCGGTCCGATGGACGCGATCCACACCCGCATCGGCGCGGCCGACGACCTGGCCAATGCGCAATCGACCTTCATGCTGGAAATGACCGAGGCGGCCGCCATCCTGCACAGCGCGAGCGAGCAGTCGCTGGTGCTGATGGACGAGATCGGGCGCGGCACCTCGACCTTCGACGGCCTGGCGCTGGCCGGTGCCATCGCCAGCCATCTGCATGACAAGAGCCGCGCGTTCACGCTGTTCGCGACCCACTACTTCGAGCTGACCGAGTTCCCGGCCAAGCATGCCGGCGCGCTCAACAGCCATGTCGGCGCGGTCGAGAGCGGCGACGACATCGTCTTCCTGCACGAGCTGCAAGCCGGCCCGGCCAGCCGCAGCTATGGCGTGCAGGTGGCGCGGCTGGCCGGTATGCCCGCCAGCCTGGTGCGCCAGGCCCGCGCCACGCTGGAGGCGCTGGAGGCCAAGGCCAGCGAGGCCGAGGCGCAGATCGATCTGTTCGCCACACCGCCCGAGCCGGTGGCCGCTGTCACCGAGGCGACCAGCCCGGCCCTGCTGGCGTTGCAAGATCTGGATCCCGACGCGCTGAGCCCGCGCGAGGCGCTCGACGCGTTGTACCGATTGAAGAAACTCAGCAAGACATGACCCTCGCCGCCGCGCCCAAAACCCTGGTTTTCTGGCGAAAGACTCGCTGCATATGAATCAAGGCACGCTCGTCTTTTCCCACGCCAATGGCTTCGGTGCCGGCTGCTACCGCATCTTGTTCGAGACCTGGCGCGCGGCCGGCTGGGAGGTCCACGCCCTGCCCCGCATCGGCCATGACCCGGCCTACCCGGTCACGAGCAACTGGCCGCATCTGCGCGATCAGCTGATCCATTTCATCGAGCGGGAGGTCAAGCACCAGATGCAAGTGGATGGCCCGGTGATGCTGGCCGGCCATTCGCTGGGCGGCATGCTGAGCCTGCTGGTGGCCTGCCGCCGGCCCGATCTGGTCGAGGGCCTGCTGATGCTGGACAGCCCGGTCGTCAGCGGCTGGCGCGCCCACAGCGTGCGCATGGCCAAGGCGACGCGGCTGATGCCCCGCGTCTCGCCGGGCAAGATCTCCAGCCAGCGCCGCCACGAGTGGCCGACGCGGGCGGCCGTGCAGGAGCATTTCGCCGCCAAGCACAAATTCGCCCGCTGGGACCCGCGGGTGCTGGCCGACTATGTGGCCAGCGGCTTCGAGGAGCAGGGAGACAAGACCCGGCTGGCTTTTCAGCGCGAGATCGAGACCCGCATCTACAACACCCTGCCCCATCATCTGCCGGCCCTGCTGCGCCGCCATCCGCCGCGCTGCCCGATCGGCTTTGTCGCCGGCACGCAGTCCGAAGAACTGCGCCAGGCCGGGGCCGCCGCCTCGAAGGCGCTGGCGCGCCAGCATTTCCGCTGGATGGAAGGCAGCCACCTCTATCCCTTCGAGCGACCCGACGACACGGCCGCCCTGGTACTGCAAATGCTCGACGAGCTCCGGGCAGCGCGAGCCACCTCGCTATAATCACGCTTTACCACCACAGCGTTCTTGTACGGGCGCTGCAAGACATGACCAAGTACGTCTTCGTCACAGGCGGTGTGGTGTCCTCACTCGGCAAGGGCATCGCATCAGCCTCACTGGCTGCCATCCTCGAATCGCGCGGCCTCAAGGTCACCCTGATCAAGCTCGATCCCTATATCAACGTGGATCCGGGCACGATGTCGCCCTTCCAGCATGGCGAGGTCTTCGTCACCGATGACGGGGCCGAAACCGATCTAGACCTGGGCCACTACGAGCGCTTCATCACCACACGGATGAAGAAGAGCAATAACTTCACCACCGGCCAGATCTATATGTCGGTGCTGGAGAAGGAGCGCCGCGGCGACTACCTCGGCAAGACCGTCCAGGTGATTCCCCACATCACCAATGAGATGCAGGACTTCATCCGTCGCGGCGCCGGCCAGGGCACGCCGGATGCCGTCGATGTGGCCATCGTCGAGATCGGCGGCACGGTCGGCGATATCGAATCGCTGCCCTTCCTCGAAGCGGCGCGCCAGATGAGCCTGAAGGCCGGCCCGAACAACGTCGCCTTCGTGCACCTGACCTATGTGCCCTGGATCGCTGCGGCCGGCGAGCTCAAGACCAAGCCGACCCAGCACACGGTGCAGAAGCTGCGCGAGATCGGCATCCAGCCGGACGCGCTGCTGTGCCGCGCCGACCGCCGCATCCCGGACGATGAGCGCGAGAAGATCTCGCTGTTCACCAATGTGGCCGAGTACGGTGTGATCTCGATGTGGGACGTGAACACCATCTACAAGGTGCCGCGCATGCTGCACGAGCAAGGCCTGGACCAGCTGATCTGCACCAAGCTGCAACTCAACACCAAGTCCGCCGACCTGAAGCGCTGGGACACCCTGGTGCACGAGGTCGAGCATCCGACCCAGCATGTCACGATCGCGATGTGCGGCAAGTACACCGATCTGAGCGACTCCTACAAATCGCTCAACGAGGCGCTGCGCCACGCCGGTATCCACAACCACTCGGGCGTGAAGATCGAGTACGTGGACTCGGAGCTGCTGACCCCCGACAACATCGACCAACTGGGCCAGTACGACGCCATCCTGGTGCCGGGCGGCTTCGGCAAGCGCGGTGTCGAGGGCAAGATCCTGGCGGCCAAGTACGCCCGCGAGCATAAGGTGCCTTATCTGGGCATCTGCCTGGGCATGCAGGTCGCGACCATCGAGTACGCCCGCCATATGGCCGGCCTGGCCGGCGCCAATTCGACCGAGTTCGAGCCCGAGACACCGAACCCGGTGATCGCCTTGATCGACGAATGGCAGGACGCCGACGGCACCATCCAGAGACGCGACGAAAAGAGCGATCTGGGCGGCACGATGCGTCTGGGCGCGCAGAGCTCGGACGTCAAGCCCGGCACCCTGGCCCATGACATCTACGGTCCGGTGGTCACCGAGCGCCATCGCCATCGCTACGAGGCCAACGAGCACTATCTGGACCGTCTGCAAGAGGCCGGTCTGGTGATCTCGGCCATCACCCAGCGCGAGAAGCTGACCGAGATGGTCGAGCTGCCGCGCTCTGTCCATCCCTGGTATGTCGGCGTGCAGTTCCACCCGGAATTCAAGTCCACGCCCTGGGACGGCCACCCGCTGTTCACCGCCTTCATCAAGGCGGCGCTGGAACACAAACAGGCCTGAAGGAGTTCCTGCCATGAAGCTGTGCGATTTTGAGGTCGGCATCGACCGCCCCTTCTTCCTGATCGCTGGCACCTGCTCGATCGAGGGCCTGGAGATGAGCATGGAAGTGGCAGGCCGGCTCAAGGAGGCCTGCTTGGCCCTGGGCATCCCGCTGATCTACAAGGGATCCTTCGACAAGGCCAACCGCTCGTCGGGCAACACCAAGCGCGGCGTCGGCATGGACGCCGGCCTGAAGATCCTGGACGAGGTGCGTCGCCAGCTGGGCCTGCCCATCCTGACCGATGTGCATGACGAAGCCCAGGTGGCCGATGTGGCCGCCGTGGTCGACGTGCTGCAGACCCCGGCCTTCCTGTGCCGCCAGACCGATTTCATCCGCGCGGTGGCCAAGTCGGGCAAGCCGGTGAACATCAAGAAGGGCCAGTTCCTCGCGCCCTGGGACATGAAGAACGTCATCGACAAGGCGCGCGACGCGGCCCGCGAAGCCGGCCTGTCGGAGGACCGCTTCCTGGCCTGCGAGCGCGGCGTGAGCTTCGGCTACAACAACCTCGTGGCCGATATGAGCAGCCTGGCCGAGATGCGCAAATCCGGCGCGCCGGTGGTGTTCGACGTGACCCACTCGGTACAGAAGCCCGGTGGTCAGGGCACCAGCAGCGGCGGCGCCCGCGAGATGGTGCCCGTGCTGGCACGCGCCGGCGTGGGCGCCGGCGTGGCCGGTCTCTTCATGGAAACCCATCCGCGCCCGGCAGAGGCCTGGTCCGATGGGCCCAACGCCGTGCCGCTGCAGCATATGCGCACGCTGCTGGAGCAGCTCGTTGCGCTGGACCGCATCGTCAAGACCCAGCCCCTTCTTGAAAATGACTTCTCCTGCTGAACCCATGCCCAGCGCCTACATCCTCGCCAACGTCCAGGTCACCAACCCCACGCAGTACGAGGAGTACAAAAAGTTCTCCTCGGCCGCGATGCAAGCCCATGGCGCAGAAGTCTGCGTGCGCGGCGGCCGAGTCGAGGTGCTGGAGGGCGACTGGACGCCCGACCGTGTCGTGCTGCTGAAGTTCGCGTCGGTGGAGGCCGCCCGTGCCTTCAATGACTCGCCCGAGTATGGACAGGCCCGCGCGGCGCGCCAGGGCGCGGCCGTGATGCGCATGGTCCTGATCGAAGGCGTTTGAGCCCCCACACACAGGCGGCATCTTGTTGTGCGCTGGTAACGAAAATCCGGCACCATCGCGCCGCCCCAAGATTTTTTGACCTTCTGGAGACCTCGAGACTATGAGCGCTATTGTTGATATCGTCGGCCGTGAAATCCTGGACAGCCGCGGCAATCCCACCGTCGAATGCGATGTGCTGCTGGAGTCCGGCGTGATGGGCCGCGCCGCCGTGCCTTCGGGTGCATCGACCGGCTCGCGCGAAGCCATCGAGCTGCGCGACGGTGACAAGAGCCGCTATCTGGGCAAGGGCGTGTTGAAGGCCGTCGAGCACATCAACACCGAGATCTCCGAGGCCGTGCTGGGCCTGGACGCCTCCGAGCAGGCCTTTCTGGACCGCACGCTGATCGATCTGGACGGCACCGAGAACAAGAGCCGCCTGGGTGCGAACGCGATGCTGGCCGTTTCGATGGCCGTGGCCCGTGCCGCCGCCGAAGAGTCCGGTCTGCCGCTGTACCGCTATTTCGGCGGCATGAACGGCAACCAGCTGCCGGTGCCGATGATGAACGTCATCAACGGCGGCGAGCACGCCAACAACAATCTCGACCTGCAAGAGCTGATGATCATCCCGGTCGGCGCACCGAGCTTCCGCGAAGCGCTGCGCTGGGGTGCCGAGGTCTTCCACGCCCTGAAGAAGATCCTGCACGACAAGCACATCAGCACCGCGGTCGGCGACGAAGGCGGCTTCGCCCCCAATGTCGAGAACCATGAGGCTGCGATCCAGATGATTCTGGAAGCGATCGACAAGGCCGGCTACACCGCAGGCGAGCAGATCGCCCTGGGCCTGGACTGCGCCGCCAGCGAGTTCTACAAGGACGGCAAGTACGTGCTCGAAGGCGAAGGCGGCATCAAGCTGTCCTCGCAGGAGTGGACCGATATGCTGGCCACCTGGGTCGACAAGTACCCGATCATCTCGATCGAAGACGGCATGGCCGAGGGCGACTGGGACGGCTGGAAGATCCTGACCGACCGCCTGGGCAAGAATGTGCAGATCGTCGGCGACGACCTCTTCGTCACCAACACCAAGATCCTGAAGGAAGGCATCGAGAAGGGCATCGCCAACTCGATCCTGATCAAGATCAACCAGATCGGCACGCTGACCGAAACCTTCGCCGCGATCGAGATGGCCAAGCGCGCCGGCTACACCGCCGTGATCTCGCACCGCTCGGGCGAGACCGAGGACTCGACCATCTCCGACATCGCCGTCGGCCTGAACGCCGGCCAGATCAAGACCGGCTCGCTGAGCCGCTCGGACCGCATGGCCAAGTACAACCAGCTGCTGCGCATCGAAGAAGACCTGGGCGATGTGGCCGTGTACCCCGGCCGCGCGGCCTTCTACAACCTGCGCTGATCGCGCAAGCAGCTAGACTGCGGGCGTGAAAATTCTCAGCATCATCCTGGCCGGCTTTCTGCTGGCCATCCAGGCCCAGCTCTGGTTCGGCAAGGGTGGCATGCCGCGTGTCGTGCAGCTGCGCGCCGAGCTGGCTGAGCAGCAGCTGGCCAATGACAAGGCCCGCGCCCGCAATGCGCAGCTCGACGCCGAGCTGCGCGATCTGCGCGAGGGCCTGGAGATGGTCGAGGAAAAGGCCCGCTTCGAGCTGGGCATGATCAAGCCCGACGAGATCTTCGTCCAGCTGCGCCGCTGAGATGGCCCCGTCATGATCGACGCGCTGCTGCAGCCGCTGCAACCCTTGCTCGCGCCGGCCTTCGAGGCCTTCGGCAGCCCGATCACCTGGACCGAGATCCTGGCCTTTGTGCTGGCGGTCTGGATGGTGGTGTGCAATATGCGCGTCCATGTGCTGGCCTGGCCGCTGGCTCTCTTGAGCTCCCTGCTCTACTTCCTGCTGTTCTGGAGCGGCAAGCTGTATGGCGAGGCGAGCTTGCAGCTGGTCTTTGCCAGCCTGGCGATCTGGGGCTGGTGGCAATGGCTGCGCGGCAAGGACGAGCGGGGTCAGGCCTTGCGGGTGCGCCTGCTGAGCCCGCGCGGGCGCTGGCTGGCGGTGCTGGCCGTGCTGCTGGCATGGCCGCTGCTGGGCCTGTTCCTGCAACGCCAGACCGACTCCCCCGCGCCCTATTGGGATGCCTTCCCGACCGTGGCCAGCCTCTTGGGCCAGTATCTGCTGGGCCGCAAATACCAGGAGAACTGGAGCGTCTGGGTGCTGGTCAATGTGGTCAGCGTCAGCCTGTTCGCCTACAAGGGTTACTGGCTGACCGTGCTGCTGTATGCGGTCTTCATCCCGATGTCGGTGGCCGGCTGGCGTGCCTGGCAGCGCCAGCTGCGGCCTGCCGTCACGGCCTAGTCACCTGATGGCAGGCCTGTGCATTGCCATCGTCGGCGCCGAGAGCACCGGCAAGAGCCGCCTGGCGCAAGACCTGGCCCTGCGGCTGGCGGCCGACACCGGCCTGCGCTGCACTTTCGTCCCCGAATATCTGCGCGACTGGTGCGAGCGCGCCGGGCGCACGCCGCGCGCCGACGAGCAGGCGGCGATTGCCCGCGTCCAACTCGAGCTGATCGATGCGGCCCGCATCACCCACGATGTCGTGATCGCCGACACCACGCCGCTGATGACGGCCGTCTACAGCCGGCTGCTGTTCGACGACGCCAGCCTGCTGCCCGGTGCCCTGGAAGCGCAGCGCCGCTGTGCGCTGACCCTGCTGACCGCGCTGGACCTGCCTTGGGTGGCCGACGGCCTGCAGCGCGACGGTGCCCATGTGCAGGCCCCGGTCGACGCGGCGCTGCGGCAGGCGCTGATCCGGTCCCAGCTGAGCTGGGCCGTCATTGCCGGCCAGGGCCAGGATCGGCTGGAGTCCGCGCTGACGGCCGTAACTCCGTTGCTGAGCCCGCGGCTCAAGGCCGGCCAGGGCCTGTTCACCCGCTTGCAGGCACGCCAGGACGCCCTGCCCTCGCAGGCCTGGATCTGCCGCGACTGCGATGTGCCGGAGTGCGAGCACGCCAGCCTGCAGCGCACGCGAGGACGGGAATCGGCCGGTTCTCCGGGTTTCGACACTTGACGTTGCCGAGCTCGGCCATCGACACTTGGCACTTGCTTGCAAACGTTTGCCTGGAGTGTTCCGATGATGAAGAGTTCCGCCCTCATCCTGCTGGCCTCGGCCCTGCTTCTGTCGGGCTGCGCGATGCTGAGCCCGGTGGGCCCGGTGGCCGTCAAGGTGCTGGCGATCAATGACTTCCACGGCAATCTGAAGCCGAGCAGCGGCATCCGCATCAAGGATCCGGCCGATCCGAGCAAGACCATCACCGTGCCGGCTGGCGGCGCCGAGCATCTGGCCACCGCCACCCGGCAGATGATCCAGCAGAATCCCAACCACATCTTCGTCGCCGCCGGCGACCTGATCGGCGGCAGCCCGCTGTTGTCGGCGCTGTTCTATGACGAACCGACGATCGAATCGCTGAGCTTGATGGGGCTGGAAGTCGCGGCCGTCGGCAATCATGAGTTCGATGGCGGCATCGCCGAGCTGCTGCGCAAGCAGTATGGCGGCTGCCACCCCGAGCATGGCTGCAAGGGCCCGACCCAGTTCAAGGGCGCCAAGTTCCAGTATCTGGCCGCCAGCACCTGGGATACCAGGACCGGCAAGACCGTGCTGCCGGCCTATCACATCAAGCGCTTCAACGGCGTGCCTATGGCCTTCATCGGCCTGACCCTGAAGGGCACACCCGAGATCGTCACGCCCAGCGGCGTGGCCGGGCTGCGCTTCGATGACGAGGCCGAGACCGTCAACAAGCTGGTGCCCGAGCTGCGCGCCCAGGGCATCGAGGCGATCGCCCTGCTGATCCATGAGGGCGGCTTCCCGACCGGTGACTACAACGAATGCCCCGGCATCTCCG
Organism: Burkholderiales bacterium C2; assembly: GCA_005503085.1. Lineage (GTDB taxonomy): Bacteria > Pseudomonadota > Gammaproteobacteria > Burkholderiales > Burkholderiaceae_C > Roseateles_E. The sequence goes on along the minus strand of SCOI01000022.1, from coordinate 68,437 downwards.
GCCCCATCGTCGACATCGTCAAGAAGCTGGACAAGGCGGTCGACCTGGTCGTCAGCGGCCATACCCACCGCGCCTACCAGTGCAATATCGATGGCCGCCTGGTGACCAGCGGTGACAAGTACGGCACCATCGTCACCGAGATCGATCTGCAGCTCGACCCGAAGAGCCGCGACGTCATCAGCGCCAGCGCCAACAATGTGATCGTGCGCACCGAGCGTTATGCCAAGGACCCGGCCCAGACCCAGCTGATCGCCGCCTACGAGAAGCTGGCCGAGCCGCTGGCCAAGCGCGTCGTCGGCCGCATCAGCGACAGCATCTCGCGCGAGGCCAGCCCGGCCGGTGCGATGCCGATGGGCCAGTTGATCGCCGACGCCCAGCTGGCCGCGACGTCCGGCGCCAGCGAGGGCGGCGCGGTGATCGCGCTGATGAACGCCGGCGGCGTGCGTGCCGCGCTCAACAAGAGCGCCAGCGGCGAGGTCACTTATGCCGACGCCTTTGCGGTCCAGCCCTTCTACAACAATCTGGTCACGCTGACGCTGACCGGCGCGCAGATCCACCGCCTGCTGGAGCAGCAATGGCGCAGCGAGGATGTGCGCGGCGCCTTCCTGCAGGTCTCCAAGGGCTTCAGCTACAGCTGGGATGCGAAGAAGCCGCTGGGCTCGCGCGTGCCGGCCGAGAGCATCAAGCTCAATGGCCAGACCCTGGACCCGCAGACCGGCTACCGCGTCACCGTCAACAGCTTCATTGCCAGCGGCGGCGATGGCTTTCGCGTGCTGACCGAGGGCAAGAACGCCCGCACCGGCGTGATGGATGTGGACGCGCTGGAGCGCTATCTGAGCACCCAGCCCAATATCACGCCCAGCGCGCTGGACCGGGTCCAGCGCCTGAACTGAACCCCCTTACTGCAAGGTGCCCGAGCTCGGCTGGGCCTGATGGCCGACGGTGAAGAGCTCGGCCACATCGACCGCGTCGTAGTGGTACTGCAGGCCGCAGAACTCGCAACCGACCTCGACATGGCCGCGCTCGGCCACCACCGAGTCGATCTCCTCGCGTCCCAGGCTCTTCAGCATCGAGCCCACCCGCTCGCGTGAGCAGCTGCAGGCAAAGCTCGGAGTCTGCGGCTCGAAGCGTCGCACCGTTTCCTCCCAGAACAGCCGGCGCAAGATCGTGTCGGCATCCAGGGTCAGCAGCTCCTCACTGGTCAGGGTCGCGGCCAGGATGCTGATGCGGTTGTAGGCATCGGACAGGCCGATATCGTCTTCGTTCTTCGCGCCGGCCAGATTGCCCTCGCCCTGCACCGGCAGGCGCTGGATCAGCAGGCCGGCGGCGATCTGGTCATTGGCCGCCAGCACCAGCTTGGTGTCCAGCTGCTCGGACTGCAGCATGTAGTGCTCCAGCACCTCGGACAGCTGCTGCAGTGGCTCGCGCTGGTCGCCATGCAGGGGCACGACGCCCTGGTAGGGCTGCTGGCCGGGGAACTTGTCCTTGGGATCCAGCGTGATCGCGCAGCGGCCCTTGCCGTGCACATTCAGCATCGCCTCCAGCTTGGCACCCTCCGGCACCTCGCCGACCAGCTTGGCGGTGGCGCGGAAACTCAGATCCGGCTGCACCTCGGCCACGGCCAGCTTGACCGGGCCGTCGCCGAAGACCTGCAGCACCAGGGCGCCGTTGAACTTGATATTGGACTGCATCAGCACGCCGGCAGCCGCCATCTCGCCCAGCAGCGAGCGCAGCTCGGGCGGATGGGCACCGACCGTCTCGCGGCGCTTGAGCACCTCTTGCCAGCTGCCGGTCAGGCGCACCAGCATGCCGCGCACCGGCAAGCCTTCGAACAGGAATTTATGCAGTTCACTCATCACTTGATCTTTTTCAAACCCGTCGAATAGCGCCGGGAGTTGTCTATGTAGTGGCGGGCGCTGGCTTTTAAACCTTCGATCTGGGCCGGGCTCAGCTCGCGCATCACCTTGGCCGGGCTGCCGACGATCAGCACCCCGTCCGGGAATTCCTTGCCCTCGGTCACCAGCGCGCCGGCGCCGACCAGCGAGTTCTTGCCGATCTTCGCCCCATTGAGCACCACCGCACCAATGCCGATCAGCGAGTTCTCACCCACCGTGCAGCCATGCAGCATGACCTGGTGGCCAACGGTGACGTTCTCGCCCAGCTGCAGCGGGAAGCCGGTGTCGGCATGCAGCACCGAGCCGTCCTGGATATTCGTGCCCCGGCCTAGGCTCAGCGTGTCGCTGTCGCCGCGCAAGACGGCGTTGAACCACACGCTGCAGTCCTCGGCCAGCGTGACCCGGCCGATCACCTGGGCGCTGTCGGCCACCCAGGCCGAGTCGGCAATATCGGGCTTGTGCTCGCCCAGCTCATAGATGGCCATCGCTCTTCCCTTCTGGGCGCAAAGCGATAATTGTAAGAATGGAAGCCCGTAGCCGTGCCCTGAAGGTCTTGTGTATCGCCGATCCGGCGCAAAAAGCGACAGCCGCACGCGCGCTCTACGACGCTGCCCAGGCCGACCTTCCGCTGGACAGGGCCCAGGCATTCACCCGGCCGGACGGTCTGCCGGGCCGTCCCGAGCGCCCGCAGCTGGTGCCGACGCTGCAAGTGCCCAAACGCTCGCCCTTCACGATCGAAGGCCGCGCCGCGCTCGTGCACGCGATCGCCCATATCGAGTTCAACGCCATCAATCTGGCGCTGGACGCGGTCTGGCGCTTTGCCGGCATGCCGCGCGACTTCTATCTGGACTGGCTCAAGGTCGCGGCCGAGGAGGCCCTGCATTTCACGCTGCTGCACGAGCATCTGCAAGGCCTCGGCCGGCAGTACGGCGACTTCGACGCCCATGACGGCCTGTGGACCATGGCCGAGCGCACCGCCGGCGATGTGCTGGCCCGCATGGCCCTGGTGCCGCGCACGCTGGAAGCGCGCGGCCTGGACGCCACGCCGCCGCTGCAGGCCAAGCTGGCCCGCGCCGGTGACAGCCGCGCGGTCGAGATCCTGGACATCATCCTGCGCGACGAGATCGGCCATGTCGAGATCGGCAACCGCTGGTATCGCCAGCTGTGCCGCGAGCGCGGCCTCGACCCGGTGGCCCTCTATCCCGATCTGGTCCGCCAGTACGAGGCGCCCCGGCTGCGCCCGCCCTTCAATCTGGTGGCCCGCCATGCGGCGGGCTTCAGCGCGGAAGAGCTGGCCTATCTGCAATCCTAGTCACGGGCAAGTACACTAGCGCCTGTATGCCTCGCTGGATTCTTGCCATCCTCACCGCTGTGATGCTCGTCCTTGCACTTGCGCCCGCGTCGGGACAGGTGCAAGCGCCGATGAGCGGCCAGCAAGCGCACTGCGACAGTCTGGAGCTGCAGGGCCAGGACGCCCCCTCAGGCGTGCTCGCCGAGCATCTGCCCATGGACGGCCCGCTGGAGATCCCCGAGCTGTTCGACGCCCCTCGCCCGCTTCGATCCGACGAGCGCGCCGCTATGGCACCGCCAAGTTTGAATGCGGCCGTGATGCCGCCGCCCTATCTGAAGGGCCCGCAACGGCCTCCCCGCGCGGCTGCCCTGCACGCCTGAGCGCCCCGCACGGCGCCCCAGGCGTGGCTTCTCCGCGCCTTTGCCTCTTCTCTCGTTCTTGAACTAACTCGGCGCGACCAGCCCCTGAAGCTGGCCGCCATCGGACCTACCGGCCATGGACTTTCTTCTCGACCCCAATATCTGGATCGCCTTCGCGATGCTGACCGCCCTGGAAATCGTCCTGGGCATCGACAACATCATCTTCATCTCCATCCTGGTCGGCCGCCTGCCGCCGCATCTGCGCGACAAGGCACGCCGCCTGGGCCTGGGCTTTGCGATGGTGTCACGCCTGGCTTTGCTGTTCACGCTGAGCTGGGTGATGGGGCTGACGGCCGATCTGTTCACGGTGCTGGGGCAAGGCATCAGCGGGCGCGACCTGGTGCTGCTGTTCGGTGGCCTGTTCCTGCTCTACAAGGCCTCGCACGAGATCTTTGTCGAGGTCGAGGCGCATGAGCAGGACGGCCCGCCGGTCACCGAAACGGCCGAGATGAAGGCCGCCGGCCAGCGCCTGTTCTGGGCCATCATCGGCCAGATCGCCATCATCGACATCGTGTTCTCGCTGGACTCGGTGATCACCGCGGTCGGCATGGTCGACCAGATCGGCGTGATGGTGGCCGCCGTCGTGACCTCGGTCGGCGTGATGCTGGTCGCCGCCAAGCCGATCGGCGACTTCGTCGACCGTCACCCCTCGGTCAAGGTGCTGGCCCTGGCCTTCCTCGTGATGGTGGGCATGGCGCTGACCGCCGAGGCCTTCGATCAAGAAATTCCCAAGGGCTATATCTACGCCGCGATGTGCTTCTCGCTGGCGGTCGAAGCCCTGAACATCCGGGCCCGCAGCAAGCGCCAGGCGCTGGCCAAGTCCGAATCCGTCTCTCATTCCCACTCCAAGGAGCTGTCATGAACCAAAACCTGAACCACTACGCCACCGCCACCGGCGGCACGGCCGTCAGCGTCGAACGCAACCGCGTGCTGCGCAACACCTACTGGCTGCTGGCCCTGTCCATGGTGCCCACCGTGCTGGGCGCCTGGCTGGGCGTCAGCACCGGCATCGCCCGCGCGATGTCGCCGATGGTCAGCCTGATCGTCTTCATGGCCGGCGCCTTCGGCTTCATGTACGCGATCGAGAAGACCAAGAACTCGGCCGCCGGCGTGCCGATGCTGCTGGCCTTCACCTTCTTCATGGGCGTGATGCTGTCGCGCCTGGTCGGCACGGTGCTGGGCCTGGCCAATGGCGCCAGCCTGATCATGACGGCCTTCGCCGGCACCGGTGCGATCTTCCTCGGCATGGCCTCGCTGTCCTCGGTGATCAAGCGCGATCTGAGCTCGATGGGCAAGTTCCTCTTCATCGGCATGATCATGTTGCTGGTGGCCGGCATCGCCAACATCTTCCTGCAGTCCAGCGCCTTGATGATCACGCTGTCGGTGCTGGCGATCGGCATCTTCTCGGCCTTCATCCTGTATGACCTGAAGCGTGTGCAGGACGGCCTGGAAACCAACTACATCACCGCCACCTTGGGCGTCTACCTGAGCATCTACAACGTGTTCCAGTCGCTGCTGGCCCTGCTGGGCATCTTCGGTGGCCGTGACGAGTAAATAGCGCCCCCGCCCGCGAGTACGCGAACGCCCCCCAAGGGGGCGCAAGTCGTTCTCGGCGCGGCGCGGCCAACGCCTTGTCTGTGATCGAGAAGCAAGGGCGGGACTTATCATCCCGCCCTTGCTCATTTTTGCGCCCGCCGTCTGTGTCCCGCGTCCAAGCCAATTTCCTGCTCGTTCTCATCGCCCTGATCTGGGGCTCGGCCTTTGTCGCGCAAAGCCATGGCATGGCCGATGTCGGGCCTATGGCCTTCACCGGCGTGCGCTTTCTGATCGGTGCCCTGGTCGTGGCCCCGCTGGCCTGGCGCGAGTGGCAGGGTCTGCAGCGGCAGAGCCGCGCGCTGCAGCCGGTCGACGGGCTGAAGATAGCCGGCCTGGGCAGCCTACTGCTGCTGGGCGCGGCGATGCAGCAGATCGGCATCGTCAGTACCACGGTCACCAATGCCGGCTTCCTGACGGCGCTGTATGTGCCTCTGGTGCCGGTGCTCGGCTGGCTGCTGCTGCGCCAGCTGCCGCACTGGTCAGTCTGGCCCGGTGCGCTGGCCTGCCTGGTGGGCGCCTTTTTGCTGTCCGGCGCTCACACGCTGCAGGTCAGTCTGGGGGACAGCTGGATCATCGCCTCCGCCCTGCCCTGGGCCCTGCATGTGTTGCTGGTCGGCCGGGTGGCCGACCGGATGAACGCGCCCTTTCTGGTGGCGGGCGGGCAGTTCCTGGTCTGCGGCCTGCTGTCGCTGGCCTGGGCCCTGCTGTTCGAGCCGCTCAGCTGGGCCGGCCTGCAGGCGGCGTCGCTGCCGATTGCCTATACCGGCGTGCTGTCGGTGGGCGTGGCCTTCACCGCCCAGGTGGTGGCCCAGCGCTATGCCCATGCGGCCGATGCCGCCATCATCCTGTCCTCCGAAACCCTGTTCGCGGCGCTGTTCGGCTATCTGCTGATGGGCGATCGGCTGGGTGAGGCCGGCCTGCTGGGCTGCGGCCTGATCCTGGCCAGCATGTTGGCCATCCAGCTGCTGCCCCTGCTGCGGACCCGGGAATCGGTGTTTATTAGCGAAAACCCTTAGGTTTTTCACAGGGTTTTCACTTAGTCATGCCAGAATCGCTCCCGAAGTCATTCATTTGAATGGCAACGGAGACTCAAATCATGACCAACGCTAATATTTCGCTGAGCCACAACAACGCCTATCTGCTGGCCGATTCCGCCAGCGCGTCCAGCGGCCGCATCGAGACCTATGCTTTCGCTGCGCTGCTGGCCCTGTTCGGCGCCACCTCGCTGCTGGCCCTGCTGGGCGCCTGATCGACTGGGCAGTTCGACCGGGCGCCGTGCCCGCTAGAGTTCGAACGCCGTCGTCTTCTTGACGGTTCGCAGCACCAGCATCGAGTTCGAGCGCGCCACCCCGGGCAGATGCATCAGCACATCGCTGTGCAGGCGCTCCAGATCTTCGGCATCCTTGTAGGCAAAGCGCAAGAGATAGTCATTCGTGCCGGCCACATAGAAGCAGTCGAGGATCTCCGGCACATCGCGCACCGCCTGCTCGAAGGCACCCAGCGCCTGCGGCGTCATGCGCTCCAGATTGATGATGGTGTAGCTGGTGCCGGGCTTGCCCACCGCCTTCGGGTTGACCAGGGCCACATAGCCGGCAATCACTCCCGCGTCCTCCAGCTGTTTGACCCGGCGCAGACAGGCCGACGGCGACAGGTGCACCCGCTGCGCCAGCTCCACATTGGAGCGCCGGCCATCCTGCTGCAGCTCCCTGAGGATGGCACGGTCAATCGCATCCAGTTGCACTTCTGAGCCCATCGTTCGAATTTCCTGCGGTTTGATTGGCAGATGATCGCACGAAGATGCAAAAACACGGGTTAACGCCAGGCCATTGCGCCTGCATATTGCGCGCATCCCTGTCTAGACTGGTCGGCATTCAAGGAGCCCTGCCATGTCTGACCACACCCCCCATCCCGCGATGGACGCCTACTGGATGCCGTTCACCGCGAACCGCCAGTTCAAGAAGGCGCCGCGCCTGCTGACCCGTGCCGACGGTATGTATTTCACGGACGACAAGGGCCGCCAGATCCTGGACGGCATTGCCGGCCTGTGGTGCGTCAACGCCGGCCACAACCGACCCAAGATCGTCCAGGCCATCCAGCAGCAGGCGGCCGAGCTGGACTTCGCCCCGCCCTTCCAGATGGCCCACCCCAAGGCCTTCGAGCTGGCCGAACGGCTGGCCGCGCTGACCCCGGCCGGGCTCAACAAGGTGTTCTTCACGAACTCGGGTTCGGAGTCGGTCGAAACCGCGCTGAAGATGGCCATTGCCTACCACCGCGTGCGTGGCGAGGGCGCGCGCACCCGCTTGATCGGCCGCGAGCGCGGCTATCACGGCGTCAATTTCGGCGGCATCTCGGTCGGCGGCATGGTGGCCAACCGCAAGATGTTCGGCACCCTGCTCAGCGGCGTCGACCATATCCGCCACACCCATGACCATGCGCGCAATGCCTTCTCGCTCGGCCAACCGGCCCATGGCGCCGAGTTCGCCGACGATCTCGAGCGCCTGATCGCGCTGCATGATGCCAGCACCATCGCTGCCGTCATCGTCGAGCCGGTCGCCGGCTCCACCGGGGTGCTGATCCCGCCGCAGGGCTATCTGCAGCGCCTGCGCGAGATCTGCGACAAGCACGGCATCCTCTTGATCTTCGACGAGGTCATCACCGGCTTCGGCCGTACCGGCAATCCCTTCGGCGCCCAGACCTTCGGCGTCACACCGGACCTGATGACGGTGGCCAAGGGCTTGACCAATGGCTGCGTGCCGATGGGCGCGGTGTTCGCCAAGCAAGGCATCCACGACGCCTTCATGAACGGGCCCGAACACCTGATCGAGTTCTTCCACGGCTACACCTACTCGGCCCATCCGCTGGCCTGCGCCGCCGCGCTGGGCACGCTGGACACCTATGCCGACGAGGGCCTGCTGACCCGTGCGGCCGAGCTGCAGGGCTATTTCGCCGAGAGCCTGCATGCGCTGAGGAACGAGCCCCATGTGATCGACATCCGCAATATCGGCCTGGTCGGCGGCATCGAGCTGGCGCCCCTGCCGGGCGAGCCGGCCAAGCGCGCCTTCAACATCTTCCTGGACTGCTATGAGAAGGGCCTGCTGATACGCACGACCGGCGACACCATCGCGCTGTCGCCGCCGCTGATCATCGAGCGCAGCCATATCGACCAGATCGTCGACACCTTGCGCGGCGCCTTGAAACGGGCCGCCTGAAACACAGGCATGATGGGGTCACTTCGGTGGCCCTTTGCGTTTATGACCTTGTCTTCCCGTAAGCCCGTGGTGCTGGTGCCGGCCTGCAACCGCATGATGGGCGAGCATCCCTTCCAGATGGCCGGCAAGAAATACATCGACGCGGTGCGCCTGGCCGGCTGCCTGCCGCTGATCGTGCCGGCCAGCACGCCCGACGAGCTGGACGAGCTGCTGGCCCTGGCCGACGGCCTGCTGCTGACCGGCTCGCAGAGCAATGTCCACCCCAGCCATTTCGGCGAGACCGTGCACGACCAGAGCCTGCCGCTGGATCCGCTGCGCGATGCCTGGACCCTGCCGCTGATCCCCAAGGCCCTGGCCCTGGGTCTGCCGCTGCTGGGCATCTGCCGCGGTTTCCAGGAGGCCAATGTGGCGCTGGGCGGCAGCCTGCACCAGGCCGTGCAGGAGCAGCCGGGGCTGCGGGACCATCGCGCCGTCAAGGGCCAGCCGCCCGAGATCCAGTACGCCAGCGCCCACCCGGTCCAGGTCCTGCCCGGCGGCCAGCTGGCCGCGATCCTGGGTTCGAGCGCGCCCATCGAGGTCAACTCGCTGCATGGCCAGGGCATCAAGCGCCTGGCGCCGGGCCTGCGCGTCGAGGCCCTGGCCGAGGACGGCCTCGTCGAGGCCTTCACGGTGGCCGATGCGCCGGGTTTCTCGCTGTGCGTGCAATGGCATCCGGAGTGGCTGGCGCACAGCAACCCGATTTCCCAACGTCTGCTGCAGGCCTTCGGACAAGCCTGTCGCGATTACCAAGGCAACAAAGTCAGTAACTGGCGGACCTAGGAGCCCCGCCCGCCGGACATCCGATCCCATCAACCGAGGAGGTGCAGCATGGTGGTACGAGACAAGTTCACATTCAGCGAGCTGGAGCAATGGTTCCGCGAGCACGGGGTCACCGAGATCGAGTGCCTGGTGCCCGATCTGACCGGCGTGGCGCGCGGCAAGATCCTGCCGCGCGAGAAGTTCACCGAGGATCGCGGCATGCGCCTGCCCGAGGCCGTGGTCGCAATGGGTGTCACCGGCGAGTTCCCCGAGGAAGGTCCGTACTACGATGTGATCAGCCCGAACGACCGGGACATGCATCTGCGCGCCGACCCCACCACCGCCCGTCTCGTGCCCTGGGCCAGCGACCCGACCGCGCAAATCATCCACGACTGCTTCGACCGCCACGGCCAGCTCGTGCCCTTCGCGCCGCGCTCGGTGCTGCGCAGGGTCTGCGGCCTGTTCGACGACGAGGGCTGGGAGCCGGTGGTCGCGCCCGAGCTGGAGTTCTATCTGGTGGCTCGCAACAGCGATCCCGACATGCCGCTGAAACCGCCGGTGGGCCGCAGCGGCCGCGCCGAAACCTCGCGTCAGGCCTATTCGATCGACGCGGTCAACGAGTTCGACCCGCTGTTCGAGGATGTCTACGACTACTGCGAGAAGATGCAGCTCAATGTCGACACCCTGATCCACGAGATCGGCGCCGGCCAGATGGAGATCAACTTCTTTCACGGCCATCCGCTGGGCCTGGCCGACGAGGTCTTCTTCTTCAAACGCACGGTGCGCGAGGCGGCGCTGCGCCACGATATGTTCGCCACCTTCATGGCCAAGCCCATCGCCGGCGAACCGGGCAGCGCGATGCATGTGCATCAGAGCCTGGTCGACAAGCGCAGCGGCCGCAATCTGTTCAGCAACGAGGACGGCACGCCCAGCCGCGAGTTCTTCTGGTACATCGGCGGCCTGCAAAAACACATCCCGGCCGCGATGGCGCTGTTCGCCCCCTATGTCAACAGCTACCGCCGCCTGGCCCGCCACACCGCCGCGCCGATCAATATCCAGTGGGGCACCGACAACCGCACCGTCGGCATCCGCGCACCGTTGGCGCCGCCGGCCGCGCGGCGCGTCGAGAACCGCGTGATCGGCGCCGATGCCAACCCCTATGTGGCCCATGCCGCGACCCTGGCCTGCGGCTATCTGGGCATCAAGAACCGCATCGAGCCGACCGCCGAATGCAAGGGCGATGCCTATCTGGGCGACTACCAGTTGCCGCGCAGCCTGGGCGAGGCGCTGGCCCTGCTGCGCGCCGACAAGGAGCTGGCTGCCGTGCTCGGCGAGTCCTTCATCACCGTCTATTCGGAGATCAAGGAGATCGAGTATGCCGAGTTCATGAAGGTGATCTCGCCCTGGGAGCGCGAACACCTGCTGCTGCATGTCTGAGGAGAATCCGCGATGAGCCAGATCCAGCAACAGGCAGCGCTGATCGAGCGCCGCAGCACCGGCGAATGGCAGCGCGCCGACGCCGCGCATTTCCTCCACCCCTTCACCGACTTCAAGGGCCTGGCCGCCAAGGGCTCGCGCATCATCGAGCGGGCCGACAACATTTATCTGTGGGACAGCGAGGGCCACAAGATCCTCGACGCGATGAGCGGTCTGTGGTGCGTCAATGTCGGCTACGGCCAGCAGTCGCTGATCGATGCCGCAGCGCGCCAGATGAAGGAGCTGCCCTTCTACAACGCCTTCTTCCAGACGGCCACGCCGCCCGCCATCGAGCTGGCCGAGCTGCTGGCCGAGGTCACGCCACCACAGTTCCAGCATGTGTTCTTCACCGGCTCGGGTTCGGAGGGCAATGACACGGTGCTGCGCATGGTGCGGCGCTACTGGGACATCCTGGGCCAGCCGCAGCGCCAGACCGTGATCGGCCGCATCAACGGCTATCACGGCTCGACGATGGCCGGTGCCTCGCTGGGCGGCATGAGCGGCATGCATGCTCAAGGCGGGCTGCCGATACCGGGCATCGCGCATATCGATCAGCCGCACTGGTTCGCGCTGGGCCGCGAGCAAAGCCGCGAGGATTTTGGCCTCAGCGCCGCGCGCTGGCTGGAGGCCAAGCTGCTGGAGCAGGGCCCGGAGAACGTCGCCGCCTTCATCGGCGAGCCGGTCCAGGGCGCCGGCGGCGTGATCGTGCCGCCGGCCAGCTACTGGCCGGAGATCCAGCGCATCTGCGACCAATACGGCGTGCTCCTGGTCAGCGACGAGGTGATCTGCGGCTTCGGTCGCACCGGCGCCTGGTTCGGCTGCGAGACCCAGGGCTTCAAGCCCGATCTGATGACCTTCGCCAAGGGCGTGACCTCGGGCTATATCCCGCTGGGCGGCGTGATGGTGGGCGAGCGGATCGCGCGGGTTCTGATCGAACAGGGCGGCGAGTTCGAGCATGGCTTCACCTACTCGGGCCACCCGACTGCCTGCGCGGTGGCGGTGGCCAATATCCGGTTGCTGCGTCAGCTCAATCTGGTCAAGCATGTGCAGGCCAGCACTGGCCCCTATCTTGCCGCGCAGTTTGCCAAGCTGGCCGAGCAGCACCCGCTGGTCGGTGAGGCGCAGAGCTGCGGCCTGATGGGCGCGCTGCAGCTGGTCAGGAACAAGACCACGCTGCAGACCTTCGCGCCCGAGCTGGGCGTGGGCATGCTTTGCCGGGCCCACTGCTTCGGCAACGGCCTGATCATGCGCGCGGTCGGCGACCGCATGATCGTCGCGCCGCCGCTGGTGACGACGCTGGCGCAGATCGACGAGATGCTGGGCCTGATTCGGCGCTGCCTGGACCTGACCCTGGACGATGTGAGCCGGCGCGGCTGGCTCTGAGGCTCGAAAGCTGGGGGGATGTAGGGCGCCGCCGTGCGCAGTAGACTGGCCGCGCCTTCTCCGAGGAGTGCGCCATGATGATGACTGCGACCGAGAAACTGGTGGTGGTGTTCCGTTCACGGCTGCGCGCCGATGCCGATATGGCCGCGCTGGAGCCGCTGGGGCAGCGGATGTATGAGGTGGCCAGCACGATGCCGGGCTTTCTCTCCTACAAGGACTTCGCGGCCGCCGATGGCGAAACGCTGACCCTGGTCGAATTCGCCGATGCCGACACGCTGCGGGCCTGGCGCGAGCATCCCGAGCACCGCGAGGCACAGCGCCGCGGCCGCGAGGAGTTCATGAGCGAGTATCAGATCGATGTCTGCCGGCCCGAGCGTTCCTATGCCTTCCGGGCCGGGGGCTGAGCCATGGACCCCGCCGCCATCGCCGCCGGCGTCATCGCCGCCCTCGCCCCCTATCTGGCCAAGGCCGCCGGCAAGTTCGCCGAGGGCGCCGGTCAGGCCGCTCTGGATCAGGGCGGCAAGCTGTTCGACAAGCTGAAGGCCCGCTTCGCCGCCGCGCCGGTCGAGCACAAGCAGTTGCAGGATCTGCAGGCCGCGCCGCAGGACCCACTCAACCAGATGGTGGTGCAAAAGCTGCTGCGCGACGCGCTGGAGCGGGACCCCGCCTTCGCACGCGAGCTGGCCGAGCTGCTGCAGGGTCTGGCTGCGACCGGCCCGGCCCAGCAGTTCAATGTGCGGGCCGACAGCATAGGCAGCGTCGTCAACGCCGGTTCGGTCCAGACCCTGAACATCGGGCGCGGGTCCGACAAGCCATGAGCGGCGACACCTCGGCCGATCGCATCGAGAACCTGATCCAGATCGCCAGCCTGGGTGCGCTGAACCTGGGCCAGCCCGCGCGCGACGCGTCGCATGCGATTCCCGAACCCGAGCTGCGCCTGCCCCAGCACGCCATCGTCGGCCGCAGTGAGCTGGTGGCCGCCGTGCTGGCGGGCATCGAGGCCGGCCAGCAGGACTTCGCCTTCGAGTTCCTGCCCGGCATCGGCAAGACCACGGTGGCGGCCGAGCTGATACGCCACCAGGCGCTACGCGGCCGCTTCGACGGCGTGCTGTGGGCCCATCTGGGCCAGACGCCCGATGTGCATGGCGAGCTGGTCAAATGGGCCGAAGCCGTCGGCCTGGATGAGGCCACGATCGCCAAACGCAAGAACGATGGCGAGCTGGGCCGCGCGATCGCGGCCCGTATCGGCGAGCGCCGGGTGCTGCTGGTCGTTGACGATGTCTGGACCTCGGCCGAGGGCCAGTACTTCATGCTGGCCGGCCCCCACATCACGCGGGTGCTGACTTCGCGCAAGCGCGGGGTCGCGCGCGATCTGAACCCCCGGGCCCAGGTCCATGTGGTGCCCAAGCTGGCGCTGGACGAGAGCCTGCGCCTGCTGCGCGCGCTGGCGCCGCAGGCCGCCGAGGCCGAGCCCGAGGCCCTGCGCATGCTGGCAGACCGGGTCGACGGCCTGCCGCTGGCCCTGGTGCTGCTGGGCCGCATGCTGCGCAACAACGAGGATGAGAGCCGGCCGGTGCAGGATCTGCTGGCCTCGCTGAGCGATATACGCCGCATGTTCGCGGCCAAGAAACCGATGGAGTTTGCCGAGAACGCCAGCTTCAGCCTGGCCGAGGTGGTCGAGGCCGGCTACAGCCAGCTGGGCAGCTCGGGCCTGCTCAACGGCGAACCCACCGACGCCCAGCAGCTGCGCGAGGCGGTCACGGCGCTGGCGGTGCTGCGGCCCGATCCGATCTGGTTCGACGAATCGCTGGCGCTGAGCGTCGCCGAGGTCAGGCCGGTGCTGCTGCGCCAGCTGGTCCAGGCCGGCATGCTGGAGCGGCGCGCGGCGGCCCGGCCCGGCGGCGAGCCGCGCTACACGATGCACCGGGTGATCGCCGAATACCTGCGCAGCAAGCTGCCGACGGAGCGGCTGCAGCTGCTGAACACCCGCGCCGCCTACTACTACCTGGCCCAGCTGAAAGCCATCGAGGAGCAGTACCAGAAACGCAGCCACTACCTGGGCCTGTACCGCTACGAGAACCCCGACTGGCGCGAATCGCAGGACAACTGGCTTTACCACTTCGCCCAGGCCGGCTACAGCCGCGACGCGACGATGGCCTTTCTGCGTGTCTGGCTGACCGCGTTCTGGTGGTGGAGCTGCTTCACCGACGAGGGCTTCGACTTCTGCGACCAGTTGCTCAATGAATGGGCCCACCGCCTGAGCCTGTCCGCGCCCGAGGCCGGCAGCGGCGCGCTGCTGCAGGCGCAGAGCGGCGAGCGCATCAACCAGCTGCTCGAGGGGCTGGACCTGTTGCGCCGCTTCAAGCTGGCCTATCCCAAGGAGACGGTCGAGCGCAGCCAGGGCTTCTGGCCGGACGTCGAGGCCACGCTGGGCGAGATCCGCCGGCGCGCCCAGCTCGACGCCGCACCGCCCGACGGCGACAAGCCCGATGCCTGCGTCGTGCGAGGTCTCACGAGCGTCTTCCTGGCCGAGGCGGCGCGCTTTGGCCGACAGGATTTCTCCGCCGCCGAGACCCGCTACCGCGACGCACTGGCCCTGTTTGTCGAGATCGGCGACGAGTGGACCCAGGCCTGGGTCCTCTACCACCTGGCCGATATGCAGATCCAGCGCGGCCAGCCGGCACTGGCCCGGCCCTTGTGCGAGCAGGCGCTGCGCCTGGCCGAGCGCGAGCAGGACCCCGAGGTCGTGGCCCTGCTGCAGCGCGCGCTGGGCGATGTCGAGCTGCAGGGCGGCGAGCTCGATGCGGCGCGCCAGCACTATGCACAGGCCTTGCAGGCGGCCTATCTGTTCCAGGTCAGCCCTGAGCCGCCCGATGCCTACACGGTGAGCTTCTACCCCGAGCTGGCCGAGGCCGTGGCCGAACGCCTGCTGGTCCTGCAGGCCAGCGAACCGGCGGCCGCCCAGGCGCTGGCCCGTGACCTGCGGCGCCCCTGGCTGCGGGCCCAGGGCCTGCCGGACTCGGCCGAGCCTGTCGAGATTGCCGGCAGCACGGCCGCCGCGCTGGCCGCCCGGCTGTTCGCGCCGGCCCTGCCGCTGGAGCAGCTGGGCGCCGACGGCGCGGCCTATGCCCAGCGCGTGATCGAACATCTGTCCCGCATGCAGCAAACAGCGGCCGACGAATAGGCCATGATGTCGGCTGTCGCACAGCCCCAGGCTCAACACCATGACTCAGACTTCCCGCACCGACTGGCACGCCCGTGCCGCCAGCCTGCAGGCCGACGGCCGCGCCTTCATCGCCGGCCAGCGCGTCGCCAGCGCCAGCGGCGAGACCTTCGCCAAGCATTCGCCGATCGACGGCCGGTTGCTGGGCGCCATCGCGCGCGGCCAGGCGGCCGATATAGCCGCCGCCGTCGCCAGCGCCCGCGCCGCCTTCGATGATGGCCGCTGGTCCGCCCGGCCGCCGGCCGCGCGCAAAAAGGTGCTCTTGCGTTTCGCCGATGCGATCCTGGCGGCCCGCGACGAGCTGGCCCTGCTGGAGACGCTGGACATGGGCAAACCGATCCAGTACGCCCTGACGGTCGATGTGCCGGCCGCCGCGCGCTGCATCGCCTGGTATGCCGAGGCCATCGACAAGGTCTATGACGAGATCGCGCCGACCGGGCCCAACGCGCTGGCGCTGATACAGCGCGAGGCCATGGGCGTGATCGGCGCCATCGTGCCCTGGAACTACCCGATGATCATGGCGGCCTGGAAGCTGGGGCCGGCCTTGGCGGCCGGCAATTCGGTGGTGCTCAAGCCCAGCGAAAAGTCGCCGCTGACCGCGCTGCGCCTGGCCGAGCTCGCGCTGGCCGCCGGCCTGCCCGAGGGGGTGCTCAACGTCGTGCCCGGCTACGGCCATGAGGCCGGCGAGGCGCTGGCCCTGCATATGGAGGTCGACGCGGTGGGCTTCACCGGCTCGACCCGGGTCGGCCGCAAGATGCTGGAGTACGCCGGCCGCTCGAACCTGAAGCGGGTCTACAACGAGCTGGGCGGCAAGTCGGCCTTCATCGTCTTCCCCGATTTCGACGACATCACCCGCGCCGCCAAGACCGTGGCCGGCGCGATGTTCTTCAACCAGGGCGAGAGCTGCAATGCGCCCTCGCGCGTGTTGGTGCACGAGAGCATCGCCGATCAGTTTGTCGAGCTGGTCGCGGCGCAAGCGCCCAGATACCAGCCCGGCGACCCGCTGGACGCCGGCACCGTGATGGGCGCCATCGTCGACGAAACACAGCTGAAGACCGTGCTGGGCTATATCGAGTCCGGCACATCGGAAGGAGCCCGCGCCATCGTCGGCGGCCGCCAGGCGCGCAGCGACAGCGGCGGCTTCTATGTCGAACCCACCGTGTTCGACGGCGCCACCAATGAGATGAAGATCGCCCGCGAGGAGATCTTCGGCCCGGTGATGAGCGTGCTGCGCTTCAAGGACGAGGCCGATGCCGTGGCCCAGGCCAATGCCAGCGCCTACGGCCTGCAGGCCAGCGTCTGGAGCTCGCACATCGACCGCGCCCACCGCGTCGCCCGCGCGCTGAAGGCCGGCACCGTGCATGTCAACCAGTACGACGAAGACGACATCACCGTGCCCTTCGGCGGCTACAAGCAAAGCGGCAATGGCCGCGACAAGTCGCTGCACGCCTTTGACAAGTACACCGAGCTGAAGACGACCTGGCTGCGTATCAACGCCGGTTGAACAGCGGCGGCGCCCTCATTTCGAGGTCTGGCCCAGGTCCCCGCTCCTGAGCTTGTTGGCCAGCCGCGGATCATCGATCCGTATCTCCATCTGGCCTTCGCGCTGCTGACGCGGATCCTTCCAGAGCAGGCGCACCGGCAGGATCAGCCGACCGACATAGCGCTGGCTTCCCACCACATGGGCCACGGGGATCAGGATCTCGTTGCTCAGGCGCTGCGACTGCTGCGCCGGCTCCATCAGCTGACCCAGGCCATGGGGTTTGGGCTCACCCTGGAAGCTGGCCGTCATCGCGCTGTAGAGCCCGCCCTGGCCGCCGCGCTGCGCATCGAAATCGCGCTGATGGGCCAGCAAGCGCAGCTCGGTGGCCGGGGTGTTGCCGACATTCATCAGGCGCAGGCAGACGACCTGGCGCAGCAGCAGACTCTGATCGGCCGCCCGGCTCATCAGGTGATAGTGGGCCTTCCAGGCCTTGGCGGCGTCGCGCATCTGCTGCTCCTGCTGATCGTCCAGCCAGACCAGGTTCAGCAGGCCGTCGTCCATGCCACGGGCAAAGTCGTTGGCGGTCAGCACCTGCCACTCGGCCACCAGCCGCACCGAGTTCTCGAAAGCCTTGTTCTTCAACTCCAGCTGGCGCAGCTCCGCCTCCAGCAGGGTCGAGCGGTTCCTGGCCTCCTTGACCTGGGTGTCGATCTCGCTGGTCACCGTCGCGATGAAATTCGTCTTTACCGCGACGAAGACGCCCAGGCCGGTCGAGATCAGACCCAGCACCAGACCCAGGGACTTGAGCCGCTCGTCCAGGCTGGGCGTGGCGGGCTTGTCGGATTCCGGCATGGTCGGCTCCTGTGGCGGCGATGCCGGAATCCTGCCTCGTCGGGGAGCGCGACGCAAACCCGTCCTCCATTCGATGCGGGATCCGCCGTCCGGCTCACAGCGCCAGGAAGTGATGCACGGCTGGCCGCTCCGGGCCGATATGGAACTTCAGCGCCTCGCCCTGCAGATCGGCATCGGCCTGCGAGACGCGCTGGTGCTGGCGCAGATGCTCGGCCCAGGACTCGACCAGAAACCACTCCATCAGCCGCTCCGGCTCGGCCGTGTGCTCGGTGATGCCCCAGGCATAGGCACCGTCGCGTCGGCGCTCGATGGCCAGGCGCTTGAGCGCGAGCAGGAAGGCCTCGCGGTCTTCGCGGCGAACGCGGTACTCGATCTGAATCATTACCGGCCCGCGATCATCAGCGACCGGCTCGGCCAGCAGCGGCTCGGGCCAATGATTGGCGGGCTGCAGATCGGCCTCGCCGGCGGGCAGCTTGAGCCGGTGGAAGATCAGCGCGACCACGGTCAGGCCTGCGGCGCCAGCGGCCAAGGTGGCCGGCACGCCAATCTGCTGAGCGATCAAGCCCCAGCCCAGGCTGCCGGCCGCCATCGCGCCGTTGAACACGGTCAGATAGACCGCCAGGCCGCGGCCCCGCACCCAGTTCGGCAGGATGGCCTGGGCCACACCGTTGAGCGTGGTCAGCGCGATGATCCAGCCCAGGCCGAGCAGCAGCATCAGCACGACGGCGGCCCAGCGCGGCGGCGCGGCCACCAGGGCCGCCATCACGGCGGCCGCCAGCAGCGAGGCCAGCAGCAGCAGGCCGTCGACATCGAGGCGCTGGCGCAGGCGCGGCATCAGCACCGCGCCGAGGATGGCGCCGGCGCCGACCGCGCCCAGCATCAGGCCGTAGAAGCCGGCCGTGCCGCCCAGCATCTGCCGCGCCACCAGTGGCAGCAAGGCCCAGACGGCGCTAGCGAACAGGAAGAACACCGCCGCACGCAGCAGCACCGTATGCAGCTCGGGGCTGGCGCGGGTGTAGCGCAGGCCGGCGCGGAAGGCACCAAGAAAAACTTCTGACAGCGCGCTCTCGCTCGGTGCCGGCCGGCGCCACCACAGCAGCGCGGCGATCACGAAGACATAGCTCAGCACATCGACGCCGTAGGTCAGCGCCGCGCCGAAGCTGGCCAGGATCAGGCCGCCGGCCGCCGGGCCGATGGCGCGGGCGATATTGACGCCCAGCGAGTTCAACGCCACCGCATTCCTCAGGTCTGAACGCGGCACCAGCTCGGGCACGATGGACTGCCAGGTCGGCCCCATCAGCGCCGCGCCGATGCCGCCGACAAAGGTCAAGGCGATCAGCGAGCCCACCGACTGCAGGCCCAGCCAGGACAGGGTCAGCAAGGTCGCGCTGACGGCGCCCAGCAGCACTTGCACGCCGATCAGGAAGCGGCGCCGATCGAGAATGTCGGACAGCACGCCGGCAGGTATCGCCAGCAGAAAGACCGGCAAGGTCGCGGCGGTCTGTATCAGCGCGACGGCGGTCGGGCTGGCCGACAAATCGGTGATCAGCCAGGCGCTGGCGACATCGCGCATGAAGCTGCCGATATTGCCCAGCACCGTGGCCGCCCACAGCACGGCGAACACCGGCTGGCGCAGCGGTGCGAAGCTGCCAGAGGACGATGGGACCTTGCTCGCTTCAGCCATGGCGGTCCTGCCAGTCATGCCAGGCCACCAGCAGGAGGCCGCCGACCAGTCCCCAATGCTCGAAGAAGGCATTCATCAGCATGAAGCGTTCATGACCGGTCGCTTCCCAGTAGCGGTTGGCCATGAAGGTGGCCGCAGCGGTGAAGACCGCCAGCGCCAACGCGCCGAGCCAGCGCAGCCGGCCCGTCAGGATCAGCGCGGCGGCGCCCAGCTCCAGCACGATCACCGCCACCGCAAACAGCGGCGCCGGCTGCAGGCCGAAGTGCCTCATCTCGCCGACGGCACCGGGGAAGTCGAAGAGCTTGACCAGACCGCCCTGCAGATAGGCAGCGCATAGCAGCAGCAGGCACAGCCAGCGCAGGCCCGCATTCATCCTGATTGCCATGTTCACACCGCCCAGCAGGCGCAACCCAGCGCACCCCAGAAACTCTTGAAATCGGACACCGGCGCATTGCTGGCCCAGGACTTGGCATGCTGGTGGCCGTGCACCTGGCAGGCGGTGGCGCAGGCACAGGCCTGCTCTTGCATGACCGCTTGCAGTGGCTTGCCCTCCTGCTCGCCCCAGGCGCCATAGCCCTTGAAGCTGCGCACCGGCGACCAGTCCGGCATGGCCGGCGGCAGCGTGGCCTCGTCATCCGAGGCGAAGGGGCCGGCGCCATAGACCACCTTGCCGCCGACCACGGTCAGCAGCGCGGTGGTGTCGATGATCTCGCTCTCGGCGCAGGCGAAGAAGTCGCGGTCCGGTACCAGCAGGTCGGCCAGCATGCCCTCCTCGATGCGGCCCTTCTTGCCCTCCTCGTTGGAGAACCAGCAGACGTTCTCGGTCCACATCCGCAGCGCCTGTTCGCGATCCAGGCAGTTGCGCTGCGGCGTCAGCTGCAGGCCGCCGACGGTCTTGCCGGTGATCAGCCAGGCCAGCGAGACCCAGGGGTTGTAGGAAGCGACGCGGGTCGCGTCGGTGCCGGCCGAGACCTTCATGCCTTTGCTCAGCATCTTGGCCACCGGCGGCGTGGCCTCGGCCGCGGCGGAGCCGTAGCGCTCGACGAAGTACTCGCCCTGGTAGGCCATGCGGTGCTGCACCGCGACGCCGCCGCCCAGCGCCGCGATGCGGTCCATCGAGCGTTCGGAGATCGTCTCGGCATGGTCGAAGAACCAGTTCAGCCCGGCCAGCGGCACGTCCCGATTGACCCGCTCGAACACATCGAGCGCGCGGCTGATGGTCTCGTCATAGGTCGCATGCATGCGCCAGGGCCAGCGGTTCTGCGCCAGGATGCGCACCACGCCGTCGAGGTCGTCCTCCATCTCCGGCCCCATCTCCGGACGCGGCTGGCGGAAGTCCTCGAAGTCGGCGGCCGAGAACACCAGCATCTCGCCGGCACCGTTGTGGCGGAAGTAGTCGTCGCCCTGCTTGTAGCTGGAGCTGGCGGTCCAGTTCAGGAAGTCGGCTTTTTCCTGCTTGGGCTTTTGCGTGAACAGGTTGTAGGCCAGGCGAATGGTGAGCTGGCCGGCATCGGCCAGCTGCTGGATCACCTGGTAGTCGTCGGGATAGTTCTGGAAGCCGCCGCCGGCATCGATGGCGCCGGTCACGCCCAGGCGGTTGAGCTCGCGCATGAAGTGGCGGGTCGAGTTCAGCTGGTATTCGACGGGCAGCTTCGGCCCCTTGGCCAGCGTGGCGTAGAGGATGGACGCATTCGGCTTGGCCAGCAGCAGGCCGGTCGGGTTGCCGGCGCTGTCGCGCAGGATCTGCCCGCCGGGTGGCTCGGGCGTGTCGCGGGTGTAGCCGACGGCGCGCAGCGCGGCGCCGTTGAGCAGCGCGCGGTCGTAGAGATGCAGGATGAAGACCGGGGTGTCGGGCGCCACCGCGTTCAGCTCCTCCAGGGTCGGCAGGCGCTTCTCGGCGAACTGGTGCTCGGTGAAGCCGCCGACCACGCGCACCCATTGCGGCGCCGGCGTGATGTCGACCTGGCGCTTGAGCATGGCCATCGCATCGGCCAGGCTCTTCACGCCGTCCCAGCGCAGTTCCAGATTGAAGTTCAGGCCGCCGCGGATGATGTGGATATGGTTGTCGATCAGGCCCGGCAGCACGCGGCGGCCGCCCACATCGATGATCTTGGTCATCGGCCCGGCCAGGGCCATCACGGCCCGCTCATCGCCGACGCGCAGGAAGCGGCCGCCCTTGATGGCCACCGCCGAGGCCGTGGGCTGGGCCCGGTTCAGCGTCGTGAACTGGCCGCGATGCAGGATCAGATCGGCGGTTTCAGACATGCCTGGACTCCTGGACGGCGGACTTCTCGGCGCACTTGGGCAGCTCGCCGAACATATGCGGCTTGACCTGATGATGCAGCCAGGAGACCGGCGCGGCCTCGGTCTGCATCAACTTCTTCACCAGCGGCGGCAGTTGCTCGCCGACCAGAATGCCCAGAAGCCCCACCAGCGCGATCACCGGCGGCGCCGGCGAGCGCACATTGAACAGCGCGTAGATCACGCCGACCAGCAGGCCGATGGCCAGGGACAAGAGGTAAGGCTTCATGGGCATGTCCTTCAGATCAGCCTTCGTGCGCGCCGAACATGGACTTGGCATAGATGATGCCCAGGCCATAGGCACCGCCGAACTTCTTGGCGATACCCGTCGTCAGCTCATAGGTCTCGCTGCGGGCCCAGTCGCGCTGCAGCTCCAGCATGTATTGCAGTGCGGTCATCGGGCGCACGCCGGCCTGCACCATGCGCTCGACCGCGCGCTCGTGCGCCTCGTCCGAGACGTCGCCGCAGGCATCGGTGATCACATAGACCTCGTAACCCTGGTCCAGCGCCGACAGCGTGGGCCCGACGATGCAGACCGAGGTCCACAGGCCGGCAAACACCAGGCGGCTCTTGCCGATCGCATTGACCTGCTTGATGACGGCGGCGTCCTCCCAGGTGTTCATCGAGGTGCGGTCCAGCAGAGCCTGGCCCGGGAAGGCGGCGGTGATCTCGTCGAACATCGGGCCCGAGAAGCTCTTCTCGGCCACCGTGGTCAGGATGGTGGGCACCTTGAAGCCGGCGGCGGCGTGCGAGATCAGGGCGGCGTTGTTGCGCAGCGCGATCGCGTCGATGGACTTGGTCGCGAAGGCCATCTGCGACTGGAAGTCGATCAGGATCAGCGCGTGGTCGGTGGGGTTCAGCAGCTTGGCGCCGGGCGTAGGGGTGGCGGTGATGGGCATGTCAGGGTCCTTTCAGACGATAAAGAAGATACGGGGCTGGTGGATCAGCTCTTCAGGAAGGCCAGCAGATCGGCGTTGAGCTTGTCCTTGTGCGTGTCGGTCAGGCCATGGGGCGCGCCGGGGTAGACGACCAGCTTGGCGTTCTTGATCAGCTTGGCCGCAGCCAGGGCCGCCGCAGCGATAGGCACGATCTGGTCATCGTCACCATGCAGCACCAGCGTCGGGATGTCGAACTTCTTCAGGTCTTCGGTGAAGTCGGTCTCCGAGAAGGCCTTGATGCAGTCCAGCGTGGCCTTGTGGCCGGCCATCATCCCTTGCATCCAGAAGGTGTCGACCAGGCCTTGCGAGAGCTGGGCGCCCGGGCGGTTGAAACCGTAGAAGGGGCCGGAGGCGATGTCCTTGTAGAGCTGGGCGCGGTTGGCGCGCTCGCCGGCGCGGATGCCGTCGAACACCTCGATCGGCAATCCGCCGGGGTTGGCCTCGGTCTTCAGCATCAAGGGCGGCACGGCCGAGATCAGACCGGCCTTGGCGACGCGCTTTGTGCCATGGCGGCCGATATAGCGGGCCACCTCGCCGCCGCCGGTCGAGAAGCCGAACAGCGCCGCACCCTGGATGTCCAGCGTGTCCAGCAGCGTGGCCAGATCGTCGGCATAGGTGTTCATCTCATGGCCGCCCCAGGGCTGGCTGGACCGGCCATGGCCGCGGCGGTCATGCGCGATCACGCGGTAGCCGTGCTCGGCCAGGAACAGCATCTGCGCTTCCCAGCTGTCCGCATTCAGCGGCCAGCCGTGGCTGAAGACCACGGGCTGACCGCTGCCCCAGTCCTTGTAGTAGATCTGCGTGCCGTCTTGGGTGCTGATGGTGTTGCTCATCGAAGAAGCTCCGGTAGTGGGCGAATGGCGGTCGTGCAGACGGTGCTGCAGACTCGTTCACCAGCATAGGAAAGCCTCGACGCGGCCACCACCACAGGATGGCCTGACACTCGCTAGCCCATTGGAGGCAGTCGGCCCACGGGCCGCAGCCACTCAGAGCCGTATCAGCCCGCGCTTGAGCGCGATCGAGACCGCATGGGTGCGGTCCTTGGCGCTGAGCTTGACCAGAATGCTCTTCATGCGCGCCTTGATCGTCTCTTCGGACACCGACAGCATGGCGCCGACCTCGCGGTTGGAATTGCCGGCGGCAATACGCTGCAGCACCTCGATCTCGCGTTCGGTCAGCGGCTCATCGCCGGCATGACTGGCCAGCTCGACGGCGATTTCGGCCGGAATCCAGCGCCCGCCGGCATGAACGGCGCGGATCGCCGCCAGCAGATCGGTGCGCAGCGAGCTCTTCAGCAGATAGCCCAGCGCGCCGGCCCTCAGCGCGCGCCAGGACTGGGCATCGCCCTTGTAGGTGGTCAGCACCAGGATGCGAGCCTGCGCAAACTCGGCACGGATCGCGGTGATCGCCTGTACCCCGTCCATCTCCGGCATCTGCACATCCATCAGCGTGATGTCGGGCTGCAGCTGCCGGAACTGCGCCAGCGCCTCCAGGCCGTTACCGGCCTCGCCGACGATCTGCATATCGGGCTGGCGTTTGACGACCGCAGCAATGCCTTCCCGCAGCAGCGGGTGATCGTCAACCGTCAAGACCCGTATGGGCCGATCTGTGTGCTGCACTATCGCTCCCACTATCGCTTCATATCCCCGTGTTGCTGCGCTGGCGGGGCGTCACTTTAACTGCTGTGTCATTGCTGTGGCAGGGCGCGCCCGTGTCCCCGCCGACTACTCTTTCGGGTAGTCGCGATACACCCCGCCGGGGGTGGTTGCCGTCACCCCGTTTGCCGATGATAGAGGCCGATACCGGCACGCTTGCCGGAAGCGGAGGTCAGATGTTCACGACAACAAAACCCGATATCGCGGTGCTGCACAGCACCCCCTTGACCGCCGCCGGCCTGGCCGCGGCCCTGGACGCCGATTGGCAGGTCCGGCAGCTGCCCGCACTCGGCGCCGGGCAGCTGCCGGCGCCCGGCGAGCCGGTGCCGTCCATGGTGGTTGCGGACTACCACTGCGGCCTGGCGCTGATGCGGCAGTACAAGGCCCTGCCCTGGCTGCGCCAGCGCCAGCCGCGCTGCCTGATCGTCACCGAGGCCACCCGCTGCTGGCAGGTCCGGCAGGCGCTGGAGCATGGCGTGCAAGGCTATCTGGGCGCCGACTGCAGCCTGCAGGAGTTGCGCGAGGCGGTGCGCGGCGTCCACCAAGGCCAGCGCGTGCTGTGCGCGGCCGCCGCCGCCAGCATGGCGGAAAGCATGGCCCAGACCGCGCTGACGGCGCGCGAGATGGATGTGCTGCTGCTGCTCGGCGAAGGGCTGGACAACAAATCGATCGCCCTGCGCCTGGACATCGCACTGGGCACGGTCAAGTCCCATGTCAAGGCGGTGCTGGACAAGCTCGATGCCAGCAGCCGCACCCACGCCCTGGCGGCCGCGCTGCAGCGCGGGCTGATCGGCGACGAGCGCCGCGCCGCGCCGACAACGCGGCAGGCCTTGTCGGCCGCCTGCTGAACGGGCCCGCCTAGACCCGCCCATCGCGATCGGCCAGCGCCTCGCGATCGGCCAGCAGCAGCGCATCGGCGCGGTCCAGCAGCCGCTCCAGCGCCAGGCGCGCAGGGTCCTGGCTCGGGAAGCCCTCGGCGATCGACTGCAGCTGCAGCAGCAGGCCTTGGACCCCCTGCACCAGCACATCGTGGGCGGCCTGCTGCGTCTGCTCGCGCGCACGGCGTTGGGCACGCCCCCGCATGGCCATCCAGTACCACAGGCCCAGCAAAACCAAGAGGAGCAATGACAGCAGGGCCAACAAGGGCAGCATCTCAATGCCGGTCTGCTGATTTCCCATGGACGGCCCGCCTCCGTATGGCTTGTTCGACAGCGTCAGGCCTGTCTCCGAGACCTCTCATTGAGGATCTTGGAACAAGCCTAAGGCCAGCGCAGGCGCGCGGCCACTCCCATTGGAGCTAGGGGGTCGGCGGGGCGCTGGGCGGCTCAGTAGCCCTCCGCCCGGTCCACCGCCCACTCGGGCCGCCGCCCGGCACGCACCGCGCGCAGCGCCGCCAGGCACTGCGCGGCCACCACGGTCTCGCGCGCCTCACCGGCGATATGCGGTGTGGCCAGCAGCCGGGGATGGTGCCAGAGCCAGGATTCGGGCGGCAGCGGCTCGCGCTCGAACACATCGAGCGCGGCGCCGGCCAGATGCCCCTCGTCCAGCAGGGCCTGCAGATCGGCCTCGACCAGATGGCCGCCGCGCCCCACATTGATCAGCACCGCGCCACGCGGCAGCTGGGCCAGGCGCTCGCGGTTCAGCAGGCCCTGTGTCGCCTCGGTCAGCGGCAGGGTGCAGACCAGCAGATCGCTCTGGGCCAGCAGCTGCGGCAGCGCGCCAGCGCCGGCCAGGCTTTGCAGGCCTGCGAACTGCTTGGCTTGGCGGCCCCACAGCGTCACCGGGTAGCCCAGCGGCACAAAAGCGGCCGCCACGGCCTGGGCCACCGCCCCCTGGCCCAGGATGCCGACCCGGCAGCGCTCGGGCGGACGCACCGGGTGGCGGCGCCACTCGGCATGCGCCTGCTGGGCTGCATACAGCGGCAGATCGCGGCTGAAATGCAGTGCGCAGGCGATCACATACTGGGCCATGGTGCGGGCCTGCAGCGGGTCGACCACACGGCTCACCGGCAGCCCCGGCGGCAGGTCCGGCACGGCCAGCAGCTTCTCGACGCCGGCGCCGGTCGAGCACAGCAGGCGCAGATTCGGGTAAGCGCCGAGCTGGCCGGGCTTGAGCCGCCAGGCCAGGATGGCTTCGACCGCCTCGGGCGGCGGCGCATCGGCCTCGGTCCAGACCTGCACCTCGGGGGCGGCCGCGCGCAGCGCCGCGACGAAGGGTGCCGAGGGCAGCGGCGCGCTGAGAACCAGGATGGCCATCAGCTGTCGTAGCCCGGCAGGCGGCGATCGAGCCGGCGCAAGAGGCCAGGCCAGACCAGATTCGCGCCCAGGCCCTTGCTGACCTCGCGCGCCTGCTCGGGCATGGTGGCTATGATGGCCTGCGGCACCCGGGTCAGCGCGCTGCCACCGGCCTGTGCCAGCAGCTGGATGCGGCAGGCCGCCTCCAGCGTGTACATCTGCTGGAAGGCTTCAGCGACGCTGCGGCCGCAGGTCAGCAGCCCGTGGTTGCGCAGAATCATGAAGCGCGCCGTGCCCAAGTCTGCGGCCAGGCGCGGCCGCTCGGCATCGCGCAGCGCGACGCCCTCGTAGTCGTGATAGGCCAGGCTGCCCAG
The DNA here is from genome assembly GCA_005503085.1 of Burkholderiales bacterium C2. Lineage (GTDB taxonomy): Bacteria > Pseudomonadota > Gammaproteobacteria > Burkholderiales > Burkholderiaceae_C > Roseateles_E. The sequence goes on along the minus strand of SCOI01000022.1, from coordinate 41,626 downwards.
CACAAAGCCCGACTGCTGCGACAAGGGCAGCAGCCCCTCGGCCTGGGCCGAGACCGCGATGCCATGCGGGGTGTGCGTGTGCATCACGCAGCTCATCTCGGGCCGCGCCTCGTGCACGGTGCTGTGGATCACGAAGCCGGCCGGGTTGATCGCGAACGGCGTGTCCTGCAGCGGCCGGCCGTGGTGATCCACCTTGACCAGGCTGGAGGCCGTGATCTCCTCGAAGAACAGGCCGTAGGGGTTGATCAGGAACTGATCGCCCTCGCCCGGCACCCGCGCCGAGATATGGGTGAACACCAGATCGTCCCAGCCGAACATCGCCACCAGACGGTAGGCCGCCGCCAGATCGACGCGCTGCTGCCACTCCTCGGGCGAGACCTGAGCCTGCAGGCTGGGGATGGGGGGCAATGACTTCATCAGTGATAGTCCTCTTCACGCTGGTGGCGCACGGCCAGCACGACGACCTTGGTCGTGCTGACGATCTCGTACAGCGCCACATAGCCGGTGTTCCCGAAGGGGATGATCAGCTCCCGCTGAGCGGGGTTGCGAGCCGCCTTGCGGAAGCTGAAGGGGGTGATGGCCAGGCGGTGCTGCGCGGCGGCTCTGATCGCGACGATGGCCTGCTGGGCCTCTTCGAGGGCTTCGCCGGTCTCGGCCCGTTCTAGCAAGAAATCAAACAGGCGTTCCAAGTCGGCCTCGGCAGCAGGGGCCAACTCGACGCTGAAACTCATGGCCCGAGTTTCTTGCGCTTCGCATCGAGCTTGGTCTGCAGGCGACCCAGCACCGTCTCGACAGGCACGGAAACACCGGTGCGGTGGTACTCCTCGGAGGCAGCCTGCGCCCGCTCATGGAAGGCCGTTTGCACGCGCCGGAAGGCAATCGCATTGCGCACGGTCGCCTCGACAAAGTCGGTCAGCGTCTCGCCCTGCCGGAGCACCGATTCGAGATCGGCACGAAGTTCGGGCTCCACGCGAATCTGAGGAATGACGGCGGTTTTCATCAGCGTATTGTATTGCGCTTGCACTACAGCCACAACAAAACCGCCCTCAGTCCACCTTCACCTTGGCATTGCGTATCACCTGGCCCCACTTGGCGGTTTCGCTGGCGATGAAGCTGCCGAACTCGGCCGGGCTGCCGCCCATGGGCACCGTGCCCATGGCCTCCAGGCGCTGGCGCACCTCGTCCAGGCGGACGATGGCGTTGACCTCGTCGGCCACTCGCTTGACGATCGCCTCGGGCGTGCCGGCCGGCGCCAGCAGGCCGGCCCAGGTGCTGCCGGTGAAGCCGGCCACGCCCTGTTCGACAAAGGTCGGCAGCTCGGGCAGCGCGGGCAGGCGCTTGTCGCTGGCCACGCCGATCAGCCGCACCTTGCCGGCCTTGCCGGGGGCGATCAGGCCGGAGGCGGCGTCGAGAAAGAGCTGGATCTGGCCGCCCATCAGATCGGTCAGCGCGGCGGCCGCGCCGCGATAGGGGATGTGCACCATATAGCTGCCGGTCAGCGCCTTCAGCAGCTCGGTGCTGAGGTGGGCGGCCGAGCCGTTGCCGCTGGAGCCGAAGCTGATCTTGCCGGGGTTCTTCTTCGCATAGGCGATCAGCTCGGCGGCGGTCTTGAAGGGCGCCTCATTGGGGACCGCCGCGACCAGCGGCGACAGGCCGATCAGCGAGACCGGCGCGATGTCCTTGGCCGGGTCATAGGGCAGCTTCGGATACAGCGTCGTGTTGGCCGCATAGGCGGCGATCACGACGGCCATCGTGTAGCCATCGGGCGCCGATTTGGCCAGCGCATCGACGCCGATGATGCTGTTGGCGCCGGGCTTGTTGTCGACCACGACGGCCTGGCCCAGCCGCTCCTGCAGCTTCTGCGCGATCAGGCGCGCGGTCACGTCGGTGAAGCCGCCGGGCGGGTAAGGCACGATGAGCTTGATCGGCCTGGCCGGCCAGGCCTGGGCCCAGGCCGGTGCGCTCAGCGCGGCCAGGCCAAGGGCAAACTCGCGGCGGTTCGTCTTCATATCGTCTCCTGCTGGTTGTAGCCATCCCTGAGCTCGCGCTTGAGCACCTTGCCGATGGCGCTGCGTGGCAGCTCGGCGATCAGGCACAGATCGGCCAGGCGCTGGGTCTTGCCGACGCGGGCGTTGAGCCATTCGCGCAGCGCTGCGGCCGGCATGTCGAAACCGGCGCGCCGCACGACAAAGGCCACCGGGGTTTCGCCCCAGACGCTGCTGGCCACGCCCACCACCGCCGCCTCGGCGACGGCCGGGTGCTGGCGCAGCTCGGCCTCCAGATCGCTGGGGTAGATATTGAAGCCGCCCGAGATGATCATGTCCTTCTTGCGGTCGAGCAGGATCAGAAAGCCCTCGGCATCGAAGCGGCCGATGTCGCCGGTGCGGATGAAGCGCTTGCCGTCCGGCGCGAACCACTCGGCCTCGCGCGTCTTCTCGGGCTGGCCGTGGTAGCCGGCCATCATCGCCGGCGAATGGCCGACCACCTCGCCGGCCTGGCCGGCCGGCAGTTCCAGCCCCGCCTCGTCGATCAGGCGGATGTCGTGCCCCTCGGCGGGCCGGCCCACGGTATGCAGCTTGTCGGGCTGCAGATGGGCTTCGAGGATGCAGGTGCCGCCGCCCTCGGTCATGCCGTAGAACTCGACCAGGCCACCGGGCCAGCGCGCCAGCACCTCGGCCTTCAGCGCGGCCGGGAACGGCGCGCTGGTGCAGAACTTGATCCGGCAGGCGCTCAAGTCATGGTCGTCGAAGCTCGGCAAGGCCATGATGCGCTGGTACTGCACCGGCACCAGCATCGTGTGCGTGGCACGGCGGGCATGGGCCAGGGCCAGATAGGCGGCGGCATCGAACTTGGCCATCAAGAGCACGCAGCCGCCATAGGCCAGGGCCGGGAAGAACACCACCAGGGTCGTGTTCGAGTACAGCGGCGTGGCCAGCAGGGTCACGCTGTCCGGCACGTAGCCATAGGCCGCACCACGCCGCACATGCATCCAGCGCATGCCATGAGGCTGGACGATGCCCTTGGGCGCGCCCGTGGTGCCGGAGGAATAGATGATGTTGAACGGCGCCTCGGCGCCTATCTCCACCGGCTGCGGCCGCGTGCCGGGCGGCGCCAGCCAGGCCTCGAAAGCGGCCTCGTCATCGAGCGAGATACGGCGGATGTCGCCGGCCGAGATCGGCGCCGCCGCGTCGGCAAAAAGCAGCCGCGCCTGCGCATCGCCCAGCATGCCGGCCAGCGCCGCCGCCGTGACCGAGGGGGCCAGCGGCGCGACGACGACACCGGCCCGCAGCGCGCCGAGGAACAGCGCCGCCTGACGCGGCGTGGCCAGGCCGCACAGCGCAATGGCCTGGCCGGGTGCGACGCCCTCGCGCTGCAGCGCGCCGGCGATGCGGTCCATCAGCGCGTCGAGCGCGACATAGCTCAGCACCGTGTCGCCCTGGCGCAGCGCCGGCGCGGCCGGCCGCTGCAGCGCATGCTGCTGGATCAGGTCGGCGATGCGCTGGAAGTGCTGGTCATCGGCCATCCCCACCGCCTACTTCGCTGCCAGGCCCAGGCGCTCGATCAGCGCCTTGTCCTTGGCATAGGTCTCGACCGCCCACTGGCGGTACTCCGCGCCGTTGCGATACCACATGGCCTGATTCAACTGCTCCAGCAACTCGATGTGCTTGGGGTCGTCCATCGCCTTCTTGTAGGCATCGTGCAGCGCCTTGACGACCGCCGGGTCCATGCCCTTGGGGCCGGCCAGGCCATAGGGCGAGGTCGACACGACGTTGTAGCCCAGCTCCTTGGCGGTGGGCACCTGGGGCCAGCGCTTGGTGCGCTGCTCGCCGAAGGTCACCAGCAAACGCATCTGGCCGCCGTCGACGAACTTGTCCCAGCCGCTGGCATCGCTTTGCGCCATCACATGGCCACCCAGCAAGGCCTGCTGCAGATCGGCATTGCCCTTGAAGGGGATGTGGTTGAGCTGCACCTTGGCATTGCCGGCCAGCTCTTCCAGCAGCAGATGCGGGCTGCTGCCGGTGCCGGTGGAGCCGTAGTTGATCTGGCCCGGTGCCTTGCGCGCGGCCTCGATATAGTCGTTGAAGCTCTTGAACGGCGAGTCGCTCTTGACGGTGAAGCCGAAGGTGTAGCCGCTGATGCCGATGATGAACGTGAAGTCGTTCAGCGGGTCCCAGGCGGTCTTCTGCATATGCGGGATGCGCAGCATGCCCAGCGGGTACTGCGAGATCGTGTAGCCGTCGGGCTTGGCGGTCTGCGCCATCGTGCCCGGGCCCAGCGTGCCGCCGCCACCGGGCTTGTTCTCGATGATGATCTGCTGGCCCAGATGCTTGGACGCGAGCTCGGACAGCGCACGCAGATGCCGGTCGGTCGAGCCACCGGCCGGCCAGGGCACGATCAAGGTGACCGGCTTGCTCGGGAAGGCCTGGGCCTGGGCGCCGGCAAGCGGCGCCAGCGCGGCCACGGCGCCGGCCGCCAGCATCAGGCGGCGGCCCCACATCATCGTTTGCTTGCTCATCACTTTGTCTCCTGGTTTTATGAGAGAGGGGGATTCAGGTCCGGGACTGCTGCTCCTGCAGTTCGCGCCACATCACCTTGCCGCTGCCCGACTTGGGCAGCGCGGCGACGAACTCGACGATGCGCGGGCTCTTGTAGGCGGCCATATGGCCATGGGCCCAGTCGATGATGTCCTGCTCGCTGACCGATTCCGCCAGGCCGGGCTTGAGCACGACCAGGGCTTTGACGGTCTCGCCGCGTCGGGCGTCCTGCACGCCGATCACGCAGGCCTCCTGCACGGCCGGGTGGTGGTACATCAGCGCCTCGACCTCGGCCGGCCAGACCTTGTAGCCCGAGGCATTGATCATGCGCTTGAGGCGGTCGGTCATGAAGAAGTAGCCGTCCTCGTCGATGCGGCCCAGGTCGCCGGTGCGCAGAAAACGCTGGCCGGCGATCTCGACAAAGGCCTGGGCGGTGGCCTCGGCATTGCGCCAGTAGCCCTGCATCACTTGCGGCGCGGCGATGATGATCTCGCCGCTCTCGCCCTGCGGCAGCTCGGCCAGGCTGACGGGGTCGACGATGCGCGCATCGACATCGAAGACCGGGATGCCCAGGCACTGGGGCTTGGGCCGGTGCACCGGATTGATATGGGTGGCGGCCATGGTCTCGGACATGCCGTAGCCCTCGACATAGTCCAACCCGGTCAGCGCCTTCAGCTTGGCGCAGATGGCCTCGGGCATCGCCGCGCCGCCGCCGCGGATGCCGGCCAGGCTGGACAGGTCATAGTCCGCCAGCCTGGGGTTGGCCAGGAAGTCGATCAGCATGGTCGAGATGGTCTGCCAGACGGTGACCCGGTAGCGCTGCATGCACAGCGCCGCCGCATCGCGGTCCCAGCGCGGCAGCACGACGATGGTGGCGCCGATAAAGAGCGGCCCGTTGAGGCTGCCCGACAGGCCGGTGACATGGAAGAAGGGCAGCACCGACAGATAGACCGCGTCCTGGGTACGGGCGAACCAGTTGATGCCGCCGACCAGGGTGCTCATCACGCTGCGATGCGTGTGCATGCAGCCCTTGGGCTGGCCGGTCGTGCCCGAGGTGTAGGGCATCACGCAGAGATCGTCGGGGCCGGCCGTCAGCGGGCCCGGCACACGCCCGGCCTGCAGCATCTCGCGCCAGGCCCGCAAACCGGTGCCGACCAGGGGCCGCGCCGGCGCGGCCACGAAATCGGGCACGCTCAGATCGCTAGCCTCGCGCAGATAGTCGCTATAGCACGCGACGATCAGATGCTGGAGCCCGCCCCCGCCCGGCAAGGACTGCAGCGGCTGCAGCTGATCCAGCAGATCCTGCGCGACGAAAGCCGTGCCGGCGCCGCTGTCCGCGACATAGTGGCGCAACTCCTCGCCGCGATTCATCGGATTGACTGGCACGACCACCGCATTGGCGCGCAGGATGGCGTAGAAGGCCAGCACCCATTGCGGGCTGTTCTGCATATAGAGCAGCACCCGGTCGCCGGCCTGGACGCCGCAGTCCTGCTGCAGATAGCCGGCGATGCGCTCGGTCTCGCGCAGGAACTCGGCGAAGCTGATCGCCGTGTCGTAGAAGATGATGAAGGGCTTGTCGGGGTAGCGCGCGGCAGCCACCTCGACATTGAAGAAGAGGTGGGTCTGCGGCAGGGTCAGGTGTTGCGGCAGGCCCGGCGGCCAGTGCGCCAGATGCGGTGCCTGCGATGAAGGGACTGAATTCATGGGGCTGGGCCATGGCCGGCATTGCTGCGCGGCCGCTGGCTTCTTGTCTCCGTCCTTGCTTATAGGTCGGCGCCTGGGGCACCGCTGTCGCATCGGCGTCATTCATTCCGCTCGACGGAATACACAAATGCTACGACCCAGTCTACGCAGCCCTTCGGTGGCTGTAAATTGGAATGGATCTGAAATCAGGGATTGCGAGCATCCATGCGCCGCGGCGAATGGCAACATGGCACGCTATATTCCGTCGAGCGGAAAATAACCGGATTGCAGCAAGCATGGGACGACAACGCAGCAGCCTCGCCGAGGCCGGTGGCACGGACATCGCCGACCCGGCCGAGGATCGGCGTTTCGTCACCGCGCTGGCCCGCGGGCTGGAGCTGCTGCGCTGCTTCAAGCCGCAGGACCGCTGGCTGGCGCACCAGGAGATCGCCCGCCGCACCGGCCTGCCCCAGGCCACCGTCTCGCGCCTGAGCTTCACGCTGACCAGCCTGGGCTATCTGCGCCACCGCCCGCAGACCGGCGAGTACGCGCTGAGCCCGGCCGTGCTGTCGCTGGGCTTCTCGGTGCTGACGAATTTCGAGATCGGCCGCATCGCCCGCCCCTTCATGGAGACCCTGGCCGAGCACACCCAGGCCGCAATCTCGCTGGGCGTGCGGCATGACTTGAGCATGGTCTATGTCGCCCACTGCCGCAGCACCGCGCGGCTGATCCTGGGCCTGGATGTCGGCACCCGGCTGCCGCTGGCCGAGACCGCGATGGGCCGCGCGATGTGGTGCTGCGCCTCGCCGGGCATGCGCGCCCTGCTGGGCCAGCGCCTGCAAGCCCAGGACGCCGAGCGCTGGGCCCGCCAGCAGCCGGCGCTGCGGCGCGCCGAAGCCGACTACGCGCGGCGCGGCTATGCCTGCTCCGAGTCGGAGTGGGAGAGCGATATCGCGGCCATCGGTGTCGGCATCGACATCGGCGACGGCCGCGAGCCGCTGGCGCTGACGGTGGGCGGCCCGGCCACGCGGCTGCGCGGCGCGCTGCTGCACGAGGACTTTGCCGCCGCGCTGAAGCGCACCGGCCGCGAGATCGTCGACGCCATCCAGGCGGCCGACTGGCGCGACTGATGGCGGGCCCCGTTCCAACGCCCTGGCTGGCCTATGCCTGCCTGGCGCTGAGCACCAGCCTGGTGGGCAGCTATGTCGGCCTGTCCAAGCTGCTGCTGGCGGTGTTCCCGGTGTTTCTGCTGGCCTGGTTGCGCTTTGGCAGCGCGGCCGTGCTGATGGCCGGCTGGGTCCGGCGCGGCGCCGACGAAGCCCGGCTCGATGCGCGCTCGCGCCGCCTGCTGTTCCTGGAGTCCTTTGTCGGCAACTTCCTGTTCTCGATCTGCCTGCTGTTCGGCCTGCAGCTGAGCTCGGCCGTGGTGGCCGGCGTCATCATGGCCGGCATCCCGGCCGCGGTGGCCCTGCTGAGCCGGCTGCTGCTGGGCGAGCACATCGCGCCGCGGGTGATGGCCGGCATCGTGCTGAGCGTCAGCGGCATTGCGCTGGTAGCACTGAACCGCGAGGGCCAGGGCCAGACCACGCCCTGGGGCGCCGCCCTGCTGCTGGCGGCGGTGTTCTGCGAGGCCGGCTATGTCGTGATCGGCAAGCAGCTGACCGCCCATCTCTCACCCAAGCGCATCAGCGCGCTGATCAATCTCTGGGGCCTGGCCCTGGTGACGCCGCTGGGCCTGTGGCAGGCGCTGAGCTATGACTTCGCCCGGCCCAGCGGCCAGCACTGGGCGCTGCTGCTGTTCTACGCGGCGGCGGCCAGCATGGTGACGGTCTGGCTGTGGATGACCGGGCTGAAGAAAGTGCCGGCCGCGCAGGCAGGCGTCTTCATGGTCTTTCTGCCGATCGCCACCGCGCTGGTGGGCCTGGTCTTCCTCGGCGAGCGCATCGGCGCCGTGCAGCTGCTGGCCTATGGCCTGGCCCTGGCCGGCGTGCTGCTGGCCACCGCGCCGAGCAGCGGGCAAAAGGCATGAGCCCCCCAACAAAAGCTATGGCCGCGTCTCACCGACACCCACTCGCCTTGCCCTAGCATTGCCGGCACCCTCCGTCCCTTACCACTTCTCACTCCCCTCTTCTCTTCGCCCCTACCCATGGACGACTTTGAATACTGGCAGCAGCAGGTGTCAGGTTTTGCCGCGCTGATGCAGGCCCGGCCGGCCGCCGACCCCAGGCCGGCACGCGGCAAGCCGCTGCCCGGCCACTGCATGATCTTCTCACCCCACCCCGATGACGAATGCATCGTCGGCGCGCTGCCGCTGCGGCTGCGCCAGGAAGCGCAGTGGCGCATCACCAATGTGGCCGTGACGCTGGGCAGCAAGCCCGAGCGCCGCGAGCCGCGCTGGCGCGAGCTGCAGGCCGCCTGCGAGGTGCTGGGCTTCGACAATATCCGCCTGACCGAGCAGGGCCTGGCCCTGGTGCGGCCCGAGACCGAGGCCGAATCGCCCCAGCTCTGGCGCGCCCATCTGCAGTGCGTGACCGAGTTATTGGCCGAGCAGAAGCCCGCCCTGGTGCTGGCCCCGCATGCGCGCGACGGCATCGCCACCCATATCGGCGTGCACAAGCTGCTGACCCAGGCGCTGCAGGCCAGCGGCATCGCCTGCGTGCTGGCCGAGACCGAATACTGGGCGACGCTGCAGGCGCCGAACTGGCTGGTCGAGACCGGCGTGGCCGACACCGCGCGCCTGGTCCAGGCCCTGGCCTGCCACCACGGCGAAATCGCCCGCAACCCCTATCACCTGCGCCTGCCGGCCTGGCTGGCCGACAGCGTGCGCCGTGGCGGCGAGCTGCTGGCCGGCGCCGGCAGCGACGTGCCCGGCTATGCCTTCGGCACGCTGTACCGGCTGAGCCTGTGGGCCGACGGCCGGCCCCAGCAAGACCTGTCCCCACGCCTGTGCCCCGCCGATCAGGCGATCGATGCGCGCTGGCTGAAGCCCTGAGAAAGATCCCCGGCAATGTCTGAACACCCTACTCATCTGCGCATCCATCAGTTCGCCGGCCTGTACGCCGGCCCGCGCCTGCTGGTCAGCGCCGCCGTGCATGGCAACGAGATCTGCGGCGTGGCCGCGATCCGGCGCCTGGTGGCCGAGCTCGACAGCGGCGCGCTGCGCCTGCTGCGTGGCACCCTGAGCCTGATCCCCATCGTCAACCCGCTGGCCCATGCGCTGGGCCGGCGCGAGGGCGAGCGCAATCTGAACCGCAATCTGCGCCCGGCGGTGATCGCGCAGGACTTCGAGGACCGCATCGCCGGCCCGCTGTGCCGCTGGCTGGCCGATCACGAGGTGCTGCTGGACCTGCATTCCTTTCAAGGCCAGGGCCAGCCCTTCGCGATGCTGGGCCCGCGCAACAACAGCGGCGAGCTCGAACCCTTTGCCCATGAGCTGGCCGAGGCGCGGCTGGCCGCCTGCGTCGGCACCGGCCGCATCGTCGAGGGCTGGCTCTCGACCTATGCCCTGGGCCTGCAGCGGCGCGCGGCCAGGACCGGCGACGGCACGCGCCGCGCCACCCTGCAGCAAGACCCGCACTACGGCGTCGGCACCACCGAGTACATGCGCTCGCAGGGCGGCTACGGCATCACGCTGGAATGCGGCCAGCACGAGGACCCGGCCGCGCCGGAGTTTGCCTACCGGGCCATTCTGCGCACCCTGGTACTGCTGGGCATGGTCGAGCCCGGCGTCGTCCCCCCCCGCCCGGCCGAGCCGCCCGAGCTCTTGCAACTCTATGAGGTGATCGACCGCGAGCACGAAGGCGACCGCTTCGAGCGCGCCTGGGTCAGCTTCGACGCGGTCAGCAAGGGCCAGCTGATCGGCAGCCGCCATGACGGCACACCGGTGCTGGCGCCTGATGATGGCCGCATCGTCTTCCCGGCCGCCAATGCCCAGCCCGGCAGCGAGTGGTTCTACCTGGCGCGAGCGAGTGAGCGCCGGCTCGGCTAGAGTGCGGACCATGCGTATCGATTTTGTCTCCGACGTTTCCTGCCCCTGGTGCGTGATCGGCCTGAAGTCGCTGGAGCAGGCCCTGGCCCGGCTGCCCGAGCTGGCGGTGGACCTGCACTTCCAGCCTTTCGAGCTGAACCCTCAAATGGCCCCCGAGGGCCAGGACATCGACGAACATCTGGCACAGAAATACGGCGCCGGGCCTGAGCAGCTGGCGGCCACGCGCGAGGCGATACGCCAGCGCGGCGCGGCGCTGGGTTTCACCTTCACCGCGGGCGCCCGCAGCCGCATCTACAACACTTTTGACGCCCATCGCCTGCTGCATTGGGCCGGGCTGCAGCACGCTGACCGGCAGAAGGCCTTGAAGCTGGCCCTGTTCGGCGCCTACTTCAGCGCCGGCAAGAATCCGGGCGCCCATGAGGTGCTGCTGGATGCCGCCGCCGAGGCCGGCCTGGACCGGCAGGCGGCTGCGGCCGTGCTGGGCTCGGACGCCTACCGGCAGGAGGTGCGCGATGCCCAGAGCTTCTATCTGAGCCAGGGCATCAACTCGGTGCCGGCCATCATCATCAACGAGCGTCATCTGATCCAGGGCGGCCAGCCCAGCGAGGTGTTCGAGCAGGCGCTGCGCCAGATCGCGGCCGAGGCCACCCCGTCGGCCTGAGCGACAATAGAGCCCAGACCTTTCCCCCCAACCGCCCCGCCCTCGGGGCGGTTTCATTTGCGCACGACGCCGAGCAACAAGATGTTCAAGAACTTGACGATTTACCGCGTGGGCCCGAGCTGGCAGCCCACCCAGCAAGAGGTTGAAGAGGCCCTGGCCAAGGGCCAGTTCCTGCCCTGCGGTCCCAGCGAGCCGCTGTCGCTGGGCTGGGTGCCGCCGCGCGGCATCGAGCACGCGCCCCTGGTCGAGGTGATCGACGGCCATCTGCATCTGAAGCTGACGATAGAGTCGCGCGTGCTGCCCGGCTCGGTCGTCAAGGAGCGGGTCGACGAGATCGCCGCCCAGATCGAGGAGCAGACCGGCCGCAAGCCCGGCAAGAAGGCGCTGAAGGACCTGAAGGAACAGGCCACCCACGAGCTGCTGCCGTTGTGCTTCAAGAAGCGCAGCAGCATCCGCATCTGGATCGCGCCCGAGCAGCGCCTCTTGATGATCGATGCGTCCAGCCCGGCGCGCTGCGAGGAGGTCGTCAGCCTCCTGATCAAGGCACTGGACGGCCTCACCCTGCATCTGGTGCAAAGCGCCGAGACGCCGGCCGCCTGCATGGCCGCCTGGCTGATGGACGGTGTGCCGCCCGAGGGCTTCACGATAGACCGCGAGTGCGAGCTCAAGAGCGAGGACGAGATGAAGTCGGTGGTGCGCTACGCCCGCCATGCGCTGGACATCGAGGAGGTGCGCCAGCATCTGAGCAGCGGCAAGCGCCCGACCAAGCTGGCGATGAGCTACAAGGACCGCGTCTCCTTCCTGCTGACCGACACGCTGGCCATCAAGAAGATCGCCTTTCTGGACCTGGTGTTCGAGGGCCATGACAAGCCCGAGAAGGACGAGCAGTTCGACGCCGATGCGGTGATCGCCACCGGCGAGCTCGCCGAGCTGATCCCGGCCCTGATCGAGGGCCTGGGCGGCGAGCACGACTTCCTGGGCTCGGCCCCGAAGTCACTGGACATCGCCGAGCTGCTGCCGCCGGATCAAGACCTGGCCCCGGCCGGCGACGACGTGCCGCCCTGGGCTTGAGCCTGCGCCGAGGCCTGGCGCCTCAGCGCATCGACATGCCGTAGCGCTGGGCCAGCCTTGCGATCTCGCCGCTGGCCTGCAGGCTGTGCAAGGCCTTGTCGACGGTCGCGACGGCCCAGCGCGATTTCGGCGACACCAGGCAGTGCGTGTCGACCACCGAATAGGGTTTGGCACTGAGCACAAAGCGCTCGCGCTCTTTCGGATGGCGCTGGAAATAGCCCTCGATCTCGGCCTCCGAGACGATCAGCACATCGGCCATGTCGCGGCTGACGAGGCGAAACAGGTTGTCGGACTGCGTGTCGTTGATACGCTTGATGCGGCCCGCCTCCATCAGCGGCTGCAAGCTGGGAAAGCTGTAGCCCAGCAGCACGGCCACGCGCTGGCCGTCCAGCGCCTCGGGCAGATGCCCCGGGGCCGGCCGCTCGGCCGGGCCGACCACCCGCTCGATCTGCGGCAGCACCGCCTGGGTCCATTGCGACGCCGGCGCCCGAGTCCAGACCGGGCTGGAATAGCAGACCAGGTCGGCCTGGCCGCCCAGCACCGCCGGCTCGATGCGACGGCGCGGGTAGAGCTGCTGCACAGCCCGCGTGCCCAGCTCCGCCGCCAGCCGCTCGGTCAGATCATGCAGAAAGCCGCCGCTGACCTTGCCGCCCTCCACCGTCAGCAGCGGATAGCCCATGCCCGAGGTCTGGGCTATCCGCAGGGTCGGCAGGATCGGCAGGGTCGGCAGGGTCTGCTTGGACTGCTCGGCGAGGGCTCCGCTTGCACACAGCATCAGCAGAGTGGCCAGACAGGTCTGGCGAGCGGACGGGTTCATCTTTCTTTGTCCCAACGAGTCCAGGTCAGGATGCCGATTGTGCCGCCGCCTCGCGCAGCTTGTCCTTCTTGCTCTTGCGCTTGCCCTTGATACCACCGACCGCCTGAGCTTCGCTGGCAACTTCGCCGGGCTCGAAGCCGGCGATCTGCTCGCGCGCCACCCGCTGGCCCTGGCGTTTCTCGATCAGGCGGAAGTGTGCCTCGGTGTCGACCGTGATGAAGCTCAGCGCGACGCCGCTGGCACCGGCCCGGCCGGTGCGGCCGATGCGGTGGGTGTAGTCGGCCGGCGAGCGCGGCAGCTCGTAGTTCAGCACCGCCGGCAGCTCGGGGATGTCCAGGCCACGCGCCGCCACATCGGTGGCCACCAGCACCTGGATCTCATGGGCTTTCAGCGCCGCCAGCACCTGGCGCCGCGTGCCCTGGCTCAGCTCGCCATGCAGGGCCGCCGCCTTGATGCCGGTCTTCCAGAGCTTGTCCGAGACATGCTCGGCCGCGTACTTGGTGGCGACAAACACCAGCAGCCGCGGCCAGGCCTCGGTGGCGATCAGATGGCGCAGCAGCGGCGTGCGCGCGGCGGTGTCGACCTGGATCGCGCGCTGCACGATGTCCGGCAGCTCGGCCGGCACGGCCTCGATCGCGATGCGCTGCGGCTCGCGCAGGAGGGCATCGGCCAGGGCCTGCACGGCCGGCGCGAAGGTGGCCGAGAAGAACAGGTTCTGGCGCTGCGCCGGCAGCAGGTCCAGCACCCGCTGCAACTCCTCGGCGAAGCCCAGCGCCAGCAGGCGGTCGGCCTCGTCCAGCACCAGGGTCTGGGCCATGTCCAGGCGCAGCGCGTTGTGATCCACCAGATCCAGCAGCCGGCCCGGCGTGGCCACCATGATGTCCACGCCGCCGCGCAAGCCCATCAGCTGCGGGTTGATGGACACGCCGCCATAGGCGATCGCGATCTTCAGCGGCTCGGGCAGCGCGCGGGCGAACTCGCGCAGCACCTCGCCGACCTGCTCGGCCAGCTCGCGGGTGGGCAGCAGCAGCAGCGCGCGCAGGCGGCGCGGGCCACCGTCACGAGCGGCCAGCACCCGCTGCAGCAGCGGCAGCGCATAGGCCGCGGTCTTGCCCGAGCCGGTCTGGGCCAGGCCCAGCACATCGCCGCCGCCCAGCACGGCGGGGATGGCGGCGGATTGAATCGGGGTCGGTGCGTGATAGCCCTGCTCGCGCACGGCGCGCAGCAAGGCGGGGGACAGGCCCAGGGTGGAGAAAGACATCGAGGGCGGGCCTGTGAAGAGGAATGAAGGCGGGATTCTACGGTTCAGCCGAACAGCGGCGTCTGCTCGCCGACCTGCTGGCCGGTGGCGCGGGCCTCGATGGCCAGCAGGCGCAGTTTCGTGGCAACGCCGCCGTGAGCAGAGAAGCCCACCAGATTGGCAGACGCGAGGCCACCCGCCCCCATCACCCGATGACAGGGCACGATGGGCGCAAAGGGGTTGCTGCCCTCGGCCCGGCCGACCGCGCGCGCGGCGCCCGGCTGGCCCAGGCGCGCGGCGACTTCACCATAAGTCAGGGTCTGGCCGACCGGGATGCGCCGGGTCAGCGCATGGACCTGGCGGTTGAACTCGGGCAGGCCGCGTTCGTCCAGTTCGATCTCCAGCAGATCGCGCGGCTCGCCGGCCAGCAAGGCCTGCACACCGGCACGGGCCTGCTGCACCGGCGGCGGCAGCTGCTCAAGCGCCAGCACCTCGCGCGCGGCCGGAAAGCGCGCCCGCATGCGGTCGCGGGTCGCGGCGGCGCTTTCCTCGGGCAGCTGCGAGCCGACGATGCCCTGCCCTCCCCAGGCCAGCGCACAAGTCCCCAGGGCCGTGTCGTAGCAGTGGAAGAACAGCGTGTCCATCAGACCGAATCCCGACCGACTGTCAGACCGGCTATCAAACCGGCTGGGCGGCCCGCTCGGCCTTGTCCTGCGCCACGTGGGCGGCAACACCCAGGCGCTCCCGGGTGGCCAGGGCGGCGACCTCGTCCACCGGCAGACGCTTGAGTTGCGCATCGCTCCAGACCTGGCGCCAGCGCCGGGCCCCGGCCTGGCCATTCCACAGGCCCAGCGCATGGCGCATCGCCTGGGTCCAGGGCCGGCCAGCCTCGACCTGCGCGCGGAGATAGTCCAGCCAGTCGGCCTCGACCTGCTCGCGGCTGACGGCCGGGTCGGCCCTGCCGAAGAAGCGCGAATCCCATTGCGCCATCTGCCAGGGCTCGTGATAGGCCTGGCGGCCCACCATCACACCGTCCACATGCTGCAGCTGCTCGGCGATCTCGGCGTCGCTCTTGAGGCCGCCGTTGATGACGATGGTCAGCGCCGGAAACTCGCGCTTGAGGCGGTGCACCAGCTCGTAGCGCAGCGGCGGGATCTCGCGGTTGTCCTTGGGCGAGAGGCCCTGCAGCCAGGCATTGCGCGCATGGACGATGAAGACCTCGCAGCCGGCCTCGGCAATGGTGCCGACGAAGTCGCGCACGAACTCATAGCTCTCGACCTTGTCGATGCCGATGCGGTGCTTGATCGTGACCGGGATGCTGACGGCATCCTTCATCGCCTTCATGCCCTCGGCCACCAGGGCCGGCTCGGCCATCAGGCAGGCGCCGAAAGCGCCGCGCTGCACCCGCTCGCTGGGGCAGCCGCAGTTCAGATTGACCTCGTCATAGCCCCATTGCTCGGCCAGCTTCGCGCAGGCCGCCAGATCGGCCGGCTCCGAGCCACCCAGCTGCAGCGCGACCGGGTGCTCCTGCGCGTTGAAGTCCAGATGGCGCGGCTGGTCGCCATGCAGCAGCGCGCCGGTGGTCACCATCTCGGTGTAGAGCCGGGTCTGGCGGGTCAGCAGGCGGTGAAAGCTGCGGCAATGCTTGTCGGTCCAGTCCAACATAGGCGCGACCGACAGGCGCCAGGGGCTGGGGGCTGCAGTGGAGTTATCGAGAGAATCGGGCATGTCTTGGCGGGGATGAGCCGCAATTATCCCGCCGAACGGCATTGCCCTGTGCAGGCAGGCCGGCAACACCACACGGTCGGCCGGCCTGCCTTGCCCCGAAAGATCAGGGCTTGTGATCTACGCTTTCCTCAAGGTGTGTAGCTGATCTGCAAGCTCGCGCCCGAATAGGCACGGTAGCCGTACAGCCCGATATAGAGCCAGCCCGGGGCCGGATTGCTCAGGCTGCAGGTCTCGACATTGCTGCTGCCCTCCTTCTTGCAGTTGTAGCTGCTGGCGGTCGGCTTCTGGCCCGGCTGGGTGAACAGGTCCAGGTCGCCGCTGCCACCGCTGGTGCGCACCTGCAGCTGGGTGGTGCCGGCCGGCACCGCGACCTTCCAGTAGCGCCAGCTGCGGGCCGCCCCGGCCAGGCCGCCGACGCTGTTCAGCAGCACCGGCACGCCGTCGTCGCTCAGCAGCACGCTGCGGCTGGTGTTGGCGCTCAGGCCCTCGTTGTCGGTCACGGTCAGACGCACGTTGTAGCTGCCGGCCGCCGCATAGGTCTTGACCGGGTTGGTGCCGCTGGCGCTGCTGCCGTCGCCCAGCTCCCAGCTGCGTGTCGCGATGCTGCCGTCGCTGTCGCTGCTGCGGTCGCTGAAGGAGACCGTCAGTCCGCTGACGCTGTAGTCGAAGGCGGCCTGCGGCGGGGTGCCGCCGGTGCCGGATTCGATGTCCAGATAGACGGCGCTGGGCGCGCCCCAGTTGCCGGCGCTGTCACGCCCGCGCAGGTAGACGATGTGCCGGCCCACCGCGAGCCCGCTGGTGTCGAGCGTGGCGCGCACCGCCTCGGAGGTCGCGTCGAAGCTGCCGTCGGCCGCCGTCATCGGCCGCGCCACCGCGCCGGCCTGCCAGGGCGCGAGGTCGAGGTAGTACTCGGCCGCGCTGGCCACCTGGGTCGGCTCGGCGCCATTGCTGTTGTTGTAGCGGGTGTCGTCGATGCGGGCCGTCAGGGTCACCGGCGTGCCCGCGCGCACCCGGGCGGCCGACAGCGCCGGCTCCAGGCTGTCGGGACCGGCCGGCGTGATGTAGGGCGTGCGCGCCACCTTGGCCGCGTAGATCAGGGCCGGCAGATTGCCCGGCAGCAGGGTGTTGCTGTAATAGCTGCACTGCTCGAAGAAGGCCGTGCCCAGCTCGAAGGTGAAGGCCGCGACGCCCAGCTCGCCGTAGCTGGGGCCATCGCTGGTGCCGTCGGTCTCGTACAGGCTCAGCGAGCGCTGCGGCGTGTGGCCGTTCCAGTAGGCGAACTTGCGGCCCAGGGTGGCGAGCTGGCGGTCGTTGCCGGCCACCGCGCCGTTGGTGCCCCAGGGCCACAGCAGCAGGCGGCCATGGCTGTGGATGTCCAGATGGATGCCGCTGGTGTCCAGCGGCGCGGCGTCGCCACGGTTGGGGCCGCGGCGGTCCGGCCAGAGACTGCGGATATAGGCCTCGACCGCACGGGTCTCGGGCTCGGAGGCGCTGCTGGGGCCGCGATAGGTCTCGCTGCAGGCATTGCCGCTGGAGCCGGTACCGCCGGTGGAGTTCCAGCCGAAACCGAAGTTGCGGTTCAGGTCGGCGCCGCGGCTGTTGCTGGTGGCGCCGCAGTAGGCGGTGTTGGTGTTCTTGCGCCAGAGCAGGCCGGTCTCGGCCTTCTTGCGGCCGTCGGGGTTGGTGACCAGCAGCAGGTGCACCTCGTGGTGGTCGAGGATCCAGCTCAGATCGGCATCGACGCCGTGGCCGTTGATCAGGCGCTTGGCGAACTCCAGCACCAGCGGCGTGGTCGTGTACTCGCGCGCATGGATGCCGGCATTGACGAAGAGCTTGGGCTTGTCGCCGGCGACCGCGCTATTGCTGAGCTTGAGCACCCGCAGGTCGTAGCCGCCGAGATTGCGGCTCTTCTGCCAGGAGTCGCCGATGTCGATCCACCGCGCCAGCTGCGGCTTGGCGGCGATCAACGCATCGGCCTGGCTGAACACCTCCTCGACGGTCGGATAGCAGCTGTAGTTCGGGATGCCCAGGGCCACGACCTCGCCGGCCTGCGCCTGTTGTTGGCGCTGCTGCTGCAGGGCCGTGCTCTCGCGCCGGGCCTGCTGGGCCTGCTGCTCCCACCAGCGCTTGTCGGCCTCCAGGCGGAAACCCTGGGCGCGCAGCTCGCGCGCCTCGGCCGGGCTGATATTGACGACGACATAGCCCAGCTCGTACTTCGACTCCAGGGTCTCGAAGCGGCTGTGGGCGATCGCCTGGGCGCGCGCCAGGTCGCTGAAGTAGGCACGCATCACGACCCGGTTCTCGGTCTGCTGGCCGGCAATCTCATGGGCCTGAGCCAGGGGCCCGCTCAGCACGAGCAGGGCTGCTGCGACCACGGGACGCAGCCGGCCGCGCAGGGCGGCCTTGGGGGTTTGAACAGGATTCACTGAAGAGGTCCTCCGATCATGGGCCGGCCGCTCGTGGCAGCCACCCAGTCAAGACGGCAAAACGGTGCCGCCGCCGTACTGCAATGCGTGAACGCTATTGCTGCTCCAGCGCCAGCTGCCATTGCAGGCGCTGCAGTCGCCCCTCGGCCAGGCTCAGGCGCAGGCCGTCACGCCGGCCGCGCCAGCTGATCCAGGCACAGCCGGCGTCGCGGGCCCAGGGTCGGTCCGCCTCGCAGGCGCGCAGCAGCCCGCCCAGCTGGGTGTCCAGCATCTCGGTCGTCGGGGGGTGGCGCTGCAGCTGCGCGGCCAGCGCCTGCAGCAGGCGGTGCTTGCGGCCCTGCCAGGCATCGAGCTCGGGCTGCCAGGGGCCGCCCTCGAACCAGCCCTGGCGCTGGGCCAGCGGCCGCAGCTCGGCGACCAGGGCATTGGCCGCGACGGGCCATGCCTCATCGGCCTGCGGGCATGACGCCAGCAGGCCCAGGGCCAGCATCAGCCAGGCCCTTGCGGATTGTTGCCGCGCTCCCATCGCGGCAGTGTGCGCTGATCGCCCATAGCGCGACTCAGGGCTTACCCCTTGGGAGCGGCGCCGAACAGCTCCGGATGGCGGTGGGCATACCAGTCCTTGACCTGCTCGTGATCCAGGGTCAGCAGGGTCTTGAAGTCGGGCACGAACAGATAGCCCAGCGCGCTGGCCGCCGACAGCAGGCCGAACAGGAAGTAGACGGTGGCCACCTCCAGCTTCAGCAGCGCCAGGCCGGCCAGCGCCGGCCCGGCGGCCGCCGCGATATTCATCGTCATCATGCCCACCGAGCTCAGACGAGCCCGGAAGTGCTCCGGGATGGCCAGCATGCGATGGGTCTGGCCGACCAGCACGCCGCATGAGTTGGCCAGGCCGACCAGGAACAGGGCCAGCACCAGCACCTCGCCCTGACCGGTCCAGCCCGCCAGCGCCAGGCCCAGGCCCTGGGCGGCGGTGGCGCCGACGCGGGTCGCGTAGCGGCCGATCCGCCGGGCCACCCAGGCCGAGCCGCCCAGCGCGCCGACCAGCATGCCCAGCGACAGCCCGGTCTCGGCCGCGCCCAGCCAGGCGCCCGAGAGCCCCAGGGCCTTGATCTTCAAGGGCACCAGCATCGTGAAGGCCGGGAACATGAACAGCATGCCGACGAAGTTCACCAGGGTCCACCCCCGCTCCAGCGGCATGGTCCAGCTGGCTCGCAGGCCCTGGCGCAGATCGTCGCGCCAGGCGCTCATGCCACGCCCCGCGCGCGCCGGCGGCGCCCGCTGCGGCAATCGGCGCGCCAGCAGCGCCGCACTGAACAGCAGGCCGGCCTGCAGCCACAGCGCCGCGCCGGTCGACCAGGCCAGCAGGCTGCCGCCCAGGGCCGGGCCCAGCACCCGGCCCAGCGACTGCGCGCTGCGCTGCAGGCTCAGGGCATCGGGCAGCTGCGGGGTCTCGACCAGGTCGGCAGCCACCGTCATCAGCGTCGGCATCAACAGGCCCGAGGCCAGCGCGCTCAGCAGCGCGGCCAGCAGGACCCAGCCGAGGTGGTAGTGGTCGAGGCTGACAAGGCTGGCCAGCAGCAGAGCCACCAGGGCATAAAGCACGAGGCCCAGCATGATCAGCCGGCGTTTGGCCAGGCGGTCGCCCAGCGGCGACAGCACCGGCATCACGATCACCGCCAGGGTGGCCGCGCTGAAACCGTAGATGGCCAGATCACGGGCTCCACCCTGGCCGGCAATCCACCAGGGCGCGGCGACCGCACCGACCATCAGTGCCAGCCAGCTCAGCAGCTCGCTGCACAGCAGGGCCCGGAACGGAGGGCCCAGGGCGTCCACACGCCCGCGCATCACGGCAATCACCGCATCTCCCTGCGGCGCCCTCCTGGGAGCGCCGCCATCTCGTTGTTGATTTGATTGGTGCCGGTGATTGTGGCCGAACGCGGGTGCGACTCAGGGCTTGAAGCTGTCGCCCAGCGCCACGCCCTCGCGGCGCGGATCGGCGCCGCCGGTCAAGGTCGGCCTGCCATTGAGCGGCACGCGGATGATGGTGGAGATGCCGCTGGACTGCGCATTGACCGAGACCGTATGCCCCAGCGCCCGCAGGCCGATGACCAGGGGATCGGCCGCACCGCTGTTGGCCGCGTTCACATTCGGGTGCTCGCCGCCGACATTGGTGGTGGTGCTGTTGGCGGCGCCGAAATCGATCAGATTGGTCGCCTGCTGGGCGTCCAGCCCCCAGTCCAGCGCGCCGACCACGGTCTTGATCACGTACTGGATGATGGTGCCGCCGCCAGGCGAACCGGTGCCCACATAGAAGTCGCCGATCTTGCCATCGGCGCCAGTCTTGAACACCAGGGTCGGCGCCATCGAGCTGCGCGGGCGCTTGCCGGCGGCCACGCTATTGGCGATCGGCAGACCGGCCCCGTCAGTCGGCGTCGGCGAGAAGTCGGTCAGCTGGTTGTTCAGGATGAAGCCCCGGGTCATGTGGAAGGAGCCGAAGGAGCTCTCCACCGTGGTCGTCATCACGAGGGCATTGCCCTCCTTGTCGACGATGGTCATATGGGTGGTGCCGTTCTCGGCCGTGCTGGACAGGCCTTGCGCCGGGGTGCCGAAGTCGCCCGGCTGCGCCGTGCCCATACTTTTGCTGAAGCTGATCAGGCCGGCGCGGCCGCGCAGATAGGGCTTGGCCAGCATCGCCTCCCAGCTGCCGCCGGGCAGCGGCACGAAGTCGGTGTCGGCGATGTATTTGTCGCGGTCGGCGTAGGCCAGGCGCCCGGCCTCGCTGATCAGGTGCACACCGAACACGCTGGGCTTGCCGCCTTCGAGGTCGATCGCGCTGGGGCCGTGCAGGCTCAGGTTGAAGTTCTCCAGCACGCCCAGGGCCGAGGCCACCGTGATGCCGCCCGACGAGGGCGGCGGCATGCCGCAGACCCAGTAGGCCCGGTAGGTGGTGCAGACGGCCTCGCGCTTCTTGGGCTGGTAGGCGGCCAGGTCGGCCAGCGTGGTCTTGCCCGGCGTGATGGGCGTGCCGCCGGTGGCGGCCGCGACGCCGATCTTGTCGACGATGGCCTGCGCGATGGGGCCGGTGTAGAAAGCATCGGCGCCGCCGTTGGCGATCGCCGTCAGCGTCGCGGCATAGGCCGGGATCTTCAGCGTCGTGCCCAGGGCCTTGGCGCTCTGGTCGGCGTTGAAATAGGTGGAGGCGGCCTCGGCATCGGCCAGCAGATTGCTGCGCGAGGCGCTGATCGCGGCCGCCATCCGGCCACTGATCGCAAAGCCGTTGGTGGCCAGCTGGATGCCGGGCTGGAACAGCTCCTTCCAGGCGGTCCTGCCATGGGCTTTGTGGGCCATCTCCAGCATGCGCACGACGCCGGGCGTGCCGATCGAGCGGCCGCTGGCACGGGCATTCGGCTTGGGCGCGCTCTGGTCGCCGGCGTCATCGATCCAGCGCAGGTAGTTGGGCGTGGCGGCGGCCGGCGCGGTCTCGCGGCCGTCGTAGCTGACCACGGTCTTGGTCTTGGCGTCGTAGTGCAGCATGAAGGCACCGCCACCCAGTCCGCTGGACTGCGGTTCGACCAGGCCCAGCACCGCCTGCACGGCCACGGCCGCATCGGTGGCCGTGCCGCCGGCCTTCAGCACCTCACAGCCGGCCTTGCTGGCCAGCGGATTGGCCGTCACCACCATATAGCTCTTGGCATGCACCAGCTTCTTGCCGACGCGGTAACCCGAGGCGGGTTCGGGCGCCGCCGGATCCCCCGGCAGGCCCGAACCGACCACGACCGTGCCGGTATCGCTGATGGCCTGGCAAGCGGTGTCCGCCGGCGGCGGAAGGGGCGGCTCCTCGTCATCGTCGCTGCCTCCACAGCTGCCGAGCAGCCACAGCGAGGCAAGCAGCAGGACGAGTTGGAGCGGGCGGGCAGATAGGCGCATGAGCATCTCCGTGGCAGGGTGGCAACCCATCCTAGGCTGCTACCCCGCCCTCCCCAGCTGCGCCGTGCGAATGCCGGATCGAGACCCCTAGAACAAGGCCCGCAACGGATGCTGATCCGGTACCCAGGGGCTCTCGAAGAAGGCCTCGACCATGGCCGGTGTCACGTCCTCGATGCGGGCCGGGTTCCAGCGCGGCGCATGGTCCTTGTCGACCGCCAGCGCGCGGATGCCTTCGACGGTCTCGCTGGCGGCGCCCGGGCGCAGCTGGAAGCAGCGGTGCACCAGATCGCGCTCCATGCGCAGATCCTCGGCCAGGCTCATGCGGCGCGCACGGCGCAGCTGCTCCAGGGTCACGGCCAGCATCAGCGGCGAGCGCTTGGCCAGGGCCGCATGGGTCCGCTGGGCCCACTCGTCGTCGACCTCGGCCCGCAGCGAGGCCATGATGGCGGCCACATCGGGCAACGAAAAATGGCGGTCGATGCGGGCCTGAAACTGCAGATGCTCGTCGGGCGGCGCCAGATCGGCCCGCTCCATCACGGTGGCGACCACATGCTCGGCACTGCCCTGCTCGCCGTGCCGGAAGGCCTCGATGATGGCGGGCAGCTCGCTGCTCTGCACGAACACATCCGCGAGGTTCAGCTCGATCGCATCGCCGGCGCCGATCACCTGGCCGGTCAGCGCCAGCCACTCACCGATTCGGCCCGGGCACTGGCTCAGGAAGTAGCCGCCGCCGACATCGGGGAACAGGCCGATATGGGTCTCGGGCATCGCCAGCTTCGAGTGCTCGGTCAGCACGCGCAGCCGGGCGCCCTGGCTGATGCCCATGCCGCCGCCCATCACCACACCATCCATCAGGGCGATATAGGGTTTGGGATAGTGGTGGATCAGGTGGTTGAGCGCGTACTCCTCGGTGAAGAAGTCCTCGAGGGCGCTGTCACCGGCCAGCGCGGCCTGGTGGAAAAAGCGGATGTCGCCGCCGGCGCAGAAGGCCGCCGGCTTGCCCTCGCGACCCGCGCCCAGGATCACCACGGCCTGGATCTGCGGCGCACTGGCCCAGGTCTTCAGCAAATGGGTGATGTCGCGGATCATCGCCAGCGACAGCGCGTTCAGCGCCGTGGCGCGATTCAGAGTGATCAGTCCCAGGCAGCCATTGATTTCGGCCAGGATCTGACCGTCGGACTGCAAGGTGGAGATGGCGGCGGACGGCATGTCCAGTTCCCTTAGTTTTTTGATCTTGTTCCGCAGGCCCGCGAGCGCAGGCCCAGCAACTCATTGCCCAGCAGGGCAAGCAGCACCATAGCACCCCCGGCCAGGGCGGCGGAAGACGGGGCTTCCCCAGCACCGAGCCAGGCCCACAGCACGCCGAAGATCACCTCCAGCAGACCCAGCAGCGCAATCTCGGGCGCGGCCAGCACGCGGGTCAGCCGCACCGCCAGCAGGCAGGGCACGGCCAGCTGGAACACGCCGAGGCCGGCCAGCAGGGTCAGGTCATGCGCGCCGGCTTGCACAGGCCAGGCCAGCGGCAGGGTCAGCGCGGCAGAGATCAGCGCGCCCAGCAGCACGGCCAGCAGCATGTCCGGGTCGGAGGCGCTGCCGGCCTTGCCGCGCTGCACATGCTGCAGCAGGGTCCAGTTGGTGGCGGCGGCCAGCGGCACGGCAAAGGCCACCGCGACACCGATCAGCGCACCCGGCCCTCCCTGCATCTCGTGGCCGAACATCCAGGCCATGCCCAGGCTGCCCAGCGCGATCGCCGCCCAGGTGCGCGTCGGCAGCCGGTGCCGCAGAAAGACGCGGGCGAACAGCGCCGTCAGCAAGGGCCCCAGCGACATCGTCACCAGCACATTGGCCACCGAGGTCAGCGTGATGCTGACCATGAAGGCGGTGAACATCGTGGCCCAGCACAGGGCGGAGACCCAGACGCTGGCCGAGGCCCGCCGGATCTGCCCGGCCAGCGCCGGCCCGCGCATCCAGGCCAGTGCCGCCGCCAGCGCCAGCGCATTGAAGGCGCTGCGCCAGAACGTCACCTCGAAGCTGCGTGCCGCCTCCAAATGCCGCGTCACCACGCCCGCCGTGCTCCACAGCAGCGTGACAACAAGCATCAGCAATACCGCACGACGATGGGTCATGAATGTAGAGCGCCCCTGGAAGGGGCGCGGGCGTCATACATGCTGGAGCCCCCTCCAGGAGGGGGCTAGGGGGAGCTCACTCGCCGCGCAGCGAGCATTGCGCTCAAGAGCGCGACGCTCGCTTGCGTTCGTTCTCGGACAGATGGCGCTTGCGCAAACGCACGCTCTTGGGCGTGATTTCGACCAGCTCGTCGTCCTCGATGAACTCGACGCCGTACTCCAGCGTCAGCTCGATCGGTGGCGTGATCTTGATCGCGTCTTCCTTGCCGCTGACGCGGAAGTTGGTCAGCTGCTTGGTACGCGTGGCATTGACGACCAGATCGTTGTCGCGGCTGTGGATGCCGACGATCATGCCTTCGTAGACCGGATCATTGGGCTTGACGAACATGCGGCCGCGGTCGTCCAGCTTGCCCAGCGCGTAGGTGAAGATTTCACCAGCATCCATCGAGATCAGCACGCCGTTCTTGCGGCTGGCGATCTCGCCCTTGTGCGGCTCGTAGCCGTCGAAGATATTGCTGATCAGGCCCGAACCGCGGGTCAGGTTCAGGAACTCGTTGCTGAAGCCGATCAGGCCACGCGCCGGGATGCGGTACTCCAGGCGCACACGGCCACGGCCGTCCGGCTCCATATTGACCAGCTCGCCCTTGCGCTCGCCCAGCGCCTGCATCACGCCGCCCTGGTGGGTTTCCTCGACGTCGGCCGTCACCAGCTCGATAGGCTCGTGCTTCTCGCCATTGATGTCCTGGAACACCACGCGCGGCTTGCTGACGGCCAGCTCATAGCCTTCACGACGCATATTCTCCAAGAGAATGGTCAGGTGCAGTTCGCCACGCCCCATCACCTCGAAGATGCCGTCCTCGTCGGTTTCCTTGACGCGCAGCGCGACATTGCTCTGCAGCTCTTTTTGCAGGCGGTCCCAGATCTGGCGGCTGGTGACGAACTTGCCTTCGCGACCGGCCAGCGGGCTGGTGTTGACGCAGAAGTTCATCGTCAGGGTCGGCTCATCGACCTTGAGCATCGGCAGCGGAGCCGGGTTGGCCACGCTGGTCACGGTCACGCCGATGCCGATTTCCTCGATGCCGTTGATCAGCACGATGTCGCCGGGGCCGGCTTCGGTGACCTGCACGCGATCCAGACCCTGGAAGGTCAGCACATTGTTGACGCGACCCTTGACGGCCTTGCCGTCCGGGCCTTCCATCACCAGCACGTCCATCGCCGGCTTGATCGTGCCCTGGCTGATGCGGCCCACGCCGATGCGGCCGACGAAGGTGCTGTAGTCCAGTGCCGAGATCTGCAGCTGCAGCGGCGCGGCGGGGTCGCCCTTTTGCGGCGGCACATGCTTGAGCACGGTGTTGAACAGGGCCGACATATCGGGGCCCCACTGCTCGCCCGGTGCGCCCTCTTCCAGCGAGGTCCAGCCGTTGATGCCCGAGGCGTAGACGACCGGGAAGTCGAGCTGCTCGTCATTGGCGCCCAGCTTGTCGAACAGATCGAAGGCGGCGTTGATCACGGCGTCGGGCTTGGCACCGGGCTTGTCGACCTTGTTGACGACGACGATGGGCTTCAGACCCAGGGCCAGCGCCTTCTTCGTGACGAAGCGGGTCTGCGGCATCGGGCCTTCCTGGGCGTCAATCAGCAGCACCACGCCGTCGACCATCGACAGCGCGCGCTCGACTTCACCGCCGAAGTCCGCGTGTCCGGGGGTGTCGACGATATTGATGTGGGTGCCTTCCCAGCTGACCGCGCAATTCTTGGCCAGGATGGTGATGCCGCGCTCGCGTTCGATGGCGTTGTTGTCCATCACGGTGTCGACCACTTTTTCGTGCTCGGCGAAGGTGCCGGACTGGCGCAGCAGCTGGTCGACCATGGTGGTTTTGCCATGGTCAACGTGGGCGATGATGGCGATGTTGCGAATCTGCTTACTCATACGACGCTTTCAAAAAATCTGGGTTCGCTGCGGAGGCCTTCAACCTCCTGAGCGCTCAATAGTCGGTCGGCGATCAACTCGCCGGCGCTGATGTGTGCACTGCCTAAAAGTACATGCGGCTCGGGTCCGTAGACCCTGACATGCGCCGCATCTGCAACGGCAACACGGCGCCGCAGACCGGTGAGAAAACGGGCGGCCTCGTCGCCGGGCAAGCTCAGCGCGGGCCAGTCTGCCAGCAAGGCGTCCGGGGGGCGCAGCAAGGCCTCGCGCTCGGTCTCGGTCAGCGCCGCCAGCGCGTCCAGGCTGATGGCCTGGGCCACGCTCAGCGGGCCGGAGCCGATGCGGCGCAGCGCGCCCAGCGAAGCGCCGCAGCCCAGGATCTTGCCCAGGTCTTCGGCCAGCGTGCGGATATAGGTCCCCTTGGAGCAGCGCACCCGCAAGCTCAAGGTGTCATGCTGCCAATCCAGCATGTCAATCGAGTGAATCGTGATGCGGCGCGTCGGGCGTTCGATCTCGATGCCGGCGCGGGCGTACTCGTACAGCGGCCGACCTTCATGCTTGAGCGCCGAATACATCGGCGGCTTCTGCTCGATCTCGCCGCTCAGCGCGGCCAGCGCGGCGGCGATCTGCTCGGCGGTCACCGCCACCTCGCGCTGCTCCAGCACCTCGCCCTCGGCGTCGCCGGTGGTGGTCGTGAGGCCCAGCCGCAGCACCGCCTCGTAGGCCTTGTCGGCATCCAGGCTGACCTGGCTGAACTTGGTGGCCGCACCAAAGCACAGCGGCAGCAGGCCGGTGGCCAGCGGATCCAGCGTGCCGGTATGGCCGGCCTTCTCCGCCCGCAGCAGCCATTTGGCTTTCTGCAGCGCGTCGTTGCTGGACAGGCCCAGCGGCTTGTCCAGCAACAGCACGCCGTGCACGGCACGGCGTGTGATCCTGGGGCGCGGGGCGGGGCTGTTCATCGCGATAGCTCAGTCCTTGGCGGGCTCGCCAGCGCTACTGTCGGGCAGCGCGGGCTCGTCGTCCAGTGCCCGCGTCGCATTGGCCTTGTGGATCAGCGAGCTCAGCTCGGCCGCGCGCTCGATGCTGCGGTCGAAATGGAAGTGCAGGGTCGGCACGGTGTGGATCTGCAGGCGCTTGAACAGGCCGTTGCGCAGAAAGCCGGCGGCCTCGTTGAGGGCCGCCTCGGTCTCGACCGGATCGCCGACCAGCACCGAGAAGAACACCTTGGCATGGGCGTAATCGGGCGTGACCTCGACGGCATTGACCGTGGCCATGCCGATGCGCGGATCTTTCAACTCACGGACCAGCTCGGCCAGATCGCGCTGGATCTGGTCGGCCACGCGGAAACCGCGGTTGGGAATAGCTCGTTTATGTCGCATGCTCAACTCCTTGGCGCCCTGTAAACGCAAACCCCGCCTTCGTGTGGAAGGCGGGGTTTGCTGACAAGTCTTTCGACTGAGGGCAACGCCGCCTTACAGCGTTCGGGCCACTTCCTTGATCTCGAAGAATTCCAACTGGTCGCCCTCGGCGATGTCGTTGTAGTTCTTCAGCTTGATACCGCACTCGAAGCCTTCCTTGACTTCCTTCACATCGTCCTTCTCGCGGCGGACCGAGTCGACCTCGCCGGTGTAGACCACGATGTTCTCGCGCAGCAGGCGGAACTTGGCACCACGGCGCACCAGGCCCGAGGTGACCATCGAACC
Source organism: Burkholderiales bacterium C2 (assembly GCA_005503085.1). Taxonomy (GTDB): domain Bacteria; phylum Pseudomonadota; class Gammaproteobacteria; order Burkholderiales; family Burkholderiaceae_C; genus Roseateles_E. Next base: position 13,791 of record SCOI01000022.1, on the reverse strand, counting down.
GGCCACCGTGCCGATCTTGGAGGCCACGAAGACCACGCGGATCTCGGCCGTGCCGATGACTTCCTCGCGCTGCTCGGGAGCCAGCATGCCGGTCATCGCTGCCTTCACCTCATCCACGGCGTCATAGATGATGTTGTAGTAGCGGATGTCGACCGCATTGCCTTCGGCCAGCTTGCGCGCACCGGCATCGGCCCGGGTGTTGAAGCCGATGATGACCGCCTTGGAGGCGATCGCCAGGTTGACGTCGCTCTCGCTGATGCCGCCCACGGCCGCGTGCACGATCTGCACCTTGACCTCGGGCGTCGACAGCTTAAGCAACGACGAAGCCAGCGCTTCCTGCGAGCCTTGCACATCGGCCTTGATGATCAGGCTCAGGGTCTGCTGATCGCCACCGATGTTCTCGAACATGTTCTCGAGCTTGGCGGCCTGCTGGCGAGCCAGCTTGACATCGCGGTACTTGCCCGAACGGAAGGTCGCGATCTCGCGCGCCCGACGCTCATCGGACAGCACCATGAACTCGTCGCCGGCCTGCGGCACTTCGGTCAGACCCTGGATTTCCACCGGGATCGACGGGCCGGCCTCGGTACAGGCCTTGCCGTCCTCGTCCAGCATGGCGCGCACGCGGCCATAGGTCGAGCCGGCCAGCACCACATCGCCACGCTTCAGGGTGCCGCTTTGCACCAGGATGGTCGCGACCGGGCCGCGGCCCTTGTCCAGCTTGGCTTCGATCACCAGGCCCTTGGCCATCGAGTCCTTGGCGGCCTTGAGTTCCAGCACTTCGGCCTGCAGCAGCACCTGTTCCAGCAGGGCATCGATGCCCTCGCCGGTCTTGGCCGACACCGGCACGAACGGCGACTCGCCGCCGAACTCCTCGGGCACCACCTCTTCGGCCACCAGCTCGCTCTTCAGGCGTTCCAGATTGGCACCGGGCTTGTCGATCTTGTTCATCGCCACAACCAGGGGCACGCCGGCCGCCTTCGCGTGGTGGATGGCTTCCTTGGTCTGCGGCATCACGCCGTCGTCCGCCGCCACCACCAGGATGACGATGTCGGTGGCCTTGGCGCCGCGGGCACGCATCTGCGTGAAGGCCGCGTGACCCGGGGTGTCCAGGAAGGTGATCATGCCGCGCGGCGTGTCGACGTGGTAAGCGCCGATGTGCTGCGTGATGCCACCGGCTTCACCGGCGGCCACGCGGGCCCGGCGGATGTAGTCCAGCAGCGAGGTCTTGCCGTGGTCGACGTGACCCATGACCGTGACCACCGGCGCACGCGACAGCAGCTCGTGGGTCTGCTCGGTGACGCCCTCTTCCTCGAGGAAGGCATCAGGATCGTCCAACTTGGCCGCGAAGGCCTTGTGACCCATTTCTTCCACGACGATCATCGCGGTTTCCTGGTCCAGCTGCTGGTTGATCGTGACCATCTGGCCGAGCTTCATCAACTGCTTGATGACCTCGGAGGCCTTGATGGACATCTTGTGCGCCAGATCGGCCACCGAGATGGTCTCGGGGATGTGCACTTCCTGCACCACCGGTTCCGACGGCGCGACGAAGTTGGACGGTGCGCCACCACGATCATCGCGACCACCGCGACGGCCACCGGCGCCACCCTTGGGTGCGCGCCAGCCCGAGGACGGACGGGCACCGGCGGGGCCGGTCGAACCGATGGTCTTCAGACCGCGTTTCTTGGCGGCGTCGTCGGCCCAGCTGCTCGACAGCTTCTCGGACTTGACCGACTTCTTGTCGCCCGGCTTGGCAGCCCCGGCAGCGGCCGGCGCGGGAGCGCCCGGCGTGCCCGGCTTCTTGTGAATCGTGCCCTTGATTTCCTTGGCCGCGTCCTTGACCTCCGGCTTCGGCTCTTCCTTCTTCGCGACCATCACCTTCTTCGGTGCATTCATCATCGCGCGGATCGCCGCTGCCTCGGCCTCGGCAGCCTTGCGGCGGCGCTCCAGGTCGACCTGTTTCTGCTTCTCTTCGGCGCCCACATCGACCGCCTTGATCACCCGCAGCGCGGGCTTGGGCGGCTCGACCGGTGCTGCCGGCGCAGCCGGCGCGGCGACGGGCGCCGCAGGCGCGGCGGCTTCCGGAGCCGGTGCGGCCACTTCGGGCGCTGGTGCAGCGGCCGCGGCACGACGCCCGCCACCGGCCACCGCCTTGTTGATCGCGGCAGCGGCTACCTTGGCGGCTTCACGAGCCGCCGAGTTGTCAGCAGCGGCAGCCGGCTTGGCCTTGGCGGCCTTGGCCGCAGCGGCGTCGGCCGCAGCCTTGGCGGCGGCCTCCTCGGCGGCGCGGGCTTCGGCAGCCAGCTTGTCCTGGCGGCGCTGCTCTTCGGCGGCACGGGCGGCGCGCTCGGCTTCCTCACGCTCGCGCACGCGGATCGCCAATTCCTCTTCCTGGCGGCGCAGGGCTTCGGCCTGAGCCTGGGCTTCCTCTTCGCGACGCTGCAGATCAGCTTCTTCGGCGGCGGCGGCGCCAGCCTCGTCCAGGCCACCCGGGGCGTCATCGCGCTTGACGAAGGTGCGCTTCTTGCGCACCTCGACCTGGATGGTGCGGGCCTTGCCGCTGGCGTCGGCCTGCTTGATCTCGCTGGTCGACTTGCGGGTCAGCGTGATCTTCTTGCGGTCGGCGCCGCCGGTCCCGTGCGCGGTGCGCAGGTAGTCCAGCAGACGTTCCTTGTCGGCTTCGTTGAGGGCGTCATCGGTAGACGCCTTTTTGACGCCCGCAGCTTGCAGCTGCTCAAGCAGCGTGCTCGCAGGCCTTTGAAGCTCTGCAGCGAACTGGGCGACGGTAGTCACAGCCATTGTTGGATCCTTAACTTATGCGTTCTTTGCTGTGCGAATGATGGGTTTGTGCGGGCATCTCGCTGCCTCAGACAAACCAATGTTCGCGGGCCTTCATGATCATGGCGCGGGCCGCAGCCTCGTCCATGCCGGCCAGTTCAACGAGCTCGTCGACGGCCAGATCGGCCAAGTCGTCACGGGTATGGATATTGCCGTCAGCGAGCTTGGCGACCAGTTCGGGCGTCATGCCGTCCAGGTCGCGCAGGTCTTGGGACACTTCCTCGACCTTTTCCTCGCGTGCAATTTCCATGGTCAGCAGCGCATCCTTGGCCCGGGTGCGCAACTCGTTGACCGTGTCCTCGTCGAAGGCCTCGATTTCCAGCATTTCCTGCATAGGCACATAGGCCACTTCTTCCAGGCTGGTAAAACCCTCGGCGATCAGGATGTCGGCGACTTCGGCATCGACGTCGAGCTTGTCGACGAAGAGCTTGCGCACCGATTCCGATTCGATCTCATGCTTGGCCGCGGATTCCTCGGCCGACATGATATTGATACGCCAGCCGGTCAGCTCGGAAGCGAGCCGCACGTTCTGGCCGCCACGGCCGATCGCGATGGCGAGGTTTTCCTCGTCCACCACCACGTCCATGGCATGTCGTTCTTCGTCCACCACGATGGACTGCACATTCGCCGGCGCCAGCGCGCCGATCACGAACTGGGCCGGATCTTCCGACCAAAGCACGATGTCCACGCGCTCGCCGGCCAACTCATTGGTCACGCCGTTGACGCGCGAACCGCGCACGCCGACGCAGGTGCCGATCGGATCGACCCGCTTGTCATGCGACAGCACGGCAATCTTGGCGCGGCTGCCGGCATCGCGGGCGCAGCTCTTGATCTCTAGCAGGCCCTGCTCGATCTCAGGCACTTCCTGCGCGAACAGCTCCTTCATGAACTCGGGCGAGGAGCGCGAGAGCATGATTTGCGGGCCGCGCTGGGTCGGGTCGATGCCCAGGATGACGGCGCGCACGCGGTCACCGGTGCGCAGGTTTTCCTTGGGGATCATCTCGCCGCGCTTGAGGCGGCCTTCGATACGGCCCGACTCGGCAATGATGTCGCCCTTGTCCAGGCGCTTGACCGTGCCCATGAAGATCTTCTCGCCGCGCGACAGGAAGTCGTTGAGCAGCTGCTCGCGCTCGGCGTCGCGGATCTTCTGCAGGATCACCTGCTTGGCGGCCTGGGCACCGATACGACCGATCGGCACCGAGTCGATCGGCTCCTCGATATGATCCTCGACCTCGATGTCGGCGATCTGCTCCTGCGCTTCGAACAGCAGGATCTCGGCGTCGGCATTCTGCAGGCCGGCCTCATTGGGCACAACATGCCAGCGACGGAAGGTCTCGTAAGCGCCCGAATCGCGGTCAACGGAGACGCGGATGTCCACCTCGCCGCCATACAACTTCTTGGTGGCCGAGGCCAGGGCAGCTTCCACCGCGCCAAACACCACATCGCGCTCCACGCTCTTCTCGCGCGAAATCGCATCCACCAACATCAACAGTTCGCGGTTCATTGCTCAGGACCTCCGTCAACCTTGTCATCCTTGGGCACGGCACTGGGCTTGCCGGCCTTCTTGTCTGGCGCCGGCTTGGCGCCGCGCCCCTTGAAGTTCACCACCGGCACCAGTCGTGCCTCGCGGACCTCTTCAAGCGAAAAATCCAATGCCTGATCGCTCTTGCCGTCATTGAAGACCAGACGCCAGCCCTCGCCCTCGGCTTCCAGCAGACCCTTGTACTTCTTGCGCCCCTGGAACGGCATGCGCAGGGTCACCTCGATCTCCTGGCCGGCAAAGCGCTGGTAGTCGGCCGCCTTCTTCAGCGGGCGATCCAGGCCGGGCGAGGACACCTCAAGGCGCTCATAGGCGCAGTTCTCGACTTCGAGCACATACTGCAGCTGGCGCGTCACGCGCTCGCAGTCTTCCACCGTGATCAGCTCGCCGGCCAGAGCCTGCTCAGGCAATTTGTCAATATAGACACGCAGCAGGCCGCCGGGGCTGCGTTCGCAGTCCACCATGTCGTAACCCAGACCGGTCACGGTTTTTTCAACGGCGGCTTGCCAGTTCATGCTTTGACTCATGCAGCGGGTATCTCGGGCTCTCTGGAGGACTGTCGGTATGTAAAAGCGATCAAGCAAAAAAAATGGGCTGGATGAATCCGCCCACCTCAGTGCCTCGCCAAAAAGTCTTTGAACAGCCTTCGAAGAATCTTCAAAGCCCCTCAGCGAAGGCAGGATTGTACTATGCAAGCACCATGCCCGCAAGCTGCGGCGCTCGCGAAGTACCGATGGCATGCCAAAATCCGAGGCTTATTTTAATGACAAGGAGCCACCATGGGTTTTCTCGCCGGCAAGCGACTGCTGATCACGGGCGTGCTGTCCAACCGCTCGATTGCCTACGGCATCGCCAAAGCCTGCCACCGCGAGGGGGCCGAGCTGGCTTTCAGCTACCAGGGTGAGCGTTTCAAGGAGCGCATCACCGAGTTTGCCGCCGAATTCGGCTCGCAGCTCGTTTTTGATTGCGATGTATCGGACGACGCCCAGATCCAGGCGCTTTTCGACCAGCTGGGCGAGGCCTGGCCCGAGTTTGATGGTTTTGTCCACTCGATCGGTTTCGCGCCGCGCGAAGCGATCGCCGGCGACTTCCTCGACGGACTGACGCGAGAGAACTTCCGCATCGCCCACGACATCTCGGCCTACAGCTTCCCGGCCATGGCCAAGCTGGCCGCACCGCGCCTGCGCGCAGGCAGCTCGCTGCTGACACTGAGCTATCTGGGCGCCGAGCGCTATGTGCCCAACTACAACACTATGGGCCTGGCCAAGGCCTCGCTGGAAGCCAGCGTGCGCTATCTGGCGCATTCACTGGGCGCCAAGGGCGTGCGCGTCAACGGCATCTCGGCCGGCCCGATCAAGACCCTGGCCGCCTCGGGCATCAAGGACTTCGGCAAGCTGCTGAGCCAGTTCGCCGCCAGCGCACCGATCCGGCGCAATGTGACGATCGAAGATGTCGGCAACACCGCCGCCTTCCTGTTCTCCGACCTGTCCAGCGGCATCAGCTCCGAGATCATCTATGTCGACGGCGGCTTCAGCCACGTCGCCATGTCGGCAGAGTAAACGGCCGCCCGCCGGGCCGCTCCCAAGGGCGGCCGAACGGAAAAAGCGCCGGTCAAGCCAGCGCTTTTTTCATCCCCTCGGGGGATCGTCCAGGTATGCCCTGGGCGAGAGGCTTACCATTCAGCCGGCCGAGACGCAGTCGACGTAGTAAGTCGACTTGCCGTCCTCGCCCTTCTCTTCCACCAGGCCATGCACATCGGTGGCAAAGCCGGGGAACTTGGCATTGAACTCGCGGGTGAACTTCAGGTAGTCGACGATCTTCTTGTTGAAGCGCTCACCTGGGATCAAGAGCGGGATGCCGGGCGGATAAGGCGTCAGCAAGGAGGTCGTGACCCGGCCTTCCAGATGGTCGACCGCCACCCGCTCGGTCTTGCGGTGCGCGATATGGGCATAGGCATCGCTGGGCTTCATCGCCGGCTCCAGGTCCGACAGATAGACCTCGGTGGTCAGGCGGGCGATATCGCCCTTGGCATAGGCCTCATGGATGCTCTGGCACAGATCACGCAGGCCCATGCGCTCGTAGCGCGGCTGGGCGGCCACGAACTCCGGCATGATGCGCCACAGCGGCGCGTTCTTGTCGTAGTCGTCCTTGAACTGCTGCAAGGCGGTCAGCAAGGTGTTCCAGCGGCCCTTGGTGATGCCTATCGTGAACAGGATGAAGAAGGAGTACAGGCCGGTCTTCTCGACCACGACGCCGTGCTCGGCCAGGAACTTGGTGACGATGGAGGCCGGGATGCCGCTGTCGGCGAACTTGCCGCTCATGTCCAGGCCGGGCGTGATGATGGTGGACTTGATCGGGTCCAGCATATTGAAACCGGCAGCGATATTGCCGAAGCCATGCCACTTCTCGTTGGCCTTCAGCATCCAGTCGGCCGGCTTGCCGAAGCCGTCCTCGGTCAGCTTGTCGGGCCCCCAGACCTTGAACCACCAGTCCTTCTTGCCGTAGTCCTTCTCGACCTTGCGCATCGCGCGGCGGAAGTCCAGCGCCTCCGAGATGCTCTCTTCCACCAGGGCCGTGCCGCCGGGCGGCTCCATCATCGCCGCCGCAACATCGCAGCTGGCAATGATCGAGTACTGCGGGCTGGTGCTGGTGTGCATCAGGTACGCCTCGTTGAACAGATGCTTGTCCAGCTTGACGTTTTGCGAGTCCTGCACCAGCACCTGCGAGGCCTGGGAGAGACCGGCCAGCAGCTTGTGGGTCGACTGGGTGGCATAGACCATCGCGGTCTTCGGGCGCGGGCGGTTCTTGCCCATCGCATGGAAGCTGCCGTAGAAGTTGTGGAAGGCCGCATGCGGCAGCCAGGCCTCGTCGAAATGCAGGGTATCAATCCAGCCGTCGAGCTTGGCCTTGATGGTCTCGGTGTTGTAGAGCACGCCGTCATAGGTGCTCTGCGTCAGGGTCATGATGCGCGGCTTGACCTTCTTGGCATCCACGCCCTTGAGCAGCGGATTCTTCGCGATCTTCTTCTTGATCGACTCGGGCGAGAACTCGCTCTCGGGAATCGGGCCGATGATGCCGTAGTGGTTGCGCGTCGGGGTCATGAAGACCGGCACCGCGCCGGTCATGATGATGGCGTGCAGGATGCTCTTGTGGCAGTTGCGGTCGACCACGACCACATCGCCCGGCGCCACCGTGTGGTGCCAGACCATCTTGTTGGACGTGGAGGTGCCATTGGTGACGAAGAAGCAATGGTCTGCATTGAAGATGCGCGCCGCATTCTTCTCCGAGGCGGCCACCGGGCCGGTGTGGTCCAGCAGCTGACCGAGTTCCTCGACCGCGTTGCAGACGTCGGCGCGCAGCATGTTCTCGCCGAAGAACTGGTGGAACATCTGGCCCACCGGGCTCTTCAGGAAGGCCACGCCGCCGGAGTGCCCAGGGCAATGCCAGCTGTAGGAACCGTCCTGCGCATAGTCCATCAGCGCCTTGAAGAACGGCGGCGCCAGCCCGTCCAGATAGCTCTTGGCCTCGCGGATGATGTGGCGGGCCACGAACTCCGGCGTGTCCTCGAACATATGGATGAAGCCATGCAACTCGCGCAGCACATCATTGGGCAGATGCTGGGAGGTGCGGGTCTCGCCATACACATAGATCGGGATGTCCGCATTCTTGAAGCGGATCTCCTCGATGAATTTGCGCAGACTCAGCACGGCCGGATCGAGCTCCGGGCCGGGCGTGAATTCGTTGTCGTCGATCGACAGGATGAAGGCGCTGGCGCGGCTCTGCTGCTGGGCGAACTGGCTCAGATCGCCGTAGCTGGTGACGCCCAGCACCTCGAAGCCCTCTTTCTGGATCGCATCAGCGAGGGCTCGGATACCCAGACCGGACGTATTCTCCGAGCGGTAGTCCTCATCAATGATCACAATCGGAAAGCGAAAACGCAGCATTCGGGGCCTCCAAAGGGCTGGGGCAAAAAAAACAGAAGGCGCGAAGTGTAGGGCCAAGCATTGCCCGTGCGCGCGCGCCTTCGCGCTTTGTCTCACAAAGCGCACGAGCCCGGGCACTACACTCGATTCACATCATGAGCTTGGGGAGGTGACATGGACATGAATCAGGCCACCGTCTGGTGGCTGATCGCCGGCGCCCTGGTGGCCATCGAACTGGCCACCGGCACGTTTTATCTGCTGATGCTGGCCGTCGGCGCCGCCGCTGCCGCACTGGCCGCCCATCTGGGCCTGGGCCTGACGGCGCAGATCGCCACAGCCGCCGTGGTCGGCGGCGCCGCCGTCGTGCTCTGGCATCAAAAGCGCGCCGCCCGCGACCAGGCCGCCCCCGCCAACGCCAATCCCGATGTCAATCTGGACATCGGCCAGAGCGTGCAGGTCGATCACTGGCAGCCCGGCGGCCGCGCGACGGTCAAGTACCGCGGCGCCGACTGGCAGGCCCGCTACCAGGGCAGCGACACCCCTGTCGCCGGTCGCTATGTGATACGCGCGGTCGAGGGCAGCTGCCTGCTGCTGGATCACTGACACCATCATCAAGAGGGAGCCTTATTCATGGAAATCGCACTGGTTCTGCTGGTCATCGCGGCCATCTTCGTGGCCCGCTCGATCAAGGTCGTGCCGCAACAAAACGCCTGGGTGGTCGAGCGCCTGGGCAAGTTCCATGCGACCTTGACGCCGGGGCTGAACTTCCTCGTGCCCTTTGTCGACCGCCTGGCCTACAAGCATTCGCTGAAGGAAATCCCGCTCGACGTACCCAGCCAGGTCTGCATCACCAAGGACAACACCCAGCTGACGGTGGACGGCATCCTCTATTTCCAGGTGACGGACGCGATGCGCGCCAGCTACGGCTCCAGCAACTACATCGTCGCGATCACCCAGCTGGCCCAGACCACGCTGCGCTCGGTGATCGGCCGCATGGAGCTGGACCGCACCTTCGAGGAACGCGCCATCATCAACACCTCGGTCGTCGAGGCGCTGGACGAGGCCGCGCTGAACTGGGGCGTCAAGGTGCTGCGCTACGAGATCAAGGACCTGACCCCGCCGCCGGCCATTCTGCATTCGATGCAGGCCCAGATCACCGCCGAGCGCGAAAAGCGCGCACTGATCGCCGCCTCCGAGGGCCGCCGCCAGGAGCAGATCAATATCGCCACCGGCGAGCGCGAGGCCGCCATCGCCCGCTCCGAGGGCGAGAAACAGGCCGAGATCAACAAGGCCCAGGGCGAGGCTGCCGCGATCACCGCGGTGGCCGACGCCACCGCCGACGCGATCCGCAAGATCGCCGCCGCTATCGAACAACCCGGCGGCCAGCAGGCTGTGCAGCTGAAGGTGGCGGAAAAGGCCGTCGATGCCTATGCCCAGCTGGCCCAGAAGAACAACACGATGATTGTTCCGGGCAATATGAGCGAGGTCGGCGGCCTGATCGGCACCGCGATGGCCCTGATGAAGGGCCACAAACCCGGTTAAGCGGCCTGACGCCAGCCCTTTTGCCGGTAGTCGGCCAGCTCGGCAATGCTGAGCATCGGCAGGCCATGGCGCTGGGCAAAGTCCAGCACCTGCTGGCCGCGGCTCATCGTGCCGTCGGCATTCATCAGCTCGCACAGCACCGCAGCGCCCGACAGGCCGGCCATCAGGGCCAGATCGACCGAGCCCTCGGTATGGCCGCGCCGCGCCAGCACGCCGCCAGGTGCCGCGCACAAGGGGAACACATGGCCGGGCCGCGCCAGATCGGCCGGCTCCGCATCCGGCGCGATCGCCGCACGCACCGTCGTCAGCCGGTCGGCCGCGCTGACACCGGTGCTCACCCCCTGGCGGGCCTCGATGCTGACGGTGAAGGCCGTGCCATAGCGGCTTTCATTGTTGGCCACCATAGGCGGCAGCGCCAGCCGCTCGATCTGTGCGTCCTGCAGGCACAGGCAGACGATGCCGCTGCATTCGCGGATCAGCAGGGCCATCGAAGCCTCGCTCAGGCGCTCGGCCGCGATGATCAGATCGGCCTCGTCCTCGCGGTCGTCGTCATCGGTCAGCAGCACCGGCCGGCCGGCGCGCATCGCGATCACCGCCGCCGCCAGGCGTGCGGGCATGCGCAGGATTTCCTGCTCGCTGCAGGCCGCAGCGTCGGGGTGCAAAGGGGTAGAAATAGCGTGTTGAGACATGTTGAAACGCTCCTCGTGAAAGGTGAGAGAAGACATTTCAGGGCGCGCAAACAAGCGCCCGACGCCGCGCGGGCGAACAGTCGCCCACGCCGCAACGAGCGCTTGTTGGCACATCTTCTTTCATCCGGACTGTGACCGTCGGCCCTGGCATCGCACCAGATCTGCTGACCTCGAACCGGGGAGGTCCGAGCGCTCGCGGGCTCACCAGCTCGCGCTGGCCTACCGCCGGTGGGGAATTCCGCCCCGCCCTGAAGACGTGTGCCGGCCTGCGCCGGCGCCGCTATCGTAGCCGCGCCCATGGCCCCACCGCTGTCCGCTGTGCGACTTGCGCGCCCATCGAGCGAAGCGACTTTCGCGCGGGCCGGATCAAAACTGCGCTATGATGGCGGGCTTCGGAGAGGTGGATGAGCGGTTTAAGTCGCACGCCTGGAAAGCGTGTGTGGGTTTATCCCCACCGCGGGTTCGAATCCCGCCCTCTCCGCCAAGACACACTTCTCAAGAAGTCCAAAGCCGTCCCAGAGACGGCTTTTTTTCGTCCTTTTCATAGGGGAAAGACCCCCACCACCCCAAGAGGACATCCCAGGTCGCCTCGCAACATCCTGTTGCTTCCCGCACTTTTTTGTGGGTGGGATTGGGGGTAAGCTTTGTGGGTAGAAATTTCGAGATCCTCGGAATTTTGTGGGTAGACTTTTTGGAGAAGTCGCCATGGCAACCAAGCAAGGCCCTCATGTCATCCACCGACTGAGTCCGCTGGTCGTAAAGAACACCAGGAAGCCTGGTTACTACGCAGATGGGGGGAATTTGTACCTTCAGGTCTCCCCAGGCGGCGCCAAGAGTTGGCTGTTTCGCTTTCGCTTGAAGGGACGGTCCCGCGAAATGGGGCTCGGGCCGCTCCATTCCATTGACCTCGAAGCGGCCCGCCAATTGGCCAAGGCACACCGCACGAGATTGCTTTCAGGGGTCGATCCGATCGACAGCCGCAATTCAGAGAGAAGTGCGCTACTCGCCAAAGAGGGCGCACGGAGCGATCGTAAGAAGTGGAGTTGGTGCTGCGAGACCTACGTTGCCGACGTCAAGATCCCCGAACTGACCAACGCTAAACACGCCGCGCAGTGGGGAACCACGCTTTCCGCCTACACCTATCCCTTGCTAGGCGACAAGTGGGTGGACGAGATCACCCTGCACGATGTCTTTGCCGTCCTCAAGCCGATCTGGCTTGAGATCAACGAGACCGCCACCCGGGTCCGCTCTCGGATGGAAGCTGTGTGGGGCTGGGCCAAGGTGAAGAACTACTGCAGCGGCGACAACCCAGCAGTCTGGAAAGCCAACCTCCAGCATCTGCTCTCGTCTCCAGACAAGGTGCAAGACGAAGGCCATCATCCCTCCCTGCCCTACGAGCGGATGGGTGCCTTCATGACGCGGCTACACGAGATCCAAGACGCCAACATCAAGTTCCGCCGTTCGATCTCTCCGGCAATGGCCCTGGAGTTCGCCATCCTGACTGCCATGCGGACCAATCCCATCATCTTGGCCACGTGGAGCGAGATCGATGAGGAAAGGCAACTCTGGACAGTCCCGACGGAACACATGAAGGGCAAGTTCCCCATGCGGGTTCCCCTAACAGCCCGGGCTATGGATATCCTTCAGTTGATGAAGCCCCACCGCTTGGACAGTTGCCCGTTGGTTTTTCAGTGGCGTGGCGTCGGGCTTTACAACACCTCGATGTTGAACGTCATCGGCAACATGGACGAGCGCGAACCCAAGACCTGGATTGATCCGAGGATGGAAGGCCGCCGTGTGACCGTGCACGGTTTCAGATCAACCCTGACCGATTGGGCTGCGGAAACCACCGACCACGACTTCAAGGTCTACGACAAAGCACTGGCACATAGCGAGGCAAACCAGACCGTTGCGGCCTACCTTCGTGGCGATATGCTGGCCAAACGTCGCCTCCTCATGGACGACTGGGCGAAATTTTGCAGCTCAATCGTTACTCCGCGACTGGCGACGACCATGGCCTGAGCGGCTTCGGGCCAGGCCGGCTTTGGCGGCATGGCCAATCGTCAGCCATCGCGGAGTTGCCGCCCAGTCGCCGGAGTCCAACACCATCACAGTAAGCAGCAGAGCTGGGCGACGCAAGGCTGGCGCCGATCCCCGCCCGAAGCGCAAGAAATGGACTCGGACGGGCTCAGCGACTTCCTCGATCCAAATCAGGTAGTTCCACCGCGCGGACTATGCGTGGCTCGCGCACAGCGGCGGGCTTTTTTCCGCCCGTCATGTAGCCACGAACCGCATTTGCCAGCTTCATATCCGCAGGGTCGTCCGACGACTCCAGCACTTGGATGATGGCCTGCCATGCAGTACTGCGGGCGTTGGCGTGACCGCCTTTGCGTCCATTGGCGGCCCAAGCTCCGTCATGAACAGGCGCCCCCCCCCTGCGAGCAAGAATGCGCCACAGCGGCTCGTAGCCCCTGATGGCTCCTCGTGACGCGCGCGAGCTGGCGTCAGCCTCGACACCTCATCCCCTCAACCGCTCGGCAAAGAGCTCTCTCCAGCGCCTCAAGTCCGCCTTCCTCGGATTCAGTCGATGCCCATGCTTGGACTCCATCCGCACGCTGAGGTGAACGTGGGGATTGGCCTGGTGATCGTGCAGCACCATCACGTATCGGTGGTCCTTGAATGGACAGCGTCAAGCAGCATGTCCGGTCCAGCGACATTCATCATGGCCGATTGGAGGGCATGAATGTCGTTGTTTAGCGGGTCATGGCTTGGGCTCCGGCGTCACAGCTGCATGCGATCTCTCGAAGTCCTGTGGCGTTCAACATGGTCAGCCCGCCTCGGCCAACTTGAACGACACCCTGTCGCTGCAACTCACTGGCCGCTCGATTGAGTTGCCCCCTGCTCACGCCGAGCATTGTCGCCAGCGCGTACTGAGTCGACGAAAGGGTGTCTGCCTCCATGAGTTTGCAGCTCGCGAGCAGCCACCGGGCCAGTCGTTGAACGGTGGTGTACCGAGGAGCGCTAGCGACCGCCAGGGTGATCTGGTTCATGCAAAACCCCACATACGCAAGCAGCAAACACTTCAGATGCCTGCTCCGTGCAAGCGCAGCGTCGAGCGCCTCTGCATCAACCCGATGCGCAACGGCACGGTGAATCGCCCCGGGTTCCGCGGAGGCCTGTTGGTTTAAGTCAGACGGTCGCGGCCTGACCAGCGCGGTGACGATGGTAATTGGCTTCGAACTCGGCAGGCGGGACGTAGCCC
>SCOI01000021.1 GCA_005503085.1 Burkholderiales bacterium C2 | reverse complement strand
CCGCCGTCCACGCTCACCCCCCGCCTCTGGCCCCCCGACGAAGCCACGCTGCGCACCCTGTTCGAGCGCGGGCGGCTCAAGCGCGGCGCCGAGGTCCAACATCAGCTGAGCGATATCCGGCAGGACGCTCACGGCGCCAGCGCGCGCTTCCCGGGCCCGCGCGGCCAGGTCTACGAGCTGGCGCTGCAGGGTGTGGCGGGGCGCGGAGAAGATGGCGGCCGGCCGCACTACAGCGCGCTGTGCACCTGCCGCACGGCGCGTTTTTGCGAGCATGCGGCGGCGCTGATGGTGAAACTGCAGACCGAGGCCGATGCGCCGCTGCGCGCGCAGCTCTTGCACACCTGGGTCGAAGCGCTGCGCCGCAAGGCCGGCCGTGCCGAGCTGCAGCAGCTGCCGCGTCTGCCCGAGGCCGATGCGGCTAGGCTGATGGACTTGCTGCTGGGCGATGCATTGCCGCCGCCGCCCGCGCCCTTGCCGCAAGCGGCGGCGCCTGAACCCGCCGGTGAGTCCGCCCAATTCCGCCCGCGCCTGACCCTGAAGACCCTGGGCCGGGGCGATGGTCTGCTGGGCCTGAGCCCCAGCGGCGGCGGCAAGCTGGGTCCGCGCGGCGATGTGGTCACGGTCGCCCAGGTGGACTGGACCTACCGGTTGGCCGATGGCCTGCTCTGGGCCACGCCGGCGCCGCGCTCGCTGCTGAACAGCCGGCCGGGCGCGACGCAGACGCTGGACGACGGGCGCCGCCTGGCCCGCGACCTCGGCGCCGAGGCCGAGGCGCGCGACCAGCTCTGGGCACTGGGCCTGCTGCCGCTGGACCCGGCCACGCTGCAGTGGCGCAGCCCGGCCGCCGTCGACGGGCATGAGAACCTCTGGACCCTGCTGCAGGAGGAATTCTTCGGCGAGTTCTGGACCGAGCGGGTGCCCGAGCTGCAGAAGCTGGGCTGGGCGGTCGAGGCGCGGCCCGGTTTCGCGCACCGCGCGGTGGCCGGTGAGGCCTGGCGCATCCGCATTGATCCGCTCAGCCTGCCGGCCCGCGAGGGCGCCTGGCTGCTGAGCCTGGGCGTCGAGATCGAGGGCGAGAGCCTGGATCTGGCACCGATGATTGCCGACCTCTTGCGCCGCGATGCGCGCTGGTTCGACGCCGAGCAGATCGCGGCCATCGACGACCTGTCCATCATCCTGCTGCACGCGCCGGGCGGGCGGCGCATCGAGGCGCCGGCATCCATCCTGAAGCCCATCCTCGGCGCGATGGTGGACCTGCTGGCCGACCCGAAGCGCGCCGAGGGCCCGCTGCAGCTCAGCGACTGGGATGCTGGCCGGCTGGAGCTGCTGGACCAGGGCCGCGCCGGCGGCTGGCAGATCCACGGCGACGCCGGCCTGCGCCAGATGGCCGAGAAGCTGCGCGCGGCCGGCTCGCCGCGACCGGTGGCGCCGCCCCAGGGCCTGGGCCTGACGCTGCGCGGCTACCAGCTGGCCGGCCTGGCCTGGCTGCAATACCTGCGCGAGCAGGGCCTGGCCGGCATCCTGGCCGACGATATGGGCCTGGGCAAGACGGCCCAGGCCCTGGCCCATCTGCTGCTCGAAAAACAGGCCGGGCGCATGGCCGACAGGCCGGCGCTGGCCGTGCTGCCGACCTCGCTGCTGTTCAACTGGCTGGCCGAGGCGCGCCGCATCGCGCCGGAACTGCGCGTGCTGCTGCTGCATGGGCCGGATCGTCACGAGCACTTCCCGCGACTGGCCGATTCCGACCTGGTGCTGTCGACCTATCCGCTCTTGTGGCGCGATATCGAGGCGCTGGCCGCGCAGCCCTGGCATCTGCTGATCCTCGACGAGGCGCAGACGGTCAAGAACGCCGGCAGCCGGGCGGCCAAGGCGGTGCGGCGCCTGCGCGCACGGCACCGGCTGGCGCTGACCGGCACGCCGCTGGAAAACCATCTGGGCGAGCTGTGGGCGCAGTTCGACTTTTTGATGCCGGGTTTTCTGGGCGACGAGCGCAGTTTCTTTCGGCTCTGGCGCAAGCCCATCGAGGTCAATGGCGAGAGCCTGCGGGCCCAGCTGCTGAGCGCAAGGGTGCGACCCTTCATCCTGCGCCGGCGCAAGGAGGAGGTGGCCACCGAGCTGCCGCCGCTGACCGAGGTGACGCGGCGGGTGCGGCTCTACGGCCAGCAGCGCGATCTGTATGAGAGCGTGCGAGTGGCGGCCGACACCCAGGTGCGGCGCGTGCTGCAGCGGCGCGGCTTCGGGGCCTCGCAGATCACCGTGCTGGACGCCTTGCTGAAGCTGCGCCAGGTCTGCTGCGACCCGCTGCTGCTGAAGGATGTGGAACAGATCAAGCCCGACACCGAGCGCGCCAAGCTGGAGCTGCTGGCCGAGATGCTGCCGGAGCTGCTGGCCGAGGGGCGGCGGGTGCTGGTGTTCTCGCAGTTCGCCGAGATGCTGGGGCTGATCGCCGCGCAGCTGCGGCAGCAGGAACTGGACTTCCTGGTGCTGACCGGCGCGACGCCGGTGGCGCAGCGCGGCGAGATCGTGCGGCGCTTCCAGGCCGAGGCCTGCCCCCTGATGCTGATCAGCCTGAAGGCCGGCGGCGTCGGGCTGAACCTGACGGCGGCCGACACGGTGATCCATGTCGACCCCTGGTGGAACCCAGCCGTCGAGGCCCAGGCCAGCGCGCGGGCGCACCGCATCGGCCAGGACAAGCCGGTGTTCGTCTACAAACTGGTGGTGGAAGGCAGCATCGAGGAGCGGATGCTGGAGCTGCAGGCCCGCAAGCTGGCGCTGGCCGAGGGCGTGCTGGGCAGTGACGGGGCCGATGCGGCCAAGTTCACCGAGCAGGATCTAGAGCGGCTGCTGGCGCCGCTGGCCTGAGAAATGCACCTTGACGGTGCATTTACGGTTCAGCGCTTGCGATCAAAGCGCAGGGCGCGGGCCAGGCTGCGGCGGTCGCTGCCCAGGCTGCCGGGCTCGAAAGCCTCGTGCTTGCGGCCCTTGTCGGTATTCAGCTCCGCCATTGCCAGGGGGCGGACTTGAGATTCGTTGCGTTGCTGTTGGTGCTGCTGACTTTTCATGGCTGATGCCTTCTTCTCCAGCCCGACTTGGTGCAATTACCTGCGGGTACGGGCACAACGCCGTCCAAACTGGGGCGGTTGACAGCGACTTGCAACAAATCTTTGCCGCTTTCTCGCTACAGTGCAGCGCCATGCCGCCCAACGCCCCCGCCGCCCTGCCCGCCACCACCCTGGTCGCCTGCCTGTGCGCCGGCTGGTGCCGGGTCTGCGACGACTACCACGCGGTCTTTGCCGCGCTGCGCGAGCAGCACCCGGGCTACCGCTTCGTGTGGGTCGATATCGAGGACGATGCCGAGCTGGTCGGCGATCTGGAGGTCGAGACCTTCCCGACCCTGCTGGTCGGCCAGGGCCAGCAGCTGCGCTTCATCGGCCCGGTGACGCCCCAGCTGGCCACCGCCCAGCGCCTGCTGGCGGCGCTTGGCGCCGGTCCGGCCACCCCAGCCAGCCCCGCCGCCCAGGCCCTGCTGTCCCGGCTGCAACAGAGCTGCTGACCGCATGCGGGAGAATGGGCAACCTGCTCAACCCCATCAGCCATGACGGTTCAACTCAAAAAGTCTGCCCCCGCCAGCGCCATCGCCATCACCGTGGTCGACCGCGCCGCCTTCCAGGCCCTTGCTCCGAAGCTCCCCGCGCCGACCCGCCACTGGCTGGCGACGCTGGGCTTTGTCGGCGCAGCCGACAGCCTGGCCCTGGTGCCGGGGCCGGACGGCAAGCTGGGCCGGGTGTTCGCCGGCGTGGCCCACGCCCATGCGCCGTTCGCGCTGTCCGCGCTGCCGCAAGCCCTGCCGGAAGGCGTCTACGCCCTGGCCGAGGACGGCCTGGCGATGGACGCCGAGGCGGCCGCGCTGTCCTGGGAACTGGGCGGCTATCAGTTCGATCTCTACAAGCCGCGCCGCCGCCCGCCGGCGGTGCTGACCCTGACGAACAGCCCGGCGGCCCAGCGCGGCCTGGCGCTGGCCACCGCGATGGCCGCGACCCGCGACCTGGTCAACACCCCGGCCGAGCATATGGGCCCGGAGGAGCTGGCCAAGGCCGCCCAGCTGGTGGCCAAGCAGCACGGCGCCAGCTTCAAGCAGATCGTCGGCGATGCGCTGCTGAAGCAGAACTTCCCGGCCATCCATGCGGTGGGCCGCGCCAGCCACCGGGCACCGCGCCTGATCGAGCTGAACTGGGGCTCGCCCAAGGCACCGCTGCTGAGCATCGTCGGCAAGGGCGTCTGCTTCGATACCGGCGGCCTGAACATCAAGGGCGGCGAGGGCATGCGCCAGATGAAGAAGGACATGGGCGGCGCCGCCAATGCGCTGGGCCTGGCCAGCTTGATCATGGCCTTGAAGCTGCCGTTGCGCCTGCAGGTGCTGATCCCGGCGGTCGAGAACGCGATCTCGGGCAATGCCTACCGCCCCGGCGACATCGTGCCGACCCGCAAAGGCCTGCATATCGAGATCGGCAACACCGATGCCGAGGGCCGCGTGATCCTCAGCGACGCGCTGGCCTATGCCTCGGAGCACAGGCCCGAGCTGATCATCGACCTGGCGACGCTGACCGGCGCCGCCCGCGTGGCCCTGGGCGCGCAGCTGCCGGCGCTGTTCAGCAAGCATTTCGACACCGCCCGCGACCTGGTCGACCTGGGCCTGAAGCTGGACGACCCGCTGTGGCATATGCCGCTGTGGGCGCCCTACAAGGCCAGCATCGAAAGCACGATCGGCGACATCGTCAACACCGGCAAGACCCCGCTGGCCGGCGCGGTCACCGCCGCGCTCTTCCTCGAGTACTTCGTGCCCGAGAACCAGGACTGGCTGCATATCGACCTGTTCGCCTGGAACGATGTGGCCCGGCCGGGGCGCCCCATCGGCGGCGAGGCGCAGACCATACGCACCCTGCTGGCCTATCTGGAGCAGCGCTTCACGGCCTGAGCCTGTGGCTTGGCGCCGGGCAGCGGCCTCTCGTCGCAGCCCGGTGGCCGGCGCCGCCGCGCTGCGGCACAGTGGCGGCCATCGTCACAGTCCGGCCCCAGCCGCCGCCCGCCATGCTGATCAACGCCCTCGTCGCCTTTGTGCATTTCCTGGCCGTGTTCGGCATCGTCGCCGCGCTGGCCTATCAATGGCTGAGCTTCGGCCCGGCACCCAGCCTGCAAGAGGCCCGGCGCCTGGCCCAGGTCGACCGGATCTACGGCCTCAGCGCCGTGACCCTGCTGCTGGCCGGCTTCGCCCGCGCCTACCATTTCGAGAAGGGTTGGGCCTTCTACAGCGCCAACCCCTTCTTCCATCTGAAGCTGGGCCTGTTCATCGCGATCGGCCTGCTGTCCATCATCCCCACCGTCACCTTCATCCGCTGGGGTGCCGAGCTGAAGGCCGGCCGCGCGCCGCAGGTCAGCGCGGCCCAGCACCGGCGCGTGCGGCTGAGCCTGAATCTGCAGCTGGGCCTGTTGCTGCCGCTGAGCCTGTGCGCCTCGCTGATGGCCAAGGGCATGGGCTTCTAGCGCTCAGTCGCCGGCCCGTATCCACGCCGCCGCCCGCTCGGCGATCATCAAGGTCGGCGAGTTGGTGTTGCCGCTGGTGATGCTGGGCATCACGCTGGCATCGATGACGCGCAGCCTCGCGACGCCGCGCACCCGCAGCCGGCTGTCGACCACGGCCAGCGCGTCGTCGGCGCGGCCCATCTTGCAGGTGCCGACCGGGTGGAAGATCGTCGTCGCGATATCGCCGGCCAGGCGGGCCAGCTCCTCGTCGCTCTGGTACTGCGGGCCGGGCTTGAACTCCTCGGGCTTGTAGGGCGCCAGCGCCGGCTGCGCGACGATGCGGCGGGTCAGCCGCAGGCTGTCGGCGGCAATGCGGCGGTCCTGCTCGGTGCTCAGATAGTTGGGCGCGATCGCCGGTGCGGCCTGCGGATCGGCCGAGCGGATCTGCACCGTGCCCCGGCTCGTCGGGTTCAGATTGCAGACGCTGGCGGTGAAGGCATTGAAGCCGTGCAAGGGTTCGCCGAAGGCATCGAGCGACAGCGGCTGGACGTGGTACTGCAGATCGGGCCAGGTCTTGTCCGGGCTGCTCTTCGCGAAGGCGCCCAGCTGCGAGGGCGCCATGCTCATCGGCCCGCTGCGCTTGAACGCATATTCGAGGCCGATCAGGGCCTTGCCGAACAGGCTCCCGGCCCGCGTGTTCAAGGTCTTGGCGCCGGCCACCTTGAAGACCGCGCGGATCTGCAGATGGTCTTGCAGATTGGCGCCGACGCCGGGCAGGTCCTGCCGGACCTCGATGCCGTGCTGTTGCAAGAGTGCCGCCGGCCCGATACCGGAGAGCTGCAGGATCTGCGGCGAGCCGATCGCGCCGGCCGCCAGCAAGACCTCGCCGCCGGGCTCCAGCGCGACGGTCTCCAGCCCATGCGGCGTCATCACCACGGCGCCGCTGCACTGCAGCGCGCCGTCGGCAGCACGGTCCAGCGTCAACCGCTGCACCTGCGAGCCGGTCCACAGCTCGAAGTTGGGGCGGCCATAGCAGGTCGGGCGCAGAAAGGCCTTGGCGGTGTTCCAGCGCCAGCCGGCGCGCTGGTTGACCTCGAAATAGCCGACGCCCTCGTTGTTGCCGCTGTTGAAATCCTCGGTGGCCGGGATGCCGGCCTGGGTGGCGGCCTGGGCGAAGGCATCGAGGATGTCCCAGCGCAGCCGCTGACGCTCGACCCGCCACTCGCCGCCATGGCCGTGCAGGGCCTTGAACGCTGCGCTGCCCTGGCCGCCGTCGAGCCGCCAGTGGTTCTCGTGCTTCCTGAAGAAGGGCAGGCTTTCGTCCCAGCGCCAGGCGGGGTCGGACGTTGCCTGGGCCCAACCGTCGTAATCGCGGGCCTGGCCGCGCATATAGATCATGCCGTTGATGCTGGAGCAGCCGCCCAGCACCTTGCCGCGCGGGTAGCGCAGCGCGCGGCCGTTCAGGCCGGCATCGGGCTCGGTCTGGTACAGCCAGTCGGTGCGCGGATTGCCGATGCAGTAGAGATAGCCGACCGGGATGTGGATCCAGTGGTAGTCGTCCTTGCCGCCGGCCTCCAGCAGCAGCACGCGCTTGGAGGCATCGGCGCTGAGCCGGTTGGCCAGCAGGCAGCCGGCCGTGCCGGCGCCGATGATGATGTAGTCGAAAGTCAGAGCCATGCCGCGATGCTGGCGCAGTCGGCAGCGCGCGGCAATGGCGTTCCTACCGACTCGAGGCCGCTGCCGTTGCAGATGCGCCCAAGGCATACCAATCGAGCCGTCTTGTCAGCACCATGACAGCGGCCAGCACGATAAAGAGCAGCAGCGCACCGACGATCAGCGAGGCCTGTTCCAGGCTCAGCAGCACATAGAGCGCCGCATACAGCCCGGCGACCCCGGCGCCGAAGCCCAGGCCGCGCTGCCAGGTCCCCAGCATCGCCGCGCCGTAGTAGCCCAGCAAGCCCACCGCCGCACCGGCCGCCAGCAGATAGGACTGGCCGAAGCCGAGGTGCTCGGACAGGCTCAGCAGCAGCAGGAAGAACAGGCTCAGTGCCAGGCCCACCAACAGGTACTGCACCGGGTGCACCCGCCGGCCCGACATCAGCTCGACCAGGCCCACGCAGACAAAGGTCAAGAGGATGAACATCAGCCCGTACTTGATCGCCCGGTCGCTCATCACATAAGGATTGACCGGATCGACCATCGCGAACTCCAGCGTGTCGATCTCCTGATTACCGCTGCCGCCCAGGCCGGCGACCGCTTTGTGCTGCAGCACATCGGCCGGCGCCGTGCTGGCCAGCTCGGAGACCTGCCACTGCGCACTGAAACCGGCCTCGCCGACCTCGCGCGAGCTGGGCAGGAAGCGCCCGCCGAAGCTGGGGTGCGGCCAGTCGGAACGCAGATTCAGGCTCGTCGCGGCGGCGGCGGGCACCAGGGCAAAGCGCTGGGTGCCGGCCAGCTCCAGGCTCAGCTGCAAGCTCAGCGGCGCGTCCAGCGCCAGGGTCTCAGGCAGCGGCGCATGCAGGCCGCGCACATAGGCCGGGTGACCGGTACCGGGCTTGACGGCCAGGGCCTGCTCGCCGAGCTTGAGCGTGGCCGCACGCAGGCCGCGCGCATCGCTGCTGGCCAACATGGCCTGCACCGGGCCGCATTGCACCCGACCACCGGGCTGCTGGGCACGCGGCGGCTCCAGCGCCTGCAGCGAGGCCCATTGGGCATCGAACTGCAGGCGGCCGGCGTAGCCGTTGACCTTGAAGATGCCGCGGTAGCGCGCCTCCTGGTTCAGCGCACCGCCGACCTGCAGGCGCTCCGGCACGGCGCTGATGACGAAATCGCGCTTCGCGGTGCTGCGGCGCCGCTCCTGGTTCTCGTCCATCACCAGAGTCTCCCATTCCTCGCTGCACTGGCGCAGCAGCAAGGGCCCCAGCAGGGTCTGCGCACCGGCCTGGGCCTGCTCGACGCTGGCCACCGCCTCCTGCTGCCGAGCCTGGCGCTCGTCGACCAGCCAGCCGATGCGCAAAAGCACCACGCTCAGCAGCAGGCTGACGCCTGCCAGGATGAGCAGTTTCCAAACCACGGCGCGCGATCCCATACGGACTCCTCTGTGTTGTGACGCAGGCAGTCTCGCGAACGCCGGTGTGGCGATGAGGAAGTTTGTGAAGCGGGGGTGAAGTCAGGCCAGCGGCAGGCTTAAGCGCACCCGCAGGCCGGGCTCGGCCGGCTCGAATTCGAGGCTGCCGCCATGCAGGGCCGCGACCTGGCGCACGATGGCCAGGCCCAGGCCCGAGCCCTTGCGCAGGCTGCCGGGCCGGGCGGTCGAGAAGAAGCGCTGGCCCAGCTGAGGCCAGGCGGCCGGCGGCACGCCGGGGCCCTGGTCGCGCAGCGCGAACACGGCCCGGCCGTCGACCGCCCGCAGGCTCAGTTCCAGCAGCGAGCCGGCCGGCGCGAAGTCCAGGGCATTGCTGAACAGATTGCTCAGCGCCAGCGCCAGCAGCTCGCGGTCAGCATTGACCTCCAGCGCCTCTCGCGCCAGCCACAGAAGGGTCAGGTCTTGCTGCTGAAGGCGATCCCGCAGCGGGGCCAGCACGGCATCGACCAGCGCGTCGACGCGCAGCCGCTGCGGATGCGCCGGGCCCTGCTGCATCTCCAGCTTGGAGAGCTCCAGCAGGCGCTCGACCAGCTCGCCCATGCGCTCGCTCTGCGCCACCACCTGGCCGGCAAAGCGCTGGCGGTCGACCGGGGCCAGCTCGTCCTGCAGCAGCTCGCCGGCACCGCGCATCGCGGCCAGCGGGCTTTTCAGCTCATGGGTCAGCGCGCGCACCGTGTGCTCGATGTGCTCGCGCCCGTCGAGCCGCTCGCGCATCGCCGCCATCGCCCGCGCCAGCTCGCCCAGCTCGCCGGGCACGGCCGGCGGCGGCTGCTGCGGCTGGCCGGCCTGCACCTGGCGCGCATAGTCGCGCAGCCGCCGCACATGCCAGACCAGCCACAGGGTCACGGCCACGCCCAGCGCCATCGAGAGGCCCAGCAGCGCCAGCCCGGCGATCAGGATGCGGCGCTCGGCCCGGTCGATGAAGCGCTGCACCGTGGCCAGCGGCTTGGCCACCGTGACCACGCCGATGACCGCGCCCTCGCGGCGCACCGGCGCGGCCACATACATCACCGAGCTGCGGTCGTCGCCCTCGGTGAGCCGGGTCGAGCGCGCGCCATAGTCGCCGCGCAGCGTGCGCGCCACATCGCGCCAGCCCGAGTAGTCCTCACCGACGGCAGGACGCGGGCCCGAGTCGAGCAAGACCCGACCCTGGGCGTCGGTGACATAGATGCGGAAGTCCAGGCTCTGCTTGCGCAGGCCCCAGATATGGGCGTCGACCGGCCGCTGCGCATAGTCCTGCACGCGCTGCGCAAAGCGGCTGCCGGCCAGGTCGGCGCCTGCCGGCAGGGCCGCGATATCGTCCTGTGCCAGCTCGGCCAGAAGATTGGCCGTGTCCACCATGATGTCTTCCATCACCTCGCGCACGCTGGGCTTCACCTCGGCCAGCACGAGGCGCAGCACGACAAAGGCCGACAGGCCGGCGATCAGGAAGAAGCCGAAGAGCAGACGCAGGCCGAGGCGCATGTCCGCTCAGCTACTCGAGGGAATAGCCGAGGCCGCGATGCGTGCGTATCGGGTCCAGCTCGGGCGCCACCGCGCGCAGCTTGGCGCGCAGGGTCTTGATATGGGTGTCGACCGTGCGGTCGCCGCTGTCGGCCTCATGGCCCCAGACGGCGTCGAGCAGGGTCTCGCGGCTGTGAATGCGCTGCGGCGCGGCCAGCAGCCGGCTCAAGAGGCCCAGCTCGCGGCGCGTCAGGTCCAGCAGCTGGCCGCGGAAACGGATGCGCGAGCCCCCCGCCTCGATCACGAAACCCTGCGGCGCCGCTGCCGCCACCGGCGCCTGCGCGCGGCGCAGCAGCGCCCGCACCCGCGCCACCAGCTC
This sequence comes from Burkholderiales bacterium C2, assembly GCA_005503085.1. GTDB lineage: Bacteria > Pseudomonadota > Gammaproteobacteria > Burkholderiales > Burkholderiaceae_C > Roseateles_E. The sequence continues at coordinate 101,933 of SCOI01000021.1, read as the reverse complement.
GCGCGGGCTGAAGGGCTTGGCCAGATAGTCGTCGGCGCCCAGCTCCAGGCCCAGCACCCGGTCCAGCTCCTCGCTGCGGGCGCTGAGCATCAAAAGCGGCAGCCGGCTGCCGGCGGCGCGCAGCTCGCGGCACAGGTCCAGGCCATTGCCGTCGGGCAGGCCCACATCGAAGATCGCCAGCGCGGGCTCGTGCTGCGCCAGCCGCGCGCGGGCCTCGTGCAGCCAGCTGCAATGGGCGAGCACAAAACCCTCGCGCTGCAGCGCGAAGACGACGGTCTGGGCGATGGCCGGGTCGTCCTCCAGCAGCAGAATCTCGCTCATCAACAGACGATCAGCGGGCGATGTGGGAGGCCAGCACCGGGAACAGCTTGGTCAGCCCATCGGCCAGCAGCTCCACCGCCAGCGCGGCCAGGATCAGGCCCATCAGCCGGGTCATGATGTTGATGCCGGTCTGGCCCAGCACCCGCGCGATGCGGCCCGAGGCGGTGAACACCGCAAAGGTCACCAGGCCGACCACGACGCCGTAGCCGACCAGCACACCCAGCTCCCACCAGTGGCGGGTCTTCTCGGCATAGATGACCATGGTCGAGATCGTCGCCGGGCCGGTCAGCAGCGGGATGGTCAGCGGCACGACCGCGATGCTGGCGCCGGCGTCGGCCTTGTTGGCGCCCTCGGCGACATCTTCCTTGCGGGTCTCGGCCGGCTGGGCGTTCAGCATCTGGATCGAGCTGATCAAGAGCAGGGTGCCGCCGCCGACCTGGAAGCTGGCCAACGAGATGCCGAAGAACTCGATGATCTTCAGGCCGGCCAGCGCGCTGATGCCTATCACCAGAAAGGCCGTGAAGGCGCTGACCCGTATCGTGCGCTGGCGCTGCTGGCGCGTGAAGCTCTGCGTGAAATGGATGAAGAAGGGCACGACGCCAATCGGATTGACGATGGCCAGCAGTGCGATCAGGGGTTTGTACAGATCCATCGCGGCATTGTCAGCGCTGGGCCAGCGCGCGCAAATAGGCCAGACCCTGGGCCGCCCGGGGGCCGTACCAGCTCAGCAGCTCGCCGTCGACCAGTTGCACCCGGGCCTGCGGACACAGGGCCTGGGCCAGGGCCAGGTGGGTCTCGTCGAAGCGATAAGGCTCGGAGCTCAGCAGCACGCGGTCGATCTGGCCCAGCCAGGGCTCGGTGCCGGCCAGCACCGGATAGCGCGCGGCACCGGTCTCGCCGCCCTCGATCGCCGGCCAGCTCTGCCAGCCGACCTGGGCCAGCATGCGGGCGATATAGGTGTCGCGCGCCACCGTCATCCAGGGTTCGCGCCAGATCAGATACAGCACCCGCTGGGCCGGCCAGGGCTGCGCCGCGCAGCCCGCCAGCTCGGCACGCAAGGCCTGGGCCAGCGCCTCGGCGCGCTCACGCACGCCGGGTACCGAGCCGAAGCAGCCGACCATCTGATCCAGCAGGGCCAGATTGTCGGCCGGGCTCTGCGGATGGGTGATGACGATCTCAGGCACGAACTCGCGCAGCGCCTGCACCGTGTCGAGCCGGTTCTCGTCCATATTGACCAGCACATGGGTCGGTGCGAGCCGGCGCAGCTTGGTCAGATTGACATCCTTGGTGCCGCCGACCTTGGGCACGGCCGCCATCACCTCGGCCGGGTGGATGCAGAAGCCGGTGCGCGCCACCATCCAGGGCGCCAGGCCCAGGGCCGCCAGCAGCTCGCTCAGGCTGGGCACCAGGGAGGCGATACGCACGGGGTTGCTCACAGGCCCTCGTCCGGCACTTCGCGCAGCGCCAGGTAGACCGCGCAGCAGCCGCGCAGATAGATCAGGGCGGGCAGCACCAGGGCCAGTGCGAACACGACGCCGCCGCCGACCAGGGCCGCCATGCCCTGCGGGCTGCCGGCCACCGGCGCGCCGGCCGCGCCCAGGCTGCGCAGGCCGTAGCCGAACAGCCCGGCCATCAGCTGCTGCGGCGGCAGGCTGATATCGGCGCCCCAGATCGCCAGCAAGGACATGGCCCGCGCCCCGCTGATCACGACAAAGCTGACCGCCGCGCTGACCACGGCGGTCAGCAGCAGCACCGCCGCCATCAGCACCGCGGCATCGAGCAGGCCGCCGCGCAGCTGGCGCGCCAGCAGGCGCAGCGTCGGCCGCACCGTCTGGCCGGCCCAGACCGAGGGCCCGGTCAGCGGCCCCACCAGCACCAGCACGGCAAACGAGCTCAAGCCCAGCAACAACACGCCCAGCGGCACCGTCAGCGCGAACAGCGGCGCCCCCAGCCAGGGCAGGCGGGCCGCCCACAGCAGGCCCAGCAGGGCCGCGAGCACCAGACCCAGCCCACCCAGCACCACGGCCAGGCTCAGCAGCACCCGATGCGCTACCAGCAGCGCGTCGCGCAAGGCGTCCTGCACATCGCGCACCGGCCGGCCCAGCGCCTGGTCCATCAGCAGCAGGCCGGTGGTGTTGACTCCGTAAAAGGCGACCGTCAGCGCCAGCCCGGCCCAGACCACGCCCCAGGGCGTGTCGCTGCGGGCCAGCGCCGACTCGGCCATCGCCAGCAGCAGGCCGGCCACGCTAAAGGTGCTCAGCAGGGCATAGAGGGCCGGGCCGTTGCGCGCGGCGTCCAGGCTGGAGAGCACGCGGTTGAGCGCCTGGAGCGAGATTTTCTGGGACATGGATGGGGGAGCTCGGTGGCCGCGATGATAGCCAGTCATCACTACGTCTTCGTGGCGGCTGCCGGTGTGCGATCGGAACGGTTTTCCGGGTTTTCTCTCAGAAGCTGAAAAACAACACTTGACTCTTGCGCTTTGCGCCGGCCTGGACCCATCACCCATAATCGTTTACCTGTGTCTGGAAGCCGCACCTTCGCTTGAATGGTTCACGATGGAGAAGCTCCACATGGTTTTTTGGTATTGAAAGGGCTTCCCCATGGGAAACAAGCTTTACGTAGGCAACCTGGCCTATAGCGTGCGCGACGAATCGCTGCAAGAAGCATTCGGTCAATTTGGCACTGTGACCTCCGCAAAGGTCATGATGGATCGTGATACCGGTCGTTCCAAGGGCTTCGGCTTTGTGGAAATGGCATCCGACGCCGAGGCGCAATCCGCCATCAACGGCATGAACGGCCAGGCCCTCGACGGCCGCGCCATCGTCGTGAACGAGGCCCGTCCTCGTGAAGAGCGTCCGGGCGGCTTCGGCGGCGGTGGCCGTTCGGGCGGCGGCGGCTTCGGTGGCGGCGGTGGCCGTTCCGGTGGCGGCGGCTTCGGCGGCGGCGGCGGCGGTGGTGGTTACGGCGGCGGTGGCGGCGGTGGCCGTTCCGGCGGTGGCGGCTACGGCGGTGGCGGCGGTGGCCGTTCCGGCGGTGGCGGCTTCGGCGGTGGCAACCGCGGTGGCTACTGAGCTGCACTGCAGGCATGAATGACAAAGGCGCCCTCGGGCGCCTTTTCTTTTTTCCGCTGCGCGTCATGGAAGGCCCCAGCCGGCCGTCATGTCCATGAGCGGGCCATATCGGCCCGCTGCCACCACGAGGACCACGCCATGCATGACTATCTGATGCTGCTGCACGAAACCCCAGCCGACCAGCCGACCATGAGCGAGGACGAGTTGCGCGCGCTGATCCAGCGCTACAGCGACTGGGCCGAGTCGCTGCGCCAGCAGGGCCGGCTCAGCGCCGGCCACAAGCTCTGCGATGACGGCGGGCGCCAGCTGCGCCGCCCCGGCGCCCAGCTGCTGGCCAGCGATGGTCCCTGGGCCGAGGCCAAGGACGTGATCGGCGGCCTCTTCATCATCCGGGCCGAGAGTCTGGCCGAAGCCGAAGCCCTGGCCGCCACCTGCCCGCACCTGGGCGGCAGCAGCTGGATCACGCTGCGTCAGATTGAAGCCCTCTGACTTTGATCAGCTGGTCAGGCGCGAGTTTCCGCGCCTGACCGCCCAGCTGCTGCACGGCCTGGGCCTGGCCCATATCGCCGTGGCCGAGGACGCGCTGCAGACCGCGCTGCTGCGTGCCGCGCGGCTCTGGCCTCTGCAAGGCTGGCCGGATAACCCGGCCGGCTGGCTCTACCGCGTGGCCTGGCGTGCAGCGGTGGATCAGCTGCGCCACGAAGCGCCGCTGCGGCCGCTGGATGAGGCCGCCGACTGGCCCGACCCGCGAGCAAGCGCCGGCGAGCGCTTTGCCGCCGAGCTCGATGATGAAGAACTCCAGCTGCTGTTCGCCTGCTGCCACCCGGCGCTGCCGCTGGCCAGCCAGGTCGCGCTGGCGCTGCGCTTGCTGACCGGCCTGCCGCTGCGGACCATAGCCGCCGGCCTGTTGTGTGGTGAAGCCGCGCTTGCTCAGCGCCTGGCGCGCGCCCGTCAACTGCTGGCCACGCAAGACCTGGCCCTGCCGCCGCCAACCGAGCTGGCGGCGCGCCGCGCGGCCGTGCTGGCAACGCTTTACCTGATGTTCAACGAGGGCTACCAGAGCGCCGGCCAGGGCCCTGCGGTGATCACCAAGGAGTTGTGCTGGGAGGCGATCCGGCTGGCGCGCGCGCTGGCCGCCCACCCCAGCAGCGCGGCCGCCGAGGCCGACGCCTTGGCCGCCCTCTTGCTGCTGCATGGCGCGCGCCTGGACGGCCGGCTCGATGCGATGGGCGATCTGGTGCGGCTGCCGGAGCAATCGCGTGGCCGCTGGGACCGCCGCATGGTGGAGATGGGCCTGCGCCATCTGCAACTGGCCGCACGGGGTCAGGTCTTGAGCAGCTATCACCTGCAGGCCTGCATTGCTGCCGAGCATGCCCGCGCGCCCAGCTGGGAGGCCACCGACTGGGCCCGGCTGCGGCACTACTACGAGGCCTTGCTGGCGCTGGACGGCTCGTCCTGTGCACGCCTGGGCCATGCGGTGGCACTGGCGCATACCGAGGGGCCTGCGGCCGCACTGGCCCGGCTGGACGAGGACTGGGCGCAGCTGGGCCAGCAGCCCACGCCCTATGCCTGGGCCGCGCGGGCGCAATGGCGGCAGGCCTTGGGCCGGCTGGACGAGGCCCGCGCCGACTATGCCGAGGCGCTGCGGCGTGCCCGCCATCCCGCCGAGCAGCGCCAGCTCCAGTCCCTGCTCGACGCTTGCGGCTGATCAGTGCCCCTGGCGATGCTTGCGCGGCCGGCCGGCCAGCAGCTTGTCGAACAGCGCATTGGGCAGGGCCCGCATCAGCTTGGCGACCACGCCCATCTGCCAGGGGATCACGCGGTAGCTGGCGCCGGCCGCGATGGCCTCGAAGGCGCGTGCCGCGAAATCGTCCGGCTGCATCAGGAAGGGCATGCTGTAGCGGTTCTGGCGCGTCAGCGGCGTGTCGATATAGCCCGGCGAGATCGTCACGACCTTGACACCGAAGGGCCGGCATTCGCCGCGCAAGCTCTCGCAATAGCTGATCACCGCCGCCTTGCTGGAGCAGTAGGCCGCATGGCCGGGCAGGCCGCGGATGCCGGCCACGCTGCCTATGCCCACCAGCGCGCCGCTGCCGCGTGCCAGCATCGCCGCGACAAAGGGCTGGAAGGTGGCGGCCAGGCCGATATTGTTGGTCTCGTAGATCTGCCGCATCACCTCGATGTCCGCCAACTCCGCAGTGTCCATGCCGATGCTGATGCCGGCATTGGCGATCACGACATCCGGCAGGCCCTGGGCCGCGATGCAGGCGCGGCCGGCGCCGGTGATGGCGTCGACATCGCGCACATCGGCGCCGTAGACCGCCCAGCGCTCGGGGGCCAGGTCTTGCGCCTGGGCCCAGGCGCGCAGCTCGTCGACGCGCCGCGCCACCAGGGCCAGGCGCCAGCCGGCGCGGTAGTACTGCAGGGCCAGGGCCTGGCCGATGCCGCTGGAGGCGCCGGTGATATAGACCAGTTTCATGGTGTTGCGACGGGCTTGCGCGCGCCGGGCGGATCGAAACGGGCGCTGCTGCGGCCGCCAAAGCCCAGCTTGCCGCTCAGATGGTCGTACTCGAACGAGGCCGCGCGCACCTCGCCGCCGGCATAGCGCAGCAGCACCGGCAGATGCGAGCGCAGCTTCTCGCTGCTCAGCAAGGCATGCAGGAACTCGCCGCGCACCTCCAGTGCCGGCCGCTGGGACAGCCCGCCCTCGCGCAGCGGCTCGAAGCGCTGCACCGTGACATCGCCCAGCAGCTGCATCTCGCTGCCGTCACCATTGCCGACGGCACGCCGCGCGGTGGCCAGCAGCATCGCACCGTCGGCCGCGAAGGCGCGCAGGCGCACGCCGTCGATCTCCAGCGTGTCGGTATCGGGATAGTGGCGCATCTCGCTGCCCTCGACCCGAAAGCGCAGCGCGCCAGCGGCATCGAAGCGCTGCAGCTCGAAGCCCTGCATTCGGTAGTCGGGCACATGGCGCGGCGGCACCGGCTCCATCGGCCCGTCCAGCAGCGGCGTGTTCTTGACCAGCCACCAGGTGCCGGCGGCCAGAAAAGCCATCAAGAGCAGCGGCAGATAGGCCGAGGCCAGCGACTGCAGCCGCCACAGCCAGCTCTGCGGCAGGCGGCGCCGGCTCGGAGCCGGCGGCGGGGCCAGGGTCACCATCAGGGATGGCCCCCGTCCAGGGTCTCGAGATGGCTGCTCAGCAGGGCCTGGTAGCGGCCGGCCGCCATCAGCAGCAGATCGCAGCATTCGCGCGCCGCGCCATGGCCGCCGGGCGCGGCGGTGATGTGGTGGGCCACGGCCCGGACCTCGGCATGGGCCTGGGCCGGTGCGCAGGCAAAGCCGGCGCGCGTCATCAGGGGCAGATCGGGCCAGTCATCGCCCATCGCGGCGACCTCGGGCCAGTCCAGGCCCAACTGGTCCAGCAGCGGCTGGGCCACGGCCAGCTTGTTCTTGGCGCCGTAGACGGCATGCCGGAGTCCCAGGTCGGCGACGCGGCGGCGCACCGCCGGCGAATCGCGGCCGGTGATGATGATGGGGATGATGCCGCCCTGGTCCAGCAGCTTCAGGCCGTGGCCGTCCAGCGTCGAGAAGGCCTTGAAGCTCTCGCCCAGCTCGCCGATATAGATGCGGCCGTCGGTCAGCACGCCATCGACATCGAAGATCGCGGCCTTGATGGCAAGACCCGGCCCCTGGGCCTTGAGCAGCAGTTCGGGGGGAAATTGCAAGCTGGCCCGCATCAGATCACCTTCGCCTGCATCAGGTCGTTGATGCTGATCGCGCCGACCAGGCGCTGCTGGGCGTCGACCGCCAGCACCAGCGTGATGCGCGCGCGCTCCATCAGGTCGGCGGCATCGACCGCCAGCGCGTCGGCCGAGACCGTGCGCGGGTGCTTGGAGGCCACCTCGCCGGCCTTCAGCGCGCGCAGGTCTTCGCCACGCTCGATCAGGCGGCGCAGATCGCCGTCGGTGAAGATGCCCAGCACCTGGCGGTCGGCATCGACGACGACAGCCGCGCCCAGGCCCTTGGCCGACATCGTGCGCATCATCTCGCTGAAGCTGGCCTCGGGTGCCACGGTCGGCAGTGCCTCGCCGCTGCGCATCAGGTCGTGCACATGGGTCAGCAGCTTGCGGCCCAGCGCACCGCCCGGGTGGGAGCGGGCGAAGTCTTCTTCCTTGAAGCCGCGCGCGTCCAGCAGGGCCACGGCCAGCGCGTCGCCCAGCGCCATCTGGGCGGTGGTGCTGGCGGTGGGCGCCAGGTTCAGCGGGCAGGCCTCCTGGTCGACCTTGCTGTCGAGCACGAAGTCGGCGTGCCGTGCCAAGCTGGATGTGGCGCCACCGGTCATCGCGATGATGACGACGCCCAGGCGCTTGAGCACCGGCAGGATGGCGTTGAGCTCGTCGCTCTCGCCCGAGTTGGACAGGGCCAGCACCACGTCCTTGGTCGTGACCATGCCCAGATCGCCATGGCTGGCCTCGGCCGGGTGGACGAACAGCGCCGGTGTGCCGGTCGAGGACAGCGTCGCGGCGATCTTGCGGCCGACATGGCCGCTCTTGCCCATGCCCATCACCGCGACCCGGCCGGAGCAGTCCATCACGGCCCGCACGGCGGCCGAGAACGAGGGGCCCAGACGGGGCAGCAGGCCGGTCAGCGCGGCGGCCTCGATCTGCAGCGTCTGCCGGGCCATGGCCAGGGCGCGCGCGGCGTCAAATGGCGGGGAATGCGTCATCCGGCCAGTGTAGCGGCGGCGCCGGGCGCTGTAGTGGCCGGCTATTACCCATCGCAGGGCGCGCGTTTCCACAATCGTCGCGACGGCATCCGCCGTCGCCAAACAGGAGACTGTCGATGAGCGCGAAGAAACTGCTGCTGCTGGCCGGCGACTATGTCGAGGACTACGAGATCATGGTGCCCTTCCAGGCCCTGCTGGCCGTGGGCCACCGGGTCGATGCGGTCTGCCCCGGCAAGGTGGCCGGCGACCATGTGCTGACGGCCATTCACGATTTCGAGGGCGCCCAGACCTATTCCGAGAAGCCCGGCCACCGCTTCACGCTCAACGCCACCTTTGCCGATGTCCGGCCCGAGGACTATGACGGCCTGGTGATCCCGGGCGGCCGCGCCCCCGAGTACCTGCGCACCGTGCCCGGCGTGGTCGCGCTGGTCCAGCACTTCGCCCGCGCCGACAAGCCGATCGCGGCGATCTGCCATGGCGCCCAGCTGCTGGCCGCCGCCGGCGTGATACGCGGCAGAAAAGTCTCGGCCTATCCGGCCTGCGCACCCGAGGTCGAGCTGGCCGGCGCCAGCTATGCCCAGATCCCGGTCGACCAGGCCGTCACCGACGGCCGCCTGGTCACCGCGCCGGCCTGGCCCGCGCACCCGGCCTGGATCGCGCAATTCCTGGCGGTGCTGGGCACGCGCATCGAGCTTTGACGCAAAATCGTCTGCGCCTCAGGAGCCGACCATGTGCGAAGTCTTCATCAGCGCCAACCCCGAGTCCTATGAGTCGCGCACCCGCTCGCTGCGCCTGCACGGCGTGGTCACCAGCATCCGTCTCGAGAACCTGCACTGGGAGGTGCTGGAGGAGATCGGCGCGCGCGACGGCATGGGCGTGACCCAGCTGATCGAGAAGCTCTACGACGAGCTGGTGCAGGCGCGCGGCGCGGTCGGCAACTTCGCGTCTTTTCTGCGGGTCAGCGCGCTGCGCTATATGGCTTTGCAGGCGCGCCAGCGCATCCCGGTCGATCTGGCGGTGCCGATCCGCTCGCTGGATGCCCGGCAGGTCTTGCAGGACCTGCCGGACAGCTGGGCTCGGCGGCCGCAGCGGGTGGATCTGGCCTAGGCCGGCTGCGCCAGCGCTGCGGCCGCCAGTGCCATCGCCTGGTCCGCCAGCGCCGCATCGGCGCCCGCCACCTGGGCGGCCACCGTCAGACCTTCGCCGATCAGGAACAGCGTGGCGGCCGCCCGGGCCGGCGCGGCCAGCCCGGCCTCCTCACACAGGCGCTGCAGATAGTCGCGCAGGCTCTTCTTGTGCTCGGCCGCGATCACATGGGCCGGATCGGCCGCATCCGCATACTCGGCGGCGGCATTGATGAAGGCGCAGCCGCAGAAATCGGGCTCGCGGCTCCAGCAGCAGACAAAGTCGATATAGGCCAGCGGCCGCTGCTGCGTCGGCCGGCGCTCGACATGGGCGCGTATCCGGGCCAGCAGCAGCTCGTGGCGGGCCCGCAGCGCGGCATGCACCAGGGCCTCCTTGGTCGGGAAATAGCGGTACAGCGTCTTCTTCGTCAGCTCGCCCTCGCGGCTCAGTTGGTCAACGCCGGTGGCATGAAACCCCTGGCGGTAGAACAGCTGCATCGCTCGCTGGACCAGATGCTCGGCCTTGCTCATGCGTGTCTGACTCCTGGTTGGCAAGAGTGCCAGTATCGGCCCGACGGGGTCGCAAGTAAACCGATCGGTTGACTTAGGTATACCGATCTGTTTACCATTGCGGTCATTGATGCCACCGGAGCCAAGCCATGCCCTCGTTTCTTGCGCGCCTTAAGCGACTGCCGGCCTCGCGTGCACCGGCCAGTCCGCCGCCGGCCTTCGTCCTGTGGTCGGCACTGGGCGCGATGCTGGCGATCGCGCTGACCGGCTGGCTGACCCAGGCCAGCGGCTACCCCTGGCAGATGGCCCCGTTCGGCGCCAGCTGCGTGCTGGCCTTCGGCCTGCCCGACAGCCCGCTGGCCCAGCCGCGCAGCATTGTGGGCGGCCATCTGGTGGCCAGCTTGGTCGGGCTGCTGGTCATGCTGGTGCTGGGCGATAGCTGGTGGGCGGCGGGCATTGCCGTGGGCCTGGCGCTGGCGCTGATGCAGATCACCCGGACCGTGCATGCGCCGGCCGGTGCCGACCCGCTGGTGGTGTTCGCCAGCCAGGCCGGCGCCACATTTCTGCTGACGCCGGTGCTGGCCGGCTCGCTGGCCATCGTGCTGGTGGCCTTGCTGGTCAACAACCTGCGCCAGCGCGGCAGCTATCCGCGCTACTGGAGCTAGCGGCCCGGTCGGGCCGCTAGCTTCAGGGGTACAGGCCGCGCTCTTCCCGGGCTTCCAGCACCCGAGTGCAGGCCACGACGAAGGCGGCCGTGCGCAGCGGGATGCGGTGCTGCTCGGAGGTTTCCCAGATGTGCTTGAAGGCACCGGTGATGATCTTGTCCAGGCGGACATTGATCTCGTCCTCGGTCCAGAAGAAGCTGCTGAAGTCCTGCACCCACTCGAAGTAGGACACGGTCACACCGCCCGAGTTGGCGATCACGTCAGGAACAACCACGATGCCGCGGTCGGCCAGCACGGCGTCGCCGTCCGGCGTGGTCGGGCCGTTGGCGCCTTCCAGCACCAGCCGGGTCTGCAGGCCTTCGGCGCGGGAAGCGGTGATCTGGCCTTCCAGTGCGGCCGGGATCAGCACATCGCTGCGCACCTTCCAGAAATCGTCATTGGCAATCGCATCGCCGCCGGCAAAACCGCCGACGCCGCCGGTCTTGGCCACATGGTCGAGCAGGTTCGTCATGTCGAAGCCCGACTCGTTCAGGATGGTGCCGGTATGGTCCTGCACCGCGACGATCTTGGCGCCGTTGGCGGCGAACAGCTTGGCGGCGATCGAGCCGACATTGCCGAAGCCCTGCACCGCGATGCGGGCGTTGTCCATCGGGATGTTGAGGCGGCGCATCGCCTCGCGGCCGATCACGAACACGCCGCGGCCGGTGGCCTGCACGCGGCCCAGCGAGCCGCCCAGCGGGATCGGCTTGCCGGTGACGACGCCGGTGGCGGTGGCCCCGGTGTTCATCGAATAGGTGTCCATCATCCAGGCCATGATCTGGCCATTGGTGTTGACGTCGGGAGCCGGGATGTCCTGCTGCGGGCCGATGATGATGCCGATCTCGCTGGTGTAACGGCGCGTCATCTTCTCCAGCTCTTTGAGCGACAGCTGCTTGGGATCAACACGGATGCCGCCCTTGGCGCCGCCGTAGGGCAGGTTGACCGCCGCGTTCTTGATCGTCATCCAGGCCGACAGCGCCATCACCTCTTCCAGCGTGACGTCGGGGTGGTAGCGCACGCCGCCCTTGCCGGGGCCGCGGGTCAGGCTGTGCTGGACGCGGTAGCCCTCGAAGTGGGCGATGGTGCCATTGTCCAGCTCGATGGGGATGTCGACGATCAGCGCGCGCTTGGGTCGGCGCAGCGTCTCGACCCAGCGTGCCAGATGACCCAGGTAGGGTTCAACGGCGTCGATCTGGGACAGATAGGTACCCCAGGGACTGTTGCGCGTGGGCGAGACAAAGGACAGATTGGGCATGTAATGCTCCGGTAACTTTTCGGTGGCGCGAACGGTATCGCGAACCCGGCTCGCCACGCCAGCGATTCCAAAGCCGAGTGCACATGCAGCCATGCGGCGAACGCATAGACATCAAAAGTGTGCGCCGTATGCCTTGTTTGGGCAAGGTTGTTGCCGGGATGCCCACTCAGAAATGCCCCAACACCCCCAGCCGACGCGCCCGCCGCTCCAGCACGCCGTAGATCAGCAGACCGGCCAGCAGATAGGCCAGCGAATTCAGCGCGATCCAGCCGAACACGCTGGCCGGCAGCGCGGCGCCGGCGGCCGAGGCGCGCGCCGCCGCCGCGCCCAGCGCATAGGGCAGCAGGGCCTGAGCATTGATCGGGTAGGCGGGCAGGGCCACCAGGCCGATCACGGCCGGGTAGCAGACCACCAGCAACAGCTCGGCCTTCTTGACCAGCAGCAGCAGGCCGCCCAGCGCATAGCCGACACCGATCAGCGCCGGCACCGCCAGCAGCGCCGCCGCCAGCACCGGGCCGTGGCTGATCTGCAGCCGGCCGCCCGCCAGCCATTCGGCCAGCCACAGGGTCAGCACCAGCATCAGCAGCCCGCCCAGCAGCTTCAGCAGGGCGCGCAGGCTCAGCAAGGCCCAGAGCGGCAGCGGCCCCAGGCTGAGCTGCTCCAGGCTGCGCTGCTCGGTCTCCTCCTGCACATCCTGGCAGACGCTGCCAAAGGCCGAGGCCGCGAACAGCCACAGCACAAAGCCGACGATCAAGCCATCGGCCTCGCCCGAGGCCAGCGCGCTGCCGCTGACCGACAGCACGGCATAGAGCAGGCCGCCGAACAGGCTCAGCAGCAGGCCCAGGCCCAGCAGGCCCTCGAACCAGTAGCGCCGCTGCAGATAGAAGGCTCGACGCAATTCATTGGCCAGATGGCGCGGCCAGCGGCTCAGCATGACGAGGCCTCCGCCGCACCGACCAGGCTCAGGTACTTGTCGCGCAGCGCGATGCGGCGCAGCTCCAGCCCATGGCTGGCCGCCAGCTGGGGCAGCAGGGCGGCCAGTAGCGCGCAGGCCTGGGCCTGGTCGCGCAGCGGCAGTTGCCAGACGCCCGGCGTCTCGGCCGCCTGCCAGGCCAGCGGGCCCAGGTCCAGCGGCAGGGCCGGCAGCACGGCGTCGGACGGCTGCAGGCGCAGCACATATTCATGCTCCAGGCGCAGGAACTCGGCCTTGCTGCCGTCGAACACCTTCTCGCCCTGCTTGATGCAGACGATGCGCGAGCACAGGCGCTCGATGAAGTGCAGATCGTGCGAGCTGATCAGGAAGGCGCTGCCCTGGGCGGCCGCATGGCGCACCAGGGCTTCGAGCCGCTCGACGCCGAACAGGTCCAGGCCCAGGGTCGGCTCGTCCAGCAGGGCCAGTGCCGGCTTGTGTATCAGCACACCCAGCAGGGCGGCGCGCAGCTTGTTGCCGGTGGACAGCTGGCGCAGCGGCGAGTGCACATCGGGGATATCCAGCAGCGCGGCCAGCGCGTCGAAATGCGCGCGCTCGAAGCGCGCCTCGCGCAGCGCGCAGAAGTAGCGCGCGTTCTCCAGGGTCGACAGGCGCTCGTAGCCGGCGCCGCGCCCTTCCAGCAGAACCCCGAACTCACGCAGATGCGGGCCCTGGCGGCCGGCGGCCAGGGCCCGGCCGCGCCAGCCGAGGCTGCCGCCGTCGGCGCCGCACAGGCCGGTCAGCAGCTTGATGCAGCTGGTCTTGCCCGAGCCGTTGGGCCCCAGCAGGCCGACGATCTCGCCGGCCGCCAGGCTCAGCGAAAAGTCGCGCAGCGCCGCAATCTCGCGGCCCGCGCGCCGGTAGGTCTTGCTGGCGCCGTCCAGGCGCAGCAAGGGCTCGTCCGTGACGCTCATCTTGGTCTTCACTCCCTGCCTCATCTCGTGCGCACACTGGCGCGGATGCTTGTACGGCGGAATATGCACGCGCCGTCTGAACACTGCATGAAGACCGGCCGGCGCCGCCCGGGCACCGCTTAACATGAAGCCATGATCACCTCGCTGGACCTTGCCCTGCTCTATCTCGTGGCCGCCGTGCTGGGTGTCGTGATCTGCCGCTCGCTGAAGCTGCCGCCGATGCTGGGTTATCTGGCGGTGGGGGTGCTGATCGGGCCGAACGCGCTGGCCCTGGCCGGCGACACCTCCAGCATCCGCTACCTGGCCGAGTTCGGCGTGGTGTTCCTGATGTTCGTGATCGGGCTGGAGTTCAATCTGCCCAAGCTGCGCAGCATGCGCTCGCTGGTGTTCGGCCTGGGCCTGCTGCAGGTGCTGCTGACCGTTGTCGGCACGGTGGCCGGGCACTACCTGCTGCAAGCCGGCTTTGCCTATTTCGGCCGCGAGTGGGAGCTGAGCTGGCAGGGCTCGCTGGTGCTGGGCGCGGCGATGGCGATGAGCTCAACGGCCATCGTCGTCAAGCTGATGGCCGAGCGGCTGGAGCTGGAGAGCGAGCACGGCAAGCGCGTGATGGGCGTGCTGCTGTTCCAGGATCTGGCCGTGGTGCCGCTCTTGGTGATGATCCCGGCGCTGAACAGCAGCGGCGGCGCGATGGCGGTTTCGCTGGGCTGGGCCACCTTGAAGGCGGCGGTGCTGCTGGGCATCCTGCTGGTCGGCGGGCAGAAGGTGATGCGCTGGTGGCTGACCCTGGTGGCGCGGCGCAAGAGCGAAGAGCTGTTCATGCTGAACCTGCTGCTGGTGACCCTGGGCCTGGCCTGGCTGACCGAGCACGCCGGCTTGTCGCTGGCGCTGGGCGCTTTTGTCGCCGGCATGCTGATCGCCGAGACCGAATACAAGCATCAGGTGGAGACCGATATCCGGCCCTTCCACGATGTGCTCTTGGGCCTGTTCTTCATCACCATAGGCATGAAGCTGGACTGGCGGCCGGTGCTGGAGCAATGGCATCTGGTTTTCCTGCTGACCTTGGCGCCGACCCTGGCCAAGTTCGTGCTGGTGGCGGGGTTGGCACGGCTGTTCAAGGCGCCGGCCGGCGTGTCGCTGCGCACCGGCCTGTATCTGGCCCAGGCCGGCGAGTTCGGCTTTGTGCTTTTGACCCTGGGCGCCCAGCACCAGCTGATCGCGCCGCAATGGGTCAGCCCGGTGCTGGCCAGCATGGTCTTGTCGATGCTGGCCACGCCCTTTCTGATCATGTACAGCAACCGCATCGTGATGAAGCTGTCCAGCAGCGACTGGATGATGCAGTCGCTGCAGCTGACCAGCATCGCCAAGAAGGCGATCAAGGCCGACGCCCACGTGATCATCTGCGGCTACGGCCGCAGCGGCCAGAACCTGGCCCGGCTGCTGGAGGGCGAGCACATCCCCTATATGGCGCTGGACCTGGACCCGGACCGGGTGCGCCAGGCGGCGGCGGCCGGCCAGAGCGTGGTGTTCGGCGACGCGGCACGGCTGCAAAGCCTGATGGCCGCCGGCCTGGCGCGCGCCAGCGCCGTGGTCGTCACCTATCACGACACGCCCTCGGCGCTGAAGATCTTGCAGCTGGTGCGCTCGCATGCGGCCCAGGTGCCGGTGGTCGTGCGCACCATCGACGATACCGATCTGGAGAAGCTGCGCGCCGCCGGCGCCACCGAGGTGGTGCCCGAGGCGATCGAGGGCTCGCTGATGCTGGCCAGCCATGCGCTGGCGCTGGTGGGCGTGCCGATGCGGCGCGTGATCCGGCTGACCCGCGACGCCCGCGATGCCCGCTACGGCCTGCTGCGCGGCTATTTCCACGGCGCCGACGACGACAGCGCCGAGGATCGCCAGCAGGAGCGCCTGATCTCGGTCACGCTGCCCCAGGCCAGCCCCTTTGCGAAGCAGCCGCTGGAGGCCCTGGCCCTGCATGCGGTGGGCGTCGGCGTGGTCTCGCTGCGGCGCGCGAGCGGCGCGGTGGTCGCAGCCCAGGACAGCCTGCTGCTGGGCGGCGGCGACACGCTGGTGCTGTCGGGCACGCCGGAGGCGCTGGCCCTGGCCGAGGAGAAGTTGCTGCGCGGCTGAGCGGGCTCAAGTGCCGAAGGGCGGGTCCCCTGCGGGACAGCCTGCCGCCTGGGCGACAGGCGCGGGCGGCGGCTTGCGCCACACTCGCGGCACGGCAGCCAACAAGGACGCGTCACCATGAACTTCGACTACAGCCCCAAGGTCCAGGAGATGCGCGAGCGCCTGCTGGCCTTCTTCGATCAGCACATCTACCCGAACGAGCCGCGCTTCCACGCCGAGGTCGAGGCCAACCGCCGCGCCGGCAATGCCTGGCTGCCGACCACGCTGATCGAGGAGCTCAAGCCGCTGGCGCGCGAAGCCGGGCTGTGGAATCTGTTCCTGCCGCAGTCACCGCGCGCGCCGGAGGGCCTGTCCAATCTCGAATACGCGCCGCTGTGCGAGATCATGGGCCGGGTGCACTGGGCGCCCGAGGTCTTCAACTGCTCGGCCCCGGACACCGGCAATATGGAGACCATCGCCCGCTACGGCAGCGAGGCCCACAAGGACCGCTGGCTGGAGCCGCTGCTGAAGGGCGAGATCCGCTCGGCCTTTCTGATGACCGAGCCCGAGGTGGCCTCGTCGGACGCGACCAATATCCAGTGCCGCATCGAGCGCGAGGGCGATGAGTATGTGATCAACGGCACCAAGTGGTGGTCATCGGGCGCCGGCGACCCGCGCTGCGCGATCTACATACTGATGGGCAAGACCGATCCTGGCGCCGGCAGACACGAACAGCAGTCGATGGTGCTGGTGCCCGCCGACACCCCGGGCATCACGATCAAGCGCGCGCTGTCGGTGTTCGGCTACGACGATGCGCCGCACGGCCATATGGAGATCGTGCTGAAGAATGTGCGGGTGCCGGTGGCCAATATCCTGCTCGGCGAAGGCCGCGGCTTCGAGATCGCCCAGGGCCGGCTGGGCCCCGGCCGCATCCACCACTGCATGCGCAGCATCGGCGCGGCCGAGCGGGCGCTGGAGCTGATGTGCGAGCGCGCGATTGCCCGCAGCGCCTTCGGCAAGACCATCGCCCAGCAGACCGTGACCCAGGAGCGCATCGCCGAGGCGCGCTGCAGCATCGAGCAGGCCCGGCTGCTGACCTTGAAGGCCGCCTACATGATGGACACGGTGGGCAACAAGGTGGCCAAGGCCGAGATCGCGATGATCAAGATCGTCGCGCCGACGATGGCGCTGAAGATCATCGACTGGGCGATCCAGGTCTATGGCGGCATGGGGGTCTCGCAGGACACGCCGCTGGCGATGATGTGGGCGCACCAGCGCACGCTGCGTCTGGCCGACGGCCCCGATGAGGTGCACCGCAACTCGCTGGCCAAGCTGGAGCTGGCCCGTCATATGAAGCTGCCGGCCGACAAGGTCGAGATGCCCATCACAAGAGGCGGCTGAAACAAACTCCCCCGCTAGGGGGTCTGTCGCTGCGCGGGAGGGGCCGCTAGCATCCGTCGCTTGTTCCGCAAAGCCCCACGATGCAACGCCCCAAGCTCTCCCGCGCATGGCCGCCCCTGGCTTTTGGCCTGGTGCTGGCCCTCCAGGCCACGGTGCTGATCAGCAGCCTGGGCGGCTGGGTGGACCGCGCCTGGCTGCCCTGGCTGAGCATGGCCAGTCTGGGCCTGAGCGCGCTGGTGGCCGGGCTGGCCCTGATGGCCATGGCCCATGCCCGGGCCCGCGCCGAGCGCGCCCAGCGCACGCTGGAAGAGGCCATCGACGCGCTGCCGGCCAGCGTCGAGATCTTCGACGCCCAGGACAAGCTGGTCGCCTTCAACAAGCGCCTGGTCGAGATCTATCCCCATATGCTGCGCGAGTTCGAGCGCGGCGCCAGCTTCGAGGAGCTGGCGCGCGCCTCGCTGGCCATCAAGGGCGTGCCCGAGGCGATCGGCCGCGAAGAGGAATGGCTGACCGAGCGCAAGCGCAACCGCGGCCAGCAGCGCGCGCCGCTGCTGCAGCGCGTGCATGACGAGACCTGGCTGCGCATCTTCGAGCGCCGCACGCCCTCGGGCGGCATGGTGGGCGTGCGCCTGGAGGTCAGCGACCTGGTCCATGAGCAGCAGCGCCTGGCCGCCAGCCAGGCCCATCTGCAGGCCCTGATCAATGCGGCCACCAACGGCATCGTCACGCTGGACACCGGCGGCCATATGCTGGAGGTCAACCCCGCCTGCGCCCAGCTTTTCGGTTTCAGCGCGCCGGAGCTGCGCGGCGGCCATCTGAGCATGCTGATACAGGGCGTTCCCAGCGCCCCGCAAGACCTGACCCGGAACGCGTCACTGAGCGGCGGCAGCCAGGAGTTCAGCGCCCGCCACCGCGACGGGCGCGAGCTGGCGGTGCATCTGTCGGTGGCCGAGGTGAAGACCGCCACCACCCATCTGTTCGTCGGCATCATCACCGACTTCAGCGAGCGCAAACGCCAGGAGATGCGGCTGCGCCAGGCCAACGAGTTGCTGGCCCGCCAGTCCACCACCGACGGGCTGACCGGCGTCGGCAACCGCCGCCTGTTCGATCAGGCCCTGCAGATCGAGTGGCAGCGCAGCGCCCGTGCCGGCAAGCCGCTGGCGATGCTGCTGGTCGATATCGACCACTTCAAGCAGTACAACGACCACTACGGCCATGTCGCCGGCGACGACTGCCTGCGCCGCGTGGCCACCTTGCTGCGCAGCTGCGTCGGCCGCGGCGGCGAGCCGGTGTGCCGCTACGGCGGCGAGGAGTTCGCGGTGCTGCTGGTCGACACCGATCTGGCCGGTGCCCAGGTGGTGGCCCAGCGCATCCTCGACAGCGTGCGCCTGGCCGCCATCGAGCACGCCGCGTCGCCGGTGCGCCACAGCGTCTCGCTGAGCATTGGCGTGGCAGCGCGCGTCGCCGAGGCCCAGCTGCCGGCCCTGCACCTTATTGAGCTGGCCGATGCGGCGCTCTACCAGGCCAAACAGGCCGGGCGCGCCCGCATGGTCTGCAGTCCGCTGGTGGCCTGATTTACCATCGGCGCCTATGCCGACCACCGCCGCCGACTACATCAAGAGCCATATCCGCACCGTGCCCGACTGGCCCAGCGCGGGCGTGCAGTTCCGTGACATCACGCCGCTGCTGTCCAATCCGCGCGTGTTTCGCGTGCTGATCGACCAGTTCGTGCACCGCTATTTCGACGCCAAGCCGACGGCCATCGCCGGCCTCGACGCACGCGGCTTCATCATCGGCTCGGTGCTGGCCTATGAGCTGAACATCGGCTTCATCCCGATCCGCAAGAAGGGCAAGCTGCCCTTCACGACGGTGGAGGAGACCTATGAGCTGGAATACGGCAGCGCCACGGTGGAGATGCACACCGACGCCGTCAAGCCCGGCGACCGCATCGTGCTGATCGACGACCTGATTGCCACCGGCGGCACGATGATGGCCGGCGCCAAGCTGCTGCAGCGCCTGGGCGCGCTGGTGGTCGAGGGCGCGGCCATCGTCGACCTGCCCGAGCTCGGCGGCTCCCAGCGTCTGCAGCAGAGCGGGCTGCCGCTGTTCACGCTGGTCGACTTCGACGGCCACTGAAGGACAATAGACCATGGCCAAACCCATTCCCCGCCTCAGCCGCGACCAGATCGACGCGGTCATCAAGACCGCCTGGGACGACACCCCGCCCTATAACAAGGTGCTGATGCAGCACGCCATCGGCCAGGGCGAACTGGTGCAGCTGATGAAGCGCGAACTGACCTCCAGCGCCTACAAGCTCTGGGCCGCCCAGGGTAAGGGCGTCAAGCCACCGAAGGCCAAGTCGACCTGGCCGCACGGCCGCTGATGCCGCAGGCACTCAATGTGCTGGGCACGCCGCTGGTGCCCTGCTCCTACGACCCGCTGACCGGTTTCTTCCGCGACGGCTGCTGCCATACCGATCAGCACGACCTCGGCAGCCATGTGATCTGCGCCAAGCTCACGGCCGCCTTTCTGCAGTTCTCGGCGCTGCGCGGCAACGACCTCAGCACGCCCCGCCCCGAACAGCGCTTCCGAGGCCTGAAGCCGGGCGACCGCTGGTGCCTGTGCGCGCTGCGCTGGCGGCAGGCCTATGAGGCCGGCGTCGCGCCGCCGGTCGTGCTGGAATGCACCCACGCGCGGGCGCTGCAATACGTCAGCCTGGAGCAGCTGCGCACGGCGACCGTGTAAGCCCGGGGCTCCTCCTGCCCCAAAAAGAAGCCCGGCAAACCATCACGGCTGCCGGGCAAGTCTCAGGGCCATTTGAGGGAGGGAGGAAGAGCACCCTGAGTGAAGCCAATTTACCAACTCGGGGCGCCGCTGCGCGTAGGACAAGGCCGCATTCGAGGCATCGGCCCGGCGTACGCTCACTTTCCGATACAAAACCGGCTGAATATCTCGCCGAGCAGATCGTCGGCCGAGAAGGCGCCAGTGATCTCGCCGAGGGCGTCGTGCGAGAGCCGTAGCTCTTCGGCCAGCAGATCCAGCGCCGGCGGCTGTTGGGTGGCCACGGCCTTGGCCAGCTCCAGATGCTCGCGGGTGCGCTTGAGTGCCTGGACATGGCGCTCGCGGGCGATGAACAGGCCCTCGGGCGTGGCGTGCCAGCCGACCTGCTGCAGCAGGCGCTGGCGCAGCTCGCTCAGGCCCGCGCCGGTCTTGGCGGACAGCGCGACGGCGCCTGGGGCCAGGTCTTGCCCATGGGCGGTGTCGGCCTTGTTGAAGACCTGCAGGATGCGGCCGGCATCGACGCCTTGCAGGCGCTCGTTGATCAGGCGGTCCTCGGCCTCATAGTCCGGCTGGCCGATACGGCTCAGATCGTGCAGGAACAGCACGACATCGGCATCGGCGATCGCATCCCAGCTGCGCGCGACGCCGATGCGCTCGACCTCGTCCTCGGTCTCGCGCAGCCCGGCGGTGTCGCTGATGTGCAGCGGCACCCCCTCGATCTGTATGGTCTGGCTGACCTTGTCGCGCGTGGTGCCGGGTATCGGCGTGACGATGGCCAGCTCGGCGCCGGCCAGCGCGTTCAGCAGCGAGCTCTTGCCGACATTGGGCTGGCCGGCCAGCACCACCTTGATGCCCTCGCGCAGCAGCGCGCCCTGCTGCGTGCGGTCCAGCACGGCCGCGAGCCGGGCATGCAGCCGGTCCAGCTGGCCCAGCGCATCGGCCTGCTGCAGAAAGTCGATCTCTTCCTCCGGGAAGTCCAGCGTGGCCTCGACCAGCATGCGCAGCTTGATCAGCGCATCGCGCAGCTCGCCGACCTCGCCGGACAGCGCACCGGCCAGCGCACGGCTGGCGCTGCGCGCGGCCGCCTCGGTACTGGCGTCGATCAGATCGCTGACGGCCTCGGCCTGGGCCAGGTCGAGCTTGCCGTTCAGAAAGGCGCGCTGGGTGAACTCGCCGGGCTCGGCCAGGCGCATGCGCATGCCGGTGCCGGCCTCCATGCAGCGCGCCAGCAGCAGCTGCAGCACCACCGGCCCGCCATGGGCCTGCAGCTCCAGCACATGCTCGCCGGTATAGGAATGCGGGGCCGGGAACAGCAGGGCCAGGCCCTGGTCGATGGCCTCGCCATCGGCCGCGCGGAAGGGCAGATAGCTGGCCTCGCGCGGCTTCAGGGTCTTGCCGCACAGGGCCTGCACGATGGGGGTCAGGTCTTGCGCCGACGAGACGCGCACGATGCCCACCGCGCCTCGTCCGGGAGCGGTGGCGATGGCGACGATGGGATCTTGGTGGCGGGACAGCATGGGCGAATTTTCACCGATGGCGGCCACCCCTGACGAAAAACGCCGACCTTGGGGTCGGCGTCCGGGATATGTCGCGGTGTATGGCGCGGGGGAGGCTGTCAGCGGGCGCTCGCGTGAGCCCCGCTGATGGGCCTTGTCGCCTGGCACTGTCGTCTTTGACAGGCCGGTGACTCTCTGCCCCGCATGTGATCGATTAAAGGCCTAGCGGCGCCAATAAAAAAGCCCCCAAGTGCGGGGGCACCCGGGGGCTTCGTGAAATGCTGGCGCCGGCGGCTATTTGTTGACGCCGAGCTGCCGGTTGATCATCCACTGCTGGGCGATCGACAGGATGTTGTTGGTCAGCCAGTACAGCACCAGACCGGCGGGGAAGAAGAAGAACATGAAGCTGAAGGCCAGCGGCATGATCCACATCATCTTGGCCTGCATCGGGTCCGGCGGCGTCGGGTTCAGCCAGACCTGGAACAGGCTGGACAGCGTCATCAGGATGGGCAGCACGAAGAACGGGTCCTTGGCCGACAGGTCGGTGATCCACAGAATCCAAGGTGCATGGCGCATCTCGACGCTGGACAGCAGCACCCAGTACAGCGCGATGAAGAAGGGCATCTGCAGGAAGATCGGCAGGCAGGAGCCGATCGGGTTGATCTTCTCCTCGCGGTAGATCTTCATCATCTCCTGCTGCATCTGCTGCGGCTTGTCCTTCAGGCGCTCGCGCATCTCGGTGATGCGCGGGTTGACCGCCTTCATCTTGGCCATGCTGCGGTAGGCGCTGGCATTGAGCCAGTAGAACGCGATCTTCAGCAGCACCACCAGCGCGATGATGGACCAGCCCCAGTTGCCCAGCAGCTTGTGCAGCTGGTCGAGCAGCCAGAACAGCGGCTTGGACAGGATGGTGAACCAGCCATAGTCCTTCACCAGTTCCAGGCCCGGGGCCAGTACAGCCAGCTTGTTCTCTTCCTGCGGACCGACGAAGAGCTGGTGGTCGGCGCTGACGCTGGCGCCGGGCGCCAGTTGGGCCAGCGGGAACAGCATGCCCACCGAGTACAGATTGTTGTCGACCTTCTTCGCGTAGAACTCGCGCGGGCTGTCGCCCTTGTGCAGCCAGGCGCTGGCGAAGTAGTGCTGGACCATCGCAACCCAGCCATCGCTGGCATTCTTCTCGACGCTGGCCTTGCCCTTTTCGATGTCCTTGAAGTCGAGCTTCAGGAACTTCGACTTGTCGGTATACATCGCCGGGCCGGTGAAGGTGAAATAGAAGCTCGACTCATTGGGCAGCGGATTGCCGTCGCGCACCAGCTGGGTATAGAGCTGGGGCGTCAGCGGCGCGGCCGAGGTGTTCAGCACCTCGTGCTTGACGTCCACCGCATAGTCGCCACGCTTGAAGGTGTAGGTCTTGACCAGCTTGACGCCGCCTTGCTCGGGCGACTCGAAGCGCACGACCAGGCTTTGCTCGCCGTCCTTCAGGCTGCGCTCCCCGGGCACCAGGCTCATCGGGGTCAGGTGGCTGGGCGCGCCGGCCACACCGACCAGGCCGGTCTGGGCCAGGTAGACGCGCTGAGCGCTGCGGTCCAGCACGACGATATGGCCGCTGGCGTCGGTCTCGTCCTTGTGCTTGAGCAGTTCCACCCGCACCAGGCTGCCGCCCAGGCTGTCCAGCGTGGCCTTGACCACATCGGTGCTGATGACGACGGTTTCGCCAGTGCTGCTCGGTGCCGCAGCGGTCGGCGCGGCGCCCGGTGTCGCGGCCGCGCCCGGCAGAGTAGCGGCGGTGGGCAGCGCGGCGGCGCCGGGTGCCGAGCCAGCAACGGCCGCCGGCTTCGGTGCGGCGGGGCTGAACATCGAGGGGTGACCGTTGTGCTTTTGCCAGCCGTCCCACAACAGGACAAGCGACATGGTGAAGACCACCCACAGCACGGTGCGGCGTATATCAGTCATTGGGACGCTTCAGGATTGGAGGAGGAGGAACGGACGCCAGACCCGCAACCCAGACGGGTGAACAGGCCGGGCGGATTGTCGGGCACAGCATCATGCCCGCCCAAGCAGAAAGGATTGCAGCGCAGGATGCGGGCCGCCGCCAGATACGTGCCGGCGGCCGCGCCATGCTTGGCCAGCGCCTGCATCGCATAGGCCGAACAGCTCGGCTGATAACGGCAGCCGGCCTGCAGCCAGTGGCTGAACAAGAGCTGATAGCCACGCACCAGCCCCATCATGAAGCGCTGCGGCAGCGAGGCGGGCGGGCGGTCCATATCGCTCAGGCCTGCGGCCGGGCACGGGCCGGCCGCTGTTGCTCGCGCTGCGGCGCGCGTGCGCGCTCGAACAGCTGGGCCAACTCGACGCGCGCAGCCGTGCGCAGCGCCTCGGACGAGGCGCTGGGGAACTGCTTGATATCGAAGGGCGCACGCAAGCGCACCACCCACAGCCCCGGCAGCAACGGCTCTTCGGCCGCAGCCTGGGCCACGAAGGCGGCGCGGATCTGGCGCTTCAGCAGGGTACGGGTCACGGCGCGGCGGGCATGGCGTTTGGGCACCACGCTACCCAGCCAGCAGCCTTGCGGCAGCGCCTGAGCGCGGCCCTCATCCACAAGCATGTGGATGTCCGGTGCATCGCCTGTTGATAACTCGGCCGCATCTGTGGACAACTTCTTGCCCGGCAGGCTAGGGCTGGCCGCAACATGGTGCACAGCGAAATGGCTGCTGCGAGCACGGCTGGGCGAACCCAGCACGCGCTCAAAGTCGGCCGATCGCAGGATGCGGCCGATCACGCTGTCGTGTCCCGACTTAGACAGCCAGACGCTTGCGGCCCTTGGCGCGGCGCGCAGCGATGACGGCGCGACCGCCGCGGGTCTTCATGCGGACGAGGAAGCCATGGGTACGGGCGCGACGGGTCTTGGAAGCTTGGTAGGTGCGTTTCATGATGAAACCTCTTGAGGTCTAAAGACGCTACAACGCAGCGAGGAATCCTCGCCCGCGAGAGCGGTTGTGGGCAAATCGTTACGAGATGCGCTGGGCATCCCGGCCGCCGAAGCCGCGCCGGTCTGCCGTACCCTTGACGGGTCGGCAGGCCGATACGGCCCAGACGGCCACCGATGTGCGCCGCGCCGGCCCTGCCTTGGGGCCGACATGGGACAAGACCCATCAATCCACATGCTAGTGCAAAGAACAAGTCCGCCCGTGCGCAACCATCCGGCGTCCGGAAAACCCGCGATTACACCAAACTTTGGCGCCCCGGTCAATCAAGAGGGATCGCCATCCCGGGTTATCGGGGGCTTGACCGCGCCCAAAAATCTGTGGATAACCTGCGATTCGGCCGCGTCAAACCCGTACAATCCGGCCGCTCAAGAACAAGTTTTCCACAATGAGCGCAGACATGTCTGGGGCAGAACTTTGGCAGCGCGGCTGTGAGCGCCTGGCTGCCGAACTGCCCGAACAACAATTCAATACCTGGATACGCCCGCTGCCCCCGGCCGATGTGGCCGACGGCAGCGGCGCCGACGCGGTGGTCGTCTCGTTGCGCGTGCCCAACCGCTTCAAGCTCGACTGGATCCGCAACCAGTATGCGGGCCGCATCGAAGCCATCCTGACCGAGCTGGCCGGCAAACCGGCCCGCCTGGAGCTGGCCCTGGCCGCGCGTGAGCCGGTCGGCCGCGTGGCCCAGCCCCTGCCCGCCAACCAGCCGATCGCCGTCGGCCAGGTGCTGCACAACGGCCTGCGCCCGGTCAGCCCGCCACAGCCCGAACCCGTGCCGGCGGCCCCGGCCGCGCCGCGCGACCCGCAGCAGCCCGTCATCCACAGCAATCCGGCCCTGGGTCCGCCGCCCAGCGCCAGCCGCCACCGCCTCAATACCGCGCTGACCTTCGACACCCTGGTGCCCGGCCGCGCCAACCAGATGGCTCGCACCGCGGCCCTGCATGTGGCCGGTGCGCCGGGCGCGATGTACAACCCGCTGTTCATCTACGGCGGCGTCGGCCTGGGCAAGACCCATCTGATACACGCGGTCGGCAACGCCTTGCTGCGCGACAAGCCCGATGCGCGGGTGCTCTATCTGCATGCCGAGCAGTTCATTTCCGACGTGGTGAAAAACTACCAGCGCAAGACCTTCGACGAGCTGAAGGCCAAGTACCACTCGCTGGATCTGCTGCTGATCGATGATGTGCAGTTCTTCGCCGGCAAGGACCGCACGCAGGAGGAGTTCTTCAACGCCTTCGAGGCCCTCTTGGCCAAGCGCGCCCACATCATCATGACCTCGGACACCTATCCCAAGGGCCTGGTGGACATCGATGAGCGCCTGACCAGCCGCTTCGACGCCGGCCTGACGGTAGCCATCGAGCCGCCCGAGCTGGAGATGCGGGTGGCCATCCTGATCAAGAAGGCCGAGGCCGAGCAGACACCGATGCCCGAGGATGTGGCCTTCTTCATCGCGAAGAACGTCAGAGCGAACGTGCGCGAGCTCGAAGGTGCGCTGCGCAAGGTGCTGGCCTACAGCCGCTTCTCGCACAAGGACATCAATATCCAGCTGGCCCGCGAGGCGCTGAAGGACCTGCTGTCGATCCAGAACCGGCAGATCTCGGTCGAGAACATCCAGAAGACGGTGGCCGACTTCTACAAGATCAAGGTCGCCGATATGTACAGCAAGAAGCGCCCGGCCAGCATCGCCCGCCCGCGCCAGATCGCGATGTACCTGGCCAAGGAGCTGACACAGAAGAGCCTGCCCGAGATCGGCGAGCTGTTCGGCGGCCGCGACCACACGACGGTGCTGCACGCGGTGCGCAAGATCGGCGGCGAGCGGCAGAAGAACACCGAGCTGAACCAGCAGCTCCACGTGCTGGAGCAAACCTTGAAGGGCTAGCGCTTTCCTCAGCGGAATTTGCCCTATAAGTAGGTGAAAATACGCGCTGTTGCCCGACGGGCCCGGCGCCAAAGCCAAAACAGAGCGGAGAGAGGTTTCCATGATTGTGTTGAAAGCCACCCAGGACAAGGTCTTGAGCGCGCTGCAGGCCGTGGCCGGCATCGTCGAGCGGCGCCATACCCTGCCCATCCTGGCCAATGTGCTGATACGCAAGCAAGGCCCGCAGCTCGAGCTGACCACCTCCGACCTGGAAATCCAGGTCCGCACCACGGCCGAGCTGGACGGCGACGCCGGCAACTTCAGCACCACGGTGGGCGCGCGCAAGCTGATCGACATCCTGCGCTCGATGCCCGCCGACCAGACCGTCAGCCTGACCGCCAATGCCAGCAAGCTGACGCTGCAGGGCGGCAAGAGCCGTTTCACCTTGCAGACCCTGCCGGCCGATGACTTCCCGCTGGTGCAGGAAGCCGCCGACTTCGGCCCGGCCTTCGCCGTGCCGCAGAAGACGCTGAAGAGCCTGATCAACCAGGTGCACTTCGCGATGGCGGTGCACGACATCCGCTACTACCTGAACGGCATCCTCTTCGTTGCCGAAGGCAAGACCCTGACCCTGGTCGCCACCGACGGCCACCGCCTGGCGCTGGCCCAGGCGACGCTGGAGGCCGACATGCCCAAGCAGGAAGTCATCCTGCCGCGCAAGACCGTGCTGGAGCTGATGCGCCTGCTGAAGGACGGCGGCAAGGATGGTTCCGACGACCAGCCGATCGAGATGCGCTTCGCCGGCAACCAGGCCAAGTTCACGTTCAGCGGCATGGAGTTCGTCACCAAGCTGGTCGAGGGCAAGTTCCCCGACTACAACCGCGTGATCCCGAAGAACCACAAGTTCAATGTGACGCTGGGCCGCCAGCCGCTGCTGGCCAGCCTGCAGCGCGCCGCGATCCTGACCAGCGAGAAGTTCAAGGCCGTGCGCCTGAGTTTCGAGCCGGGCCTCCTGAGCATCGCCTCCAGCAATGCCGAGCAGGAAGAGGCCAAGGAAGAGATCGAGATCGACTACGGCGGCGACCTGATCGAGACCGGCTTCAACGTGACCTATCTGATGGACGCGCTGCAAAACATGAGCCAGGACATGGTGTCCATCGATCTGAACGACAGCGCCGCCAGCGCGCTGATCACGATCCCCGAGCAGACCGGCTTCAAGTACGTCGTGATGCCGATGCGGATCTGAGGCGAGAACTGACTTGACGACAGCGGGCCTCGGCCCGCTTCAGTGCTTTTAAAGGGGCGGCGAAGTGGCTGCCCGACAGTGAGAGAGAGTCCCCGATGAGTGATGTGCCGAGCAACGAACAGAACCCCGATGGCCTGACCGACAAGCAGAAGGACGCGGTCTCCGCAGAAGCGTCCTCGGGCGCGGTCTACGGCGCGGATTCGATCCAGATCCTCGAGGGCCTGGAAGCCGTGCGCAAGCGCCCCGGCATGTATATCGGCGACACCTCGGACGGCACCGGCCTGCACCACCTGGTGTTCGAGGTGGTGGACAACTCCATCGACGAATCGCTGGCCGGCCACTGCGACGACATCATCGTCACCATCCACACCGACAACAGCATCTCCGTCATCGACAACGGCCGCGGCATCCCCACCGGCGTCAAGATGGACGACAAGCACGAGCCCAAGCGCAGCGCCGCCGAGATCGCGCTGACCGAGCTGCATGCCGGCGGCAAGTTCAACCAGAACAGCTACAAGGTCTCCGGCGGTCTGCACGGCGTGGGCGTGTCCTGCGTCAACGGCCTGTCCAAGACCCTGCGCCTGACCGTGCGCCGCGACGGCAAGATCCACCAGCTCGAGTTCAAGCAAGGCATCCCGCAGGACCGCCTGATCGAGATCGTCGACGGCGTCGAGACCAGCCCGATGCGCATCGTCGGCGAGACCGACAAGCGCGGCACCGAGGTCCACTTCCTGCCCGACACCGAGATCTTCCAGACCAATAACGATTTCCACTACGACATCCTCGCCAAGCGCCTGCGCGAGCTCTCGTTCCTGAACAACGGCGTCAAGATCCGCCTGGTCGACGAGCGCAACAACAAGGAAGACAACTTCGCCTACGCCGGCGGCGTGCAGGGCTTTGTCGAGTTCATCAACAAGGGCAAGAACACCCTGCACCCGAAGATCTTCCACGCACAGGGCGACAAGATCAGCGAGCAGGGCACCAATGTCGGCGTCGAAGTGGCGATGCAGTGGAACGACGGCTTCAACGAGAACGTCCTCTGCTTCACCAACAACATCCCGCAGCGCGACGGCGGCACCCATCTGACCGGCCTGCGCGCCGCGATGACACGCGTGCTGAACAAATACATCGTCGACAACGAGCTGGCCAAGAAGGCCAAGGTCGAGGTGGCCGGCGACGATATGCGCGAAGGCCTGGCCTGCGTGGTCTCGGTGAAGGTGCCCGAGCCCAAGTTCAGCTCGCAGACCAAGGACAAGCTGGTCAGCTCGGAAGTGCGCGCGCCGGTCGAGGACATCGTCAGCCGCCTGCTGACCGACTGGCTGCTCGAGAACCCGATCGACGCCAAGATCATCTGCGGCAAGATCCTCGACGCCGCCCGCGCCCGCGAGGCCGCGCGCAAGGCCCGCGAGATGACGCGCCGCAAGGGCGTGCTCGACGGCCTGGGCCTGCCCGGCAAGCTGGCCGACTGCCAGGAGAAGGATCCTTCGCTGTGCGAGATCTACATCGTCGAGGGTGACTCCGCCGGCGGCTCCGCCAAGCAGGGCCGCGACCGGAAATTCCAGGCCATCCTGCCGCTGCGCGGCAAGATCCTGAACGTCGAGAAGGCACGCTACGAGAAGCTGCTGACCAGCAACGAGATCATCACGCTGATCACCGCCCTGGGCACCGGCATCGGCCGCGGCGCCGGCAGCGACGACTTCAACCCCGACAAGCTGCGCTACCACCGCATCATCATCATGACCGACGCGGACGTGGACGGCGCCCACATCCGCACCCTGCTGCTGACCTTCTTCTACCGCCAGATGCCCGAGCTCTGCGAGCGCGGCCACATCTACATCGCCCAGCCGCCGCTCTACAAGGTCAAGGTCGGAAAGCACGAGCAATACCTGAAGGACGGCACCGAGCTCGACGCCTTCCTGCTGAAGGTGGCGCTGCAGGACGCCCATCTGCACACCGGCATCGGCGGCGCGGTGCTCTCCGGCGAAGCGCTGGAGCAGCTGGCGCGCAAGTACGTCCTGTCTGAAAGCGTGATCACCCGCCTGGCCAACTGGATGGACTTCGAGGCGCTGCGCGTGCTGTCCAGCGGCCTGGCCATCAACCTCGACACCAAGGAGGCCGCCGAGGAAGCCGCTGCTGCCATGCAGGCCGCGCTGCACCAGGCCGAAGTCAGCAGCGAGTACGACGCCCGCACCGACAAGCTGCTGCTGCGCATCAGCCGCCGCCAGCACGGCAATGTGCGCTCCAGCGTCATCAATGCCGACTTCATGCACGGCGCCGACTATGAAGTGCTGGCCGACGCCGGCCGCACCTTCAAGGGCCTGATCGGCGAAGAAGCCATCGTCCGCAAAGGCGAAGGCGAGAAGGCTAAGGAAAGCAAGGTCAGCGACTTCCGCGGTGCGATGGCCTGGCTGATGCAGCAAGCCGAGAACAGCGTCGGCCGCCAGCGCTACAAGGGTCTGGGCGAGATGAACCCCGAGCAGCTCTGGGAAACCACGATGGACCCCAACGTCCGCCGCCTGCTGCGCGTGCAGATCGACGACGCCATCGAAGCGGACCGGGTGTTCACGATGCTGATGGGCGACGAAGTCGAGCCGCGCCGCGATTTCATCGAGACGAATGCGCTGAGGGCGGCGAATATCGACGTGTGAGTTCGTGTAGAGCGTCGCATAAGGTGAGATTTAGGGCCCCATAAGCTGAGAAAGCTATGGGGCTTTAGCTTTCAATAGGTGTCGTTAGTGAGCTGTGACATGGCTCTCCAGACAGGCACACGCTGAGCTCCTCAATTGTGCAAATAACTCTACTGCTTGCGATTTGGCGTGAGCGGCGCTACACTGCGATGACAGTAGAGTTATTCGATGAAAGCCCTTCACCCCCTCAACGACCTGGCCGAAGTCCACACAGCAGTGGTCTTCCGCGATCAGGCACCGCAAGAACATCCTGACGGCAACGTGCGTGCGTTGGCCATCCGGGATGTTGTGTCTTCGACTCCCGTGAGCTGGAGCGAGCTGCCGCGGGTTGTTGTGGCGGAGAAGTACCTCGCAAATTGCCTGCAAGAGGGTGATGTGGTCATCCCCTCACGGGGCGACTATTACAGGGCCTGGCTTTTTACCGGTGCGAACGTACCGGTTCTGCCGGTGGGTCAGTTGAACGTGATTCGACCCGCTGCCGGGTTGGATGCCGGTTACCTGGTGTGGTTTCTCAACCTGCCGACCACCGGCACCAAGCTCAAGCAAATGCTGACCGGCACCAGCATCAAAGCGCTGACCAAGACGGCTCTCCAAACGCTGGAAGTGGACTTGCCCGACATGGGGCGTCAACGCCGTATCGCCGAGATTGATCAACTGGCGGGGCGGATCGCTGCCATTCGGCATCGGCTGACGGAACTGGACGCTATTGAGGTAGCTCAGATGGCCGGCCTCGTTTCGCGCCATGGAGGCGACCATGCTTGACCCTGAAGCAAAGCATGCCATCCGTGAGGCACTCTGGCGCGGCTTCGATTCAGTCCGTGGCGTCGCCGATGTCGGTGAGGTCCGTGACCACCTCCTGGCATTGCTGGTACTGAAGTACGCCTCTGACCATACTGCCGACAACGCTAACTATGCAGTTGCTCTGGACGCGGATGCCGGCTCGTTGACGCCGTTTGAGCGGCTGCTCGACGCTAAGCACATGTCTGATATCGGGCACCGTATTGACCGGGCACTGGCCGATTTGGAGATGCAGCACCCGTTGCTGCAAGACGCCTTTCAGAACGTCCGTTTCGACTCCTCTTTGCTGGGCGACCCCAAGCAACGGCAACACCTCATTGCCGATCTGCTGAGCTGTTTCGGTTTGCCTGAGTTCGACTTTCGAAACGGAGCACGTGCTGAGGCGGCTGGCTTCGCCTGCGAAACGCTCATCAGCCAGGCCGCCGTCGCCGCAGGAAAGCGTGGTGCCGAATTCTTCACCCCGCCCGAGGTTTCGCGGCTGATCGCCGGACTCCTCCAGCCCGCAGCTGGGGAAAGCGTTGGTGATCCGTGCTGCGGTTCTGGCACGTTGTTGCTGACCTGCAGCGCCTTCGCACGTGCTCGCTCTAGCGGTGAGGGCTGTCAGCTGTTTGGCCAAGAGAAGAACGGCAGCACCTGGGCCCTCGCAAAAATCAACATGTTTGTGCATGAGGAGCTCGCCGCTCAATTGGCGTGGGGAGACACCCTCAAAGACCCGCGCCTAGTGGCTGGAGGCCAACTGCAGAGGTTCGACGTGGTGGTTTCAAGCCCGCCCTTCAATGTGAAGGATTGGGGACAAGAGGCAGCCGCAGCCGATCCCTACGGGCGCTACCGACGCGGAGTTCCGCCTCGCAGTACGGCTGACTACGCGTTCATCAGTCACATGGTGGAGACGCTGAAGCCTGGTCACGGCCGAATGGCAGTGGTGGTCACCCATGGTGTCCTCTTTCGCAGCGGTGCGGAGCTACAAATTCGCAGGCAGTTGCTGGAGGAAAACCTCGTGGACGCAGTGATCGCGCTGCCAGCCAAGCTGCTTCCAAACACATCCCTGCCGATTGCACTGCTGGTCTTGCGTAAGGACAAGGGCGATGAGCAAGTGCTCTTCATCGACGCCAGCCGCCAGTTCGAGCACGGGAAAACTCAGAACCAGCTCCGCGATGAGGACCTCGCTGAGATCGAGGCCACCTATGCAGCCAGGGCGGATGTTGAGGGCTATGCCCGCTTGGTGTCATTGGAAGACATCCTGCAGAACGATTGCAACCTCAACGTGGTTCGCTATGTGGAAGCCGTAGAGCCGGTCTACCAAGTTGACCTAGAGGCACTTCGTGCCGAGCGCGCACAGCTCAGAGCCGAGCTGGATGGTCTGGAGAGCCGCTTTGCCAGCCTCATCCAGGAGGTGGGTCGTGGGTGACACAAAGGAAAACGGCCGCTTACGCGGCCGCCCCCTCTTTTGCGTCTTGGAGCTTGGCGTCCGTCCGAAGAGGGAACTACCAAGCCATATGGCCCAAGCGCTTACAGAGAAATCATAACACGTATGCTTAAACAGCTCAAAACCCATGCAGCGGGGAACTTGGCACGCATCCAAGCGCTTTCCCATGCCCGCCTAAGCAACTACCGCAGCTTCTTCGGTGTCACCGATGACGTGCAGGCGCTAGCACTCTACCAATGGAACGACGAGTTGAGTGCCTGCCTTTTCCGCACCATCTCCCTGGTGGAGGTGGTTCTGCGCAACCAGTTTCACCAGGCCTTTAGCCAGCGCTACGGTGTGGTGGGTGGGCGCGGGTCCAAGGACTGGTATGAGCATGTCGCGTTGTCTGCCATCGCTAAGAACAAGATCAATGACATCACCCACTACAAGCAAGGCCAGCAGTTGGTGCCCCGCAATCCCGCGCCATCCCCCGACGATGTGGTCTCTGGCCTGACTTTCGGCTTCTGGCCGCGGCTGCTGGATTTGGAGAAGGACAACCTCCACAAGAACATCGACTGGGGTCCACTACTCCTGGATGTGCTGCCAGGCCATCGGCAACAGCAAGCCACGCACTGGGCAAAGCAGAAGCACCGAGATGCGTTCTTCGCCCGCCTGGACCTGTGCAATGCACTGCGCAACCGAGTCGCTCACCATGAGCCCATCTGGAAGCTTGGGCCATTGATGAATGAAGGCCGTGCACGCCCGAACAAGCCGCTAACTGTGGCGGCGCCCGCACCCAGCACGCCCGACCAAGCTCTAGCTCGACTGCGCCTGCTCTACGACCGTGTGATCGAACTGCTGACCTGGCTCTCCCCCGACCTGGCGGACCAGCACATGCGCTGCGAGCTCCACCTGCGTTGCTTGGGCCTGCTTCAGCCTGACACCTTGCGTGCCTACCGCCGCACCTTGCATCCAGCAGAGCTCGACCTTGCAGCCCTGCCCAACCTCCGTGCGATGCGTAAGGCGCTGCGCTATGCCGCTCGACGCCAACAGCCCGTGCTTCTCAAGGACGGCCACCGAACCCTAGGTCACCTCACCATCGTGTTGCCCTGATCCTCATCTATCGCCGACCAATGCCCCTCAATCTCGACACCCTCGAATCCTGGCTCTGGGAATCCGCCAACATCCTGCGCGGCTCCATCGACTCGTCGGACTTCAAGAACTACATCTTCGGCCTGCTGTTCCTCAAGCGCTTCAACGACGTGTTCGAGGAGCGCGTTCGGCAGCTGGAGCAGGACGAGAAGCTCAGCGAGAAGGAAGCAGCCGTGGAGGTGCAGGCCAAGTGGGGCATCTTCCCGCCGAACGCCCGCTGGCCCAGCCTGATCGCGCGCACCCAGGACATCGGCGAGGCGCTGGACAAGGCCTTCGCAGACATTGAAGCCAACAACACCGAGCTGCAGCATGTGCTGACCGCCACGCAGTACGGCGACAAGCGCGTGCTGTCCGACGCCACGCTGCAGCGCCTGCTGCGCCACTTCAACCAGTACCGCCTGGGCAATGCCGACCTCTACAAGGCCGACATGCTGGGCGATGCCTACGAGTACCTCATCAAGCAGTTCGCCGACGACGCTGGCAAGAAGGGCGGCGAGTTCTACACGCCCAAGGCCGTGGTGCAGCTGGTGGTGGAGCTCATCGACCCGCAGCCTGGCCACAGCGTGTACGACCCCACCTGCGGTAGCGGCGGCATGCTGGTGGAAAGCGCCCACCACATCGCCAGGCTGCCCGGCGGCACGCTGATGGGC
Source organism: Burkholderiales bacterium C2 (assembly GCA_005503085.1). GTDB lineage: Bacteria > Pseudomonadota > Gammaproteobacteria > Burkholderiales > Burkholderiaceae_C > Roseateles_E. The sequence goes on along the minus strand of SCOI01000021.1, from coordinate 67,771 downwards.
GACCGGCCCAACGCTCTGCTCTACGGCCAGGAGAAGAACCTGGGCACCTGGGCCATCGCCAAGCTCAACCTCTACCTGCACAACATGCGGGCCGAGATTGAGCGCGGCGACACGCTGGTGGAGCCCAAGCACCTGGACGGCGGCTACCTCAAGACCTTTGACCGCGTCATCGCCAATCCACCCTTCTCGGCCAAAGCCTGGTGGACGCCGCTGGAGCTGGAAGCCGAAGCCGCGCAAGACAGCGAAGGCGGCGCCGGCAACAACAAGAAGCCCAAGACCCCCAGCTACAAGACCGTCAGCGACCCCTTCGGCCGCTTCAGCTACGGCGTGCCGCCGCGCGGCTATGCCGACCTAGCCTTTGCCCAGCACATGCTGGCCAGCCTGAAGGCCGACGGGCGCATGGGCATCATCCTGCCGCACGGCGTGCTGTTCCGCAGCGGCGAGGAGGGCCGGATTCGCGAGGGCCTGCTGTTTGGCACCGATGCCGCCAGCGGCGGCCAGCCGGGCGACCTCATCGAGGCCATCGTCGGCCTGCCGCCCGCACTGTTCTACAACACCGGCATTCCGGCCTGTGTGCTGGTGCTGAACAAGCGCAAGCCCGCCGCGCTGCAGGGCAAGGTCATCATCATCGACGCCAGCCGCGACTACCTGGAAGGCAAGGCCCAGAACAGCCTGCGGCTCGAGGACATCGCCCGCATCGCCCGCACGCACAAGGCGGCCTTCGAGCAGCAGACCGAGGTGGAGAACTACTGCCGCGTGGTCTCGCTGGACGAGATTCGCGGCAATGACGGCAACCTCAACATTGCGCGCTACATAGCCAACGGGGAGACCGAGGAGACCGTGGATGTGGCGGCTACCTTGGCACAGCTGGCGGTGCTGGCTGAGAAAGAGACGCAGATAGATGCGCGTCTGAACGGCTATCTGGCCGAGCTTGGGCTTCTGGAGACCGAAGCATGAGCGTTGTCGGCATGCCGGGATATCAGGAAACCCCTATCGGCTGGCTTCCAATCTCATGGGCAGTCTCCACATTTGGGAGCTTGTTGGCTGAAAAGCCTGAGTACGGAGCCAACGCCTCTGCTGAGAACTTTGATGACGGATACGTCAGATATGTCCGCATTACCGATATTGACGACGCTGGCGGGTTGATACCGTCAAACAGCAAATACCTCCCGCCTGAGGCTGCAAAGGACTACCTGCTGAGCGACAACGACATTGTGATTGCTCGAACTGGCAACACGGTTGGTAAATCTTTGCGATATCGCTCGCACATGGGGCCATGTGCTTTCGCTGGTTACTTGATTCGATTCCGAGTCGGGCCTTCACTCTCGCCAGAATTCACCGCGCAGTATGTTCGGAGCGATGCCTACTGGTCGTGGGTCAAAAGTTCCGTAAAGGTTGGTGCGCAGCCAAACATCAACTCGCAACAGTATCAATCTCTGCTGCTACCGGTTCCTCCGCTCCCTGAGCAAAAAAAAATCGCCGCCATCCTGACCGCCGTGGACGAAAAGCTGGACGTGATTGCGCGCCAGATTGAAGCCTCCCAGACCCTCAAGCAGGGCCTGATGCAGACGCTGTTCAGCCGGGGTGTCGGCACCCAAGATGCCGATGGCCGGTGGGTGCCCCACGCTGAACAGAAACCAAGCGCGCTGGGCATGGTCCCCTCCTCCTGGGTTGTTGAGCCCCTCGACCGGTACGTGTCGAAGGTGGGCAGCGGCGTCACCCCGAAAGGCGGAAGCACGTCGTATCAGAGCAGCGGTATTCCTCTCATCAGGAGCCAGAACGTCTTGGTCGGACGACTGTCGTTGGACGACGTCGCCTACATAGATGAGGTTCAGCACAACAAGATGCGAAATTCAGCGTTGGAGCCCGAGGACGTGCTCTTGAATATCACTGGGGCCTCTATCGGCCGGTGTGCCGTTCTGCCCCGCGACTTTTCCGAGGGCAACGTCAATCAGCATGTTTGCATCATCCGAACGCTGCCCAGTCTTAACCCGCAGTTTCTCTGCCAGTACATCAACTCTTCCTTTGGCCAGAAGCAAGTAGCCAAGTTCCAAGCGGGTGGCAACCGGGAAGGGCTGAACTATCAGCAGGTGCGCTCTTTTGACGTACCGGTCCCAAGCGTTGCCGAGCAAGAGAAGATCGTTGACCTCCTGGAGGCCGTTGACGGCAAGGTGCGATGTCTTGAGCGAAAGCAGTTGCAACACCAGACCCTTAAGCGCGGCCTGATGCAAAAGCTGCTGACCGGCGAGTGGCGCGTGAAGGTCGATGCCGAGTTGACCGCCTGACCACCATGGACGCCGCCGCCTCGCCAGCCGACGATAGCACCCGCCTGGCCGAGTTGCAGCGCGCTGCGCAGCTCAAGCTGGGAGGCTGCCTGCTGCGCCTGCAGCAGTACGAGCGGCTGCTGAAGGCCATGGTGGCAAACACCGATCTGGCGGGCGAGCCGGCCCAACTGCAGGCCTTGCGCGATGCCCGGGTGGCGAGCGTCCACAAGACCACGCTGGGCGGGCTGGTGAGCCTGTTCACCGACGGCTACCTGCGCTCGGAGGATGAGTCCGCGCAGGCCGACGAGACCGACGACCAGACCCCCGGCGACAAGCTCTGGCTCAGCTTCCAGCAGCGCATGGAGATGAGCGCCGAGCGCCTGGAGGCCATCACGGCCGAGTTGAAGGAACTGGTGGAGCTGCGCAACGAGCTGGTTCACCACCTGCTGGAGCGCTTTGACCTGGGGCAGCTCGACCACTGCGAGGCGGCCGTGGCCTACCTGGATGCCAGCCGGGCGACCATCGACCGGCACTTCCAGACGCTGCGCACTTGGGCCGAACACATGGACAACGCCAGAGCCTTAGCCGCGTCCTTCATGAACAGCGATGCCTTCAAGGACATGTTGATCGACGGCATTGCGCCAGACGGCCAGGTGCACTGGCCCATGAGCGGCATCGTCAGCAGCCTGCGCGAGGCGGAGCAGGCGCTGGCCGCATCGGGCAGCAAAGAGAACTGGATCGAGCTGAACGCCGCCATCGCCTGGATCGCCCGGCAGCACCCGGACCAGACGCCCAAACGCTACGGCTGCAACAGCTGGCGGCAGGTGCTGCATGAAAGCCGGCAGTTCGAGGTGATGAAGAAGCACGCACCGGCACCCATCGAAGGCGCCGGCCCAACAACTGGCACGGTAGTTTGCTACCGTAGCCGCAGGGAGGATGAACCATGAACAACAGGCTGACAGCCCCGGCCCGGGGAGCGCACGCATGAGCCAGGCACCCGAGAAGACCGGGGTGGAAACCCCGGCCCTGGATTGGCTGGTGCGGCTGGGCTACACCTATCTGCCCGGCTCAGGGGTGAAGGTGGAACACCGCCACCTGGCGCCGGTGCTGGAAGACGTGCTGCGCCCGCGGTTGCTGGCGTTGAACCCCTGGCTGGCCGAAGTACCCGGCGGCGTGGATGCGGCGCTGATCGAGCTGCGCAAGCGCGCCAACGACGGCCTGCTGGCGGCCAACCAGGCGTTGTGGCAGCAGGTGCTGCACCGCTCGGACATCCAGGTGAAGGACCTGGCAGGCCAGCCGCGCAGCGTGCGCTTTCTGGATGCCACTGACGCGAGCAGCAACGACTTCCATGTGGTGGACCAGTACGTGGGCCGCAATGCGGACGGCGAGTTGTTCCGGCCCGACCTGCTGCTGTTCGTCAACGGCCTGCCGCTGGCCATCATCGAATGCAAGGCCAGCCACCACCGGCTGGACGAGGCACTGGCCCAGCTGGACGGCTACCAGCGCAGCTTTGCAGCACAGTTCGTGTTCAACCAGGTGTGCGTTGGGCTGAACCGCCGCCAGGGCCTCTACGGCGCCATCCTCACCAAGCCGGCCTTCTATGCCCGCTACCGGCTGGAAGCCACCGAGCTGGCCGAGGTGGCGGCGCTGTTGGGCAGCGAGCCCGCCGAGCAGGAGCAGCTGCTGTGGGCGCTGTTCGAGCCCACCCGTTTCCTGGAGCTGGTGGCGCACTTCGTGCTGTTCGAGACCCGCGACGGCAAGACGGTGAAGAAGCTGCCGCGCTACCAGCAGTGGCGCGCCGTGCGCAAGACGGTGCAGCGGCTGACCAGCGCCACGCCTCTGGGCGGGGTGATCTGGCATACGCAGGGCAGCGGCAAGTCGCTGACCATGGCGCTGCTGGCCCGCCTGCTGCGCGCGGACAGCACCGGCCTGGCCAACCCCACGGTGCTGGTGCTGACCGACCGGCGCGACCTGGACAAGCAAATCTTCGACACCTTCCATGCGGTAGGCATCCGCGCCATCCAGGCGGTGTCGGTGGCCGGGCTGGTGAGGATGCTGGGCAATGACTACGGCAGCGTGTTCACGAGCACGGTGCAGAAGTTCCAGGAAGGTGACGAGCGCGCCGCCCAGGCTGAAGACGGTGCCGAAGGCGAACCCGAGGAGGCGGACGAGGTCTTGCAGTCCACGCGGCATCGGCGCGTGCGCGTGGGCAAGGACTTCTTCATGGTGGAGGAGCGCAACGAGCACTTCGGCCAGAACGACGCCGATGGCGTACTGCTGGAGGCGAAGTGGGTGGAGTGCAAGCGCGAGAAGATCAGCTTCCGCGTGCTGAGCGCCAAGCCCAACTTCTATGTGCTGGTAGACGAGGCCCACCGCAGCCAGTACGACTTCCTGGCCGCCTTCATGCGCGCCAGCCTGCCGAACGCCAAGTTCATCGCCTTCACCGGCACGCCGCTGCTGAACGACGACAAGCACACGCTGGCCGAGTTCGGCGGCGAGACCTACATCGACGAGTACCGCCTGCACGAGGCCGTGGCCGACGGCGCCACGCTGCCCATCAAGTACCAGGACGCCTGGGTCAAGCTGGCCGCCGATGCCAAGCTGGACGCAGCCTTCAACGAACAGTTCGCCCAAGCGCCCGAGGCGCACCAGCAGGCCCTGAAGAAGGCGCTGCTGGCCCGCTGGCGCCATGCGGGCGACCGCATGGAGCAGGTGGCGGCGCACCTGGTGGAGCACTTCATCGGCCACGTCCAGGCCAAAGGCCTGAAGGCCATGCTGGTGTGCAACGGTCGTGATATGGCCGTGCGCTACAAGGACCTGCTGGATGACTTGATGGCCCAGCGCGCCGCGCAGGGCCTGACGACCTTTCAGAGCCAGGTGGTCATCTCCCTGGCGGGCGTCACCGGCACGCGGACAGGCGCTACGGTGGAGGAAGAAGCGGCCGAGTACAAGCTGCCGGTCACCAAGGTGCAGAGCATCGAGGAGCGCATCCGCGATGAGCTGAAGGCCGGCAAGCAGCCGGTGGCGCTGCCGGCCGAGCAGATCGGCCACTTCGTCAGCAAGCTGTTCCCGCTGCCCTATGGCGATGAGAGCCAGGGCCAGGATGGCCAGCCGCAGGCCAACAACGTGGGGCTCATCATCGTGTCCGACATGCTGCTGACCGGCTGGGACGCGCCCATCGTCAGCACCATGTACCTGGACAAGCCGCTCAAGGAACACACGCTGCTGCAGGCCATTGCGCGGGTGAACCGCACGCTGCCGGGCAAGAACGCTGGCTACATCGTGGACTACCACGGCGTGGTGGAGCACCTGGACCAGGCGCTCAAGCTCTACGGCGGCGAGGTGCAGCCGGCGCAGGTGTGGCAGGGCGTTGAGACCGAACTGCCCAAGCTGCAGAGCACGCTGGAGCGCATCCTCAAGCTGCTGCCCAAACTGCACGACCCGGTCAGCGAGCGCGAGGCCTACAAAGACGACGCTGAGCGCTTCCTGGACCCGGCGAGCCGGCTGGATGCGGTGGAGGACTTCTTGGCGCTGGCCAAGCAGTTCAACCGCAGCATCGACATCATCCTGCCCGATGTGCGGGGACTTCCCTTCAAGCCCTACTTCACGCTGTTCGCCGAAATTCGGCTGATGCTGCGCGACAAGCTGCCGGACGCCACCTACCGTGAGCGCATCACCCAGCTGGAATCGGCTTTGCTGCAGCGCCTGCTGGACGAGTACATCGCCGCCAGCCCGGCCAAGAGCCTGCTGGGGCGCGAGGTGTCCATCCTGGATGCCAGCGACATGGCACGGCTCAAACAGCTCGCCAGCCCGGGTAGCCAGGCGCTGGTGATGAAAAACCAGCTCAAGCACACCATCGTCACCGGCCGCGACAAGGACCCGGCGTTCTTCGACAAGCTGGCCGAGGAGTTGGAGAAGCTGCTGGAGGAAGAGAAGGCCGGCCGCATCAGCCAGGCACAGTTCCTGGAGCAGCTGGAGCTGTTCGGTCAGCGCGTGGCGGATAAGGACAAGACGGGCTTCGAGACGCCGGCGCATTCCGCAGTGTTCCGATACCTGGCCGCGCTGCTGGGCGACGACACGGCGCGCGCGGCGACGACCAAGCTCTTTGAAGACCCGTCGCTGAGCCAGACGCTGGCGGCCAGCAACTGGAAGCAGATGCTGGACCTGCACCCCGAGATGCGCGACCTGCTGCGTAAGCTGTTGATGCCGCTGGCCGGCTGGGAGCGCGGAGTAGCGCGCGAGCATGCCGGGCGCATCCTCGACATCCTGCTGAAGAACTGAGCCATGCCCCGCCTGCAGTACGGACAGACGACCATCGAGTGGCGATTCAAGGCCGATGCCACGCTCAAGCGTCACTACGTCACCGTGGAGCGTGGCCGGCCAGTGCTGCTGCGCGGGCCGGCCGTCGGGCTCGAAGAGCAGGAGGCCCTGGTGCGACAGCGCGCCCGCTGGATTCGCGAGAAGCGGGCGCTGGTGGAAGCCCCGGCCGCAGACGAGCAGATCGTGACCGGCAGCCGGCTGCGCTACTGCGGGCGCACCTACTTCACCGAGGTGCGGCACGCGCCGAAGCTGGCGCACGCCACGCTGCACTTCACCGCATCGCGCTTCGTCATCGAGAACCCGGCTGGGCGCAACATCAGCGCGGACGCGCTGGCGCCGCTGCTCAACGCCTTCTACCGGGACCGGGCCCACGAGAAGCTGCTGGCGCGCGTGCGGCACTGGGAACGACAGTCCGGTCTCCAAGCCCGCGGTGCTCGCATTCGCCATTTCCAGAGCCGCTGGGCCAGTTGCAACGCACACAACGTGCTTGAGTTCCACCCGCGGGTGATGGAGCTGCCGGCCAACGTGCAGGACTACGTCGTCGTGCACGAGCTTTGCCACACTGTCGAGAAGAGCCACACGAGGGCTTTTTGGGCACTGGTGGCGCGGCAGATGCCGGACTGGCGGCGGCAGCATGAGGTGCTGGAGCGGGCGGCGTTTGGGGACATGGTTTAGCGCCTGCTGACCCGGTCCCAAAAGTATTGCATCAACAGGATTTCCCTCGACCGGACAGGTCATCTGCATCGCCGAAATGCACTTGCAGATCGGGACCTGCTGGGTTGGTCAACGACCTACGCCAACCGCTCAATCACGGCGTAATTCGGACCCGAATTGACGCTTCAATTCCATGCTGGTGCTCGATTTGAATGGCCAGCGATTCAACAAGGCGGAGCGCCGGCGGCGCCTGTTGCCGCTGTTGAACCAACGCACCGAAGCCTCGATCGAATTCAAACGCCGCAACATCAGCGCCGTGCTGCAGGGTCTCGGGGTGCCTCCTCTGCAAGGCTACCTGCCGGCCAGCAATATTCAGCGCGAAATGGTCGAGGAAATTGAACGACAGATGAGGGATCGGTCCGATGTCGATACCTCAGCGCTCTCGGCGGTGGAGCGCCCGACTCATGTGCCTGATGAGTTCGACTTCGAAAAGGTCATCGCATCCCCGCCGAAGCGCGAGCATCGCGTCATGGAGGCGGCTCCGGCCTACCTGCTCAACCCGATCAAGCGCGACTACTTTGAGCGGGAAGCGAACAACCGCCGAATCGGCCGCGCCGGCGAGGAGTTTGTCGTGCGCTTTGAACAATGGCGCCTGGCCAAGAATGGCCTCGGCCAACTGGCTGATCGCGTCGCGCATGTCTCGGTTACCGAGGGTGATGGGCTTGGCTATGACGTGCGGAGTTTCTGGCCCGACGGACGCGAGCGCCATCTTGAAGTGAAAACAACGGCCTTCGGTCAGACCACGTCGTTCTTCGTATCGAGCAATGAGGAGCGCTTTTCGCGCGACCACGCGGATACGTTTTCAATCTATCGAGTCTTCGATTTCCGTGCCGCGCCGAAGATTTTCGAACTGCCGGGCCACATCTCCAGCCACTGCAATTTGGATCCTGTGACCTACAGGGCGAGTTTCCAATAGCTCGTTCGACGGGCGCCCCGAGACATCGCCAGCCGCTGGGCTGGGCGACTTGAATTCGTACCTCCGCTGGTTATCACAAGGCAATCCGGAAAAATTGGAAAAGTCCTTGCAGAACAAGGACTTGCCATCACAACGATTGCGTCTCGCGGAGTCGACCTGGGGATTTCGACGTCAACTTTTTGTTGACTTCACTAGTTCGTTAACTCAGAATCCGCGCCAACACGGCCCCCTTCGGTAAAGCGCTCCGGCGCTAAGCTGCTTGGGGGTTTTTTATTGCCTGTCAGGCGGTTGCTCGGCATGTGTTGCTCAACGAGCCCATCACCAAGGGCGCTGTTCCCAGTCCTCGTCCACCCCCATGCCTCCCAGATTCAGGCCCAGGTGGTTCACATCGGGAAAACCTCTCAGCAGCAGGTCTCGCAGGCGCTGCCCCCAGGATGAACTTGGGTTGATGTGCTGCATCAGATGCTGGGTCATGCATAGCGGCAAGAAAGGCCGGGCCAGGCGATGAGAATTGCCGTGGAAGCCCTGTAGCGCTGGTAGCTCTGCCAGCGGCGGCAGCTTGGGCTGCTCGCTCATATTGCGGTTCCAGAGCCGGCAATGGTGGGCGCAAACATTGCGCAGATAGTTCAGGCTGCGCAGCCAGCTTGCGAACACCCTGCCGTTGCTGATGCCGTAGCGCTGCGCGATGCGGTCCTGGTCTACCTCCTGCATACCGCCAAAGAGCTTGGACATGCTGCCGAAGTCCCACACCTCGCAGGCCACCCAGATGGCGAGCGGCAGGCCGTACTTCTCGCGGTTGTGCCGGATGAACTCCTCCTTGGAGCGCAGGATCAGGGCCGCCTGCTTGCTCAGCCAGTCATGATGTTTGGTAAGCCCAGAGGACGGCTCCAGCAGCTGCGAAAAAGTCGGGTGGAACAGATCGGCTCGCAGATAGGCGAAGCGGTCACGCTCCCCCAGCCGATGCGAAAGATCGACGCGCAGCGCAATCTCGATGCGCTCCAGCGCATCCATCACCAGCAGACGCAGCTTCTTGTCGAAAACATAGAGATCCACCGCGTTCTGGAAACTGGCGCCGGACTTGAACTGGTCCAGCGGCAGACGCTCGACGCGCTTGTCCTTCTTGGACTTGCCCGCCTCGGCTGCGCTCCAGACGCAGCAGGCTTCGGAGCGCTCACGAAAGGCGAACCAATAGCCGCTGAGCCGGTAGTAGCCGATCCGCTCAAGATAGGTGCGAGCCCTGGTCTCATCATCAATCACCATGCCTCGCTGCCGCAGCTGCGCGAGCTGATCACTCAGACTGAGCCAGGGCTTTGCATAGGTCATGACGGTTCTTTCCAATGCAGCAATATGACCATGCACTGTGCCATCGCAGAAGCGATTGCTTCCATCGCGTGATGGAACCGGGATCACGTCGGCTAAGACAGGGAGTTCGTCCAGCAACAACTCAAGCTGGACCACGAGATCACGCGATCGGCCGTGAAATCCGGCACGGTCATTCCATGCCTATCGCCCCGGCCACTCGATGCGAACAGTGCCATGTCTGGCCAGAATCATCGGCACGACTTCAGGGAGAGAGCCAGCATGGCCAGACGAAGAAAGAAAGCCAGTCCCGCCGAGGACTTGATGGATCTGGTGGCTCTGCTGCCATGGTGGGCCGGCGTGGGCTTGGGGGTGCTGCTCTATGTCTGGCTGCATAGCATCGCCAGCCAGCCGCCGACGCTCACTGCCGTAGCACCCGGTCAGTTGAGCGGTGCTCTAGCCCAGAGCGTTGTTCACATGCTGGCCGGCGTGGGTCAGTATCTGGCCCCGCTGATCTGCCTGTGCGGCGCGGCAATGTCAGCCTGGCGGCGGCACCAACGCACAGCGCTGCTAGGGCAGGCAGCGGCAAGCCCTGCCGCCACCAGCGCGTTGGACGGCATGAGCTGGCAGCAGTTCGAACTGCTGGTCGGCGAGGCCTTCCGCCGCCAGGGCTATGCCGTGCACGAGAACGGTGGCGGCGGTGCCGACGGTGGGGTGGATCTGGTGCTGAGCCGGGGTGGCGAGAAATTCCTGGTGCAGTGCAAGCAGTGGCGCGCCTACAAGGTCGGTGTGGATGTGGTGCGCGAGCTGTACGGCGTGATGGCAGCTCGCGGTGCTGCGGGAGGTTTTGTCGTGAGCTCCGGGCGCTTCACCAAAGAAGCCATCCAATTCGCCAGCGGGCGCAATCTGCGCTTGATTGATGGGCCGCAACTGCATGCCTTGATTCAGCAGACACGGGCGCCATTGCCTCCAGCGCCTGCACCCGTCGCCACACCCCAAGCTGCGGCCCATGAGCCGGCTTGCCCGAATTGCATGCAGCCTATGGCGCGCCGGGTCGCCAGGCAGGGGGTCAACGCGGGCAAGGCCTTCTGGGGCTGCACCGGCTATCCGGCATGCCGAGGCACTCGCGCCATCGACAACTAGCCCAGCGGCCTCGCCCCACCCCGCTCACCCCTCAAACCGCAACACCGCATTCGGCGCCGGCAGCTCGCCGCTGACGAGTTGCCCGGCCGGCGCCGCCGGGTCGGCGATCCAGAGCCGGCCGGACTCGGCCTGGTCCATCTTGGCGTAGGTTCCGAGCTGGCGGAAGGCGCTCAGCACAAAGGGCTGGCCCTGGGCATGGAGCAGGGCCGGGCGGTCGGCCATATGGAGATGCAGATGCGGGCCCGAGGAGTTGATCCCGGAGCGGCCCACGCGGGCGAGCGGCTGCCCGGCCCGGACCCGCTGGCCGAGCTGCGGCGTGATGCTGCCCTGGCGCAGATGCTCGTAGAACACATAGCGATGGTCGGCGAGCTGCAGGCACAGATAGTTGCCGGCCACATCGTCGTGGCTCCAGGGGCGGGCGGGTCGTTGGGCGTTCAGCAGGTCCTCGCGGCCGTCACGCAGCGCGACGATCTCGCCGTCGGCCACGGCCAGCACCTCGCTGTCCAGGCCATGCCACTGCGCGTAGCCGGCCGGGCCCGCCGGCCCGGGACGGCCACCGGCATCGAGCCGTATCCAGTCGATGGCAAACCGCGCGGGAATGAAGCGCTGACCCTCGTGCACAAAGGCCGAGCGGCGATGCCCCTGCGCCAACCAGGGGTCGAACACCGCCGCCCAGGGGCCGCCTCGCAGCGGCGGACCCAGCTGCAGCGGCGGCTCGGCGGCGGGGATGGCCAGTGCGGCCATGTCTGTCGAATCATCGCCCCGCGAGGCTTCCAGCCGCAGCGCCAGGCCGGCATCATCGCCAGCCGGCAGGGCTTGCCAGAGATGCAGCAGCACCTGCTCGCCGGCCCCCAGCAGCAACGAGCGCGCCGGGCGACCATCGGGCCCGTTCGCCAAGGCCTGCAGCGCCTCGCCGACCAGCGTCACCAGCGGCCGGGCCTGGCTAGCCGCATCCGGCCCCAGCAGCAGCAAGCGGCGCAATACCAACGCTTCGGCGCTGCTGTTGCGCACCGACAGCTCGCCGACCAGAAAGTCCTCCCGGCTCATGCGCACCCGGGCGAAGCGGTCAAGCGCGGCGATCTCCAGCCCGCTGCTGGCGGCAGCAGCGGCATGCGGCGACAGGAGGCCGCTCAGGGCCGAGGGCAGCAGGGTGGTGGTGGCGCTGTGCAGCAGCAGTTGGCGACGGTTCATGGGGCTCATGGTTGGGGTCCATCTGAAGTGGCGGCTACCGCGGCGCCGCCGGTCCACAGCCGGTCGACAGCGCGCCCCAGCATCGCCGCAGCGGCGGCATGCAGGGCGGCCGGCGCCAGCTGGCCTCGGGCCTGGGCGCGGTCCAGCCAGGCTTCGATATTGCCGCCGCGCTGATCGAAGCGATCAGCCTTCAACATCCCGTAGAGGGCCGCAGCGAACACATGCATGCCCTCATCGCTGTCGGCCCAGCGCTGGGCCGGCGGCTGGCCGTAGCCAAGGCGCTCCTGGATGATCTGGTCCAGCGCCTGCACGGTGCCTTCCTCGAAGATGCCCTCGATGCTGTTGTAGCCGCTGTCGCGGCTCTTCTCGGCCAGGATGCGCTGCAGCAGCGGGTCGGCCGCGAGCTGGGCGATGCAGCGCCGGGCCACCGCGCCGCGCATATCGAAGGGCGGGTGCAGCACCTCGTGCGCGGCGGTCAGCGCGATCGTGGCATCGGAGGCCTGCACAGCGGCGATGAAGCGCTGGCCCTGCAGCTTCACGCCATGCGGCCGGCAGAACCACAGCAGATTCATCTCGATCTCGCGCTCGAGGGTCCGGCCGACCAGGCGCTCCTGCTCGCTGATGATGTCGACCGGCGCGAAGCTGCGCAGCAGCTCCTCGGCCCGGGCCTCGGCCGGCGCGATCAGGCTGCAGCGGTAGGCCGCAAACCCGGCGGCCTTGAGCCCCTGCAGCAGCAGGCGCAGGCGCTCGACCATGGGCTCGAACTGGCCCCATAGCGACGTGCTCCAGTAGACGCTGGCCTCCAGACTGGGCCGCAGCCTGCGGCCCACATCGTCGAGGCTGGCCAGCAGATCGTCGATCGTGTCGCTGCGGCCGCCGGACAGGATCAGGCTCAGGCGCGGCCACAGCAGATAGCCGTCGGCATCGGCCGCCTCGACCAGGCTGGTCAGCGCGTCCAGCGCGGCGGGCGCGATCCGTGGCCTGAAGTCCTGCAGCTCCTGGGCGTAGTAGCGCGCGTAGAAGGCCTTGCCGGACAAGGGCCCGAGAAAGGCGATAGCATCCAGGCCCTCCGAGGTGCGGAAGGACCAGGCGGTGCGTGGCGGCGCGGCAGCGGCGGCAAGTGCGCCCGCAGGCAGGCTCGCGAAGAGCGGGAGGGTCATCAAGGCGGTGGTGGCGGAGCGTCTGTTCATGCGGCCACTATTGCAGCGCCCCGGCCGGCGGTCTTGTCAGCACTTGACCGCCGGCGCAGGGCCTGCGGCGAGGCGCCGGTCAGCGCGCGAATGGCGTGGTTCATGCTGGCCTGGTCCGCAAAGCCGGCCTCCAGCGCCAGCTCGACCAGGGGCGTGCCCGCCCCGCCCAGCAGCGCGACCAGGGCCCGGCGGGTGCGCTGCTCGAAACGCACCCGCTTGGGCGTCGCGCCATAGAGGCGGCGGAATCCGCGCGACACCGTCTCGGGCGCCAGACCCTGCCGCAGCGCCCAGTCGCCCAGGCACAGCTGCGGGTCGGCGGCTATGTCGAGAGCCAGCTGATCCGGCCAGTCGCTGATCAGGGGCGGCAGCGGCCGCAGCAGGGTCAGGGCCAGCGCGCCGGCCTCGGGGCCTTGCTGGGCGGCGGCGCGGACCAGGCTGTCGACATCGTCGATGCGGCCATAGGCATCCGCCAGCGGCCCCTGGACGGCCAAGTTCAGCACCACGGCGCCCGCGCCGCCGACCTGGTTGCAATGCGCGCCATAGGGGCCGTGGACCGCCACATCGCCCGCGCGCAGCTGGCGGCGCCCGGCGCCATTGGCCTCCCAGTAGCTGCCTTCGACGACCAGCGCGAGATAGGCCGGACCATGCAGATGCCGGGCCAGGGTCGACCCGGGGGTCAGGTGTTGCTGAGCTTGCGGCGTCGACTCGGGGCCGGGCGCGGCGGTGTTCATGCGGCGGGTCCTTGTGCGGCGGTTGGCTGTGTCGGTGCCGGCAGTGTCGGCATCGCGGCCCAGCGCCGCCACGCCGCAGCGACGGATTGGCGCCTGGCAGTGACGAAGTGCGCGGGCCGGCGACGAGCCCGCCGATTGTTCACGCGGCGTGAACTCTGAACCCGCGCCCGGCGCCTAGGCGGCGAGGCCCAGGCGGCCGACCATAGGCCCATGTTCAACCCATCCCAACTCAAGCGCATATGAAAGCCCATCTCTCTCCGGTCGCCGCTGCGCTGGCCGCCGCCGTCTTCGCCACCCTGCTGGCCAGCCAGGCCTGCGCCGCCGGTGCGCCGCCCGAGGCCGCCGAGCGGGTCGGCATCAGCCCCTATGGCCCGCAGGACGAGATCGGCATGCTCAACAAGATCACGCCCGAATCGACGCTCAAGGTGCTGCGCCGCATCGCCAGCGGCAAGACCTATGACCTCAGCGTCGAGTTCTATGTGGGCATGCCCAGCTACTACTTCCTGGGCCAGCCACGCTTCCAGATCTGGAACGTCCACACGCCGCAAGGCACCATCGTCGACGACCCCAACGGCCTGGGCAAGGAGAAGAACAGCCTGGTGACCTACTCGGGCGCGGCCTTCTCGATGTATGCCCATACCGGCACCCATATCGACGCGCTGTCGCACTTCGGCCTCAACGGCCAGATCTACAACGGCTTCAAGACCGAGGAGCAGCTCGGCGACCGCGGCTGGCGCAAGGCCGGCATCGAGAAGTTCCCGCCCATCATCGCGCGCGGCCTGCTGCTGGATGTGGCGCGCTACAAGGGCCTGGAGATGCTGCCCGAGTCCTATGGCATCACGGTGGCGGACCTGCGGGGCACGGCGCGCGCCCAGGGCGTGGACTTCGAGGACGGCGATGTGATCATGGTGCGCACCGGCCGCATGCAGCTCTTCAAAGACGCCGACAAATACATGCACAACACCCCGGGGCTGACACGCGAGTCGGCCAATTTCCTGGCCGACCGGGGCGCCATCGTGATCGGTGTCGACAATATCAGCACCGATGCCTGGCCCTCGCAGGAAAGCCGCAACTGGATCCCGGTGCACAGCTCCATGCTGTCGCAGCGCGGCGTGCCCATCATGCAGAACGTCTTCCTGGAGCAGCTGGCCGCCGACCGTGTCTACCAGTTCGCCTGGTTCGGCGCCCCGCTGAAGCTGCGCGGCGCCGACGGAGCACCGATGCGCCCGCTGGCGATCCCGATCCGCTGAGCGCACGGCCGCCGGCTACGATGCGGCCCGGAGGAGGCAGCGATGGATAGGCATCTCGCGATGCAGTGTTTTTGCCGGGTGGTCGAGACCGGCAGCCTGGCGGCGGCCGCGCGCGACCTCGATTGTTCGCGCGCGGTGGTCAGCAAATATGTCCAGCAGCTGGAGGACTGGGCCGGCAGCCGGCTGCTCGCGCGCACCACGCGCAGCATGCAGCTGACCGAGGCCGGCACGCGCTTTTACGCCTACTGCCGCCGCGTGATGGACGACACCGAGCAGACCCTGAGCCAGCTGCGCGAGCACAGCGCCGGCCTCTCCGGACGGGTGGTGATCTCGGCGCCGGTCTCGCTGACGCTGGCCTTTCTGGGCGAGCATCTGCATGCCTTCCAGCGCCAGCATCCGCAGATCGAGCTCGATGTGCGGCTGAATGACCGGCCGGTAGATCTGGTGCGCGAGGGGGTGGACCTGGCGCTGCGCGGCCAGGCCCAGCTGGGCGATTCCAGCCTGGTCGCCGTGCAGCTGATGCAGCTGCCGCGGGTCCTGTGCGCCGCCCCGTCGTTCTGGGCCGCCCATGGCCTGCCCGAGCACCCGGAGCAGCTGCGCGGGCTCAACTGCCTGCCCTACCGGCTCGGCGAGGATGCCGGGCGCTGGCTGTTCGAGGGCCCCGGCGGCGAGCCGCACAGCATCGAGGTCGATGGCAGCTTCCGCGCCGACAACAGCCTGCTGCTGATAGACGCGATGCGGCGCGGGGTCGGTATCGGCCTGGTGCCCGAGCCGATGGTGCGCGAGGCGCTGGCGCGTGGCGAGCTGGTGGCGGCGCTGGGCGACTACCGGGTCGAGCCGCGCCGCCTGTTCGCGCTCTATCCCAGCCGCAGCCATCTGAGCGGCCGGGTGCGCGCCCTGGTGGACTTTCTGAAGCAAAGCCTGGCGGCCTGAGTGCCGCTGCAATGAAAAAGCCCGCGCTCGGCGGGCTCTGTTGCTGACGGCAGCAAGAAGCTCAGAGCGCCTTGGCCTTCAGCAAGCCGGCCGAGGCCAGCTGCGGCTCGGTGGCGGCCGGGGTGCTGCGGCCGGTGATCACGACGCGCGGCAGCTGGGCGATCTGCACCGGCGTCTCGACGCTGCGCTTGCCGACGATCACCACCCGCTCCAGCTTGACGATCTCGGTGGAAGGCGGCTGGCCGCCACTGCCCAGCAGCGCGGCGCCAATCACCGCCAGCATGGCCAGCACGGTGACGGTGAAGAGAGTGAGGGTCTTGGCGCTGTGGCTGGTGTTCATGTTGGGCTCCTGCGGGGGTGTTGGCTGTGTCAGTGATTGCAGTTTCGTCCGCAGCGGCGGCCATCGCCAGGCCCGCGCGACGGATCGCCGCACGCCGACGACCAAGTGCAGGAAGGCGCGACAGGCCGTCGGCCCATAAAAGAAGGCCCGATGGCTGGGCAGCGCATCGGGCCTGAGGAGGCCGGCCGGCGGGGGTGCCGGACCGGTGGGCGGGTGCCCCAGGAGATTCGAGAGTGGATGCGGCGCGGGCGATCAGCCGCCGTAGTTGATCTGCTGGCTTTGCAGCTGGCCGCGGGCACGGGCCTGCTGCAGCTCGGCGATGACCTCGGCGCGGCTCTTGCTCGAGCCGGCGATGCTGGGCAGGCTGTACGACTCGGCATCGCGGCCTTGCAGCTCGCCGGCGCTGCGAGCGCGCTGCAGCTCGGCCAGCACGGCAGCGCGGCTGGTGGTGGAGCCGGTGGCGATCACGGCGCGGCCGATGGCATCGGGGTTCTCGCCTTGCTGGGCGACCAGCTCGCCAGCGGCGCGGGCACGCTGCAGCTCGGCGACGACTTGCTCACGGCTCAGGCCATCGGCCAGGGCAGCACCGGTGGACAGCAGGGAGAACAGGGCAATGACAGTCAGCTTCTTCATGATGATTTCCTTTACGGTTGGGTGAAGGACTTCGCCTGCGGTCTGCTTGCTTCGCTTCGCATCACCGTCGCCGTGTCCATGGACTCCAATGTAGGAAAACAGGCCCTCCGGAAAAACGGGCCGCAGGCGAATGCACTGTTGCTGATTTCGGTATGACGGTGCCCTGCCGGGCCATGGTGAGTGCCGGTCACGGGTTCCGGCGCCGCCCAATCGTTGCGGCCGATTTCCGCCTCAGAAGCGTGAGCTCGACGGAGGCTTCTTGATGAGGAGGAGGTTCAACGACCTCCGACTTCGGCTGTGCCCAAGCGCGAGCGTCCCGTCGGACGTGGTGTCTCGCTGCACGAGGGGCTGGCCCATTGCGATCGGTCCCGCGCACATCCCGCGCTGCCAACACCATCAAGATGCAGCGACGGAGTGCAAGGACACAGCCGAAGTCGGACGTTCAAACCACTGACCCAAAGCAAAAGGCCCGGACTCTTTGCAGAATCCGGGCCTCTGGGGTCAGAGGAAAGAGGGCGTGCGCCTCAGGCGCTGCCTTCTCCCGGATGCATGCAAGCAACAAAGCGCTTCGGCTCACCAAGTCCACGCACGATCGCACCTCGGGCCGCGAGGGCGCTGAGCTTGGCGATGAGGTGGCGGGTGGTCACGATGCTGCCTTTCTTGCTGGGTGATTGTTGGGTCGGTACTGCGAGGACTGATGGCCCCACAGCGCTGGCCGCACTGTAAATAGTCTTTACTATCGCGTCAAGCCACAGCGACAATCGCTGTTGTTCCTGTTGTACGAAGCGCACAGCCTTGCTGACCAACCCCACTCTCATCCGCCGCCAGAACGCGCTGGCGCTGTTCCAGCTCTATGCCGAGCAGGCGCTGGCTGCGGGCACCTCGCCCAAGGGACTGGAGCAGACCTTTGCCGCCAGCGTCGAGATCTCACCCAGCATGTGGAGCCAGATCAAGTCTTCGCGCCCGATCGGCGACAAGCTGGCCCGCCAGATCGAGAGCCATTGCGGCAAGCCACCGGGCTGGTTGGACGAGACCCGGCTGGACGCCACGCCGACCGACAAGGAGAAGGCCTTCATGGCGCTGGCGCTGGCCGCCTGGCGGGCCAGCAATAGCGCGGGCCGCAAGCAGCTGCGCGAGCAGCTGGCGCGCATCGCCGTGCCGACGGAGCACGCCTAGGCGCAGAAAAGACAAAGCCCGCATGCAGCGGGCTTGTACTGGACACGGCAAGGCCGCGTGGGGAGCGCTCGATCAGATGGCCGGGGTCGTGCCGGCAGCGGCCAGCTGGGTGGGGACCGCCGCCGTGCTGCGACCGGTGATCACCACGCGGGGCAGCTGCGCGATCACCGCGGCCTCGGCGCGCTTGCCCACGATCACCACGCGCTCCAGCTGCACGATCTCGCTGGCGGCCGGCTTGGCCGGGCTCTGCGAGATCGCGGCGCCCACGACGGCGACGGCTGCGATGGCGAAGAGTGCGAAAGACTTGGTGGCGGTGTTCATGGTGTGTTCCTTGTGCGTGTTGCTGTGTCAGTGATTGCAGTGTCTGACTTGGTGGCCGGCGCCGCCACAGCCTGGCGACGAGTCGGCGGCCCGACCGGACGAGATGCAAATGCCGGCGACGAAACGCAGACACTGCGGACGTAAAAAAGCCCGATGGCCTGTGCAGGCCACCGGGCGAAGCCTGGCAGGCGGTAACTACAACAACGCACCACCAGACGAAGCTGACCCTTGGCAGACCGGGGTCAACGGTCCTCGTCTTGTATTGAATTCGTGGGCGCCCGCCAGGGAGCGCCCGGTCGTCAGCGGGCCGTGGCAGGCTGGCCGGCCAGCAGCTCGCCGCCAGCGCTCTTGCCACCACTCAATCCGGCCAGCTGCGCATAGCTGGGGTTGTTGCTGTTCAGCACCGCGAGCTCGCCCGAGGCACGGGCCGCCCGCAGCTCGGCCAGCACGGCGGCGCGGGTGGTCGTTGAGGCGCTCGAGACCGGGCTCAGATCGACTTCGCGATACAGCGCATTCAGCTCACCAGCCTGGCGGGCGCGCTGGAACTCAGCGATCACGGCGCTGCGGGTGGTGCTGCTCTGTACGGCGGTCTGGCTCTGGCGCAGCGACTCGCGGGTGATGGCGCTATCGGCCATAGCGGCACCGGTGGCCAGCAGGGAAGTCAGGGCGATGGCAGTGATCTTGTTCATGATGGAGTCCTTTCAGTTCAGCTTCGTTGGGTTCTTGGACCCGGCTTGTTTGTGTGCCGTGTCCATGGGCTCAACTGTGAAGCTTGTGCTCCAACAGAAAAACCACCGGCACTTCAACGCACTGTTGCTGATTCCTTCATGATCGAAGCGCCTCGCACAGGGTGTTCAGCAGCTGGCGCTGTACCGCGCTGGGCGAGGCGCTCGCGCTGAGCAGGGCCAGCTCGGTGGGCGGCAGCGCCGGCAGGCCCTCGCAGAGGCGGTGCTCGGGCAGCAGCGCCGTGGTGGGCAGCACCGAGATGCCCAGGCCCGAGGACAGCGCCGCCTGGATGCCGCTGAGGCTGTGGCTGCCGAAGGCGATGCGCCAGCGCCGCCGCGCCTGGTCCAGGCCCGCCAGCGCGCGCTGCCGGTAGACACAGCCCTGCGGAAACAGCGCCAGCGGGATCGGCTCGTCGGCCGGCAAGACCTGGCCGGCACCGGCCCAGACCAGGGTCTCGGGCCAGGCCGCCACGCAGGGCCCGCCCTCGCCCGGCACCCGCTTGACCAGCGCGATGTCCAGCTCGCCGCCGGCCAGCCGGCGCTGCAGCTCGCTGCTCATGCCGCTGATGGTTTCCAGCCGCAAGCCCGGCTGCCGCGCGACAAAGCCCGACAGCAGGCTGGAGATGCGCCGCGCATCGAAATCCTCCGGCACGCCGATGCGCAGGCTCAGCAGCGCGCTGTCGGCGCTGCCCAGCGCTTCTTCCGCCTCCTGGGCCAGCGCCAGCAGGCGCCGCGCATAGGTGGCCAGCAGCTCGCCCTGCTCGGTCGGCGTCACCCGGCTGCCGCTGCGGTCGCGCAGCAGCAGCGCATGGCCCAGCCGTTCCTCCAGCTTGCGGATCTGCTGGCTGACGGTGGACTGGGTACGGTGCACCCGCTCGCCGGCGCGCGTGAAGCTGCGCTCGTCGACGACGCAGACCAGGGTGTGAAGCAGTTCCAGATCGAGCATGAAGACATTAGATATTCAAATTCACATCCACTACAAATCCAATTTCCAAATATCTTCAGTGCTGGATAGGCTTCGCTCCATTCTTCAACGACCCAGGACTCCCGATGTCTTTGCACGCCACTTCGCGGCCGCGCTGGCTGACCTTCGATTGCTACGGCACGCTGATCCAGTGGGATGAAGGCTTGCAGGCCGTCGTGCGCGAACTGCTGGTGCGCAAGCAGGCCGGCCATATCGAACCGACCTCCTTGATCGAGGTCTATGACCGCCACGAACATGCGCTGGAGCAGACGCCGCCGCACCGCAGCTTCCGCGAGGTGGCCGGCCAGGGCTTGCGCCTGGCGCTGCAGGAGCTGGGTCTGCCGATCGATGACAGCGACATCCGCGTGCTGACCGAGCGCATCTCACGCATGCCGCCCTTTCCCGAGGTGGTGGACACGCTGGCCCGGCTCAAGCAGGCTGGCTACCGGCTGTGCATCGTCTCGAACACCGACGACGACATCATTGCCGGCAATGTGGCCCAGCTGGGCGGCCATATAGACCGCGTGATCACGGCCCAGCAGGCGGGTGCCTACAAGCCGGCGCCCCGGCTGTTCGAGCACGCGCACGCCGCGCTGGGCGTCGGCAAGGACGAGGTGGTCCACATCTGCGCCAGCCCGCATCTGGACCACGCGGCGGCGCGCGATATCGGCTTTCGCTGTGTCTGGATCGATCGCGGCACCGGCCGCCGGCCGCTACCCGACTACCGCCCCGACGCGACCCTGACGCGGCTGGACGAAGTGCCGCCGCTGTTCGCCTCGCTAGACTGGTGAGCGAGGGAGGCATCAAACCATGGCTCATACGATCACGATTGGCGGCGCGCCCGCCGTGCACCTCGCGCTGGAAGAAACCGACGCGATCCGCCAGGCCCGCATCGAGCTGGCCGCCTGCTTCCAGCTGGCCGCCCGGCACGGGCTGGAGGAAGGCATCTGCAACCATTTTTCGGCCCTGCTGCCCGGCCACGACGAGCTCTTCCTGGTCAACCCCTACGGCTACGCCTTCGCCGAGATCACCGCCTCGCGGCTGCTGATCTGCCATGTCGACGGCCATGTGGTCGCCGGCCACGGCCAGCCCGAGGCCACGGCCTTCTACATCCACGCACGGCTGCACCGCGCCCAGCCGCGCCTGCGCGCCGCCTTCCACACGCACATGCCCAACGCCACCGCGCTGGCCATGCTGGAGGGCCCACCGCTGCTCTGGGCCGGTCAGACCGCGCTGAAGTTCTACGGCCGCACGGCGGTAGACGAACACTACAACGGTCTGGCGCTGGACGCCTCCGAGGGCGACCGCATCGCCGCTGCCATGGGCAGGGCCGACATCCTGTTCCTGAAGAACCATGGCGTGATGGTGGGCGGCCCCAGCATCGCCGAGGCCTGGGACGATCTCTACTATCTGGAACGCGCCGCCGAGGTCCAGCTCAAGGCGATGAGCAGCGGGCGGGCGCTGAAGCCGGTGCCGCATGCGATCGCGCAGCGCAGCCATGAACAGATGCGCGAGGGCGATGCGCAGAGCGCGCGCGCCCATCTGGACAGCGGCCTGCGCCGCCTGCGGGCCGAGGGTCATCCCTTCGAGGCCTAGCAATGAAAAAGGCCCGCACAAGGCGGGCCCGGTGACAGCAGCGAAGCCAGCGCTCAGACCATCTTCGCCTTCAGCAGGCTGGCTTCGGCCAGCTGTGCGGCCGCCGTGCTGCGGCCGGTGATCACGACGCGCGGCAGTTGCGCGACGACGGGAGCCTCGGCGCGCTTGCCGACGATCACCACGCGCTCCAGCTGCACGATCTCGGTCCTGGGCGCGTGGGTGGCCAGCATCGCGGCGCCGAGAACGGCGACGGCTGCGGTGGCGAGGACGGCGAGGGACTGGAGGTGGCGGCGGGTGTTCATGGTGGGCTCCTGGGGTGGCTGTGTCAGTGCATGCAGTGTCGGCAATGCCGGCCTGGCTTGCCACGGCCTCGCGATGGGCTGCCGGGCGCTGCGGATGAGCTGCAATTTCCCGCGACGAGCGGGCCGGCGGCCCTGGGGTCGCCGGCCCTGCCCATCAGCGCGCAGTGGCGGGCTGGCCGGCCATCAGCTCGGTGGCAGTCGTGCGCTTGCCCAGCTGCAACAGCTCGGTGTAGCCCGGGTTGTTGCTGTTCAGCAGGGCCAGCTCGCCGCTGTCGCGGGCGACCTGCAACTCGGCCAACACCTGGGCACGCGTCTTGGTCGAGGCGATCGGCGCGACCGAGGGGCCATAGCGCTCGGCCTCCTGGCGGGCCAGCTCGCCGGATTGCTGGGCGCGCCGCAGCTCGGCGGTCACCGCCTCGCGGCTGAGGCTGCTCGCCGCGACCTTCAGGCCGTAGCCGCCATAGCTCTCGCTTTGAAGCGCCGTCAGTTCGCCGGCATTGCGGGCACGCACCAGCTCGGCCACCACCTCATCGCGGCTCAGGCCATCGGCCATCGCGGCGCCGGCACTCAGCAGGGTGGACAGGGCAATCAGGGTCAGCTTGTTCATGATGGAGTCCTTGAGTTTCAGCTTCGGGTTTTGCTTGGACTCGGCACCCGCCGTGTCCATGGGCTCTACTGTGAAACTTCGGGCGCTCCGGAAAAGCCAGGCTGGCTTCAATGCACTGTTGCTGATTCCGGCATGATGCGGCGCTTCCCTCACTATCCGCACCGATGACCGCCACGCCGCCGGACCACCCCCTCGTCACCCTGGCCACCCAGACGGGCGCCCAGGCCCTGCCCGTCTTTCTGGCCCTGCTGATGCTGCTGCTGCTCGCCACGGCGGCGCTGTGGTGGTCGCTGGACCGCCATCTGCTGCCGCGCGCCCGCAGCGCGCTGCCGGCCAGCGGCTTCGTGCTGCTGAACGCGCTGGCCGGCTTCGGCCTGCTGCTGGGCGGCGCCGGCCTGTTCGCCGAGATTGCCGAACACCTGGGCCGTGGCGGCACGCTGGCGCTGGCCGACGAGGCGCTAACGGCCTCGATACGCCAGCATGTCGACGCCGCGACGCTACGCGTCTTCGCTGGCTTCACCCGTTTCGGCGATGTACTGAACCTGAGCCTGCTGGGCGTGGTCGTCACGCTGCTGCTGCTCCTCAAGCGCCGCCATGCGCTGGCGCTGGGCTGGGTGCTGGCGCTGGGCGGCAACGGGCTGCTGAATCCGCTGCTCAAGCGCATTTTCGAGCGCGCCCGCCCGGTGCACGACCACGGCCTGGTCAGCGAGCTGGGCTGGAGCTTCCCCAGCGGCCACAGCTCCGGCGCCGTGGTCGCCTACGGCATGCTGGCCTATCTGGCGCTGCGCAGCCTGCCGGCCGTCTGGCATCTGCCGGCCGTGCTGACGGCCGCCGCCCTGGCCTTCACGGTCGGCTGCAGCCGCGTCTTTCTGCAGGTGCATTTCGCCACCGATGTGGCTGCCGGCTTCGCCTCCGGCCTGGCCTGGCTCAGCGTCTGCATCGTCAGCGTGGAGCTGGGGCGCTATTACCGGCGTGGCGGCACTCAGCGCCTTCAGTAGCGCTCGTCGAAGCCAAAGATGGGCTTGCGCGTCTTCCACAGCCCGCCGGTGAAGTCGGGGAAGTCCAGGGTCTGGAAGTTCTGAGCGATCGACTGCTCGGACAGCGGCGTGATCGCGCTCCAGGCCACCGCGTCATAGATGTCGATGGGCATCGGGGCATCTGCCTTCAGCGCCTCGACAAAGGCGTGGATCACGAAGAAGTCCATGCCTCCATGGGCGGCACCGGCCGCCGCGCCCTCGTACTTCTTCCACAGCGGATGGTCGTAGCGGTCCTGGTAGCTCTTGAAGGCCTCCCATTCATGCGGCTTGCTGCGGCCTTCGATATGGATGGACTGGTTCAGATCCATCCACAGGCCCTTGGTGCCCTGCACCCGGAAACCCAGCGAGTAAGGGCGCGGCAGCGAGGTGTCGTGCTGCAGCACCATGGTCGCGCCGTTCTCGCAGGCCAGCGTGGTCGTGACGATATCGCCCAGCTTGAACCTGACGGCCGCATTCGGGTGCTTGGCGCCGCCCTGGGTCTGCACATAGTCCTGCAGGCCCCGGGCCTTGCTGGCGAAGGCATTGATGCGGGTGAGGCGGTTGCCGCGATGGATATTGGCATACATGGCCAGCGGGCCGATGCCGTGGCTGGGGTAGAGCTCGCCATTGCGCTGCACCGAGTGCTCGGTGCGCCAGCGCGCCTCGCTCCAGCCCTTGGCACCGAACTCGACGCCGCCGCCATAGGGCTTGGCCGGGTCGCCGCTGTTGAACTTGACCGCGCGCAGATCATGCTGGTAGCCGCCCTGCAGATGCACCAGCTCGCCGAACAGGCCGGCCCGCACCATCTGCAGCGCCGCCATCACATCGCGCCGGTAGCAGACGTTCTCCAGCAGCATGTAGGGCGTGCCGGTCTTCAGCTGGGTGTTCAGCACATCCCAGTGGTCCTGCAGCGTGACGCCGGCCACCACCTCGCAGCCCACCGCCACCTTGGCCTGCATCGCGGCGATGGCCATCTCCGCATGCCATTCCCAGGGTGTGGCGATGATCACCCCGTCCAGGCCCGGCAGCTCCAGCAGCCGGCGCCAGGCCTGGGTATCACCGCTCTCGCCATAGGTCCTGGGCGCGGGCTTGCCGGCGCCCTCGACCATGGCCAGCGCGCGCTTGAGCATGATGGGTTCGATATCGCACAGCGCCACCAGGTCCACATCCTCGCGGCGCAGCAGCTCGCGCAGCAAGACCTGACCCCGCATGCCCGTGCCTATCATCGCCAGGCGCAGGCGCGGACGCGCAGCAGCGTGTGCCGAGCTCAGGCCCAAAGCGGCGGTAGCGGCGAGCAGGATGTGGCGGCGCTGCAGCATGGCTTGTCTCTCCCTCTGATGACGATGCCGCGCACTCTGCCAGAAACCGGCACCGGCCGGCCCGCTATGGGCCTAGCCCGCCAGCTGCTCGCGCAGAAACTGCGCGAACCCGGTCGGCGTGCTGTTGGCATCGTTGCGGCCCTGCAGCGAGCGGATGCGGCCTTCGTTGAGCGCGCGGGCCATGTCCATCATCAGCGCTGCGGCGTCGGCCGCCAGTCCGGCCTCGTGCAGCTCGGCCGCCATCACCTCGTAGGGCAGCTGCTGGTAGACCAGTGCCGGGCGGCCCAGCTGCAGGGCCAGCTGGCGCGCCAGCTGCTCGCCGCTGAGGTCGCAGGGGCCCAGCAGCTCCTGCACCGACAGGCACTGCCAGTCGCGCGCCAGCAGGGCCGCGGCGGCCGCGTCGCCGATGTCACGGGTGGCCAGCATGGGCACGGCCAGATCGGGACGCAGCGCATCGACCAGCGGGGCGCCGGCGCTCAGGCCCGGCAGCTGGGCCAGCAGGTTCTCGAAGAAGGCGCCGGGACGCAGCAGGCGCACATGCTGACCGTGCAGCGCGCCCAGGCTGCGCTCCAGCGCATGCAGGCCCAGGATCACGCCGGTGCCCTCGGTCTGCTCGGCGCCCAGGCTGCTCAGCGCCACCACATGGGGCACGCCGGCGCTGCGCAGCGCCGCCGCGATCGCCTCGGCATCCTCGCGCTGGCGCTGCAGGAAGCCGGGCCGGTCCAGCTCGTGCGGCAGCATCACATAAGCGGCATCAGCACCCTCGAAGGCCGCGCGCAGATAGGCCGCATCCTGCAGCCGGCCGATCCGCGGCTCGACGCCGGCCGCAGCCAGCGCCGCCAGGCCCTCGGCCGAACGGCCCAGCACGCGCAGCTTCAGCCCGGGCCGGCCCAGCAGCCGGGCGGCGACGCGCGCGCCGGTGCGGCCGCTGGCGCCCAGGATGGTGATGGTGGTGGTCTGGCTCATGGAGGCTCCCACT
Organism: Burkholderiales bacterium C2; assembly: GCA_005503085.1. Lineage (GTDB taxonomy): Bacteria > Pseudomonadota > Gammaproteobacteria > Burkholderiales > Burkholderiaceae_C > Roseateles_E. Next base: position 41,842 of record SCOI01000021.1, on the reverse strand, counting down.
GATGGATTGATTACGATGCCCGCAGTCTCGCGGCGCTGCCCTGCGACCGCCATCACCACCCGTCCGGCCTTCTTGATCGAGCATCCAGACCCATGCACAGCGACACCCCGCCCGCCGCCGGCTGGCAGCGCGACGACCCGGTCGGCGAGGCGCTGCAGTTCCTGCGCATGAGCGCGGTGGTCTATTGCCACTCCGAGCCGGCCGCGCCCTGGGGGATCCAACTGCCGGCGATGCCCGGCTGCCTGATGTTCCATATCGTCTTACAGGGAGCAGCCCGGCTGGAGCTGGACGGCGAACCGGCGCTGCAGCTGCAGGCCGGCGACTTCGCGCTGCTGACCGAGAGCGTCGAGCACCGGCTGCTCAGCGCCGCCGGCGTCGAATGCCCGGATCTCTTTTCGCTGCAGCGCCGTGTCCGCTCCGAGTGGTTCGAGGAGCTGGTGCTGGGGGACGGTCCGGGGCCGCGCAGCGAGCTGCTGTGCGGCGCGCTGCAGGTCGACGATCCGGCCAGCCTGCATCTGCTGGCCCTGCTGCCGCCGCTGCTCTCGGTCGGCGCCCAGGAGCAGCAGCAGGGCTGGTTCCACAGCACGCTGCAGCTGCTGCTGGCCGAGGCCCGCGCGCGCCGGCCCGGCCACGAGACCGTGACGACCCGCCTGGCCGATATCCTGGTGGTGCAGGCTCTGCGCGGCTGGCTGGAGCAAATGCCGGCGGCCCAGCGCGGCTGGCTGCGCGGCCTGCAGGACCGCCAGATCGCCCGCGCGCTGGCCGCACTACACCGCCGCCCCGGCCAGGCCTGGAGCCTGGAGACCCTGGCCGCCGAGGCGGGGCTGTCGCGCTCGGCCTTTGCCGAGCGTTTCAGCCGCCTGGTGGACCTGCCGGCGATGGAGTATCTGACCCGCTGGCGCATCCATCTGGCGGCCACCCGGCTGCGGCGCCGGCCGGTGCCGCTGGCGCGCCTGGCCGACGAACTGGGCTATGCCTCTGAGGCGGCCTTCCACCGCGCCTTCAAGCGCGTGATGGGGGTCACGCCCGGTTCGCTGCGCGCACCGGCGCAGGCCGAGAGCGGCGATGATGGCGGGCATGATGACGCAATTAGCGAAACCCCCCTGCCTCTTGCTGGTGGCCCTGGCCGATGAGTACAAGGACCTGCTGCGCGAGCGCTTCGAGCTGATCGATGCGCCGACCGCGGCGGAACGCGCCGCGGCGATTGCGGCGCGCGGCGCCGAGATCGAGCTGGTGCTGAGCAATGGCGCGACCGGCCTGCGCGCCGAGGAGATCGCCGCGATGCCCCGGCTGCGGCTGGCCGCCGCCCAAGGCGCCGGCTACGAGAACCTCGATGTGGCGACGGCCAAGGCGCGCGGCATTGCGGTGTGCAACGGCGCCGGCACCAATGACAGCTGCGTGGCCGACCACACGCTGGCCCTGCTGTTGGCCAGCGTGCGTGCGCTGCCCCAGCAGGAGCAGGCGCTGCGGGCTGGTCTGTGGCGCGACGCGCTGCCGATCCGGCCCAGCGTCAACGGCCGCCGGCTGGGCATCTTCGGCATGGGCACGATAGGCCGCAAGATCGCGCACCGCGCCCAGGCCTTCGAGATGCAGATCGGCTATCACAACCGCAGCCCGCGCACCGATGCCGGCGAGGCCGTCTATTTTGACAGCCTGGTGGCCTTGGCGGGCTGGGCCGACTTCCTGGTGGTGGCCGCGCCCGGCGGCGCCGCGACCCGGCATGCGGTCAATGCCGAGGTGCTGGCCGCGCTGGGCCCGCAAGGCCATCTGGTCAATATCGCGCGCGGCAGCCTGGTCGACACCGTGGCCCTGGCCGCCGCGCTGGCCGCCGGTCAGCTGGGCGGCGCGGCGCTCGATGTCTACGAGAGCGAACCGCTGCCGCCGACGGCGCTGCTGGGCTTCCCGAACGTGATACTCACGCCGCATATCGCCGGCTGGTCGCCCGAGGCGATCCGCGCGACGGTGGAGCTGTTCATCGCCAATGTCGACGCGCTGGAGGCGGGCCGGCCGCTGCTGACGCCGCTCTGAGCGAGACGGCTCAGAGGCTGAGAGTTTTCGTAGCGAGCCGCAGTCAGGCTAGGCGGACGGCGCGCAGGAACCGGAACGTACTTCCTGTACGTGAGGATTCCGAGCACCGGCCAACGACGCATGGCGGCGGCGCAGTAGAAAAACTCTCAGCCTCTCAGTCGATCAGGCGGCGCAGGGCCACATAGGACGAGCCGCGCCGGTCGTCCTCGCGGTAATGCACCGCAAAGCCACCCAGGTCCAGATCGCCCAGGGTCTGCAGGCTGCGCAACAGGCTGGCCCGCGTCAGCGGCGGCCGGGCCTTGCGCAGGCCTTCGCTCATCACGCGGGCGGCCAGATAGCCCTCCAGGCTGATGCTGTCGAACTGGCGCTCGCCGGCCTCGCGCATCGCGCGCTGATAGGCAGCCACCACCGGCACGCTGCGGTCCTCGGCGTCGGGCACCACCTGGGCCAGGGTCAGGCGGCCGCTGAGCTCGGGCTCATCTTGCAGCGCGGTGCGCAAAGGCTCGAGCCCGGCAAAGGACAGGGTGTAGAAACGCCCGCGAAAGCCCTGGGCATGGGCCTGGCGCATGAAGGCGGCGCAGGTCTCATAGGTGCTGACCATGAAGATGGCGTCGGCGCTGTGCTGCCGCACCAGGGTGTGGACGGCCTCGGCCACCTCGGTGCTGTTGCGCCTGACGGTGGCGGTGGCCACCATCTCGAGACCGGCGGCCCCGGTGGCCTCGCGCATCGCCTCCAGCCCGGCACGGCCGAAGGGATCGGCCTGCACCATGATATTGATGCGGCGCGCGCCGCTGGCCTTGATGGCACGGACCAGGGCGTGGCTTTCCTGCTGATAGCTGGCGCGCACATTGAAGACGTTCGGGTGGCTGCGCTCATCCCACAGCAGGCTGGCGCCAGTGAAGGGCCCGAGAAACGCGATATTGCCGACGCGCCGCAGATGTGGCAAGGCGACCCGGCTGGTGGGGGTGCCGATATAGCCGAACAGGGCCAGCACCCGCGCATCCTGCAGCAGGGCCACGGTATTGGCTTCCGCGCGGTCGGGCTCGTAGCCATCGTCCTGCAGATCGACCGCGACACGCCGGCCCTGGATGCCGCCCTGCTTGTTGAGCTGCTCGAAGGCCGCCCGGGCGCCCAGGTGATAGCGCTGGCCCAGCGCCGAGGCCGGCCCGCTGAGCGCCGCCGAGCTGCCGAGCACGATCTCGGCGCCCTCCTCGCTGGCCGCTGCCAGGCCGCCCGACAGCAGGGCGGCGGCACACAGCAGGCGGCAACCCTGCAGAAGTCCCGCAAGAGCAGGCAGTTTGAAAGACAAGGACATCGGAGCGAAACAGGCCGGCGAAGCAGAAACAAGGAAGCAAGGAAGGCGGATCGATGATGCGCCCTGAAAACGCGTCGCCTGGAAATCGGAGTGTCCGCAAGTGCCGCGTGTCCGAGGATACCGTGCGCTCGGGCGCCGCCGCGCACGGCGCCGCTCGGCCGCGCGAAACATCGCACAACGCGGCGGGGAAGCTGCGGAACTCTTGATGCGCATCAGGATTGGACAATCGGGGCCATGCTTGCGGCCGACCCCGGCCACCACCTTAGGAAGTTCAATGAGTCTGGATCCCCTCGCCTCGCTGCTGGCGGCCACCGTCGTGCTGCTGATCGGCAGCCTGCTGAATCGGCGCATCGGCATGCTGTCGCGCTACAACATCCCCGACCCGATCACCGGCGGCCTGCTGTTCGCGGCGCTGGCCTCGCTGGTTTTTGCCGCCACCGACTTCAGGCTGGAGATCGACCAGACGCTCAAGCCGGTGCTGCTGCTGATGTTCTTTGCCGGCGTCGGCATGTGCGCCGATCTGCGCATGCTGGGGCGCGGCGGGCGGGCGCTGCTGATTTTTCTGCTGGTGCTGTTCCCCTATATCTTGGTGCAGAACGGGGTCGGCATCGCGGTCGCGCTGGCGCTGGACCAGCACCCGATCTTCGGTCTGGTCGGCGGCTCGATCACGCTGGTCGGCGGCCACGGCACAGGCGCGGCCTATGCCGAGCGCTTTGCCGAGGTCAACAATCTGCAGTCGGTGATGGAGCTGTCGATGACGGTGGCGACGCTGGGCCTGATCGTCGGCGGCATCATTGCTGGCCCGGTGGCCCAGTACCTGATCAGGCGCCACGGCCTGCGCGCCGAGACGACCACCACTGTGGACAGCACCGATCCGCACGTACGCCATGAATGCGAGCCCACGCTGAACAGCCTGGGCATGATGGGCGCGCTGGCCGGCATCCTGGCCGCCGTGGTGGCCGGCCAATGGCTGGCCGGGCGCTTTGGCGGCGGCGCGGTGACGATACCGAGCTTTCTGTGGTGCATGGTGGTCGGGGTCGCGATACGCAATCTGCTGCCCTTCGCTCGCATGCGCCTGGACGACCGGGCCTCGGACCTGATCTCGACGGTTTGCCTGTCGCTGTTCCTGGTGACGACGATGATGGCGCTGAACCTGGTCGAGGTGGCGCTGTCGGCCGGGCCTTTTGTACTGATGATCGCGGCCCAGGTGATCTTCATCGTGCTCTACACGGTGTTCGTCTGCTTCCGCTTCATGGGCCGCGACTACGAGGCCGCGGTCTCGTCGGCGGCGCTGATCGGCTTCAGCATGGGCTCGACCGCCACCGCGATGGCCAATATGCAGACCATCACGGCCCGCTACGGACCGGCGCCGCAGAGCTATCTGATCGTGCCGCTGGCCGGCGCCTTCTTCATCGATCTGATGAACGCGGTCGTGCTGACCCTGACCCTGCCGCTGATCGGAGGCTGAGATGACGCTACGAACCCTGTTCATCGGCCTCGTGCTGCTGCCGCTGCTGATCGCCTGCGGCCGCGTCGCCGACACTGACACCTTGCAGCGCGATCTGCAGGCCCGCCTGGCCCAGGCCCTGCCCGAGGGCACGGTCAGCCTGCATGAGCTGCAGCGCCGCGGCTCGCAGTTCGACAGCAAGGCGCCGGACGGCCAGACACGCCGCATCGTCTACTACGACATCGCGCTGCGGCTGACGCGTGATTTCGACTTCGGCGGCTGGGACTCGCCCGGCGTGGCCGGTCTGGTGTCGGCGCTGGGCGCCGGGCCCAAAGGCCTGGTGGGCATCACGGCCGGCGGCAACAAGGCCGGCGACCTCGTGCGCGTCCATGGCACGGCGCTCTACCAGCGCGACGGCGATCAATGGCAGGCCGTGGCGCCCGGCGGCTACCAGCCCGCCGCCGCGCCCAGCTATGCCAGCAATGCGCCGGCCGGCCGCGCCGCGACCTTACTGGATGCGATGCGCAAGGTGGTGGAGGCGGTGTCGCGAGACTCGGCGCCGACGCAGGCCGCGATGATCGAGGAGGAGCTCGCCGCCGCCCATGCGGCGATACGCGCACGCCTGACCCGCGCGGCCGACGGCTATGCGATCGCCGCCGGCCCGGAGCGCGGCCAGTATCTGCGCTTTGTGCAGGCCCTGTCGTCGCAGCAGGGCGCGCGCACCGTGCCGCTGGTGACGCGCGGCGGCGACGAGAACCTGCGCCTGCTGCGCGCCGGCAAGGTGTCGCTGGCGCTGGCCCAGGGCGACGCGGCGCTGGCGGCCTACCAGGGCAGCGGCGAGTTCGCCGCCGACGGACCCGACGCCGCGCTGCGCGCCATCGGCAGCCTCTATCCGGAGCCGGTCCATGTCCTGGTCGCGGCCGACTCCAAGGCCAGGACGGTGGCCGATCTGCGCGGCCAGCGCATCGCGATCGGCGTGCCGGGCTCGGCCTCGCGGCTGACCGCGCTGCGTGTGCTGCGCGCCCATGAGCTGGCCGATGCGGACATCCGGGCCGTCGAGCTGCCGCTGGGCGAAGCCCTGGTGGCACTGCGCCAGGGCCGGGTCGATGCGCTGATCCAGGTCATCGGCGTGCCGGCCGACAGCATCCGCGAGGCGCTCTCCGAGCTGCCGCTACGCCTGCTGCCGCTGTCGGAGCGCGCCATCGGCCGGCTGAGCACCGCGCCCTCGGGTCTGTTCGCGCACCGCATCGCGCGCGGCAGCTATGCGAGCCAGAGTGCCGAGATCAGCACGGTCGCGACCGCCGCGCTGCTGCTGGCCGCGCCGGAGCTGTCGGACTCCGAGGTCGGCGCGCTGACCCGTTTCGTGTTCGGCCAGGGCGACGACCTGACCGCTCGCGGCAGCGCCCAGGGCGCCCAGATCGCCGCCGCCAACGCCCGCCAGGGCCTGGCGGTGCCACAGCATCCGGCGGCACTGAAGGCTCTGGAGGCGATGGCGGCAGCGGGCCAGTAACACCCGCCACGAGAAAATCGATCAGGCCTCGGGCTCGGCCGCCACCCCCACCATCCAACCAACGCCAAACCTGTCGCTGACCATGCCGAACAGCGGGGCCCAGAAGGTCGGGCCCAGGGGCATCGTGACCTGTCCGCCCTGGCCGGCCAGCGCATCGAAGACGCGCCGTGCCTCCGCCTCGTCGGCGCAGTCCAGCGAGAGCGAGAAGCCCTTGAAGGCGGCGGTCGGGTCGGCACCGCTGCAGTCGCCGTCGGACAACATCAGCAGCGCGCCGCCGATCAGCAGCGAGGCATGCATGATCTTGTGCTCGCTGCCCGGCGCCACCATGCCCGGTGGTGGCGGCTCAGGGCTGTCCGAGTAGCGCATCATCATCTGCAGCTCGGCACCCAGTTCGCTGACGTAGAAGTTGATGGCCTCTTCGCAGCGGCCGGGGAAGAAGAGATAGGGATCGATGCGCATGGTTGTCTCGCTCCTGGCTTGAGGGCCGCCTCAGCGCAGCCCCGCGTTGATCTTGGCCAGAACCGCTGCACCGGGGCAGAGCTCCCGCTCGCCCAGCCGGTTCAGCGGCGTGGTCACCGTGTTCAGGCCCTGGTGCATATCGCGCGCGAGCGGGTCGACGAAAAGCAGGCCGGTGGCGATTTCGCCGGCGGCCTGCAGCGCCGCCACCTGGTTCATCGCGGCGATACGGTCGGTGGGGTCGTAGTCGGGATGCAGGCGGCGCAGCCGCATCTGGCCGCCGTCCGGCTGGGGCAGCATGATCAGCGCCTCGTCGCCTGAGGCTTGTTGCTCGGCAGCCAGATCGATGAAGTCGATGCGGTTGAGGGCCTCGTTGTGCTCGCGCACATGGTCATAGCTGCGGGTGCTGCCGGCATGGTTGTTGAACGCGACGCAGGGGCTGATCACATCGATGAAGGCCGCGCCGCGATGCTTGATCGCGCCCTCGATCAGCGGCACCAGCTGGCTCTTGTCGCCGCTGAAGCCCCGCGCGACGTAGGTGGCGCCCAGCTGCAGGGCCAGGCTGACCAGGTCGATCGCGGCATCCTGATTGGTCGCGCCCTTCTTGGCCGTCGAGCCGCGGTCGGCGGTGGCACTGAACTGGCCCTTGGTCAGGCCGTAGACGCCGTTGTTCTCGACGATATAGACCATGGCCACACCCCGGCGCATCGCGTGGGCAAACTGGCCCAGGCCTATCGAGGCCGAGTCGCCGTCGCCGCTGATGCCCAGGTAGAGCAGCTCGCGGTTGGCCAGGTTGGCGCCGGTCAGCACACTGGGCATGCGGCCGTGCACGGTGTTGAAGCCATGGCTGGCGCCGAGGAAGTAGTCCGGGGTCTTGGAGCTGCAGCCTATGCCCGAGAGCTTGGCGACGCGGTGCGGCGCGATGTCGAGCTGCCAGCAGGCCTGGACGATGGCGGCCGAGACGGAATCGTGGCCGCAGCCGGCGCACAGGGTTGAGACCTTGCCCTCGTAGTCGCGCCGGGTGTAGCCGACCGCATTCTTCTGCAGCGAGGGGTGATGGAGCCTGGGTTTGGCGAGGTAGGTCATGCCGGCTCCTGTCGGGGCGTGGTGGCGAGGGCATGCACATGGCGGGTGATCGCCTGCGTGATGAAGCGCGCGGTGATCGGCGTGCCGTCGAAGTGCAGCACGCGGGTCAGCCGCGCCGGGTTCAGTTCCAGCTCGGTGATGAGCAGCGTGCGCATCTGCGCGTCGCGGTTTTGCTCGACGACGAAGACCTGCTCATGCGCGCGCACGAACTCGCCGACCAGGGCCGGGAAGGGGAAGGCGCGCAGCCGCAGCCCGTCCAGATGGATGCCGGCCTCGGCCAGGGCTTGCAGGGCCTCGTCCATCGCCGGCGCGGTGGAGCCGAAATAGATCACGCCCAGCACCGTCTTGGCCGCCGCCGGCTTCAGCACCGGCTGCGGCACCAGGGTTGCGGCGGTGGTGAATTTCTTCTGCAGGCGCTCGACGTTGTAGAGGTAGTCGGCGCCGGCCTCGGAGTACTGCGCCCGGGCATTGCGGGTGGTGCCGCGCGTGAAGTAGGCCCCCTTGCTGGCATGGGTGCCGGGCAGGGTGCGCCAGGGAATACCGTCGCCGTCGACATCCTCGTAGCGACCTTGATGGGCGCCGGCGTCCAGCTGTTCGGCGCTCAGCACCTTGCCCCTGTCATAGCTGCGCGTCTCGTCCCATGCCAGCGGCTCGCACAGGCGCTGGTTCATGCCGATGTCCAGATCGCTCATCACAAAGACCGGGGTTTGCAGCCGGTCCGCCAGGTCCAGCGCGGCCGCTGCATGCTCGAAGCACTCCTTGGGGTCCTCGGGCAGCAGCAGCACATGCTTGGTGTCGCCATGCGAGGCATAGGCGCTGCTGAGCAAATCGGCCTGCTGGGTGCGGGTGGGCATGCCGGTCGAGGGGCCGCCGCGCTGCACATCGATGATGGTGATCGGGATCTCGGCGAAATAGGCCAGGCCCAGAAACTCGGTCATCAGCGAAACGCCCGGGCCCGAGGTTGCGGTGAAGGCGCGTGCGCCGTTCCAGCCGGCGCCGGTGATCATGCCGATCGAGGCGATCTCGTCCTCGGCCTGCACGATGGCGTAGCGGTGCTGCCCAGTCTGCGGGTCGACCCGGTAGCTGGCGCAGTATTTCTGGAAGGCCTCGGCCACCGAGGAGGAGGGCGTGATCGGATACCAGGCGCAGACCGTCGCGCCGCCATACACGCAGCCCAGCGCGGTGGCGGCATTGCCCTCGATGAAGATGCGCTCGCCGATCCGGTCGGCACGCCGGACCTTCAGCCGCAGCCCTCCTTCCAAGGATTGGCCCAGGTGATCACGCGCGAACTCGCGGCCGGCGTGCAGGGCCCGCACATTCGAGTCCAGCAGCTTCTCCTTGCCGCGGTACTGCTCGGCAAAGAGCGTCTCGATCTCGGCCGGGTCTATCTCCATCAGCTGGCTGAGCGCCCCCAGCACCATGATGTTCTTGAAGAGCTGGCGCTGGCGCGAGTCCTCGTAGGTGGCGTTGCAGATGGCGGTGACCGGCATGCCCAGCACATGGATGTCGCTGCGCGGCACCGCCTCGGGGCCTAGCGGCCGGGTCGAGTCGTAGAACAGATAGCCACCCGGCTCGACCTCGGCCACGTCTTGGGCCCAGGTCTGCGGGTTCATCGCCACCATCAGGTCGACGCCGCCGCGCCGGCCCAGCCAGCCGGCCTCGCTGACACGCACCTCGTACCATGTCGGCAAGCCCTGGATATTGCTAGGGAAGATATTGCGCGGGCTGACCGGCACGCCCATGCGCAGGATCGCTTTCGCGAACAGCTCGTTGGCCGAGGCCGAGCCCGAGCCGTTGACGTTGGCGAACTTGACGACGAAATCGTTGACCGCCTCGATACGGCTCATCTGGACACCCCGCTTGCCGAGTACGCCAAGCGACCCTCCGAGAGGGTCGGGCCTTGCTTGGGGCGGCCCGGCGCGGCGGCCCTCATGCGCTTCTCCTGATCGCGTGATCCCGGCAGCCCGGTCCCGCCTTGGTCGTCAGCAGCAGGAACTTCTGCATATCCCAGGCCCCGGTCGGGCAGCGCTCGGCGCACAGGCCGCAATGCAGGCAGACGTCTTCGTCCTTGACCATCACGCGATCGGTCTTCAAGGCGCCGCTGACATAGAGGTCCTGGCTCAGGTTCAGCGCCGGTGCCTTGAGCCGCTGGCGCAACTCGGCCTCCTCGCCGTTCTCGGTAAACGTGATGCAGTCCGTCGGGCAGATGTCCACACAGGCATCGCACTCGATGCAGAGCTTGTCGCTGAACACCGTCTGCACATCGCAGTTCAGGCAGCGCTGCGCCTCCTTGAAGGCGGTGGCGGCATCGAAGCCCAGCTCCACCTCCACCCGGATGCTGGCCAGCGCCTTGTCAGCCGCAGTCCAGGGCACCTTGTTGCGCAGATCGTTGGAGGGGTTGTTGTCGTAGCTCCACTCGTGGATGCCCATCTTCTGCGACAACAGATTAACGTGCGGCGGCGGCCGCCTGGCCACCGGCTCGGCATGCAGAAAGCGGTCGATAGACACCGCCGCCTCATGGCCATGGGCCACGGCCCAGATGATGTTCTTGGGCCCGAAGGCGGCATCGCCGCCGAAGAAGACATCGGGCCGGCTGGACTGGTGGCTGATCGCATCCAGCACCGGCAGCCCCTGCTCGTTGAAGTCTATGCCCGCATCGCGCTCTATCCAGGGGAAGGCGTTCTCCTGGCCCACGGCGATCAGCACCTCGTCGCAGGGGATCACGATCTCGTCGCCCTGCTGCACGCGCTTGAAGCGCATACCGGTCAGACGGCCCGCGCCGTCATGCTCGAAAGCCAGCGGCTGATGGAAGTCCAGGATGGGGATGCCTTCGTGCTGCGCATCCTCCTTCTCCCAGGGCGAGGCCTTCATCTGCGCATAGCCGCTGCGCACCGCCACCGTGACGGACTCGGCCCCCAGCCGGCGGGCCGAGCGGCAGCAGTCCATCGCGGTATTGCCGCCGCCCAGCACGATGACGCGAGGCTTGACGGCCGTGACATGGCCGAAGGACACGGAGGCCAGCCAGTCAATGCCGATATGGATGTCAGCGGCAGCCTCCTGCCGACCCGGCAGGCTCAGGTCTCGCCCGCGCGGCGCGCCGCTGCCGACAAACACCGCGTCATAGCCCTCGGCCAGCAGCGCTTTCATCGACGCGATGCGCTGACCGGCGCGCAGCTCGACGCCCAGGCCCAGGACGAACCCGCACTCCTCGTCGATCACGCTCTCGGGCAGGCGAAAGCGCGGGATCTGCGTGCGGATGAAACCGCCCGCCTTCGCCTCGCCGTCAAACACCGTCACCGAATAGCCCTGGGTCGCCAGGTCCCGCGCCGCCGTCAGCGAAGCCGGGCCGGCACCGACGCAGGCCACCCGCTTGCCATTGCGAGCCGCCGGCACAGGCAGCATCGCCCGCAGCTCCTCGCTCTTGTTGTCCGCCGCGACACGCTTCAGGCGGCAGATCGCCACGGCCTCCGGCTTCTGTGCGTTCGCCTCTTCCACCCGCCCGCGCCGGCAAGCCGGCTCGCAGGGTCGGTCGCAGGTGCGCCCCAGCACGCCCGGGAAGACGTTGGACACCCAGTTGACCAGATAGGCCTCGTCATAGCGGCCCTGGGCAATCAGGCGGATGTACTCGGGTACGGGGGTATGGGCCGGACAGGCCCACTGGCAGTCGACGACCTTGTGGAAATAGGCCGGATCGGCGATGTCGCTGGGCTGCACCTGGCTGACCTCCTGCATGGGGCTAAGCGAGCAGGGCTCACCGTCCAGAACAGGGCGAACTCGCGCCAGATCGGTGCCTCACTCCTCGGGCCAGTCTACGCCCGGCGCACCAGCTTGGGATGCCGGGGCAAACCCGGGCGGCCCGGTAGGACTTTTCCGATTTCCTTACTTTCGGCATGCCAGGATTTCTGTATTCCTGGATTTACGATGATCCGACAACACCTCGCCAGGCCCCCGGCCTGCGAACCCAGGGAGACAAGCAGAAATGACGGCCACGAAGAAAACCGCCAAGCCGGCGCAAACCACCGAGCCGCGCGGCAGCCACGACCGCATCCGTGTGCAGGGCGCGCGAGTCAACAATCTGAAGGACATCAGCGTCGAGCTGCCCAAACGTCGGCTGACGGTATTCACCGGGGTCTCGGGCTCGGGCAAGAGCTCGCTGGTGTTCGGCACCATCGCGGCGGAATCGCAGCGCCTGATCAACGAGACCTACAGCGCTTTTGTGCAGGGCTTCATGCCGACGCTGACGCGGCCCGAGGTCGATGTGCTGGAGGGGCTGACGACGGCCATCATCGTGGACCAGGAACGCCTGGGCGCCAACGCCCGCTCCACCGTGGGCACGGTCACCGACGCCAACGCGATGCTGCGCATCCTGTTCAGCCGGCTCGGCCAGCCGCAGATCGGCCCGCCCAGTGCCTTTGCCTTCAACGTGCCCTCGGTGCGGGCCGTGGGGGTGATCGAGGTCGAGCGCGGCGCCGGCAGCAAGGCCGTCAAGCAGAGCTTCACCCGCCTGGGCGGCATGTGTCCGCGCTGCGAGGGCATGGGCTCGGTCAGCGATATGGACCTGGGCCAGCTCTATGACGACAGCAAGTCGCTCAACCAAGGGGCGCTGACGATACCCGGCTACAGCATGGACGGCTGGTTCGGCCGCATCTTCAATGGCTGCGGCTTCTTTGACCCCGACAAGCCGATCCGCAAATTCAGCAAACGGGAGCTGCACGACCTGCTGTACAAGGAGCCGACCAAGATCAAGGTCGACGGCATCAACCTGACCTACGAAGGCCTGATCCCCAAGATCCAGAAGTCGATGCTGTCCAAGGATGTAGACACGCTGCAGCCCCATGTGCGCGCCTTCGTGGAGAGGGCCGTGACCTTCACGACCTGCCCCGAATGCGCCGGCACCCGGCTCGGCGAGGCGGCACGTTCCTCGCGGATCGGCAAGCTCAATATCGCCGAGGCCTGCGCGCTGCAGATCAGCGAGCTGGCCGACTGGGTGCGCGGTCTGAAGGCGCCAACGGTGGCACCGTTACTGGCCGCGCTGACCCACACGCTGGACTCCTTCGTCGAGATCGGCCTGGGCTATCTGTCGCTGCAGCGGCCCTCGGGCACGCTGTCGGGCGGAGAGGCCCAGCGGGTCAAGATGATCCGCCATCTCGGCTCGGCGCTGACCGATGTCAGCTATGTGTTCGACGAGCCCACGATAGGCCTGCACCCACACGACATCCAGCGCATGAACGAGCTGCTGCTGCGCCTGCGCGACAAGGGCAACACGGTGCTGGTGGTCGAGCACAAGCCCGAGACCATCCAGATCGCCGACCATGTGGTTGACCTCGGCCCTGGCGCCGGCAGCGCCGGCGGCAGGGTCTGCTTCGAAGGCAGCGTCGCCGGCCTGCGCGCCAGCGACACGCTGACCGGCCGCCATTTCGACGACCGGGCCGCGCTGAAGCCTCAGCTGCGCCAGCGCAGCGGCGCGCTGTCGATACGCGGCGCGAACACGAACAATCTGCGCGATGTCGATGTCGACATCCCGCTGGGTCTGCTGGTGGTGGTCACCGGCGTGGCCGGCTCGGGCAAGAGCTCGCTGCTGCACGGCGCGATGCCGGCCGGCGCCGGCGTGGTCTTCGTGGACCAGGGTGGGGTGCGCGGCTCGCGGCGCAGCAACCCGGCCACCTACACCGGCCTGCTGGACCCGATACGCAGCGCCTTCGCCAAGGCCAATGGGGTCAAGCCCGCGCTGTTCAGTGCCAACTCCGAGGGCGCCTGCCCCGGCTGCAACGGCGCCGGCGTCGTCTACACCGAGCTCGGGCCGATGGCCAGCGTCGCCAGCCCCTGCGAGGACTGCGAGGGCAAGTGCTTTCAGGCCGCGGTGCTGCAGCACCGCCTGGGCGGCCGCGACATCAGCGAGGTGCTGGCGATGTCGGTGGCCGAGGCCCGTGACTTCTTCGACGCCGGCGCGGCGCGCCTGCCGGCCGCGCTGGCCATCCTCGAGCGCCTGGCCGATGTGGGCCTGGGCTATCTGCGCCTGGGCCAGCCGCTGACCACGCTGTCCGGCGGCGAGCGCCAGCGCCTCAAGCTGGCCAGCCATATGTCCGAGAAAGGCGGCATCTATGTGCTGGACGAGCCCACCGCCGGCCTGCACCTGGCCGATGTCCAGCAGCTGCTGGGCCTGCTGGACCGTCTGGTCGACGCCGGCAAATCGGTCATCGTGATCGAGCACCACCAGGCCGTGATGGCCCACGCCGACTGGATCATCGACCTCGGCCCCGGCGCCGGCCACGACGGCGGCCGCATCGTCTTCGAGGGCACACCCGCCGCGCTGGTCAAGGCGCGGTCGACGCTGACGGGGCGGCATTTGGCGGAGTATGTGAGGGGGTGATGGGAACACCACAAGCCCAGGCGCTCGACGACACCTTTCGAGTAAATTCGGCAGCATGCTGAGCAGCGCCCCGGCCGACCCCTCCCTCATCGACTCACGCCAGGCCGCGTGGCGCCTGCTGGTCACCTTGGGTCTGGTGGTGCTGGGCAATAGCAGCATGTATGTGGTGGCTGTCGTGCTGCCCACGGTGCAGGCCGAATTCGGCATCGGCCGGGCCGAGGCCGCCATGCCCTACACGCTGATGATGGTCTGCCTGGGGCTGGGAGGCATCTGGACCGGGCGACTGGCCGACCGCCACGGCCTGATGCCGGTGCTGTGGGTCGGCGCGCTGGCGGTCTGCGGCGGCTTTGTCTGGGCTGGCTTGTCGGGCAGCATCTGGGCCTTCGGCCTGGCGCATGGTCTGCTGGGATTCATCGGCAGTTCATCCACCTTCGCGCCGCTGCTAGCCGACACCGCCCTGTGGTGGAACCGGCGGCGCGGCATTGCCGTGGCCGTCTGCGCCAGTGGCAACTACATCGCCGGCGCGATTTGGCCGCCCATCGTGCAGCAGGGCATCGAGACCCTAGGCTGGCGCCACACCTATATGCTGCTGGGCCTGGTGTGCGGGTTGGGTGTGTTCGCGCTGTCGCTGCGCATGCGGCAGCGTCCGCCCCTGGTCAGTGCTGCACCGGCGAGTGCCGGCGCGCCGGTGTTCGACCGCAGCCGCCCGTTCGGCCTGCGTCCTTCTCATGCGCAGTTCCTGCTTTGCGTGGCCGGGGTGGCCTGCTGCGTGGCGATGGCCATGCCCCAGGTCCATATCGTGGCCTATTGCTCAGACCTGGGTTTTGGCGCTGCTCGCGGCGCCCAGATGCTGTCGCTGATGCTGGCCTGCGGCATCGCCAGCCGCCTGGTGTTCGGCCTCATCTGTGACCGCATCGGCGGCATTCGGACGCTCCTGCTGGGCTCGGCACTGCAGGGCCTGGCGCTGCTGCTGTTCCTGCCCTTCGACGGCCTGGTCTCCCTCTATCTGATCTCGGCCCTCTTCGGCCTGTTCCAGGGCGGCATCGTGCCGACCTACGCCATCATTGTGCGCGAGCACTTCGCCCCGCAGGACGCGGGCTCCAGGGTTGGCACGGTCATCATGGCAACCCTGCTTGGCATGGCTCTGGGTGGCTGGATGTCGGGCTGGGTATTCGACATGACGGGCAGCTACGACGCCGCTTTCATCAACGGCATCGGATGGAATCTCCTGAACCTCGCCATCGTCACCTGGCTGTTCTTGCGGGTGCGGGCACTGGAAGGACAGCCCCGAGGGCAGGGGCCGCTCGGGGCCGGGCTGCGCGAGGTTCGATAAGCCCGCCCAGCGCCGCCTGATCTTCAAGGTACCGCCGCGGACCGTGAAGGCCGCTGCGCGACGGCTCAGCGCGCCGCCAGCAGGCCGCGCAGCTTCACGAACGCGAGTCCCGCCATCACGGCATCGTTGAGCGCGTCGTGGGCGTCGCGCAGGGGCAGATCAAGGTCTTTCATCAGGGTGGCGAAGCGCAGGTCGATGTCGCCGCCGCGCTGAGCGGGTGGCAGCTGGCGGTTCTTGAAGTCGTAGTACATCGCCGAGACCTCGATCTTGCGCTGCGGCAGGCGCACGCCCAGCATCGGCCAGATCTCTCGGTTGAGCATCGCGACGTCGAACTCGAGGAAGTAGCCCACCAGGGGCCGGCTGCCGATGAAGTCCAGCAAACGGCGCATCGCCTGCTCGGGGGCCAGGCCCTTGGCGACATCGCTTTCACGCAGCCGGTGCACGCGCACGTTGTCGCCCGTCAAGCCCCGGTCGGGCCGCACCAGCAGTTCCAGCCGCTCGCTCGTCAGCAAGCGATTGCCGACAATGCGCAGCGCGGCGATAGAGACGATCTTGTCCTGGCGCGGGTCCAGGCCGGTGGTCTCGCAGTCCAGCGCCACCCACTCCCCGACCGGTGCGGGATCAAACATGAAGGCGAAATGCGCATCGGCCAGGTGGTAGAGCATCCAGCGACGTCGCAGCGAAACCAGCCAGCCCAGCATCACTAAGCCTCGTCGAGGTGGAACTGATGCCGCACCAGCGCCTTGAAGCGCTTGACCACGGCGAGCGCATCCTTCAGCAGGTCGCGCTCCAGGCTGCCGAGCCGGTCGGTGCGCACCGCGCCGCTCGCCGGGCGATGCGTATCGAGTTCGCTCAGCCCGGCCTTGAGCCTGAGGCTCATCAGCAGGTGCAGGCTGTCGACCAGGTCGCTCGCCAGCTCGGCAGGCAGCCGCCCCAGCGTCACCAAGGCATCCAGCCGAGCGACAGTGCCGGTAGCCCGCACATGGTCGCGCAGCGCAAGGCTGCGCGTGCCATGCACGATGGCGAAGATGCCGGCCTTCTTCAGATCGAGCAGATGGGGCCCCTGCTCCCCGATCTGCAGCAGCCGGTGCCACCAACCGGCGCCGGGATCCGGGAAGGCATCGATCGCTGCGGCAAAGCGGCCGAGCAGGGCGTCGTCGGCCGCCACCAGTCTGTCAAGCTCGGCACGAACGCCGGCCAGCAGCGCGGCATCGCCGGCGACCGCGTGAGCGTCGACAAAGATCGCCAGCGCCATCAGGCCCTCGGCCTCGGGTCGGACCAGCCAGTGGCGCAGCTGGCGGGCAAATTCGCTGGCGCTGCGGCACCAGGCCGGCTTGCTGAGCATGATGCCACCGGGGCAGTCCGGGTAGCCGAAATCGCGCAAGGCGGCAGAGAAGCGCTGGCAAGCCTGTGCCACCTCGGCCGCGCCGACCGCCACATCGTCGCGCAGGATCAGGCCGTTGTCCTGGTCGGTCTTCAGCAGCTGCTCGCCGCGCCCCTCACTGCCCATCACGAACAGGCAGCTGCCCGCCACCAACTCGGCCGGGGCGACAAGCTGCCAGGCACGCTCGAACAGTTTGGCGTTGAGCGCCTGCACCAGCGCCGCGATCTGGCCGACGCGGGTGCCGCCGCGATGCAGCAGTGCAACGAAGCGGGAGATCTTCTCGGCCTGCAGCCGCAGCGCGGCCAGGTCCTGGGCCCGCACGATCTGCACCGTGATCAGGTAGGAGTGGTTGGACAGAAAGCTCAGCAGGTCGAGCTGTTCGAGAAGCCCGACGATGCGCTCGCCCGCGACCACGACGAGCCGGTGCACCTGATGCTGGATCATCAGCGCGAGCGCGTCGAACAGCGGCGCTCCGGACGCAATCGTCACCAGCTCGAAGGTAGCCAGCTCGCGCACCGCCAGCCTGTTCAGCGGGCGGCCATCAAGGATGGCGCGCTGCAGCCCTGTGTTGGTGAAGATGCCGAGCCGCGCGCCATCGCGCACCAGCACGCTGCTGCTGCGCTGGGCCTGCAGCGTCGCGGCCACGGTGACGATGTCGGTCGCACCGTCTACGGTGTGGGCCGGCCGCAGAAAACCTTCGTCGACCCGCGACATCGTCAGCGCATGCAGCTCGCGCTGGCTGTGGCGCTGCGCCAGGGCGCCAAGCTTCTCGCTCAGATCCGAGAACAGCAGGGCGCCGAACGCGGCATTGCTCGCGATCAAGGCATTGACTGCGCGCCTGGCCAGCGCGTAGGCCACCACCTCCTCGGCCGCGACAAAGCGGTCGGTGGCGCGGCCGGCCACCAGCGAACGGCCGTCGAAGCAGTCGTCGGGCCCGAAGCTGGCGACCAGCTCGTCCGCATCGAACTGCGACACCTGGCCCTTGATGACGATGAATAGATGTGTGGGCTCGATGTCCGGACCCAGCAGGATCTCGTCCTGGCGGAAGTAGGCGATGTCGACGCTGTCGCGTACGACGTGCTGCTCGCTCGCGTCGAGGCAGTCGAACGGCGAGTTCGAGAAGTCGAACGCCTTGGGCATGGCAAATCCTGATCCGGGCCGATACCCAGTAGAGCGCCGTTCAAGGGCAGTGACTGTTCGCTGGCGAACAGACGGCCCCGAAACCTTGCAGCAGGCTTGTCGACATCAACGACCCAGGTGGACCGCCATGCAAGCTGACCTGACGGCGCGTGTCGCGCGCGATCCGAACTACCAAAAGCTGAAGTCCGCGCGTTCGCGTTTCGGCTGGTGGCTGACGGGGGCAATGATGGTCGTCTACTACGGCTTCATCCTGCTGGTGGCCTTTAACAAGCCTTTTCTCGCGACCCGGCTGGGCGAGGGCGTCACGACCCTCGGCATGCCGATCGGCCTGGGCATCATCATTTTCACGGTCGTCATCACCGCGCTCTATGTGCGTCGCGCCAACAGCGAGTTCGACGCGCTGACCGAACAGATCACCCAGGGAGCACTGAAGTGAGCGCGCCGCGACTGTTGGCAGCGCTGACCTTGCTCGCCGCCGGCGGCGCGGCACTGGCGGCCGGCGCCGACCTCGGGCAGGCCGACAAGCAACCGACCAACTGGACCGCGATCGGCATGTTCGCGGCCTTTGTCGTCGGCACGCTCTTCATCACCAAATGGGCGGCGGCCAAGACCAAGTCGGCGGCCGACTTCTACACCGCCGGCGGCGGCATCACCGGTTTCCAGAATGGCCTGGCGATCGCCGGCGACTATATGTCGGCGGCCTCCTTCCTCGGCATCTCCGCGGCGGTGATGGTTGGCGGCTTCGACGGGTTGATCTACTCGATCGGCTTCTTAGTCGGCTGGCCGGTCGTGACCTTCTTGCTGGCCGAGCGGCTGCGCAATCTCGGCAAGTTCACCTTCGCCGATGTGGCCGCATTCCGCTTCTCGCAGACGCCGGTGCGCGTCTTCGCGGCCTCCGGCACGCTGGTGGTGGTGGCCTTCTACCTGATCGCGCAGATGGTCGGCGCGGGGCAGCTGATCAAGCTGCTGTTCGGCCTGGAGTACTGGATCGCCGTCGTCATCGTCGGGGCGCTGATGATGGTCTATGTGCTGTTCGGCGGCATGACCGCCACCACCTGGGTGCAGATCATCAAGGCCTGCCTGCTGCTGGCGGGCGCCAGCTTCATGGCCTTCATGGTGCTCTACAACTTCGGCTTCAGCACCGAGGCGATGTTCGCCAAATCGGTCGAGATCAAGACGGCGCTCGCCTCCGCCGCCGGCAAATCGCCAGACGAGGCGGCCGCACAGGGCTTCTCCATCATGGGCCCGGGCGGCTTCATCAAGGACCCGGTCTCGGCCATCAGCTTCGGCATGGCCCTGATGTTCGGCACCGCCGGCCTGCCCCACATCCTGATGCGCTTCTTCACCGTGCCCAATGCGAAGGAGGCGCGCAAGTCGGTGCTGTGGGCGACCACCTGGATCGGCTACTTCTACATCCTCACCTTCATCATCGGCTTTGGCGCGATCACCTTCGTGCTGACCAACCCGCAGTTCCTCGACGCCAACGGCGGCCTGCTGGGCGGCGGCAATATGGCGGCCATCCACCTGGCCAACGCGGTGGGCGGCAATGTCTTCCTCGGCTTCATCTCAGCGGTGGCCTTCGCGACCATCCTGGCGGTGGTGGCGGGGCTGACGCTGTCGGGCGCCTCGGCGGTGTCGCACGACCTCTACGCCACTGTGCTGAAGCAGGGCAAGGCCGACAGCGTGTCGGAGCTGCGTGTCTCCAAGATAACGACGATTGCACTCGGTGTCGTCGCGGTGGCCCTGGGCATTGCGTTCGAGAAGCAGAACATCGCTTTCATGGTCAGCCTGGCCTTCGCGATCGCCGCGTCGGCCAACTTCCCGGTGCTGCTGATGTCGGTGCTGTGGAAGGACTGTACGACCCGCGGCGCGGTGATCGGCGGCTTTCTCGGTCTGGCGTCCTCGGTGCTGCTGACCCTGGTGTCGCCGGCCGTGTGGGAGGTGACCCTGGGCAACCCCAAGGGCTCGGCGCTGTTCCCCTATGCCTCGCCGGCGCTTTTCTCGATGACGATAGGCTTTGTCGGCATCTGGCTGTTTTCCATCCTCGACCGCAGCCCGCGCGCCGCGCAGGACCGCGCCGGCTTCGAGGCCCAGCAAGTTCGCTCCGAAACCGGCATCGGCGCCTCGGGCGCCTCCGGGCATTGATGATGGATAAAGGAAGCCCCATGAGCGAGACAAGCACCGCCGACGCCCTGGCACGGTACGCACCACCGCTGGCTCTGGCCTCAAGCGCCCATGTGGCCGGCCGCGCCAGCTACGACATGCTGGTGGCGCAAGCCGATACCGACTACGAGGGCTACTGGGGTCGGCTCGCGCGCGAGTTCGTCCAGTGGAAGACGCCGTTCACGACCATACTGAACAGTACGGAGGCGCCGCACTTCAAGTGGTTCGAGGATGGCACGCTGAACGTGTCCTACAACTGCCTGGACGCCCAGGTCGCGGCCGGGCGTGGTGACAAGGTGGCCATCATCTTCGAGGCGGACGACGGCACGGTCACACGCAGCAGCTACGCCGAGCTGCTGCGGCGCACCTGCCATATGGCCAACGCGCTGCGCTCGCTGGGCGTGCACAAGGGCGACCGGGTCGTTATCTATATGGCGATGTCGGTCGAGGGCGTGGTCGCCATGCAGGCCTGCGCGCGCCTAGGCGCAGTCCACACCGTCGTTTTCGGCGGCTTCTCTGCCCACTCGCTGCGCGACCGCATCGCCGACACCGGCGCGGTGGCGGTGATCACGGCCGACGAGCAGCTGCGCGGCGGCAAGGCGCTGCCGCTGAAGACCATCGTCGACGAGGCCCTGGCGTTGGACGGCTGCGAGGCGGTACGCGATGTGATCGTCTACCGGCGCACCGGCGGCGCCATCCCGTGGCAGGCCCGCGACCACTGGATGCACGAGCTCACCACCGTTCAGTCCGATGCCTGCGAGCCCGAATGGGTGAGCGCCGAGCACCCGCTCTTCCTGCTCTACACCTCGGGCTCCACCGGCAAGCCCAAGGGCGTACAGCATTGCTGCGGCGGCTACCTGGTGCAGGCGGTGGTGACAACGACATGGACCTTCGACCTGCATGACGCCGATGTCTTCTGGTGCACGGCCGACATCGGCTGGGTCACCGGCCACACCTATATCGCCTACGGACCTCTCGCCGTCGGCGCGACCCAGCTGGTGTTCGAGGGTGTGCCGACCTACCCCGATGCCGGCCGCTTCTGGCAGATGATCCAGGACCACCAGGTATCGGTCTTCTACACCGCGCCCACCGCGATCCGCTCGCTGATCAAGCTCGCCGAGAGCAATGCCGCCGTGCATCCCGACCGCTTCGACCTGAGCAGCCTGCGCATCCTCGGCTCGGTGGGCGAGCCGATCAACCCGGCCGCTTGGGCCTGGTACCACCAGCATATCGGCGGCGGACGCTGCCCCATCGTCGACACTTGGTGGCAGACCGAGACCGGCGGCCACATGATCACGCCGCTTCCCGGCGCAACCTCACTGTTGCCCGGCTCCTGCACGCTGCCCTTCCCCGGCATCATGGCCGCCATCGTCGATGAGACCGGCGCAGACCTGCCCAATGGCCAGAGCGGGCTGCTTGTGATCAAGAAGCCCTGGCCGGCAATGATTCGCACGATCTGGGGCGACAACGCTCGCTACCGATCCAGCTACTTCCCGGGCGAACTGCGCGGCTACTACCTTGCGGGCGATGGCGCCACACGCGATCCGCAAACCGGCTACTTCACCATCGGCGGCCGCATCGACGATGTGCTCAATGTCAGCGGCCATCGTATGGGCACGATGGAGATCGAGTCGGCGCTGGTGTCCTGTACCCATCTGGTGGCTGAAGCGGCGGTCGTCGGCCGGCCCGACGACACCACCGGCGAATCCATCTGCGCCTTCGTCGTCCTGAAAGGGCTGCGGCCGACGGGGCCGGAGGCCGTCAGGATCGCCACCGAGTTGCGCAACTGGGTCGGCAAGGAGATCGGCCCGATCGCCAAGCCCAAGGAAATCCGCTTCGGCGACAACCTGCCCAAGACCCGCAGCGGCAAGATCATGCGCCGCCTGCTGCGCTCGCTCGCCAAGGGCGAGGCCATCACGCAAGACATCTCAACACTGGAAAACCCGGCAATCCTCGACCAGTTGTCACAGCCCCGCTGACCCCATTACCGTCCCGTTCGACAACCAGGAGACAGATCATGGCCCATCAAGCCAATCCCTTCGGCGATGTGAAACAGATGATGGAGAAGTTCAAGGTGCCCGGCATCGACATATCCGCCATCGTCGAGGCGCGTCGCCAGGACATCGAGGCGCTGACCGAGGCCAACAAGGCCGTCTTCGAGGCCATGCAGGCCTTGGCGACCAAGCAGACCGCGATGATGACCGAGGCGATGCAGGGCATGCTCGGAGGCAGCGGCATCTCGGATCCGGTCAAGCAGACCGCGCTGATGCGCGAGACCTTCGAGACGGCATTGGCCGACATGAAAGACCTCGCCGACACCGTCAGGCAGGCCCAGGCGGAGGCCATGGCCCAGATCGGCCAGCGCGCGGCTCGGCCGGGAGCGAAGACCTGAGTCAGGGTCTGGCCTCTCCTCAATCCTGCGCCCCGGCCTCCACCCCCATGCCCTCGGCCCGCCAGCGCAGCATGCCGCCGGCCAGATTGGCGACCTGGGTGAAGCCGGATTTCTGCAGCAGCACGGTGGCCTGGGCCGAGCGGGCGCCGGAGCGGCAGATGGTGACGACGGGCTTGTCCTTGGCGATCTCGGTGCCGGCGCGGGCGGCGAGTTCGGCCAGCGGCAGCAGGCGGGCGCCGGGGATATGGCCCAGCGCGCTGTCACTGAACTCGGCCGGCTCGCGCACATCGATCAACTGGATGGCCTGGTCATTGGCCGCCAGGCATTCGTCCAGCGCCGCCGGCTGGATTTCCCAGATGCCGCCAAAGCTGCAGCTCAGGGGCGCCCAGGTCGGCTCCTGCTGCGCCGCCGCGCTGTCCGGCTCGGGCCGGCCGCAGCGCAGATTGGCGGGCACGGCGATGTCCATCAGCTTGGGGTGGGGCAGGCCGAGGTTGTTCATATAGCCGGCGAAGTCGGCCTCGTTGACATCGCCGCCCAGGCGCGGGTTGTAGCGCCGCTCCTCGGCCACGCTGGTGACCGTCAGACCCCGGTAGTCATGCGCCGGATAGAGCAGGCAGGCCTGCGGCAGCGAGAGGATCTGCTGCTGCACCGAGCGGTAGAGCTGGGCCGGGCTGCCCTGCTGGAAATCGGTGCGGCCGCAGCCGCGTATCAAGAGGCTGTCGCCGGTGAAGGCCATGCTGTGGTCGTCCAGCACATAGCTCAGGCAACCATCGGTATGGCCCGGCGTGGCACGCACCTCGACGTAGCGGGCGCCGAAATGCACCCGCTCGCCGTGGCGCAGCAGCCGGTCGGCATTCGTCGCCCCGGCCGCCGCCGACAGCATGATCTGGCTGCCGCTGCCGGCCTTGATCAGCCAGGCCCCGGTGACATGGTCGGCATGCACATGGGTGTCCAGCGTCGCGATGGCGCGCAGGCCCAGCTCGCGCAGCAGCGCGGTGTCGCGCCGCACTTGCTCGAACACCGGGTCGATCAACAGGGCCT
The DNA here is from genome assembly GCA_005503085.1 of Burkholderiales bacterium C2. Taxonomy (GTDB): domain Bacteria; phylum Pseudomonadota; class Gammaproteobacteria; order Burkholderiales; family Burkholderiaceae_C; genus Roseateles_E. The sequence goes on along the minus strand of SCOI01000021.1, from coordinate 18,177 downwards.
CGCCCGAGGCGGCATCGCCGAGCAGATAGGTGTAGGTGGAGGACTGGGGATCGAACAGTTGGCGGAAGACGAGCTGGGACATGAAGAACTTTCGGGAAACAAGGCCCCGCCATCTTCCACCCATTCTGGGTCGGTCGCCAACGGTCGTTCAAGGCATCGCGTAGCTGCTCAGCGCCTTCGGGAACTTCAGCAGCCACAGCCGCGTGCCGCGGTCGATCTCGTTGCCGCGGGCCACGCGCACGCCCACCGCGCCGGCGGCGCAGGCGCCGTCGTTGACGATGACGCCGTTGGCATCGACGGTGCAGGCGGTCGGGTCGCCGTCCAGCGCGCGGCCGGCGGCGTCGACCAGAATGGTGCGCAGACCGAAGTCGTTGTCATTGATCAGGGCCAGGGTCTGGGCATCGACCACGGCCAGGCCCTCGGCCTTCTCGGCCTTCCAGCCGGCGGCGTTCAGGTCCAGCAGCACGGTCTTCTTCAGCTTGACCACCTGGCTCCAGCTCAGCGCGCTGGGCGTGCTGGCGTCGATGCTGTTCTTCTCCAGCTCGATGCCGATGGCCGCGATATCGCTGGCATCAGCCGGCAGCTCGACCAGCATCAGGAAGTTGCGCACCGCGCCGCTGGCGTCCGTGCCCTGCTCGATGACGATGAAGCGGCCTTGGCCCAACGCGACCAGGTCGCCCAGCTTGGCGCTGCCTGTACGGTTGCGGTCCCATTTGTCGCCGGCCAGCGCATAGCTCAGCGGGTAGGCATAGAGCTTGGAGGTCTCGGTCTTGGGGTCGAACTCGATCCAGCGGGCGAACTGCGCGAAGTCGCGCACTTTCACCTTGTCATTGCGCTTGCCGTCTTGGTCGAGATCGGCGCTGTCGAGGGTCTCGACGGACTTGCCGGTCGCGTCCAGCGGGTCGATCGGGCTTTGCAGGAAGCCATGCAGCTTGCCGCTGGCGGCGTCCATCGCCAGGCCTTCCATGCCGCGGTTGGCGCGGCGGTGCTTCAGCACCTCGGGCAGGCTGCCGGCGCCGGTGCCGGGGGCGTAGCGCTTCAGGATCTGGCCGCTGGCGGCATCGATCTTGGCGATGAAGGGACCGTACTCGTCCGAGGTCCAGAAGACCTTGGCGGCGGCGTCATAGACCAGGCTTTCGCTGTCCAGGCCCTGCGGGTCGAGCCCGCCCTTGGCGGCGTCGTAACGCAGCGCGTCGTTGAGCGGCACCTCCAGGCTGGCGCCGACGCTGGTGAAGGGCAGCGGGCGGCCGGAGATGCGGGTGCTGGCGTCGGACTTCAGCGGCAGCAGGCTGCTCAGCTGCGCCCCCTTGGCGCCGACGCTGATCGTGCCGATGGACGGCGTGAAGCCGGGCGCCAGAAACATCTTGCTGAGGCTGGCGGCGTTGTTGTCGGGGCGCGGCGCATTCGGGCTGTCGCCATTCGGGCCGCGGTCGGTGATGCCCCAGAACTCCAGGCTGCCGTCGGCGGCCTTGCCCTTGAACACCAGGCCCGAGCCGACGGCCGGGTAAAAGCCCTTGGGGAAGTCCTTCCTGGCGGCCGCGTTGGTGCCCTCATAGGGCACGTAGAGGGCTGCCTCGGCGCGCAGCTCATGCTTGGTGATCCTGACCTCGCCGCCGGCGCTGGCCTGGCTGCTGGCGGTGGTCTCGGTCTTGCCCAGCTCGGCGGCCAGCATGGCCTCGTAGTGATCGGTGGCGGCCAGGCGGCGCAGCGCGCCCAGCGTGCGGGCACTGTAGGGCTGGCCATAGCCGTCCTGCAGCGCGGCCGGCAGCAGGGCCTTCAGCGCGGCATCGAAGGCGGCGGCCGGGGCCGCGAAGTCCAGGCTCTTGCCGGCCAGCGCGGCGGCCACGGCCTCGCTGATGCGGATGCCGTTGGCGGCCTCGTCGTCCTCGTCCAGCGCCTGCAGGAACAGCAGGCGGTTCTGCAGCCGCGCCTCGCCGAGCGCCTGGGTGCCGGCCAGATCGCCGACCGTGATGTCGGCCGCGCAGCCGGCCTGGCCCAGCGCCACGCCGCCGAGGCTGAAGCTGAGCTGGTCGCCCGGCTTGCAGCTCAGGGCGCCATTCGCACCGGTGCGGCCGGTCAGGCCCGAGGGGCTGGCGCTGTACTGCACGCCCTCGACCGCGCCGTCCAGCAGGCGCGCGTTGATGGCCGCTGGCCCGTCGTCATCGCTGCCGCAGGCGGACAGCAGGGCCAGGCTCAGCAGGGCCAGCAGGGGTTGGGCGCGCGGGGACATCATCGAGGGCATGGTGGGGTTCGCTAGGGCGGTCAAAGGCCCGCACCATAGCCAGCGGCGGTGACCGGGCCATGACAGCGCGGCACGGGATAATGCAGTCCGTGATCCCGATACAGCCGCCCTCACCGTCTGCCGGCTTGCTGCGCCGCAGCGCCCGCCACACCGTTCTCGGACTCGTCTGCCTGGCCGGCCTGGCTGGCTGCGGCAGCCTGGGCACGGGGCTCGGCAAGTCGACACGGCCGGCCCAGGTCTACCAGAAGGAGCGCTTCCAGTCCGACGAGACCTTCTCGCGCCTGTTCGATGCCGATGTCGACACCACCTGCGAGGCCGCCCGCCGTGCGCTCTTGAGCCAGGGCTATGTGATCAGCAATGCGCAATCCGGCCTGATCAACGGCGCCAAGCGCTTCCAGCCCGAGGGCGAGGTGCATGTGGAGATCGGCTTCACGGTGGTCTGCGTGCCCGACGGCAAGACCGGCACCCAGCTGTCCACCGCCTATGTCTCGGCCCAGCAGGACCGCTACACGCTGAAGAAAAGCCCCAACTCCACCAGCATCGGCGTCAGCGCGATCGGCTCGATCTCGGTGCCGCTGTCCTCGACCCAGGACTCGCTGGTCAAGGTGGCCTCGGAGACGATCCCCGCCGGCGAGTTCTATGACCGCTTCTTCGCGCTGATGCAGCGCCTGGTCAAGGAGCAGGCAGCGGACCGCTGACGCGCGGCTCGGCCGCGCCACGACCCAGCCGCTGCTTGACCATCTGGAAGGCCGCAATCATCGCCAGGCCGGCGGCCACCGCGGCCCCCCAGAGGGCGGGAGGCAGTGCCGCAAAGCCGAAGGCCCGACTCAGCGGCGGCAGCGTCGTGATCAGGGTCAGCGCCAGCAAGGTGCCGCCCAGCACCCAGGCGGCGGCCGGGGTCAGGCCTTGCCTGAGGTGGCGCCAGCCGCTGCGGGCCGAGCGGCTGGGCAGTATCAGCGCGGCATTGGCCGTCACCAGCGCGATGAAGGCCGCCGTGTTGGCCGAGCCCTGCGCCAGGCCCAGGCTCAGCACCCAGATGTAGAGGCCCACGCTCAGCGCCGTCACCAGGCCGCCCTGCAGCAGGCTCAGCAGCACATGGCGGCGCGCGAGCAGGGCAGCGCCGCTGCGGCGCGGCGGCTGCGTCATCAGATCAGCGGCGCCGGGCTCGGCCTCGAACACCAGCGAGCAGGTCGGCGCGATCACCAGCTCCAGGAAGGCGATGTGCAGCGGCGCCAGCAGCAGGGGCAGCCCGAACAGCGCCGGCAGCAGCGCAAGCCCGACGATGGGCACATGGACGGCCAGCGTGTAGACCATGGCCTGGCGCAGATTGGCGAAGGTGCGGCGGCCGTCGGCGATGGCGCCGACGATGGAGGCAAAGTCGTCCTGCAGCAGCACCAGGGACGCGGCCTCGCGGGCCACATCGGTGCCGCGCTGGCCCATCGCGATGCCGATATGGGCGGCCTTCAGCGCCGGCGCGTCGTTGACACCGTCGCCGGTCATCGCCACCACCTCGCCCTGCGCTTTCAGTGCTTCGACCAGGGCCAGCTTCTGCTGCGGCTTGACGCGCGCATAGACGCTGACCTCGCGCAGCGTGGCTGCCAGCGCGGCGGCGTCCAGGCCCTGCATCTCGTCACCGCTCAGCACCCGGGCGCTGGTGATGCCGGCCTGGTCGGCAATGGCCCGGGCGGTGCGCGGATGGTCGCCGGTGATCATCACGACGCGGATGCCGGCCCGCTGGCATTGCGCCACCGCCGCTGGCACCTCGGGCCGCAAGGGATCGGCCAGGCCGACCAGGCCCAGCCACTCGAAATCGAAGTCCTGCTGCAGCGCCGGCCACGCCGCGTCGCGCGCATGCCGGCCGCGCGCCACGGCCAGCACCCGCAAGCCGCGATCGGCCAGGCGCGCCGCCTGGGCCGCCAGCTGCTCCCGCCGGGCCTCACTCAGACGGCACAGCGCCATGATCGCCTCCGGCGCCCCCTTGCTGGCCACCACATCGTGCGGGGCCGCCGGAGCCGCGCTGCGCCACAAATGGCTCATCGCCAGCAGCTCGGGCGAGAGCTCGTACTCGCGCGCCAGCGTCCATTGCGGATGCAAGAAGTGCTCGGTAGGGCCAAGCTGCTGGCTGGCCAGCCGGTGGAAGGCCAGCTCCATCGGGTCGTGCGGCGCGATCTCGCTGGCCAGCACCGCGTACTCCAGCAGCGCGTGAAAGGGCTCGGGCAGCGCACCGTCCGGCAGCGCGGTGACGTCCAGCTCGGCATCGCCGGCCACCAGCGTGGCCACGGCCATGCGGTTGTGCGTCAGGGTGCCGGTCTTGTCCACGCACAGCACCGTGGTCTGGCCCAGGGTCTCGATGGCGTTGAGGCGGCGCGTCAGCACCTGCTGCACCGCCAGCCGGCGCGCCGCCAGCGCCAGGAACACGATCATGATGACCGGCAGCTCCTGCGGCAACACCCCCATCGCCAAGGTGATGCCGGCCAGCAGGGCCTGCAGCGCGTCGCCACGCAGCGCCCACAGCAGGCCCACCAGCAGCAGACACAGGGCCATGCCTATCCAGAGCAGGCGGCGCGTCAGCCGGCTCATCTCGTCGCGCAGCGGCGAACCCTGCAGGCCGATCTGCTGCAGCGACTGGCCGATGCGGCCCAGCTCGGTCTGCCGGCCCACGGCCGTCACCCGCACCAGGCCCTGGCCGCCGACCACCAAAGTGCCTGCGAACACCGCATCGCCGTCTGAGCGCTTGGCCACCGGCTCCGATTCGCCGCTGAGCATCGATTCATCGGTGGCCAGCTCATGGGCTTCGAGCACTTGTCCATCGGCCGGCACCCGGTCACCCTCGGCCAGCATCAGCACATCCTCGCGCACCACCTCGCGGCCCGCGATACGCAGCGCCACACCGTCACGCAGCACCCGCGCGCGCGGGCTGGACAGGTCGCGCAGCGCCGTCAGCGCCTGGTCGCTGCGACGTTCCTGCAGCACCGTCAGAGCCATGATGATGATCACGAAGCCCAGAAGGATCAGCGCCTCCTGCGCGTCGCCCATCGCCAGATAGATCGCGCCCGCGCCCAGCAGTAGCAGGAACATCGGCTCGGTGACCACGTCCCAGGCCATATCGCGCAGCCCGCGACGCTGGCTGACGCCCAGCTCGTTGGGGCCCTCGTCGCGCAGGCGGCGCGCAGCGGTAGCGGCGTCCAGGCCGCCGGCGGCTTGGGCTTCACTCATGGCGCGGCCTCCTCGCAGCGCCGCTACGGCGCCGGCCGCCCTGGCCCCTGCGTGCCGGCGGCACGGGCCGACAGATAGGCATAGAGATCGGCGATATGCACATTGACGCTGGGCTCGCCCTGCCAGGCCGGCATCGTCAGCGCGCCCTGCTGGCGCTGCAGGATGGCCTCCAGCGCGGCCTCGCGGGCCACGTCAGCGGCCGGCAGCGCCGGGAGGTTCCAGTCATAACGCGTCAGTACCAGGCTGACGAAGCGATGCGGCCCGATCTCACGCACACGCTGCAGCAGATCGGGTGCGCCCTTGCCGCCGGTGGCGGCGCTGCCGTGGCAGGCGGCGCACTTGTCCTGGAAGATGCGCCAACCGGTGTAGACCGAGCCCGAAGGCCCGGCCAGCTGGGCCCGCTCACGCGCCACCATCTCGGTGTTCTGCAGCTCCACGGCGCAGCCGGCCACCAGCAGCGGCAGAGCCAGGGTCAGCAACCTCGTCAGCTTGGCCATGATGCGCATCTCCGCTTCGGACTGGGATGCAGCCATTGTGGGTGGCGGGCCGGGCCCGGCGCTTGTTCTACATCAAGCCGGATGTGCGGCCCGGTAGGCGGCGCGGGCCGCCTGATGCGCGATCACGCGTTCGTCCGCGCCGGGGATGCCGCGCAGCTGGTCGCGCAGCGCCCGCTTGACCTTGTCGCGCAGGATATGCAGACGGGCACGATGCTTGTGGGCGGCGATGGCATTGGACATGGGAAGACCTTTACGACTGTGTCAAAGCACCAGTCTGCACCCCGGCAGAGGAGGGGTCTGTGCGCTGCCACACATCGACGCTGCGGCGAGCAGCGAAAATAGCGCCTTCTTGAACCCCCTGACACCCACCCAGCCATGAGCGAAGACCAGCAACCCTCCACCCCCGCGGCCATGCCAGACCGCCTCTCGATCGACCCGCGCAGCCCCTTCCACGACGCCGCCGTGTTCGAGCGCGACGTCGGCATCCGCCTGAACGGCAAGGAACGCTTCGACGTGTCCGAGTACTGCATCAGCGAGGGCTGGATCAAGGTGCCCGTGGGCCGCAAGGTGGACCGCAAGGGCCAGCCGTTGCTGATCAAGCTCACGGGCACGGTCGAGGCCTTCTACAAGTAAGACCTAGCCTGGCGCTCAGCGCGCCGACAGCAGCCCCGGCACATGCAGCAGGATGAACTCGTTGTCATCGTTGCGGCCGAGCCGGCGGCCCGAGGAGTAGGGCAGGTTGTTGTCGTTGGCGACCACGATGTGCTCGGCATCGACCACGTCGACATCCTCGATCGTCACAAAGGGGAAGCTGAAGCGGCCGTCCTTGCCGCCAACCCGGGCCAGGCCCTTGGGGTCCTGGATGTCCAGCAGATCGACATAGCCGATCTTGCGCACGAAGCCATCGACATCGGCGTCCTTCAGGCTGATCTTGTAGACGCGCTTGAAGCGGGCCGGCACATTCTGGCAATCGGGCCGGGGCACGCCCTCGCAGGCGGTGTCGGCCAGGCCTTCGCCGTTGTCGCGCTCGATGATCAGGCCGGTGTCGGCATCGATCATATTGAAGTCGCCGATATTGTTGCCATTGGCCTCCAGCGCGTATTTCCATGAGCGGCCGGTCCATTCGCCCTTGGCGACATTGAACTCCAGCACGCGCAGATACTCGCGGCCGTCCTTGTGCTCCCACTGCTTGGCGGCCTCGTTCCACAGCGGGCCTTCCAGCAGCGGGTAGAGGAACTGGCCGTCCTTGGACGCGGCCATTCCCTCGTAGCCGCGCGAGCGCCGCACTGGGGTCGTGAAGGTGCCGGGCGTGGCCGGCGTGGTGACGGCGAAATGGTCGGGCGAGCGCACCGGCTTGCCGTCCACCAGGGTCTCATACACCGCCAGCACCCGGCCCTTGCGGTCGGTCTTCAGCAGATAGGGGCCCAGCTCGTCGCCGAACCAGACATGCTCGCCGATGAACTGCATCGACTCGATGTCCAGGTCGGCTCCGGTCAGGTAGCGCTGCGGCGTGGCCTCGTTGACGATCAGGAACGGCAGCTTCTTGTCCGGGTCGTGCAGGAACACGGTCTGCTGGCGCTGCACGGCGCCGCTTTTCCAGTCGAGCCTGAGCTGGTGGAACATCAGCATCGCATCGGCCGAGTTGGCCTTGCTGCCATAGCCGTTGTCGGACAGCACCCAGTAGCTGCCATCCGCCATCGCCTTGATGCCCGAGAAGCCCTGCACCGGCTGGCCGCGGAAGGGCAGGCTGATGCCGGTGGGCTTGGGCACGCCCTTGGCCGACAGATAGGAACTGCCGGCGATCACCTCGATCCGGTCCTCGCGACGGCCATCGGGGGCGGTGTACTTGCCCGAGGTGCGCAGGCTGGCGGGCGCGTTCTTGGGCGCGCTGACGAAGCTCAGCGCCGGCAGCACACTGTGGCCGGCCAGGGTGGCGGGGAAGGCTTGCTGGGCCTGGGCCGCAAACGCGCTGAGCAGGGCAAGCAGGAGCGGAATGGTGCGCATGGTGGCAATGTCGGGTGAGCGGAGAAACGCGCGATGCTAGGCCGCGCAGATGAAAAGCCTGTGACCGGGCCCGCCCCCCTTGATCCCGCTACAGTTCGCGCCCAAAGGAGCTTGTGATGAGCGAGGGAGATGAGCAGCAAACTGCGGCGGCAGCGCCCGGCTCACTGGGCCAGTGGTGGCGGCAGGGGTTGCGCAGCGCGCTGTTCCGGCGCCCGGACTGGCGCGGGCTGCGGGCGACACCGGGGCTTTGCGCCGCACTGCTGCTGAGCCTGCTCGCGGTCCAGCTGCTGGCGGAGCGGCTCTATATCGCCGGCCCGGCCAGTTTCTACTGGCCCGCGCTGTGGGAGGGCTGGATAGGCACCCTGGTGCTGGCCTGGGCCTGCTGGTGGCTGAGGCCGCGCAGCGAGGAGGGTAGCAGCGCCGCGCTGTTCAGCCTGCTGATCGCCCTGGCCCTGCCCATCACCCTCATCACCAGCCTGGTGCTGGTGCCGGCCGTGCGCCTGGACTGGCACCAGCAACTGGGGCCCTGGGGCTGGTGGGGTCTGTGGGGCGCCGCGACGCTGTGGCTGGTCGCTGCCCAGTGGCTGCTGCTGTGGCGCAGCGACACGACGGCGTGGCGGCGCTGGCCGGCAGGCCTGCTGGTCGCGGCGGCAGCGGCCCTGCCGGTCTGGGTTCAGCCCTCCGCGCACTGGTATGCCGAAGCCACCGAGGATGGGCAACCCGCAAGGCTGCGCCTGACCCAGGAACTGCTGGAGCTGCAGCCGGCCCTGCTGGAGCGCCGGCTGCAGGCGCTGCAGGCCGGCCGCAGCGGCGAGGTGGAGCTGTACTCGATCACCTTCGCCCCCTATGCGCCGGAAGACGTGTTCCGCAACGAGAGTGCGCTGGTCGATGGGCTGATGCAAGATCGCTTCGGCGCCCAGGGCCGCAGCCTGCAGCTGGTCAACCATGCCGGCACGGCGCTCGAACACCCCTGGGCCACGGCGCTGAACCTGCAACGCGCGATCCGGCAGATGGCCGCACTGATGAATCGCGACGAAGACATCCTGTTCATCCACCTGACCTCACATGGCGCGCAGGACGGCAAGCTGGCGGCCTCGCTCGATCCGCTGGCTCTGGACGAGGTGACGCCCCAAATGCTCAAGACCTGGCTGGACGAGGCCGGCATCCGCTGGCGCGTGCTCTCGGTCTCGGCCTGCTACTCGGGCAGCTGGATCGCGCCGCTGGCCGGGCAGGGCAGCCTGGTGATGAGCGCGGCCGACGCTGAACACACCTCCTACGGCTGCGGCAAGGGCTCGGAGCTGACCTTTTTCGGCCGCGCCATGTATGCCGAGCAGCTGCGCCTGCACACCCTGTCCTTCGAGGCCGCGCACGCGGCGGCACGGCCCATCATCGACGCCCGCGAGCAGGAGGCCGGCAAGACCGACGGCTACTCCAATCCGCAGATCAGCGTCGGCGAGGGCGCGCGCCGGCAGCTGGCGTTGCTGGTAGAGCGCTTGGGACGGCGCGGCGACTGATCATTCCCATTCACCCTCGCCGGCCGGATAGCGCCGGGTCAGGATTTCTTCGTCGGTGAGGACGCGGCCCATCCACACAATGGCCTCGGCAGCCCCGGCGCCCAAGGCCAGTTCCCGGAACGCCCGGCGTTCGACCTGGGTGAAGCCGCCGGCGGGCTGGCCCAGCGGATGGAGCACGATGCGCGGCGCGATGCTCAGCCAAGCCTGGCCACGGATGCGGTGCACGTAGTAGCGGAGCAGCTGCTCGGCGAGCGTGAAATCGGACACCAGGCTGCGTGGGTGGGCAAACGGGTTGCGCAGCTGCGCCGCCTGCGCGGCGCAGGCCAGGCGCGCCTGCGGCCCGACCGCCAGAATCTTCGGCTTCGGTGCGGCGGTGATCGCCATCTCGGGCACCTCGGCGATCAGCTCGCCGGTCTTCAGGTTCTTCAGCGTGATGCGCTCGGGCGAGATCTGGATGTAGAGGACAGGCTTGAGGGTGGAAAAAAACATGGGCAGGCTCAACGGGGTTTGGCATGCGCCTCGAAGTGCAGCAGGTCGAACCAGGCCTCGCCGAGCTGGAAGCAGCGCCGGGCATGACCGAACTGCACAAAGCCATTGGCCGTCAGCACCTGGATCGAGGCCGGATTCTCGACACGCGATGTCGCTTCCAGCCGCCACAGCGCCAGCTCGACAAAGGCCTGCTGCATGGCCAGACGCACCGCCGCCTTGGCCAGGCCTCGGCCCTGGTGCTGCTCGCCGACCCGGTAGCCCAGCGAGGCGCTGTGGAAGTGCGCGCGCCGCACCTGGCTCAGATTGACCCGGGCGGCCAGCACCCCGTCCTCACGCAGCAGGAACTGGTAGCCCCGGTCCTGCTCGGCATCACAGCGCGCCGCTTCGATGGCCTGGGCCACACCGTCGAGCGTGTAGTAGTCCTTGGGCCGAGCATTGATCCATGCCTCGAAGAAGGCGCGGTTGCGCTGCTCGAATTCGTGCAGCTCGTCGAGGTCGGCGAGGGAAACGGGGGAGAGCGCGAGGGCAGGCATGTCCCGCATCACTCGAACACCGGGCGGAAGAAGGTGCGCTCGTAGCTGAGAAAGCAGCGCGTCTGCTCGGCGTACTGGAAAGCGGCCTGGCACTCGTGGTCATCGAAGGACTGGATCCGGTACTGCTCGTAGGCCGCCAGCGAGGGGAAGGAGAACGAGGCCAGCGCGATATTGCTGGCCCCTTCCGAGGGCAGCAGATAGCCATGATGGATGCCGCCGAACTTGCGCACCAGCGGAATCCAGAGCTTGCCGTAATGCTCGAACTCCTTGAGCTTGGCCGGGTCGAGCACATAGCGGAGATGGCAGGTGATCATATGAAGGGCTCCTTGCTTGGCCCCGATGGTAAGGGCGGGCCTGACCGGCGCGAACATAAACTGGGCGCTTTCGCCACGCCCCATGCCCAGCCCGAACGCTCTTGTGCAAGCCCATCATCTGGCCTACACCCCTCCCGGCCAGGCCGCCCCGCTGTTCACCGATCTGAGCTTCGCGCTCACGCCCGGCCTGAGCCTGATATGCGGCGGCGACGGGCGCGGCAAGACCAGCCTGCTGCGCCTGATCGCCGGCGAGCTGGCGCCCGGCGCCGGGCAAATCCTGCGCAGCGCCGACACGGCCAGCTGCAGCTTCGAGCAGCCGGCCGATCCGGCGCACGACCCAGTGATCGCCCGCGCCTGGCTGGCCGAGCGGCGCGCGGGACGCTTCGCGGCGACCTGGCTGCCGGCGCTGGAGGCCGCGCTGATCGAGGCGCTGGACCTGAGTCCGCATCTGGACAAGCCGATGTACATGCTGTCCACCGGCAGCCGGCGCAAGCTGGGCCTGGTGGCGGCCGCAGCCAGCGGCGCACCGCTGACCTTGCTGGACACGCCCTATGCCGCGCTGGACGCGCGCTCCGGCCGCGTGCTCAGCGAGCTGCTGGCCGAGGCGGCCGACGGCGCGCAGCGCGCCTGGGTGATCGCGGACTATGCGCTGCCGGCCGGCCTGGACGGCGTGGCGCTGGCGGCGTTGGTGGATCTGGGCGACTGATGGATTGTGACTTAAGAGTTACAGTGCATGTTCATCGTCAGGCAATCCGAAGTTTTCGCCGCATGGCTCAGCTGCGCATCGCGGCCCGTCTGCGTATCGTGGAACAGGGCAATTTGGGCGATGTGAAATCAGTGGGGGATGGCGTGCATGAGTTGCACGTGGATGTCGGGCCAGGCTACCGGCTGTATTTCACGCGGCAGGGCCGCGAGCTGATCTTCTTGCTGGTGGGTGGCGACAAGCGCAGCCAGGTCGCCGATATCAAGCGGGCCAAGGCGATGGCGGCCCTGGTGGACGACAAGGAGTAAGTCATGAGCAAGCAGAACGCCGTTGTGTTCACCCACTTCGATGTGACCGAGTTTCTGGATTCCGAAGCCTCGATGGCCCAGTATCTGCAGGCGATGCTGGATGAGTCGGGCGGGGATCCGGCGATGATCGCGGTGGCCCTGGGCGATATTGCCAGGGCACGCGGCATGACCCAGTTGGCCCGCGACACCGGCCTGGCGCGCGAGGCGCTCTACCGTGCCCTGTCTCCCAATGGCAATCCGGAGTTGGCGACCATCGCCAAGGTGCTGAGGGCCCTGGGGCTGAAGTTGGCAGTACAGGCAGCCTGATTGCCGCCCAGCCAGGCAAGCGACGAACCGCTGCTCAAGACCTGACACCCGGCCGCTCCATCGCGACCTCGGACATCCTGAAGCCGAGTTTCTCGTAAAAGCCCGCAACACCCTCGCGCCCGGCGCGCAGCACCCAGGTCAGCTGGCGGTCCTCGCCCATGACGGCCTCGACCAAGGCCCGCCCCACGCCCTGGCCGCGTCGGTCTTCGGCCACCACCACCATGGAGATATAGCCGTTCGTCAGACCATCGGTGAGGGCCCGGATGAAGCCGATGACCGCGCCGTCCTGCACAGCCACCAGCGCCCGCTGCGAGCGGGCCAGCAGCTGGGCGAACTCGGCGGTACTGCCGATTTTGCTGCGGCTCCAACCAGCCCCCAGCAACAGCAGGCGCGCGGCTTCTATTTCAGCGGATTGAATGTCACGAATCTGCATCTGATCGCTCCGATAGCGCTTCGGTTCTCAAATCCTTCGCTGGGCCGTTTCCAAGAGTGACCTGGCCCCAGAGGGCCGAGCGGCTACTCGCAGGTGGGGCCGGTCAGCCTTCGCCCGGCAGCAGCTCGCTCAGCAGCGCCAGCAAATCCTGCTGCGCACGCTCTGGCGCCAGGCCAGCCGCCCACTCGGGATGGCCGCGCGCCGGCCGCAAGGTCCTCAGAAGATCCGCAGCCTGCTGTCCCTCGACCACCAGACCGGCGCTCTCGCGCATCACCTCCAGCGCCGCATGCCCCCGCCGCTCCAGGCCCTGCAGCAGGGTCAGGTGTTGCGCGGCAATCTGCAGCAGGGCCGCGTCCTCCAGGCTCAGCTCCAGCACACCACGCAGCTTGTTGCCCAGGCGCCGACCGACCTGGCCCAGGCCCTGGCTGGCCAGACCGCCAATGGTCGCGCCGAGTGTGGCGGCGGCGCCCAGCGAGAGCCCGGCCAGCGCCACATCGGCCACCACGCCGATGGCGCCGCCCACTGCCGCACCCGTGCCGAACTGGCGGCCGGCCTGCTTCAGCAGCTCGGGGTTGAACAGATCGGCTTCCCAGCGCCCGGCCAGCTGGGGCAGCTCGGCAGCCTCGGCGGTGGCCGCTCCGAAGCCATGCAGGGTCAGCAGCTGCAGCCGGCTGATTTGCAGCCGCGCGTTGACCGTCTGGCGGAAGGCCCGCACAAAGGCCGCCCGCGCGTGTTCATCGTCCAGCTGCTGGCCGGGCGCGGCCTCGCGATAGGCCGCCAGGCCCAGCAGCGAGGCGGCAATCAGGCGCAGGCTGGCACTGCGGCGGGCAGCGCGCTCGCGCTCCAGAAACGCCACCACGCCCGCCAGCTGGGCGCGGCGCTCGGGCAGCAGGGCGCCGAGATCGCCATAGAGATGGGCCTCGGCGCCGACAAAGGGCGCGACGATATCGAAGCGCAGCAGCGCATGCAGGCCATGGGCCGCCAGCAGCGCGCGCCAGCCCGCCTCCTGCGCGGCCGGCTCGCGGACGAAGTTCAGCACCGGCATCAGCGGGCGGCCGCCGAGCATCAGGATCTCGAGCTCGGCAGCGAACTTGGGCAGGGCCGGGTCTTCGCGGGCATCGATCACCAGCAGGCCGGCATCGACCTGCAGCAGCGCGCGCAAGACCTTGGCCTCCTGCTCGAAGGGTCCTCTGGCCGCCTCGCCCTGCAAAAAGGCCTGCAGGCGTTGCGCTCGCGGCGGCGCGGCGTCCAGGCCGTGCAGATGATCCAGCAGCGCGACCGCGTCCTCCAGCCCCGGCGTGTCGACAAAGCACAGCGCTGGCTCGCCGTCGTCCAGGTCCAGCGTGATGGCCTCGACATGGCGGGTCGTGCCCGGCCGGTCGGACACCGCGCCGAAATCGGCACGCCGCGTCAGCGTGCGCAGAAGCGAGGTCTTGCCGGCATTGGTGTGGCCGACCACCGCGATGTTCAGCGCCGGGAATTCAGCGGCCATGATCCACCCCCTCCAGCCAGGCGCGCGCCGGCGCCGGTGCGTCGAACACCGCCTGCAGGGGCAGGGCGCAGTCCGCCACCCAGCTGCGCCAGCGCGCGGCGCCCGCCTCGCCGCTGAGCAGCAGGGCACCGGCACCGACCCGCTGCAAGGCCTCACGGACAAAGCGCTCGGTGCCGCGGTCGGGGCTGGACGGGCCATGGCAGACCAGCAGCAGGCGCTGCGGGGCCAGGTCTTGCAGCTGGGCCAGCAGGCGGCGTTTCTCCTCGGCCGCGCCGGCGATTCGCAGGGCCAGCGGCGGCGCCGGCAGCCCAGCCGGCGGCCAGGGCAGGGACAGCGGCAGCTCGTAGCCGAGCAGGGCCACGCCCTGCATCACGCGCCCGCCCTCGGGCGGCGCGGGCGGCGGCGGCGCGCGGTGGTGCTCGGCGTCGAGCAGGGCGCTGGCGTCCAGCGAGGCAAAGCGCTGCATCAGCTGGCGCAGCTGCGGATCTTCGCTGTCCAGGCCCAGCCCGGCGAGCAGGCGGCGCGTGCGCCAGGCGCTCAGCAGCAGCGCGATCAGCCGCAGGCCCAGGCCATAGACCAGGGTGCAGCCCAGCAGCCACAGGGCCCAGCCCCGGTTGTCATCGGCACTGCCGCCCAGCTCCGGCGTGGCAAAGCCCAGCAGCCCCGGCAGCCAGCCGCTGATGCGGGCAAAGCCGGCGAAGAAGCCGGCATCCAGAATCGTCGTTTCCCACGTCAGGCGGTAGGCCAGAAAGGAAAACGCGAACACCAGGCCGGCCAGCGTCAGCAGCAGGGCCAGCGACCAGATCGCATGGTTGACGGCACCCAGCGCCCAGGCGCTCAGCCCCCTCTTGCGGCGCAGCACATCGAGGCCGGCCTCCAGCACCAGGGCCTGGGCGGGCGTACCGCCCGGCAGCCGGGCAGTGGCGCAGGCCAGCCAGCACGCCAGGCCACCGCCCTCACCCCCATGACCGCCGACCGTCAGCATCAGCAGCCACATCACCAGGCTCAGCAGATGCGGCCCCAGCACCGCCAGCAGCGCAGCCACAGCGTTGATCTGGCGCTGGCCACCGACCACCGCCTGCAGCAGGCCAAAGCCCAGCAGACCGATCAGCATGGCCGCCACCAGCGCCAGCCAGGGCAGGCGGCCGCGCCACTGCGCCAGCGCCACATCCAGCCCCTGCTCGCGCGCCAGCCAGGCGGCCCGGGCCAGCAGGCGCTGCGGCATCGCGCGCTGCTGCGCATGAGCCTCGCGCATCGCCTGCGCGTCGTCCAGCGGCCCCTGCTGTGCCTCCAGGCGCTGCACGGCGCGCAATAGGATCAACTGGCTCAGGGAGGCGGTGGACGGGGACGACATGCGGCGCAGTTTATGAGCTGCGGCCGCTCGGGACCTGTCAGGACTGCGGGTCGAACTGAAAGACGCGCAGCTCCTGCTGGCAGCGGCAGGCCTTGGCGATGCGCGCGGCCCAGGCAATGGCCGCCTCGCGCGAGGGCAGTTCGAGCACGGTGAAGCCGCCGTTGAGCGCCGGTGCCCAGGGATAGCCGCCCTCGGCCGCCGTGCCGTCGGCCGAGACCAGCACGGGCGGCACGGCCTCATCGATGCCGCCGCCGAAGACATAGACGCCGGCGGCCTTCGCCTCGTCGATCACCGCATGAGCATCGCGGCCGACGGCCTCCCACTCACCATCAGGCACGACCATCGCGGCGCTGGGGAAGGAGATCAGGTATTTGGCCATGGGGTTGCTCGCGCGCTGGTGGGATGACGGGGGGTCAGGTCTTGATGAGGGAACTCATGCGACGGAACACTCCTGCTACCGTCTAAGCGGCATTTCGATAGAGGCTGGCGGTGCCGCCGGTCGGCTGCACCAGCAGCTGGATCTGCGCGCCGAATCTCTGGATGTCCTCGTAGGTCGCCACGAGCTCGAAGCTTGCGCGCCCACGGCTCTCCGGCCGCTGACGCTCATACGTTCCGTCGCCCAGCTCCAAGCGAACCCCGATCTCGCCAGTAATGCCAACCGGGTAGATCCGGATGCCGACCAGCACGTCCTTCAGTCTGGTTGGCGAGCAGCTGGAATCCCAATACCCTCCTTCGAGTCGCAGTTCCGTGCCCGGGAGCAGCGGGAAGCACGATTGCAGCTTGGCACCGAAGGCCCGGACTTCCCACTCATGAAACCAAGCCGACCCGGCGCCGGAAAAGTTCTCACACCGGGCCGAGGCGACCAGCTCACCCGTGCCATCCGTGTCGGGTTCGAATCGAAGCTCAAGGTGGTGGGTCATTGACGGGAATGGTGGGGTCATGGCTTGCATCACTGCTCTTTGCTGCGCTTGCTGATGAGCTCAAACGTATCAGGGCCGTCGCCGCTTGTACCAAACTGCTGCAACCACCGCTGTGCCCCAGAGCATGCTATTGACCAGAACGGGCAACCAACCCCAAGAGCCTGGAAGAAGCTTGGGAGAGACCGCCGCCACTAGCAGGTGGCCAAAGGGAAACCACGCGACGGCGAACAAGGCATCAGCCAGCAGGGCGCAGGCACGCGAGACATGATGCCCGTCGAACGCGGACGAGCTATTGCTGTATACCCACAAAAAGGCGGTCGCGCTAACCAGAAAGTGAGCCAGGGTTGCGGTTGTGAACCAGAGCCATATGCGCATGAGTCTCACCTAGACAAGATAGCTTCGCGACGCCTACCCACTCGGCAACAGCGGCGCCACAAACGCCCGAGCTGCCTGGAGGTTGATCTGGGCCAGCTCGCGCATCTCGCGGGACAGCGGGACGGGCAGGTCTTCGGTCATCGCGGCGATCCAGAATCGCTCGGCGGCCTGGGCGGCGCGGGTCCACACCTCGGGCTTGGCGCCGATGGTGCCGACCTTGGGTTCGATAGGGCTCAGGTCCGGGTCCAGGCCGCCGCCGATGGAGGCGTAGCGCATCGGCAGGATGTCGTAGGCCGGCGCGATGCCCTGGTACTCGCCGTCCTCGCCGATCAGCATCGAGATGTTCTCGAAATGCCTGTCGCTGTTGCCGATCAGCTCGCTGAAGGCGGCCATCGTGTCGACCAGACGGGCGTCCCGCGCGGACAGATACTTCGCCTGCTCGCAGCGCGCGGCGAACTCCGGCCAGGAGTCCCGCATGCCGAAGAACTCGTCGTCCACCGCGCCGGCCGAGAGCATGCCGATCCTGCCCTTGAGCCCGATGCGGTCAAAGCGCTGAACTTCCAGGAAGACATGGTCGCCTGCCGCCATCAGCTGGGTCCGGCTCGCGGGCACCCCGACCTCGGCCAAGGACCGCAGGGCCAGATGCTCAAGCGGGAGCAGCTCGGCCATGCGGCTGCCGAGCTTGGCGAATTTCACGATGACATGTCCCGCGTCTTCACTCAGCCACAGAAACTTCGGCTGCTCGCCGCCGGCGCTGGAGCCATAGGTGGCGCCGCGCAGCGCCGTGGCCATGGCTGTGTAGTGCTCGAGCTTTTCCTCGGCTGGTGTCGCGGGCCGCCCGTCCATCTCCATCTGGAGCGGGGCGTCACCAAACACCAGATTGCCGGGCAGGTTCAGGCCTCGCGTGAACAGCCAGGCCACACGGTGGTCGTCGCCCCAGTCCTTGAGGCTGGTGGGGAAGGCCGGACTCTTCGCGGCCTCATGCGCGAGCTGACGACCCAGGAATCCCGATGGTGCCGCGAAAGACATATAGGGCGGCAAGCCCTCGTACAAGCGAGTGAGCTTGCCCCTCCTTTCCAGCGTGGCGCCGCCGCTGAGGAACTCGATGTCGGCGAAGGGCTCGATTTGGCCGCTGCTGATGAGGCGGTAAATGCGTTGCCGCGGCTTGAGCCCCAGAGGCAGCGGGCGCAGCAGCGCATACCTGGGTGTGCGGTCTCCAGAAATCCTGAAACTGGTGACCGTTTGCGACAGCTGTTGAATAGTTCGTGAAAGCGTTGGCTGGCTGATTCCCAGGGCCGCCAGCAGCTGCGCGGCGGACTTCGGCCCCACTCTCAGGATGCGTTCAATATCCTGAGCCGCAGGGGTGCTACCTAGCCGAGCCGAGGCAGTCATTTGGATGGATTGAGAATAGATCAATGAATAGTTGAAGAATTCTCTCACAGATGATCTGCCTGCACCCTAGCCCGCCTCCCCCGCC